>NZ_JARZHH010000043.1 GCF_029946515.1 Polyangium sp. 6x1
CGCGACTGTAGACGGCCTTCGCCTTGATCCCAAGCGACGCAGCGATCTCCGCGATCGACCATCCCTCCAGATACGGAATCACGGCGTCCCGAATGCGCGGGCTGAGCTTCCCCAGGAACCGCTTGAGTCGGAACATCCCATAGATCGCATGCAGCAACGTCTCCGGCGACGTCCCGTCCTCCTGCTCGGGGAAATCCTCCGAGAAACCGACGAGGACCTCGCGCTCGTATCGTAGGCGATTGCGATAGTTGCGGGCATGGTTGAGTCCGATCACCCAAAGCCACGGACGGGCCTGCTCCGGCGTGACCAGGTACGAGAGGCGACGCCATACCGTGATGAAGATGTCTTGCAGGAGATCCTCGACGTCGCGGGGAGGTACGGCCTGGCCGAGAAGAAGGCGACGCAGGAATTGGCGGTGTTCGAGGTAGAGGCGGCCGAGCAAGGCGTGCGACGCCGAGAAGTTTGCCGGCGGCGAATGGTCGAGTAGCGTTGTCACAGCTCGTGAACTCCGGTCTGTGGGGTTTGCGTGTCAGACGCCGGTCGGTGTTGCAAGCGCCGGCTGGCGTCGCTTGTTTTGTCTCACGAATCGCGGGCGAACTCAACGGTAAATTGGCGGATTGGTTCGTCCGCGGAGAACCCACGATCCGTCGGGAATGGCGAGCGGGGGATCGTAATGGGGGCCGAGATCCAGGCCGTGCGGGCGGGCCGCCCTGGTGGGGACGGCCCGCCCGGGGGGTCAGGAGGCGCGGCGGTAGACGAGGCGGCCGAGGGTGGCGATGACGTGGTCCATGCGGTCGAGCGCCCGCGCGTCGACCGTGCCGATGTACCGCATGGCCTGAGCGACTTGGACGCAGGCCAGCACCTCCCGCGCCGAACCGAGGGCCGACTGATAGCGCTGCCGTTTATGCCCCGCTGTGTTCCCGGCCCCTTCTGCCGTATTGAGAGCCACGCTATGCATGGCCCTGCGCAGTTGTCGGGCGAGATCCGAATCCCTTCGTTCGATCTGCTCCGCGATACCTGCCGCGTCTCCAGCCATGGCCAAAATGACCTCGTAAATCCTCAGCATGACGAAACCCTCCGTCCGACGACCCTTTCGCCGGGACCCCCATCCCGCACCGTCGCGCGCAGGCCTCTTCAAGGCTGCGCAGCACCGCCCGGAGCCGCCCGGAGCAGCACGCAGTGCTGCGAGGACGGCGAGGACGGCTTGGCCTTGAAGAGGCCGAGCACGACGGTACGATCGCCGTCCCCGAGCGGGATCCCCTGATTACCGCTCCCGCTCCCGCTACCGCTACCGCTACCGCTACCGCTCCCGCTCCCGCTACCGCTACCGCTACCGCTACCGCTCCCGCTTCCGGCTTCGCGCCAATCATTCGCTATGTCATCGACCTTTTCGGCCTCGCGCCCGGTACAAGCGCCTCTCGAACCGCTCCCCGAGGCTCGCGCGCCCGGCGCAAGCGCCCTTCGGAGCGCTCCCCGAGGCTCGCGCGCCCGGTACGAGCGCTCTGCGGACCGTTCCCCACCGCTCCTGCGCCGGGCGCAAGCGCCCTTCGGAGCGCTCCCCGCCGCTCCTGCGCCCGGTACGAGCGCCCTTCGGACCGCTCCCCGCCGCTCTTGCGCCCGGCGCAAGCGCCCTTCGGAGCGCTCCCCGCCGCTCTTGCGCCCGGCGCAGGCGCCTCCAGAGCCGCTCCGACCCTCGCATGCTCCCCATGCAGCTCCGATCTGGAGCGCTCCGCTCCAATTTGGAACGGTCACCGCTCCATCCTGGATCACCCCTCGCGGCCCGCCCCTCGTTTCTCCGCTCGTCCCCGCTTGGCCAGCGATTTGCTGTGTCCCTCGATCGACCCGCATCGCGACATGCCGTCGCGACGGCCACAGCGAGGTTTCCCGTGCCCACGTCGCATACCCCCGCGCGCCGCGGAGACACAAGCTTCTGACGGCCCCGCTGGTTTCACGCTCGCGCGTGTCATCGGACGCCGTCAAAACCTCACATCCAGGCGCAGGTCGAGCAGCGCCGAGTGGGACCCGACCGATGGCAGCGTCACGAAGCTGAGCTGCGGTCCGAAAGCAACGCGCTTCGAGCGAAACGCGAAGCCCAGGCCGACGCCGGCCGCGAACCCATTGAACCGAGTGACGATGGGGCTGCGACCCAGCACGTCGGAACTGTAGAAGCCATAACCAAGATCCACGGACACGTATGGATCCGCCCAGAAACCGGCAGTCGGGTGGAATTCGAAAACGCTCGTAACGATGTCGGTGTCGATCGACGCACCGAAGCCGTCGTCATTGCCTCGGCCACGAACGCCGCGATAGGAGAAGCCACAAAAAAACGCCGGGGTCGGCTCCCAGCCACCCAACACGCGAAAGCTCCCCGCGAAGGCCCCAGGCCCGTGACCATCATCCATGCTCGCGCGTAGGGTGAAGCCTCCACCGAGCGATCCAGAGACTTTCAACCGCCAGGAATCATCGCGCGTCCCGGCGCCTTGCAGCGGTGCGCCGGGACCGACTTGGAGATACGCCTTGTCGGGGCTCGCCGCACGGGCGGTCGAAGCGTGCGACTGGATGGCGGCCATTGTGGCCGAGACGACGACGAAGCTGGCGAAGCGTGTTGTCATGGCCGCGCTGGATTGCACGCCGCGTACCACACAGCCGAAGCTGGACCATCGAGCCTGCGAGCCGCACCGAGCGCACAGCCTGTGGCCATGCAGCACGCAGCCACCTCGACTGTCGCGGAAGCGCGACAGCGTAGCGTTCTGGCCACGAGGCCACGAGGCGCTCAGCGGTGCGCCCGAGCCCCGCGTCCTTCGACCGCTTCCGCCTCCGCTTCCGCCTCCGCCTCCGCTTCCGCTTCCGCTTCCGCTTCCGCCTCCGCTCCCGCAATCCGCTTCCGCTTCCGCGGCGCCTCCACGCGCGGCACCGCGCGCACCGCGGTCAGAATGCGCGTCCGGAGCTCGCGGTGTTTCCTGAACCGTCGCCGCGCGACCCAGGGGAAAATCGTGCGCGCGATGAGGTAGACGAACCCGAACCACGCGACGGCGCCGAGGACGGCGCCAAACACGCTGTTCGTGGCGTGCAAGGTCGCCCCGAAGATCGGGAGCGCGCCGGAGAACCCGAGGCCGATCCCGAGACCAAAGAACAGGCCCGCAGCCATGGCGGCGAACGACTCCTCCACGCGAACGAAGGTCTTGCCGTTCCGCGCGCGCACCGTGACCGAGAATTGCCGCGTCTGCCGCTGCGGGTTCAGGGTGGGCGTCCACGTCAGGGTCTTGCCCACGATCTGCACCTGCCCCGCGTCCTCCATCACGCTGCGAATGACCTCGACCACCTCCTCGTGGGCGTCCGTCGAGATCTCCCCCTCGATCTCCTCCTCGAGGACCGTGCGCAGCGGCGCGCCAATCCAAGCGCTCCCCTTCTCCTCGGGCTTCAACATCGGCGCGTGCTCGTCCGCGGCGCCCCGAAGGGCCGTCTGCGGAATCCCGAGCTCAGCGGCGCGGCGCGCGAGCTCGCCCTCGGTCATCGAAGTCTCGACCGCCTGCGTCTCGGGGTCTTGCTCGGCGAGCGTGAGGGCCCGGCGCAGAATGCGGCGCACCTCGGCCGGAGGGAGCCTTCGCTCGCGAAAGGGATCGTCCATGGCCGCGGAGGATACACCGTCTCCCCCGGCCGTCCACGGATGAGGGGCCGGCGCACGCTCTCGTATAGGACTTTGGTCCCATGGTCCTCGGCGCCCGGAATCTCTAGAAAGGGGGACACGCAACGTCGTGGAGCCTTCCGAGGCTTTGCCACGGCGAAGTAGACCCGGGGCGGGTCGCCTTTGCAGTGCGGGTCGACGCGCCTCGCATCCCACAATCCATGAGGAGACTATGTCGTTACTAGGTGGCTTGCTACCCCCGATCGGTCTGGAGATCCCCTGCTCCATGTATGCAGTCAACGTGCCGCTGCGAGTGAATGTCCTCGGCATCGTCAGCCTGGACTTCAAGGGCGGGATCAAGGTCCGGGTCGAGAAGAACATCGCTGAGGGATTGGGCGGCGTCATGTTCAAGATCATCGGCCACGAGGTGTCGGCGGACTCCCCCGTGCTCGGAAAGGTCACCCTCAGCCAGGACTGGGACATCGACACGACCCCGCTGAGCCCGCTCGAGGTCATCAGCACGATGCCGCCCAAGTTCAAGAACACGCTCTACCACGACTTCACGTTCACCATCGAGAAGCCGCCGGGCGGTGGCCCCCCCCTCGTGCTGAAGAACACGAAGACGGCCGCGCTGGTCAACGACAACCTCCCGGTGTTTCCTCCGCAGGGCTCGGTCTACCAGCTCCAGCAGCCGGTCGATCTCGCACCGGCCGGCGCTCCGAGCCAGGTCGTCGCCACGATCATGCAGATGCCGTTCACGGTGTCGCACAACCCGTGAAACGAGCCTGATCCCCTCGCAGGGATCGGCGTCGCCAGGCTCGGGGGCGGAGCCCGTATCGGCGTCTTCGCCCCTGGCCGCGTCGGGCTTTCGGAAGAAAGATTCGACCCACGACTTCGGCAACTTCTTCGCCGTCGCGATCTCGAGCAGCTCCGCGTAGGTCGTTGTCCGCAGGGCATGGATGCCCTCTTTCCATTCGTCGGTCTCGTTCGAGACGAGCTGCCGATTTCCTTTGGCGTTGGTGCGCGCGTCGAGCGCGTCGAGCGCGGCCGTGCTGACCGTATCGATCGGCGCGGCGAACGGTGCGAGGTCGTGGCCCGCGCCGAGCTTTTTGGCCTCGGGCAGGAGCACGCCGCGCGTCTTCTCGCACTGCGCGCGGAGCCCCTTGCGCACGAATTGCCCCGGGGCCGCGCCGCCGAAGAATTTTCCGAGGAGCTCCGGCGCGAACGCGCGGGCGGCGTCGTTCGAGCGGGATGGCGGTGGAGCCGGCGAGGGACGGGGTTGTCTGTCGCTTTTCGGCTGGAGAGTGGGGGTGGATCACGTGTAGGGGTGCGTCGTGGTGTTCGGGAAAGCGGACGTTGAGCGTGGGGCCCGGTGGGTGCTGCTCGGGGTGCTCTGCGTGGGGAGCCTGGTGGCGTGTACGCCGAGGCCAGAGACGGCCGTGTACACGACGTTCCCGGTGGACAGGAATGAATCGCGGAGCGAAGGGTGCCCCGGGGAGCGTCCGCCTGGCGTCGCCGTCTTCGCGGAGGGCATGAAGCGGCCGGAGCCGGCGACGGGGCCCTCCCTCACCCTGACGCCCGAGGCGGCGGCGGTGCGCGCCGAGGGGCGGATCCGCGTGTGGTGTATCGTGACGACACAGGGAGAGGCGACGGACTGCGTCGTCGTGGAGACGATCCCGTACATGACCGACGTCGCACTCCAGGCGCTCGCGAAGCAGCGGTTCCAGCCGGCGGAGCAGGACGGGGAGCCGATCGCGGTGGATTACGAGTTCCGGTGGGACATCCGATGGCCTGATGCGCCCCCGCCCGCTTCTCCACGAGGCACCGAGTCGACGCCGCCGACGTTCAAGTCCTTGCCCAAGGACAAAATCACGAGGCCACGACATGTGTCCGGTCCCCAGATACGCTATACGCCGCTCGCGTTGTGCAATCGCGTGGATGGTATCATGAAGGTGCAATGCGTCATGACGGAGGAGGGGCGTCTCCAGGAGTGCCGCGTCTTGCAGACGGTGCCTTACATGGAGCAGGCCGTCCTCCGCGTGCTCGAAGCGTCCCGATACACGCCGGTCATCCTCGACGGTCGCCCTGCCCGGGTCAGGTACACGTTTACGATCAGGTTGGTCATGCCGAAAGAGCAATGACTCGCTCGATGCCGTGAATGGGGAGGGCGCACTGCCGACTTACTCGTCGACGACGCGGATCGGGAGCCACTTGAATCCGGTCACGCCTGCGTCCTTGAAGATGCGCCAGACCTTGGGGGAGACGACGAAGTACGGTTGCCACACGACGGCCGTCTTCAGGTCGCCGTTCCACCGAACGTACCCGAAGTGCTCCCACATCCGGTTCACGTCCTGAGCCCCTTCGAGGTCCCGGGCGCGGTAGGTGAAACGCTCGGGGCTCGTCGTGTCGATCTTGCCGCGCTTGCAGGTCTTGCATGCGCTGTCGAAGTGGATCCCGGTCGAGCGCGGCGACAATGGGGGCAGGGTATGCGCCGCCCACATCTGCTTCCAGATCAGCTCGTCCGGCACCTCGTCTGGCTGGATCCCATACACAGTCCGGAGGGAGAGCCCGGAGAGGTTCGCGCGCGCGAGCGTCTCGGCGAGCGGCTGGTCGACGATGATCTCGCTGTAGCTGGATACGGCGCGAAATCGTCCGAGACCCACCATGGTTGGGCCTGCGCCATCGAGCATGTACGCCCCTGTCTGCCGCATCCCGGCGCCGCACGCCGGGCAGGCGTTCGAGAGATCGTACTCCGTGTAGAAGCGGGGACCTCCGACGACGTGGTTATCCGCAAGCGCCTGTACGACGATCAAGCGCGCGGCCTCGTACTCCTCGTCCGTGTACTCGTCCCAGCGATCCTCCGACCATTGGACCTTGTAGGCGAGCAGGAGCTTCTGCAGGGTGAGGAGGCGAGGGTCGTCGATGTCGAGCGTAACATAAACAAAAACTTGCTTCAGAAACTTGTTATCGCTGACCTCGGCCACATCGGGACCACACCCCGCGGGGCCCAAGACGGTCTGTTCGCGTCTCGGAACGTCATTCCCGTCAAACTTTACCCGTACCTTGGTTTTCATCGTACCACTTTCACCCACCTGATTCGCTTACTTCTCGAAGTAATGCGCGATTGTCTTCAACCAGTGAGGCGACTTCTTGTACGCTTCCTCGTATGCCTTCCATAGGGCCTGGCGGTTTTTCCCTGGAATGTGTAGCGTGTACTTCCTCAGCTCGTTCGTCACCACCGTGTGCGCCTCCTCCGAGAGGATCACCGACGGCCCATCCAGGGCATCGAGGCCGATCTCCGTCATCTTCTTGACCTCGTAGATGTGGTGCGCTTGCCACGCCCGACCATACTTCGCCGTGAAGTGCCGCATCACGCGGAACGGCGCGATCACCCCTGCCTCCGACAGCGCCTTCGTCAGCGCCTCTCCATGCTCCTCCGCCAGGTACTTGGCCGCATCTTCCGACAGCTCACTCACGTCCTTGATGACGACCTTCTCCCCACGTGCCAAGGCCTCCGACGTCGCCTTCATGAACTGGTTGCCGAGCCCCATCGCCACCGGCGAGAACATCACGGCCGCGGCCGCCGCCTGGAGCCTCGGGTCGTTCGGCCCGTCGGCGTTCATTCCGCCGACAATCCCGTATTCCTTTCCGTCGGGCCGATAGAGGTCCTCGTTCATTTGCAGGTTGAAGATCGCCCCAGCGATCACGACCTGCTCCAGGATGGCCCCGGCTCGCGTCTTCTTCTTCGCCTCGGCGTCCCGCTTGCACCCCTCCTTCGTCTGCTCGCAGGACGCCACACTGGAGAGCGGCGCTCCAGGGCGAAACACGCGCTCCGGCAGCGCGCCGCCCCGATCCACCAGCGTGCAATGCTCGTCCACGCACTTCGGCGGATGCACCTCGTCTTTCTTCGGCAAGGTGGACGTCGAAGGTAAAAGCGGCTCGTTCGAGAGCACGCCTTCGGGCGGAGGCGGCGCGGGCCGAGGCTTCTCCGGCGGACGCTCCGGCATCTTCTTCACGCCGGGCGGCACGGTCTCCCCTTGTTCGTCCTTCACCGGTTGGGGCGAAGGCTTCGGCGGCTCCGAGCCTTCGGCGGGTGCGGACGTTCCTGCCTTCCCCTCCTCGGCCGGGGCCTTGGGCGCGTCCTTCGGCGGAGCTGGCTTCGGGTGCGGCGGCGGCGCCGGGCAGGTCAGCTTGTTGTGCGGGATCGGCAGGAGTCTCGTGCTCGCAGGCGGCGCGTAGGGGTCGAACACGTAGACGGTGAGCCCCTGGCTCTTCGTGGTGAACTTCGCGCGGCTCGTGGTCCACAGGGCCTTCGCCCCCGGCGAATAGGCCCATTCGTTCACGTTCGGCGCGACGTCCGGCGGCTTGACGCAGACGCGGATGACGTCCGCGCGGGCGACGTTCGGTACGCACACGACGAGGAGGATCAGCGGCAAGCACCAGGTGAAGACGCGACGAAGCATCAGCGGACCCCTTGGCCAGCAGAGGGCCACCGATGATGCCGAAAGCATTCCAGGGGCACAAACTTTGTCCGACCGAGCCCCCGCTCAACAATCCATCAATGCGCCGCGTACCACGCCGCCCACGTGGTCCAGAGGTGCACCTGGTGGGCCGGCTCCTGGAAGCCGTGGGGCTCGCGGGGATAGCGGTGCAGCCGCACCTCGCAGCCGATGTCGGTGAGCGCGCGGTAGAGGATCAGGCCATTGATCGGCGGCACACGCGAATCCTCGTCGCCGTGCGCGATCAGCGTCGGCGTGACGACCTTGCTCAGCGAGCGCAGCGGATTCGAATCGGCGAACTCCTCGGGCTGCTTCCAGGGATCGCCCCGGAACTCCCATTGCGCGGCCGCGCCGTGGTTGATGTCCGACCCGGCATACTGCGCCACCACGTCGACGACGCCAGCGCCGACCACCGCGGCGCGATAACGGCGCGTGTGGCCAATGGTCCACGCGGTGACGTACCCTCCCCAGGACCAACCCCCATAATAGAGGCGCTGCGGATCGACACGTCCGGCCGCGATGAGCGAATCCACGCCGCTCTCGATGTCGGCGAGCTCGACCTCGCCCAGGCGGCCCCGATTGGCCGCGTAAAACGCCTGGCCATAACCGAAGCTGCCGCGGTAGTTCGGGCGCAGGACGGAATAACCGCGCGCCGCCATGTACTGCGCGAAGGCATTGAACCCGTCCTGGCTCACGTCGTCGGGCCCGCCGTGCGGGGCGACGAGCAGCGGCGCAGGGCCCGCGCCCGCGTGCGGCGTGACCGTGAGGAGGCCCTCGATCTCGACGCCGTCCGCATTCTTCCACTTCACGACCTCGGTCTTGGCCACGGTCCATCCCGCGATGCGGCTCGATTGCGGCGCGACCACCTGCAAGGCGCCGGTCTGCAGGTCGACCACCGTCGGCGCGTGGGGATCGGTCGGCCCGGACGAGATCGTCGCCGTGAAGCGCCCCGATCGATCGGTCGTGCCGAGGGGCCCGAGCAAGCGCGTCGTCCGGCCGAGCTGCGTGGCGCTGCCGCCGGCCGCGGGGACGCGCACGAGCTTCGTGCCGGTCCGCTCGGCGACGAGCAGGGTCAGGTTCCGGCTGTCGCCCGACCACGCGAAGCTGCCGATCGCGGCGTCGAGCTTGTCCGCCACGTCCCAGGACCGCCCGCTCGCGACCTCGTACACCTCGAGCGCATTGAGCAGCGAGAGCGTGTTCTTGCCGCTTTGCACGGCCACGTAGCGCCCGTCCGGCGACCAGGCGACGTTCCCGAGCGGTCGCGGCTCCCGGGTCAGATCGCGGACCGTGCCGCCGTCGGCGGCGCGGAGGATCCGCGCGGAGTGCCGCAAGGAAGCGTCGTGGGGATCCGAGGAAGGCGAGGTGATCACGACGAACGTCCGGCTGTCTGGCGAAAAGCGGAACGCGAGCACGCTCTCCTTGCCCGGGGTGACGCGGCGCGGAGCCTTGCCGCCTCGTTCGAGAACCCAGAGCTGCGAGGACCGGAAGCGGGTGGCCTCGTCGATCACGCCCCCGCTGCGCCACGCGGCCTCCTTTTCGGCCTGGGAGAGCGGCGGCGCCGCGGTGAAGGCGATGGAGCGGCCGTCGGGCGCGATTTCGTAGTCCTCGAATTCGAGCGCGCCGACATCGAGCACCTCGGCCTCGCCGCCGTCGAGCGGCAGCACGTGGATCTTGCGGCCCTCGCCCTCCGCGCGAACGAACGCAATGGCGCGGCCGTCGGGCAGCCATTTCGGGTTTCCGACCGATTTCTGGGCCCGCGTGAGCTGCCTGGGGGCGCCGCCCGCGCGCCCCACCACCCAGAGCTGCGCCTCGGACTTCCAGCCGCCGGAGGTGTCGCTGTCCGAGGGCGTCGCCTCCGCATCGAGCCGCGTCTCTTTCACGACATAGGCGATCTGCTGGCCGTCCGGGGAAAGGGTGACGCCCTGGATCCGCGGCAAGGACGCGAGGTCGACCGCGAGCGGCCGCGTCTCGGCGTGCGCCTCCGCCGGGAGCGTGGGCACCGCGGCAGGCGGGGATCCGGCAGGCGCGGAGGGCGTGGAGGGCGCGGTCCACGGCGGGAGCGCGGCCGCGATCGGGGATGCGGCGGCAGAGGACGTCGCGGGAGGCGTGGCGGGATCCGAGGTCGGGACCGCACCACAGCCGAGGAGGGAGAGGGCCAGGAAGGTCGAGAAGCGCGCTCGCATGGCGGGCGACGCTAGCACGAGGCGCGCGGCTTTCGGGGGCCCGGGCAAAGTCACGCTCGGGCTGGCGCGACTTTTCCTCTCCCACGAAACTTTGCCCGCCTCCCCCACCCACGTTAGGAGCCCCTCTCCCGGACGAAACCACCGAGGAGAGATCGATGAAGACGAAAGGCAAGAAGGCAGCGCAAAAGAAGAGCGAGGGAGGCAAGAAGGGCGCGAAGGTCGCGACCGCCGCCGCCCTCGCGCCGAGCGCGCCGCCGCCGCCCGCGCCCGCGCTCGCAGAGCCGGCCGCGATCGACGAGGATTCGAAAGCGCCCGCCGCCTCCGAGCGCAGGCCCGTGTCGCTCGAGGAGCGTCGCCGGCTGATCGCGCTCGCCGCGTATCACCGGGCCGAGACGATCGGGCTTGGCACGACGGACCCCGTGGAGGACTGGCTCGTCGCCGAGCGCGAGATCGACGCCATGCTGGCCGGCGAGGTCGTGCACTGAAGGGAGAGGAGACCCCTCCCCCGGCGCCACCCGCCGCAGCCGAACCGGGCCGGCTGCGCGAGGTGGCGCTTTTGTTTTTGCGCCTCGGATTCACCTCGTTCGGCGGCCCGGCCGCGCACGTCGCGCTCATGGAGGCCGAGGTCGTCGTCCGCCGGAAATGGGTGACGCGCGAGGAGTTTTTGGATCTTTTCGCCGCGACGAACCTGATCCCGGGGCCGAACTCCACCGAAATGGCGATCCACCTCGGGTATCGCCGCGCCGGCACGCCGGGGCTCGTCGTCGCCGGGGCCTGCTTCATCCTGCCGGCCGCGCTGATCACGGCCGGGTTCGCGGTCGCCTACGAGCGCCTGCGCACGCTGCCCGCGCTCGAAGGGCTGCTCTACGGTCTGAAGCCGGCGATGCTCTCGATCGTGCTCGCGGCCATGGCGCGGCTCGTGCTCCCTCGAAAAAAAGATTGGTTTTTCCTGGCCCTCGGCTTCGCCGCGGCCGCGGCGAGCGTGCTCGGGGTGAACGAGATCGGCGTGCTCTTCGGAGGCGCCGCGCTCGGCGCGATCGCCTCGGGCGCGAAGAAGCCCCCCGAAAAACCGCCGTCCGATACGAAAAAGGCGGGGGTGTCGCCCGCCGTGCTGGCCCTTCCCTTCGCCGCCTCCACGGCCGCGGGCGCCGGAAAGCTCCTTCCGCTCGGGCTGTTTTTCCTCAAAGTCGGGAGCATCCTCTACGGCAGCGGATACGTGCTGATCGCGCTGCTCCGCACGGGGCTCGTGACCGAGCGGGGCTGGCTCACCGAGGCGGAGCTGCTCGACGCGGTCGCGATCGGGCAATTCACGCCCGGGCCCGTGCTCTCCACGGCGACGTTCATCGGATACCTGATCGAAGGCCCCGCCGGCGCGGCCGTCGCCACGCTCGCCATTTTCCTCCCGAGCTTCGTCCTCGTCCGCGCGAGCGCGCCGATCCTGCCGAAAATGCGCGCCGCCCCGCGCCTCGCCGGCCTGCTCGACGGCGCCGCCGCCGCGTCGCTCGGCCTGCTCGTCGCCGCCACGATCGCCCTCGGCCGCGGCGCGCTCGTCGACGTCCCCGCATGGCTGATCCTCGTCGCCGCCTTGCCCGTCGCGATGCAGCCGAAGATCAATGCGACGTGGATCGTGGTGGGCGGCGCCCTCGCCGGACTCGTGGTTCGCGCGGTGCTCGGACATTCGTCATAAATGCGGAATCAGGTTCGCTGGGGCCCAAGGGAACCCCCCTGACGCTTGGGGCTACGCCCCAAACCCCGGAAAAACCCGATGCATGTTTCGACGCACTGCGCTACCGTCCGGCCGCCATGATCGTCATGAAGTTCGGCGGCAGCTCCGTCGCCAACCGCAAGCAAATCGAGAAGGTGCTCGCGATCGTCCGCGGGCGCGCAGCGCGAACGCCGCTCGTCGTGAGCTCGGCCCATAAGGGCATGACCGACGCGCTGCTCTCGGGCGCGCGCGAGGCCGCCCGCGGCGTCTACGCCCCCGAGCGCGTGATCGAGCGGCAAGCCGCGATCGCCCGCGAGCTCGGCTGCGACGACGCCCTGCTCGCGCCCTTCTACGAGGAAATCTCGGCCCTCTACCGGGGCCTGTCGCTCGTGCGGGAGCTCAGCTTGCGCAGCCTCGACTACGCCGCGAGCTTCGGCGAGCGCATGGCCGTGCGGGTCATCGCCGATTTCTTCACGCGAGAGGGCCTGCCCGCCCAGGCCTTCGACGTCTGGGATCTCGGTTTTCTCACGGACGCGGCGTTCGGCTCGGCGCGCCCCCTGCCCGGCTACGAGGACGCGATGAAGCGCGCGGTGCGCGAGCGCGTGCCGGCAGGCGTCGTGCCCATCGTGACGGGCTTCGTCGGAAAAACCGAGGCCGGCGACATCACGACCGTCGGCAGGA
Source organism: Polyangium sp. 6x1 (assembly GCF_029946515.1). GTDB lineage: Bacteria > Myxococcota_A > Polyangia > Polyangiales > Polyangiaceae > Polyangium. The sequence continues at coordinate 12,694 of NZ_JARZHH010000043.1, forward strand.
ACGGCAGTGATCTCACGGCGACGCTCGTCGGCGCGGCCATCGCCGCCGAGGAGGTCGAGATCTGGAGCGACACCGACGGCGTCATGACCGCGGATCCGAGCGTCGTGAAGAATGCCCGCTCGATCCCCGAGATGCGCTTCGACGAGGCCGCGGAGCTCGCCTACTTCGGCAGCCGCGTCCTGCACCCATCGACGCTCGTCCCGGCGATCGAGAACAACATCCCGGTCCGCGTGCTCAACACGAACCGGCCCGAGCACCCCGGCACGGTCATCCGCGAGGCCGCGCCGTCGAGCAAGCTGCCGGCGACGAGCATCGCCTACAAGGAAGGGCAGCTCGCCGTGACGATCTGCTCGACGCGGATGTTCGGCGCCGCGGGCTTCCTCGGCGATGCGTTCCAGGCGCTCGGGCGGCACGAGGTCGTGGTCGACATGATCGCCACCTCGGAGGTGAGCGTGTCGTTCACGACGGACCGCCGCGAGCCGCTGGAGCGCGCCCTGCCAGACCTCGAGCGGCTCGGCGACGTGCGCGTCGAGGCGGGAAAGACGCTGATGGTGGTCGTGGGCCGCAGGCTCGCGGAGCAGGCGGGCCTCGGCGCGGCGATCTTGCAGGCCGTCGCGGACGCAGGCGTGAACGTCGAAATGGTGAGCTACGGGATGAAGAGCATCAGCCTGACGATGCTCGTGGCCGACAAGGACGTAGGCGCCGCGTCGGCGGTGCTGCACGAGAGGCTCTTCGAGCGCGCTTGACGCCGGCCGGCGCGTGGTCGATTGCAGGGGGATGAAGAAGATCGCCCTGTTCTGGCCCGGCGACGCGCGGGCCAAGCCGAACGAGGTCGCCGTCCCCAGCATCACGGCGGCGACGGCCGAGCTCGAACGAGCGCTCCAGAAGCTCGGCCACGCGCCCTACCGGATCGAGGGGTTTCTTTCGAAGCCGCACGAGTCGATCGAGAAGCTCGGGCCCGTCGACGATCCGATGATCGGCGTGTGCGTGCACTGGTTTTACGGGCCACACACGACGGACGGCGTGGTCGGCAAGGAAAACCCCTTGCTTCTGGCCTCGAATTTCTCGGGCCGCTGGCCCGGCCTCGTGGGCCTGCTGAACACGGGCGCGTGTCTGGAGAGCCTCGATCGGCCGTTCTCGCGGATCTGGACGGACGCGGAGGACTGGTCCGCGGACAAGGCGTTCATGGAGCGGCTCGACACGTGGTGCCAGACGGGCCGCCTCGCCTGGCCGGAGGACGCGATCCGCGAGCCCGGCCCGATCGCGCCGGCGGCGGAGGCGATCGCCCGGAAGGTGGCCGCGGAGATCCACAAGCGGCGCGTGCTCCTGCTCATGCTCGGCGACACCTCGATGGGCATGATCAACGGGTATTTCGGCCCGCGGCTCCTGAACAAGCACGGCTTCACCGAGCACAAGATCGATCAGGCGTGGATCATCGATCGCGGCCGGGGCATCGCCGACAAGCGCATCGACGACGCGCTCCGGTTCGTGAAGGATCGGGGCCTCACGTTCCACTGGGGCGAGAACGGCGCGGCCGATTTCGACGAGCGCGCGACGCGCGAGCAGCTCCGCGATTACCTCGTGGTGCTCGACCTCGTGAACGAATACAAGGCCGATTGCCTCGGCTGGCAATACCAGCTCGGGCTCATCCCGCTCCGCCCGCCCTCGGACCTCGCCGAGGGCCTGTTCAATTCGGCGTGTCGCCCCGAATCGAACGGGACGACGATCGCCTGCGCGACCGAGGCCGATCAGGGCAACGCCATCCCGATGGAGCTGATGAAGCGGCTCCTGCGAGAAAAAGGCCTGCACGAGGCCGTGATGTTCCACGACGTGCGCTGGGGCGGCGAGCACGACGGCCGCTTCTTGTGGGTGCTCCTGAACTCGGGATCGTGCGGCGCATACGCGTTCAACCACGACAAGGACACGCTGCGCGGCGCGCACAGCTACCGGCAGCCGGCGATGTATTTCCCGACGCCGGGCGGCTCGTTCGCGGGCGAGAGCTTGCCCGGCGCGATGACCTGGGCGCGTACGTACATCAAAGAAGGCGCGCTCTGGATGGATATCGGGAAAGGCGAGGTGGTGAAGCTCCCGCCCGAGGTGCGCGACGCCTGGTGGGAGGGCACGACGCGCGAATGGCCGTTCATGGCGGCGGACATGGGGATCGGCCGCGATACGCTGATGGCGCATTACCTCTCGAATCACGTGGCCGTGGCCTACGGGGACGTGTTCGACGAGATGGTCGCGCTGTCGCGCGAGCTCGGCTTCAAGGTGCGTGTTCTCGCCGATCGGGCGGGGTGAGGCGGCTTTTTCGCCAGCGCGCCGCGACGTACGCTCGGCTTGGTCGGTCTCCTTTTCGAGGACGATCGGCCGGGCGTGGGCGAGCAAGAGGAGATGGCCCTCCACGTTGCGAAGCTGTTGCCCTCTCGTTAGCCTTGTCGGGACGGGAGTGCTCTGGTTCCGCCATTCCGAGCGAGGGTTGATGCAAACAGCCGACGAGCACCGCGGCGCGCGGCTCGAGGCCCCCCGGAGCGCTCGTGTGGTGCCGGGGAAGGCGTGGTACGCCTACGGCCTTTCCATTGCGGTGATGCTCGTCGTCGTCATCGTCCGGTTTTCCCTCGAACCGTGGATGGGCGACAATGCGCCCCTCCTCGCCTTGCTCCTCCCCGTGGCCATCGCCGCCGCGTACGGCGGCATCTGGCCGGGCATCTTCGCCACGAGCCTCTCGGCACTCCTCGGGATCCTGCTTTTTCTGAGCCCGCTCGGCAGTCTGTCCATCGATTCGTTCGCGGATCAGGTGCGCCTCGCGCTCTTCCTGGTCATGGGGTTTTCCATCAGCGTGCTCAACGAGCGAGCGCGGCGCGGGCGCGAGGCCGGCCTCGCCCGAAACCTCGACGCGCGCATTCACGCCGAAGCAGAGGTTCGTCGTCGCAATGCGGAGCTCGAACGGCGAATCGCAGAGCGAGCGGCCGCGCTGGAGGCGAGCGAGCGCGAGGTAGCGTTGTCGCTCGAGGCCGCGCGGCGGGCCGAGGAGGCGCTCCGCGAGAGCGAGGCCGTCGCGCGCCGGCAGCTCGCCGAGCTCGAAGCGACATACGCAGCGGCGCCGATCGGGCTCTGCGTGATCGATCGGGATCTCCGCTGGGTGCGGATCAACCGGCGGCTCGCCGAGATCAACGGGATTCCCCCCGCGGCGCACATCGGCCGCTCGATACGTGAGATCCTGCCGAACCTCGCGGACCTGGCCGAGCCCATGTTTCGCAAGGTCCTGGAGACGGGCGAGCCACTGCTGAACGTGGAGCTCGTCGGCGAGACCCCCGCCAAGCCCGGCAAGAAGCGGGTCTGGATGGAGAGTCTTTTCCCGCTCCGGGACGCAGGCGGCGTGATCGTCGGCGTGAACGTGGTCTGCGAGGAGGTCACCGAGCGCAGGGAGGCCGCGGCGGCCCTCGCCGAGAGCGCGGATCGGCTGCGTATCGCCCTCGACGGGGCAAAGGCCGGGTGGTGGGAGTACGACGTCGCGAGCGACCTCTACACATGGTCCGACGCCGAATACGAGCTCTACGGGCACGACTTGAAAAACCGCCCGCTTCACTCCGCCGACTGGCGCAGCCGGATCCATCCGGCCGATCTGCCAGCATCCGACGCCGACATGGATCGCCTCATGGCGCAGAGGATCTCGGATTTCACGCAGGAGTTCCGCGTGCTGCACCCAGAGAAAGGCGAGCGCTGGATCCACTCGCTCGGGCGCATCACGTACGACGCGGAAGGCAAGCCGGTGCGAATCGTGGGGATCAGCCGCGACGTGACCGACGAGAAGAAGGCGGCGATCGAGCGCCTGTTCCTGCTGGAGAGCGAGCGCGCAGCGCGGGCCGAGGCCGAGCGAGCGAGCCGCATGAAAGACGAGTTCCTCGCGACCTTGTCCCACGAGCTGCGCACGCCCCTGAACGCGATCCTCGGCTGGACGCAGCTCGTGCAGCGGCCCGGGATCCGGCCGGATCAGCTCGCCAAGGGCCTCGCGGTGATCGACCGCAACACGCACCTGCAAGCGCAGCTCATCAACGATCTGCTCGACGTGAGCCGCATCGTCTCGGGCAAGATCCACGTGGATCTCCAGCCAACGCAGCTCGCGCCGGTGGTGGAGGCCGCAATCGAGGCCTGCCGCGCCGCCGCGGAGGCGAAGGGCGTCACAGTCCGCGGGCCCCGGGATCCGGCGCGAGTCGCGGTGCGCGGCGACCCAGCGCGGCTGCAGCAGGTCGTCTGGAACCTGGTCTCGAACGCGATCAAGTTCACGCCCAAGGGCGGGCGCGTGGAGGTCTCGCTGACGCAAGCAGGCGAGAGCGCCGTGCTCACCGTGCACGACACGGGTCAAGGCATCACGCCCGAGTTCCTTCCGTTTCTGTTCGAACGATTCCGCCAGGCCGACTCCTCGATGGCGCGGCGGCACGGCGGCCTCGGCCTCGGGCTCTCGATCGTCAAACGGCTCGTGGAGCTGCACGGAGGCGTGGTGCGCGCCGAGAGCAAGGGCCAAGGAAAAGGCGCAACCTTCACAGTCGAGCTGCCCTGCGAAGCCCGCGAGCGCAGCCGCGCGCCCTCGCAGCTGCCGCAGAGCGCGCCGCCGAAGGATCCGCGAAACCTGCAGGGCGTGGCCGTACTCGTGGTCGACGACGAGGCCGACTCACGCGAGCTCGTGAAGCGCGTGCTGGAGGAACACAAGGCCGTCGTGTGCACAGCCGCGTCAGCCGCAGAGGCACTCGACGTCTCCGCCTCACGACCCATCGATCTCATCGTGAGCGACATCGGAATGCCAGGCATGGACGGCTACGCGCTCCTCCGGGAAATCCGGGCACGGCGCGACGGCCACGAAAAAGAGATCGTCGCAGTGGCAGTGACCGCATTCGCGCGGCCCGAAGACCGAGAACGCGCACTCGCCGCAGGCTACCGCGCCCACCTCGCAAAGCCCTTCGAGCCCGCCGAGCTGGTGTCACTGCTCGCAGGGCTGCGCGAGGCGAGCTAGGAGCGCTGCGCCGGGGTTTCACCCCGGACCCGACCAGGGGTTGTCCACCCCTGGACCCGGACCAGGGCCAGCCCTGGACCTTTGGGCATCGACTGCGCTTCGCGCAGTCGATGCGGGGAAAGAGCTTCAAGCAGTTCGCCCCCTCTTGGCAGCGCCAGCCCTGGACCCTTTGGGGAAGAACTGCGCGATGCGCAGTTCTTCCCACAGGCCGGTGGTACCGCGTTGCCGACGGACCCGTCCGCGCTGCGGTCTTGGCTGGCAGCGTCGCTCGCGGTCTTGACCTGGCCCGTTCGATGAACTGCGCGGAGCGCAGTTCATCGACCACGAGTCCAGCGCTTGCGCTGGTCCGGGTCCAGGGGCGGATAGCCCCGGTGGGGCCTGGGGCAACGCCCCAGCGAAGCGCCTTCGACTCGAGACACGAGCTCAGCGTCGCGCTTCACTCGCGCGCCGTGCGCGATCGAGCGCGACTGCCGTGACGACGATCCCGCCTGTCACGATGTCCTGGACCCAGTTGTCGATGCCGAGGTAGGTCGATCCTGTGCGGATCACGGTCATGAGGAGTGCGCCGAAGAGTGCGCCTGCGACCGAGCCTTCGCCGCCTGCGAGGGAGCCGCCGCCGATCACGACGGCTGCGATCACCTCGAGCTCGAGGCCTATCGAGTCTGTCGGGTCGCCGACGGTGAGTGTCGAGAATTCCATCACGCCTGCGAGTCCGGCGAAGAGCCCTGCGAGACCGTAGACGAGCCATTTCATGCGCTCGACGCGCACGCCGCAGAGCCGCGCTGTGGCCTCGTTCGACCCGATGGCCACGATGTGACGCCCGCCTCGCGTGTACACGAGCATCGCTGCCACGAGCCCCGATGTGGCCAGCATGATCCATACGCCCGGCGGGAAGAGTGCCCAGCCGTAGCCGGGCGGCAGGGGGGCGACGAGGGCGTCGATGCCCGAGGAGGGCGCGTCGATCTTCTGCTCGTCTGCGAGACCCTTCGCGAGGCCCCGGAGTGCCCGCATCGTGCCGAGTGTCACGATGAATGGCGTGATCCGCAGCGTCGTGACGAGCGCGCCGTTCACGAGCCCTGCGACGAGACCGCTCGCCATGGCGGCTGCGGCGGCGAGGATGGCGGGCGCGCCGGCGCGCATGCAGAGCGCGCATACGACTGTGGAGAGCGCGACGTTCGAGCCGACCGACAGATCGATCCCGCCGAGCAGGATCACGAGCGTCATGCCGCTCGCTGCGATGCCTACGACCACGGTCTGGCCGGCCATCGTCGTGAGGTTCTCTGCTCGCGTGAACGAGCCGGGGGCGACGATCGCGAAGATCGCGTACACGACGACGACGGCCACGAGCGGGCCGAGGAACGGGTACTTACGCAAGTACTTCATGAGGCCCCTGCCTGCTCCAGCATCACGGCGCGGACGTCGAGCTCGCCCACCGGCCGCGCCGGGCCGAGCTCGCCCTTGTGCATGACTGCGACGCGGTCTGCGATCCCCACGAGCTCCTCGGCTGCGCTCGACACCACGAGCACGGCCTTGTTCGATTCGCACGCGAGCCTGTCGATGAGCGCGTAGATCGCGGCGCGGGCGCCCACGTCCACGCCCCGCGTGGGCTCGTCGAGCAGGAGCACGTCGACGTCGTGGTAGAGCAGCCGTGCGAGCGCGACCTTCTGCTGGTTGCCGCCGGAGAGCGACGAGACGGGCGCGTCGGGTCCTGCGCAGACGATGCCGAGCTTCTCGATGAACCGCGCGGCCGCGGTGCGCATCCGTGAAGGCGCGACGAACCCGCGCGGGCCGAGGCCCGAGAGCCGCGAGAGCGTGACGTTGTCCGCGATCGTGAGCCCGAGCGCGAGCCCCTCGCCGCCGCGATCCTCGCTGAGCAGGCCCACGCCCTGCGCGAGCCGGGCTGCGGGCGAGGCGGGGCCGACGTATGCGCCCACGCGCACCTCGCCGCGGCGCACGCGATCGAGGCCGAAGATCGCGCGGAGAAGCTCGGTGCGGCCCGAGCCGACGAGGCCGGCGATGCCGAGCACCTCGCCGCGGCGGAGCTCGAAGCTCGCGCGCACGGGCAAACCTGCGCCCGCGAGATCACGCGCCTCGAGCACGACGTCGCCGGGGACGCGCGGCGAACGCGGGTAGAGATCCTCGATGGATCGGCCGGCCATCATGGTCACGATGTCCGCGGGCGTGGCCTCGGCGACGCGTCCGGTCCCGGCCGTGCGGCCGTCGCGGATCACCGTGAAGCGGCTTCCGATGCGGCGGATCTCGTCGAGGTGGTGCGAGATGTACACGACGGCGAGGCCGGCCTCGCAGAGGCGCGTAATGACCTTGAAGAGGGCCTCGACGTCGTCGGCGCCGAGGCTCGACGTGGGCTCGTCGAGCAGGAGCAGGCGGCAACGCGGCTCCGTGATCGCGCGGGCGATCTCCACGAGCTGCTGCTCGCCCGGCCCGAGATCGCGCACGAGCGCGTCCGGCCGCAGGCGATGTTTCTTCGCGCCCGAAGGATCGATCGCGTGGAGCGCGCGCGCCGCGATCGCCCGCGCTTCCTCGCGGCGGAGCACGCCCATCCGCGTGGGCTCGCCGCCGAGCAGGACGTTCTCCTCCACGGTCATGTGCGGACAAAGCGCGCGCTCCTGGCTGACCAGGCGCACGCCCGCCGCGCGCGCGGCGGCGGGATCTTTCGGGGCGTACGGCGCGCCGTCGAGCGTGAGGCTCCCGCCGTCGGGCCGCACCGCGCCGGCCAGGATCTTCACGAGCGTGCTCTTGCCGGCGCCGTTCTCGCCGAGCAACGCGTGCACTTCGCCCGCGTGGACCTCGAGATCCACGCCGGCGAGCGCGACCGTCGCGCCGTACGCCTTCGCGACGCCGCGCGCGACGAGGCCGCTCACTTCCCGAGCCACGGCGCGAGATCGGGCGCGACGATCGCCTTCGTCTCGGGCTTGTCGAGGCTCGCCTTGTCGACGACCACGGCGCCCGTGTCGATGCGCGGCTGCACGGGCTTGCCCGCGATGACCTCGACCATCGTGCGCACCGCCTCGTAGCCGATCTTGAAGGGATCCTGCACGACGAGCGCGTCCACGTGCCCGTCCCGGAGCGCGCCGACGAGTTTTTCCGATGCGTCGAACCCGACGAACTTGATCTTCCCGGCGAGCCCCGCCTTCCGCAGCGCGAGCAGCATCCCGAACGTGGTCGATTCGTTGGGACAGAAAACACCGTCCACGCCGCCGCTCCCGGCGTTCTGCGCGGCGAGCAGGCTCTCGGCCTTCTCGAACGCGCTCTCCGTGGTGGCGCCGCCGTACTGGTTGTCGCTCACGACCTGGATGTCCGGCATCTTCCGGACGGCCTCGAGAAACCCCTCCTCGCGCTTCTGCGTGCTCGCCGAGCCCTCCTGGTAGCGGAGCACCGCGATCTTGCCCTTCTGCCCGAGCAGCGCGGCGAGCTTCTCGCCGGCGAGCCGGCCGGCCGCGAGGTTGTCGGTCGCGACGAAGCTCTTGTGGGCGCTGCCCGCGAGATCCGAGTCGAAGATCACGACGGGGATGTTCGCCTTCACGGCGCCGTCGACGGGCTTTTCGAGCGCCTTGTCGTTCAGCGGCGCGAGCACGATGCCGCTCACGCCCTGGGCGACGAAGCTCTGCACGACGTCGATCTGCCCCTTGAGATCGTCCTCCGCGAGCGGCCCCTTCCACACGATCTCCACGTGGAGCTCGCGCGAGGCCTTGACGGCCCCCGCGTGCACGGCCTTCCAGAACTCGTGCGTCGTGCCCTTGGGGATGACGGCGATCTTCGTCGTCCCTCCGTCCTTGCTTCGATTGCACGAGAGCAGGAGCAGCGCGGCGACGAGCGTGAGGGCGAAACGAAGGGTCCGGCCAAACATGGGCGCCGAGTATAATCGGCCGGGATGCAAGACCGTCACTATCTCGGGATCGACGTGGGCACGGGCAGCGTACGCGCCGCCCTCTTCGACGGCCAAGGGCGCAAGCTCGGGATCGGCGTGCGTCCGATCTCGCTCCACCGCCCCGCGCCGGACTTCGTCGAGCAGTCGTCCGACGAGATCTGGGCCGCCGCGTGCGAGGCCACGCGGACCGCGCTCCGCGAGGCGGGCGATCGCCCCGAGCGTGTGGTCGGCCTGGGGTTCGACGCGACGTGCTCGCTCGTGCTGCTCGACGAGGGCGATCGCCCCGTGACGGTGAGCCCCACGGGCGACGATCGGTGGAACGTCATCGTGTGGATGGATCACCGCGCGATCGAGGAGGCCGCGCGCATCAACGCAGGCGGCCACGAGGTGCTGCGGTACGTGGGCGGCGTGATCTCGCCGGAGATGCAGACGCCGAAGCTCGCCTGGCTCCGGGCGCACCTCGGCGAAAGCTACCGTCGCGCCGCGCGTTTCCTGGATCTGCCGGATTTCATGGCCTATCGCGCGACCGGGAGCGACGTGCGCTCGCTCTGCACGACGGTGTGCAAGTGGACCTACCTCGGCCACGAGCCCGGCACAGACGGGAGCATCGGGCGCTGGGACGACTCGTATTTCCGGTCGATCGGCCTCGGCGATCTCGTCGACGAGGGCTTCTCCCGCATCGGAAAACGCGTGCGGCCCATGGGCGAGCGCGCCGGGGGTTTGACCGAGCGCGCCGCGGCCGAGCTCGGCTTGCTCGCAGGCACGGCTGTGGCCGTGCCGATCATCGACGCACACGCGGGCGGGCTCGGTTTGCTTGGAATACCAACGAATGGCGTGGCACCGGACGAGGCCGCGATGGAGGAGCGGCTCGCGCTCATCGGCGGGACGTCGACCTGCCACATGGCCTCGTCGCGCCAAGCGCGCTTCGTGCCGGGCGTGTGGGGCCCCTACAATTCGGCCATGATCCCGGGCCTCTGGCTCACGGAGGGCGGGCAAAGCGCGACGGGCGCGCTGATCGATCACGTGGTGCATTCGCACGCGCGGGGGCCGGAGCTCGCGGAGGAGGCGCGGCGGCGCAGGACGACGGTGTATGCGCTCTTGAACGAGCGGCTCGACGCACTCGCGACGAAACACGCCTTCCCGGCAGCCCTCACGCGCGACGTGCACGTGCTGCCGGACCACCATGGAAACCGCTCGCCGCGCGCCGATCCCACGCTCAAGGGCATGGTGAGCGGGCTCGGGCTCGCCGATGACGTCGACGCGCTCGCGATCCTGTACCTCGCGACGATCCAGGCGCTCGCGCACGGGACGCGGCACATCCTCGCGGCGATGAACGAGGCGGGCTACCGGATCGAGGCGCTCTACGCGACGGGCGGGGACACGAAAAACCCGGTTTTCGTGCGGGAACACGCGGACGTGACGGGCTGCCGCGTGATCCTGCCCCGCGAGCCCGAGGCGGTCCTGCTCGGCGCGGCCATCCTCGGCGCCGTGGCCTCGGGCGATCAGCCGACGGTGCTCGCGGCGATGGGTGCGATGAGCGAGGCGGGCGTGGTTGTCGCGCCCACAGGCGGCGAGGTCGCGCGCTTCCACGACCGCAAACACCGGGTGTTCTTGCGAATGTACGAAGATCAGATGGCGTATCGCGCGCTCATGCGCGAAGACGCGTGACGAGGACAGAGACCCGGATGAACTGGCACGAGCGTTTCGCCGACAAGATCACGACAGCCGAAGGCGCCATACGCGCGATCCCGAAGGGGCGTCGCATCCTCATCGGCTCGGGCGCGGCCGAGCCGTCGCGGCTCGTCGAGGCGATGACCGAAAAAGGGACGCATCTCGAAGGCAACGAGATCGTCCACCTGCTCACGCTCGGCCCCGCGCCGTACGTGAAGCCGGGCCTCGAAAAACGCTTCCGCCACACGGCGTTTTTCATCGGCTCGAACGTGCGCGAGGCGGTGGCCGAGGGGCGCGCCGACTTCATGCCGGTCTTCCTCTCGGAGATCCCCGAGCTCATCTGCTCGGGCCGCGTGAAGATCGACGTCGCGCTCGTCCAGGTCTCGCCGCCGGACGAGCACGGCTACGTGAGCCTCGGCGTCTCGGTCGACGTCGTGCGCGCCGCGATCGACACGGCCGATCTCGTGCTCGCCGAGGTGAACCCGCGCATGCCGCGGACCCACGGCGACTCGTTCTTGCACGTGGATCGGATCGCCCACCTCGTGCCCGTCGACGACGAGCTGCCGGAGCGCGAGGTCGAGCCGCTCGACGACATCGACCGGGCGATCGGCCGCCACGTGGCGAGCCTCGTGCCGGACGGCGCGACGCTGCAGATGGGCATCGGCAAGATCCCGGACGCGTCGCTCGCCGCGCTCGAAGGGCACCACGATCTCGGCATCCACACGGAGATGTTCTCCGACGGCGTGATGCACCTCGTGCAAAAGGGCGTGATCACCTGCCGCAAGAAGACGCTCTTGCCGGGGAAGATCGTGACCTCGTTCGTGATGGGCAGCCGCGCGCTCTACCGCTGGGTGCACGACAACCCGTTCGTGGAGATGCGCTCGTCGGGCTTCACGAACGACCCGTTCGTGATCGCGCGGAACGACCAGATGATCGCGATCAACGCGGCGCTGGCGATCGATCTGACGGGCCAGGTCGCGGCCGACACGCTCGCCGGCCGGTTCTTCTCGGGCATCGGCGGCCAGGTGGATTTCATCCGCGGCGCGGCGCGGAGCCGCGGGGGCAAGCCGATCATCGCGATGCGCTCGACCGCGAAGAAGGGCACGGTGAGCCGCATCGCGGCGACGCTGGAGGCCGGCGCGGGCATCGTGACGAGCCGCGGCGACGTCCATTACGTGGTGACCGAGCACGGCATCGCGAATCTTTGGGGCAAAAACATTCGCCAGCGCGCGCTCGCGCTGATCGACATCGCGCACCCGGACCACCGCGCGGATCTGCTCGCGGCCGCGAAGCAGCGTCGCTACGTTTTCCTCGATCCCGCCTGATTTCCCCTGCCTGGAGAGGCGCCGAACCCTGGAATTTGGCCCTCGCGGGGCCATCCGTCTAGGCTCGGCGCACTTCCTGCTCGGCAGGGGATCACATGCGTGGAACAAGGCGAGCCATTCGTATTGCGGTGCTGTTCGCCGCGCTCGGGACGATGTCGGGGACGGTCGACGTGGCCTCTGCGGGCCAGGGGGATCCGCGCGGCCCGATCGACACCGACGGCGACGGCGTCTCGGACATCTCGGACAATTGCCCGCGTATCGCGAATCCGTCTCAATCCGATTGCGACGGAGACGGGAGCGGCGACGTGTGTGACGCGGCGAGCGTCATCTCCGAGCAAAAAGTGAACGTCACGCCCGACATGGACAGCTGCCTGCAGTACAAGTTTCACGGCTGCGCCGGGTCGAAACGGGCGATGGTGCAATACCAGTGCCTCGCGCGCGGGACGTCCTGGACCGAGAATCGCTGGTGCACGAGCGGGCAGGTGCAGAGGAGCAACACGTCGAGTTTCCAGACGTGGGAGTATTACCTCCGCACCGTGCCGTGGCCTTCGTGCGCGGAGTGAATCCTTGAATCAGGGCCCGGGGACGATGTCCGCGGGCGTGATCGATTGCATGTGCCAGCCGCCCATGGCGCCGCCGAACGCGCCGGGCTCGGCGCTCGCGTTTTCCACGTTGTGAAGGCCCGGGGCGGGGCAGCCGAGGCCGGCCGCGCCGAGGTCGATGCCGAGGCGGAAATCGCGATCGGCGGGCGAGAAGAAGTCCGGATCGAGGATCACGTTGCCCGCCTCCTCGCCGAAGTCGACAAGTTCGCCGATGTTGTCGACATCGAAGAAGACATTGCAACGAATACGCCCGGTCTGGGGGTACTGCTCCTTGACGCCGACGCTCGACTTGACGACGACATTGTTGAGGATGTCGAGGTAAGCGGAATGGCCGGCGATGGCGAGCTGGGTGTTGTCGTAAAAGACGTTGCTGGCGACGAGCGCGTAGTCATTCAGATAACCGCCGGCGAAGGCCACGCGGTTGCCGACGAAGATGTTGTTGTGGATGACGCCGCGGGCGTGGAAATAGAACATCACGCCGATGTCGTTGCCATCGATGATGTTCTGCGTGATCTGGATGCTCGTCTCCGCGCAGGCGGTAGGGTTCCCGAGCGTGTCGGCGAACGAATCGTGGCCATCGCCGTAGATGGCGGCGCGATACCAGTTGCCGCCGCACAGCAAGGGATCTTCGGGTTGCGCGCAGCCCTGGCCCTGCCCGACGTTGCGTAGGGTGAAGCCGCGGACGACGACGTCCCCGGCGCCGGTGATATCGATGAGGTTCTCGGGCAAGCCGTCGCCGTCGAGGACGGTCTGCCAGGCGCCCGCGCCGACGAGGCGAACGCCGGAGCGAAGGCGAAGGTGCTCGTGATAGGTGCCCGGGTGGACGAAGACTCGGTCGCCGGGCGCGGCGGCGTCGATCGCGGCCTGGATCGTGGCGAACTCGTTCGGGACTTCGAGGACCTCGGGGATCCCCTGCCCGATCGACGGCAAGCAATCCGAGGTCGCGCCGTGCGATTCGAAGAGGGCGCCCTGGGTGCCGAGGAGGGAGTACGCAAGGACCCCGGCGCCCTCGAACGGGAGGGTGATCGAGGTGGTATCGGCGGAGACCGGGAGAATCTGTTCGACGGCGGGTTTGTCCGGGAAGAGGCGGACGATATCGAGGACGCCGTCGCGCCCCTGGAGGACGTCCGCGAGGGGGACGGTGATTTCGGTGAAGGCGGGTGGGATTTGGGGATCGGGGCCAGGTGGATTCGACCCGGGCCCGCCCGCCTCGCCAGAGAACCCGCCCCCGCCCCCCTCGCCCGAGGACCCGCCTCCGCCCCCATCACCAGAGGGGCCCGCGCCAGAGGACCCGCCCCCGGTGACGGTGACGCCGCAGCCGGCAGAGGCGAGCGCGAGAGACGTGAGGAGGACTACGACGGAAGGACGTGAAAGGATAAGCATGCGGTCAGGGTAACACAGCGGGCTCAGGCGGGGGCGCTGGCCTCGTCAGTCTTCTTGGCGCGCGTCTTCTTCTTGGCTGGGGCCGCTCTCTCGAAGAGCGCCGCATGGAGGCCGCGGTGTCCTTCGTCCTCGGCCGCCTTGGCTCCGCGCTTGAGGCTCGCGAAGGCCGTCTCCCAGGCCTGCTCCAGCGCATCGCGCTTCGCGATCGCGTCCGCGCGGGTCTTTTCGAGCTTGGCGATGGGCTTGAGGGCGGCTTCGACCTTGCGGGCGGCATTGCCGACTGCCTTCGCGGCGTCGAGGCTTTGCTGGGAGTAGGAAGCTTTCTTCTTGAGGATGGCTTTCTCGAGACCGAGGAGGATCTTGGCCTCCTTGGCGTACCCGGTCTCCTTGACCTTGTTCGGCGCGGGCGCGCCGAGGGGCTTGAACGGGTTCTGGCGGGGCAGCCCATCGGCAGGCAGCGCGCTCGCGAGGGCATCGACCGAAGCGTCCTGGTCGACGTCGGCCTCGGCGACCTTCTCCTGCTGCGCGCGCAGAGCGTCGCTCGCCTTTCGTGCGGCGGCGTCGGTGGCGCTGTAGTCGGCGTGGACCTTCTGGAATGCGGCGACCCGCGCAGCGATCGGGGCCGTATCGATGGCTGCGGCGGCGCTGAGAACGGCGTCGCCGGCTTCGATCCGTGTCCCGGGGCTGCCGCCGCTCTGGATGGTGGGCATGGGTTCCTCCGAACGTATCAGGGGTGTTCGGATTGGAACGGATCGGGGGAACTGGCGCAAGAGGGTTTTGGGGGCGGCGTCCCGGGCCGCCCCGTACCCGATCCGGGCGGGAGGAATCGCGCTTCGGGAGGCCCGGTACCCGATCCGAACGCTTTGGCGCCCCCCGGGAGGTCCGGTACCCGATCCGAACGCTGCGCCTCCGCCTTCCGGAGCGCCCGGCCCCCGCTCGGAACGCTGAGGATCACCAACCGGGCCCGCAGGTACCCGATCCAAGCGCTGAGGCTCGCCTATTGAGCCTTGGGGTTCGTCAACAAGAACCCGTGAAGAACGGGCGCGGCGAGGATGGATGCCCAAGCCTGTCGATAAGGCCATGTCTGGAGCGGGTCGTGCACGAGGGCCACGAGCTCCCTTTGCTTCGGCGACTTGGCCTTCGTTTTCTTCGTGGAGAACTCATTGAAAAGCACACGAAAATTTCGCGCGATGATCCAGTGGCGAGGATTGTTGCCATCCTCGTTCCAGTAAGAGATCAACAAGACCAGAAGGTACTTCTCCGAGTAGCTCAACAGGTTTGCCGTTTGCTCTGCCACGAGCGTCTGGACTTTATCGCGAGACGTTTTCTCGACCACGAGCTTCTGAACTTCATCGCGAGACCTAAGTTCCTCGGCTCGCTTGCCAACCAGACTCGCAATGGCAAGACCCATCGGCTCCGGATCTATTCCCTTTTCCCGTGACCACCCCTTGCGCAGCTCGGGCTCGGGTACCCCCAGACCCAACCAATCCCGGACCATGCGCAGACACGCGAGACCGCAATCCATGTCACCGCTTTGCGTGTGATGGGTGAAGTCACTCCCGTCTGCACCCCCCTGTCCTTTTCCCATGCCTCCTCCCGAATCGTGCACGACGCCTCACCCTACCACGGGACGTCCTCCCCTCCCCCACCCAGGTTATCCTCCCCCCTCGTGAACGACCCCACCGCCCTGCTCCGCAACGGCATCGGCATCGGCGTCCCCGCCCTCATCGCCTTGGCGTATGCCGCCGCGTCGTTCCGTGAATCGCAGCGCATCCGCCGCGAAAATGAGCGGCGCGCCGAGATCGGAAGCGAGGTCCGCGCGCCCGGTGATCTCAGCCCGGGCCTCGCGCGCCTCCGCGTCCGCGTCGTCGACGCTGGCGGCGCCCAGCTCGTCAACCTCGGCACCTCCGCCGAGACCGCCGACAACCTCTCGGGCGCGCCCGAGCTCGACACGGCGAGCGTCCTGCTCACGGACGACGGCGGCCGCTCGTTTCGAATGCCCGCCGAAAAGCGCCTCAAGGTCCACTCGTTCGGCGGCGCGCGTCGCAACCTGACCGAGTCCGTGACCCGCGAGGACGGGGGCGTCCAGCAGCGCTTCTCCTTCGAGGTCGCCCCCACGCAGAGCTTCGTCCTCACCTGCGCGCTCCCCGAGGCCTTGGCCGCGAGCCATCCCTTCCGGAACACCGACGAGGCGATCGAGCTCCTCCCGGCCGGCGGCAAACGATTCGAGCTCAACGCTCCGCCGGAGACCGTCCAGACGAGCGGCGTCGGCTGCATCGTCTACCCGTGCCTCGGGGTAGCGGCCGTCGCCGCCACGGTCCCCGAGAGCACGGGATGGCAGATCGGTGGGTGGGTCTTGTGGCTGATGTGTGTCCTGCTCGGGCTCGTCGGACGCTCGGTCGCGAACGACACCCTCCCGCAGGCGTAGAGGCGAGGCGGGACGGTTACGTCATTCCCCGCCCGGCGCGGGGGCCGGATCGGGGTCGGCGTTCGTGGACTCGTCGTCGCTCGAGCCGAGCTTGAGCGTATTGCGCACCCAGACGGAGAGATCGTCGAAGAGCGAGTACGCGACCGGCGTCGCGAGCAGGGTGAGCAGGAGCGCGAGCGACTGGCCGCCGATGATGACGAAGCCCGTCGCGCGGTTCGTGCCGGCGCCCGCGCCGCTGGAGATGACGAGCGGGATCATGCCGGCCACGAACGCCGCCGTCGTCATGAGGATCGGCCGGAGACGATCCTTGTTCGCGAGCAGGATGGCTTCGAGGCGCGGCAAACCCGACTCGCGCAGCTTGAGCGTGTGATCGATCTGCAGAATCGAGTTCTTCTTCACGACGCCGAAGAGCACGAGGATGCCCAGCATCGAGAAGATGTTCAGCGATTGCCGGAAGATGATCACGCTCAGGATCGCGAACGGCACCGTCAGCGGGAGGCTGAGCAGGATCGTGATCGGGTGCAGCCACGACTCGAACTGCGCCGCGAGCACGAGGTACATGAAGATGAACGAGAGCAGGAAGGCGAGGCCGAAGTTCCTCGCGGCGCGGCCGAGCTCGCGGGACCGGCCCGTCGCGCTCGCCGAGTAGCCCGCCTCCATGCCGAGGTCCTTCGCGGCCTTGTCGAGCGCCTCGATGACCGTACGCTCCGAGAAGCCCTTCTGCAGGTTGCACATGAGCATGACCTGCCGCTGCCGGTTGTAGCGGTCGATCTTCGACGGGCCCGAGCCCTCCGTGAACGACACGAGGTTCTCCAGCGAGACCGTGCCGAGCCGCGTCGAGGGCACCGTGAGCCGCTTGAGCCCCTCGACGTTCGAGCGGTAGCTCGGCACCGCGCGGGCGTGGACCTCGTATTGCTCGCCCTTCTCGTTGTAGTTCGTCACCTCGTAGCCGCCGACGAGCAGGCGGAGCGAGCTCGCGATGTCGGCGACGCTGACGCCGAGATCCGCCGCCTTCTCGCGATCGATGTGCGCGCGGAGCTCGGGCTTGCCGAGGATGAGCGAGGTGTCGGCGTCGACGACGCCCGGCAGCGTCTTCATCTTGGCGAGCAGCGCCTCGGCGTAGGACGAGATCTTCGTCATGTCCGGGCCGGTGATCTGGTACATGACCGGGTAGTTCGCGCCGCCGCCCATCGAGTTCACGGGGCCGATCGAGATCCGGTAGTCCTTGCCGTACCTGGGCAAGAGCTCCGTGCGCGCCTTGTCGATGAGCTCTTGCTGCGAGAACTTGCGCTGGTCTGCGGGGAGGAGTTTGACGTAAAGGCTCGCGAGGTTCGGGGTCTTCTGCGCGTCGTCGCCGACGGTCGTGATCGCGTAGGCGACGCCCTCGATCTTCTCGAGATCCCCGACGATGCGCGTCGCGATGAGGCGCATCTCGTCGAGGCTCGTGCCCTCGTGCGCGCGGATGCTCGCCTGGAACTGCGACTCGTCCTCGTCGGGGAGGAAGTTCGCGTTGGCGCGGCCCGCGAGGACCGGAATCGAGAAGAGCGCGACGACGCACGAGACCACGATCACCCAGCGGTGCGCCATCGACCAGCGGAGGATCCGCACGTAGGCCCGCTCGATGGCGCCGTAGATCCCCGTCGACTCGCCGTGGCCGTGGCCGTGCCCGTGCCCATGGCTCGGGGCGGGGGTCGGGGCCGCGGCGGCCTTTTCCTTGCCGTCGTTCGCCTTCTTCACGTGCTTGCGCAGCCACCGCGCGCACATCATCGGCGTCAGGGTGAAGCTCACGACGAGGCTCACCATGATCGAGAACGACATGGTCAAGCCGAACGAGCTCATGAAGCGGCCGACGATGCCGCCCATGAACGCGACAGGGAGGAAGACCGCGATGAGCGAGAGCGTCGTCGCGAGCACGGCGAGGCCGATCTCCTTCGTCCCGTTGATCGCGGCCTGCATGGGCCGCTCGTCGTTCTCCTCGATCCGCTTGAAGATGACCTCGAGGACCACGATCGCGTCGTCGATGACGATGCCGACGGCGAGCGTGAGGGCGAGGAGCGTGATCGAGTTCAGCGTGAAGCCCGCGGCGCGCATGACGCCGAAGGTGCTGATGACGCTCGTGGGGATGGCGACGGCCGCGATGATCGTGGAGCGGGCGTTGCCGAGGAACGCGAACACGATGAGCGCCGCGCAGATGGCGCCGAGCACGAGGTGCTCCTTCACCGAGTGGATCGAGTTCTCGATGAACTCGGACTGATCACGGGCGATGTCGATCGTGTAGCCCTGCGGCAGGCGCTTGCCGAGCTCGCCGAGGCGCTCCTTGACGGTATTGACGACCTCGACCGTGTTCGTGCCGCTCTGCTTGCGGACGTTGAGCACGACCGTCGCGCGCTGGCCCTTGAAGCCGACGGACTCGGGCTCGGCCGTGCCGTCCTCGACCTCGCCGATGTCGCTCAGGCGCACGCCATAACCGTCGCGCGTGGCCACCACGATCTCGCCCATCTCGCGGACCGACTCCACGCGGCCGCGCGTGCGGAGCGTGAGCTGACGCGAGCCTTGCTCGACGCGCCCGCTCGGCAGCTCGATGTTCTGCGTCTTCAGCGCGCGCTCGACCTCGGGGCCCGAGATGCCGTACTTCTGGAGCTTCTCCGGGTCGATCCAGACGTTGATCTGCCGCGGGCGACCGCCGATCAGGGTCACCTGGCCGACGCCGTTGATCGACTCGATCTGCCGGCGCACGACCTTGTCCGCGGTCTCCGTGACGTCGCGCACGTTGCCCGGGCCCGAGAGCGCGAGCGTGAGGATCGGCGCGGCGTCCGGATCCATCTTCGCGATCACGGGCTGCTCGATGCCCGGCGGCAGCTCGTTGAGGACCGCGTTCACCTTGTCGCGGACCTCTTGCGAGGCGACGTCGACGTCCTTCTCGAGGACGAACGTCACGATGACCATGCTCACGCCCTCCGAGGAGGAGCTGCGGAGCTCGTCGATGCCGCTGATCGTGTTGACGGCGCTCTCGATCTTGTCCGAGATCTCCGTCTCGACCTCTTCAGGCGCCGAACCCGGCAGGATCGTGGTGATCACGACGGCCGGGAAGTCGACCTTCGGGAACCGATCGAGGCCGAGCTGCGCGTAGGAGAACACCCCGACCACGGTCAGGATGAGCACGATCACCGTCGCGAAGACGGGCCTTCGAACGCATATCGCTGCGAGCCATTGCATGGTTACTTCGCTCCGGGCGCGTTGGCGACGTTCACGTCGGCGCCATCCTGCAAGAGGTCGACACGCTCGATGGCGACCTCGTCGTTCGGACCGATGTTGCCGTGGATCTCGACCTCACCGTCGATCTCGCGGCCGAGCGTGACGATGCGCTCGATGACGCGGCTGCCCGAACGAACGAAGACGCGGCTCGCGCTGCCGCTCGATCCGACGGCGGCGCGGGGGACGAAGATCGCGTTCGTGTCGGCCTCGCCGAGCTCGACATACGCGCGCGCGAAGTAGCCGGGCTTGAGCTGGCCGTCCGCGTTCGTGACCTCGGCCTCGATCGGCAGCGTGCGCGACTGCGCCTTGAGGCTCGCGCCCACGCGCTTCACGAGGCCCTTGAAGCTCTTGCCCGGGTGCGCGGAGACGGTGAGCGTCACCTCCTTGCCGACGGTGACCTTCGACGCCTCCGTCTCCGGGACGTCGATGCGCAGCCGCAGCGTCTCGTCGCGCACGACGACGGCGACGACCTTGCCCATCGGCGCGAACTCGCCGACCGTGGCGCGGCGCTCGGCGACGGCGCCGTCGAAGGGCGCGCGGATGCTCGTGTCGGCGACCGATTTGCGCGCGAGGTTCGCCTGGGACTGCGCGGCCGCGAGGCCTGCCCAGCCTTGCGCCGCGCCGTTCAGCGCGCCCTCGTACTGCGCGCGCGCCTGCTCGGCGCGCGATCGCGCCTGATCCCACTGGGAGGCCGAGATCGATCCGCCCTCGTAGAGCTTCTTCGTCCGATCGGCCTCGGACACGGCGAGGTCCATGTTCTCCTTGGCGGCGCGGACCTCGGCCACGTTGTTCGGATCGAACTTCTGGCCCGCCTTCACGCCGAGCTTGGCCAATGCCTGGGTCGCGGACGCGTCGGCGGCTTGTGCGCGCAGGGCCGGATCGCGGCTGTCGAGCTGCACGAGGATGTCGCCCTTCTTCACGCGCGTGCCGACGTCGATTTCGACCTTCGTGACGATGCCGGAGGTCGCGGCGGCGACCTCGCTGGTCTCGTCGGCGGCGAGCGTGCCGGTCAGCTCGAGCGTGGGCGACAGCTTGCGCTCGGTGACCTTCGCGAACTTCACCGCCGGCGTGGGCTCGGCGGTGGCGCTCTCCGCGGGTTTGGCCTTCTGCTCTGCGTTCTTCTTGGCGCACGAGGGCGTGAGCGAAAGAAGCAGCGCGAGCGCGGCGACGTACGCGGATTGATCAAGACGCATCATCGTTCTCCAAGATCGCTTTCATCACGCGGGCGCCCGGGGCGATCGGCCCTGCCCGCGCCGTTCAAATAAAGGTCCACCAGAAGCGAAGCTTCGGCTTCGAGGTCGGGATGGCTCTGCTCCATGACCATGCTGATCGAGGAGGAGCGGATCAGGCCGCCGAGCACGCGCGCGAGCGGCACGGGATCCATGGGCCGGAGCGCGCCGCACTGGATCCCATCGTTCACGAGGGTGAGCATCGTGGCGCGAAGCTTCTCGAAGTGCGCCACGGCCTTTTCCTTGAGGATGTTCGAGGCCGAGGCCGTGCCCTTCGCAAAGAGCCCGCAGTCGAGCGCGACCTGATGGAAGTCGCGGTGCGCGTCGACGAACTGCAGCGTGCGGATGACGCAGCACGTCAGTTTCTGGTCAAAGGGTTCGGGATCGGCGGGCTGCGGGCTGAGGCTCCCGATCATCTGCTCGAGCCGCACCTCGAGCAACGCGTGGAGCACGTCTTCTTTCTGCTCGAAGTGGTTGTAGACGGTGCCCACGGCGATTCGCGCGTGGTCGGCGATGTCCTGGATGCGCGCGCCGTGGAAGCCCTGCTTGGCGAAGACGTGCTCGGCGGCGTCGAGGATCGCGTTACGGAAGAGCGCCTTGGCCTCGTCGCGTCGACGTGGCAGCGGCGTTCGTCGTGCAGACGAGTTGCTCACGGGATGAACCGTCGCTCATCTTTTGAACGTGCGCAACGACCTCGCAAGAAATGTCGAGATCGAGAGGGTTAGCTAACGAGGCAGGGTCACGACGAGGCGGGGCGTCGACGGCGCGCTCGTGAAACAGACCACATCACTCCGAGGAGTCCGAGCCCCGCGATCCCCGAGCGCGCGTCGCCGGGAGCGCCGACTGCGCAGGACGCGTCATCGCCGCTGCTGCCGCCGCTTCCGCCCGCGCCTCCGTTTCCGGCTGCGCCGCCGCTTCCGCCCGCGCCGCCGTTTCCGCCGCCGCTTCCGCCGCTTCCGCCGCTTCCGCCGCCGCCTCCGCTTCCGTCGCAGGCGCCGCCGGGGAGGATGTCCGCCGTGGTCCACATCGGCTCGTCGGGGGTCCACTGCGGCGCCATGCCGGGCGGATCGACGCGCACGTGGCAAGGCAGCGAGACCACACTGGATCCGCCGGATTGTCCCGCGGCGTCGTGGGTCGTCACGCGGAACGTGAAGGCCGTCGCCGGCTCGGCGCCAGCGAGCTCCAGGGCGAGCTTGTAGAACCGGATCGCGCTGCCGGCGAACAGCGACCGCGAGAATGCGAGGTCCTGCATCGCCGCGTCCCGGAACGCCTCGACGCGCCACACCTCGGGCGCCGCGCCGTCTGCCGCGTCGTCCGCGTCGACGTGCAGAAAATACGCGAGATCACTGTCGCTCTGGCAATCGCCGCCGCTCGACTTGAAATCGGGGTAGTCGTAGACGTCGAAGCTCAGGCTCTTCACGGGCGCGGGCGCCGTCGTGTCCGGCGCGCTCGTCGTGAACACAATCGATTTCGGTTCACACGTCTCGCCCGGGGTGCAGAAATCGCCGGCCACCTTCACGACCTGTCCGACCGACGGGGTCGGGTCGATGCGCACGACGAACCCGCCGAGCCCCTTCAGCACCTCGTCCGCGACCGGCACGAGCGACGCGGGGTTGCCGTCGACGGTGACCGTGACCGCATCGAGGGAGATCGAATGACCTGAAAAGAACAACGCCGCGTTCATGGGGTACGTTGCCCCGTTCTCGGGGATGTGGTTGGAAAGGCCCGGCAGCGGCGGCGGGCAGGCGCGGGCAGGCTGTGGGGCAGCGACTGCGACGAGGGCAGCCGCGGCGAGACCAAGCGACAAACGGGGGAGCATACGCATGGAAAGCCTCCTCGGAGAAGCAAGGACGCCCCATGGTAGCGCGGAAGCCGAGGGGGCCCGAGCCCTCTTGACCGGCAGGGCCCATCCCCCCATAGTGACCGACCGGTCAGTAATGCCTCGTATCGCCGACCCACGCGCGCGCATCGACCTCCTCCGGGCCGCGGAAGCCATTTTCGCCGAGAACGGCCTGGCCGCGGCCAAGGTGGAAGACATCACGATCCGAGCAGGCGTATCGAAGGGCGCCTTCTACTTGCATTTCAAGAGCAAGCAGGATTGCTTCCGGCAGATCGTGGAGGGCGTCGTGGCGCGGCTCGCGGCCTGCGTGGAGGCCGGGCGCTTCGACGAGTGCGCGCCGCCCGAGAGCATCGAGGCGCTCTTCGAGAGCCGCATCGCCCACGTCGTCGAGCTGCTCGAGTTCTGCTGGCAGAACCGCGGGATCTTGGGGATGATCCTGACCGGCGGCGGCGGGACGCCGTACGCGTACCTGGTGGACGCGTTCGCCGAGCGAATCGAGCAGCAGTCGGAGATGTGGCTCCGGCGCGGCGTGGAGGTGGGGCTTTACCGCGACGACATCGAGCCGGCGATCGTCGCGCGGCTCATCGCAGGCACACACGAGCGGCTGGTGCGCGAGATCATCAAGCAGCCGCGGCGCCCGGACATCGAGGGCTGGGCGCGTCAAGCGCTGGATTTGCTCACGCGGGGGCTCCTTTCCGCCGCGTCGAGCGCGGTAGTTGACCGGACGGTCACGAAGAACCGGGAGCGGGACGAGCGCCCGCGAGAACCCAGGTCGAGGGCGAAAGCAGGATGAGCACCGTGGCAACGACGGGTACGACGAAAAAGTTTGGCGCGGGCAAGCTGATCGCCCTCGCGATCGTGCTGGGCACCGGGGGGCTGATCGGGGTCCGCGTGAAGGCCAAGATGGCCCAGAAAAAGGCCATCGAGGCGCAATCGGCCGTGACGGCGGAGCACGCCGCGGCGCCGGGGAGCGCGGCGGCGCCGCCGAAAGTGACGGCGCGCGGCGGCACGCTCCTCGCGAAGCCCGAGGCGATGCGCTGGCAGCCGCGGGTCGCCGTGACGGGCACGCTGGAGCCGATCCAGCAGGCCGACGTGGGCTTCAAGGCCGGCGGGCGGCTGCTCGCGATCAAGGCGAAGGTCGGCGACGTCGTGAAGACGGGGCAGGTCCTCGGCGTGGTCGACGCGTCCGAGGCCTCGGCGCAAGCGAACGTCGCGCAGACGGGCGTGCGCGTGGCCGAGATCTCGCTCGAAATGGCGAAGGACGCGCAAAAACGCTCGGATACGCTCTTCCAGCAGAGCGCGGTGCCCGAAGCGGAGAAGACGACGTCGACGCAGCGGGCGCTGCTCGCGGCGGCGCAGCTCGAGCAGGCGCGCGCGCAGGCGCGGCTCGTGTCGGTGTCGGTCGGCAATGCGACGCTCGGGGCGCCCTTCGGCGGGCTCGTGACGCGCGCGCCGAACGGCATCGGCAAGATCGTCGCCCCGGGTGAGCCGCTTTATCACCTCGAAGACACGTCGGTGCTCAAGCTCTCGGCGTCGGTCTCCGAGAATGACGCGAACGTCTTCGAGGTCGGCGCCGCGGTGTCGATCGACGGCGCGCCGAAGGCCACGGGCAAGGTGACGGCGGTGCTCGGATCGCTCGATCCGCAGACGCGCAGGGTCCCGGTGATCGCGGAGATCCCGAATGGGGCCGAGGTCGGCCTGCTCTCGGGATCGTTCGTCCGCGCGCAGATCGTGGCTGCGGAGACGATCGAGGTGCTCAGGCTCCCCGCTTCGGCGCTTCGGCCCGGGGCGCAGGACGAGATCGTCGTGGTGCAGGACGGAAAGGCGCACCTCGTGCGGGTCTCGTTCACGATCGCGCCCGACGGCTCGCTGTACGTGCGCAAGGGGCTCGAGGCTGGGGCGTCCGTCGTGGCGAACCCGAGCCCCGAGGTGAAGGAAGGCGACGCGCTCGATCTCGGTCCCGCTCCGGCGGCGCCGGCGAAGTGATCGGCTGAATTTTCAGGCGAAAGAGGACATCTCATGAACCTCTCGGCGATCGCCATCAAGCGGCCCGTCTTCACGGTGATGGTCGCGGTGGCGCTGCTCGTTCTCGGCGTCGTGGGCTACAAGCGCCTCGGCACGGATCTCTTCCCGGACGTCTCCTTCCCCGTCGCCAGCGTGACGATCGTGTATCCGGGCGCGAGCCCGGCGGAGATCGAGACGCAGGTCTCGAAGCCGATCGAAGACGCGGTCGTGTCGCTGAACGGCATCGACCGCGTGCGCTCGTTCTCGCGGGAGGGCGTGTCGACCACGGTCGTGATCTTCAAGCTCGACGTGGACATCCAGGAGGCGGCGCAGCTCGTGCGCGAGCGCGTGGCGCAAGCCCGTTTCAGGCTGCCCAAGGACATCGAGGAGCCCGTGATCTCGCGCCTCGACACGGGCGCGGCGCCGGTCCTCGTCTACACGCTCCGCGGGCAACGCTCGTTGAGCCAGATCCGGAATTTTGCCGACGACGTGATCCGGCCGTCCCTCGAACAGGTCGACGGCGTGGCGGCGGTGAACATCCGCGGCGGCGCCGAGCGCGAGGTGAAGGTGCTCCTGGATCGGGCGCGGATCGACGCGCTCGGCGTGCAACCTGCGCAGATCGTGGCGGCGATCCAGGGCGCGAACCTGACGGTGCCCGCGGGGCGCTACGAGCAGGGCACGCGTGAGATCAGCGTGCGCGCGATGGGCGAGCTCGAGGCGGTCGACACGCTGCGTGATCTCGTGGTGTCGATGGCCCGCGACGGCTCGTCCGTGCGGCTGCGCGACGTGGCCGACGTGCAGGACGGCTTCGAGGACATGCGCACGCGCATTCGCGTGAACAACGACGAAGCCGTGGCGTTCGAGGTCGTCAAGCAGAGCGGCCGCAACACGGTCGAGATCTGCCAGGGCGTGCGGGCGAAGCTCGCAGAGCTCGAAAAGCAGTTCCCCGAGGACCTCAAGACGTCGCTGATCATGGATCAATCGACGTTCATCGAGGAGAACGCGCACGAGGTGCAGATCGCCATCTGGTTCGGCGGCGCGATGGCGATCTTGATCATCCTGATCTTCATGCTCGATCTGCGCTCGACGCTGATCAGCGCCGTCGCGCTGCCGACGAGCGTCGTGGCGACGTTCTTCCTGATGTACGTGCTCGGCTTCACGCTGAACATGATGACGCTGCTCGGCCTGTCTCTGGCGATCGGCCTTCTCATCGACGACGCGGTCGTGGTGCGCGAGAACATCTTCAAGCACCTCGAGCGCGGCGAACCACCCATGGAAGCCGCGCTGAACGGGACGAAGGAGATCGCGCTCAGCGTGCTCGCGACGACGCTGACGATCGTGGCGGTCTTCGTGCCCGTGGCGTTCATGGGCGGCATCGTGGGCCAGTTCTTCCGCCAATTCGGGCTCACGGTCTCGGGCGCGGTGCTCGTTTCGCTCTTCGTGGCCTTCACGCTCGATCCGATGCTCTCGTCGCGGTTCTCGAAATCGCTCGAGCACGGGGCGAAGGATCCATTCGCCTGGCTCAAGCGGCCGTTCGAATGGGTCTTCCGGGCGATGGACGATTCCTACCGGGGCCTGCTCGGCTGGGTCGTGAAGCACAAGCTCGTGGTGGGTCTGCTCGCGTTCGGCACGCTCATCGGCTCGGGGCAGCTCATGGCGCTCATGGGCTCGGACTTCGTCAACCCGGAGGATCGCGGCGAGATGATGGTCGAGATCGAGCTGCCCGCGGGGACGTCGCTCGACGAGCTCGCCACGCAATCGCACGAAGCCGAGAAGAAGCTGCTCGCGCACCCGCAGATCAAGACGCTCTACGTGACGCTCGGGCCGAGCGGCGAGGTGAACAAGGCGCATTACCGCATCCTGACGACGAAGAAACACGAGCGGACGATGCCGCTCGATGCCATCAAGGACGACGTGCGCGCGATCGCGAAGGCCGTGCCCGGAGCGAACGTGGTCATCACGGAGCCCGAGTTCGTGGAGGGCGCGGGCGTGCAGGCGCCCATCATGATCAACGTGCGGGGTGAGTCGTACGACGACATCCGCGCCCTCGCCGATCAGGTCGCCAGGGTCCTCGAGACCACGGCGGGCGTGACGGACGTGCAGGTGAAGTTCTCGCCCGGCAAGCCCGAGATGCGCGTGAAGGTGGACCGGCAGCGCGCGGCCGATCAGGGCATCAGCGTGGCGCAGGTGGCGATGACGCTGCGCACCGCAATCGAGGGCGAGGAGGCGAGCAAGCTCCGGCAAGGCAAGGACGAGGTGCCGATCCGGGTGCAGATGCGCGAGGAGGATCGGGCTTCTCCGGCCGAGCTCTCGCGGCTGACGTTGTGGTCGCCGCGGGGCGCCGTGGCGCTCGCCGACGTCGCTCGGCTCGAAATGGGCGAGGGTCCGCAGGTGATCGAGCGCGAGGATCGGCAGCGGCAGATCGCCGTGTGGGCGACGCCGCGTGGCCGTTCGCTCGGCGAGATCGTCGGCGAGCTCATGCCGCGAATCGACGCGCTGCAGAGGCCGAAGGGCACGTCGCTCGCCTACGACGGGCAAATCGAGCAGATGAACGACACGAACTCCTCGATGGGGACGGCGCTCCTGCTCGCGGTCATCTTCATCTACCTCGTGCTCGCGTCGCAGTTCGAGAGCTTCATTCACCCGCTGACGATCATGATGACCCTGCCGCTCGCGCTCGTCGGCGCGATCCTGGGGCTCTTCTTGATGGATACGTCGATGGCCATGGGCGCGATGATCGGGATCATCCTGCTCATGGGCCTGGTCACGAAGAACGCGATCTTGCTCGTGGACCGAGCGATCGTGCGCGTGCGCGAGAACAACGAGACGCCGCTGCAGGCCATCCTGGAGGCCGGCCCGGAGCGGCTCCGCCCGATCCTGATGACGAGCGCGGCGATGGTGCTCGGCATGCTGCCGACCGCGATCTCGAACGGCGAAGGCAGCGAGTTCCGCGCGCCCATGGCCATCGCGGTCATCGGCGGCGTCGTGAGCTCGACGTTGCTCTCGCTGATCGTGATCCCCGCGCTGTATCTCGCCATCGAGAACGCGAAAGCGTGGCTCCGGGCGCGCGGCATCGTGAAGGGCGAGGCCGAGCCCGCGCCTGCCGCCGAATGAGCGGGCGGGGCCCTCGCGGCCCCGCGCGTTGACGTCGCTACATCGAAGCACCAAGGAGCCGCTGCCCTGCCTGTGAGGGAGGAGGCGCGCGCTCATGGTCGGCAACCTCAGCCAAGACGAGATCGAGCGGGTCCTTGGGACCGAAATGATCGCCCACCTCGGCTGCCATGCCGGCGGCCGCACGTACGTCGTGCCCATCACGTACGCGTACGAAGACGACTACATCTACAGCCACACGGCCGAGGGCTTGAAGCTCGCGATGATGCGCGAAAACCCGGAGGTCTGCGTCGAGGTCGAGAAGATCGACGGGCCCGCGCACTGGAGGAGCGTGATCGCGTGGGGCACGTTCGAGGAGCTCGCCGGAGCGGACGCCGCGCATGCGCTGCAGGTCCTCCTCGAGCGTTATTTCTCGCGCGAGGCGGGCGAGACCGCGCGCGGGCCGCTCGGACCGCACAGGCAAGGCGCGGTTCACCCGGACGCACACCTTTTTCGTATCCACCTCACCGAAAAGACGGGGCGCTTCGAGGACGGCGCGCGAAAGCGGCCGAGACCGACCCTCGTTCGTTAGGTTTGTCACAACGTTCGCCGTCAAAAGCCTGGCTCCGAACAGGGTTTCACCCGGGACACGCGGGAGGTTCGTCCTTCTGCGTGACATTCGGAGGAAGTCGCTCGGGCCGGCTCTGGTTTTGCGTTCGTCCCGGCCGCCCTCCGTGGTAGACGCGGCGCAGAGGGACAATCATGCGCAGGACCACGAAGCTGACCTTGATGGCATTCGCCCTCCTTTCCACCGGCACGGGCTGTGAGATCATCGCCTCGGTGGATCGGAGTGACATCGACCAGTCGACGGGCCCAGGCACGGGAGGGACCGGTAACGTTGGCGGCATGGGCCCCGGCGGCGGCGGCATGGGCCCCGGCGGCGGCGGCATGGGCGGCGGCGGCATGGGCGGCACCGGCGGTATCGGGGGCGCCGGGGGTATGGGCGGCACCGGGGGTATGGGTGGCGCTGGGGGTATGGGCGGCACCGGGGGTATGGGTGGCGCTGGGGGTATGGGCGGCGCCGGAGGTATGGGCGGCACCGGCGGTATGGGCGGCACCGGCGGTATGGGCGGCGCCGGCGGTATGGGCGGCACCGGTGGTATGGGCGGCACCGGCGGAATGGGCGGCTCGGGCGGAGCTGGCGGCGGAAACCCGCAGTGTACCGTTCCTACGGATTGCCCGGCCACGGGGAACGAATGCGTGGTCGCCACCTGCGATGCGGGGATGTGCGGCACGGCGTTCGTGAATGCCGGCACCGAGGTCACGACCCAGCAAGACGGCAATTGCAAGGTCGATCAGTGTGACGGCGCGGGGAACGTGGTCAGCGCCGATGACGACGCGGACCTGCCGGACGACCACAACGAGTGCACGAGCGATTCCTGCTCGAATGGCACCCCGACCTACACGAACCTGATGTCCGGCACGGCGTGCGGCGCCGGCATGAACCTGCTCTGCGACGGGATGGGCGCGTGCGTCGGCTGCGTGACCACGAACGATTGCCAGGGCCAGGACACGGCCTGCCAGACACGCACCTGCACGTCGGGCGCTTGCGGATTCAATTTTGCCGCGCAGGGCGCGGCCGCGGGCGATCCGACGGACGGCGATTGCAAGCGGGACGTGTGCGACGGCAGCGGCAATATCGTCCCCACGAACGACGCCACGGATCTGCCGGCCGACGACGGCAATGCGTGCACCGTGGCGGCGTGTGATCCGACGAACGGACCGGTGCAGAATCCGGTCTCCGTGAACGACAACGACCTTTGCACGACGGACGCGTGCGATCCGGCGACCGGCGTCTCCCACACGCCCGTCAACATCAACGACAACGACCTTTGCACGACGGACGCGTGCGATCCGGCGACCGGCGTCTCCCATACGCCCGTCAACATCAACGACAACGACCTTTGCACGACGGACGCGTGCAATCCCGCGACCGGCGTCTCCCACACGCCCGTCAACATCGACGACAACAGCGTTTGTACGACGGACGCCTGCGCTCCGGCGACCGGCGTCTCCCACACGCCCGTCAGCATCGACGACAACAACGCTTGCACGGCCGACGCCTGCGATCCGGTGGGCGGCGTCTCCCACACGAACCTGCCGGCGGGCACGGATTGCGGCAATGGCAACCAGTGCAACGGCATGGGCCAGTGCGTCGGCTGCACGATGGCCTCGGATTGCCCCGGCCAGGTCACCGAGTGCGGTGCGCCGGTCTGCAATACCGGCGTCTGCGACATGACGTATGCGGCTTCGGGCACGCCGGTCGCGACGCAGATCCCCGGCGATTGCACGGTGTCCGTGTGCAATGGCACGGGTGGCACGACGACCGCGGCGGACAACAGCGATCTGCCGGACGACGGCAACGAGTGCACGATCGACACCTGCAACAACGGGACGCCGACGCAGACGCCCGCGAGCCCGGGCACGCCGTGCAACCAGAATGGTGGCACGCAGTGCGACGCCAATGGGATGTGCGTCGCGCCGGTGGCGCCGACGGTCGTCAGCACGACGCCGGCGGACGGGGCGCTCGACGTCCCGGTTGGCTCGACGATCGCCGTCACGTTCAGCACCGCCATGAATCCGGCCACGCTGACGGGGACGACCGAGACCGGGGCCTGCACGGGGTCGATCCAGATCTCGACGGACGATTTTGCCACGTGCCTCGGATTCCAGGCGGCCGCGCCGACGATGACCCTGGGCAACACCGTGGCGACGCTCGTCCCGGCGCCGGCGCTCTCTTACTTCTCGGCGTACAAGATCCGCGTGACGACGGGTGCGAAGAATGCGTCGGGCACAGCGCTCGCCGCTGTCTACACGACGCCGGACGGGTTCTTGACGGCGGAGCCGACGAACTCGTGTGTGGGCTCGGTCGTGATCAGCCAGGTATACGGCGCTGGTGGCAATACAGGCGCGGTCTACAAGCAAGACTTCATCGAGCTGCACAACCGCGGCACGACCCCGGTGAACCTCGCGGGATGGAGCGTGCAATATGCAAGCGCGACCGGCTCCGCCTGGACCCCGATGGCGCTCACCGGGACAATCGCTCCTGGAGGGTATTACTTGATCCAGCAAGCTGCTGGTATGGGAGGCACGACCGACCTACCGACGCCGAACCAGACGGGCAACATCGCCATGGGTGGAACCGGCGGCAAGGTGGCGCTCGTCAACACGACGACGGCCTTGACGACGGCTTGCCCCACCAGCCCGACGATCGTCGATTTCGTGGGTTACGGAAACGCCACCTGTTACGAGGGGACGGGCCCGACGCCCACCCCCGCGAACAATGCATCCACCCCGATTCGTAACAACGGCGGATGCACGGACACGAACCAGAACGCGACCGATTTCACGGTTGGCACCGTTGCGCCTCGCAACTCGTCGACAGCCGCGCTCGCCTGTAGCTGCCCCATCGCGGGGGCCGCGAACGAGTCGGGCGTCTCGGAGGAAATGGATTATTGCAACGTCCAGTTCCCGATGAGCACCACCGTGGCCGCCGGTCAAATGAGCGAGACGATCTACGGTCGCGTCTACGAGAGCGGCTTCACGGAGGCGGCCGGCGCGAACGCCGCGATCGTGGCCGAGCTCGGGTTTGGCCCCGGGAACGTGAACCCGACCACGCAGAGCGGGTACACGTTCGTCCCGGCGACGTTCAACCTCCAGGATGGCAACGACGACGAGTACAAGGCCTCGTTCACCGCGCCCGCGACGCCCGGCACGTACCGCTACGTCTATCGCTTCAGCCGCAACGCCGGCACGAGCTGGACCTATTGCGACCTCAATGGCGCCGGCGCGAACGGCGGCCTCTCGTTCGAGATCACCGAGCTGCCCATCCTCAGCGTCACGCCCTGACGTCCCGCCTCCCCGAGGAAGGCCCCCACGGGCCTTCCTCCCGCCTGGCGCGGGCCCGCGCGGACCCTGCTTCCTCCCGGACGAGCCTTTGCGTCGCGTCCCCGATGGGGTATCCATCACCTTCGCCGTATGCTTTCGCAGCGCGAGGGATCAATGCGCAGAGACATGCTCCACCGTGCCCTGTTCCTGGGCTTCGCCACCCTGCCCGTCGCCGTCGCGGCGACCCAGATCGCCGCCGGATGCGGCTCGAGCGAGCCCCCCGACGTCATCGGACAAACCACCGCGTCCACCACGACCGGCTCGGGCGGCTCGGGCGGAAGCGCGGGCAACGGCGGCGCGAGCTCGGCCTCCTCGGGCGCGGGCGGCGCGGGCACGGGCGGCGCCGGGAGCGGGGGCATGGGCAACGGCGGCGCCGGAAACGGCGGCGCGGGCGGCATGGGCGGCGCCGCAAGCTCCAGCAGCAGCGGGACGTTCGTCGACGACGCGGGCGCGAAAACGTGCCCGTCCATCGCGAACACGGCCGCGATGGTCGCCGTGCCGGGCTGGGACGGGAAGGCCTATTGCATCGACGCCACCGAGGTGACGAACGCACAGTACGCGGCCTGGCTCGAGAGCGGGCCGAGCGTCGCGAACCAGAGCGCGGTTTGCGCGTCGAACCTCTCGTTCACGCCGCCGGCCGGG
Organism: Polyangium sp. 6x1; assembly: GCF_029946515.1. GTDB lineage: Bacteria > Myxococcota_A > Polyangia > Polyangiales > Polyangiaceae > Polyangium. Next base: position 45,008 of record NZ_JARZHH010000043.1, read on the forward strand.
ACCCCGCCGAAGGACGATTACCCGGTCGGATCCGTCGACTGGTGTGACGCCTTCGCTTATTGCAAGGCCGTGGGCAAGCGGCTCTGCGGCCGCATCGGCGGAGGCCCGGCGCCTTATTACGCGCACGACGACGCCTCGCGGAACCAGTGGTTCAGCGCGTGCAGCCACGGCGGCACGCAAAGTTATCCTTATGGTCAGGCGTACGACGCGAATGCCTGCAACGTGAAGGACGCGGCCTACGGCGCGGTCCTGCCCGTGGGCACGCTCGCGAGCTGCAAGGGCGGGTTCGAGGGGCTCGTCGACATGAGCGGGAACGCGTGGGAATGGGAGGATTCGTGTATCCCCACGGATGGCGGCGCCGACCTCTGCCGTCGCCGCGGCGGCTCGTTCTCGAGCGCGGCCGACAACGTCGATTGTGATGTTTCCAGCACGCGGCCGCGGGACGCCGCCGAGGCGAACACGGGCTTCCGATGCTGCGCCGATTGATCCTCGCCGCCCCGGCCCTCGGGCTCGTCGCCGCGCTCGCGGGCTGCGAGGGCGGCACGGAATCGAACGGCGGGACGACCGGCACGTTCGTCGACGACGCGGGCGCATTGACGTGCCCGGAGGTCCCCGGGACCCCGCCCATGATCGCGCTCGGCGGCTGGGACGGCCGGGCGTATTGCATCGATACGATCGAGGTGACGAACGCGCAGTATGCCGCGTGGCTGGAGACGTCTCCGGAGACGAGCGGGCAGCGCCCCGATTGCGCCGGGAACACGTCGTTCATGCCCTCGTCGGGGCCGCCGCCGAAGAACGACTATCCCGTCGTGAACGTCGATTTCTGCGACGCGGTCGCCTTCTGCGCGGCTTTCGGCAAGCGCCTCTGCGGGCGCATCACCGGCGGGCCCACGCCTTATTTCGGGCACGACGATCCCGCGCAGAGCCAGTGGCACAGCGCCTGCACGCACGGCGGCGCGATGGCATTTCCTTACGGCGCGACGTACGATCCGAACGCGTGCAATGGCTCCGACGCGAAGTACGGAGCGCCGCTCACCGCATTCGCGCTCCCGGGCTGCGGCGGCGGTTCCCCCGGAATCGTCGACATGAGCGGCAACGTCTGGGAATGGGAAGACGCCTGCATTCCGGGCGACGCTGGCGTCCCCGAGTGCCGTCGCCGCGGCGGATCGTTCTCCAGCTCGGCGAAATACATGAGCTGCGACGCGAGGAGCGGGCGACCCATCGACGCCGCCGAGGACAACACGGGATTCCGATGCTGCGCGGACGGTGGCGCGTGATCCGGCTCGTCGTTCCGGTCTTGCTCGCCTGTGCGGCCGGTTGTGGCGGCGGCGGAGGCGCGAATCCGCAGGCACGACCGGCGATCACGCGGGCCCCCGAGCCGCGCGAAACGCGCCACGATCGGACGCACCTCGCCCCGAGCGACGCCGAGGACGACGAGACATCCGCCTGGCGCCCCGGTCGATTCATGACGCAGGCCGTCGGGCGCGTGACGGGCGCCGCGCAACGATTCGAGCAGCAATCGCGCTTCGGCTTCGACGAGGACGCCTCCTGCGTGCTCGGCGCGTTCCTCGAAAATGGGCGCGAGGTGTCGGTCACGCGCCCGCTCCGCGCCGGCGTGCGCTACGTGATCCTCGGCGGAGGCTCGGACGGCGTGGAGGATCTCGACCTCGCCGTCGAGAGCCCCGAAGGCAAGAGCGTCGCGGCCGATACGATGGACGACGCGCAGCCCGTCGTGGAGCTCACGCCGAAGGCGGACGGCAAATACCGCATTCGCCTGGGGAACGCGAAAAAAGGCGAAGGCGGCGGGTTTGGCGTCGTCGCCATCATGCGCGAGGGAGGCCTGTCGATCCCGGTGCGTCGCTTCGTCGAGTCGTTCGGCCGGACCCTTTCGAATGCGGCGCAGGCCTCGCACCTCGTCGCGCGGCGGATGAAGGGCTCGCAGGGCCTCGCGTTCCACGCCGACGGCGAATGGTCGTTCTTCGGGACGATCCTCGCCGAGGAGGAGAACATCCGGACGGGCGGGCTCGAGCTGGAGGCGCCGCTCAGCGTGATCCTCGCGGGCGCGGACGGTCAGGCCGATGACGTCAATCTGGAGGTCCTCGACGCGACGACGAACGCGATCGCCGGCAGCGACGAGGCCGACGACGCGGCGCCCGTCGTCGTGATCGAACCCACGAAAGGGCACACGTACAAGGTCTCGGTGTCGAACGTGAAGGGCCGCGGGACCTCGCTCGTGACGATGCTCGTCCTCGACCTCGACGTCCCGTGACGAGCGGCGCGGCTCGGGGTATAGGTTGCGCCGCCGTGGCGCCGGGAAGACGCCCCGCGCCCCCACGCGTCTGACGTGCCGCATGTCGCCTCTCTTCGTTTCCTCGATCCGCCGCGTCGCCCCCGCGCTCCTCGCCTCGGCCCTCGCCGCTTGCTCGTCCCCCGAGGCCAGCGAGAGCGACGGCGCTCGGGCTTCCTCGTCGCTCCCCTCCCCGGCCGCCTCGGCCAGCGCAGCGCCGCCCGTCAAGGAGCCCGAGGCGCCCGCCCCGAAGGTATTCGCGCCGCTCTCGGCGATGCCCGAGGAGGAGCTCTATCCGGACACGATCGAGGAGCAACGCGAGGCGCTCTTCCGGCGCATGGTGTCGATGCTCCACGTCACGGACGAGCAAATGGTCGCGGTGCGCGCCATCTTCCAGCGCTCGCCGGTGCTCGGCCAGGGCAACCCCAAGGTCACGAAATACCCGATGACCCGCAAGGAATGCCGCGAGGCGCGGAACGCGGGCGGAGGATTCGAGCAGGACGAACCCGCCTGCGGCGCGCCGTTCATGACGCCGATCTACGACGTGCTCGCGGGTGAAAAAGAGGCGGACGCGCGCGTCTGCATCGATCGGTACGAATTCCCCGGTATCCCGTGCGAGCACCCGGTCACGGGCCCGACCGCCAAGGAGGCGGCCGAGCTCTGCGCGGCGGTCGGCAAGCGGCTCTGCGACGCCCACGAATGGGAGGGCGCGTGCGCCGGCGCCGTCCACGCGCCGGAGCAGGAGTATTCGTTCGGCAAGGCCCGCAAGGAATCGAAGGACCTGCACAACCGAGATCGAGAGATCGTCTGGGCGTACGGCCGCGAGAAGGACCATTCGAAGTGCGCGACGAAGAGCCGCAAGACGAAGGGGTGCACGTCGAGCGGATGGAAGCGTTGCGGGACGAATTCGTTCCCGGCCGGAGCGTTCCCCGAGTGCAAAAGCCCGTTCGGCGTGTACGATCAGCATGGGAACGTGGCCGAGCACATGAACTTACCGCTCCGCCCCGAGGAGATGACGAGCCACGGGGGCACGGGACAGACCGAGATGAAAGGGAGCTGGTTCATCTTCTCGGAATTCGAGGCACACCCGGACGATTGCCGGTGGCGCGCGCCCGACTGGCATGGCACCCGCGTGACGGATCCCAACAGCCACGGCAATTACCACCTCGGTTTTCGTTGCTGCAAATCGATCGAGAAATGAAGTAGATGCCGTGCTAGACCCCACGGCATGCGCATCGTGATCACTGGTGCGAACCGAGGGATCGGCCTCGAGCTCGCCCGTAGGTATCTAGAGCGCGGCGACCATGTGGACGCCGGTGTCCGAAATCCCGCAGCCGCCAGCGAGCTCGCCGCGCTCGGCCAGGCCGCTTCCGGGAGGCTCCGCGTGCTCGCCTGCGACGTCGAGGACGATGCGAGCGTGCGCGCCTTCGCCGCCGCGCTGGGCGACGTGACCGTGGACGTACTCTTCAACAATGCGGGCGTCATGGGCAAATGGCTCTCGCTCGCGGACCTCGATTTCGAGGACGTGCTTCGGACGTTCAATACGAACACCGTGGGGACGCTGCGCGTCACGTCCGCGCTGCTCCCGCACCTCCGGCGGAGCACAACGCGCAAGATCGTGAACATGTCGAGCCGCATGGGCTCCATCGCCGACAATACGAGCGGCGGGGCCTATGCGTACCGTACGTCGAAGGCGGCGCTGAACATGGCGAGCAAGACGATGGCCGTGGACCTCCGCGACGAGCATTTCACGGTGATCGCCCTCCACCCCGACTGGGTGAAGACCGATATGGGCGGGCCCGAAGCGCCGATGACGGTCGAGGACGCGGTCGCCGGGATCCTCGCGCTCGTCGATCGTATCTCCCGCACCGAATCGGGCGGATTCTACCATTTCCGCGGCGACACGATCCCGTGGTGATCATTCTCCGGCCGCGCCGGTGAACAGATCGAAGAGCGTGACGTCCACGCTCGCCGCCAGGCCGAACTGCAAGGCGTGCGCGCCCGGCATGCTGAGCCCGGATTCCCACGCGCGGAGGCCGGGCCGGAAGACACCGTAAATGCCGATGTTGAAGGGGCTGTCGAACAGGCCCGCGCGCAGGTACACGCCGGGCGAAAGCAACGTGAGGATCTGCGCTCCGGGCAAACGGCCGCCCTGCTCGACGTCGTATTGCAGGTAGGCCGCCGGATCGATCAAAGAGACGAACGCGCCGAGGTTGTAATCGCCGCGCCCCGTCGCGAAATCGAGGCCGATCGGCATGGTCAGCGTCGGCGCGACGACGTGGGGCACGCGGCCGCGCTCGGTCACGTTTCCATAGGTGCCGAAGCGCACCTCGCCGCCGACGAACATGCCGGGGAACGCGCCGAGCGAAATCGTGGTGGCGCCAAGCGTGTTTTTCCGTCGCCAGCCGCCGATGGGCATGGCGGCCGCGTCGAGGGCCTCGGCGATGCGCGAGGGGTCCGCCTCGAAGGCGATGGTCGCAAAAAGGCCGCTGTGGCGCGCGAGGGCGTCGAGGGGGCGGCACGGCCCCTTCCCCGCGGCGCACAGCTTCTTGCACTCCTCGTCCGTGCACATGCGCTCGAGATCGGCGCGCGCCGCCGCGACGACCCGCGCGACGACCCGGCCCCAGTCCTCGGCGAGCGCCGCCTCGATGGTCTCGAGCGTCGCCGCGATGCGCGCGAGCTCGACCCGCGCCGCGGCGAAGCTCGGCGCGATTTCGCCGGGCGCGCACGTCACGGCCTTGCAGAGGCCCGGGAACGAGACGGCCTCGGAGAGCTCTTCGCCGGCCTCGACGAAGGCCATGGCGAGATCGAGCGACGCGCGCGCGAGGACCACGCCGGCGCGCTGGAGCGCGAACGAATTCGTTTGGCTCGCCAAACGCGAGGTGTCGCGGGCATAGGCTTCGAGGGCCCGCACGATCTCGCCGATCTTTTTTCCGTCGACGTCGACGCCGATCTGGAGGGCCGGCGGGCTCGCGAGCCTGGGATCGAGCGGCGCGCGGAGCGCCTCGGCGGCGGCGCGATAGGCCTCGAAGGCCGTGAGCACGGCGCTCCAGCGGGTCCCGATCTCGGCCGCGGGAGAGCGCACGAAGCTCGACCACCGCACGATCGTCGAGAGTCTTTCGAGGGGGGCCGAGGCGTCGAGCGCAGAGGCGAGCGCCGCGTCCACGTCGCCCGCGACGGCCGGATCCTTGTGGTGGCAGGCGTGCGGGCCGGACGCGCCTTCATTCGCGGAGAACGCAGGGCAATCGTTCCGGGAAAAACCTCGGCCGACGAGCGTGAAACAAGCGGGCGACGTCGTGAGCGCGGCGAGCAGGAGCGCCTCGGTCTCCTCGGCCCGGCCGGGACGGGTCTGGCGGACGAGCTCGCCATACTCCTGGAAGACGTGCGGGAGGGAAGCGGCGCACGCCGCGATTTCGAGGCGCTGGCTGAAGAGCCGCCGGGGCGCGCCGCGGAAGATGCGATATCCGTTCGCGCCGTCGAGCGCGTCGCCGAAATGGGAAAGGCTCAAGGCGGCATTCGCGCCGGTCGAGAGGTCGGAGACGAGCTTCGACGCGGCCCCGCGCAAGCGTGTTTCCGCGCCGCAAACGAGCCGACGCTGGGCGCGGGCCTGGCAGGTGACGCGATCGGGCGCGCTGGCATCGCAGATCGCCGGGGCAGACGGGTCGTCCGCGCACGTAAACAGGTTGCCGCCGAGGTTCACGTCCGCCCATAACGAGGCGCCGACGCCGAGGCCGAGGGCGACGCCGGGCCAGTTCTTCACGTCGGAGGCGACGGCGCCCCGGAGCGCGCCGAGCAGGCTCTCGCCGCCGCCATATTGCGCGAAATCGAGGCGCCGCGTGGAGAGCGCGCAGGTCGTGGGAAGCCAGAAGGAGCGGATCTCCCGGTACGAATCCCCCTGCGTGCCGGAGGGCGTCATCGCGGGGCCGCAGGCGTCTTCGTGCAATCGCTCGAGGAACCAGACGAGCGCCTCGCGCCGGGCCCGATCGCCGACGAAGCTCGCGAGCGCGCGGACGCCGACGTCGAGCGTGGCGGCCGTGAACGCGGCCACTTCGAGGCCGGTATGCTGCACGGTGAAGACACGCGCCGCCGCTGCGGGGACGTCGAGGAGAGGGAACTGGCGGGCGAGGAGCGGATCGGCCTCCCCGATCTCGGCGAGCGAAAGCACGCTGCGATCCGCGAGGACGATCCGGATCGGAGCGAATTTACGCGTCACGTACCGCGCGACGGCCTCGACGCTGCGTTGATCCGAGATGACGGCCGCATTCGCGAGCGCGGGCGCCGAAAACGCGCAAAGGTTCAGCGGCGACCGAGCCGTGTCCCCGCCGGCGCAAAGCTCGGCGCAGAGGTCGGCGCGCAGGCTCGTGAGGCTCCGCGCGGGCTCGTCGAGCCTCCCCGCGACGTCCCGCCGCGCGGCGTCTTCGATGGCCTTCCGCTCGCGTTTCGCCGCCTCCAGCGCGGCGTTCGTACGGACGTCGAACGGTTTTTCCAAGACCTCTTGTTCGAGCTTCTTTTGCCGCGCTTCGACGGCCTCGATTCCCTTTCGCTGGGCCACGAGGCGCGCGGCGGCCTTTTCGAGCGCGGCTTTCGGATCGTCGCCCGCCGGCGCCGCGCAGGTGGCCCGTAGAGCGCCCGCGAGCGACGTGAGGGCTTCCACGCGGCCGACGTGGACCTGAAGGGGATCCCCCGCGTCGCTCCGGGGCGCGGTCGCCCTCGCGGAGATCGTCACGGGCGGCGCGAGAGGCGCGGTGGGCGCGGGCTGTGTGCGCTGATCCGAGGGGACGAGGACGGGCGTGACCTGCCCGGCGCTCGCCTCCGCGAGCGGGACCAAGCCCGAAAGCGCGAGCCCGATTCCGACGATCGAATAGGTGGTCCTCGTCCTCATGGCGTCTCTTTGCAGGGAATCATGCGCAGCCCATCGCGGCTTCCATGCTGGCGAGCACCGACGGGGCGGCGAGGGTCTGGGCCCGGCCCCCACCGTTCGGCGCAGGTCCGAGGTAAATGCCGACGACCGCCGTGGGTGGCCCCTCGCCGACGAGGGCAACCACGGGCCCACCGCTCATGCCGATGCGGCCCTGGCGATCGAGCACGACCTTCCCCTCGCTCGGCCGCGCCCGCGCCGGCACGACGAGCGGCAGGCGCGGCGCCTCGTTGCCGAGCGGATACCCCCAGACCTGGCTCGCCACGGACGCGTCGAGCGTGGCCATGCGCAGCGCGCTCACGCACCGCGCGTTCACCCGGACGATGGCCACGTCGTCGGCCGCGCCGCCGCCCGAGGGATACGCGACGGCGACGGCCTCGAGCTCGACCCAGCGTCCGCCGGAGAGGACGCGGACCGCGACCTCCGCAGGCGCCGCGCCGTCCGCGAGCGCGACGACGTGTCGGGCCGTGACGATCGACGAGAGCCAGTCCGCGATGAAGAACCCCGTGCCCGACGCCGCCCAGGTCTTGCCGAAACGCGCGCGGATCCGGACGACGGGGCCGTCGAGGCAAGGCTCGGCCGGATCGGCGGTGGCCGCCTGGAGCGCCTGCGCGACGAGGTTCATGGGCCCTGCCTCCGAACGAGGGCGCCTTCGTGGTGGGGAGAGCGGGGCGAGGCGAGGGCCACGCCTCATCTTAACGCGCCTCGACGCGGAATGCGCGTCTGCTGCGAGGGGCGTCGGTGGTGGCCCGGCCTTCATCGCGGAGCCGGATACGCCACGAGGAGCTCGGGCGGGATCCGGCGCTCCTCGGCGATGGTGCCATAGGTCTCGGCCGTCTTGCGCGGGGTGCGGTTCTTCTGCGGATCGGCCGCGTCGACCGCATAGAGCCCGAAGCGCCGGCTCATGCCATGATTCCACTCGAAATCGTCGACGAGGCTCCGGAAGAAGTACCCACGCAGATCGATCCCGTCCTGCACCGCGCGGCTCGCCCAGGCGAGGTGACGGACGAGGAAGCTCGGGCCCGCGTCCTCGTCGTCGAGAGGGTGATCGAGCCCGTTGCCCGTGACGAAGAGGGGCAATCCATACATCCGGTCGGCGAGCTCCAGCATTTCGTGGAGGCCCCGCGGATCCTCCTCGCCGCGGAGCACCTCCAGCGGATCGAACGTGCCGAGCGGCGTGAGCTCCTGCAAAAAAGGTCCGCTCGTGCCTCGCACCGTGGCGCGCGTTTCATAATTGACGCCGAGCCAATCCATGCGGTCCTCCAGATCGGCGCGCCTCGCGCTCGTGCCCACGAGATCCTCGTCGAGCTCCCCCTTCGCGACCGCGTCGAGGTACGCCAGATTGTAAAGGTAAAACATGTTCTCGGCCGCCTGCACGTCGAGCGGGCTCGCCGGATCGGCCGGGGACACGGGGATCATTGCATACACGAGTCCGATATCGGAGGTTTTCCCGTCGCCGTCGGCGTCGGCCGCGTCGTTCTCCTTCACCGCGTCGTACATGCGCGCGTGCGCCTCGACGAGCGTGACGAACACGTCTTTGGCGGCGCTCGACGGGTACGCGACCGCCGGCGGATGGCTGCGCTCGGCGCTCGGGGCGATGTAGCCCGAGAGGAGGATCGCGAATGGATCGTCCAGCGTCGCCCAGCGATCGACGTCCGCGCCGAACTCCCGCGCGACGAACCCCGCGTATTTCGCGATCTCCGCGACCGTTCGCTCCGGATCGAGCCACCCCCGCGGCGAACACGCGGCGAGGTTCAGGTGGCACCCGACGGCGTCGTGAATCCACGCGGGGAGCGTGCCTTGATGCAACGTGACGATGGGCGACATCCCGCGGAGCCGGAGCCCATTCAGCATCGCATGGTAATGCGCGAGGGCCTCCTCGTTCGCGACGGACCGCAATGCCTCGTACCCGGTGATACCTTCGGTCGACTTCGGGAAGATGCGGCTCCACTCGATGCTGAAGCGAAATGCGCCATTGTGGAGATCGCCCCACGCGCGGTCGAGATCCTGCTCGTGGAGCGCCCAGAAGCCAGGGCCGACGACGGCCGGGTCTTGCCCGGACAGGTATGCCAAGGGAGAGCTCGTCGTTGCGGGGGAGGTGGCGAACGCATACCAATCGGATCCGTTATCGACGCAACCATCGAGGTCGGGCGCCGGGCAGCCCATGTCGGCCTGGAATCCGCCGATCGCGGTCCCGAAGAGAAACCCCTCGGGAAACGAGAGATCCTCGGCCACCTCGGGGATCTCGGTCACCGGAGGGTCCTCCCCGCACGCGGCCAGCAAAAGCGTCATCGGTATGGCGAGGCGGAAATCGGTTCTCATGAAGGGCAAACCTAACATGGAACGGAAAAACCGGTTCGTGAGGGAATTCGGAAAAACGGCGCATGATCCAGCCGCGACGAACCCTCACACAATGGAACGTCCGCCGTCCACGGCGAGCACCTGTCCCGTCACGAAGTGGTTTTTCGCAAAAAACAGCACCGCGCGCGCGACGTCCCCGGGATCGCCGATCCGCCCGAGCGGGATCTTCCGGCGGAGCTTCTCGCGCCGCTCGGCGTCGACGTCGACCGGGGGAAGGACCGTGCCCGGCGAAACCACGTTCACGCGCACGTCGGGCGCGAGCGCGAGGGAGAGGCCCTGCATGGCCGAGACGAGCGCGGCCTTCGAGATCGAATACGGGATGTAATGCTTGAAGGGCCTTTCCGCGCTGACGCACCCGATCGCCACGACCGATCCACGCGCGGCCCGGAGCTCGGGCGCGAGCGCGAGCGTGAGCAGATAAGGCGCGGTCGCGTTCAAGGCCATCGCCCGATCCCAGGCGCCCGCGTCGAGCTCGTCGGGAGATACACGCTCGAAATTGGCGGCGTTGTGCACGAGGAGGTCGAGCTTGCCCGCGCCGAACCTGCGCGCCCGCGCGGCGAGCGCGCTCACGGCCGTCCGATCCGAGAGATCGGCGCGGTAGAGCTCGACCCGCGCGCCCCGCGAAAGGAAGTGCTCCCGCGCCTCGCGCGCGCTCTCCTCGCTCGCCGCATAATGAATGAGGACTTCGTATCCGTCGTCGACGAGCGCCTCCACGATCGTCCGCCCCACACGCACCGCGCCGCCCGTGACGAGCGCGGTACGTCCGCTCTCCAGATCGCTCATGCCGAAGATCCTACCGCGGCCGCAGGCGTGTCGCGCCCCCTGAATCACACGCGGTCGGAAAGAGACACCACGTTCGTCGAAGTGCGCGCTCGATTCGCTTGACGAGCGCCCCGCCCACCTGTCGAATACCGGCCGACCCCGGAAGAGGAGAATCGACATGGCGACCGGTGAGCTCGAAATCCAGACGCTCCACGCAGGCAACGGCCCAGAGGCCAAGGTCGGAAACAAGGTCAGCGTGCACTACGTGGGTACGCTCACGGATGGCAAGAAGTTCGACAGCTCCCGCGACCGAGGCAAGCCGTTCGAGTTCAAGCTCGGCGGCGGGCAGGTGATCAAGGGCTGGGACCAGGGCGTGGCCGGGATGAAGGTCGGCGAGACCCGGAAGCTGACGATCCCGGGGCACCTGGCCTACGGCGAACGCGGGTTCCCGGGGCTCATCCCGCCGAACGCGACGCTCGTCTTCGAGGTCGAGCTGCTCGGCGTGTCCTGACGCCGAAACCGCTCACTGCTGAAGGCCGAGCCGGCCGTGATCGACGCGTAGATTCGAAAGGGTCCGCGCGACCGCGTCCGCGAGAGGCCGACCCCGGGGGATGATCTCGCCTTCCACGCCCCCCGGACGATCAAACGACCACACGAGCACCGATCCAGCCGCATCCCAGGGCACGAACCGCGTGCGTCCCCGGAGCGGCATGCTGCCCACGATCTCGCGACGCCCGACGTCGAGCGCCGCCACACGATCGGCCGAGAGCAGGAGCATGGAGCGGCCGTCGGGCGCGACGGAGACGTCCTCCCAGACCGTGGCGCCAGAGGCTTCGAGCAGGCGCTCGGGGCCACGCGCGTGGAGGACGACGACGCCCGTGTCGTCGGCATAGACGAGCTCGCCCGGGCGAGGTCCGTCGCCGAGGGCCGTCGCGCGCGGGCTCGCGTACCCGAGGACGCGAACCTCCGATGTCGCGTCGTCGATCCGCGCGAGCGCGCCAGAGCTCACCGCGATCCACAAGCCCGCGCCGATCCCGCCACGCGCCGCGCTCGGGCGCACGTCGTACACGTAGCCGTCCGCGGAGCCGATCACGCGGGGCGGCGCAGAGGGCGAGGTGCCGTCGAGGGGCGTCGCCACGAGCGCGCCGTCGAGCCGCTGCGTGAAGAGCGTGCGGCAGGCCTCGTCGACGGCGAGGACGAGCCCCGACTCGCGAACGACGTCTCCGATGGTGGCGCCGCTGCGGGCGTCGAACACGTGCCACGCGTCGCCCTCGGGCGCCCACGCGGCGACGCGGCCGTCCTGGCAACGGCGGAGCAGGTTGCCCTTGCGGCCGAGCTCGCGCTTGCCGTCGGCGATGCGGTAGAAGCGAACCTCGTCGTCGACCTGGAACGCGGCGACGTCGTTGCTCTCGCGGACCACGGCGCGCACCGAGCTGGTCGACGAGGGCACGGGGGCGTCGTCCGCGCGCACGCGCACGAGCGCGTCGATCGCGCCGGTCGCGCCGGAGAGGAGGACGAGGTCGCCCGTGACGACGTGGCCGTTCTCCAGGCGATGGCCGCCGAGGAGATCCCGCGGGCCGATGGGGACACGCGCGAACGCAGGGACCTCCTCGGGCGAGGAGATGGGCTCCGGGCGCCTGGGGCGCGGCGCAGGCGAGCAAGGGGCGCCCTTGGGCAGCGCGTCGCTGGGCGCTCGGCCGCCGCGGCGGAGGTAGTGGAACTGGCCGACGATCGCCTTGTCGGGGCCGGTGGGGTCCGTGCCGCAGACCGCGAGGTCGAGGCCCCCTTCGTCCCAGCGGAGGAACGAGGGCGCCTCCACGCTGGGGCCGCGGAAGAGGGGCACGTCGGGCCGCGCCGGATCGAGGATCTCGAAGGCGCCATGCTCGGCGAGGGCGAGCAAAGGCTCTCGCGGGCCGAAGCGAGCGAGCACAGCCGCGCTCGTCGGCTTGATCTCGGTGATGCTGCCGTCGGCCGGCCGCCAGACGACGAGCTTCGATCCGGACGCGGCCGCGACGAGGGAGCCGTCCGGCGAGACGTCGAGCACGATGCCCTGAAAGGGGTGCGTGTCGACCTCGGCCGCGCGGCGGAGATCCCAGCGGAGCAGGCCGTTCTCCGAGGCACACGCGAGCACGGGCGCCGCGTCCGCGACCTCGAGCGCGCCCGTGCAGCGGCGCGGCGCGATGGCCGCGAGCATGACCTCGCCGTCGGGACGAAGGCGGAAGACGCGCACCTCGCCGGCGACCGAGCGCGTCGCGAGCGCGGTGTCGAAGGGGAGCGGGACGCGCTCGACGAACGGCGCGTCATGCGGGCGCACGACGAGCGTGCGCGGATGCAGCTCCGAGGCCTCGGGCGGGCTCCGGACGTCGCTCGGTACGGCGTTGTAGAAGGGGTCGTACCGGAGATCGACGATGACGAGGCGCGTGGAGCCCTGCGTCGCGACGAGCCACCGATCGTCCCAGGGAAACGAGGGGCTCGTCGAGGGTTCGAGCGTGAGGAACTGGGCGCGCGGCAAGCCCGTACCCGCGCGGAGCAGATCGAGCGGGAGCGCCGGATCCTCCGCGCCGAACTCGATGGCCTCGGCGATCCAGGCCGCGCGATGGTACGGGTCGTCGACGCGGCGTGATCGGAAGAGGACCTCGGCGATGTAGGCGCGCTCCTCGGCCTCGACGCGCGCCCGCTCGGCGTGTGCTTGCTGCTCGTCCATCGCGCGCTTCAGCACGGCGGCGCCGAGGACGATGGCGAGCAAGAGGGCGATCGAAGCGCCCCTCAGGATCTTGCGCCGCCGCGCGAGGCGCCGGCTCCTCTCGACGAGCTGGCGTTCGAGCGTGGTGAGCGAGCCACGCGTCCAGGTGGGCCTGCGCTCGACTTCCTCGAAGAGCCAGCCCGTGAGCAGGAAGTCCGGGTGGTAAGCTGCCCGATCCCAGGCGATCGCCGCGTCGCGGAGCCGCTCGAGCAAGACGAGCCGCTCGGCCTCGCGGCTGCGGACCAGCTCGATCCGCGGGACCATGGCGATCGAGGGGTGCGAGAGCTCGACGCGGCCGTCGCGCCGCCGGAGGAGGCCCTCGCGTTCGAGGCGCACGAGCACGCCCCGCGCGAGCGTCGTGTCCTCGCCGAGGACCGAGACGAGCTCGTCCTCGTCCCAGCGCACGGGCTTGTGATCGGTCGTCGAGAGCCTGAGCACCGCCTCGATCGCGACCTCGCGCTGCGTGTCGTCGATCGAGGCGAGGAGCTTCTCGGTGTGCTTGGCGAGCGCGCCGACGAGCCCGCCGAGCGCGCGCCAGCTCTCCGCGGAGAGCCCGAGGCCCGCGCGCGCTCCTGCCTGCGGCGCGCGTTTGTCCCAGAACGCGGCGAGCGCGAGCGAGACGAGCGGCAGCCGATCGTCCGCGCCGCGGAGCTCGCGCTGCACGTCGGCGACGATCGCGTCCGCGCCGACGACGCGCACGCCCGAGAGCCGCGCCGGCCCCGTCACGATGTCGTGCACGGCCGCGGCCGGCGGCGGCCCGACGAAGCGGAGCGCGGCGCGCAGGTACGCAAACGGCGCCGCGGGATCCACGAGGCCCGCGACGTGTTTTTCGCCGAGCGTCGCGAGCACGCGCAGGCCCTGTCGCTCGCCACCCTCCGCGAGATCCGCGAGGAGCCGCGCGAGCCGCGTGTTCGTCCCTTCCGGCGCGGCGAGCGCATCTTCGAGCGGATCGACGAGCAGCACGAGCCCGACGGGCGAGCGTGCCGCGTGACCCGTGATCTCCGCCGACGACGCGCCCACGAGCGCCGGGTCGACAGCGCCGAGCGCCGCGTCGAGGGCGCGATCGGGCTCCTCGCCGGGACGAACGGCCACGGCGATCCAGTCGTCCTTGCCGTCCACCGCGGCGCGCGCGAGGTGCGGGACGAGGCCGGCCCACGCGAGCGAAGATTTTCCCGCGCCGCGCGGCCCGTACAGCACCACGACGGGCTCGAACGCGAGCTCGCGGCCGAGGCGCGCGACGTCGTCGTCGCGCCCGAAGAGCTGCCCCTCGGCCTCCTTCGACAGCGGCGAGAGGCCGGCGTACGGCGGATCCATCACGCCATACGGGCGCTCCCACACCTCGTCGAAGAGCGCCGCGAGCTTGCCCGGGCTGACCCCTCGTTGCTGCGGATCCACCGACAGCAGGCGCACGAGCAGCGCCACGAGCCCCCGCGGAAGTCCGGCCGGATCGGCCGAGAGATCCCGCAGGCGGCCGCGGAGCGTCGCATCGCGCAGATCGGACCACCACGCGCTCATCGCGCCGGCATCCGAGGGCTCCCTGGGCTCGTCCGCGACGTCCTCGTACGGCATGCGCCCCGTCGCGAGCTTCACGAGGGTCGCCGCCAGAGCATAGGCGTCGGCCGCGGGCGTGGGCTCGGCGAGCTCGAGGATCTCGGGCGCCATGTACCCCGGCGTGCCCACGACGGCGCGCCCCGAGCTCTGCGCGCGCGTCGGGTGCGACGAGCGCTCGTCCTGCGCCGCGACGAACGCCGCCGTCTCGAGCCCCCCGGCGTCGCCGCCCTCGAAGCTCGGCGGCGTGATCTCGGGCGCCTTCGATCCGGCGCGCCGCGAGATGCCGAAGTCGAGCACCTTGAGCGCGCCGTCGTTCGAGACGAACAGGTTCGCCGGCTTGAGATCCAGGTGCACGACGCCGCGCGCGTGGATCACGTCGAGCGCCGCGGCCGTCGCGCGCGCCCAGCCGAGCGCGCGCCGCCACGGCACGCGCTTTCGGTCGCGCAGCGCGTCCGCGAGGTTTTTCCCTTCGAGCAGCTCCATCGCGACGAACGGGATCACCTCGGGCGCGCGGAGCACGCCGGCGGCGTAGATCGTCACGAGGGAGGGGTGCCGGAACGAGGCGAGCAGCTTCGCCTCCTCGGCCCAGTGCGCGGCGTCGTAGGCCGTCCGCTGAAGGAGCTTCAGCGCGACCGTGCGCAGCGGCACGCCGTCCGGCAGGAGCTCTTCGGCGCGCCAGACGTCGCCGAACCCGCCACGACCGAGCCGCTCGAGCAGCAAGAACCGACCGTCGAGCAGCTCCCCCGGCGCGTAGTCCCGCGGCGCTTTGGCGCTCATGCGCCGACGAGGCTACCACGACCCCGCGGCGAGGCGTGGCGCGGCGCGGCTACGAGGCGGCCTTCCCCCGCGCGAATTGCTCGGCGTGGGCCATGGCGACCTCGGCCTCCTCGAAGAGCTCGTCCGGCGGCTGCACCTCCTTGCCGTCTCGCTCCGCCTCCCAGCGGAAGCCACGCCGCTCTCCCGGGGCCTCGGGCTTCCACGTGAGCTTGAGCTTGTAGCCGTTCAGCTCGGCCACGTACGTCCCGTCGTGCTCCAGCTGCCAGATCGAAACCGTCGCGTGAAGATGCATCTCTCCCTCGTCCGCGTCCCGCGCTTGTACCTCAAGAAGCTCGCTCCATCACGAGCCGCAAGAGGGGCGGGAGCCTTCGCACGTCGCCCGGCACCTTGATGGAGGGGCCGCCGACCACCGAGCTCATGACGCACATGCCGGCGCGCGGCAGATGCTCCATCCAGTACACGTCGAACTTGTCCTCGTGCGCGACGCGCCGCAAGAAAGGTTCGAGCGGCAGCACGAGCCCCTCGCGCCACCGCGCCAGGTACGTCACGTTCGCGAGCCGCATCGGGCTGTTCAGCCCGAGCCGCCGCCGCGTGCCCGTGTTGAACGGGCCCGTGTGGTCGATGAACTCGACGGTCTGCAGATCCCCGTAGAGATCCGGCTCCGTCTTCTCGACCGTGACGAGCGTCCACGCGCAGAGCGGCCGTAGCGCCCGGAGGAGCGTGCGCGTCATCTGCTCGAACTCGGGCAGATCGGCCGCCGCGCGGGCCTCGTTGTAGTGACCGTGCGCGAAGCTGTTGCGCTCGACCTGCATCAGGTTCGAGAGCGTCTCGAACGTCTGGTTCTGCGAGAGCCGGACGCCGAGCACGTCACGCACGAGCGCGCCGATCGGATCGTCGCGCCCTTCAAAACCCTTCGCCGCGGCCCGCGCGATCTCTCGCCAGGTCCCGAGCGCGAAGCCGTCGCGACCGCCGTGCCGCTTGTAGAGCTCGACCATCGCGTCGAACCCCGGCGCGACCTCGCTTCCCTCGGCCGGCCGCCGCGCGAAGTACGCCGAGAGCAGCACGGTCGCGATGAACCGCCACGTGCCCTCGAGCACGTCGAAGAGCATCTTCACGCGCTCGATCGCGCTCGACGCGGCGATCGCCGCGTGCACGCGCCCCGAGATCGGATACGGCAGCCCGCCGCTGAGCGCCGAGAGCACCCCGTGCGGATCGGCGCACTCGCGCGCGAGCTCCTGCGCCCGCGTCTGCACGTCGCCGTGCAAGACCTCCCACGAGAGCGTGCGCGGCAGCTCCACCTTGCCGTCGAGGATCGGCGGCCGCGCGTGCCAGTCGCACTGCACCGCACTACCGAGCGCCACCGCATCGACCTTGCGCGTCACGCACGCCGCCACCACGCCCGGCGCCATCGGCGCGACGAACGCCGCTTGCCCCGCGTGCGTCGCCGCCACGGCCGCGAGCTCCTTCTCCAGCGCCGCGATCACGTGCGGGCCCACCGCTTCGAGCGCCTTCTGCTCCTCGATCGCGAAGAGCAGCGTCGTCCGCTTCGCGTCGATCGACGCGCCGAGGACCTCTTGCACGCTCGACACGCGCGCGCCCGGCACGCTCGAACGCAGCGCGGCGACCGTTTGCCCCGACGACTCCGAGAACGCGGTCATCGCGTGCAACGCGAGCTCGAGCTCGCGCCCCGCGTCGCTCCCATCACCGGAAAGCGTCCAGTATCCGCAGGCGAACGATCGCCCCTCCGCCGCCGTGCGCGCCGACGCAACCGCCGCGCGCCCCTTCTCCGCGATCTCTGCGGCCTCGCCGGTCACGAGCGCCACGGCCGATTCCTCGACGAGCCCCACCGCGACGCTCGGCGAGCCTCGATGCATCGCCACCGCCGCGATCGCGCCCGGCGGATACTCCGCGCCGCCCGCGCGCGTGGCCGACGGCTGCGCCTTCACGAGCAGGAGCGCGCCGCTGCGCTTGCGCTGCAGGAACGAAGCGATCTCCTGCTCGAGCCCCGCGCGCCCGAGCAAACCCGTCGTCGCGTCCACGGTCCCCGCGGGCACCGTCGGCGTCACGTAGCGCCGATCCACCATCGTCGCGCGCATGCCTCCGACCTGCACGAACGTCCCGTGCACGAGCGCCGCCTCCTCGCCTCGCGCGAGGGAGTGCGCGCCGACCTGCACGGGCACGCTGCACTCGGTGCGACGCCGGAGCCACCAGCGCACGCCGTCGTGCCGCAGCGTCGCGGCGAGGCGCGAGGCCACGTCGGGATACACGAGCTCGTTGCGCTCGTCGCCCACACGCTCGACGCGCCCGAGCCGCAGCACGCCCACCGGCGAAAGCCGCAGCTCGAACAGGCCGCCGTCCCGCGTCTCCACGCGCAGCCGATCGGGCGCGTTCACCTCACCGCGCCAGAGCGAGAACGCAGGCGACGCGCTCAGCCACAACGTCGCGCCTCCCACGGTGTACGTGCGGAGCTCCGCGCCGGGCGCCTCCGCGCCGCTGTCGCTCTTCTCGCGTGGCGCCTCGGCGTCCCCCGGCGCGGTTGGTCCTGGCCGGACGTTCATCGGCGTATCGGCGTCCAGGGTCGGCAGCGACGCGCGCGGCGGCGCCGCCTCGACGCGCATCGAGCCTGGGATTTGCGAGCGCTCGACGTCCGGCACGGCTTCGAGCAAGGCCGTGAGAAACGCCTCGGCCGTAGGAAACCTCTCGCCGCGATCGCGCGTCATCGCGCGCCGCACCACGCTCCGCAGCGCCTCGGGCAGCCCTGGCACGAGCGTCCCGAGCTCGGGCGGATCTCGATGGCAGATGGCGATGACGAGCCGCGCGAACGTCGTCTCCGAGAACGGCGGCGCGCCGGCGAGCGCCTCGTACAGGATCGCGCCCATCGACCAGATGTCCGTGCGCGGATCGATGTCGTCCTGCGCCTCGATCTGCTCGGGCGACATGTAGAACGGCGTCCCCACCGGCGTCCCCACGCGCGTCAGCGGATCCTGCGCGGACAGGTTCGACGCCGCCACGAGCTCCGCCTCGCTGCCGAGCACTTTCGAGAGACCGAAGTCGACGATCTTGACGTGCGTCTTTCCGTCATCGGCATCGACGAGGAAGACGTTCTGCGGCTTCAGGTCGCGGTGCACCACGCCTGCCGCGTGCGCGCGCCGGAGCCCGCGCAGCGCCTGGGCCGCGATCGCCACCGCTTGCGCCACGCTCATCCGACCGAGTCGTCGCAAGCGCGTCGCGAGATCCTCGCCTTGCAGGAGCTCCATCACGAGGAACGGCTCTCCTGCCTCCGTCTCTCCCGTGTCGAAGATCTGCACGATGTGCGCGCTCTCGACCGCCGACACCGCGCGCGCCTCCCGGTGGAAGCGCGCCCGCACCGATGCATCCGCGCCTGCCGGCGTGCGGAGGAACTTGAGGGCGACGCGCTTGCCGATCGCGACGTTCTGCGCCTCGTAGACGCTCCCCATCCCGCCGCGCCCGATCAGGCGCAGGACCCTGTACTTCCCGGCGGCAAGCGTGCCGATTCGAGGGTCCGTCCCGCTGCTCTCCGCGCCCGTCACACGTAGGCCCGTCCCTGCGCGGCTCCGTGCCGCCACTCTGTATCGGGCCACCATCGCCCTTCGAGGTCAACGATCATTCTCAGCCCCCCGTGATCCGGGACACGGAGGGGCCTCCGGAACCGCAACACGTATCGGTTCTGGTCCTCCCCCCCACGACACGAACCGCAACGCGTATCGGTTCTGGTCCTCCCCCCCACGACACGAACCGCAACGCGTATCGGTTCTGGTCCTCCCCCCACGACACGAACCGCAACGCGTATCGGTTCTGGTCCTCCCCCCCACGACACGAACCGCAACGCGTATCGGTTCTGGTCCTCCCCCCCACGACACGAACCACAACGCGTATCGGTTTTGGTCCTCCCCCCCACGACACAAACCGTAACGCGGTGGACCAGCACAAGTGGATGGGAGTTCCGGTATGCTCGTCGAAGGCGGTGGGATGGGAACGCGCCCTCCGCGACGTTGTCAGGAGCCGTATGGGAGACACGCACAAGGATTTGGTCTTCTCGATCCCCCTGCCCGGAGGCCGTGTCGCGCGGGTGCCGATCGACGTGCTCGAGCAATACGTCGACCCGGCCGCGCGGCTCGCGCACGGCGCCGAGCCCGAAGAAGAAGACGTGACCGCGCACTCGATGTCGGTCGATCCCACGACCGGCGCCAGCGTCTGGCACACCGACTGGGAGCTCGGGCAATGCGATTACACGGACGAGAACGGCTTTCCGCAGTCCGCCTACGCCTGGCACCGCCACCCGCTCGGCAACGAGTACACCGAAATCTACCAGAAGTGAGCTCGACCCCTCGCCCCCCCGAGCCCCGTCGCCGAGGGCGCCTGCTCCGCGCGGCGCTCGGCGCTTCCTTCCTCCTCCCCCTCGCGTTTTCTGCCTGCCTCGAGCCGGGGTATCCGCTGGCCCCGAGCGGGCAGGTCGACATCCGCGTCCACGTCGCGGGCTCGCTCTTCGCAGCGGACACGCTCGACGAAGCCGGCAAGCCCGTCCTGCCGCGGCAACAACCCTTCTCGACCGGCGTCACCTTGTTCCTCGCGGAGGGCGGCGCGCCGGCGTACGGCGGGTTCGTCACGGTACGCGTCGACCCGCCCGAGGCCCTCGTCCTCGAGCCTTTTCCGCAAGAGTCCGACCCCTCCTGCCACGAGGTCGACGGCGCGTTCCGATGCACCGCGTCGAGCGAAGGCTACGCGCGGTTCGTCGTCTCCTCCCAGAGCGACTGGTCCGGCAGCGCGTCGATCCTCGTGAGCTGGGCCGAGCAACTGAAGGAAGAGGCCATCGAGATCCGGCCGGCCGGCCTGCCCGACTCCGCCACGAACTTCACGATGCTCGTCGCCGGCCTCGACGAGTCGCTCGACGGCGCCCGCGTCCTGCCGACCTTCCTCGCGCTCAAGTGCACCGTGGGCCCGCTGCCCGATGATCTGGGCTCCAAGTGGCGGCCCGGCGCCATCCGCTCGCGCGAGGCGTTCGTCCGCGCCACGCCGCCCTCGAACGCGCCCGGCGTCGTCGAGAACGCGCCCGTCATCGTCGAGTCCCTCTTCAGCGAGGCCGCCCTCTCCACCACGGAAGACTGCGCCGAGCGCAAGACGCGCCTCCGTGTCCTGCTCGGCGCGACCGGCGAGAGCGAGCGCTTCTTCCTGTGCTTCAGCGACATCGGCGGCGAGGCCGACTTCGCGGTCACCTCGGGCCAGAAGCAGATCGATCCCGGCCCGAAGGTCCTCGTCGATCCGGAGCCGCGCCTGCTCCGCGTCCGCGCGCTGCAGAGCGTCGTCAGCATGGGCGACGAGGTCGATCTCTTCGAGGTCAGCGCCTTCGACGTGAACCGCGTCCGGATCGTCATGCCCGTCGATCTCCGCGTCGACGACGATCAGGTCCTCGGCATCGATCAGGCCAGCGTGACGCTCGACAAGGAGCCGAACCCCGCGACCGTCATCCCTGCCACGCCGAAATCCCCCGGCCCGGTTCGCCTCCACGTCACGCCGCGGCTCCTCTCGAGCCCGGATTGCGCCTCCGATCCGATCAGCGTCGTCGAAGCGCCCTGACCTTCGCACCGCCTTCCTCTCGAGCCGAGCGATGAACCCCATGCGACAAGCCCCCCTCGCCGCCCCTCGCGTCCCCGACGAAACCGCCTCGCGTCCCCGCCCTTCCCGCGCGTCGCTGTTCCGCTTCCTCGCGCTCGTCGGCGTCGCGGCTTCGCTCTCGCTCGCGGGCCCCGTCGCCGCGCAGGAGGAGGAGGACGACACCAGCAGCGACGAGAGCACCGACACGTCCGACGCCACGACCACGCGCGTCAACAAGACCACGGGCTCGGCCCCGATGCCCGCGGACTTCAGCGGCAGCCTGCAGATCGTGCGCGGCCCGGCGACCGCGAACGGCGGCGCCACGCCCGGCTCCGCGCCCGAGATCTTCCCCGAGGCGAGCCGGGTCTTCATGAGCGTCCGCGACACCGACCCCGTCCCGATCGAGACCGCGCGCCGCGGCGGCCCGTGGCTCTGCTCCTCGGGGCAATGCTCGACCACGCTCGGCGACGCCGGCCAGAGCCGCGTCGGCGACGACATGCTCCGCTCGATCAAGCTCCAGACGCCGACGCTCCCCTTGCCGCTCACGATCTGGGGCCGCCTCGACGAGCAGGGCCGGCGCACGCTCGACTTCGACCCCGTCCTCCTCGGCCGCAGGGACTACCGCCACGTCTGCGCGTACCCGCCCATCGCGCCGAACGACAAAACCGGCCCGCGCAAGGTCGAAAAGGCCCCGCTCTGTCGCGACGACGTCCCCGTCCCGCCCCTGCCCGACTCGGCCGAGGTCCTGCTCGGCATGCAGTGGCCCAAGCAGTCCGAGATGGCCGACTTCCGCTACCTCGCCATCGTCGACAGCTGCGGCAACGCCCGCGTCCAGCCCTTCCAGCGCACCTTCACCGTGCCCGTCTTCGAGGTCGCCTCCGGCGGCTGCGGCAAGGCCGACGGCAAGGTCCTTCGCATCTTCCCGAGCGGCGGCTGGCTCCGCGTCACCGCGTTCAACCTCGACAACACCGCCGCCGGCACCGTCGTCAACGCCACCTACCGCGTCTCGGTCCCGCCGCTCGAGAACCTCGTCGAGTCGAACCCGGCGCGCATGCTCTTCCCCGATCCGCAGCTCGAGGACCTCAAGGTCGACTGCGGCCCCGCGATGCGCAGGCCGTCGGGTTTCCCGTCCGCGCCGCCCTCGAGCCCGTCCGCGCCCCCGCCCGGCGTGAGGCCCTTGCAGGCCGCCGCCGCGCCCCCGCCCGACGCTGCGCCGAAGGCCGCCGCGCCCCGCGAGCCCGAGGCCTCGGGCGTCGCGCCGAAAGCCGCGCCAAACCCCGCGGACAAACCCGCCGTCCAGGCGGCCGCCAAGAAGCCCGGGCCCGCGCCGAAGACGTCGCCTGTCGCGCCGAGGACCTCGCCGATGGGTCCGCCGCGGCCGTCGCTCCCGATGAAGGCCTCGGCGCCCGCGGGCCCCGGGCCGCAGCCGCTCGCGCACATGTCGCTCGTCATCGCGCCCGAGCCGCTCCGACAGGGCGTTTGTCGCGTCCGCCTCTCCGGCTCGACCAAGGGACGCCTCGTCGCCCCGCTCGCGCTCTACGTCTCGCTCACGCGCACCGATCGCACCTCGAACGGCGCGCCGATCGAGCTCTTGAACGACCACAAGTGGATCGTCACGCCGAACTCGGCCGAGTTCCAGCTCCCGCCCCTCGCGGAGAACTTCGACGGCGACTCGCGCCTAAGGCTCGCGGTCTACAGCGATCCTTTGAACACCGACGGAAAGGTCGTCCTCGTCTCCGACGCCACGCGCGTCGCCGCGTCCTTGCGCTCGGGCGGCGAGGCGACCCCCGAGGCCGCGCGCAGGCTCATCGGCTCGGCCACCATCCACTCCGTCCCGCTCTGCGGCGAGTCGAACTTCGAGACCCTCGAGGCCGCCGGCAGTTGCCTCCGCGCCTACCTCACGATCCCGGCCATGCTGGCGACGCTCCAGATCACGCGCGCCCCCTGGCTCGAACGACCCCTCGTCACGCGCAGCGTCCTCAGCGCCGTCGGCGTCGCCCTCGCCGTCGACAGCTACGACCCCGTGCGCCGCCGCGCCTTCCCCATCGCCGGCCAGCTCGGCGGCTCCATCCAGCAGCTCGGCGACGGCCGCGTGGGCCTCCTCGGCTACCTCGGCGTCGCCCCCACCATCCCGGTCCTCGGCGACGGCGGCAACACCACCTCGTTCGGCTTCCTCGCCGGCCTCGGCCTCTCCTACATCACGAACGAGAGCGGCCCCGACGAGGGCCTCAAGCCCGCGGCGTTCCTCTCCGTGGTCGTCCAGGTCGGACAGGCCACACCCCAAGTCTCGAGTTCTGGCAGGGCTGTGTTCGGTACTTACCAGGGGGAGTGATAAGCTCGTCGACCAGGGACGCCCCCTCCCCCACCCCCGTGCCGTATCCTGTCCAGCACCACGTGAACGAAGGAGATCTCGTCGCCGGACGTTACCGTCTCCTCCGCCCCATCGGGCGGGGCGCGATGGGTACGGTCTGGGCCGGCCGGCACGAGCTGCTCGGGCGTGACTTCGCGCTGAAGTTCGCGAGCCTCCCGGTCCGCGCCGGCCCCGAGGCGCGCGCGCGTTTCCTCCACGAAGCGCAGGCCATCGGCCGCCTCCGCCATCCCAACGTGGTCGACGTCGCGGACTTCGGCGAGGTCGCCCCCGGCGGCGGCCTCTACCTCGCGATGGAGCTGCTCGAAGGCCAGTCGCTCGCCGCGCGCATCGAGGAGCAGGGCGCGCTCCGTCCGTCCGAGGCCGTCGCGATCGCGGCCGAGATCGCGCGCGGTCTCGCCGCCGCGCACGCCGCCGGCATCGTGCATCGCGACATCAAGCCCGAGAACATCTTCCTGTCGCGCGGAGCGCGTGGCGGCTTCGTGCCGAAGCTCCTCGACTTCGGCATCAGCAAACAGCAGCAAGCCGACGAGACCCTCGCCGCGATGAACGGCGTGCCCTTCGGAACCCCGGCGTACATGAGCCCCGAGCAAGCCCTCGGCGAGCTCGACGTCGATCACCGCTCCGACGTGTGGTCCCTCGGCGTCGTGCTGCACGAGATGATCGCCGGCAAGCACCCGTTCGTCGCGCCGAACTACCAGGCGCTCATGACGAAGATCGCCGAGTCGCCCCCGCTTCCGCTCGACGCGTCGGTGCCGGAGGTCGTCCGCGGCATCGTGACGAAGTGCCTCCAGAAAAACCCCGCGGATCGGTTCGCCGACGCCGACGCCCTCGCCGGCGCGCTCGAGGACGCGCTCGCCAGGATCGGCCCTTCGAACGACGTCGCGATCGAGCGCCAGCGCGCGTTGCCTTCGTTGCGCCCCGCGAAAGCCTCCTCCCCGAAGCGTGGCCCCGCGCTCGCCGCCGTTGTCGTGGCGGCGGGCTTGCTCGCGGCCCTCGCCGTGGTTGGGCTCGGCGGAAGGCGTGAAGCCGATCCCCCTCCGCCTTCGCCTCCCCCGAGCGCGCCCAGGGCCGAGGCCCTTCCCACGCCGCAAGAAACCGCGCTCCCCGCGGCGCCTCCGAGCGCTGCGCCCACGACCGCGACGGCGCAGTCTCCCGGGACGCCGCGCACCGCCAACGTCGTGACACACGCGCCTTCGGGATCGACCTCGGGAAAGCCCTCGGGTCCTGCGGGGAAACGCCCCACGACGAACGTCAACGACCCGGGTTTCTGAGCCCCACGCGACCCCGCCCAGAGGCGAAGCGTGGTACCATCGTCCGCCGAGGATTTCCGTTTTGCGTCGGTTTCACTCTCAGGCCGCCTGCGTGGGGATCGCCTTGCTTGCTGGCACCTCGTGGCCGACGCGTGTGTGGGCGGACGAGCCTCCCACCGCCGTGGAGCTGCAGGAGGCGCGGGAGCAGTTCACGCGGGGGCGGCAGCTCGAAGACGAGGGCAAGTTCGCCGAGGCGCTCGTGCTCTTCCAGCGCGTGGGTCACGTGAAGATGACCCCGCAGGTGCGCTTCCACCTCGCGCTGTGCCTGGAGCACACCGGCAAGCTGGCCGACGCGCTGGAGACGTTCCGGATCGCCGCCCGTGAGGCGTCGGGCACCGCGCCGAACGTCGTGACCGAAGCGAACCAGCACGTCGACGCGCTCGAAAAACGTGTGCCGACGCTGACGGTCGTGGTCGTGAACGGAAGTCCACGGGACGAGATCTCGCTGGCGGGCCGGCCGGTCACCGCGGGGTCGGCGCTTCGGGTGGATCCGGGGGGATACACGCTCACGTTGCGACGGGACGGCTCGGTCGCGAGCGAAGAGCGCGTCACGCTCGAAGAGGGCAAGAGCGTGCGGGTCGAGCTCGCCGCGGCGGGGGTCGGCGGGACGGCGCCCGCCTCGATCCAGCGAACGCTCGGCTGGGCCGCGCTCGGCGTCTCGGCGGCGTCGCTCGTGACCATGGGCGTGTTCATCGGGCTGCGCTCGAACCGGCTCTCGCAGGTCGAGGCCGCTTGCCCGACGCTCACCGATTGTGCTCCCTCGGTCGCGCCGATCGCGAGCGAGGGCGCGACGTACGCGACGCTCGTCAACGTGTTCGCCGGGCTCTCGGGGGCGGCGGCCGTCGGCGGCGTCGCGCTCCTGCTCACGGCGCCCGCGCCTGCCGCGAGCGCGCCGCGCGCGGGCTTGCGTGTGAACCCCGTGTTCGCTCCAGGGGTCGGATTCTTATCGGTCGAAGGGAGGTTTTGATGCTGCAAATGAGCCGCGGGCGCGGTCCGCTGGTGTTCTTGTGCTGTCTGTTCCTCGGCGTCTCTGCGTGCACGTTCCCGGCGATTGATTACGTCGATGCGGACGAGAGCGAGGGCGGCGCGTGCGCGGCCACGCCCAAATGTGTGAGCGACATCGACACCTGCTCGAAGCAGGCCGAGGGCCAGCGCTTCATGTGCATGTCCCAATGCCAGAAGACCGGGCCGATGAACTTGAACCCGGATTGCTCGACGTGCGACTCCGCGCACGAAACGGACCTCCTCGTCTGCGTGGCCCAATGCGAGGCCTGCAGCGCGAACACCGGCTGTGCGAACGCAACCGAGAGCTGCCGCTCGCTGCTCGGCCTCCCCTGACGCGCGCCCCG
Organism: Polyangium sp. 6x1; assembly: GCF_029946515.1. Classification (GTDB taxonomy): domain Bacteria; phylum Myxococcota_A; class Polyangia; order Polyangiales; family Polyangiaceae; genus Polyangium. The sequence goes on from NZ_JARZHH010000043.1 coordinate 71,050, forward strand.
CGTCCGCCACGCCCGCCGCTCCGTGACGATCGCGTCAACCACGCGTGACGGACGTGTGTCAATCTTTTTCGTGACAATCCGCGTATTCGTCCCGAATGGAAATGCGCTGGTCACGAAAGAGACCAGTATGCCCGAAATAGCTGCAATGAAGGGTTTGGCGGGGATGGTCGTTGCAATGACCACGCCGTGAAAATGCGGGGATAAGTGCAGCTGGATCGAAAAAAGAAAGCCCCGACGTGCACGGGCACGCCGGGGCTTTTGAACCGCACGAAGACGCTTTACTTTTTCTCTTCGTCTTCGGGGGGCGTGGTCATCATGCCGAGCACCTTCGCGCCGGCCTGCTTTGCCCCGTCGAGCGCCGTGATGAGGCGCGCGTAGTTCGCTTTGTCGTCGGCGATGAAGAAGACGATCTTGTCGTCCTCCTTCCGCCGCTCGAGCTTCGTCTTCAGCTTGTCGACGTATTCTTCGTTCGTGACCTTGTCGTAGTTGATGCGGAATTCACCCTCGGTCCCGATACGAACCACGAGCTGATCGGGCGGCACTTCCGTGACCGTCTCGACCTTCTCCGTCTCGGGCACGCGTACGTCGAGGTTCTTCTCGAGCAGCGGCGTGACGACCATGAAGATGATCAACATCACGAGCACGACGTCGATGAGGGGCGTGACGTTGATGTCCGAGTTCGGCGGGTTGGCGGGTTTGATCGCCACCCTTCGCGTCTTTCTGCTCATCTCGTTCGGCTCCGCTGGCTCTACTTCTGCTCTTCCACGCCGAGGGCCACGCTCTTCGCGCCTGCCTTCCGCGACAGCTCCATGACCTCACGCACGTCGCCCACGGTCAGCGATTGGTCGCCCTTGAGCAGGAGCTTCCGCCCCGGCTTCTCGTCCAGGACCGCCTTCAACGCAGGCGTGAAGCCATCTTTGTCGTACTCGCTGCTCTCGATGTAGATGTGCTTGTCCGTCGTGACCGAGAGGATGATCGGATCGCTGTCCTTGTTTTCCTCGTCGATCGACTTGGACTGAGGCAGCTTCACGTCCTTGCCACGCTGGAGCATGGGCGTGATGACCATGAAGATGATCAGAAGAACGAGCACGACGTCGACGAGCGGCGTGACGTTGATGTCGTTCTTTACGCTGCCCTTCTTCGGGCCGACTGCCATTCCCATGAGAACACCTACTCCCTCTCAGGGGGCGCCCCCGCGGGAGCCGCGCGCGCCAAAGACGGCGCGCCCGATCCGCGAGGGCGGGCTTTTCTAGGCCGCGGCCTCGCTCTCCTCGCCCTCTTCCTCCTCCTCGCGCGGCCCCTCGGCGAGGCGACGCGCGACCAGATCGAGGAACTCGTTCGAGGACTCGGAGATGTCGACCGCACGCGCGTCGACCCAGCCGGCGAGGAAGTTGAACGCCATGACGGCCGGGATCGCGACGAGCAGACCGAAGGCCGTCGTGATGAGCGCCTCGGCGATACCCGCGGAGACCGTCCCGAGACCACCGGAGCCGCTCGCGGCCATCTTCTCGAAGGCGGTGACGATACCCATGACGGTACCGAGCAGACCGACGAACGGCGCCGTGGAGCCGACCGTCGCCAGCCAGCCGTGACCACGCTTCAGGACCGCGAGCTCGCGGGCCTGCTGACGCTCGAGGGCGCGCGCGACGGACTCGAAGCAGAGGTCCTTGTCGCCGTGAATCGAGCCCTTGTAGGCCACGAGGCCGGCGCGGATCGTGCGACCGAGGTAGCCGATGTCCTTGCCGAACTTGGCGTCCGCCGCGGCGTCGAGATCGCCGTTCGCCAGGAGGGAGGCCATCTTCGCAGCGAACACCTTCGAGTCGGACATCGACTTGAGAGACATCACGAGCCTCTCGCCCAGGACGAGGAGGGACGTGAGGCTCATGACGCCCATCACGATCACGACCAGGCGGGCAAAAAGCCCCATTTCACGCCAAAGTCCACTCAGTGAAAAATCCATGGTTTCGGTCGCGCCTCCCTCGCGCGTTCTCTTGATGACTCGAGTGTTCGGTGCTCTGGAGATGGCCCGCACGCGCGTGCGTGGCCCGTGTCTTCAGCGGGTGGGCATCACCAGGCGAAGCGTAAACGTGTAGTTGACCCTCTGCGGTTTGCCGTTGAACATGACCGGCGTATACCGCTGCGCGGCGAGCGACCGGAGAACGGCAGCATCCATGTGGGGCAGCCCCTTGATGACGGAGCAGCCTTCCACGCTGCCCGACTCCGTGATCACGCAGCGGACGATCATGACGCCCTCCACGCGCGCGGCCAAAGCCTCGGACGTGTGACGGATCTCGGGGCCCGAGACCTTCGTCGGGCGGGTCATCCCCGCGCCGAACGGGATCGTCACGTTCTGCGGAGGCGGAGGCGGCGGCGCCGGATTGCCGAGCACGCCACCGACCACGCCACCGACCACGCCGCCGGGCACGCCGCCAGGCACGCCGCCGGGCACGCCGCCCTCTTCGCCCTCGCCCTCTTCCTCTTTGGCTTCGGGCTCGGGCTCCTTCTCCGGCGGCTTATCCTCCGGCTTGGGCTCCTCTTTCGTCTCGACGATCGTGTCCGGCTTTTTCACCGGCTTCGGTTTCTCGATCGGCTTGACTTTCTTTCCACCCGCAGGGGGTGGAGGAGGCGGCGGAGGTGGAGGCGGAGGCGCTGGGGCGACGAACGTCACCTCTGGCAAATCCGTCTTCTTCTCCACCGGTCTCGTCGTGATGTACAGGACGAGCGCGAAGATGAGGGCGTGGACCACCACCGACAGCACGGCGCCCGTGCCGAGGCGGCTCTTGGGGATGTTGTCGCGGCCTAGAACCGAGTCAAACATGAGCCTTGAGCCCTAGTAGTCGAAATCGTCTGCCGGTGCGAGCCAAAGGTGACGAGGGGCCCGCAGAAATTGCGGTTGGGGGGGAAACGAATTCTAGAGAGCCCTCCCAGCGTGGGTCCGGCGACGGATTGTTGCGCGTCCTTCCCACTTCCGGACACCCCCCGAACGGGGTGACTTCGTAAGGAGCGACGCGCGCATGGGAACGTCGCCCCTCTGCATGCGACGTCCGCGGGTGGGGCGCGTCAGGGTGCGTCAGGGCGCGCAGGGTGTGTCGGGGAACGACGACGCGGGGGCTCGCCCGGGGGGGTCTGTCCGGGCGACTCACAGAAAGAGTTACGTGGAGCCCGCAGAAAGTGTTGTTGACGGTCACGGAACATGAGTATAGTCGGCCGCCTTTTCGACACTTGGCCCACTTCTGGAGGGATGGAGGGCTCGTGATATTGAGAGACAGACTAGGCCTGTTGGCCGCGATTGTGCCGTCAGTCGTCATGGTCGCCGGTTCGGCGTATGCAGCCGACGGCGTGATCACCGGCCAGGTTCGCAACGCGGCTACGAAAGCGCCCGTTGCTGACGTCGTCATCACGGTGACGTCCCCCGCGCTGCAGGGTGAGCAGATCGTCGTGACGGATGCGGGTGGTAACTTCCGCATTCCACAGCTGGCCCCCGGTGAGGGCTATACCGTCCGCGCGGACAAGGAGCAGTACAAGCCCTTCTCGCGCGGCGGTATCAAGCTCACCAGCGGCTCGACGGTCCGTGTCAACCTGGAGCTTCTGCCGGAGAACATCCAGGCGGGCGAAGAGATCGTCGTCGTCGGCAAGCCGCCGGTCATCGACGTCGGCTCCTCGCGCGTCGCCGTCACCATCGACAGCGAGTTCACGCGCCGCGTGGCCGTGAACCCCCCTGCCGCCAAGGGCGGCGCGACGCGCTCGTTCGAGAGCCTCGCGGCGGTCGCGCCCGGCGCCAACGCCGACGCGTACGGCGTGTCCGTGAACGGCACGTCGTCGCCCGAGAACGGGTTCATCATCGACGGCGTCTCCGCGAACGACCCGGCGTTCGGCATCCTCGCGGTGCCGCTCTCGGCCGAGTTCGTGAAAGAGGTCAACGTCATCACGGCGGGCTACCTGCCGGAGTACGGCCGCAGCATCGGCGGCGTGATGGACGTCGTCACCAAGAGCGGTTCGAACGAGTTCCACGGCTCCGTCTTCGGGGCGATCACGCCCGGCGCGTTCGAGGGAGCGCGTACGCTGATCCCGCGCGCCGGAAATACGATCAACACGAATCCGACGCTCGGCTCCGTCCGTGACTTCGGCTTCGAGATCGGCGGCCCGATCGTGAAGGACAAACTCTGGTTCTTCGCGGGCTTCAGCGTGGCGATGCAGCGCTACCGCCTCGAGCGGGTTCTCAGCAGCCTGAACAACAGGATCGCCGACGACCTGATGCCGAACCCGAACTACGATCCGGAGGATCCGACCAGTAAGGAGTTCATCCCGGGGCAGGACGGCGTCCTCGAAGTGTACCCGACGATCGACGCGTCCACCGGCTACCAGACGGCGACGCCGCTCGCGGGTGTCAATCCGCAGGTCTACTACGCCGATCAGCAGACGATGCAGTACATCGGCAAGCTGACCTGGAACATCAACCAGGACCACAACATCAGCGTGACGGTGTTCGGCGCGCCGTCGACGTCGGGCGGCAACGGCACGTTCGGCTTCGACGCGCAGGACGGCGGCATCGCGGTCGGCAACCTGGTTGGCCCGTACAACTCGCTCGCGGGCACGGTCGACCAGTTCAACAACAGCGTCGTGATCAAGAGCTCGTCGGCGTTCGCCAACAAGAAGTTCCTGATCGATGCCACCCTCGGCTGGGTCTACAACAGCATCGCGCAGGGCGCGGCGGACGGCTCGAACGTCAACGACATCAACGACCCCACGAAGCTCGCGTACATGCCGGGCATGACGTGGCGTCGCACGAGCGGTGGCGCGCACCCGATCACCGACTTCGAGAACCTCCCGGACTCGGCGCGGGCGCAGTGCGATCCGACCGGCGACGGTCAGTTCGTGAGCAACTTCTGCCCCGTCGCGACGTACCGGACCGGCGGTCCGGGCTTGATGAACATCGCCACGAGCAACCGCTACCAGGGCCGCGTGATCGCGACGGCGCTGCTCAGCGCGCTCGGGCAGCACGTCATCAAGGCCGGCGTGGACTTCGAGATCCTGAACTACACGAACACGAAGGGCTACGGCGGCGGCGTGTTCTTCCGCGAGAGCACGAGCGGCAACTTCGTGGCCGACTTCCGGCGCTACGGCTTCCTGCAGGGCCCGGACGATGTGGTCAACCTCGACGTGTTCGAGGCGACCTCGACCTCGACGACGGTCGGCGGCTTCATCCAGGACTCGTGGAACATCCTCGACCGCGTCACGGTGAACCTCGGCGTTCGTTACGACGCGCAGGTCGTGACGGGCAACGACGGCAACGTCGGCATCGCGCTGCCGAACCAGTGGTCGCCGCGTATCGGCGCGATCTGGGATCCGACCCGCGAGGGCCGGGCCAAGATCACGGCGAACTTCGCCCGGTTCTACCAGGCGATCACGCTGAACATGGTCGATCGCTCGTTCCCGGGTGAGCTCGGGCTCCAGAAGAACCGCTCGCTCAACGCCCCGAACTTCAATCCGCCGAAGAACGGCGTCTGCAACCCGCTCGATCCGGTGCAGGCCCGCGGGCCCGAGTGCAACAGCGTCGACAACCTGGCGACGTATACCTTCGAGTACGACCCGAACCAGAAGTACGTCGTGACGGGCTCGGACCGCGTCCCGATCGATCCCGATCTCAAGCCGCAGTCGTCGGATCAGATCGTCATCGGCGGCGAGTACGAGATCATCACGGACTCGCGCATCGGCGGTGCCTACACGCGTCAGTGGCTGAACTACGCGATGGAGGACATGAGCCGCGACGAGGCGTCGACGTACTTCATCGGAAACCCCGGGTACGGCATCGCGAAGGACTTCCCGAAGGCCACGCGCGACTACGACTCCTTCATGGTGTACTTCCAGAAGGCCTTCTCGAACCAGTGGCTCGCGCAGGTCAACTACACCGTCTCGTGGAACCGCGGTAACCTCGCGGGTCTGTTCCGGCCGGAGACGGGCCAGCTCGATCCGAACATCAACTCGGACTTCGACCTGGTCTCGATCCTCGCGAACCGCACGGGCGATCTGCCCGGTGACCGTCGCCACGTGATCAAGGTGTTCGGCGCCAAGGAGTTCCAGCTCCCGGCGAACGTCACGATCAACCTCGGCCTCGGCTACCTCGGCCGCAGCGGCACGCCGCTGAACGTCCTCGGCTCGCACGCGCTCTACGGCGACTCCGAGGTGTTCATCCTGCCCCGCGGCGCCGGCGGCCGTACGCCCTGGGTCCACAGCATCGACACGAACGTGACGTTCGGCTACCGCTTCTCGAAGGACAGCACGCTCACCGTCGGTGTCGACATCTTCAACCTGTTCAACTTCCAGCAGGCCACGGGCTTCGACCAGCGGTACACCCTGGGGGACGTGCTGCCGGTCCAGGACGGGACCGCGGCGAACCTCCACGGCAAGAAGGGCGAGGCTCCGACGGATACGAGCAAGAAGCTGCTCAACTCCGACGGCACGGACTTCGACCCGGCGGACATCAACCCCAACTGGCAGAACCCGACCAGCTACCAGACGCCGCGGCAGATCCGCATCAACGCGCGCGTGACCTTCTGAGGGATGGTCGGGAAAGGAAGCTCACCATGAAGCACCGAATCCACAGTGTCCTGGTCGGCGCGATGGGGCTCGCCAGCGCGGCGTTCTTCGCGTTCTCCGGGGCCTCCTGCTCGCAACCGACCATCCAGTGCGTGGTCAGCCATTACCCGTTCTTCGCGAAGTACGAGCTCGTCAGCGGTGACGAGGCGTGCCTCGGCCTGAAGGGCGAGGACATCGGCATGTCCACGTACCTCGCCCCGAACGCGGACAAGACGCTCGCCGATTACAACGACCGCAGCGTCGCGATCCAGTCGTCCACCCTCGGGCTCCTGGCCCGCGATCGTGAGGGCGCGGGCTACGACCTCGGGAAGGACAAGCCGTTCGCGTTCGGCAAGTACACGACGAACCCGGACGCGAACAACCTCTGCTACGCGGGCGGCGCGAACGGTTCGGCGGCCCTCGCGTCGGCGGACATGAACATTGAGGCGTTCGACACGGGCGAGGTGGATGCCATGGGCAACCCCGTCATCCTCCCGGCCATGCACCTCCAGCAGGAGTGGCGGAACATCAAGGTGTACGTGACCGCAGGCGCGCCTGGCACGCAGGTCGTCGGCGACATGGTCTTCCGCGACGTGATGGCGGGCTGCGAAGCCACGTACAAGTTCATCGCGCTCTCGCCGTCCGTGCCCTGCGGCATCGACGTCGACGATGACAACAACCCCAAGACGGACGCTGCGAACGACGACGCGGACCCGGCCAACGACGATCCGCAGGTGCCGCTCGACCTGCTCTGCGACTCGGAAGCGCATCCCGACCAGGGGATCGCCATCGGCTCCGGCATCAACCCGGACTTCCCGGTCCGCTGCGATCCGGAGACGCTGCACTGCATCCTCTCCGGCGACCCGCTCCCCGGCCGTCCGTAACCCCCTCCTCCCTCCAGAAACGGCTGCGAGCCTCCCGCCGCGCGACCCGCGGTGGGAGGCCTCGTTTCGTCGTCCCGACCTCGGGAAAACGCCCGCTATCGCTTGGGCGCCGCGTTGCCCTCGCCGAGCGCCTCGGTGAGGCGACGGCGCGCGTCCGCGAGCGCCGCTTCATTGCGTTGCCCTGGGCCGAGCGCCTCGTGCCCCGCGACCTCTTCCCGCAGCGTGGCGATCTGTCCCTGCTTGTCGCCCCTCTTGGCCTGCAGATCCGCGCGTTGCTTCAGGTACGCGAGCCGCCGCGGCCCGTACGAGAGCGCCACGGCGCGGCCATTCGCCGCGAGCGCGGCGTCGAGCCGCCCCATCTTCGCGAGCACACCGGCGAGGCGCGCCGGCGGATCGTACGACTTCGGCATCTCGCGCTCGCGTTGCTCCAGCATGCGCACGGCGTCCTCGCCGCGGCCGAGCGCCACGTACGAGATCGCCCGGCCGTAATCGTACGTCGCCGCGATCTCGGGCGTCTTCGCCTCGGCCGCGGCCTTCTCCATGATCACGAGCCGTTTTTCGTGCGCCGCGCGCGCGCCGTCCGCGTCGCCGAGCTCGCTCTTCACGCCCGCGAGGATCGCGAGCGCGTCGGCGCGATCGTCGACCGTCGACTCGGGCGGCGGTGACGAAACGAGGGCTTCGAGCCTCGCTGTCGCCTTGCGACGCGCGAGATCCTGCGTGGAGCTCTTCGCGAGCCGGCTCGCGCAGCTCAGCAGGACCGACGCGAAATCGGCGGGGGCCGCGGCGCCGCGAATCTCGTCGACGTGCTCGGCGCCGAATCGCGCGCAGCCATCGACGTCGCCGCTGCCGGCGAGCGCGGAGAGCTTTCCGGCGAGCGCGTCGTCGCGGCGCGGCCAGCGCGCGTCGACCTTCGCGAGCAGCTCGTCATAGAGCGCGAGCGCCTTGCGATGATCGCCGGCCGCGCGCGCGGCGCTCGCCTGCGCGAGCGTGTAAAGCGGATCCGACTGCGGCGCGGAGGCATCCATCACGCGCACCGCGTCCTCGATGAAGCTGCGCATCTCGCGCGCCGAGGCCGCACCCGGCAGGTATGCGACGACGTCGCCCTTCGCGGGATCGATCACGAAGAACGTCGGCCAGAAGGTCATCTTGTATCGCTCGAGGAATGCGGCGCTCGACGGGCGATCCGTGTCGATCGCCGCGAACACCACGCGATCGGCGAGCGGGCGGAGCGCCGGATCGACGAGCACGTAGTTCTTCATGCTGAGGCACGTGTGGCACCACGGCGCCCATGCATCGATGAAGAGTGCCTTCTTCTCGGCGCGCGCGCGCGCCATCGCGCCGTCGAGGTCGTCCTCGATGAACACGAGCGGAGGAGCGGACGCGTCCTTCCCGTTCTCCCCCTTCGTGACCTCGCCCGATTTCGCCGCGTCGTTCGTCTTTGCCGCGCCGTTCGTGCCGCCGCCCTCGGCCGTGGTGGGTGCGTCGGGGCCGGGCGTCGGGGCTGCGCCGCATCCGGCGGCGAAGGCGAGGAAGAGCGCGGGGACCAGGGAGCGAAGGCGGGCCATGCGGCCGAGTGTAGTGCCGAGCGGGCGCGTTCGCCCGAACGACAGCGTGCTCGCCCCGGCGGCGGATTGCGTTATGGTGAGGCCTCATGAGCGAGCTCGAGGGCCGCTGCGGCAGCTGTGCGGCGTTCACGCGCCCGCGCGAGGATTCGCGCCTCGGTCGCGTGGGGGACTGCGCGCTCGAGGTGTATCCCTCGCCGATCCGGCAGACGTCGACGTGCGGGCGATACCGGCCGAAGGGCGCCGCGCCGCCGCCGCCTCCGCCGCGCGCGGCGGGCGAGCCTCGAAGGGCGCGCTCGTCGGCGATCGAGCCACGGCGCCGTGACGCGGACGTCACGCGGCCGTCATCGTCCGAGACCACGCAGGGCGCGCGGGGCCTGAATGCCGGCCCGTCGCTTCCCAGGGAGATCGACATCGACATGGATATCGACGAGTTCAGGCGGGTCTTGCGCGAGGTGCTTTCGGAGGAGCTCGGCCTCGGCCGCTCGGAGATGGGCGCGCGCTGGCAAGGCGGCGAGGTCGTCCTGCGGCCGGGCAAGGCGGGCACGGCGGAGAAGCGCATCCCGCTCGACACGTTCTTTCACAAGATCGTGATGGTCCGGGACAAACTCCGCTTGCTCGAGGCCAAGCTCAACGCGCACGAGGGGCTGCCCGCCGCGGACAAGGTGCAGCTCCAGGCGTACATCACGGCCTGTTATGGCTCGCTCACGACGTTCAACGTCCTCTTCGCGGAGCGCGACGATTGGTTCGTCGGCGCGGCCAAGGACGGCGACGGCTGACGGACATCGAGAGGACCGATGAAACGCGTAGCTTCTTCGTTCTCGTGTGTGCTGATCCTCCTCGCGAGCGCCTGCGCGAGCGAAGTGGATCCCGCGGACTACGAGCCGCCGGGCAGCGCCGGCGGAGGCGCCTCGGCGGACGGCCCGCTCGAGGCGCCCGTGCTCGAGGACGTGATCCCGATGTCGAAGGTTCTCCGCGTGCGCTGGAGCCTGGTTTCGCCCTGCGAGGCGATCGAAGCCGAGCGGCGCACGGACGCCGACACGTTCGCCCTGGCCTTCACCGCGAAGGGCACGGACACCGATCACGTCGACGAGGGCGCGAACGAGGATCAGCTCTACACGTATCGGCTGCGTTGCGTGCGCGGCGAGGAGGCCTCGGACTTCTCGAACACGCTGTCGGCGAATCCGTTCATCGAGTGACCTCTTTCATCGCGACGGCGGACGCGGCCTCCCCGGCCGCACGCTCGCGCGCGCGTTTGCGAGCCGAGGCGCGCGTCCCCGGGTGCGCCATCTCGCCGAGCGCGCGGCGCAGCGCCGCAGCCCAGAACGAGGCGAGCGCCGCGTCGTCCGTGAGGAAGACATCCATCGGCCCGTGATCGCTGTCGATCTCCACGGCCACGAGCTCGCCGCGCCGAGGCGTCGCGACCCCGCGGACCTCCTCCATCGCGATCGCCGCGCCGAGGCGCCCTTCGGGCAGCAGATCCACGGCCCCCGTGCGGCTCACCCACGGGGCGATGACGAAACGATCCCGGCCGGCCCAGAACAGCGGCGCGGACAGGGCGTGGTAACGAGCCCCGAAGCGCGCCACGCTCACGAACGCGTACCCGGTGAGCGTCACGAGCGAGGCGGCCGCCGAGAAGCCGATCGTGAGGTTGCGATCGCCCGCCCGGAAGGCGCGCGCGGCCTGAATCCACAGGGCGAGCGCGACGGCAAGCAGGATCGAACCGAGGAGCGTGTCGCGGCGGGCGTTCGTCCGGGGCCCCCGGCTCTCGTGATCCCGCAGGACGAGGCGCTCGCCTTCGAGGCGCAGGGCGAACCGCGCGAGCTTGCCGGCCGGTAAAACGGGCCCCTCGGGCTGGGCGTCCGGCGCGGCGGGCGGAGGGAGCGCGCCCTCGGCGGCTTCGAGCGGCGCGGCGAAGGCACGGGCGAGCGGCGTCGCGGCCCGGACGGCGCGCGAGCGCGCGCGCTGTTCGTCCAGGTCGACCGCGGCCGCGACGAGCAGGCGGCGCGGGGCGGCGCCCTTGTCCGCGCCTTCGAGCTCGACCCAGACCGCGGCGAGGGTGCGGCGGTTCGTGCACGAGGACGCGTCACAGCAGGGACGTCCCTCGGCGGTGACGACGAGCCGGGCCACGCGCCCGGCGCTCGGGCGCTCCCCTTCCGCGAGGCGGAGCGGGGCGATGCGGACGTCGGCGCCGCCGAGGGTGCCGCGGATCCAGACGGGCGCTTCGGGCTCGGGCCCGTGGCGGCTCGACGCGCTGCCGAGGGGCGGAGCGGCGCGGAGGAGGAAGGGGGCCGAGGGCGGCAGGCGGTCGAGGGCCGCGGCGGCCGCGCTGGGGGCCACGAGGGCGTCGAGGGCAGGTTCGGACGTCTCGGCGCCGAGCGCGGACAGCGCGCGCGATACGTCCGCATCGAGCTCCGTACGGGGGTGGAGCGGCATGACCGGCGAGCCATGCCAGGGATCGGGAGAGGCGTAAAGTGTTGGAATTGGTGGCGTTCGGGGGGGCGGCTCAGCGCCGGCGGCGCCGGCGGGCGATCGCGGCGATGCCGAGGCCGAGGCCGGCGAGAGCGCCGACCTTGCCGTGCTGGCCCTCGACGGAGCAGCCGCAGCCGCCGGAGTCCTCGATCTGGGGGCCGTCGGGCTCCTCCTCTTCCCAACCGCCGCCGCCTGCGCCCGAGCCGCCGCCGGGGCATTCGATGGGGCACGATTTCGTGCAGAGGTTGCAGAGGCAGCCCGCGTACGCCTCGTAGGCCTGGACGCCGTCGGGGTATTGCATCTTGCACGCGTCGAGGCAGGCCTTGTAATCGGCGGCGGTCTGGGCGACCGGACAGGACAGCTCGCAGTTGTAAATGCCGATGCATTGCCCCTTGCAGTTCTGGGCGGCCCCGTTGCATTCGGTCTTCGCGGCGTTCGTGGTGCACGCGTTGCAGCTCGGAATGCCCGAGCCGGGCGGATAGAGGGTGCAAACGCCGTCGATGTCGTCCTGCTCGACGCTGGCGATCGCATTGCCGCCGTCATAAAACGGCTCCATCGTCGCGCCCATGACGTCGGAGTGGCCAAGGCCGAGGAAATGGCCCTGCTCGTGCGTGGCGATGGAGAGCGTATCGACGGGGCTGCCGCCCATGCAATTGCCGTTCGGGTTCGTGGCGGAGTCGTACCAGCAGAAGCCGACGTTGTTGAAGACGATGTCCGCGTCGTAGATGATCTGATTGCCATCGCCGTCGGGCGACCATACCGGCAGCGTCACGCCGATGACCGAATCCACCGGTCCGAGCTCCAGCGGCCAGGTATCGGGCCTGTTGATCCAGAGCAGGACATTCTTGTTGTCGTTCGAATCCCAGGTCCCGTCCGGCAGATCGCCGAGGAGCTGCGTCGCGAAATCGGTGCACTCGGGAGCCGCCCACGAGCCAAACCCGTCGACGAGCCGCTGCTGCGCGGTCGCGGCGATCTCGGCCGGGAACGTCGACGCATTGACGTAGAACTTGACCGGGAGGATGCCCCACACCGGATAGGGCGGGCCTTCGAGGCCCGTCCAGGCGCGCGCCTCGGTCGGCGCGGAGAGAATGCCGGCCGCGAACGCGGCGAGGAGGGCGGCCTTTCGCAGGGTCTTCATTCTCACTTTCCTCCGGCGAGGCGGACCACGTCCGTCATGAGAGATTCGACCGGCTCCGCCCGCTCCACGTGCCCCGAGGGCTCGAGCTTCTTGCCGACATAACGGACGAGCTCGACGCCGTCGAGCTCACGACGCGCCATTCCTTTGCCATCCACGTGGTACACGGAGAGCGAGAGCGCCGTGAAATACATTTTTCCCTTGTCGTCGCGGCGCAGGAAGACCACCGCGTCCTCCCCCGACTTGAGCGCGGCGTCACCGAGCACCTTCTGCGTCTTGCCATGGTGTGTCCCGCCGAGCTGCTGGACCATGACACGCCCCTCGACCTTGCCCTTGAGGAGCTGCACCACGTCGAGCTCGGTGCGGGTCACGAGGCCCCGACCATCCTCGGATTCGGCCGTGACCGCCTTTCCCACGCGCACACGGACCACGAGGTCCGAGCGATTGACGAGCTCCTCCCGCGAAAGGAAGAGCATGGTGGTCGCGTCCGCCACGGCGCTGACGCCGAGCAGGACGATGGCCGCGAGCGCGGCCAAATACTTTCTGAAGCTCATGAGGTGCCTCCTCGATCCGGGCCGCTTTGGCCTCTCGATCCACCATGCCAGAGCGCAGTTCGGCATGTAAAGCAACCCCCACGCGCACGCCGTGCTCGTCCAGCGACAATCCAAATTTGATTGCTGGCTGGAAAACCCGCGCCCCCGGCGCACCTCCGTCACGACGAAAACGGCTGGCGTTTCGAGCCCAGCAGGCTACCTCCGGCGTGTACCTTTCGGGGGATCTGAGGAGTCATCCATGAAACGAGCTTCGTTGCGATCGTTCGGCCTCGCCTCGCTCTTCGTCGTGGGCACCACGATGGCCGCTTGCGGGACGGACACCACGGGAATCTTTGCCTCCGGCGGGCAAGGCGCCGGCACCTCGGGCGGCGGCGACGGGCAAGGCGGCGCAGGACAAGGCGGCGCAGGACAAGGCGGCGCAGGACAAGGCGGCGCAGGCAACGGCGGATCGGGCCAAGGCGGCGCGGGCAACGGCGGCTCCTCGAGCCAGGGCGGCGCAGGACAAGGCGGCGCGGGCAACGGGCCGGCAAGCTCGTCGAGCAGCAGCATGCAGAGCTCGTCGTCAGGGCCGATGCCCGTCTCCATGGTCGCGTGCGGCGACGTGGTCTGTCCCGTCGGTGGCCAGGCCGCCTGCTGCTGGGACGAATACGACTTCAACGATCCGCCCCAGGGCGAGTGCGTGAGCGGCCCGGACGACGCCGACAACTGCGAGACGGACTTCGGCGGCAACGGCCAGCCGGGCTTCGAGTCGCGCATCGAATGCCAGCTCCCCGAGCACTGCCCCGCCGGCACCGTCTGCTGCGGCGACCTGATGCAGACGCAAAACGGCAACTGGTATCCGCTCCTCCGCTGCGCCGCCACGTGTGACTACCCCGCGCAGCGCGTCGTCTGCGATCCGCAGGCCCCGGACACCGACTGCCCCGTCATCCAGACCGGACAGGGGCCCGTCCAGACGACCTGCCAGCCGAGCACCATCCTCCCGGACGGCTACAACATCTGCCGAAACTGAGCCGTCCCGAGTAGGGAAACATCGCACATCCCGCAACGTGCACTTCGGAGCACGCAGGCGGGAGGTTTTCGAGGGGGGGCGGGGGCCCGCGAACACGTGTTCACGGGACAAACCCGCGGCGCTCGCGCCGTGCGACGAACAGGGATATCCTAGGACCCGGAGGCGCCCGCTGGACCACGGAGCCACGCACGCCTCCCTCTCGAGGAGCCCAGGAACGAGCCATGCAGAGTGGAAAGAGTCTGCGCTTGATGCCCGACCCGGCAGGCATCTCCGGCGATCCCGCGGCGGTGATCCCCCTGCTGGAGGAGATCGAAGCGCTGCCCGAGAGCGCCACCGGCGCGCTCGTCTTCGGCCCCCCGACCCAAGGCACAGTGCTCGTCGAGAACGGTCGGATCTGCTGGGCCGCAGCATCCGGCATGGAGCGAAGGCTCGCGGAATTGCTGCGGGCCTACGCCGACGAACCCCCGGAGTCGAAGCGGATCGAGGACGTTTACAAGCGCTGCAAGCGCGACCAGATCCCCGTCGTCAAGGCGCTCGTCGACAGCGGGCTCGTGTCGCTCGACGGGCTCAAAGAGGTGATCCGGCAGCACACGTCGGAAGCGCTCATCGCCCTCACGCGCGAGCCGCTCCGAGAAGCGCCGAGCTGGGCGCCGCACAAGCACCAAGGCTACGACGCAAAGTTCACGTTCGATCCATGCGAGCTCATCGTGAGCGTAGGCGGCGTGTTCCACCCGGATCTCGCAGGCCGCGCGCGCCTCGACTTCGACGGGCTGCTGCGCTCGGGCGTGTACGCCGTGTCGTTCGCGCGCGCGCCGCAATCGAACACGCCCGTGCCGATCTACCGATCGCCCGGCGCATACTTCACGCTGCGCCAGGTGATGTCCCTCGGGCGGTGGGCGTTCTCCGCGCTCGACGTGTGCAACGCCTACAGCGCACGCGCGAGGATCGCCGCAACGCTGGTCGAGCCAGGCGAGTACCTCGTGGCCTGGCAGTCGCGCGGCGTGGTGAGCGTAGCCCAGTGCGAGGACTCGATGAGCTTCGCGTTCATCGTGGGCAAACGCGCACGCGCAACTTCCTGACGCGCAACTTCTCGACGCCTCACGCGCAGCGTAGCGCCGGGGTTTCACCCCGGACCCCGACGAGGGGTTGTCCACCCCTCGACCCGGACCAGGGCCAGCCCTGGACCTTTGGTGCATCGACCGCGATGCGGTCGATGCAAAGGAGGATCGGTTCGCGAAGGCTCAGGGCGAGGGTTCCAGTTCCAGTTCGAGCTCGGACGGGACAGGCTGCGGCGGCAGCGGGACCGAGACACGCACGCCGTCGTGCACCGGGACGACGACCGGCAAAGACGCACGCAGGGAAGGCGCGTCGCGATCCGCGACGGTGCGCGCAGCGACGACGCGTTGCGGCGACAAGGAGTCGTTGAAGAGACAAACCTCGAGGGACTCGGGCGCTGGCTTGATGTCGCACGCGACGACCGGGCGCGCAGCGCGCGTGATCCGCGCGAGGATCCGCTCCTCGTCGGGAGTCGACGGGCCGAGCGAGGCAAGCACCTCGAGGGCGCGCGGATCGCGGTGGTACGCGAGCATCTTCGCGGCATGGATGCGCACGACGCGCTGGCGCGCATGCGAGAGCTCGAAGAACGCATCCGGCGGCGCAGGCTCGCGGCCCGCTTCGAGGAGGCCGAGGCGCGGCGGATCGATGCGCATCTCGGTGCCCGGCGCCTTGAGGTGCCACTTGATCGCACGGCCCGGATAGAGAGGCTTTCCCCAGTAGAGCCCGCGATCGGTCGCGCCGACGCGGCGGTTCTGATCGTCGCGGCGAGCAAACGTGACGAGGACGCTGACGTCGCGCAGCGGCTTCGATCCATTGTTCACGACCGAAAGATCGAAGTCGTACCCACGTCGCTCCGAAGGAACCACACGGCCGGATCCATCCTCGGGCCGCGACGCGAGGAGGACGTCGAGCACCGGGAGCCCCTCGTTCCATAAGGGCGAGGCAGCGCGCGCGCACACGCAACGAGGGAGGCGCTCTTCGCCGGGAGATACATCCACAGCGGAAGGCGCGGGAAACGCAGAGCCGAGGCCCGCGACGAGGAGAGGCACGTTCGGCGCGACGAGCGCGGGATCAGGTGGTTTGCCGTAACGCTGGAAGAACGAGATGCCGATCACGGAGAGCGCGGCCACGAGCGCGACGAGGAGCGGCGCGCGCGCCCAAGCAGGGAGCGAGGCCTCGGGGACGGGCGGCGCAGGCGGCGGAGCGAAAGGCGCGGTCGCGGCGGGGATGAGGCCGAGGCGCTGGCAAAGCGCGACCTCGAACGTCTCCGCGAGCCGATCGGAGCCGGGACCGCCCCAGGTGGCGAACCGAAGGATCTCGCGCAGGAGCAGCCACGAGCCGACCGCGACGACGAGCCCAACCGCGAACCGACCGAGGAGGCCCGTCACGAGCGAAGCAGGCGAAGCGAGCGCGGCGAGCAAGCCGAGCGGCCCAGGCAGGATCGCGACGGCGATCGCCGCGCGCCTCCGCGCCTCGTACGCGCGAGCGAGGGACTCGCGTGGATCGTACGTGAAGCGCGCGAGCGTGAAGCGCGTGTAGGGCGCCGCGATAGAGGGATCAAGCGCGAGACAGAGCGCGCGGCCACGCCGGACGAGGCCACGCACGGCCGTGTACGGCACGCGCATGTCGACGGACTCCGCGACGCTGCCCGGCACGAAGCCGCTGCGAAAGCCGGCCGCGCGCACGAGCTCGATCTCGAGGACGTCGGGCAGGAGCGTGAGGCGGACGGCGCCCACCGCGTTCGCACCCTCGGCCGCGAGGGCGAGAGCGGAGGCAGTGAACGTGCCCGCCACGCGTCAAACCTCCGCCGCGAGGGCCATGTCCGGCGCGGGCCGCTCGAAGAGCGCGCGCAGGACTCGTCCCGTCGCGGTCGCGCGTCGCGCCACGGCCTCGGGAGATCCTTCGGCCACGACACGACCGCCGCCCTTGCCGCCCTCCGGTCCGAGCTCGATCACGTGATCGGCGGCCGCGATCACGGCCGGGTGGTGCTCGATGATCAGGAGCGAGTGGCCTCGCTGCACGAGGCGATCGAGGACGTTCACGAGGCGCGCCACGTCGGAGAGATGAAGCCCCGTGGTCGGCTCGTCGAGCACGTAGAGCGTGGGCTTGGCGCGCGAGCCGCTGCAGAGCTCGTCCGCGAGCTTGAGGCGCTGCGCCTCACCGCCCGAGAGCGTGTGCGAGCCCTGGCCGAGCCGGAGGTACCCCACGCCGAGATCACACATCGTGGCGAGCGGCTCGCGGATCTTCGGGTGCGCCGCGAAGAGCTCGGCCGCCTCCTCGGCCGTACGGAGCAGGACATCGCCGATCGACATGCCGAGGTAACGTACGTCGAGCGTGGCCGGCTCGAAACGTGTTCCGCCGCAAGCCTCGCAGGTCGTCACGACGTCGGGCAAGAAAGACATCTCGTGCGAGATGACCCCCTGCCCTTCGCACGTTTCGCAGCGGCCGCCCTTCG
The DNA here is from genome assembly GCF_029946515.1 of Polyangium sp. 6x1. Classification (GTDB taxonomy): domain Bacteria; phylum Myxococcota_A; class Polyangia; order Polyangiales; family Polyangiaceae; genus Polyangium. The sequence continues at coordinate 88,753 of NZ_JARZHH010000043.1, forward strand.
CCGTGTTGAACGAGAACCGCGCGGGGTCGTAGCCGCGCATCTTCGCGTCGGGCGTCGCGGCGAAGAGCTTGCGGACGTCGTCCCAGACGCCGAGGAAGGTGGCCGGGATCGAGCGCGGCGTGCGGCCGATGGGCGATTGGTCCACGGCGACGGCGCGCGCGAGCGAGGGCGGCAGGTGGAGCGCGTCGTGCGGACCAGGATCGGGCCCCGCGAGCCCGAGGGCGCGACGCACGGCCGGGTAGAGCACGTGACGGACGAGCGTGCTCTTGCCGGAGCCGGAGACGCCGGCGACGACGGTCATGCGACCGATCGGAACACGCAGCGTGTCCACGCGGAGGTTGTGGGCGCGCGCGCCCTCGATCTCCAGAAACTCGGTGGCAGGGCCGAGCCGCGTGCGCGCCGAGGCGAGCGCGCGTTCGCCGGAGAGGGCCTTCGCGGTGGGCGAGTTCGCCGTGCGTAGCACCTCGGAAGGCGTTCCTTGCGCCACGATGCGACCGCCGCCGCGACCGCCGGTGGGGCCGAGATCGATGAGGTAGTCGGCCGCGCGGATGGTGTCCGCGTCGTGCTCGACCATGAGCACGGTGCTGCCCATGCCGGCGAGCTTGCGCAGGTTGTCGAGCAGCCGATGCGTGTCGCGCGGGTGCAGACCGATCGTCGGCTCGTCGAGCACGTAGAGCGCGCCCGTGAGGCCGCTGCCGAGCTGCGCGGCGAGGCGGAGTCGCTGCATCTCGCCGCCGGAGAGCGTGGCGGCGCGGCGATCGAGCGCGAGGTAGCCGAGGCCGACCTCTTCGACGAACGCGAGCCGCCGCGCGAGCTCGCGGTGCGGCGCCTCCGCGACGATCGCTCGCTCTCCGTCGAAGTGGAGCGTCTTCGCCCAGCGAACGGCCTCGGACACCGAGCGCGCAGTCGCCTCGTGGTACCGGTCCCCCGCGAGGCGCACCGAGCGCGGCACGGGCGCGAGGCGCGAGCCGCCGCATGCCGTGCACGGCTCGTTCGAGGCATCCGCGAGATCGGCGCCCTCGCTGCCGCCGAGCACGCCCGTCCCCTCGCACGCGTCGCAGCGGCCTTGCTTGGTGTTGAACGAGAACCAGCGCGGATCCAGCTCGGGGACGCCCGCGCCGCAGCGAGGGCAGGTGCGCGTGGTGGAGAGCAGCTCCTCCTGGCCACGCGAATTGACGAGCTTGAGCGAGCCCTTGCCGAACGCGAGCGCGCGGTCGAACGTGGCGCGATCGAGACCGTCGAGCTTGCCCTCGTGGATCACGAGATCGATCGAGTGCTCGCGCCGTTTGTCGAGGCGCGGCGGATCGTCGGTGCTCGCCCGCGCGCCGTCGACGATCGCGTCCGTGATGCCCGCGCGCGCCGCCGCCGTGAAGACGTCGAGGTACGTGCCCTTGCGCGCGACGACCGCGGGCGCGAGCAACGTGCGCGATCCCCGCGTCGCGAGCAGCGCGCGATACACCTCGTCGGGCGCGCGCGCGGTGATGGGGACGTCGCACGTCGGGCAGTGCGGCTCGCCCACCTTCGCAAAGAGGAGCCGCAGGTAATGGGCGATCTCGGTGACGGTCGCGACCGTCGAGTTCGACCCCGATCGTGTCGTGCGCTGTTCGAGCGCGATCGCGGGCGGCACGCCCGTGACGCGATCGACGTCGGGGCGCGGCATCGAGGGGAGGAACTGGCGCGCGTACGGCGTCAGCGTCTCCAGGAAGCGCCGCTGTCCTTCGGCGAAGACGACGTCGAACGCGAGCGTGCTCTTGCCCGATCCGCTCGGCCCCGTGACGACGACGATCTGGCCGTGCGGGATCGACGTGCAGACCTCCGCGAGGTTGTGCTCGCGCGCGTGGACGATCTCGATCGCCGACGGCGCGGGCGGGTAAGCCGAGCGCTCGCGGCGTGACGCGTCTCCGTTCGCCTTGTCCTTTCGCCGCGAGCGCGAGGACGACGGCGGCGACGTGGGCTTCGCGAGGTGTGCTGCGAGCGCGTGCCCCGTGCGCGTGCTCGTGCGCGCGACCTCCTCGGGTGTCCCCTCGGCGACGATCTGCCCGCCGTCGCTGCCCGCGCCCGGGCCGAGATCCACGACCCAGTCGGAGGCCGCGATCACGTCGAGATCGTGATCGACGACGATGACGCTCCCGCCGCCGCGCACGAGATCCCGCATCGCCTGGTTGAGCAGCAGCACCTCCTCCGCGTGCAGGCCCGCGCTCGGCTCGTCGAGCAGGAAGAGCGCGCCCGCCGTCCGTTCGCCAAGGGCGCGCGCGAGCTTGAGCCGCTGCGCTTCGCCGCCGGACAGCGTCGAGAGCGGCTGCCCCAGCGCGAGGTAGCCGAGGCCGAGGCGCGCGAGCGGCCCGATCGCACGCACGATCGCAGGCTCGCGCGCGAAGACCTCGAGCGCCTCGTCGATCGACAGCGCGAGCACGTCGGCCACGGAGCGGCCGTCCACCTTGACCTCGAGCACCTCGTCACGGAAGCGCTTGCCTTGACAAACCGGGCAGGTGAGCGAGACGTCGGCGAGGAACTGCATCTCGATCGTCTCGGCGCCCTCCCCCGCGCACGACTCGCACCGCCCGAGCGCGACGTTGAACGAGAAATGGCCCGCCGTGAGCTTTCGCGCGGCCGCCTCGGGCTCCGCGGCGAACTTCTGGCGGATGCGGTTCCACGCGCCCGTGTACGTCGCGGGGTTGCCACGCGACGTGCGCCCGAGCGGGGCTTGATCGACGAGCGTGACGACCTTGATCGCGCTCGTGCCCTCGATCTTTTTGTGCGCGCCCGCGGGCTCGATGTCCTTGTAGCCGCGGGCCCGCGCGAGGGCGCGGTAGAGCACGTCCTCCACGAGCGTGCTCTTGCCGGAGCCGCTCGCGCCCGTCACGCACACGATCTGCCCGAGCGGCAAACGCGTGCTCACGTCCTTCAGGTTGTTCGCGCGCGCCCCCACGATGGAGATCGATCCACGCGGCGCAGGTCGCTCGTCCGAAGACGCGACGCTCGCCGCGCCTCGCGCGAGGGCGCGCCCCGTCGGCAGATCGGCGCGCCGCGCGAGCTCCGCCGGCGCGCCGTCGAACACCACGCGCCCGCCTTGCCTGCCCGCGCCGGGACCGAGCTCGACCACGCGATCCGAGGCCCGGATGACGAGCGGCTCGTGCTCGATCACGACCACGACGTTGCCGCGCGCCGCGAGCTCGCGCATCGCCTCGATGAGCGGCGGCACGTCGCTCGGATGCAGCCCCACGGTCGGCTCGTCGAGCACGAAGAGCGCGCCCGTGAGCGACGTCCCAAGCGCGCCCGTCAGCGTCACGCGTTGCGCCTCGCCGCCCGAGAGCGTGCGCGCTTGCCGATCGAGCGTCAGGTACCCGAGCCCCACGCGCTCCAGGTACGCGAGCCGCTGCGCCAGCTCTTTCCGCGCGATCTCGCCCTGCCCTGTCGTCGCCTTCAGCCGCTCCAAGAGAGCGCGCGCCTCGCGCAGCTCGAGCCCGTGCCAGCTCGCGAGATCGAGCCCGCCCACGCGGTAGAGCAAGGACTCGGGCGAAAGGCGCTTGCCGTCGCAGGTCGCGCACGGATCGTAGGAGCGGTACCGCGCGAGCAACACGCGGATGTGCATCTTGTACGTGCGCGTCTCGAGCCACTTGAACCACGCGCGCACGCCGGGGTACTTGCCGCCGTGGAAGCTGCCCTCGCCGTCGAGCACCTGCGCGCGCTGCGCCTCGGTGAGCTCCTTCCACGGCGCGTCGAGCGGGATGCCCTTCTTCTCGCAGAACTTCTTGAGTACCTTCCGCTCCCACGACGTGCTCGACCCCGTCCACGGCCGGATCGCGCCGCCTTCGAGCGTCTTCTCCTCGTCGGGGATCACCTTGCCCCAGTCGACCCCGATCGTCCGGCCAAAGCCCCGGCACCCCGGGCACGCGCCGATCGGCGACTGGTACGAGAACAGGCCCGGCCGCGCGGCTTCGAAGCTCCGCGCGCACGACGGACAGGCGAGCCCCCGCGGCACGAGCACGCGCCGGCCGGCCCCGTTCGCGCCCGACGCGCCCACGTACAAGGCCACGCTTCCCTCGGCGCGTTGCCACGCCTCCTCGATGGCCGAGCCGAGGCGCCGTGCGTCACGCGCGCCGATCTTCACGCGGTCGACGATCACTTCGATCCCGCCGCCCGCGCCGAGCGCGTCGCTCGGGCCGACCTCGTCGATGTCGCGCACCTCGCCGCGCACGAGCAGACGCCGATAGCCCGCTTCGAGCAGCGTCTCGCGCACGTCGAGCAGCTCCTCCGTGCCGGCCACGGGCACGCGGTACGTGACGAGCGCGGCCTGGCCCTCGTGGCTCTCGACGGCCTTCGACGCGGCCGTCACGGCGTCCACGCGCGTCGCCGGGACCTGACACGTCGGGCACACGGGCGTCGCCTCGCGGGCGAACACGGCCGAAAGATACGGCTCGAGGTCGGCCATCGTGGCCACCGTCGAGCGCGAGCTCTTCACGGGGGCGCGGCGATCGACGGCCACGCCCGCGGCGACCGGATCGAGCTCGTCGATGGGTGGCCGTTCGAGCCGCTCCAGGAACTGCCGCGCGTACGGGCTGAAGCTCTCGACGAAGCGACGTTGCCCTTCCGAGTAGAGCGTATCGAGCGCGAGCGATGATTTTCCGGCGCCGGAGACGCCCGTGAAGCAAACGAGCTGCCCGGGCACGAGCTCGAGGTCGATCCCCTGGAGATTGTGGGTGCGCGCGCCGCGGATGCGGATGGGTTGCATGGCTTCGCTCTCTGCGGTGAGGGGTGATGCGGAGAAGACGCGGACCGAGGCGCCGGCGTACTAGCACGGCGCGCGGGTTTGTCGCGGAACGGACGCTCGTCGCCCTATGGACGCAGGACGCACGGCGCGCTAGCCCTACGCGAGCGCCTGCCTGGAGAGCGGCTCTTCGGGTAGCGTTTGGCCGTAGCGACAGCGATCAAAGGTGTCAACCACGTGAGCGGGAAAGAAGCGAGCGACGAGAAGCTCATCGTGCGAAACCGGAGGGCCGGCTTCGAGTACGAGCTCGGCGAGCGCTTCGAAGCCGGCATCGTGCTCATCGGCAGCGAGGTCAAGATGCTTCGCGACGGGAAGGCCGACCTCTCCGACGCGTGGTGCACGATCACGAACGGCGAGGCGTTCCTGCACGGCATGCTGATCCCCGAGATGCCGGGCGCCGCGTTCGGTCACGTCGCGAAGCGGACGCGCAAGCTCCTGCTGCATGGCCCGGAGATCGATCAGATCCGCAAGGCCGTGGAACGCGAGGGCATGACGGTCGCGGCCACGCGGCTCTATTTCAAGAAGGGACGCGCGAAGGTCGAGCTCGCCCTGGCGAAGGGCAAAAAGCAGGCGGACAAACGCGAGACGGTCAAGCAACGCGAGGCCGAGCGGGAAGCCCGCGCCGCGATCGGCCGGGGCCGCCGAGGGGAGTGAACATGCCGCACATGAAGCTCCTGAGAGGTGGCACGGCCGATCTCGTGGCCCTCGACGGCGATCGGGTGAGCCTTCGATCGACCGAGGCCTTCGCGCCGGGAGCGCCGCTCGCCGGCAACCTCGAGACGAGCTCGCTCGTGCGCGTGAAGGTGCATCGCTGCCGGCGGCAGGACGATGGCTTCCTCGTCGAAGGCCGCCTCGTCGACGCGACGCGACGCCTTCGCGAAGAGCTCTCCGCGCTGCTCGCTTCGCCGGCCGGCAGCGGCTCCGGCGACGCGGCCTCGTCGTAACCGTCGCCTCCGCATCCTGGACCACATCCGTCGCCATGCGCCTCGGTGTCGGGGTTTTTCGTGACCACCCAGCGCATGTATTCCAGACACATGAACGGATGTAAAGGGCTTCCGTGATTTCGCGGCACTTCCCGCGTTTCGGGTGCCCCGGCGGGCGGTGCATTGCCGGATCCAGCGGGCCCTCTTAGGCTGGGAAGCCATGAAGATCGCGTCGCGCCCCCGGGTCATCATCCGCCGCTGCCCCACCTACGACGTCGACCAGATCCGCCGGATCATTCGAGAGGGGCTCGAGGAGCTCGACCTCAGGCCGCACGGCCGCACGCTCGTCAAGCCGAACTGCGTGGCGTCGGGGCCGTCGTTCCCGCACGCGTACACGCGGCCGGAGTTCCTGGAGGGCGTGCTGCGCGCCTTGCAGGACCGGGACGACGGCCGCGTCCGGGAGCTCGCCCTCGGCGAGCGCTGCGGCATCACGCTCCCCACGCGCATGAGCTTCGAGGGCGCGGGCTACTACCCGATGATCAAGCGCACCGGCGTGAAGCACTACCACTTCGAGGAGGAGCCGCAGGTCGAGATCCGGCTCTCCCACAAGGAGCGGCTGCGCGACTACGTCTTCACGCCCGAGCCCATCGCGAAGGCCGACTTCTTCGTCAACTGCCCCAAGTTCAAGAGCCACCCCTGGACCACCGTGACGTTCTCCATGAAGAACTACATCGGCATCCAGGACGATCGACACCGCCTCATCGACCACGACCACCGGCTCGACGAGAAGATCGCGGACCTCCAGTACATCGTTCAGCCGCAGTTCATCGCCATCGACGCGATCGTCGCCGGCGAAGGCCGGATGCTCACGCCCATCCCGCGCAAGCTCGGGCTCGTCATCATGGGCAACTCGCAGGCCGCGTTCGACGCGCTCTGCTGCCACATCATCGGCGTCGATCCGTACACGGTCGATCACCTCCGCCTCGCCTCCGAACGGGGCTTCGGATCGCTCGATCTCGACGCGATGGAGATCAGCGGCGACGTGACGCTCGAAGAGGCGAAGGCGATGGCCAAGGGCTTCAAGGTCGGCCTCGTGCGCGTCGAGAAGCACTTCGAAGGCTCGCACATCACCGCGTACGCCGGCGCGCCGCCCGAACCGGAGCGGACCGACTACTGCTGGGGCGGTTGTCCGGGCGCGCTCGAGGAGGCCATCGAGATCCTGCGGCTCTACGACGAGCAGTGCGACGACAAGCTGCCGCGCATGCACATCGTCTTCGGGGCCTACGAAGGGAAGATCGACGCGGCGCCGGGCGAGCGCGTCGTGTTCATCGGCGACTGCGCGAAGTGGTCGGGCAACCTCCACGGCCGCCTCGTGAACGTCGAGAGCCTTTACAAGGACCGCGCGCAGAAGGACCCGTACCACGCCAAACACGACGACATCTTCGCGAAGGCTGTGACCGTGATGCGGAAGATGGCGACCACGGATCCGAACGAGCCGCTGCGCCTCGAAGGCTGCCCCGTCAGCGTGGCCGAGCAGGTGCTCACGCTCGTCGAGCTCGGCAAGACGAAGAACCCGTACCTCTCGCCCGCGGACGCCGTGAGCTTCAGCAAGGGCTACCTCGGCTGGCGAGGCAAGTCGCTCGTCCAGCGCCTCTCCGGCAAGCCCTACCAGATCCACGGGCCCTGCGAGCGCGGGCAAGCCGCGCCCGAGGTCTCGCCGCCTACGACGCCGGACGCAGAGTAACGTCGAACAGCACCTCGACGTCGTCGCGGACCCGGAACGCGCCGAGCGGCCCCTTCACGTCGCGGAGGCCGAGCCGCTTCATCGAGAGCGTGATCCGCCCCGAGACGCGCGTGCGGCCCGCTTCCTCCGCCACGCGCAGCGGGACCGGCAGCGAGAGCCGGCCGCTCGAAACCTCGACCGTCACCTCCGCGCGATCCCGCGACGTGCCCTTCGCGTGGACGCGCACCTCCTTCGTCCCCGGGAACACCTCGTCGCGGATCTTCCGCTCGATGTCCGATCGATCCGAGATCGACAGCGCCGACGTGTCGACGCGCTCGCCATGCAGCGTCCCCACGACCTGCAGCGCGGCGACCGGCACGACGAGCTCCGCGGAAAACCCCTCGCCTTCGAGCGTCGCGCGGCCGGTGAACGTGGCGGCTGAAAGCTCGAGATCGTGCGCCAGGCGCGCCAGCATCCCGCTCGCACGCGTGTGGACGAGAATCTTGGAGGTCGAACGATCGACGACCCGCGCGGCGTCACTCATTCGCGACACCGTAGCGCGGCGGCTACGAGAAGCAGCATCGCCATGAGCAGCAGAGCCACGGAGCTCTGCGGTTGCGACAGCCCGAGCGGCCCCTCGCCGCCGAGGAGCGCGCGTCCGTGCGCTCGAGGCAGGAGGGCCGCGAAGAGGCCCGCGCCGCTGCCGAAGAGGAAGTCGAGGACGAGCGGCACGAGGCGACCACGGCCACGTTCGAGGAACGTCGCGCCGAACGCGAACCAGCCGCCGTACGCCGCGCCGACGAGGGCGCCGATCCAGCCGCTCGTGAAGGCATCCCGGGCGAACGGCGGCGCCGCGGCCGACTGCGCGGACGCGACGGCGACGAGCGCGAGCAACGCGCTGCTCGCGGCCGAAGCGAGCACGAGCGCCACGCCGATCCCGAGCGCGACGTCGCGGCGCGCGGCCCCGTAACGCGCGACGGGCCAGGCGGCGTCACGCAGCTTCGAGCGATCACAGGCGCGGGCGGCGAGGGCGAAGCAGAAGAGCGGGATGACGAGGCGGAACGTCGCGGCGAGGGAACGATCGACCGCGCCCGCCGTGGTCACGCGGCGTTCGATGAGGCCGCCGGCGAGCGCGAGTGCGAGCGCGAGCATCGCGGTGAGCGCGACACCCCTTCCTGCGAGCCTGCGAGCGCCCATCGCGGCCCCGAGGGAAACTCCCCCGAACGCGCCCGCGCCACGAGGCAACGCGGCCTCTGGTCGATGCTGCGACGTCATGCTCCTCCCCGTGGCTCGCCTGGATCACCTGGCTCGGGTGGCTTCTCCGCCACGTCGGTCGTGACGGGAGGCGCCTCGGCGACCGGCGGCTCGCTCGGCACGGCCGGGAGCGCCTGCGGCGCGACGGGCGCGAGCGCTCCCGGCACCCGCGCGCTCCTCGCCGCCGGGAGCGCGACCGGCGGCCTTTGCGGGAGCCTGGCCGCGCGGCGGAACGTGAGCAGCGCCTCGGCCGCGGCGCGCACCTGAACGATGCCGGGCGACGCCGGCGCGATGGCTTCGATCGCGACGCCGGCCTCCACCGCCGTGTCCGTGAGCGCGAGCGCGCAAGCGTCGAGATCGTCCCCGGACAAACGCAGCTCCGCGGCCCGCGGATACGGCCCGGCGGCCTCGCTCCACGCGACGGATCGCACCTCCGTTCGATCGGCGAGCAAACGAGCGAGCGCGCGCACCGGCGCTCGTTCGCTCGCGTCGTCCGCGGGACGCACCCACGCGATGAGCGCGGGCTCGCCGCCGGGCAGAGGCTCCGCGGCGTCGGCCTCGCCGAGCACGAGCCCCTTGTGCAGCACGAGGACACGATCGCCGAGCGCACGCGCGTCCGCGGGCGAGGAGGTCGTCACGACGACACACGCGCCGCCGAGCGCGAGCTCGCGGATCCGCTCGCGCACGAGGCCGAGCAGGTTGAGCGCGACGTCGGAGAGCGGCTCGTGCAGCGAGACGAGCAGCGGCGACGGCGTGGAGAGCGCGAGCGCGAGCTCCACCGCGCGCGCCTCGGCGAACGAAAGTGATCGCGGCTCGCGGCGCGCGAGGTGACCGAGGCCGAACGGATCGAGCACGTCGCCGGCGCGCGCCCCGAGCTCGCCGCGCGCCCTGCGCGAGAGCACGACCGACGCCTCGACCGTGCGCGCATCCGGGAGCGAAGGCTCCGCGGCGAGCGCGCCGATGCGGGCCCGCAGCAAGGGCGAACGCGCGGGGGATTGTCCTTCGACGAGGACGCGGCCCTGCAAGGGAGCGCGCGCGCCCGTGATCACCTCGGAGAGCGCGAGCGTCCCGTCCTCGGGCGCACCCAGAACGGCGAACACGCCTGCGCCGAGGGCGAGGTTCACGCCCGTCAGTCTCCCGCGGGAAGCGCCGCGCGGCGCCGCGGCGTCACGCGCATGCACGGCTTCGAGCACGAGCCGCGGCGGCGAGATCGTGTGCGGACGCTGCATCGTCATGCGCCTGCTCCGCCGCGGCCTGCGTCGACGAGGAGCGAGAGCAGCGCGGAGAGCGCGCCCGGAATCGAGTACGTGCCGCGCCCCGCGAGCTCCGCGAGCATCCACGGCACGATCACGATCGCCGCGAGCAGGACCCTGCCACGACGCCCACCCATGCGCGCCGAGAACGCGGCGAGCGTCCCGAGCGTGGCCCCAGCGCTCACCGAGAACACGAAGAGCCCGAGCGCGAACACGATCCTGCGCATCGCCATGGACGCGGAGCTCGACAGCGCCACCGTGACGAGCGCGAGCCCGACGAGCGGCAGCCCAACAGACCTCGCGATCTGCACCATCGACGCGATCCACCGCACTGCGTGGAGGCTCTGCGCGTGCACGCCGTGCGTCGCCGCGAGCGCCTCGATTCCGGCCTCGCGATCCTCGGCGGTCCGATCGCTCGCCGCCGCGAGCGTCGTCGGGGCCGCCGCCACCAGCGTGATCGACGCGGCCCCGAGGCCCACGAGCCCTTCGAGCGGCGCGCTCGTTCCTTCCGTCGCGCGGAGAACGATCGCGAGGGCGGCGAACGACGCGCCGAGCAGCGCTCCGCCCACGAGCCCGACACGCGAGAGCGTCGTGCGCGCGAGGCGCGCGCGGGACAGCGCCACCGCGGCGAGCAAGCGCCTTCGCGGACGCCCACGAGGCGGCCCGGGCGTGCGGCGCGCGGCTGGCGCGCCGGTGAGGCTCGAGGGAGTCGACATCGTCACGATGATTTCGAGGGTGAACGCGAGGAGCCGCATCCCCGCTGCCCTTTCGCGCGGGCGGCGGCAAGGATATCCTGTGCGCAGTCCTGTGCTTGACCTGAAAATCCGCCGTGGGCGATGGGCTTCTGTTCTCGGGCTCTTGCTAGCGGGCGGTGCGCTCGGCGTCGCCTGCACGCCGGACTCCGGCATCTCTCGGCCCACGACTGCGTCCGGGAGCGGCGCGGGCGGGGCGGGCGGTGACGCCGGTGCCGGCGGGGATGCCGGCGCCTCGTCCAGCGTGAGCTCGTCGAGCAGCTCGTCGTCGTCCTCGTCCAGCGGCAGCGGCGGCGCCGGTGGTGCCGGCGGCGCGGGCGGCGCAGGCGGCAGCGGCGCGGGCGGCGCAGGCGGCGCAG
>NZ_JARZHH010000044.1 GCF_029946515.1 Polyangium sp. 6x1
CGCCGCCCGCACCCGTCGCTGCTGCGCCGCCTCCTGTCGCGCCGCCGCGTCCGGGCGGACCACCGGCTGCCGCGGCGCCTCCGCGTCCGACCGCGGCGCCCGTGCCCGCGACGACGCGCTCGGTGCCTCCGCCCGCGGCGGCTTTCCGTGCGAGCGAACGCCCGCCGGCCCCGCAAGCGGCGGACACGGCGGAGCTCGATCGACTCCGCGCGGAGCTCGCGCGTAGCAAGGACGAGCTCACGCGGAGCAAGGACGAGCTCACGAAGAGCCGTGACGAGCTCGCGCAGAGCAAGGACGAGCTCGCGCAGAGCAAGGACGAGCTCGCGCGTAGCAAGGACGAGCTCGCGCAGAGCAAGGACGAGCTCACGAAGAGCCGTGACGAGCTCACGCGCAGCAAGGACGAGCTCACGCAGGCAAAGGACGAGCTCACGCGCGCGAAGGGCGAGTCCGCGCGCAGCGACGGTGATCTCCCGCGGTTCCAGCAAGAGATCGCGTCGCTCCAGGCCGAGCTCGCGCAGACGCGGGACGAGAGCGCGCGTCTCGATCAGGAGCTTCACGCCTCACGAGCCAACGTGTCGCGGCTCGAAGTCGATCTCGCCAAGGCGAGCGAAGGATCCGCTGACGTCGTGCGGCTCAAGCGTGAGGCCGAGGAGCTGAAGGCAAAGCTCTCCGCGGCCATCGCGGCGACGGCGGCCATGCAAGGCGGAGGCGGTTTGACGGGCACAGCGGCGCTCACCGCCACCTCCCGCCTCGGCGGCGCGTCGAGCCGCGAGTTCCTCGACCTGCGCGAGGCCCTGAACAAGAAGGACAAGGAGATCCTCGCCCTGCGCGGAGAGCTCTCGCAGCGCGACAAGGAGATCATCGAGCTGCGCGATCAAGCGCTCGTCCTGGAGCGCGAGAAGGCCGATCAGCTCGATCGGATGATCGAGTTCGAGGGCTCGCGCGAGCAGAACGACGCCGAGCTGCAGAAGCTGCGCGGCGATCGCGAGGCCCTCGAGCAACGCGTGACGAACTTCCAGCTCTTGCTCGAGCGCGTCGAGGAGAAGCTCGCGACGCGTGACGCAGAGCTCGCGGCGGCGCGGCTCGATCGAGAGGCCGCGATCGCGATGCGGGAGGAGCAGCTCCGGACGTCGAGCGAGGCGCTCACGCAAGCCGTCGCCGACGCGGAGGCGCGGACGCGCACGAGCGAGGCCGAGCGGCTCGGCAAGGAGCACGCGGAGGCGATCACGAGGCTCGGCGAGGAGCACGCGGCCGCGATCACGAAGCTCGGTGAGGAGCACGCGGCCGCGAGCAAGAAGCTCGGCGAGGAGCACGCCGAGGCGATCGCGAAGCTGCGCGACGCGCACGCGGCCGAGATCGGCGAGCTCAACGCGGAGCACGGCGCCGAGCTCGGCAAGGCGCGCGAGGAGCACGCGGCGGAGATCACGAAGCTCCGCGAGGAGCACGCGGCGGCGATCGATGCGCTGCGCACGGCAGGCGCGAACGAGGCCGAGCGCGCGAGGGAAGAAGAGATCTCGAAGCTCCGCGAGGAGCATGCGGCCGCGCTCTCGCGGATCGAAGCGGAGCACGCGAAGGCCCTCGAAGCGGCGAGCGCGGACAAGGCGCAGGCGATCGAGGAAGCCAAGGCGATCGCGATCGAGGAAGCGAACCGCGCGGCAGGCGAGCGGCTCGCGGCGCGCGAGCAGGAGCTGAAGGACGAGCACGCGCGCGCCGTGTCCGAGCTCGAAGCGCGTCACGCCGCGGCGATCACGAGCGCCGAGGAGGCCACGCGGAAGGCAGTCGCGGAGCAGGAGGAGCGAGCGCGCGCGAGCGAGGCGGCGCGCGCCGCGGAGATCGAGGAAGAGCGCGAGGTCCGGAAGCGCGCGCTCGCCGAGCAGGAGACGACCTCGCGCGCCGCCGCGGCCGAGCTCGAAGCGCGCATCACCGCGTTCGGGGCCGAGCTCGACGAGGCCCGCGGCGCGATCGAGGCGGCGCGTCGGGACGAGGGCGGGGTCCGCGCGGATCTCGCGGCGCGCGTGGCCGACGTCGCGCGGCTCGAAGAGGAGCTCAAGAAGCGCGAGGAGGAGCGCGACGCGCTCGCCGCGGAGAAGGCGGCGCTCGTGGCCGACGCGGTGAACGCCGCCTCGCGCCTCACGCGCGTCCGGGCGCGATGGGACGAGGACAAGCTCGCGCTCGAACGCGCGCGCGAGTCGCTGATGCAAGCCGTGCAGCGAATCCAGGAAGTCGAGTCGCGGCCGATCGACGCGGAGTGAGCCGAGCGGCCGCGCGGCCGCTCAGCTCGATTTCGCGCGGAACGCCTCCGGCAGCAGGGCCGCGAGCGATGTCATCTTCGTGAGCCCGTCCTGACCGGCGACACACATCTGGATGCGCAGATCGTCCGCGAACTCGGCGAGCGTCTGCCGGCACATCCCGCACGGCGCGCCGATCGGCGGGCTATCCACGCCCGGCCCGAGCTTCGACGTCCCCGGCGTCACGACCACGAGCGCGATCGGATCCCGCTCGCCCGCGGCCACCATCTGCACGATCGCCGATCGCTCCGCGCAGATCGAGAGCCCGTACGACGCGTTCTCCACGTTGCAACCGGCGAAGACCCGACCCGACGCGGTGAGCAGCGCGGCGCCGACCTGGTAGGCCGAGTACGGCGCGTGCGCGCGTGCTTGCACGTCGATCGCCGCGCGCGCGAGCGCCGTCCAATCGATGTTCATCTGCGGATCGGTCAAGCCGCTCCTCCTCGCCAGCTCCCGCCCCCGGTGATCGCCGCGCCGACCTTCTTCACCCAGGTCGAGAGCACCGCCGTGAATCGCTCGCGCGACTGGTTCGCGGTCGCCTCGACCTCGGCGTGATCGAGCGGCGTCGGGCTCAGGCCCGCGGCGAGGTTCGTGATGCACGACATCGCCCCGCAGCGCACGCCCATGTGCCGGAGCGCGATCACCTCGTGCACCGTGCTCATCCCGACCGCGTCGGCGCCGAGCGTCCGCAGCATCGCGATCTCGGCGGGCGTCTCGTACGACGGACCGAGCAGCCCCGCGTACACGCCCTCGTGGATCGACACGCCCGCGTCCGAGGCCGCCTCGCGCGCGAGCGCGGCGATCCGCCGATCGTAGGCGTGCGTCATGTCCGGGAAGCGCGGGCCGAGGCCGGCTTCGTTCGGCCCGACGAGCGGGTTTTGTCCTGTCATGTTCAGGTGATCACGGATGAGCATCAGGTCCCCGGGCTGGAACGTGGGCCTCGTGCCGCCGGCGGCGTTCGTCAAGAGCGTCGCGCGACACCCGAGCCGCGCGAGCAGCCGCGCGCCGAACACCGCGCGCTCGGGCGTGTGGCCCTCGTAGAGGTGCACGCGACCTTGCAGACAGGCGACGGGCACCCCGTCCGCGAGGCCGATCCAGAGCTTGCCCGCGTGCCCGACGACGGTCGACACGGGCATGAACGGGATGTCGCTATAGGGGAGCACCACGTGCTCTTCAAGGCGCTCGGCCCACGCGCCGAGCCCCGAACCGAGCACCACGCCGACCACCGGGGTGAGCGGGCTCTTCGAACGGATGACGGCGACGGCCTCGTCGAGGTGGGAGATCAGGCTCATTTCCCGGAGGTTAGTACAGGCGGACGGGGCGGGTAAACGTTTGCCCGTGCCCGCCGGGCTGTCCGTCCTGGTCTTCGTCGCTTCGAGAAGGGTGCAGGGCTTGGGCGTCCGTGATAGGGTGCGCGCCCTCCTGCGTCGTTGAGGGGCTAAAGCGCCAAACCTCGCGCGTAGCCCGCTCCTCCAGAAGCTTCCAAGGTGAATCCGATGAGCACGTTCGAAGAGTTCCTCAAGGCCAAGTCGATCGACCCGCGCAGGATCATCGCGGCGTCCCAGAAGATCGAGAAGCTGCGCCCCGAGGATCGGGCGATCCGTTTGACCAAGCGCCTCGCCCGCAAGAGCGAAGACGGCGCGAAGAAGAAGGAAGGGCTCAAGAAGCCCCGCAGCGGCCGCCCGGTGACGGACCGCGCGATCGCGTCGGCGCTCGCGGGCAAGTCCATCAGCGGCCCGGTCAAGACGCGCGTGCTGCGCGCGGTCAACCACATCCTCGAGCAGAAGAAGCAGGAGAAGGTCGACCTCAAGGCGCTCTTCCCCGGCGAGAAGAAGGCCTCGGCGGCCTGAGTGACGAGGCGGGGGTGAGGCTTCGGAGACGAAGCTTCACCCCCGAATCTTTTTCGAAGGGTGTGTCGCGGACGGCGCTCGGGCCGTCCGTTACAGATCGCCCAGGCGTCGGCGGGCGGACTTGCGCGACGAGATGTCGAGCAGGTCGGCGGCGACGAGGGCGACGGTCAATCCCACGGCGATGTAGAGCATGCGCCGACGTTGGGGCCGGCCGCGGGAAATGGACAAATTTCGTGCAAACAGGCGAGCGGGTGAATGCGGCCCCGCCGCCGTGCAACGGAGCCGTTCGTGTACCCCGTGGCGCTGCCGCGCGCGATC
Organism: Polyangium sp. 6x1; assembly: GCF_029946515.1. GTDB lineage: Bacteria > Myxococcota_A > Polyangia > Polyangiales > Polyangiaceae > Polyangium. Next base: position 4,457 of record NZ_JARZHH010000044.1, read on the forward strand.
TCCTCGCTGGTCTCGGCGCGGCGCGTCGTCCCCACCGCGTCGTTTTTCGCATGGCCGAGCGCGAGCCTGGCCACTCGGGCGTTCGTGGACCCCGTCGACGTAGACGAGCTCGTCCGGCTCGCCCGGAGCGGTGACAGGGGTGCCTTTTCGGCGCTCTACCGGATGCACCGGGAGGCCGTCGCGCGGCTCGTGTTCCGCATGCTGGGCCGAGCGAGCGACATCGAGGACGTGGTGCAGGAGGTCTTCCTCCAGGTGCACAGGAGCCTCGGCGACTTCCGCGGACAGTCGAAGTTCTCGACCTGGATCCACCGCATCACGGTGAACGTGGTGCTCATGATCCGCAGGGCCGAGCGCAGTCGGCCGGTGTTCGCCGACGAGCCACTCGCGACCGAGCACGAGAGGGACGCAGGCCTCTTGCCCGACGAGGAGGCGACGCTTCGGCGTCGGCTCGCCGCGTTCAAGCGGCTGCTCGATCGGATCTCCGAGAAGAAACGTACGGTGTACGTGCTGCACGACATCGAAGGATTGGCGCCGGCGGAGATCGCGACGATCGTGGATGCGCCCGTGCTGACCGTCCGAACGAGGCTGTTTTACGCGCGGCGCGAGCTCGCCGAGCTCATGCGAGAGGAGCCTGCGCTCGCGCAGCTCGTGGATGAAATGCCAGGCCTCGGGGCGCAGCTCGGCGTCTCGGAGCGGAGCCCTCGATCGGCGGCGGCGCCACGCGAGGAAGGCCGGCACGCGCCGGCGGAGGGGAAAACCACGTGAGCGACCACGACCCCAGCACGCGCGCCCTCGAGGTGATGCGCGGCGCGCTCGCCGACGAGATGCCGCCCGAGCTGCCCTGGGACGCCATCGAGCAGAAGCTCGAGGAGCGCATCGATCAGGACGAGCAAGCGCGCGCAGCGCGAGCGCTCCCCCGCATCGGGCGAGGCGCGCGGATCGGCCTCGCGCTCGCCGCAGCCGCCGCAGCCGTGATCGCCGTCGCGAGCTTCGGCGCACGATCGAAGCACGACGCGCCCGCAGGGTTCGCCGTGAGGTGGCGCGCGCCCGAGACGATCGCGTTCCTCCCAGGCAGCGAGTCCGAGCGAGATCTCTCGCTCCTTCGGCCCGGCGACGGCGTCGAGGCCGGCGAGGCACCACTCACGCTCGTGCAACGTGGCATCGTCCGCGTCACGCTCGCACCCGGCGCACGCGCCACCGTCGTCGCCGCAGCCTTCGCGTCCGGTGACGCGCTCGTCCTCGGCCTCGAACGAGGCTCGCTGCGCGCCGACGTGACACCAAGAAAGACCACCGAAGGCCTCGTCGAGACCTTCGCCGTCGACGTCGGCCGCACACGCGTCGCCGCACACGGCACGGCATTCACCGTCGTCCGCGGCACCGACGACGTCCTCGTGGATCTCGAGCACGGCGCCGTCGCCGTGGGCCCCGCAGGTCGCCCCGGCGTCACCACCGGTCGCCTCCTCGTCGGCCGCGCGCGCGCCTCCTTCTCGCTCGACGGCGGCGAGGTCGCCCGCATGCTCGCCGTAGAAGACGCACCGCCCGCGCCGCCCGCGCCCATCGAGCCCACACCTCCGCCGAAGCCCACGATCGCGCCGCCGCCCCCAAGCGTCGCCGAACGCCCGCTGCCGCACGTCCCCGATCGTCCCGACGCACCCCCCGCGCCACCTCCGCCGGTGGAAGCGCCCTCCGTCGCGCCCGAAGCGCCGCCCGCACCGAAGCCCGCGCCCGTCCTCACGCGCGCCTCCGTGCACGCAGGCCTCTCAGGCTGCTTCGAGACGCACTACCGCGGCGGCGACCCTTCCGTTCGTCTCTCCGTCACAGCCACGGTGACCCTCTCGCTCGACCCGGAAGGCGCCGTCTCCTCCGTGCGCTTCGACCCGCCCCTCGAACCCCAGTTCATGCAGTGCGTCTTCAACTCGCTGCGCCCAGGCAAGTTCGTCGGGACGAACGGGCCCGTCTCCGTGCCCTTCAATCTCGGTCAGTGAACGAGGCGCCGCGCCGGGGCTCTGCCCCGGGCCCCGCGGGGGCTATCCGCCCCTCGACCCGGACCAGGGCCAGCCCTGGACCTCTGGGCATCGACTGCGCGAAGCGCAGTCGATGCGGGGAGAGATTTTTAAGCTGTCCGCCCCCTATCTGCAGGGCCAGCCCTGGACCTTTCGTGGAAGAACTGCGCTGCGCGCAGTTCTTCCAACAGGCCGTTGGTACAGCGTTGCCAGCTGAACCGTCAGCGCGGCTGTCTTGGTTGGCAGAGTCGCCTGTGGTCTTGACCTGGTGTTCGATGAACTGCGCATCGCGCAGTTCATCGACCCCGAGTCCAGCGCTTGCGCTGGTCCAGGTCCAGGAGCGGACAGCTCCTGGTGGGGCCTGGGGCAAAGCCCCAGCGAGGCGCCTTCGCGTAAGGTTTGTCCCTGCTCAGCGGATCGACGGCGGCGCGCCTGTGAGCAACTGCATCAGCGCGTGCGTCTCGCGTGCGCCCATCAGACCGAACTGTACGCCCATTCCGTCGGGCTCGGTCCAGCGCACGGTCGACTTCACCATCACCTCTTGCTTCACGCCTGGGAGCTGCATGAAGAGGTTCACGCTTGCGTTGAAGGGGGCGGGCTTGTCGGTGACGATGAACATGCCGCCGATGCTGAGATCGCGTGAGAAGGCATCGACGCGCGGGCCGTCCCCCACCTGGAACGCGACTGCCAATCGAACGACCCTTCGCGTGTGTCTTCGCTTCTCCGACAACACTTTCTCTCCTCGTGCCGCGACGGCGTCCTACAATAAACGGTCGGAGGTCGGAGCGCGGTGGCAAAAAACGAGGTGCGCGTCGCCGGGGGGTTCGGCCGGCATTTCGAGGGCTGGCAGCCGGGCCTCGTCGCCGTCTTCCTTGCTGGCAGCGCCGCCCTCCTCGCCGTCCCTCGGTCGGTCCCGCCTGCGGACCTGCCCCTGCCGCTCGTCGAGCCTGCCAAGCTCGCCGCGCTTGCGGCGAACGATGATGCCCGTGCTCGCGCTGCGGAGACGAAACCCCTCGACGCGGACGTCCGCGCGCTCGGCTCGCTCCTCCGTGCGTTCGGCCGGGCTGACGCGCGCGGCGACGACGCCATGCTTGCCGAGCTGCGCCGCCAGATGGGCCCTGCTGCCGCCCGCGCCCTCGCGCAGGGGGACGACGCCGTCCTCGCCTTGCGCGCCTTCCAGCTCCGCTCCTTCCTGCGCGAGGTGCGCCGCTTCGTCTTGACCGGCGAATCCTCGGACGAGCTCGTCGAGCTCGGCGGACCCTTCGCCGACGTCCTCGCGCGGAACGGCTGGTGCGAGGGAAACGCGCCGTGCGCCATGCACATGGACGAGCAGGCGCTCCGCGCTTCCTTCAAGCGCCGGTGGAACGAGATCAGCGGCCTCTCGGGCAGCGCGTTTGCCCTTGGCGTCGATGAAGAGCGCGCGCTCTTCGGGTTCCTCCTCGCGCACCCGCCACGCCCGAGCTTGGGCCTCCGCGAAGGCCGCGGCGCGCAGGATCCGGCGGCCTTCCTGCTCCGCAAGATCGATGAGCTCTCGGCCCTCGATCCCTCGTACCCGCGTGAGCTCGCGCGCGGCATCGTGCGGTATCGCAAGGGCGAGTTCGGCCGCGCGGCCGAGCATTTCGCGATGCACCTCGAGCTCTCGCCCGACGGACCGTACACGCTCCGCGCGCAGAACCACCTGCGTGCTGCGCTCGAACGCTCGCTCGACGACGCTCCGTAGCCGCTCGATTTCTGTCCCTACGCCCCTTGCGGTACGAACTGCCTGGCAACACGTCGTGCCGTGATGTTCCGCCGCACGGTTGATGCCATTCCGTCCTCCGGGACGCCTCGCTCGCTCGACACGACGCGGCTCCCGCTCCCTCAACCCATGGTTGCTTGCGAGCCTCCATCAAGCGGGGTCGTGGCCGTGGAGCCCACGCTCGCCTTGCCTCGCGACGTCGATCCGAACGCGGTCCTCGCGCTCGACATGACGCCCGAGGCGCGCGACTTCTTTGCCTCCGCGCTTCGTGCGCTCGACGCGTCCGACGTTCCTTTCCTCGTCGGCGGCGCCTATGCGCTCGCGCACCACGCTGGCATGCGGCGACGCACCCGTGACCTCGACGTCTTCGTTCGCCGCCGCGACGTCGGCGCGGCTCTCCTCGTCCTCGAACACGCGGGCTATCCGACTTGCATCGCGTTCCCGCACTGGCTCGCGAAGGCGTTTGCGGGCGGCGAGCACGTCGACGTCATCTGGAGCTCGGGCAATGGCCTCGCCGAGGTCGACGATCTCTGGTTCGAGCACGCGGGCCGCGGCGAGGTCTTTGGCGTCGAGGTGGGCCTCTGCCCGGCCGAGGAGACCATCTTCGCCAAGGCCTTCATCCAGGAGCGCGAGCGGTACGACGGGGCGGACGTGGCCCATGTGCTGCGCGCGTGCGGAGAGGAGCTCGACTGGCCTCGGATCGTCGCGCGCTTCGGCGAGCACTGGCGGGTGCTCTTGAGCCACCTCATCCTCTTCGGCTTCATCTATCCGGCGGAGCAGCGCCGCATCCCGCCGTGGGTCATGCGCGAGCTCGTCGCGCGGCTCGAAGCCGAGAATGCGTCGCCGCCCGAGGGGGGTCGCCTTTGCCGGGGCACGCTCCTCTCGCGCGCGCAGTACCTCGCTGACGTGAGCGAGGGCTGGGACGACGCGCGCCTCTGGCCCGCGGGCAGCATGACGGCGGAGGAGATCGCGCGCTGGACGGCGGCGATCGACCAGCCGCCCCCGCACCCCTGACCCTCGATCCCGCGAGAGCACGACTTCGGTTGGCGTGTTTCGAACGATCCGCCAACTGTGTTGTCAAAATTTCCGTGTGACTGAATAAATCCACTAAAAATCAAGAAAATCGGGTCGGCATCCCTTTTGCGAAGAGGGTGGACGGCGCTGCTGATGAGGCAGCCACCCAAGGCACCTCGCAAATCAGAAAGGGAGCCCCATGAACCGCCGTCCTCTTCGTCCAGGCCTTCCGGGCGTCTTCGCTGCCACCTCCGCTGTCGTCTTCCCCGGCCTCACCGGCCTCATGGCCATGGGGTGCCTCGATCGGCCCATCGACGTCGTCGAGCCGCGCAGCACGCAGACCATCGTCGAGGTCGTCCCGCACAGCGGCGTCGACAAGATCGACCTCATCCTCGGCATCGACAACTCGGCGTCCATGGCCGACAAGCAGGAGATCCTCGCCCAGGCCGTGCCCGACCTCGTCGAGAGCCTCGTCAACCCGCCGTGCATCGACGAAGAGGGCAAGCCGATCGAGCCCGCCAAGCAGCCCAAGGGCCCCAAAGAGGACTGCCCCCTCAACTCGCGCCGTGAGTTCGAGCCCGTGCTCGACATCCACATCGGCATCGTCTCGTCGAGCCTCGGCGGTCACGGCGGCTCGGTTTGTCCCGACTTGCAGACCGAACCGAACTGCAACGACGCGAAGGTCTCCAAGAACGATCGCGGTCACCTCGTCTCGCGCGCCGATGCCTGCGTCGCCGGCGAGGTTGTCCCGACGTACGCCAACAAGGGCTTCCTCGCGTGGGATCCCGAGCAGAAGCTGAACCCGCCGGGCGAGGCGAGCCTCGGCACGCTCGACGGCGCCGTGCCCGGCCTCGTGCCCGCGCTCGCCGACATGGTCAACGGCACCGGCCAGGTCGGCTGCGGCTACGAGTCGCAGCTCGAGAGCATCTACCGCTTCCTCGTCGACCCCGATCCCTACGACACCATCGACGCCTCGTCCGGCAACGTGAAGGTGACCGGCACGGACGACGACCTGCTCACGCAGCGCAAGGACTTCCTCCGCCCCGACTCGCTCGTGGCGATCCTGATGCTGAGCGACGAGAACGACTGCTCGATCCGGGAGACCGGCTTCTACTACCGCGCCTCGCACTCCGACGCGCTGCCGCGCCCGCGCGCCGAGTGCGCGATCGATCCGAACGACAAATGCTGCTCCTCCTGCGGCCTGCCCACCCCCGAGGGCTGCCCCCCGGATCCGGGATGCTTCAACGCTGCTGGAGAGCTCATGCTGCTGACCAAGGCCGAGGATGCCGTCAACCTGCGTTGCTTCGACCAGAAGCGCCGCTTCGGCGTGAACTTCCTCTACCCGACGGACCGCTACGTGAAGGCCTTCTCGAGCCCCGAGATCACGACGCGCAGCGGTGAGATCGTGGAGAACCCGCTCTTCCCGAAGGCGAACCCCGCCGAGGGCGTGCCCGTCGTGCGCACGCCGGACCTCGTCTTCCTCGCCGGCATCGTCGGCGTGCCGTGGCAGGACATCGCTCGGGATCCGAAGGACCTGAAGAAGGGGACCAAGAGCGCGCGCGAGATGGGGGACGGGACCTGGGACCTCATCCTCGGCGATCCCGCGGAGGGCGTCCTGCCGAAGGATCCGCTCATGGTCGAGTCGCCCGACCCGCGCCACGGCACGCACCCGATCACGGGCGAGCAAACCGACATGACCCCGGACTCGCCGCTCGGGAACTCCATCAACGGGCACGAGTACGACACGCTCGGCGACGACCTCCAGTACGCGTGCATCTTCGAGCTGCCGCAGGCGACCGATTGCGTGAACGATCCGCAGTGCTCCGAGTGCCGCGACGGCACCGCGAACAACCCGCTCTGCGATCCGGCCGCCCCCACGATGCAGGTCCGCGCCAAGGGCTACCCCGGCCTGCGCCAGCTCAGCGTGCTCCGCGGCCTCGGCGAGCAGGGCATCGTGGGCTCGGTTTGTCCGAGCCAGGTCACGGATCGCACCTTGGCCGACTACGGCTACCGCCCCGCGATCGGCGCGCTCGTGGATCGGCTGAAGGAGAAGATCGGCGGCCCGTGCCTGCCGCGCACGCTCGACCGCAACGACAAGGGCGCCGTGAACTGCCTGCTCATCGAGGCGCGCCCGACCGGCGGAGCTTGCTCGTGTGACGCGGAACATGCCCGCATCCCCGTCGATCCCATCCACGCCGCCGCGATCGAGGAGGCCAAGGCGCGCTCGCCCGAGTCGGGCTGGGATTGCTTCTGCCAGATCCCGCAGCTCGAAGGCGAGGAGCTCACGGTTTGCCAGAACGACGTCTCGGACAAGCCGGTCACGGCCGCCGGCGAACCGGTGAGCGGCTTCTGTTACGTCGATGCCTCGACGGACCCGCCCGTCGGCAACCCTGCGCTGGTCGCTCGCTGCGCCGACTCCGAGCGCCGCACGATCCGCCTCGTCGGTGAGGGCGAACCCTCCAAGGGCGCCACCCTGTTCGTCACCTGCTCGGGTGACTCCTCCCCCTGAGCGGACCCGGACGCACCTTCCCGTCACTGCCCTGCGTTGACGCGCGCTCGGTCCCGGGCGACACCGGTACCGAGCAGCGCGAAACCGGAGTCTTCACCGCATGGGCACGATCATCCGCCACACCTTCCTGGACTCGAACGGCATCCGCATGCACGTGACCGATGCGGGCCGCGGATATCCGATCCTCCTCTGTCACGGCTTTCCCGAGCTCTGGTACTCCTGGCGACGCCAGATCTACGCCCTCGCCGAGGCGGGCTTCCGCGTCCTCACGCCGGACCTGCGCGGGTTTGGAGGGACGGACGCGCCCGAGGAGATCGAGAGCTACGTGATGCGCGAGCTCGTGGAAGACATCCACGGCCTCTTCGACGCGCTCGGCATCGACAAGGCGGGCGTGGTCGGGCACGACTGGGGCGGCACGCTCGCGTGGCAGTTCGCGCTCCGTCACCCCGAGCGCACCGAGCGCGTGGCGAGCCTCAACACCCCGTACATCCCGCCGGGCCCGGTGGCCCCGAGCCTCATGTTCCGCGACGCCCTCGGCCTCACGGACAAGACGTTCTACATGCGCCACTTCATGGAGCCGGGCGTCGCCGAGCGCGAGCTCGAGGCCGACGTGCGCGACACGTTCCAGAAGCTCATGCGACCGGCGAAGTACGCAGACTCCCTGGCGACGTTCATGACCGTGGGAGATGGCACCTCGCTGCTCGACAAGATCGGCCCCGGCGAGACGTTCCTCTCGAAGATCGATCTCGACACGTACGTGCGCATCTTCAAGCGCACCGGCTTCCGCGGCGGGCTGAACTGGTACCGCGCGATGGATCTCTCGTGGGAGGAGGACCGCGCGCTTTCGTCCTTCGAGATCGACATGCCCGCGATGCTCGTGGTCGCGGACAAGGATCCGGTCCTGCGGCCCGAGATGGCCGAGCTCTCCAGGCCGTACGTGAAGAACCTGCGCGTCGAGCGCATCGCGGACTGCGGCCACTGGACGCAGCAGGAGAAGCCCGGCGAGGTCGCGAACCTCCTCGTCGACTTCTTCGGCGACCTCCGCAATCCCGGGATGGAGTGATCACGCCGAGCGCGCGATCCGTCGAAATCTTTCAGCGATGCGCCACGCGATGCGCGTCGCCATCGCCATGATCGGCTCCTGCGAGTTCACGCCGATGCTCGTCGGCAAGATCGAACCGTCGGCCACGAAGAGCCCCGGCAGCTCGTAGGTCTGGCCGTCCGGATCGACGACCCCGCGCCTCGGATCGTTCGCGGCGCGCGCGCTCCCGAGCGGGTGGAACGCCATGCATTCGAGACGGCGCGCGTCGTAGTTCGATCGCTCGAGCGCGAGCGCATCATCCATCGTTCGGAGCGCGCCCGCGCCCGTCACCGACGTGTAGACCTCGCGCGCGCCTGCCGCGAGCGCCATCTCCGACACGATCGTGATCCCGCGGCGCAGCCTCGTGAGGTCCCGCGGCGCCATCGTGTACGTCAGGATCGGCTCGCGGCCCGGACCTCGGCGCACCGTGCCTCCGCCCTCGTCGTGCACCATCGCGCCGAACACCGCGAGCCTGCGGACTTCGCGCGCCATGCGTCGCAGCCGCGGGCCCACGCCCGGCATGCCCGCCGCGAGCACGTTCACCGAGCTGTACACGCCGACGAGCTTGATCCCCTCGGGCGCGAAATCGTCCGAATACACGCTCTGCATCGCGCCGTCCCAGCCGCCGATCTCCTCGTCGAACACCGCCACGCAGCGCACGGCCGGGTGCAAGGTCACGCGCCGCCCGAGCTTCTCGCTCGCCCGCCCGACGCCGCTCGCGCCGAGCAAGAGCGGCGTGTGCAGCGTCCCGCAAGCGGCCACGACGACCGGCGCGCGCACCACGAACGGGAACGAGGGCCGTCCGCCCTCGCCGCCGAGCAGCCGCCCCTCGATGCCTGCCGCGCGCCCGCCCTCGACGAGCACGCGCTGCACGAGCGCGTCCGACACGATCCGCGCTCCGTGCGCGAAGGCGCTCGGCAGGTACGAGACGTCGACCGATCGCTTCGCGCCTGCCGGACATGTAAAATTGCACCGCGCGTTGCCCTCGCACGCCTCGGCGTTGCGGCGCATGGGCTTCATCGTGATCCCGAGCTTCTCCGCGCCCTCGATGAACTTCTGCGTCGATCGCGAGCGGAGCGTGGCCGGCACCTCGCGCACGGAGAGCCTGCGCTCGACGTCCTCGTAGGCGGGCTCGAGCGCGCGCTCGGAGAGCGCGTCGAGCCCGAGATCGGCGACCCAGTGATGATGCACGTCGCTCGGGATCCGGAAGCAGACGCCGCCCGTCAGCAGCGACGAACCTCCCACGGCCCGGCCCATGGTGATCGCGATGATCGGCGTCTGCCCGATGCCGAACGCCGTCGCCATGCCCGACTCGCGGAAGAGCCTGCGCAGCGCCTCGCTCGGCCGGAACCGCTGGTAGTCCTCGGGCCGGTAATACGGCCCCTCTTCGAGCACGATCACCCGCAGGCCCGCCTCGGCGAGCAGCGTCGCGACGACCGAGCCGCCCGCGCCGGACCCGACCACCACCACGTCACACGAGGCTTCGAACGGCCCCGACAAATCGCGCCCGTGAAGGACTGGCTCGCCCGATGGAAGGTCGCTCATGACGCCCGCTCCTTCGCGATGCGGAGCTGCCTTCGTGCCGTGGTGCTCGGCCGATCGAACCCCGTCGAGGCGAGCTCCTCGCCCTCCTCGAACACGGCCACGCTCGTCGGCACCTTGAAGGCCACGAGCAGGATGGCGAAGAGGCCGAACCGGCTTCGCTCGAGCGCCTCCAGATAGCCGACCCGCCGCGCGATGGGCAGGCGGCTCATGCGGGAGAACGCGCCGATCACGAAGAGCGGCATCATCTCGAGGAGCCACGTGAGGACCGCGAAGCCGCGGCGCAGATCGCCGCTCGCGCGTCCGACGGAATGGTCGAGCCACGACGTGGCGCGCTCGCAAATGGCCGGGCTCGCCGGCACGATCGCGCCCTGTTCGTCCTCGTCCGCGTACATGGCCTCTGCGTAGGCGAAGACCACCCGACGCGCCCGGGGCGACAGGCCCTGCGCGGGCCAATCGAGCCGATCGAGCGCGACTTCGGTCCCCGACGGCTGTCCCGAAGCGACGTCCCGCATCGGGCGAAGTCTAGCACTTGTTTGAGGGAATACAGGTCGACGGCCCCGGCGAAACCATGCGGCGGGGGCACAAACGCAAAACGCCCCGGGGTTTCCCGGGGCGTTCGGCGGGGTGTACTCGCCGAGGTCAGTCGATCAGAAGACGGAGGCGCACTGCACGATGCAGCCGCCGCTGCCGCCCCAGATCTGGCTTGCGCCCCTCGGCGCGAGAATCCCACCGCAGGTCGTGACCGGCACGGCATTCGGCGGGCAGGGAGGCTCATCGTCCGGAACGCAGACGCATTCCGGCGGCGGGGCGACGAGCGACTGCACGCCCCCCGGCGCCTTGACGCTGCACTCCTCGTGGAAGCCTTCCTCGCAGGGGCCGGACGGCGGCTCCTCGACGGGCGGCTCCTCGACGGGCGGCTCCTCGGGCGGCGGCTCGCAATCGCACGGAGGCGCGACGAGGTCCGAAGAGCTACCGACGACCGTCGGGCACTCGCAAGGCTGGGCAAGCGACTGCTCACTCTGCCCGACCAGCTCCTCCTTCTCGCTGACGCTACACCCAGCGGCGAACGCGAAGAGGGAAGCCATCGCAAAGAGCCCGGTGATCGAACGAAGCGTATTCATGGGACAACTCCTACGCGCATTCTCTCGCGCGTCATGAGAACCAATCGGATACACGCTCCCCGCGCAGCAGCGTGGCGAGCCGTGAACCCGAATACCTGCGGAGCCCAATTTGGAGTTCCGCGATGACTCTCCTACTTACCAGTTCCCCTCCTGGAAGAGCAAGGACTTTCGTTTTCCAGCGTCCTCTTCCTGACGCAGGGAGCAGGAATGTGTCGCGGCTGCGCGTTCCGCACGTTTTGCCTTCCGAAAAGGGCCTGTCCGCGGGCATCATGGTGGATTTCGATCCCGTCCCCGCGGGCCCTTTGCATTTCTTCACGGACGACCCGGCGGCGTCTTCACGAAGCGCGCGCAAGCTCGGGTGACGGCCGGTTTCACGGCCCTGGTACTCTGTCATCGCCATGGCGCTCCGCGTGCTCCTCATCGACGACGACGTCCGGCTCTTCGACCTCCTGTCGAGTTATCTCGAGCAGAACGGCTTCCACGTGATCGGAGCCCCGGACGGACCCCGCGGGCTCGCCGCGCTGGAAGCCGGAACCTTCGACGTCGTGTTGCTCGACGTGATGATGCCCGGGATGGACGGGATCGAGGTCTGCCGTCGGATTCGCCAGAAAAACACGATCCCCATCCTCATGCTCACGGCGCGCGGCGACGAGACGGATCGCGTCGTCGGCCTGGAGATCGGCGCCGACGACTACGTCGCCAAGCCCTTCAGCCCGCGCGAGCTCGTCGCCCGCATCAAGGCCGTGCTGCGCAGGGCCCGCCCCGAGGCCTCCGGCGAGCGGATCGTCGCGGGCGACATCGCGATCGACGTGCCCGGCCGCGTCGTCACGCGCGAGGGCGAGCTCGTCGAGCTCACGGGCCTCGAGTTCGATCTGCTCTGCGCGCTCGCGCGCCGCCCGGGACGCGTGGTCGCCCGCGACGCGCTGCTCTCGGAGGCGGGGCGTGGAGACGTGATCGTTGGAGAACGAACGGTCGACGTGCACATCTCGCACCTCCGGCAGAAGCTCGGCGACGACCCGCGCTCGCCGAAGCTCATCAAGACGGTGCGCGGCGTGGGGTACGTATTGGCGAAAGAAAAGTCGTGAATCGATTATCGTGTTACGTGCGCGCCCGGCTGCAGCGCCGCCTCTTTTTGTGGTTCGGCGTGGCCATCCTCCTCTCGGGCGTGGCGTTCTCGATCGTGACGCTGCTCGTCTCGGCCCCGGGCGGCCCGGCCTGGGCGCGCGAGATGGGCCGCGCGCGTGTCTTCGTGGGCGCTCGCTTCGGCGAGGTGTGGAACGACGACCGCGCCCGCGACGCGCTCGCCCGCGCGATCGCACAGGACCTCGAAGTGAGCGTGATCCTGCGGGACACGAGCGGCGCCGAGCTCCAGGCGCTCGGCCACGGCTGCGGGCGGAAGGCGTGGTGGACGCTCGACGCGCCCGTCGTGCGCGAGGGCCACAGGCTCGGGGGCGTGACGATCTGCGCCGAGCGCCCGCGCGCCTTCGGCCCGCTGCGCTGGCTCGCGCCGCTCTTCGCGGCGGGCATGATCCTGTGGGCGCTCTCGGGCACGGTGGCGCGAAGGCTCTCGCGCCCGCTGGAGGAGCTTGCGCGCGTCGCGGGCGAGATCGGCCGCGGCAACTACGGCGCGCGGGCGCGGATGGGGCGGCACGTCCACGGCGAGGCGGTCGTGCTCTCGATGGCGATGAACGAGATGGCGGCGCGGATCGATCGGCAGATGAGCGATCAACGGGAGCTGCTCGCGGCGGTCTCGCACGAGCTGCGCACGCCGCTCGCGCGCATCCGCCTGCTCACGGAGCTGACGCGGGACGGGGTGAACGTGCCGAAGAACCTCGACGAGCTCGATCGCGAGATCTTCGAGATCGACGCGCTCGTCGGGGATCTGCTCGCGCAGAGCCGGCTCGATTTCACGGCGCTCGCGAAGGAGCCGCTCGATCCGGTGGAGGCGGGCCTGCGCGCGCTCGACCGCGCGGGGCTCGGCGCCGAGGCGCTCGTCGTCGAGGGGACCCCCGCGCCCGTCCTCGCCGATCCCACGCTCTTCGCGCGGGCCCTCGCGAACCTGCTCGACAATGCGAAGAAGCACGGCGGCGGCGTGGTCGCGCTGCGGATCACGGCGGCGCCGGGCGTCACCGCCTTCGAGGTCGAGGACGCGGGCCGCGGCCTCGATCCGGGCGAGGAGAAGCGGATCTTCGAGCCGTTTTACCGGCGGCCCGGCGAGAAGGCGCGGGAGCAGGGTTCGCTCGGGCTCGGGCTCTCCTTGGTCTCGCGGATCGCCGAGGCGCACGGCGGCCGCGCGCGGGCGGCGAATCGGGAGGAAGGCGGCGCGCGGATCGGGCTCGAGCTACCGACGGCGTGACGCCCAATGGCGTGACGGGTGTGCTAAGCGTGGCGCCCATGTTTTCCGTGGAGGCCATCTCGGTTCGCCCGCTGTCGGTGCCGCTGCACGATCCTTTCGTGATCGCGACGGGACGCGTGACCGTGACGCGCTCGGCGGAGGTGCGCGTCACGCTCGCGGCGGGCGGCGCGCGCGCCGAGGGGCTCGGCGAGGGCGCGGCGCTCTGGCCGGTGACGGTCGAGGATCAGCCGGACGTGCTCGCGGCGCTCGGCGCGGCAGCGGAACGTTTGTCCGGCCAGACGATTGCGCTCCCGCGGGTGGACGCGGACGTCGGGGTCTCGCTCGCGGGCCTCGCGGAGCTCGGGGCGGCGCTCGACGAGGCGCTCTCCGGGCGGCCGGTGGCGCGGGCGGCGCTGGAGACGGCGCTGCTCGACGCGTGGGCGCGGCTCCTCGGGATGCCGCTCCGGCGCCTGCTCGGCGGGGCGCGGGGCGAGGCGACGCGCGCGCTCCTGACGGACATCACGATCCCGATCGCCGAGCCCGCGCGCATGGCCGAGCTCGCCGGGGGCTGGGCGGCGCGGGGCTTTCGCCATTTCAAGGTGAAGGTCGGCAAGGACATGGATCAGGACCTCGCGGCGCTGTTCGCGATCCGGAATGCCGTCCCCGACGCGCGGTTTCGCATCGACGCGAACGCGGGCTTCTCCGCGGCGCAGGCGATCGCGATGGGCCGCGCCGTCGAGGCGAGAGGGCTCGTCGTCGAATGCTGGGAGCAGCCTTGCGCCGCGGACGATCTCGAAGGAATGGCGGAGGTGGCCGCGGCGCTCGCGTCGCCGGTGATCGCGGACGAGTCGGTGAAGACGCTCGCCGATCTCGGGCGGGTCCTCGTGGCGCGCGCCGCGGACGGCGTGAACCTCAAGCTCGTGAAATCGGGCGGTCCGCTCGGGGCGCTCGCGATCGGGCGCGCGGCGAAAGGGGCGGGCATGCCGATCATGATCGGCGGAATGGTGGAGACGCGGCTCGGCATGACGGCGGGCGCGCACGTGGCGGCGGCGCTCGGGGGCGTGGATTTCGTCGATCTGGATACGGCGTGGCTGCTCGACGGGGATCCCTACCGCGGCGGATACGAAGCGGACGGCCCGCGGTACGAGCTCCCGGCGGAGCCCGGGCTCGGCGTGACGGCTATCGTGTGATCAGGACGGGCAAACCGTCCGCGTCGTCGAGCACGCGGCCGAGGACCACGTCGCGATACCCTTCGCCCGCGCTCCTCTCCTGGGTCGCTCTTCCCCAGGCCTCGATCTCGTCGCCTTCTCGAACGCAGATCTCCGTGAGATCCACCATGATGGGCTCGGCCTGGATCCCGCGCGCGGCGAGAAATGTCGCAATGCGCGCGGCGGCCTCGGGGCCGAGGGATCCCGCCTTCTCCGTGGGCTCCGCGAGCGCAATGGCAAAACGTTCGCCGCGGATCTCCACCGATTCGGCGTCGTTCACGACGGTCATGGCGGCGGCCTCACCGTCGTCGAGGACGATATCGTCGAGGTGGCCCACGAGCCGGAACGCGAGGCAGGGTTTGCCCGAGAGTGGGGCGACGAGCGGGGGATTCGGGCCTCCCGACGCGCGCCCACGCGCCGAGGCGCGCGCTTCGCGGAGCGGCTCCACCGAGGGCGCGTCGTCCACCCGCGCGCGCCTTCGCGCGTCGACGAGCCGGAGGGCCGCGCCGATCCGATCGGTGACGCGGGTGGTGGCATAAAGCGGGAACATGAGGGCGATCCTCGCCACCACGACGAGGGGAAGCATCATGATGACGAGGGGGCCGACCGAGTTCGCGAAGGCCTTCGCGCTCGTGAATTCGATGAGGGGGGTCGGCGCAAGGACCTCGGCGAGCACCATCGCCGCCACGAGCACGAGCAGCGGGATGCGCAGGCTCGGCTTGCTCCTCCCGTTGTGCCACGCGTCGAGCTTCGCGTGGAGGCGCTCGAGGCGCGCGGCGACCCGACCGAGCACGCTCGGACGAAGGGGCGCGGGGATGGCCAGCGGCACAAGGAGGGGCGGGGGCGGGGGCTTGAAACGAACGTGGCGGTAGATGGCGAACCCGAGGGCGACGAGCCCTGCCCAGAGGCCCCAAGGGAGCGTGAGGACCAGGCACCAGATGCCGAAGAACGACACGCTCGCGAGCAGCACGAGCCCGACCCCGAGGGCGTTCTGCGGGAAGGTGGGCTCGTGGATCACCTGATCCCAGAGGAAAACCCCGTCGATCACGACCGAAACGAGGAGGCCGAGGGCCGCGGGCACGTAAAGCGCGAGCGTGCGCGTCGCGTCGCGCCACCTCTCCATTCCGGCGCGGCTGCGCAAGGTCCGGAGCGCGTCCGCGACGGGCACGATCGCGCCGCCGCAGCGCGGGCAAACCACATCCGTCGCTGGGAGGCGGAGCTTGCAACCGAGGCAGGACTTGTCGAGGTCGTTTCGCACGCGATGCGTCAGTCTACCGCCCTGAACAGGTGGAGCGCGAGGGGCGCGAACGTGCAGCGTTGGGGCAGGTTTTCGCCCCCCGCGGCGCCTTGTGGGGGCGCGCGGCGCGTGTACGCTCGTCTTGATCTCGTTCCTGGAGGCATGAATGTCCGAAGGCCCCCTCGTCTCGCCGCAGCTCGTCATTCACAGCCGCATGCTCTACACGAGCTGGATCCCCGCCGATCCCAAGGCCTGCGCGCGCCTCTTGCCCGCCACGCTGCGCCCGGCGAAGAACCACGCGATCTACATGAACCAATACGTGGTCGATTCGCCCGAGCAGACGACGGGCTTCGGCGCGTATTCGCTCACGTACCTCGGACTCGATCTCGACGGCCACGTCGCGCCCGACGGCGTGACCCCGGGCCGGTTCTTCACGCATTACCTGAACTCGTCCGAGCGCGTCCGCAGCTATGCGCGCGAGCGCGGCGTCCCCGCCTCGCCCGGCGAGACCACGCTCGAGATCGAGAACGACATCCTGACGGCCACGACGTTCGTGGACGGCGTCGCCGTGATTCGCTCCCGCGCGCGCGTGGGCAAGGAGATCGGCATGGTCGCCCGCGGCCACCTCTTTTATCTGACGCGGCTCGGTGATCGCATTCTCGGCGGGCGATATCCGTACATCGGCGACCTCGTGACCCCGTTCGAGGTGCTCTCGATCGAGATGCTGGCCCCCGATCACCCGGTGTATGCGCTGCGCCCCGCCTCGCCGCTCCACGTCGTGCCAGGCGCGTGCTTCTATTCGCCGAGCGACTCGTTCGTGTACCCCGGCGGCGAGGTGGACCTCGGCCCCGCCGGTCATTGAACGGCGGGGACCGAGGCTCGCGAGATGGGCGTTGATCAGTCCTCGTTTCCGTGCACGGGGGCGCTCTTCGAATCGCCCATGAGGAATGCCTGGACGGCACCCACGTCATAAGCGTTCTCCCAGTGCTCCGTGACCAGGCCGTCGCGGAAGCGCCACACGCCGCAGAACGGAATCGCGAGGGTCGCCCCGGCGCGATGGGCTCGAAGGACGCCGAAGACGGCGCCGAAGTGGTCGTTCGCGACCATGTGCTCCACATCCATCACCAACGTGCCGTCGGTCATCCGGACGAGCTCGCGCTCGTGCGTGACGACCGCTTCCCGGCCGACGGCGCGGCCGGCAGCAGCGTCACGAAGGAACGCACGATCGGCCTTGTGCAGGACGACGTCGTCGGCCGAGTACTCCCCGATGCGCGTCAGATCAGCGTAAATGGCGCGCAGCGACCGGACATTCGGATGGATCGCGGTATTCATGCAACCTCCTTGGTCGAAGACTCGGGCGGCGGCGTCGGACGCCACGTCGGCACGCTCGAGGCAATGGCGACGAGCTCGGCCATCTCCTTGTCGTCCAGCGTCATCTGGGCGGCGCGCAGGTTCTCCTCCAGGTGGGTGATGGACGAGGTGCCAGGGATCGCGAGAATGGCCGGCGACTTGTGCAAGAGCCACGCGAGGGCGAGCTGCGCGGGCGTGGCGCCGCGCTTGCGGGCAAACCCGGCGAGGATGCTGTTCGGCCCGGCGAGGGCGCCGTGTCCCATGGGGAACCACGGAATGAACGCGATGCCCTTCGCCTCGCAATGACGCAGGACCGGCTCACTGGCGCGATCCGCGACGTTGTAGAGGTTCTCCACCGCCACGATCTCGGTAATGGCGCGCGCCCTTTCGAGCTGCTCCAGGGTCACCTCGGGTTGCCCGGAGAGCGCGATATGACGAATCTTGCCCTGCTCCCGGAGCCGGACGAGCTCGCCGAGCTGGTCGGCGAGCGGGACGGCCGGGTCGATGCGGTGGAGCTGATAGAGATCGATGCGCTCGACGCCGAGGTTGCGCAGGCTCAGCTCCACCTGCTGCCGGAGGTACGCCGGGCGCCCGCAGGGGACGATGTAGGGCTGATTCCGGTTCGTCCAGTCGTCCGGCCCGGAACGCAAGAGCCCGCCCTTCGTGGTGATCACGAGCCCCGCGGGATAGGGATGGAGGGCGCGGCGGATGATTTTCTCGTTCTCGGCCGGGCCGTAGGAATCGGCCGTGTCGATGAAATTGACGCCCAGGTCGACCGCGCGGCGCAGGAGCCGGACGGCCGCGTCCGGATCGGTCGGAGGTCCCCACATGCCGGGCCCGGTCAGGTACATCGCGCCATAGCCGAGACGCCGCACGGGAAGGTCGCCGCCGAGCATGAACGTCGACGACGGAGCTTTGAGCGGTGTATTCATTGCAATTCCCCCCTGTCCATTTCGATGCACGACGGCAGCCGAATGCACGCCGTCCCTACTGGCCGTTCTTGGTCCTCCAGGAACCAACGGACATCTCCGCCGTGATTCCGGGGCCGAAACCTGCGATCACGCCCCGTCCGCCCTCGCGCACCTGGTTGTCGGCGAAGAGGCGTCCGATGGAGTCGAGCACCACCACGCTGGCGATGTTGCCGTATTCCGTCAACGTGGCCCTGCTGTACCGGAACGATTCCTGGGGCACACCCAGGTACTTGCACAGATCATTGAGGATGCGCGGCCCGCCGGCGTGAATGATGTAGAAATCCAGGTTGCCCACGTCCCAGCCGTGCCGCTCCACGAGCTGCCGCAGCACGGGAGCGAGGGGCTTCATCGTCCCCGGGACCCGCTTGTCGAGCCTGAAATGGAACCCCGTCTCCTTCACGACGTACGAGATCCATTCCTCGGTGTCCGGGATGATGTACGCCGCGTTTCGCTCGAGGCGGATGCCGTCGCCTCCGCTGCCCCGGACGACCATGGCGCCCACCGCGTCCCCGAAGAGCCCGTCCGACAGGAGGGATCCGACGTCGTCGTCGGGCGGCTGGTAGCAAAGGGAGCAGAATTCGCAGGCGACGACGAGCACGTTGCTGCCGGGATGCGCGACGCAGAAATCGTGCGCGCGGCAGATGGCGGCGGCGCCGGCCGCGCAGCCGAGCTGCGCGATCGGGATCTGCCGCGTGTCGTGGCGGAAGCCCATGGTATTCACGAGCCACGCCGTGAGGGCCGGCATCAGGAAGCCGGTGCACGAGACATAGATGATGGCGTCGATGTCCTGCGCGCTGAGCTCCGCATTCTCGAGCGCGCGCTTGATCACCGGAGGCACGCGGCTCTTCGATTCACGCTCGTAGATCTTGTTGCGGATCTCGAAGCCAGGGTGCGCGAGGGTCTGCTCGAGCGGCTGCACGATGTGCCGCTTCTGCACCCCGGTGGCGGCGATGAGCCTCATGGCGAGCTTCAATTGCGGTTTGCCCGCATGGAGCTGCTCGGCCAATTTCAAGGTGTCTTCCATCGTGACGATGTTCTCCGGAACCGCTACTTCCGGCCTGCACAAGGTGGCCATGTTTCCCCTCCATGTGTTCGACGTCCGAGAATCATTCGCTCGATGAAAATAATCGCTCGGCCAGCGATGGTCTCCATGGCCATTGCGAGCTCGTGTATCCATAAAACGGGAGGCCGATCACGCACCCACGGCGCTCTCGCGAGCTGCGGGCGCCGTGGCGGACCGCTCCCGACGACGTTACTTCCCCTCTTCGTCCGGAGCTCTCCGCGGCTCTTTCGTCTGTCGGACGCTCGCGATGACCAGGTCCAAGAGCTCGGTCGCGAACGTGATCACGTCTCGAGCCTGGTACCCAGCGTTCATGAAATCACGGAACATGGTCTTCGCGAGGACGTGGAGCTCCGCGCCCGGCATCGATCCTCGTGCGGACCCTGATTTTTGGCTGTTTGCCGGCGGCATGGCCTCGCTCTCCGATCTCTCCGCTCGGGGGAAGACCCGTCGATTGCACCGAAGCGAGCAAGCTCCAGACCAGGCGAGCGGTCACCGCGCGTGGATGAAAATTGCGGTCGCCAGACTCCACCGTTGTCGATCATTCATCGATAGAAGCGAGCTCGACCAGGTGTTGTGCGGCATCGTGGGATATCGCGCGAGACGGCCGGGTAAATGCTGCGCGTTTCATTCAAGGCATATGGGTGTGCCTTGCCCGGCCCGCCCCGCCGCCGTGGCCATATTCAAAGGGAGATGCCCTCGTCCACGGCCGTCCCGGTTCGAGGTCTACCGTCGGGGCCCGGCGTCGGATGAGGCGCAGACACAGGGCCTGTCGCTCCTGCGCGCGTCGGGAGCTGCGGGGCCTTCCGTCCGCGTCGCAGCGCGGCCGCGACGTCCGCCGCCGTCGTGAGGGCCGCGCGTGCAGATCCGGCCACCTCCGCCCGAAGTGATCCGGCCGATGCTCCAGGAGGGCCTCTTTCACCCACGCTGCGACGGAAACGACGAGAAAAGCAGCGAGCGCCCGCGGCTCGCAGGACATCAGGAGGCGGCGGGCGCTCTCGCGGCGGCCTGCCGAATGGATCGATCAGAGGTGCGATTTCAGGAACGCGAGCGTGAGCGCCCAGGCCTGGGACGCGGCGGCCGCGTTGTAATTGCTACGCGCGTCGCAGAAGAAGCCGTGATCGTGCTCGGAGAACTCGATGTTGACGAAGGGCTTTTCGTGCTTCCGCAGCGCGTCCACCACGCTCTGCGCTTTCTCGTTCGAGATGAACGGATCCTTGCCGGCCCAGATGAGCAGGATTTTTCCCGATTGCGTCGCGGCATACGGGAGTTTGTCGGGCGCGATGCTGCCGTAGAAGGAGACCGCGCATTTCAGCGGGGTGATGCCGTTCGCCACGAACGAGAGCCGCCCGCCCATGCAGAACCCGAGCGAGGCGACGCGTCCCGCCTCGACGGCCGGGTGCTTGGCGAGGTACTCGGCGGCGGCGCGCACGTCGGCCTCGCTCTCTTCGGCCTTGTATTGGACCGCGAGCTTCATGCTCGGGGCGAAGTCCACGTAACCGCCCTCGTAGCCGGGCGCCGTGCGGTGGAAGAGATCGGGCGCGAGCGTGACGTATCCTTCCCGCGCGAAGCGCTCGGCGACGTCGCGGATGTGCGCGTTGACGCCGAAGATCTCCTGCAGGACGAGGATCGCGGGGCGGGGCGCGTCGCCCTCGGGCCGGCAGAGGTAGCCGTCCATCGTGGTGCCATCGGCGACGGGGATCTGGACACGCTCGGTGCGAATGGTCATCGGTTCCTCCTTCAATGGGTTTGGCAGGGCTAATTCGCCACAGAAGACTGGTTCGGCTCCTTCGCCGGATTCAGCTCGGCGTCGGGCTTCGTGCGGAAGACGAGCCAGAGCGCCGCGGGCAGGGCCGTGAAGTCCGCGATCATCGAGAGGACGAAGGCCACGGCGGAGAGGATGCCGAACTGCCGGATCGGCGGCAGATCCGCCATTCCGAAGGCCACGAAGCCGCCGGCGTTGATGAGCGTCGCGAAGAAGATCGCCCGGCCCGACACGAAGAGCGTGTGCCTTAGCGCCTGCTCCACGGAGCCTTCCTTTCGGCCCTCCTGGAAGTGGTAGAAGAAATGGATCTGGTCGTTCTCGCTCGTCCCGAGCACGGTCGACGCGATCAGGATCGTCGCGACGTTCAGCGTCATGCCGGAGATGCGCATCACGCCGAACATGACGAGGATCGCGAAGAGCGAGGGGATCATGGCCATGAGCCGCGCCGCCCCGCTGCGGAACACGATGAGGAACGTGACGAAGATGATCCCGACCGTGAGCTCGAAGCTCTCGACCAGCGTGGGCACGAGGCTCTGCGAGACGCGCGCCTGGAGCGGCGCCATGCCCACGGTCCGGAGCTCGAACTCCCGGAGCGCCGGGTTCGCCTCGGCCGCGGCCTTCCAGTGCTTGTCGATGCTGGCCTCGAGCCGCTTGAACGCCTCGTGCTCGGTCGCTTTCGACATGACCGTGAAATGCGTCTGCCCGAGGCCGTTTTTCTGGACGAACCGGCCGAGGAGCGGATCCACGGGCGCGAGCGATTCCAAGGTGCCCGCGAGCTCGTCGAGCGCCTCGGCGTCCTTGGGGAACGCGTCGCCGGCGCCGCCGAGGTACTGCATCATGCGCAGGATCGTGGTCGGCCCGATCGCCGCGCCGACCTCGGGATCGGCGACGAGCGCCTCGTGAAACGCCTGGAATCCCTTCAGCGCGTCGGGCTCCGAGACGCTGCCGACGCCGCCCTTGAGCCAGACCTCGGTGATCGAGAGGCCGGGCATCTTCGCCTCGATGGCCTTCGTGTCCTTGTAAAGCCGTGATCCCGAATTGATGTATTCGACGGGATCGGTGAGCAGCTGCATCGGCTTGACGACGCCGGGCAGGCCGAGGAGCGCCACGGCGCCCGCGGCGGACAGCAGGATCGAGCCGAGGACGAGCGGCCAGCGATAACGATAACTCCACCGGGGCAGCGCCGCCGTGAGGCGGACGAACCACGCAGCCGCGACCTTCTGCTCGATCGCGGTCGGGGTCTTCAGGATCTTCTGCAGCGCGGGGAAGAGCGTGAACGAGACGATGTAGCTGAGCGCGAGGCCGACCGCGACCCAGACGCCCATCTGCCGGATGGGCTGGATGCTCGATACGACGAGCGCCGCGAAGCCCACAGCCGTCGCGAAGACCGAGGCGGTGCACGCGAGCCACTTGTTGGCGAAGGAGAAGACCTGGTGGTCGTCGACGCTGCGATCTGCCGGGCGCTCGACGAAACGCGACTGCAAATAGACGAGCGTCGCGGTGGTCGTGACGAGGATCGTCATCGGCACCATCGGCGAGACGATGGTCAGGACGCCGCCCGTGAGGCCGATGTAGGCCATGGAGAGGGCGATCGAGACGCCGAGCGTGATCAAGAAGGCCGCGAGCGTGCGCGCCGAGCGATAGAGGAAGAGGCAGAGGCCGATGATGAACGCCGCGAACAAGCCGAAGTACTTCGGCCCGGTCTTCTGCATGTCCTCGTCGAGGTAGATGTTGACGTAGGGCTGGCCGACCTGGCGCAGGGTCCGGAGCGGCGCGCCGTCGCCGCCCGTCGCCTCGATGGCGCGACGTACGGCCGTGAGGGTCTCGCGGCGCTCCTGGCTCGAGTGCACGTCGAGGATGAGAGCGATGGCGAGGTAGCCGTCGCCGGCGAGGCCCTGATCCTGAAAGAGCTTCGTGCCCGAGACGAACTTGCGCAGCGCCTCGGATTGCTCCGGCCTGGGATCAAAGCCGGCCTTGGCGCGGCGATAAATGGAAAGCGCGGAGTTCGGCTCGACGCGCGGGATCTCTTTCAGCGCGCGTTCGAGTTTGTCGAGACGCTCGAGCACCGCGGGCGCGAAGGGATCGTCGGCCTCGGCGAGCAGGACGGCGAACTCGCCGGAGCCGAAGACCTTCTCGAACTCGCGCGTTTTGACGTAGTCGGTGTCGCTCGTCGCGATGAGGCGTTCGATCGCGTTGTCCTGCTGGACGCGCGCCGCGAACCAGGCCGCGGGCGGCAGGACGAGCGCATAAAGGGCGATGATGATCCAGCGGGCCGAGATGATGCGGGAGAAGATCCGCACGAGCCACCCGGGCGCGTCGTGGCTCGGGCTCGCGGGGCCTTTCGGAGTGCTCGGAGAGGTCGACACGGGACGCTGCTATCACGATCCCGCGCAGGCCGCCCGTCGATCCCGCGCGGCGTTTCAGGGCGAAGGCGCTTGCGCAGCAGGCTTCGGGCATGTGGGGTTGCCCGCGTCCTTGAGGAGCTGCGCGAGGAGCGCCTGATCGTCGCGGCGGAGCTTTCCGCGTTCGGCCGAGCAGCGGCAGAGGTGAGGCTTGGCGGGATCGACGTCGCCGAGCGCGATGTAAGCCTCGGCGACGCGCAGGTGGTTCTCGATGACGTCGGGATCCTTCTGCACGAGGCCTTCGAGCAACTCGAGCCCGGTCTCCGAGTCTCCATTTCGCAGGAGCGCAGCGGGCGCGACCACGTAGAGCGTGCCGAGCATGCGCGTCGCGGCGCCGCTTCGGAAGCTCGGATCGAGCTGGCGGCTGCGGCGCGCGTAGTGCTCGACCTCGCCGATCATGTCGGCCCCGAGCAGGCCTTTGAGCTGCACGAGCCTCCCTGTGACGACGGCGCGCGCGAACGTGTACGCGGCCGTGTCGACCGCGCGCGCGCGCACTTCGGCATACGCGAGCTGGCGATCTTCCGGGGTGTCCACGCCCGCGGCGATGAGGTCTTCGAGCGCGTCGGCGATGACGAGCGCGTCCTTCGTGGCGATGGCGGTCTTGAGAGAAGCGTTGACGGCGGGGCCCTGCGCGCCGGTCACGCCGCCCCAGCACGCGGGCAACACGCCCAGGGCAGCGACGAGGAAAAGGGAGGACCAGCGCACGGGCGGGAGAAATAACACTGTCGGCGAGGAGAAGCCCCCCGCGCAGGCGAGCGGGGAGGCGCTACTTGTCGTACGCAGCGACGACGCCTGCGTAATCGCCGGACGATGCCGACTTGAGGGCGAGGATGCCCACTTCGCCGCACGTCGCTTTGCCCTCGCCCTCGCAGATCTTGCCGAGGTTTGCCTGGAACGCCTTGCGCTGATCGGCGGGCGCGGAGGGGAAGGCGACGACGACCATGGGCGGGAGCTTGTCGCTCGACCAGACGGACTTGATGTCGCCCGCGCCGTCGATCTTGCCGAGCTCGGCGAGCTGCGCGTCGTCGACGAGCGCGCAAGCCGCGTCGCCGCTCACGACCTTCTTGATGGTCTGGATCGGGCGGGTCGTCGCGACCAACGTGAAATCACCGAGCTTGAAGGCGCCCTTCGAGACGACCTTGTCGATGAACTTCGCGTCGTCGGCGTGATCGCTCGCGAGCGCCTTGCCCTTGCAGCCGGCGAGGTCCGAGGCGGTCTTGCTGATGAGGTGATACTGCTGGCCGCCGGCGCGATTGACCGCGACCTGGCCGATGATCTCGAGGTTGTGCTTGGCCTTGAGGCCGAGGAAGGCACCGAGCGAGAGGATCCCGTAGTGAGGCTTCTGGGCGGAGATGAAGGCCTCGGCGTTGCCGCGGCTCGTGTGATACTCGCCCTTCGCGCCGCCCCAGCCGTTCTGCTTGGCCGCCACGGACACGAATTTGTCGACATAAGGCTGAGCTTGCGCTGCGCTCCCCACCCCGTGCTCCCGGAGCACGAGGACCCCGACCGTCCCCTCCGCGGCCGCGTCCGCGCACAGGAAACCAGAGGCGGAAGCGATCACGGCGGTGGCGAGCAGGGAGCGAAAGACAGTCGTTCGCACGGGTAGGACCTCCTGGCTGACTTGGACGAGGGAGCCGGGAAGGTATGCATCGAGAGCGGTACGGACATCGGAAAAAATGAGGGGAGACTGCTGCTCGGGTGCGTGAAGGTGGGAGGGCATGCGCCGGATCCGAAAAACCTTCATGGATTCGTGAGGTTGGGCGGGTACGTGCCGTCCTCTTCCCAGGTGTCCACGAAGGTCACCCTCACATCCCCACGCATCGCAGCGACGTCCACGGCAGTATGCTCTTCCACACGCTGGTACCGAAGGTCGACTTCCCCACGGCCGACGGGCAGGCGCTTGACCTCGACCCAGTGGAGCCAGCGAGGGAGGGTGGGGCGGACGATCCGAAGCTCGCTCCCCGGCGCGTTGGGCGAGAGGCCGAGGAGGGAGGCGAGGAGGGCCGCCCAGGAAGCAGCCGCCCAGGCCTGGGGGCTGCACGCGACGGGGTAACGGACGGGGACGGCGAAGGCGCTGCGCGCGAAGCCGCAGAAGAGCTCGGGCATGCGGTACGCAGGGAAGTGCTGCGCAGCCTCGAAGAGCGCGGTGACGAGCTCGAGGGCGAGGGGCTCCTGTCGGTAGCGCTTGAAGCCGAGCGCGATGAGGGCGTTGTCGTGGGGCCAGACGGTGCCGACGTGGTAGCCCGTGGGGTTGTACCGCGCCGCGCGCGTGGAGAGGGTGCGGATGCCCCAGCCGGAGAAGAGGTCCTCTTCCATGAGGCGGCGCGACATGAGCTCGCCGCGCGCATGCGGGACGGCGCCGGCCCAGAGCGCGTGGCCCGCGTTCGAAGAGACGGTCGCGACCTGTCGCTTGTGGCCGTCGAGCGCGATGGCGTAGGCGTTCTCCGCGGGCATCCAGAAGGCCGCGTCGAGGGCGTCGCGGATCGCGGCGGCGCGTAGCTCCTCGGAGGCAGCGCGCGCAGGATCGCCGAGGGCGCGGTAGATGCGGGCCGCGGCGCGGCGGCTCGCGTAGGCATACGCCTGCGCTTCGACGAGCGCGATCGGTGGCTCGGCGAGGGTGCCGTCGGGATGCATGATCGCGTCGGTGGAGTCCTTCCAGCCCTGGTTGACGAGGCCCGTCTCCGAGCGGCACGCGTACTCGAGGAAGCCGTCGCCGTCGCGATCGCCGTAGCGATCCATCCACGCGAGCGCGGCGTCGAGGTTCGGGCGGAGCTCGCGGACGAGGTCGAGATCGCCGGTGACGCGATGGTACTCGGCGAGGAGGATGATCCAGAGGGGCGTCGCGTCGACGGTGCCGTAGTACGGCGAGAAAGGGACGACGCCGAGGCGTGCGAGCTCGCCGCGGCGAAGCTCGTGCATGACCTTGCCAGGCTCCTCGTCGCGCATGGGATCGTCGCGGCTGCCCTGGTGGTGGTGGAGCAAGCGGAGCGCCTGGCGCGCGGGTTCGGCGGAGATCCAGAGGTAGAGCAGCGCCGTGATGATGGTGTCGCGCCCGAAGAGGCACGCGTACCAGGGGATGCCAGCGGCGATGAACGGCGCGTCGGGATCGCCGGAGAGCAGCACGCGGAGGTCGCTGCGCGCCTTCGCGAAGATCGCGTTGAACAGGCTGTTGCTCGTCTCGACGCCGACCTGACCCGCGAGCCACTGCTTGTAGCCCGTGAGCGCGCGGCGCGGGGCCGAAGGGCCGTTCGTGCTCGTGATGGGCGAGGCGTCGACGCTGACGCCGATCGTGATGCACGTGGAGCCGCCGGGGCGGAGCTCGATGCGGTAACTCGCGGTGCACGACGCGAGCTTGTCGGGCGTGGGATCGAAGCGGACCTCGGTGCGCCGCGCGAGATCGTCGGCGCCGTCGTAGCGGAAGCGCAGGACCTTTGGCGTGTGCTCGGGAGCGTGCGTCACGCCCTTGCGCGCGCCCTTCACGATGCCGCGGACCTCGAACATGTCGGAGAAGTCGGCCTCGAAGTGGAGCTCGACGTCGAGCGTGACGGGGAAGCGGTTGTAGTTCTGGAACGTGAGCGACTCGCTGACCTCGGTGGGACGAACCAGGCGGTAGCGGCGGATCTGGATCGTCTGCTCGTGGACCTCCTGGCCCTCGGGCGTGACGAGGTTCGGGTTCGTGAGCACCTGCGCGCCGAGGAAATGCGCGTGGTCGCTGGAGAGGAGGATCGTCGGGCGGAGGCCCTGGATGGCGAGCTCGTAGCTGCTCAAGAAGCGCGTGTCGCCGAGGTAGAGGCCGTAGCCCTCGCGGTTCTTGCGCGGGACGTTGCCCTCGGCATCCGTGAGGAGGAAGAGATCTCCTTCCTTGAGGAGGGTGGCCTCGCGGATGTCACGCGCAGAAGGCGGCGCGTCGAGGGAGATGATGCCGGCGGGCTGGTTCGTCTGCGGCGTGGGCGAGGGATCGATGTCGACGGGGAGGGGAGGGAGGCCACTCCGCGCAGAGCCGTCGTCGCGAGGGCCGTTCATCGAGCCACCTCTTCGTGAGGTCGTTCGACCTCGCGCGCGACGGCGTCGAGGAGGTCGCTCACGTCGAACGGCTTCGAGAGGACGCGGCGGACCTGCGGCGTGAGGCGGAGCTGGGCGAGGAACGCGGAGACGACGATCACGGGCGTGCTCCGCGTGTCCGGCTGGTCGGCGAGCTCTTCGAGGACCGCGTTGCCGTCCTTGCCCGGCAGCATCAGGTCGAGCAGGACGAGGTCGGCGTGCTCGCGCTGGACGATCGCGGCGGCCTCGATGCCATCGGCGACGCCGACGACGTCGTAGCCCTCGGCGCCGAGCAGGAAGGTCTCGAGATCCCGGAGCTCGGGGTCGTCCTCCACGACGACGATCTTCTTCCTCGGCACGAAAAGGCTCCTCCAGTCGGTGGGGAAGGCGGGCGCGCGCGCAGGGGCGAGCAGACCGCCGGTCGCTGCACGAGCGACCACCAGAGACCCAAGGTGCTCGTGCCTCACCATCGGAGTTTCGCGGAGCACGTACGGTGCCGCGCCCGTGTGGCGGAGGCGCACGTGCAGGCGGGCGCAGGCGAGGGCGAGCGCTCCGGGGCGTGAGGAGGCGCGCGCCGGCCGGTTTTTCGCGGCGCTTCGGGGCCTCGGCCGTGAAGGAGACGAAAAGCGAAAATCGTCCTTGCGCGCGGGGCTCGGGCCGATCTATCTATACGCCCCCGCTGGCCGAACGGCTGGCGGAACGATGTCCTTCACGGGAAGGCATCACGCGAAGATGGCGGAATTGGCAGACGCGCTGGATTCAGGTTCCAGTGCCCGCAAGGGCGTGGAGGTTCAAGTCCTCTTCTTCGCACTGTTTCGGCTCGACAAATACGTCGAACACGTCGTCGAGGGTATCGCGACTTCGCTTGGATGAGGTAGGCAGCCGTGATCCCCTCGCGGATCAGGTGCCAGCCTTGACGAGGACGATCCAATGTCGCATGGCGCGCCGGGGGGCTCGGGGGGGATGAAGCAGGTTCGCTCCCCCGAGATCGCGACCCGCGCGTGGACCTTCGGGTTCGTCGGCTTCGCGACGAGCCTGGTCCTCGGCCTCGCTCCCGCCGGTTGCGGGCAACGCAAGACGGAAGGCGGCGCCGGGCCAGCCCCGAGCGCGTCGGCTGCGACGAGCGCTTCGGCCGCGACGAGCGCGGATCCGCCCACGACCTCGGCGAGCGTCGCCCAGGCGCCGCCGCCTCCGCCGAGCGAGCCCGTGGGCTCCGGCGTGTCGTCGTTCGTCGCGGCCGCGCAGACCGAGGCGTGCAAGGCGCAGAGCGGGGACATCGCGACGTACCTGCAACGCGGCGAGGTCACGGCCGCAGGGCGCGAGGGCGCGATCGCCGCCGCATGGCTCATCAAGCTCGCCGCGAACAAGCCGGGCGCGCAGCTCGCGTTCGCAGGGTTTGCCCTCGACGCGAAGCAGGTGGCGCGCGCGCGCGGCATCGGGACGGCGAACGAGACGGCGCCGCGAATCTTCTCGAACGGCGCCGGCTGGACGCTCGTGTGGTTCGACGGCGACGGCCTGGCGTACACGAAGCCGCGCTGGGAGACCGCGCCGGCGCCCGTGATCGAGCGCCTGAGCACGGTGAGCGCCGCGAACGCGGACGACGTGGCCCTCGCCGCGACGCCCTCGGGCGCGATCGTCGCGGTCGCGCCGTTCAACATGGACAAGGCGCAGCTCGGGCTCTTCCAGTTCGCCCCGACGGACGCGGCCGCGCCGGCCGTGCAGGCGCTCGGCGCGACGCACCACGCCCACGAGCCGCGCAGGTCCGCCGTCGCCGCGGATGGAACCGGATACACGCTCGCCTGGCACGAGGGAGACGGGCGGATCGTCGTGTCGCGCTTCGATCTCGCAGGCAAGGAGATCGACGAGGCCTACACCCTCGCAGCGGCCCCGCCGGCCGGCGCGCCCGCGCGCGAGCGCGTGAACCTCGTGGCCACGACGAAAGGCGCGATGGCCGTGTGGGTCGAGGGCGACAAGATCCTCGCGCGCGCAGTCGACGCGGCGGCGCGCCCGGGCGACAAGACGTGGCTGGTCGGGCGCGGCCGCGCTCCGGCGCTCGCGCCGATCGGCGACGGCGCGCTCGTCGTGTTCCTCGGTCAGGAAGGCGGCAAGGACGATCAGGTCCTCGCGGTGAAGCTTTCGGAGAGCGGTGAGCCGTCGTCCACGGGCATGCGGATCAGCGACGGGACGGGCCCGGTGAAGGATCCAGCGGCGGTCACGCCCGCCGGCCCGCGCTTCGGCTTCCTGTGGACCGAGCCCATGAGCAACGGCGTGAGCACGAAGCGCGCGATCCTGCGGACGCTCGAGTCGAGCTGCATCCCCTGAGCGCGGAACAACGTGTCGTTCGAGCGCACGCGCAGGGGAGCGTCCTGCACACGCGCGCGGCGAGCGGTCGGCCTTTGGATCAGGACGCGAGGAACGCCGACAGCTTGCCGCCGGCCGCGACGTGGGCCTGGGCCGCGCCGAGCTCGCTGAAGTCGAGCCCGCGCACCGTGAGGTCGCGGTAGCGGTTCTTGTCGACGAGACGGAGCTCGTCGGGGCGCGCCCAGTCGACCACGTGGGGCGACTTCGTCGAGATGATGATCTGCCGGTGATCGGCCGAGGACTCGATCACGTCGAGCAGCGCGTCGATCTTGCCGGGGACCGCGTAGATCTCGGGCTCCTCGACGAGCAGCGCGGTCGCCTCCGGATCCACGAGCGCGACGAGGAGCTCGAGCCTCCGGATCACGGTGTCGGACAAACGGCCGAAGTCCACGCCCTCGAACGTGATGCTGGCGCGGTCCTGCGGCGCGACGTCCGCGCGCGCGGAGGTGTCGCGCGTGATCTGCACGGCGAGCTCGCCCGGCGCGCCGATGCGCTGGCAGAGCTCGACGAGCTTGTTGTACCGATCGCGGTGGAGCTCGAACCAGATGACGAGCGTCGACGCGAGCGAGAGCAGGCGCGCGTCGAGGCCACGCGAGGTCCAGAGGACGCCCGAGCGGCCGGTGAGCGTGACGCCCGCGCGATCCTCGATCGGGGGGCGCGCGAGGGCGAGGCCGAGCCAGCGGATACCTTCGAGGTAGGCGCGGATGCGGCGCGCGTCCTCGGGGACGCGATCGGCCGACTCGCCCGCGAGCGCGAGCGCGCCGACGCCCGAGGGGAGCGAGATGCGGCTGCCGTCGCCGAAGACGGCGCGTCGATCGCGCACGGTCCAGAGGTCCACGTTGGCCTCGTCGGTCCTCGCGGCGTGTTCTTCCCAGCGCATCGAGGGCGGGAAGGGTTCGTCGTCGTCTTCGAGATCCTGGAAGCGCCGGTCGTACGCGTAGACCAGGTGCTCGCCGGCATCGCCCTCGAACTCGCAGCGGAAATGGCGCGGTTTTTCCGGATCGCTCAGGGCGTGGACGGCGATGTGCGCGCCTTCGGCGATGCCCTGGACGAGCTGGGACGCGAGGGACCCGCCCTTCGCGAGGAGCACGGTGCGGCGCGGAGCGATGGCGAGCTCGATCGTGCTGCTCCCGAGCGCCTGGTAGTCACCGATCGTCACGGACACGAGCCTCGCGGCCGGGGCTCGGGGAAAGACGGAGGAGCGGGCCGGTTCGATCATGAGAGGGCACCTTCCTCCTACCACGCTGCGTGGGGGTATGGCGCATCCCTTCTGCACGGTCGGGACGCTTCATTCCGTCCATCCTTGGTTTGCAAGCGTAAGCGAGATTAGGCGCTAGAATTCGTGGGTGAGCGAGGCCATTTCCCCGAGGTCCGCGCTTTCGCGCGTCGCCCGAGCCGAGGGCCCGACGGAGCTCCCTCCTCTCTCGGACCCGTACCTGCGGGGGCCGAGGCGGCCACCCAAAAAGCCGCTCTCGTCGCTGGCCTTGACGTCGATCCTGGCGCCCTTCGTGGGCGGACCGCTGGGCTCGGTGGCCGCGATCGTCTTCGGCTGGGCCGCGCGTCGCGAGCTCGACGGCGTGGGCGCCGAGCGTCGCGGGTACGTCCTGGCGACACTGGGGATGGGCCTCGGGATTTGCCTGACAGTGGCCTGGGGCGCGGCGATCGCCTTCGGGGTGTGGACGATCGAGCGGCGCAACGAGGCGCGGCACGATGCGATCGCCAATGTCCTGGCGGTCGGGGAGACGCCGCGGGCGCCGGAAGGGACGGTCGAGACCACGGAGCCCACGTCGCCGCCTTCGAAGGCCGTGCCCGTGCTTCAGAAAGAAACGTTGGTCCACAAAGAAGGCAACGTCACGATCGTGGACGTCGGCGTCTCGGTGTCGTCGCTCTCGCAGGAGCTCGCGAAGGAGCGCGCGGCCGCGGCCGCGGCGGGCGAGACGCTCGTCGTGATGACGACGAAGAGCGAGTGTGTCTCATGCCGCAGCCTGTCGGCATCGCTCGGCGATTCGCTCATGCAGACCGCGCTCGCGCACGTGCGGCTCGTTCGCGTGGACATCGACGCGTTCGACGAGGACCTCACGGGGCTGAAGATGCCGCACGAGCGTGTGCCGACGTTCTTCCTCCTGGCGCCGGATCTCTACCCGCGCGACGCGATCGACGGCGGCGAGTGGGACGAGGACGTGCCAGCGAACATGGCGCCCGTGCTCGGCGCGTTCGTGCGGGGGAAGTACGAGACGCGGCGGCAGAGCTTCGAGCCGATCCAGAACGGCGGGATCAAGTTGTGAGAGGGGACTGACTGCGCAGCGTAGCGCCGGGGTTTCACCCCGGACCCGACCAGGGGTTGTCCACCCCTGGACCCGGACCAGCGCCAGCGCTGGACCTTTGGTGCATCGACCGCGATGCGGTCGATGCAGGGGGGCATGACGGGCGCGGCGCGTCCGACCGCTGCTAGGATGCGCTGTCATGAAGCGCGCCGGGCAGATCTCGATCTTCGTCCTCTGCGTCTTGTTCAGCGTCTCCGCCGCGGTGAACGTGATGTCGGACAACAGCGAGGTCGAGCGTGCGGCCGCAGCGGTGGCATGCGGGGAGCAGGGGCCGAACTGCCGCGCGCAGGTGACGCGGCTCGAGCGGACGCCGTTCGGGCAGACGTTCGAGATGGTGACGCCGAAGCGGACGGTGGACGTGGTCTGCCGGCGCGCGTTCGTGATGGTGGGCGACTACGCCTGCAAGCTCCGCTGATGGGAAGGCCCGCGCTCCGGTCCATGACCGGGCTCGTCTGCCCGCGCTGCCGCGACCCCCAGCCCGCTACGACAGCGCTCGTGTTCTGCCCGCGCGACGGGCTCGCGCTCGTCGCCGCAGCCGTCCTCGCCGACGCGGATGGAGATCCGTTCCTCGGGACGACGATCGGAGGGCGGTACGTCGTCCTGCGCCGGATCGGGGCGGGGTCGATGGGGGCGGTGTACCGGGCGCGAGACGTCGCGCGCGGGCAGGGCGACGTCGCGGTGAAGGTGTTTCGCGGGGATCGCGGGCTCGGCGCGCGGGCGCTCTCGCGGCTCGATCGAGAGGCGCGGGTCCTCGCGATGCTGCGATCGCCGCACACGGTGCAGGTGCTCGACGTGGGGGAGATCGTGCAAGGCGGCGAGGACGCGCTCGTCTCGCCCACGGTGTCGCGGTTCCTCGTGATGGAGATGCTCGAAGGCGAGCCGTTGAGCCTCCGGCTGCGGCGGGAAGGGCGGCTCTCGGTCGCAGAGGCGACGCGGCTCGCGACGCACGCGCTCGCCTCGCTGGCCGAGGCGCACGAGAAGGGGATCGTCCACCGGGATCTGAAGCCGGACAACGTGTTCCTCGCGCGCCTCGGAGGAGGCGTCGAGGTGGCCAAGCTGCTCGATTTCGGGCTCGCCGACCTCGGGCTCGGGCCGCGCGACCCGAACGAGGCGGCGCTCGGGTGGGGGGCCGGTCCGATCGGTACGCCTCGGTACATGTCGCCCGAGCAGGCGCTGGGCGAGGCGGTGGATGCGCGGAGCGATCTGTATTCGGTGGGCGCGCTCCTTTACCAGATGCTCGTGGGCCGGCCCCCGTTCGTCGAGCGGGACGCGGCGCGGGTGATGGCCAAACACGTGCACGAGCCGCCGATCGCGCCTCGCGAGGCCGCGCCGGAGGCGGGGATCCCGCGCGCCTTGTCGGACCTCGTGGTGCGGGCGCTCTGCAAGCGGCCGGAGGATCGGCCGGAGAGCGCGCGGGCGTTCATCGCGGCCATCGAGGAGGCGTTCAACCAAGGGCCGGGGTCCGGCGCGGCGCGGCATGCAGCGGGCGGGCGCGAGGCGGCTGTACGGCGCCCGGAGAGCCGTGTACCTTCGCGCACGGACAACGATGGATCCTCGTGAAATCGAAATGCTCGTCCAGCGCCTGCTCGCGAACCCTCACGATCAGGAGGCGCTCGCGTACGCGCATCGCGCAGGCGCGCAGGACCCTCGCTCGTACGCCATGCTGCTGGAGCGCGTCGGCTCGCAGACGCCGGATCCCGCCTACGGCGCACATTGGCTGAGCGAGGCCGCGAACGTCTGGCAAGCGGCGTTCGGCGACATGAACAATACCGTGCGCACGCTGCTGCTCGCGGTCGACAGGGATCCGATGCACCGCTCGGCCGAGCGGCTCGCGCAGTTGTTCCGCGAGAAGGGCGACGTCATGTCGCTCATCCAGCTTTACGAACGGCAAGCGAAGGGGCTCGCGCCCGCGGCGGCGAAGCCCGAGGTGCGGACGATGCTGCTCAAGCTCCACGAGGAGCTTGGACGGATGTGGAGCGAGCCGCAGCTCGCGCGGCCCGATCGCGCAGTCGAGAACTGGCGCAAGGTCGCCGAGCTCGATCCTCGCAACGTGTACGCGATCTACGCGGCGCGCGAGATCCTGAAGGCGCAGCAGCAGTACGCGGAGGCGATCCCGTACTTCGCGATGGAGCAGGCGATCGCCGAGGATCCGGAGCGCAAGCTCGCGCTCTATCGGGACGAGGCCGACATCCGCAAGCGCGCGGGCGACATGCCCGGCGCGACGCAGGCGCTGCGCTCGGCGCGCGCGGTGCGTCCGACCGACGTCGCGCTCACGCAGGAGCTCGGCGTGAGCGTGCTCGAGCGCATCAACGCGGGCGAGAACGTGCCGCAGCCGGAGCGCGACGAGGCCGCCGGGATCTTCGTGCAGCTCGCGGAGACGTACGACGGGGAGTACGGGCTGTCGTACTCGCTGTCGGCGCTCGGCGCGTCGCCGGGGCACGATCGCGCGATGCAGCTCGCGGATCACTTCGGGGCGCTGCTCGGCCGCACGGGCGAGCTCGGTCCGCAGTACGCGGCGTACCTGAAGGCGAACCCGAACGGGTTCATGGCGAACGTGGCGCGGATGAAGGTGGGCAATGCGCAGCCCCCGCCGCCGCCGATGCCCGCGGCGCAAGCAGCCGCGCCGCAGTCCGCGCAACCCGCGCAGCCTGCGCCCGCCGCGCAGCCCGCCGTGCAGCCCGCCGCGGTCGCGCAGCCGTCGCAACCGCCCCCGGCCGCGCCTGCCGCGCAGCCGGCTGCCGCCGCGCCTGCCGCGCCTGCCGCGCAGCCCTCGTTCGGAGCTGCGCCCGAGGCGCGCGGGCCCTCGCCTTCGGTCGTCGCGATGCAAGCGCAGCCGGCGGGCGACGTGCACGCGCTCCTGGAGGAGGCCTCGGCCGAGGCGCAGAAGGGCAAGAAGCCGCAGGCGTACACGAAGTACCGCGAGGCGCTGAAGATCGATCCGGCGAACTCCGAGGCGCTCTCGTGGGTCGAGGAGTACCTGCGGCAGAAGCGCATGTTCGCGGATCTCCGCGACGTGCTGCTCGCGGCGTCGCGCGTGCCCACGGTGTCGCCCGAGACGCGCAAGGCCCAGCTCCGCGACGTGGCCGGCATGTGCGAGTCGCAGCTGCGCGACATCGACACGGCGATCGCCGCGTGGAAGCAGCTCTGCCAGATCGATCGCGGCGACGAGCAGGCGCGCGATCAGCTCCGCAGGTTGCTCGAGCGCGCGACGAAGTGGGACGACCTCGCGACCGTGCTCGAGCAGGACGCGATGAGCACGCCCGACACCGAGCAGAAGCTCGCGATCGAGAAGAAGCTCGCGAGCCTGCACGAGACGAAGCGCAAGGATCCGGTCGCAGCGGCCGAGGTGTGGACGCGGATCGCGTCGCTCATGCCCGAGGACGAGCAGGCCGTGAACACGGCCGTCAAGCTCTACGAGAAGGGCGAGCGGCTCGACCTCGCGGCGCAGGCGATCGCGGACAACATGACCGGGTTCACGGACCCGAACACGCGCGCCGCGCTCCTGCAGAAGCTCGGCGATCTCAGGAACAAGCTGAACGATCCGGGCGCCGCGGGCGACGCGTTCGCCGAGGCCGCCGAGCTCGGCAAGCAGGCGAAGATCTGGGAGCAGGCCGAGAAAGCGTACACGGCCGCGGGCCGCATGTCCGACGCGGCGAACGCGATCGAGCAGCGCGCCGAGCTCGCGGACGGCAAGCAACAAGCGACGCTGCTCGCGCAGGCGGCGGATCTCTTCCTCAAGGCGGGCGACGCGCCGGGCGCGATGATCCGCCTCGAGCGCGCCTCCGAGATCGATCCGACGAACGACGCGTACGTGCAGGCGCTGGAGGAGCAGTACCGCGCGGCCGGGCGGCTGCCGGACCTCGTGCACCTGCTCCTCGGGCGCGCGGAAAAACTCTCCGATCGTGGCAAGCGCGTGGGCTCGCGGCGCGCGGCAGCCGAGGTGCAGCGCTCGCTCGGCGACAACGAGGGCGCGCGCGAGAGCCTCTTGCTCGTGCTGTCCGACGGCGACGACGAGGGCGCGCTCGCGCTGCTCGTCGAGGACGCGGCGCAGCGCGGCGATCACCAGGAGTGTGTGGAGCTGCTCCGCAGGCTCGGCGCGATCACGAAGGCGCCGGCCGACAAGCTGAACCACGCGCTGCGCGAGGCGAGCATCCTGGCCGAGGGGCTCGACGACGTGGACGGCGCGATCGAGCGGTACGAGGGGATCCTGAAGTCGCTCGATTCGAAGAGCCGCGTCGCGCTCGCGGCGATCGCGAACCTCGAAGAGCGACGGAACAACCCGCAAGGCGCGGCCGCGGCGCTCGAACGCGAGGTCGTCCTCGCCGAGGGCGAGCAGAAGGTCGAGCTCGCGCAGCGCCTCGCGCAGATCTACGAGTCCCGCCTCTCCGATCCGCGCGGCGCGATTCGCGCCCTCGAGATCGTGCACGCGGCCGACTCGGAGGACTTCGACGCGATCGGGCGGCTCGAGCGGCTGTGCGCCGAGGTCGAGGACTGGCCGCGCGTCGCGCACTTCCTGCAGATCCTCATCGAGGTCGAGGGCGACGAGGAGGAGCTGTCCCGCATGACCCGGAGGGTCGCGGACATCCTCTTCGACAAACTCGGCCGTGGCGACGAGGCGCTCGCGGCGCTCGACAAGGTCGCCGAGACGGGCGACGAGCCGTGCCGGCGCGCGTACGTCGAGCTCGGCGACAAACTCGGGTGGAAGGGGCTCGTCGCGACGAAGCTCGTCTCGTGGAACGAGTCGGGCTCGGGCCCGGCGCGGAACGAGGCGCTCCGCGGCGCGTTCGAACGGTTCATCGAGGTCGGGCGCGACGCGGACGCGGCGCGCGTGGCCATGGAGCTCGCGCGTTCACGCGGCGCCGATCGCGCGCTCGCCGAGCGGCTCGAGCAGCTCGCGATCAAGCTGAAGGATCTCGACGCCCTCGGCGTCGCACACGACCTGCTCGCGAAGGACGTCTCGGGCCCGGCCCGCGCGGCGGAGATGGTGCGGCAGGCCGAGGTGCAGATCGCCGCCTCCGTGCCCGCGAGCGAGGCCATCCAGCACGGCGAGGGCGCGCTGACCAGCGTCGCGCCGGGCGAGATCGAGCCCTTGCTCGCGCGGCTCGCGGCGCTCGCGCCCGACGTCACGCAGCTCATCGACGTGTACGAGCGTCAGGTCGGTCGATGCCGTTTGCCCGCGGATCGGCTCACGGCGCTCGCGCGCGCGGCGCAGGTCGCGGCCGAGCGCGGCGCGAACGATCGCGCGCGCAGCTTCTTCGAGCTCGCGCTCAGCGCGGGCGTTCAGGAAGAGACGCTCGGCGCGCTCGAAGCGGCGGCCGGCGCGGGCGACGAGCGCTCGGGTGGCACGGGCCTGCGCCGCATCCTGGCAGAGGCGCTCGCCGGCGGCGGACAGGGTTCGCGTGACGGTGGGCGCACGAAGAGCGCGCTCCTCCGGCGCGCCGCGACGATCGCGCATCGGGCGCTCGGCGACGTCGAGCGCGCCTTCAAGTGGCTCGGCGACGCGCTCGTCACGCATGTGGACGACGCTTCGCTCGACGCGCTCGAAACGCTGGGCCGCGAGCTCGGCGATCTGCCGCGCGTCGAGGCCACGCTCACGCGCGCGCTCGAAGAGGTCTTCGATGGCCCGCTCGTCCGCAAGCTCCTGCAGCGCCGCGCGCGCCTCCGCCGCGACGCGCTGAACGACAAGAAGGGCGCCGGCGTCGACTTCAAGAAGCTCCACGACCTGTCGCCTGCCGATCAGGACGTGATGAACGAGCTCTCGAACCTCCTCACCGAGCTCGGTGATCACCGCGGCATGATCCAGCTCTTCGAGGATCAGATCCTCCGCGGCCGTGATCCCGCGGTCCGCGCCGAGCTCGCGCGCAAGGTCGCGCGGCTGTGGGAGGAAGAGCTCGGCGACGCGCGCGAGGCTGCCGATGCCTGGCGGCGCGTGCTGCGCATGAAGGCAGGCGATGCCGAGGCGACTGCGGGCCTCGAGCGTGCCAAGACCGGCAAGCTCAAGCGCACGCCGCCGCGCCCGGCGATGGCCTCCGTGCCGCCGACCGCCGGTGCAGGGCCCTCCGCGCCGCCGCCTGCCGGTGCAGGGCCCTCCGCGCCGCCGCCCGCGTACGCTCGTACGTCCACGCCTCCGCCGCCTGCATATGCTGCTCCGTCGGTGCCGCCGCCTGGTGCGGTCCCCACGCCGTCCGCGCCGCCGCCTGCAGTCGCGACGCCGTCGACGCCTCCGGCGTGGCACGCCCCGACGGACGCCGAGCCGACGCCCCTCGCGCCCGCGGCGGCGTTGCCTGCGGTTCCACCGATGGTCGCTGCGCCGCCGGCGTACGTCCAGGCCGAGCCGCCCGCGCAGCCTGCCTACGTGGACCCGCATGCGCAGCAGCCGCAAGCGTACGCGCAGCAGCCCGCGCAGACGCCGGAAGAGGCGTACGCGCAGCAGCAGGCGTACGCGGCGTACTACGCGCAGCAGCAGGCCTACGCGCAGCAGCAGCAGCCCGCGCAGACGCCGGAGGAGGCGTACGCGCAGCAGCAGGCGTACGCGGCGTACTACGCGCAGCAGCAGGCCTACGCGCAGCAGCAGCAGGCCTACGCGCAGCAGGCGCAGCAGCCCGCCGCGCAGCCTGCTGCGGGCGAGGAGCTCGAAGAGGCCGAGCTTCTCGACGACGAATCCTGAGGAGGACGAGGGGGCGGTCCCGCCGCCCCCGCCTCACCAGAAGACCGACTTCCGCTCCTTCAGCCCGCGGTTCAGCATCGACTGGATGGTCGCCTTCACGCGGAGGACCTTCTCCTCGATGATCGCGTCGTCGTCGTCGGGATCGCCGTCGAAGCGCATGGGCTCGCCGAACGTGAGCCTGTAGCGCGTCGGCAAGGGGAGGGCCCCGCCCGGCAAGAGGAGCTGCGGCAGGATCGGGAAGCTCGGCAAGTGCAGCGTCTTCGCCACGCGGCGGAGGTTGCCGATCGAGACGTACTGCTCCTCGGCGCCGATGACGGCGACGGGCACGATCGGCGTGTTCGTCTCGAGCGCCAGGCGCATGAAGCCGAGCCCGAAGTCCGTGAGCTTGTAGCGCTCGGCGAACGTCTTCGTCACGCCACGCACGCCTTCGGGGAACACGAGGATCGCCTCGCCGAGCTCGAGCAGCCGCCGCGCGTTCTCCGGCACGCCCACGACCTGCCCGACGCGCGAGAAGAACGTCGAGACGAACGGGAGCGTCTGCGACCACTTCTCCACCATGCTCCGCACGATGCGCGGCGGCTCCGCGTCGAGGAACATCGACGCCGCGATGATCACGCCGTCCATCGGGATCTGTCCCGAGTGGTTCGCGATGAGCAGGACACGCGACGCGGGCACGCGCTCGATGCCGCTGACGATGGTGCGGAAGTAGAACCGGTGGAAAAACGCCGCGCCGCCGATCGCGTACTTCGCCCATGAAGGATCGAGCCCGAAGGGGTCGACGCCGCCGCCGCCCAAGGGGATCGGCACGCGACGCAGGCGCTCCTCGAAGTCGCGGCCGAGCAGCTTGATGCCGAGCTCGTCGATTCCGTCTTGGGCGACGCCAAACGCCGAGCGCGCGATGGGCAGGGCCTCGCGCGTCGTGAAGGTCGAGAGCCTGCCGAGCGTGCGCGCTGCTCCATCCAGCATGCACTCGAACGTAGCAAACCGAGGCCATCGCAGCACGACGCGAAGTGCTTGACGTGACGTGCTCGCGAGCTTCACGGTGTGCGTCGGGGGTCGGGGGGATGCGTGTAACGAACGGGGGAGGCGAGGCGACGCGTGTCGCGCCGCGGCTCACGATGCGGCCGCCGCGCAGGGCGAGCGTGAGCGTGGAGGGAGATCCTGCGCGCGAGCCGAGCGTGGAGAGTGATCGTTCGCATCTGCCGGTGCTCATCACGGGCATCTGCGGGCGGCTCGGGCGCAGGCTCGCTCGGCACCTGCACCGCGAGCGGCCGGTGATCGGCATCGATCGACGATCGTTTGAGGGCAAACCAAAGGACATCGTCCACCACCAGCTCGACATCCGCCGCAAGAAGACGCAGGACGTCTTCCGCCACGAGCGCCTCGCCGCGGTCGTGCACCTCGGCGTCATGCACGATCCGCGGCAGAGCCAGGCCGAGCACCACAGTTGGAACGTCGTCGGCCTGCAGCGCCTGCTCGAGTACGTCGCGCACTACGACATCCCGAAGCTCGTCGTGCTCTCGAGCGCCAACGTCTACGGCCCTCGTCCGGACAACCCCCAGTTCCTCTCGGAGGACGCGCCGCTGCTCGGCGGCGCCTCGTTCAGCGAGATCCGCGACCTCATCGAGGTCGACATGCTCGCGCAGTCGTTCTTCTGGAAGAGGCCGCGCACCGAGACCGTGATCCTGCGGCCCGTGCACATCCTCGGCGCCGTCCGCAACGCGCCGTCGAACTACCTGCGCTTGCCTGTCATCCCCACGCTGCTCGGCTTCGATCCGATGGTGCAGGTCATCCACCAGGACGACGTCGTCAGCGCCATCGCTCGTGCGCTCATGCCCGGCGCGCGCGGCATCTACAACATCGCGGGCCCCCCGCCGCTGCCCTTGTCGCGCCTCGTCCGGATGACCGGGCGCACGCGCGTCGCCATCCCCCACGGCGTCGCGCAGGGCGTCGTCCGTAAGCTCTGGCAGTACCGGGCCACCTCGTTCCCCGCGCCCGAGATCGATCACATCCGCTACGTGTGCATGGTCGACGACGTGCGCGCGCGAAACGATCTCGGCTACGCGCCGACGCACGACATCGCGCAGACGGTGGCCGCGGTCGACGACGTCTTCTGACGGGAACCGGCTCGCCGCGCGCTTCCATCCGTCCGCGCGTCACGCGGTGATACGCTCGGCGTCCATCTCCCGTCATGTCTCTTTTGCCCGCGCTCCTCGCGGTGACCACCCAGCTGGCCACGCCGCACCTCACCGCGACGCGCGTCCCCACGCCACCGGTCCTCGACGGCCGCCTCGACGAGCTCACCTGGAAGCGGGCCAAGGGCAGCGACGCCTTCACGCAGAAGCTCCCCACGCCCGGCGACAAGCCGCGCTACCGCACGCTCGTGCGCGTCGTGTACGACGACGAGGCCGTCTACGTCGGCATCGACTGCGAACAGACCGACGACGAGATCATCGCGCGCCTCACGCGCCGTGACAGGCAGGTCGAGGCCGACGCCGTCACGGTCACGCTCGACACGCGCGGCGACGGCCGGAGCGCGCTCGAGTTCGAGGTCAACGCGGCAGGCGTCCTCTCCGACGCGCTTCGCTTCAACGACACCGAGCTCTCGCGCGAGTGGGACGAGATCTGGGACGCGCGCACTGCGCGCACGCCGCACGGATGGTCGGCCGAGTTCAAGATTCCGCTCCGCATCTTGCGCTTCCGCGATCTGCCCTCGCAGAGCTTCGGCCTGCAGGTGCGGCGTCGCGTGTCGATGCTGCAGGAGGTCGACGAGTGGACGTTCATCCCTCGCGACGCGGGCGGCGAGGTGTCGCGGTACGGCAAGCTCGACGGCCTCTCGGGCCTCCGGCCGAAGGGCGCGCTCGAACTCCGTCCCTTCGTGGTCGGCGCGCTCCGCTACAGCGAGAGCGAGGCCGAGATCCGCGGCGCGGGCGTCTTCCCCGCGGGCTCGGCGGGGCTCGATCTCAAGTGGCATCCTTCGCAGAGCCTCACGCTCGACGCCACGATCTTCCCGGACTTCGGCCAGGTCGAGGCCGATCAGGTCGTCCTCAACCTCAGCAACTTCGAGCAGTTTTTCCCGGAACGCAGGCCGTTTTTTCTAGAAGGCGCGGACAACCTCGCGACGCCCTTCCAGCTCGTCTACACGCGCAGGCTCGGCCGCGCGCCGGGCATGCCGGCCGTGCGTGACGACGAGGAGACCGCGGGATCCTCGTCGCCGGCCACGGTGTACGCCGCGGCGAAGCTCTCGGGCGAGCTTGCGGAGGGTGTGTCGGCGTTCGAACTGCTCGGTGTCACTGCGCCCGTCCTCGTCGATGTGAAGCGCGGAGACGGCAGCTTCGCCTCGCGTGTCGCCGAGCCGCTCGCTGCGTTCAAGGTTCTTCGCCTGCGCAAGGATTTCGGCCCGCGCGCCTCGCTCGGCTTCATGGCGACGGCGAAGAGCCGCTTCGAGACGCCGAACGTGTACCCGACCGTCGAGGCCACGCCCGGCAGCCGTCAAACGCGCGTGCTTTGTCCGAAGGAACAACTCGTCGCGCACGGCGCGCGTTGCTTCCACGACGCCTACGTCGCCGGCGTCGATGGCCGCTGGCGTTCGCCTGGCGGCGAGTACGTGATCAGCGGACAGGCCATTGCCTCTCTCGTGCACGACGGCCCGCCGCGCACCCTGCGCGACGGCACCGTCATCTCCTCCGGCGACATTGGCCCTGCGGTGCAGGCGCGCGTCGCGAAGGAGGGCGGCAAGCACTGGACGTTCGACGCGAGGTACGCCGGGCATGGCCGCAAGGTCGACTACAACGACGTCGGCTACATGCAGCGGCAGAACCTCCACGCGTTCACCGGGTCCGTCGCCTACCGGACGCTCGATCCGTGGTGGGTCACGCTGGAGACGAGGACGTTCGTCGACGTGTTCGAGCGCGACACGCTCGACTGGCTCACGCAGGAGCGCATGGTCGTGCTCGGCAACTACACGCGCTGGGCGAACTTCTGGGAGAGCTGGGCCGCCATCCACGCCAAACCCTCGCGTTACGACGATCGCGAGGTCGGCGATGGCACGGCGCTCGAGCGCGCGGCCCTCTTCGGCGGCGAGCTCTGGGTCGCGACCGACGGCCGGCGCCTCGTGAACGGCGAGGCGTGGGTGATGGTGCAGGGTATCGAGACCGGCATCAACGTGCAGGGAGACGGACGTTTGTCGCTGCGCCTCCTGCCGCAGCTCGATCTCGACCTGATCCCGGCCTTCCAATACACGCGCGGCGAGCCGCGGTTCGTCACGACGATCGGCGCGGGTCACGTCTTCGGCCGGCTGCGGGCGCAGAGCCTTGGGCTCACGATGCGCGCGACGTACACGTTCACGCCGCGGCTGTCGCTCCAGGCCTATGCGCAGGCCTTCCTCGAGGCGCAGAGCTTCGATGGCTTCACGCTCTCGAAGACGCGTGGACCGGGGCAGGTCGCGCGCCTCGCCAAGCTCTCGCCGTTCGGATCACCGCTCGACGAAGATCCGGACTGGGAGGGCGGATCGATCAACGCGAACGTCGTCTTGCGCTGGGAGTACCGGCTCGGCTCGACGCTCTTCCTCGTCTACACGCACGCGCAGGGCGACGGACGCGCGCCGCTTGGCCGACGCGGCGCTGGCTTCGACTTCGGATGGCTCGGCCCGCGCGCCTCCGAGGAAACGTTGCTGGCCAAACTATCGTACTGGTGGGGCTGAGGCGCAGCCCACGAATCCTTGCATCGACCGCATCGCGGTCGATGCACCAGAGGTCCAGGGCTTGCCCTGGTTCGGGTCCAGGGGCGAAGAGCCCCTGGTCGGGTCCGGGGTGAAACCCCGGCGTTACGCCTCAGAGCGCGGTGCAGGCCGCCGGCGTCGGGTTCGCCTTGCAGTAGGCGGCGTCCTTTGGCGCGCCCACGACGAGCATCGCGTCCTGCGACACGAGCCGCGGGCGGTCGTTCGTCACGGCTTTGCACGTCTTGCCGTCGGACGTTTGTGGCTCGGCGAGGGCGCATACGCCGGCCTCGTTTGGCACGCTCCACGCCTGCCCTGTCGGGTAGACGAGGTTCATCGAGTACTGCCCTTCCGGCAGACAGCCGTAGGCGATGTCGAAGGGGCGCCCGAAGCGTGCTGCGAGGCTCGCTTTCAACGCCTCCTCGTCGGCGATGATCGCTGTCCCGTCTGCGGCTGTCTTGCGGCTCAGGACGAATACGCCCTTCTTCGATGCGTCGACTGGATCGATGCAGATCGCGGCCGGCCGCACTGCGACGGTCACCTCGGGCTCGGCCGACTGGAAGGGCGGGTTCATCGGATCCGGCATCGCGGGCGGTAGCTTCGTCACCGTGAGCAGAAGGTTCTTGTAGAGCGTGATCCCTTGCATGATCACGCGCGGCCGCGCTTGCGTCTCGATGCGTTTGTCCTTCGAGAGCCTCGTCGCGTTGATCTTCGAGAAGACCGACGTCGGGTAGAGCTGCGGCACGTTCACCGACTCGACCACGTGGTCTTCGTTCGTGAGCTGGCCGTCGCCGTTCACGTCCTCGACGGCCATGTAGATGGTCGGGGCCGGATCCTTCACGGGCAGGAAAAACGGCGTCAGTGCGGCTGCGTCGACTTCGGTCGGATCGACGCCGGCTGTGAACGTGATGCGGATCAAGGACGAGTCGTTTGGGGGGAACGTCGCGAACTCGAAGTCCGACGGCACCACGACCTTGCGTGGATCCTTGTTGCCCGCGACGCTGTCGGTCACGTCCGACGGGTAGAACACGGGGCGTTCGAGCGGGAGCACCTGCCCGAGCGTCACGCCGACGCCGAGCACGCGCACGCCGACGGGCGGGATCACGAGGTTGCCTTTGCCGTCGGGCTCGCCGACGTTGACCTCCGTGTACTTCGGCGCGGCGCCCATGAGCACCTCGGCGGCGTTGTCGATCGCGCCGCCGCCCACGTCGCCTGCTGTCGGCAGGTTCGAGATCGAGAAGGCCGGGTTGAAGTCGCCGTCGCGATCGTAGAACCCGCGGAACTGGTACGTCCCGCCGGACAGCGGCGCGATCGTCCACGTCCCGCTCGCGGTGACGTTCGGGGCCGAAGCGTCGGGGCAGCGGAGCTTGCCGTCCTTGTCGAAGACGAGTTTGTCGCGGATGCTTCCGAAGAGCACGTCGCCCGGGATCGCGTCGAGGCTCGCGGCGCCGGTGCCGAGGCCCGAGGGCGGCGGCAGGAGGCGCTT
Organism: Polyangium sp. 6x1; assembly: GCF_029946515.1. Taxonomy (GTDB): domain Bacteria; phylum Myxococcota_A; class Polyangia; order Polyangiales; family Polyangiaceae; genus Polyangium. The sequence goes on from NZ_JARZHH010000044.1 coordinate 49,392, forward strand.
GTCGAATGCGAGCACGACGGCCGCGCCGACGACCCGGCCGCCCTCCGTGCAGGGCGGCGGGCCCGAATAGGTCAGCGTTCCTTCGACGACGCCCGCCGGACCGCTGAACCCGGGGATATCCGGGACGAAGGTGTCGGGGTCGCTGCACCCGGCGGCGAGCGCGAGGAGCAGGGCAGGGAAGGGAAGCGCGAGGGAGCGGCGCATCCTGGATAGGGGACCTCATCGACGCACGGCCGTCAAGCCGCGGCCCGTTTGTCGCTCGCCGCGGTCAACCGGCGGCGCGCTTCGACATGGCGTCGAGCACCTCCTGCAGCTCCGGAAAGCGACCTGCCGACTGCTTCGAGAAGATCAACTCGCCGTCGACGATCACGTCGAACTGACTGGGCTTTCCGATCTCGAGCTTGCTGTCGACGTCGAACGCGTCCTTGATGGCGGCCGCGAAACTCACGGCCCGGGGCTTGTAGTTTCAGACGTGGCAGTACTTGATCACGACGTTCATGGACACCTCCGCGGAAATCCATGGATGCCGGCGCGGGCGAGCGCAAGGGGCAAGGCGCTTCACGCCGAGGGGTGTTCGTCCCGCGCGAGCCAGAGGGCGAGGGCGACCGTGAGTGCGAGGGCTGCGGCTGCCGCGGCTGCGACGGTGGTCCGCGCGCGCTTCGAGCGGGAACGAGCGCGTGGCGTCTCGCGTGCGGCTTCCGTCGTGGGACGAACTTCGGGCTTTTCCGCGCGGGCCGAGAGCGTACCGGGCGCGCCGTCCGCGGGCAGATCCTCCCGATCGAAGAGCGCATCTTCGGCGAGCGCGCGGCGCACGTCCCGGTCGAGCCAGTGCGAGACCCACAGGCGTTTTCCTTCGGGGAGCGCGAGCGCGCGGCGGAGCTCGGGCGTCATGGCGCGCGCGACGTCCTCCGGCTTCGCCTCGAAATCGTGCAGCAGCCGCGCCGACGCGGGCGGCTCGCGCCACACGTAGCGCGAGGGCCCGACGAGCACGACGTGCGTGCGGCGCGCGGGCGTGCGCGGCGGTTTGAACGCGAGCTCCGCGGAGAACTTCCATCCCTCGTCCGTCCGCGGGAACTGCCGCGCGCGCAGGATCTGCGTGACGCACGTCGCGAGCTCGCTCGTCGCATCGTCGCCCTTCCCGCTCGGGGATCGCAGCGACGCCGTGTCGCCCTTCGGCCGGATCGAAGCCTCGATCGTCACCTTCGTGGCCTCGCCGGGGCGGCGCTCCAGGAACCGCTCGTAGCAGTCGAGCAAGGGACCGCTGCGCGCGCGGAGGACACGCGCGATCACCTCGCTCTTCGGCGCGACGACCTTCGGCTCGGCCTTCACGGACTCCACCTCGAGCGGGAGCGCCGCGCCTTCCTGTGCGTCGTCCTGCGGAGGCTCCGCGCGCGGCGGCTCGCGGCGCGCGACGATCAAGCGCGGCGCGTCGAACGAGACGTGCGCGGCCGGCGTCATGATCTCGAGCCACCCGCCCGGCGGCGTGACCACGTCGAGCACGGCGAACGAAAAATTGCGATCCGCGTAGCTCTTCGTCCACGCCGCGTCGAACGGCTGCTCGCTCGCGGAGGGGCCGACGACGAAGCTCGACAGCGTCGAGCGATCCATCACCCACGCCACGGGCGGCGCGGGCGCGCGGCCGCGGGTGCGCCGCTCGTACGGCTCGACGAGCGCGTGCACGAGCGCCGCGAGATCGAGCTTGGGGAGCGGCTCGATCGTCGGCGCGCTCGGCGTCGGCAGGCCGACGAGCACGCGCGGCGCGGCGGGTGCGAGGCGCGCGGCGAAGAGCACGTGCTCGCGCCCGCTCGCCTCGTCGTGGCTCACGATCAGGTAGTCCTCGTGCACCACCGGCGGCGGCGTCGCGCCGCCCACGGCGACGGCGCCCGCCGGGGACGCGACGGCCGCGAGCGCGAGCGTGACGAGCAGTCCGAGCGCCTTCATGAGGCCGGAAACAGGCCGTGGCGACCTTGTTGCTTCAGATCGTTCATCGTCCGCTGCATCGCGCTCCGCACGCGTTCGAAAAGAGCCTCCACCGCCTCGGGATCGTCGGCCGCGGAGGGCGGCAGATCGGGGTGGATCGGCGCGAGGATCCGCGTGTGGATCTTCACGGGCGGCGGCAGGTGCGGCAGCGGGATGCCCGCGATGAGGCCCCACGGCAGCGCCACGCCGAGCGGCGCCACGTTCGATCGCGCGAGCAGCGGCAGACGGAGCGCCTCCGCGATGCGCCGCCCGTCGGTCCAGATGTAGAGCGAGTGATGCGCGCCCACGCTCACCACCGGCACGATCGGCACCTGGTGGCGCAGCGCCGTGCGCACGAAGCCGCGGCGCTTGCCGAACTCGATCTCGTACCTGCGCGAGAACGGCTTGCACGCGTCGATGTCGCCGCCCGGGAACACGAGCACCGCCGCGCCTCGATCGAGCGCGCGCGCCGCGTTCTCGGGGCTCGCCGCGATCGCGCCGGCTCCGTTCAGCCACGCGCCCGCGCCGGGGAAGCGGAACGGCACGTCGTGCATGAGCCCGTACGAGATCCGATCGGGCGAGTAAAGCCTCCAGAACGCGAGCATGTGACAGAACATGTCCGGCGTTCCGGTCATCGCGTTGTGGTTGCCGACCACGAGCGCGGGCCCGGGAGCGAACGGCGCTTCGAGCTCGGTCTCCGCGCGGAAGTAGTGATCGTAGAGCAGACCGAGCAGCGGCATCGCGCGCGCGATGAAGCGCGGATCGCGGGCCTCGAGATCGTTCGGGCGCACCTTCACGCGCGCCTTCTCCGCGAGCGCGACGAGCCCGTCTTTCAGCACGTCGACGGGAGGGACTGGCTCATGTGGAACGACGAAAGCAGCCACGCATTCCTCGTATACCGAAACCAACAAAAGCGTGCCAAGGCTCGCGCCTCACTCTCGTCTCGAAAGCCGTCGCGCGCCTCGCCCCTCCGTCCTTTTTTCCTCGAATTCGTGCGACGATGGCTCGTCGATACCCCGGCGCCGCGCCCCATCGCGCGGCAGGAGGATTCATGATGTCCGCGCGTTCGATCTTCGCCGTCGCTTGCTCGTTTCTCGCGCTCTCCCTGTTCGCTTGCGCCAAAGGCTCGACCGGCGGCGGGTTTGGCGGCAGCGGCGGCGAGGGAGGCGACGACTGGGGTGGCCCAGGACCCGGATCGAGCTCGAGCAGCGGCGGCGGCGGCGGCAGCAGCAGCAGTAGCAGCAGCAGTAGCAGCAGCGGAAGCGGCGGCTCGAGCGCGTGTGACAACAAGGGCGTCTGTAGCGACTGCGCCGACTGCGCCTCGACGACCGGGAGCTGCGTCGGCGTGTACAACGCGTGCAACGCGAACACGAGCTGCTTGAACCTCGCAACCTGCATCGGCAACTGCCTGGACGGGGACGACGTGTGCGTCGATAACTGCGCGTCGACCTACTCGGCCGGCATCGATGACTTGGTCGCGTATCAGGACTGCGTCGTGTGCGTCGGTTGCCCGGTCGACTGCGACGCCGCGACGTACATGTGCCCCTGACGGGCCTTCAGATCCCTTCGAGACGAACCTTCTGGCCGGCGCGCACCCCGTGCCGCCGGCAGTACCCCGCGTTCACCTCGATCACGTAACGCGACGCGCAGGGGACCGAGAACGTCGAGTCGTTCATCGTCGGCGTGTTCTCCTCGATCCCCACGATCGTCCCGTCGTCGTCGACGAACAGCATGTCGAGCGGGATGCACGTGTTGTGCATCCAGAACTGGTGCACCTCGCGCCGCTCGAAGACGAAGATCATCCCGCGCTCCTCGGCCATCTCCTTGCGGTACATGAGCCCGCGGGCGCGCTCTTGATCCCGCTGCGCGATCTCCACGGTGACCGCCTCGTCCTTCGCGTCGGCGAACACCACCTTGCCCTCGCGCAGCAGAAGCGGCTTCGCGAGATCGTCGGGCGGGCACGCCGGATCGGGGCCCGTCCGCGCGAGCGTGCGCTTGGGTTTGTCCTCGGTCGGGTGGATGCACCGCGCCTTCGAGGGGCGATTCTCCGAGGCCTGGGCCTCTTGCCCGATCGGCTCGGGGCGCGCGTCTCGTGAGGGCGGTACCGGCTCCTCGACGCGCGGCTCGCAGGCGATGACCAGAAACCCGAGCGACAGGGCGATGGGGAGCTTCGTGACGGGCATGGCTCGCGCCCCTTCGTAGCACGATGCGCGCCCGCGCTTGACCTTCGCCGCGCCTCGCCGCAAGGGAAAGACCTCCTATGAAACTTCCCTCGATCCAAGGTCCTCGTTTCGCCGCCTTCGCCGCGGCTTCTGCCCTGGTCGTCACCGCCCTCGCGAGCGGCTGCGAGTCGAGCCCGCCCGAGCCCACGGCGGCCCCCGAGCGCAAGACCGATGGGATGATCCAGAGCAACAAGGACGCCCCCGGCCAGCCCGAGAAGACGTCCCGGCCTCGCATCCAGATGCCGAAGCCCACGAAGAAGAAGGTCTCGGCCAAGCCCGTCGCCGAGGTCAAGCCGAGCGAGGACGACCCGGTCAAGGGCAAGTGGACCCTCGCCGACGCCACGAAGGGCCTGCCCGCCGGCAAGACCCTCGTGGCCACGATCGAGACGGATCTCGGGAGCCTCGAGTGCACGCTCTTCGAGGACAAGGCGCCCATCACCGTCGCCAACTTCGTCGGCCTCGCGCGCGGCGTTCGCCCGTGGAAGACGCCCGAGGGCAAGTGGGAGAAGAAGCCGGCCTACGACGGCACCATCTTCCACCGCATCATCAAGGGCTTCATGATCCAGGGCGGCGACGCGAAGAAGAACGGCACGGGCGAGGCCGGGTACGTCATCCCGGACGAGGTCTGGGAGGACGCGAACCACGATCGTCCCGGGCTCCTGTGCATGGCAAACCGCGGGCCGAACACGAACAGCGCGCAGTTCTTCATCACGGACGAGGCGGCCTTCCACCTCGACGGCGGCTACACGATCTTCGGCGAATGCGCGCCCGTCGACGTCGTGCACAAGATCGCCTCCGTTCCCGTGACCCGCGAGAAGCCGGAGAACGCGCCCGTCATCAAGAAGGTCACCATCTCCCGCAAGTGATCTTTTCTGCGCCGAAGACGCCTCGTCCTCGCGGCGCGCGCGGGAAAATTCGGTTACCCTTCCGGCATGCAGAAGCGGCTTATCTTGGTGGCCGCCGCGCTTGGCCTCATCGTCCCGGCCGCGGGTCTCGGCGGGTGCGGCAGCTCGATCGTGCGAGAGACCGAGGGCCAGGGCGGGGGCGGCGGCGAGGGCGGGGATTCGTCGAGCAGCACCACGACGGGTCCCATCTGGGACGCGGGCAAGGACGCGTTCGACGAATACATCGATCCCGGCTGCCCCTCCACGCCGGCGCCGATCGAAGACTTCCAGTGTGATCCCTTCGATCAACTGAACAGCGGCTGCTTCCCCGGCGAGGGGTGCTTCATCTTCGTCTCGTACCCGGACGAACCCTGCGGCCAGGAGGTCTACGGCGCGTTCTGCGCGCCCGCGGGCTCCGGCGTGCAGGGCGATCCGTGCGGCAGCAACACGGGCCTCTGGTGCGCGGCGGGGTTCGCTTGCGTCGTGACCGGCTCCGGCACGCAGTGCGTGAAGCTCTGCCCGCTCAGCGGCAACGACGACTGCCCGTCCGGCCTCGTGTGCGAGCCCATCGACGTCGAGGGATTCGGCGGATGCCTGTGAAGCGTTTGCGGAAGGCGCGCGGCGGACGAAGCCTGATCGGACTCTCGCTCGCCGCGCTCTCGGGATCGCTCGTGGCCGCGGGGATCGTGGCGAGCGGGTGCGGCGCGCGCACGCCGCTCGACGTCGGCCCGCCCCAGCCTCCTTGTTTCGTCGACACGGATTGTCCCGGCCACAAGAACCTCTGCGAGCCCGTCTACTGCGACCTCGCGGCGGGCGCGGAGGCGGGCGTCCCGCGGAACGGCGGCCTCTGCGTCGACCTGCCGCCGATCAACTGCGACGACAACGATCCGTGCACCGACGACGCGTGCGTGCCGAAGACGGGGCAATGCACGTACGAGCTCGCCACGCGGGACAACGACGGCGACGGCTTCCGCGGCCCACGGCCCGGCACGCTCCCGGGGGATCCCAACGCGTGCGGCGACGACTGCGACGACAAGAGCGAGCTCGCGTATCCGGGCGGCACCGAGGTCTGCGACGGCGTCGACAACGACTGCAACGGCGTCGTCGACGACGGCGCCACGTACGTCCCGCTGCTCAACGAGCCCATCCGCCTCTCGGGCAACATCGCGCCCGCGGGCCCCGGCGGCCTCGCGTGGAGCGGCACCTCGTACGCGGCCGCGTACACGGGCACCGTCGACGGCTTCTCGATGCGGCTCAACATGCTCGCGCCGACCGGCCTGCCGCTCGGCCCCGAGGCGCCGATCGTCTTCCAGAACGGCGACAACGCCGGCGGCCCGATCGTGTGGGTCGGCGATCGGTACGGCATCGCGTGGCAGGATCGCCGCAGCGGCGACTACGAGGTGTACTTCACGCTGCTCGACGAGAACGGCGCGAAGGTTCTGCCCGACACGCGCCTCTCCTTCGCCGAGGGTTTTTCGATCAACGTCTCGCTCGGCTGGACCGGCGCGGAGTTCATCGTCGCGTGGCAGGACGAGCGCGAAGGTCTCTTCGACCTCTACGCGCAGCGCCTCTCCATCGACGGCGCGCCGATCGGCGGCAACGTCAAGCTCACGCAGGCCTTCAACGTGGGCAACGAAGCGCCGCAGATGGCGGCCGGCCTCTCCTCGATCGGCGTCGCGTGGGCGCCCGGCGACGCGCTCCAGCACTTCATCCAGTTCCAGGTCTTCAACCAGGATCTCTCGCCGCGCTCGCAGGCCGTCTCCCTCACGGACGGCTTCTCCGACTCGGTGTACCCCACCGTCGTTTGGAACCAGGATCGCTACGTCATCGCGTGGTTCGACAAGACGGCCAATCCCAAGGCCATCTACGGCGCCGTCGTCGACGAGGACGGCAATACACTCGTCGCGCCCAAGGCCCTCACGAACCCCGGCTCCTTCCGCTCGCGTTATCCGAGCCTCAAGGCCCTCGGCGATCGCGTCTTGCTCGTCTACGCCGACGATCGCGATCAAAACGACGGCTACGAGCTCTACGCGCTCATGCTCGACCAGGAGCTCGAGCACTCCGGCCCCGAGCAACGCGTCACGTTCGCAAAGAGCGACAGCATCTATCCGATCGCCACGTTCGGCCCCGACGGCAACGTCGGCATCCTCTTCCGCGACGACCGTGAAGGCGAGCAGCACGTGTTCTTCACGCGGCTGGGATGCATCGTCCCCTAGCAGGTTGCCGATGAGCTTGCTGCGCGCCTCGAATCGTCGGTCGGGCTCCTCGGAATACGGGCGTATTCCTGCGTCGCCCTCCCTAGCTTCGAGGCGCTCGCTGCGCTTCTCGACAACCTGCTAGCTCGGCCGCCGTCGAAACGCGCCCGCTTTGTGCACCTTGCCCGGCAGCGGGCGCCCGAGCACGCGCTCGGCCACGTTGCCCGCCTCGATGAGTTTGTCGAGGTCGATCCCCGTCTCGATCCCCATCCCGTGCAGCATGTACACGAGGTCCTCCGTCGCCACGTTGCCCGCGGCGCCCGGCGCGTACGGACAACCTCCGAGACCTCCCACCGACGCGTCGAAGTCCCGCACCCCGAGCTCGAGCCCCACCAGGATGTTCGCAAGCGCCGTCCCGCGCGTGTCGTGCAGGTGCAGCGCGAACTGATCCACCCGCATCGCGTCGAGGCATCGCAGCACGATGTCGCGCGTTTGCTTCGGCGTCCCGACCCCGATCGTGTCGCCGAGCGACACCTGGTAGCAGCCGAGCTCGAGGAGCTTCTTCGTGATCTCGATGCTCCGCTCCGCCGACACCGGGCCCTCGTACGGACATCCCCACACCGTCGAGACGTACCCGCGCACGCGCAGGCCCGCCTCGATCGCCGGCGGCACGATCTCCGTGAACACGCCGAGCGTCCGGTCGATCGACTTGTTGATGTTCTTCTGGTTGTGCGTCTCGCTCGCGCTCATGAAGACCGCGATCTCGCCGAGCCCCGTGGCGAGCGCGCGCTCGAGGCCCTTCGCGTTCGGGCAGAGCGCGCTGAACGTCACGCCCTCGGGCGCGCGCATCTCGCGCGCCAGCTCCTCGGCGTCCGCGAGCTGCGGCACCCACTTCGGCGACACGAAGCTCGTGATCTCCAGCCGTTTCACGCCCGCCGCGACGAGCGCGCCGACGAGCTGCTTCTTCGCTTCGAGCGGGACGACCACGGCCTCGTTCTGCAGGCCGTCGCGCGGGCTCACCTCGTAGAGAGACACCCGATCGGGCGCTTGGGCGAACAGATCGTGCGGGGCGGCGCTCGAGCTCGAGGGGCGATCCGTCATGGGGTGACCATTGTTCGGCATGCGCGGGCGCCGTCAACGCGCCTCGCGCGCGCTAGCCGTGGACGAGCCTCAGATGCCTCGATTTCGGGCTCGGGGAGAACGGCACCGGGTAGACCCCCGAGAAGCAGGCGGCGCAGTATCCGTTCTCGGCCGCATCCCCGTTGTTCGGTGAGGGCGGAGGGTTCTGCGACGCCGCCTGCTCGATGTTGCGCACGGAAGTGACCAGCCCTTCGAGCGACAAGTACCCGAGCGAGTCCGCCGTCACGTACTTGCAGATCTCGTCGAGGGTGTGCGTGGCGGCGATGAGCTCGGCCCGCGTCGGCGTGTCGATCCCGTAGAAGCAGGGCCAGCGCGTCGGCGGGCTCGAGATCCGGAGATGCACCTCGCGCGCCCCGGCGTCGCGCACCATCTTCACGATCTTCCGGCTCGTCGTGCCCCGGACGATCGAGTCGTCCACGATCACGACGCGCTTGTTCGCGAGCGCCGCGCGGTTCGGGGAGAGCTTCAGGCGCACCCCGAAGTGCCGGATCGACTGCTGCGGCTCGATGAACGTCCGGCCCACGTAGTGGCTGCGGATGAGGCCCATCTCGAACGGCGCGCCGGCGCGCTCGGCGAAGCCCACGGCGGCGGGCACCCCGGAGTCGGGCACGGGCACCACGACGACGTCCCCCGTGTCGCTCCCGCCCGGGACGGGCACCTCCTCGGCGAGCTTCCTGCCGAGCGCCTTGCGCACCTCGTACACGCTCGCGCCCTCGATGAGCGAGTCAGGACGAGCGAAGTACACGTGCTCGAAGATGCAGAGCTTGCGTGTGCGCGGCGCAAAGGGCCGGAGCGATCGTGTCCCGTTCGCGTCCACGATCAGCATCTCGCCCGGCTCGATGTCTCGCACGTACGTCGCGCCGATCAGATCGAACGCCGTCGGCTCGCTGGCGACGACGATCGCCTCGGTCTCGCCGTGCGCGAGGCGACCCATGCAGAGCGGGCGGAAGCCCATCGGATCCCGCACGGCGATGAGCTCGCGCTCCGTGAGGAACAGGATCGAGTACGCGCCCTCGACTTGCCCGAGCGCCTCGGCGACGCGGCTCTCGACGGTCGCCTGCGTGCTCGCGGCGATGAGGTGCACGATCACCTCGGTGTCGCTCGAGCTCTGGAAGATGCTCCCGCGCGCCTCCAGCCGATCCCGCAACGCCTCGTAGTTCGTCAGGTTGCCGTTGTGCCCGACCGCGATCGATCCGCGCGCGTAGTCCACGGCGAACGGCTGCGCGTTGCGGATGTGGGATCCGCCGGCGGTCGAGTACCGCACGTGCCCGATCGCCCGATCGCCGCGCAGCGCCGCGAGATCCTTCGGGGAGAACCCTGCTTGCACGAGGCCCATCGCCCTGTGCGGCGTGAGCCGCTCTCCGTCGCTCGTGACGATCCCCGCCGCCTCCTGACCTCGGTGCTGCAACGCGTGCAGTCCGAGGTAGGTGATGTTGGCGGCCTCGGGGTGGCCATAGATGCCGAACACACCGCACATGCGGCGTCTCTTTAGTACGAAAGAAGGAGCCGGCCACGGGAGGTGGCCGCGCGGGGGCGGGGAGGGGTGGAGAGGGCGGAAAGGCGAGGAGAAAACCGCGCTCCCGGGCGAGCGCTACTTCTTCGCGATGCCCCAGACCTTCGTGATGATGTCGCCCTCGAAGGGGTCACCGTGGCACGTGCCGCACTCCATGTCCTTCTTGTCGGCGCGCGTGAGCTTGTCCTCGTACTGCTCGTCCATGAACTTCTCGAGCGCCTTCTTGTCGGCGTGGTTGAGGTTGTGCTCGTTGCCGTCGTGGCACGTGTCGCAGAAGACCGCGCCGCCCTTCTCGTCGCGCAGCGCGACGACGAAGTTCTTCCACATGCCGCGCGTGATCTTGATGTTGCGCGTCTCGGCCTTGTAGTCGCCCTCGACGTGGCAGCCGTTGCAGTCCTTGTAGCCGAGCGCCTTCTGGAAGAGCGGCATCAGCTTCTTCTTCTGCGCGAGGGCGATCTTCGGCAGATCCGCGAGTTTGTCCGGGGCGAGGCCGATCTTCTTGATGTCCTCGAGCATCTGGCTCTGCCGGATGTTCGTCGAGGGCTTGCCCGCCGCGGCCGGAGGCGTCGCCGCCGTCCCACCCGAGCCCGTGTCCGCGGGCTTCGCGTCGCCGGCGGGCTTCGCGTCGCCTGCGGGCTTCGCGTCGGTCGCGCCGCCCGTATCGGCGGGCTTGTCGGTCGAGGTCCCGTCCGTCTTCTGATCGTTGGCGGTGTCGGGCGGAGGCGTCGAACCGCCGCCGCAGGCCGCGGCGACGCCCGAAAGGGCAAGAACGAAGGCGAGAGCGAGGTGTTTCTTGGCAGCCATGTTGTCTAGGGCAGACAGTACACGACAGGGCTGCGGTGACGGAAGTCCCAGGCGCGCGCCTCGCGCCGGCGCCGTCAGAATTTGCCGGTGACCGTGAGGAACGTGAGCTTGTCGTTCGTCTCGCGGAGCCGTTGCGTCAGCATCCGGACGAAGCTCCAGAGCACCTCGTAGGCGAGGTCCTTGTGCAAAAAGAGCAGGTCCTCGAAGGCGTCCTTGGGCACCGTGAGCAGGCGGCAGCGCTCGTGGACGCGGGCGTCGGCCGAGCGCGGCGCCTCGTCGAGCAGGCTCATCTCGCCGAAGACCGAGCCAGGCCCGAGCACCGCGAGCGCCTCCTCGCCCATGCCGGGCACCTCGCGGCTGATGCGCACCTTGCCTTCGAGGATGATGTAGAGCTTGTCGCCCGGATCTCCGTGCTGGAAGATCTTCGTCCCGAGCGCGTGGGATTCTTCGTTGGCGACGCGCGAGATCAGCTCGAGCGCCTGGGTGGTGAGCCCCTCGAACAGGGGCACCTTGCTGAGCTTCTCGATGCGTTCGGCGACGTCCACGTGTCCGCGGAGGATAATGAGGCGCCGCGCGGAAAGGAAGCGCGGCGACTCGGCCGCGGCGGATCGCGGCCCCGCGTGCGAAACGAGGCCCGCGCGTGCGCGTGGGTCAGCGCGTGAAGCGCACGCGGATCGGCGGCGTGGCGGCCACCATCGGCGTCCCGGACCGGTCGAGCGCGGGCGTGTAGCGCCGCGACAGGGCGCAGAGGCGCGCGGCGCGGCCGAAGCCGTAGCCGGGATCGTTGACGACCTTCACGGATTGCGGCGAACCGTCGCCCCGCACCGTCACGATGATCGACACGACGGCCTGATCGATCTGCTCGGCGTCGGCCTCCGGCGGGAAGGGACAATCCCAGGCGGAGCTACCGACGAGGCCCGCGGCCTTCGACATGTCCGGCCCCGTGGGCGCGGGCGGCGGACCGCCTTTGCCCGTGCCCGTGCCGCCCTCTTTCCCGTCGAGCGAGGCGGACTTGTTGTACGTCGGGGCCTTCCCGGTCCCCGCCGCGCTCACCATCCCGTAGCCCGGCCCCTCCCCGGTGCCGCTCACGAAGCCTTGCCCCGTCATGTCCACGGGCTCTTCTTCGTCCGGCTCTTGCGTGAGCACCTTCGCGGCCTGCGAGGGCGGCGGCGGAGGCTCCGGGTTCTTGTCGGGGACCTCTTCGTCCGGCGCCTTGTCGGCCTTCGGCTGGGGCACGGGCGGCGGGGCCTCGGGCTCCGGCTCGGGCTCCGGGGGTTTTTCCTCGGGCTTCGGTTTGTCTTCGTTCTTCGGCGTCAGGTCGATGTCGTACTCGGTCCAGAAGAACTCGTGCAGACCTTGACGCATCTCGACGACCGCGCGGCGCATGTCGAAGAGCGCGGTCATCGCGCGCGCGGAGGCGTAGCCGTGGGAGAGCAGCGCGAGCACGAGCCCGATCGCCGTGCCCGTCTTCGCCGCGCGATCTCCGAGCGCGACGACGGGCGCAAGCGGATCACGGTCGCGCTCGGCGGAGTTGTGGAACGGGCCTCCCCCCATCACGACTCTGTTCGCCGCCGAGCTCATGATCGATTCATCTCCAAGGTTCGGGCGTGGAGCTCCGCGTGGCCTGACGGAGCCCCTCGAGTTCAAGCGAAACTATCACGGCGTCACGGGCACGGGCGGCGCGGCCGGAGCCGCCTTGCCGTCCTCGGCGGGCACGGGCGTCACGCCGAAGGCGATCTTCGTGATCCCGGCACGCTTCAAGAGATCGAGCGCGTGAAGCACGCGGCCGTGCTGGACCGTCTGCTCCGCGCGGATGACGGCGCGCAGATCGGGCGTCTTCGCCTGCGCCTCCTTCGCGAGCGGGAGCGCGGCGTCGTCGTTCGGCAGCTTCTTGCCGTCGATGACCATGTCTCCGTTCGCGCGGAGCTCGACGCTGAAGACCATCTGCACTTCTTGCCCCGACGCGGCCTTCGGCAGGTCGAGCGGCAGGGCCTGCGACACGATGATCTTCGCCGTCACCATGAAGATGATGAGGAGCACGAGGGTGATGTCGACGAGGGGGGTGACGTTGATCCCCTCGACCATGTTCTCCTCGTTGTTCGAGCTCGACGCGGCCATCAGCCGTTCTCCTCGCTGGACTCTTCCTCGTCCTCGCCCTTCTTCGCGGCCTTCTTGTTCTGCGCGCCGTTCGTCTTCGCGGGCTTCGCCTCGGCCTTCTTGTTCGCGGACACGGCGAGGGCGATGTCCTCGACCGCCTCCTCGAGCGCGCTCTCCTTCTCGCCGTGCAGATGCGCGAGCAGGACACGCGTCAGCGCGTCGGTGTTCGCGACCGTCGAGCGGATGATGCGCTGGAAGAAGTTGTTCGCGGCGACGGCCGGGATGGCGACCGCGAGGCCGACGGCCGTGGCGACGAGCGCCTCGGCGATGCTCGACATGACCTGCTGCGGCGCCATCGCCGCGGAGGCGGCCTGCGCGAGCGGCTTCTCGGCGGCCTTGCCGAGCGCGTCGAACGCGCCGACGACGCCGATGACGGTGCCGAAGAGGCCGATGAACGGAGCGTTGTTGCCGAGGGTGCCGAGGTAGGCGAGGCGCCGCTCGAGCTTCATGCGCTGGAGCGCGAGCGCGCCGGCCATCGCCTCTTCGGCCGCCTTCGGCCCGCGATCGGCCTCGACGAGGCCCGCCTTCACGACGGCCGCCTCGGCCGAGGGCGAGGCCTCCATGCGCTTCTGCGCAGCCTCGATCGAGTCCCTCAGCGCGTTACGCAGGTCCCGCGCCAGCACGACCACGTCGTCCCGCAGCGACCAGAAGAACCAGGCGCGCTCGAGGATGATCGCGATGCTCACCACGGAGAGCCCGATCATGAGCCACATGACCCAGGCAGCGCCGAAGCCGACCATGATGCGCTGCAGCCACTCGATGAGATTCATCTTCCGGTTGTGCCTTTCAGTCGTGGGCCGTTGCAGCCCGGGCTTTTGATGTGGTTCACACGCCCTCTCGACGAGGCTCGAAGCGGGCGCGAAGCGGCGCTAAGCGGAATCGGAAGGCTCGGAGGAGGACTCGTCGCCTTCTTCGCCACCCTCCGCGTCGCTTCCTCGGAACGTCGCATCGGCGATCTGACAAGCGGTGGCGAGGACCGTTGTGGCGTAGCCACCCTTCGGTAGCACAAAAGAAACAGTGAGCCCGCCGGATGCGTCAATCGGACGCACCAGCATGTCGGCGACCATGAGCCGCAGCGGGCGTCGGGTGCCCTCGCCGAGGGCGCGGAAGGCCTCGAGTCGGCTCGCGTCGGGCAGCACCGTGGCGAGCACTTCGCGCTCGATTTCCCGCGGTGCGCCCTCGGGCCAGCGCATCTTCGCGCCGAACATCGGCCCCGTCGGCGAGATGGCCCCGGCCTCGGCCCGCGCCTTCGCATCGTCGAGATCACGCCCCTCCGCGGGCACGGCAAAAATCCCGCCAGAGTCGTGCTTCTTCGCGATGTCCCCCGGCAGCACGGCGGCCCAGGTCCCGGCGGCCACGCGCCGCGCGAGCACCTCGTTGAACAGCATCGACTGCAGCGCCGAGAACAAGAAACGCTGCTCGCGCCGATCCCGCGGCCCCCGCTCCTCGCCGCGCAGCCACGCGAGCGCACGCGCCGGGTTCTGCCCGTCGCGTCCGAATCGTTGCGGCCCAAACGAGTTCGGCACCCCCACGCGGCCCGTCTCCGCGAGGCGCTCGCCGACCCGCGCGGCGTCCTCCGGCGCGAGACCGCGCAGCGTGATCGTGAACCGATTGCCCACGAGGTGACCCGGCTTCAGCTTGTTTCCGTGCCGGCTCGCGTCGAGGATCTCGACGCCGGGCAGCGACACCTGGGCGAGCTTCGCTTCGGCGTCCTCTGCGATCGGCACCTGGATCGAGATCGTCTGCGTGGTGATCGCGTTGCGATCCTTCATCCCGGCGAAGCCCGTGCTACGCGGGTCGGCGCCGAGGGCGCGGGAGAGATCACGCACCACGTCGAGCGTGTTTTTTCCCGTCTTGCGCAGGGTGACGTAGAGGTGCTCGCCCTTGCCGCTCGGCGCGTACGCGGGGATCTCCTCGACGACGAAGTCCTCGGGGCTCGTACGGATCTTGGCGATCGGGAGGGGCGCCTGCATGGGCGGCAGAGGTTGACCGAAAACCGAGGCCCGTCCAAGCGACCACGGCGCATTTGCCCCGACCGGAAGCTTTCGGTATGAGTCGACGAGGTGGCTCGCTCGTCCTTCATGGCGCCATGAAGCCCTTCGTCTTTTTCCGCTCTCCTCCGGCTCTGGGCCTCGCGGCCGTCGCGCTGCTCGCGGCGACCTTGCCCGCGCCTTCGGAGGCGGAGGCGAAGGGGAAGAAGTGCGCCGAGGGCATGGTGAGCGTGGCCGGCAAGTACTGCATCGACACGTACGAGGCGCACGTCGTCGAGATCGTCGGGAAGAACAAGACGAAGGCGC
Organism: Polyangium sp. 6x1; assembly: GCF_029946515.1. GTDB lineage: Bacteria > Myxococcota_A > Polyangia > Polyangiales > Polyangiaceae > Polyangium. Next base: position 64,563 of record NZ_JARZHH010000044.1, read on the forward strand.
ACTCGCCGTACCAGCCCATCGCGGGCCTCCGCGTGAAGGCCGTGAGCAAGAAGGGCAAGGTCCCGCAGGCGTACATCAGCCGCGATCAGGCCGAGGAGGCGTGCAAGAACGCGGGCAAACGCCTCTGCGCGGACGACGAGTGGATCGGCGCCTGCAAAGGCAAGAAGCCCACGACGTTCCCGTACGGGAGCGATCACGTCTCCGGCGTCTGCAACGACGGCGGTTTCTCCTCGTTCAACGCGCTTTACGGCGTCGCGGGCGGCCCGCCGCCGCAGGAGGCGTACACGTTCGCGAACATGAACGACGAGCGCCTCAACCAGATGAAGGGCACGCTCGCGAAGAGCGGCGCGCACAAGAAGTGCAAGTCGAGCTACGGCGCCTTCGACATGGTCGGCAACCTGCACGAGTGGACCGCCTCGAAGTCGGGCACGTTCCGCGGCGGCTACTACCTCGACACGCACCAGAACGGCGACGGCTGCGACTACAAGACGACCGCGCACAACGCGCGGTACCACGACTACTCGACGGGCTTCCGCTGCTGCCAATGAAGCCAGAGGGTGTGCCCCAAGCGTCGCGAGCTGCGCAGCAGCTTGGGGAATACCCTTTCAGAGTTCGTGCGGCATGAGATCGCGCGGGCTTCGCCAGTACTGAAGCGGCGAGTACGCGAGCATGTTCGACACGCGCGACGTGTAGATGCAGGCGAACTCCTCGACCTGATCGCCGAAGCTGCTCGGCTCGATCGATTCCTTCAAGAGCGAGCCCCAGTAGGGGTGGAAGCGCTGATCGATCTCGCGCTCGAGCTTCGTCGCCTCCGCGTCCACCGCGCGCAGCATGCCGCGGATCCGCTCCACGGCGCGCTTCGCCCTCCCTCGCTCGGCCTCGTACGAGATGCCGTTCCCGCTCCCGTTCGCGTGCCCGTTCTTCGCCGCCTGCGCCGCGTCCTCGATCTTGCGCGTCAGGTCCTTGTACCGCTGCTGGTAGTACCGGAGCTGATCTTCGAGCTCGTCCCGCCGCTGCTCGAGCTCCGCGCTCTTCTGGTGCTCCTCGCGGCACATCTCGTGCGCGATCACCTCGGCTTCCATCTCCTGGATGATCATCGCCGTGCGCCAGGCCGACTCTTTCTTGGACCTCAAAATATCGCCGTAGATGTGATCGCCGACGTAGAGGATCCGGTCGCCGCCGATGCCGAGGGCGGCTTCGAGGTCGTGCAGGTTGCCGCCCTCGTAGATCACGCCTCGTTCGAGCGGGTACGTCGCGGGGCGCAGGTTCTCTCCGTCCCGTTCGAGCAGCGGCCTGCGCTCCTGGAAGAACGCCGGCTTCTGCGCCGCCACGATGATCAGATCGAAGTAGTGGCGGAAGCTCGGGTACTCCGGCATCGCGTCGCCGAGCAGGTACGTCATCATCCGCTCGGTGTAGGGCCAGCGCGAGTTCGTCAGCAAAAAGAGGCGCTTGCCCGCCGAGCGCAGCTTGTGCAGCGTCGGCGCGAGCAAGGGGTCGCGATCGATGAACCGCGGCAGATCCCCGAGCACCACGTCCAGGATGGACCCATCGCGGTGCGCCTCGTCGATGCACTCGCGGATGTCCGTGAAGAGCGTCGCGTAGTCGAGCTCGATGCGACGCGCCTCGAACGCCTCGACGATCCCCGTGTAGAGCGCGACCTCGCTCAGCGCGTAGAGCGTGTCGATGAAGTGGTAGCGGCCGGTGTTCGGCTTGACGCGCTTCTGGTGGTAGAGCGAGCGGAGCTCCTCTTTCGTGAGCTCACGCAGGCCGTGGTAGCCTTTGTGGACCACCTTGAAGCGGTCCATCTTGAGGACGTTCCCGGCCTTCTTGTCGATCAAGAGCCCGCGGATCGGGAAGTCGATGGGCCAGGTGATCCCGCGGAGGACGTCCTCGTCGTAGCCGCGCTTGGCGAGCTTGGGGATCACGGCGTCGATGGACAGCTTGTCCATCTCGACCTGGTTGTAGATCGCCAGGGTGTAGTCCATGTCGAACCCCACCCAGTCGATCCCCGCCATCTTCAGGTTGCGGTTCACGAACACCCGACGCGTGCGCGGGATTCGCGCCGGCGCGGTCGGGGTGAGATGCCCCTCGAACGGTAGAGAGAGCTGTTCGAACGCCACGGGACCCACAGCCATCCTACCTCATCCGCAGCACATAGGCGCGCCGTCCACGTTGCACGCGTGCGTTCTTGTTCCAGCCCGCTCCTCTTCGCTCGCTCGTCCGCCTTCTCCGCGAGCCGCCCGTGCCCGCTCGGCCTCCTTGCGCTATCGTCGGCCTGCACCTTCCGCCCCAGGCAGCGATGACGAAGAACAGGGAGAGCGGCCCGCTGCGGCGCCCCACGTCGTGGTGGCTCGGCATGCTGCGCAGGCGGGCCGAGCGGATGTACGAAGAGAAGCTCGATCTCGGTGAGCCCATCGTGTGGGCGTCCGAGGCGGAGCGGCAGGCGGCGATCGCCTTCTTCAACGCGGCCTTCCGCGCCGAGGAGTCGGGCCTGCGCCAGGCCCACGAGCTCGCCGACGAGATCGCCTCGTGGGATCCCGAGCTTGCCGAGTGCCTGCGCCTCTACGGCGACGAAGAAGGCTGGCATCGCGAGCTGATCACCGAGTTCCTCGCCTACCTTGGCGGTGAGGTCCGCCCGATGGGCCGCGTCACGGGCACCTTCTACCGCCTCTACGGCCGGGCCAAGCGCATCGAGACGATCGTCCTCACGAACCTCATGTTCGAGACGATCGGCTCGACGACCTACCGCCTCGCGTTGCGCCGCGCGCGCCACCCGGCCGTGCGCCACATGCTCACGATCCTCACGCGCGACGAGTCCTTCCACGTCCCGCTGAACGTGCACTTTCTCCGCGAGACCCTCGCGCGAAACCCGGGCACCTCGCGCCTGCGCCTGCAGGTGATCCACGACGTGCTCTTCGTGGCGCTCCTGCTCTCGTCCTACGCGAGCCGCCGCCGCGCCGAGGCCTTCGATCACATCCCGTTCCGCGTCCTCTGCCGCGGCTACGCCGAGCACCTCGCGCGCCTCTTCGTGAAGGAGGACGATCTCCGCCTGCATCCGCCGCGCCTCGTGCTCTGGCTCTTCGGCCTCACGGACGAAGCGCTCCGCGAGGGCGAGGACACGTCGGCGGTGAGCGTGCGCGCCGCGGAGGCCGCCGTGGATCGCGAGCGCGTCGCGGTCACGGCGCTGTGAGCGTCCCGGCCATCCGCACCCGCGGCCTCTCCCGCGTGCACGAAGGCGGCCGCGACGCGCGCCGGGCCCTCGCGGACGTGGAGATCTCCGTCGAGGAGGGCGAGTTCGTTTGTGTCCTCGGCCCGAGCGGATCGGGCAAGAGCACCCTGCTCGCCGTGATCGGCGGGCTCGATCGTGGCTACCAGGGACAGGTCGAGCTCTTCGGCGAGGACCTCGGCCGCATGAGCGACGCCGCCCTCGCGCGCCTGCGCGGCGAGCGCATCGGCTTCGTCTTTCAGCACTTCCACCTCTTGCATCACCTCACCGTGATCGAGAACGTCACGACGCCCGCGCTTTTCGATCCGCGCGGCGACGATGAAGGTTGCGTCGCCCGCGCGAAGGAGCTCCTCGAACGGCTCGGCCTCGCCGATCGGGCTGGCGACACGCCCGCCGAGCTCTCGGGCGGGCAGCGGCAACGCGTGGCGATCGCGCGCGCGCTCCTCCGCAAACCCAAGCTCCTCCTCTGCGACGAGCCCACCGGCAACCTCGATGAAGCCACGGGCGCGCGCATCATCGAGCTCTTCGAGGAGCTGCATCGCGAGGAGCGCCTCACGATCGTGGCCGTCACGCACGAAGAGCGCCTCGCGCGCGCCGCGAGCCGCATCCTCCGCCTGCGCGACGGCCGCGTGGATGCCGCGAACGAGGAGCCCGCATGAAGCTCGCCGCCCTGGTCCGCCTCGTGCGCCGCGACCTCGCGCGTGCGCGCCGCGCCCTCGCTGGCAGCGCCTTCGGCATCGCCGCGGGCACGGCCACGCTCGTGTTTTTCCTCGCCCTTGGCCTCGGCGTGCGCTCCGTTCTGCTCGGCGAGGTTTTTCCCATCGATCGGATCGAGCTCGAACCACCAAAAGCCAAGGATCCGGGCCTGCTCGGCTTGCTCCTCGGCGGCGGCGGCGAGCCCACGGGGATCTCGCCCGACGACGTCGCGAAGCTCGCCGCGCTCCCCGGCGCCTCACGCGTTCGTCCCAAGCTCTCCTTCGCCTTCCCCGCGAGCGCGCGCGGCGGCCGCGAGATCCTCGGCCACGACGTCGGCGCCGGCGAGCTGCCCGGCGACGGCATCGATCCCGCGCTCGCCGCGAACGACGTGAAGCCCGGCCTCTTCGTCGATCCGATGGACACGCCCGGCCCCGCCTGCACCGACGACGCCGCCTGCGCCGGCGGCGCGTACTGCGAGCGCGCGGAAGGCGCGGCCGAGGGACGCTGCTCGGCGCCCGTACCCGCGATCGTCAGCCGTTACCTCGTCGAGATCTTCGACAAGAGCATCGCGCCTGCGCACGGCTTTCCGGCCGTCGGCGAGACGCTCCTCGGCCGCGCGCAGGGCATCACGTTCACGATTCGCCTCGGCGAGAGCCTGCTCGGGCGGGCCAAGCTGGGCAGCCCTCGCACGATCAAGGCGCGCATCGTCGGCATCTCGGGCAGCGCCACCGACCTCGGCCTCACGTTCCCGCTCGGCGTCGTTCGCCGCTGGAACCGCGAGTTCGGCGGCGACCGCGCGGCCGAGCGGTATTCGAGCGCCGTCGTCGAGGCGCGCTCGGGCGCCGAGGTCGCGGGCATCATCGACGCGGGCGCGCGCATGGGTTTGTCCCCGAAGGACACACGCGCGCGCGACGTGAGCGTCCTCGTCTCGGGCGTGATGGCGCTGCTCTCGCTCGTGGCGGGCATCGTCCTCGTCGTCAGCGCGTCGAGCATCACGCAGACGTTCCGCGCCCTCGTCCTCGAGCGCCGCGCCGAGATCGCCCTGTATCGTGCGGTCGGCGCCACGGCGGGCGAGATCGGCGCGTGGACGGTCTCGCTCGCGGCCGTCGTCGGCTTCTTCGCGGGCGCCGTGGGCCTCCTCGTCGCGCGGATCCTCGCATTCCTCGCCGACTGGGCTGCCGCCGAGAAGCTCCCGGACTTCCCGTTCAAGCCCGACACCTTTTTCGCGTTCCCCTGGTGGCTCTGGCTCCTCGGCATGGGCTTTTCCATTCTGTTTTCGGTCCTCGGCGCCATCGGCCCCGCGCGGGCTGCCGCGAAGGTCGATCCGGCGCGGGCGCTCGCGGGGAGCTAAACCGGCTTCGTCACACTTCGCCTGTCTCCACCGATAGGGGACAGCGCCATGCCTCGATCCCTCCTATTCCTCCTCCTCCTCGCCACGATTCTCTTCACCGCGACCTCGGCCCAGGCCGCCGAGCCGCTCGTCATTCAAGTCATCGTCCCCCTTTGCTCGAATGCCCAGATCGATTGCGGCAGCAACGTCGCCGGCGATCCCGACCGCCTCGACACGAACCTCTACTGGGGCGCTGCCTTTGGCCACCGCCGCTACTTCGATCGCAAAAAGAGCGGCTTTTCCCGCATCGCCATCCTCTCCGCCGAGGGACCGCGCCTCGAACGCGTGATCTATCGCCGCCTCGTCCCGGCCGAGCCTTTCGGCGGCAAACCCGGCGAGACCCGCGAGCAAATCGTCGTGCTCGACGCCTACCACGGCGACTCCATCGATCGTGCCGTCGAGGCCTTCTGGCGCCTCGCCACCCGCGGCGGACGAATTCATTTCCGCGACGGCGACAAAGATCGCGACGAGCGCATTTCAGTCGCCGGCTACGCAGGCCACAACCGCCTGATGGACGGCGTGCGCCTCCCGCCCCCGCCAAACCCTGACGAGCGCGCCCGTGCCGTTCCTTCGTTCGTCCTCGCCTGCGACTCCGAGCCTTATTTCGGCCCCGCCTTGCGCGCCGCGGGCTCGGAGACGTGGCTCATGACCCGCTCGCTCATGGCCCCCGAGGGATACGTCCTCGACGCCGTCGTCACCGCGGTCGGCGAGCATGCGCCTCCCACCCTCATTCGTGATCGCGCCGTCGCCGCCTACGCGAAATGGCAAAAGCTCTCCCGCGGCGCCGCGGGCACCATCTTCGCAAAGCCCCGCTGATCACCGCCCGCCCCGCGGATTCTCCTGAGGCTCGGGTGGCGGGACGAACGAGCCCATCGTCACCTCTTTTTGACCTCGAACAGATGCGCGCCGTACGCCGGCAGCTCCACGTAGAGCCCGCGCCGATCATCGAGCAGCTCGTCCCCGCTGCGCCGGTATTCCTTGCCTTCGATGCGGTCGACGAGCTGCACGTTTCTCCCCGCGATCCCCGCGAGATCCAGCGTCAGCTTGCATTGCCCGCGCGACGGGCCGAAGTTCACCACGACGACCACGGCGCTCGCCCGTGAATCCCAGCGGTAGGCGATGAACGATTCGAAGCTCGTGCTCCCCGGCCCCGCGGTGCGCGGCGGGACCATCGCGAAGCGGCCGCGCCGGAGCACGTCGAGCTTCATCGCGGACAAGAGCGCGTGGTGAAACGCGACGCTCGCCTCGTCCACGCGCTCGTCCGCGCGCCGCGCGAGCTGCACCGGCGCCCGGACCTTTCGCCCTTCGAGCTGCCCATCGTGGAAAAACCGCATCCCCGGCGCGGTCCCGAGCAGCACCGTGGCCGCCTTGCGCCGATCGGGCGGCAGCGCGGACGCGATTCGCGGCTCGTCGTGGTTTTCCAAGAATCGCGCCGAGCGCGCCTGGTAATCGAACGACCCGGAGAGGTGCCCGCGCACCGCGTGCGCCGAGCCGTGCAAGAGCCGGTCGTACATGCTCTTGTCGTACGTGTAATCGAATCCGAGCGTCTGCAGCCGCCATTCGAGGTCCCAGTACGCCTCGGCGAGCAGCACGAAATTCGGATATCGCTCCCGCACCGCGTCGATCGCCTCGGCCCAGAACTCGCCCTCGGCCTCCCGCGTCCCCTCGGCGCGCCGCGCGTGGGCCCACGTCCGCCGGAACACGTCGGAGAGCACGAGCATCGCCATGTCGCAACGCACGCCGTCACAACGCGAAGCGACGTCGACGAGCGCCTCGATGGACGCAAAGCGCGTCTCTTTCGCGCGGAAATCGAGCTGCGCGGTGTCGGTCCAGGGCGGAAAATACGGATCCTTCCCGCACGCGATCCGCCCGTTCGCCTCCCGCACGAAGAGCTCCGGCCGCTCCGTGATCCAGTGGTGATCGCGCGCCAGGTGGTTCGGCACGAAATCGAGAAGGAGCCCGATCCCGCGCGCCCGGAGCCTCTCGCGCAGCACGGCGAGCGCCTCGTCTCCGCCGAGCGACGGATCGACCGCGTACCGCGCCACCGCGAACGGCGATCCGATCACGTCCGAAGGCTCGAGATCGGGAAGCGCCCGCTCGTATTCGGCGCGCAGCGAAGCGGTCTCCTGCGCGATCCTCGGCCCGATCGCGCCGAGGGTCCAGACGCCCATCAGGTACACGTAATCGAAGCCGAGCCGCGCGAGCCGATCGAGCTCCTCGTCGGGCACGTCCGCGAGCGTGACGCGCGCGCCTTTCGTACGCCCGAGATCGTGGAGCCACATGCGCGCGAAGATCTCGTACAGGGCCGGACTGTGAACGCTCGTATCACCAAGGATCATCGGTTTTTCCCCCCGATCAGGGACGCCATGTCCCGCGCGACCTCCGCCGGGACGAACCCACGTTCGTCGAGGCCGCGCCGCGCATGATACGCCTTTATCGACCGGGCGAACCCCTCTCGATCGATCCCCGCGCCCTTCGCGGCGCCGCCGGGCAGCTTCTCCTCGAAAAACCGCGCGGGGAGCGTGTCCTCCGCGGGCGTCCACCCCTCGCGCTCGTTGAACAGCCGCCGCACGAGCGTGATCCGTCCGGCCGCGCGCGCGAGCTCCTCCGTCTCGAACGGCAGCCCCGTCACGGCCCGCAGCATCTCCGCCGATTCCCCGAAAAAATCCTCCAACGCCCGGCGCAGGAACTTGCACAGGATGAGCGCATCCATCACCGCCGCCCGATCCTCCGCCGCCACGGCGTGCGCCGCGGATTCCTCGCTCGCCTCGAACCGATTCACCTTCCCCGAAAAATCGGCCTCGTACGCCCCGCTCCGGTTGTGGTCGGCGCCGCGCGTCCCCACCGCGAAGCCGAGCGCCATCGTTTGCAGCGCGCGCGGCTCGTAGCCCGGGATCTCCAGCCCTTTCACGTGAGGCGCGAACGACGGCGCCTCCCCGCCCAATCTCTCCGCCGCGCGCCGGCTCCCCTCCGCGAGCAAGTCCCCGAGCGCCGTCCGCCGCCGCGCGATGTCCTCGAGCAACACGAGCATCCGCTCGCCCGCGCCGAACCGCAGATCCCGCGCCTCCTCGGCGAGCGGACCCGCGGGCAAGAGGCCTCGCTCGGCGCACTCCATCGCGAACGCGATCGTCCCGCCCGCCGAGATCGTGTCGATCCCGAGCTCGTCGCACGCCGACGACGCCCGCAAGACAACCTCCGGATCGCCGATCCCGCAGAGCGGCCCGAGCGCGAAGAGGTTCTCGTATTCCATTTTGACGGGCCGTTCGCCCGGACGAACCTCGAAGAAATGCTCGCACCCGATCGTGCAGCTCTTGCACGAGCCCCGACCTCGCTCGCGCGTATCGTGCAGCGCCTCGCCCTCGATCCGCCGCGCCTCCTCGAACGTGCTCGCCTGGAAATTACGCGTCGGCAGCGCGGCGAGCCGGTTGAACGTCGAGAGGTTCGCCACGGTCCCGAGCGAGCGATACTTCTCCGTCGCGGGCCCGAGCGATCGGCGCGCGAGATCCTTCGCGATGCGCAGCGTCGCCTCCGCATCGGCGAGCGGCACGGGCCGGCTGCCGCGCACGCCGATCGCCTTCACGCGCTTCGCGCCGAGCACCGCCCCGAGCCCGCCGCGCCCCGCGTGACGCCCCTCGTTCGCGATGCCCGCATAACGCACGAGCCGCTCGCCCGCGACGCCGATCACCGCGAATCGATGCTCCGGATACGCCTCTCGGAGCCGCGCGCTCGCCTCCGAAATCGAAACATCACGCCCCCATAGATCCGGGCAAGGCACGACCTCCGCGCCCTCCTCGTCGACGAGCACGATCGACGGCTCCGCGGCTTCTCCGACGATCACGATCGCATCGAGCCCCGCGCGTTTGCCCGCGATGGCGAACGACGACGACGAGAGCCCGTCCGAGATGCGCCCCGTGAGCGGCGATTTCGCCACGAACGCGAGCTTCGCCGAGGTCGTGAGCGGCGTCCCGACGAGCGGCCCGAACGCGAGCACGAGCGCCGCCTCCGGCCCGAGCGGATCGAAGCGCGGCGGCGTCTCGCGCGTGAGGAGCAGCGCGCCAAGCCCGACGCCGCCGACGACAGCGCGCCGCGTCGCTTCCTCCAGCGGCACGTGCTCGGCGCTCGGGCGGCCGAGGTCGACCCTGAGGTATCGCTCGAAATAACCGCCGCGCCCCATGCACGGTTTCTAACCGCCTGCGTCGGCGGATACCAGCACCACGACGTCCCCGTCGCCGAGCGGCGTCTCCAGATCGGCCGTGATTTGCGCCCCGTTCAGCGCCACGAGCCAGCCCGGCGCGAGACGTCCGCCCGCGACGATCAACGGCTCGAGTGTCGGGCACGCGGCGCCCAGGGCGGCGAGCGCTTCGCCGAGCGAGCGCGCGGCGACCTCGATCGCTTCGCGACGGGCGCGCAGCCGGGCCACGCCGTAGAGCTCGATGGTCACCACACGGCAAACCTACCAGCACACCGCACGCGCGCCCCTCCAATCCCGTGAGGTTTTTCCTCGTCGCGCTTTTTGACGCATCCCGTCACGAACATCCTTGGAAATTCGTCGCTTGACGTTGCGTGGCTTCTCATGGTTTCACGTCCAACGAAGGCCGTGGGTCATTCCGGCAGCCCGCGCACGCGTTTTCGCGGGCTGGGGCGGTCAAGAAAGCCACCACCCCCATCGGCGGAGGTCAGCGCGATGCAACTTCGAAGGCGACAGCTTCCCCTCTTCCTCTCGATCCTCGCGGCACTCTTCCTGTTCGGCGCGGGCGCCTTCGCGGACGACTGGAAGCTCACCGGCACGGGGATCCGCGTCAAGACGGTGGTCCTCGTCGACGTGAACGTCTACCAGATCTCCCACTTCATCAAGGGCGAGGTCGGCGAGAAGTCGAAGAAGGGCGTGATCGACGCCGACATCGACAAGAAGTTCGAGTGGAAGATGAAGCGCGACGTCGACCACGAGAAGGTCGTGCAGACGCTGCGCGACGCGTTCGCCATGAACGGCTACTCGGACGCCGGGAAGATCAACAAGTTCCTCGGCGCGTTCTCGGCTGAGCTCAAGGAGAACGCCAAGATCTCGATCGTGTACGACGCGGCGAAGAAGGCCACCACGGTCAGCGTGGGCGGCGGCGGCAGCGCGACCGTCGAGGGCGTCGACTTCATGAAGGGCGTCTGGGCCATCTGGTTCGGCAAGATCGACCAGCCGAAGCTCGGCGACGCGCTCATCAGCAAGCTGTAAACGAAACGCGGCGCTCGAGGCTCCGCGAATAGGCCGGCTGCTCGTCACGACAGACGACGCCGGCCTTCGTTTTTCTGGGCGTCCTTGCTCGCCGCGGCTCCCGGCGACAAGCTCCGCGCTTCGCATGGCCCGCGCTCCTTTTCCACGCTCGGGGCTACGCTCGGACGAGCCGAGCTGCGCCCCAAACCCCTTCACCCAGCGAACCGACTGGGATCGCACCGAAAACCCGCTGACCACCCTTCTCGCCGACGCGAAGCGCTCGGGCCGCGACCTCACGGACCTCACGGAGTCGAACCCCACGCGCGCCGGGATCGTCGACACCGAGCCGCTCGTCGCCCTGCTCGGCCATCCCCGCGGCGCGACCTACGCGCCGCTCCCGCTCGGCCACCCGAAGGCCCGCGCCGCCGTCGCCGCCTCGTTCCACGAGCGCGGCCTGCCCGCCCGCGAGGACCGCGTCGTCCTCAGCGCGAGCACCAGCGAGGCGTACACGTGGCTCTTCAAGTTGCTCTGCGAGCGCGGCGATCGCGTGCTCGTCCCGGCGCCCTCGTACCCGCTCTTCGAGTTCCTCGCCCGGCTCGAAGACGTCGAGCTCGCCACGTATCCGCTCGTCCGCGAGGAGGGTTTTCGTATCGATCTCGACGCGCTCGATCGCGCTGCCGAAGAGGCCCAAGGACACGCGCGCGCCATCGTGCTCGTGCATCCGAACAACCCCACGGGCACGTTCGTCCGGCGCGACGAGGCGGACGCGCTCGGAAAGATCGCCGCGCGTCACGGCATGGCGCTCATCGTGGACGAGGTCTTCGCCGAGTATCCGCACGGCGTCTTGCCCGCGGATCGGCTCCCGAGCTTCGCGGGCGAGCGCGAGGCGCTCACGTTCGTGCTCGGCGGCCTCTCGAAGAGCCTGCTCTTGCCGCAATGCAAGCTCGGCTGGACGCTCGTCTACGGCCCCGACGCGCTCTGCGACGAGGCGATCGCGCGGCTCGAGCTCGTCGCGGACACGTACCTCTCGGCCTCGACGCCGGTGCAGCTCGCGCTCCCGGAGCTGCTCGCGGCGCGCGCCTCCGTGCAAGGGCCCGTCCGCGCGCGGACCGCGGAAAACCTCGCGGCGCTCGATCGCGCGCTCGCGGCCGCGGGGGAAGACGCCGCGGTCCGGCGCCTCCCCACGGACGGCGGCTGGTACGCGATCCTCGAAGTGCCGCGGACGCGCGACGAGGACGGCTGGGTCGAGGCGCTCGTGCGCGAGCACGGCATCGTCGTGCATCCGGGGTATTTCTTCGACATGGAGCGCGATGGATTCCTCGTGATCAGCCTGCTGCCGCGCCCGGAGATCTTCGCGAGGGCGATCGAGATCGTCGTCGGCGTCGTCGCGAAAGGTTGAGTGCCGCGGCGGATCGCCTGGACCGTCGAGCGGTCTGGCAACCGCTCGACGGTCCAGGCTCCTTCGTCCCGAGGGGGACGCCTCGCGTCCCCCTCTCGGCCAGGCGAAGCCCGGCCGATTCACCCCCCGAGGGAAGATCGCTTCGTGATCTTCCAGAGCGATGCTCTAGGATGCGCCGCATGCGCGAAGAGACCGAAGTCATCGTCGTCGGCGCCGGTCCGTCGGGGCTCTCCGTCGGGGCGTGCTTGCGGTCCCGCGGCATCTCGTTCGAGATCCTCGAGCGATCGGCCGAGGTGGGCTCCTCCTGGCGGAACCATTACGAGCGGCTCCACCTGCACACCGTGCAGCGCTTCTCCGCATTGCCGGGCATGCCCTGGCCTGCCGGCACGCCGACGTATCCGTCGCGCGCGCAGATGGTCAGCTACCTCGACACGTACGCGCACGAATTCGAATTGCACCCGCGCTTCGGCGAGGACGTCCGCTCGGCGCGGCGCGTGGACGGGGGGTTTGTCCTCCGCACCGAGGCGAACGAGTACCTGACGCGCGGCCTCGTGGTGGCCACGGGGTACAACCGCGTCCCCCACGTCCCGACCTGGCCGGGCGAGGCCTCGTTCGGCGGGCCGATCGTGCACAGTTCCCGCTACAAGAACGGCGATCCGTGGCGGGGCAAGCGTGTCCTCGTCGTCGGCGCGGGCAACTCCGGCGCGGAGATCGCGCTCGACCTCTGGGAGCACGGCGCCAAGCCGGCCCTCTCCGTCCGCGGCCCCGTGCACGTCGTGCCGCGCGATTTGACGGGCGTCCCCTCGCAGATCAGCTCGCTCTTCCTGTTCTCGCGCCTGCCGCCCAAGATCGCCGACGCGATCTCGCTCTTCGCGCTCGATCGGGTCCTCGGCGACCTCACGCCGTATGGCTTGACGCGCCCGAAGCTCGGCCCGATCTCGCAGGTCATCCTCGAGAAGCGGATTCCGCTCATCGACGTGGGGACGCTGGAGCTCGTCAAGCAAGGGCAGATCGACGTGGTGAAGGACGTGCGCTCCTTCGGCCCCGGCGAGGTGCATTTCGCCGACGGGACCACGCGCCCGTTCGACGCGGTCGTGCTCGCCACGGGGTATCGGACCGGGATCTCCGAGTATTTCGTGGACGCGGAGGGTTGGCTCGACGAACGGGGGTATCCGCGTTATTTCGGCGAGCCGGTGCCGGGGGCGCCGGGGCTCTTCTTCATCGGCTTCCGGAACCCGCTCACCGGCGCGCTCCACGACATCGCGATCGAGGCCGAGCGCGTCGCGGAGCACCTCGCCGGGGAGAAACGTTGAAATGGCCGAGCTCGATCACTGGCACCCTGTGCTCCTCGCGGACGAGCTCGGCGGCAAGCCCGCGCCCGTCCGCGTCTGTGATCGCGAGCTCGTCGTGTTTCGCGCCTCGAAGGGCGAGGCGACGCTCGGCGCGTTCGCCGACGTGTGTCCGCACCGCGGCATGCGCCTCAGCGAGGGGTGCGTGGAGGCTGGGCGGCTGGTTTGTCCCTACCATGGATGGTCGTTCGCGCCGAATGGCGAGGGCAGAAGCCCCGCCACGCCCGCGGCGCGCCCCTGCGCCGACGCCTTCGATGTGGTCGAGCGCTTCGGCCTGATCTGGATCAAGCGCCGCGGCTCCTCGGCCACGTTCCCCACGATCGACGTGAGCGGCTATCACCTCGTCGGCAAGACGCGGCATCGGGCCGACGCGCCGCTCGAGGTCACGCTCGACAATTTCATCGAGGTCGAGCACACGCCCGAGGTCCACGCGCTGCTCGGGTATCCACGCGAGCGCATGCCCGAGGTCATCTGCGAGGTGACGAGCACCGAGTCGAGCGTGCGCGTTTTCAACGAAGGCCCGCAAAAGGCGCTCCCGCGGCCGCTTTATACGCTCCTCCAGATCGAGCCCGGGGACATCTTCATCGACGACTGGACCACGTGGTTCTCGCCGGTCTACACCGTCTACGAGCAATACTGGCTCGATCCGGCGACGCGGCAGCAGCGGCCGAATGCCCTGCGGATCGCGATCTTCTTCGTGCCGGTCACGGCCGAGCAGACGGACATCTTCGCCATTTCGTACGCGCTCGCGCCTCCGTGGGAGCGCTACGGCCTCAATGCCTTCGCGTATCTCCTGACGCGCGCCTTCGTCGTGCTGGAGCTCCGGCGCGACGTCACGCTCCTCGGCAAACTCGCGGACAAAAAAACCGAGCTTCGCGGCCGGACCTTGAGCCGCTTCGACAAACCGCTCGGCCTCGCGCGAAAACGGATCGAGTCGATCTATCGCGGCCGCGGCTAGACGGATCGGTGCGCGCGCTTCACCTCGTCGGCCGCTTCGAGCGCCGCTTCCATCTCCTGCACGAGCTCGTCCGCGGCCTCCTGCTCCTTCGCGGCCTGCTCCTCCCGCATCGAAGCATCGAGCCGCGCCGAGGTCTTTCGCAGCGCCTCGGCGACCCGCTTTCCCTCCGCCGAGCCCGGGTCCACGCGCCGCTCGCTTAACGACCGGATCGCGGCGTCCACCGCGGGCGCGAGCGGCGCCGCCAGCACCGGATCGGCGCGCCGGAGCTTGTCTTTGAGCTCCCGCGCGAGCGAAAGCATTTGCCCCGCGGGCGAGGCGTCCCGCTTCTTTTTCCACGTCCACGCGGCGAAGCCGATCGCCGCCGCGATCGCCACGCCCGCGCCTGCTTGCAAATACGGCATCACGCCGGGCGCGACCGCCACCACGGGCGGCGGCGGCAGGACCGCCTCGATCCCCTCGCCGACGAGCGAGCCCTTGAACTCCTCCCAGCCCATGAGCCGCTTTTGCAGCGCGATTCGCTTGTTCACCACGAGGCACGGCGACTCGACGCCCGCCGCCGCGCACGCCTCCGCGCCCGAGCCCGTTGCGATGAGCTCCGCCTCGTGCGCGTCCACGCTTCGTTTCGTCAGGTGAAACCCGCCCGCCTCCACCTCGACGAGCCCCACCGGATCGACCGACGCGCCTCCGGGCGCCTCCTTCGGCCAGGTCGTCGTGGCCGCGTCGAGGATCGAGCCGTCGTGCTTCGACGTGTAAAATCCACGCAGGATGATGGTTTGTCCCGCCGTCACGTTCACGTGAACGGCGGGACGGTCGAGCGGGATCTCGAGGACGATCGGGTCGGACATGCGCGTCTCAGCCTACCGCAGGTGCGAGCGGCTCGCGGTCTCGAGCAGCATGGCGAAGAGGAGCGGATCGCCCATGCCCGTGCTCTGCGCCGCGTGCTCGCGCATGCGGGCGAGGCGATCGGCGTCCTTCAGGAAGAGCGGCTCGTCGAGGGTCTTGGCCGCCTCGCGCAGGATCGTCTCGCGCTCGGTGAGCAGGCTGATCGCGTACTGCTTGTCGCCCCCGACCACGTTCTGGGCCGCGCGCGCCAGCGTCTCGCCCGCGGCAAAGCCCTGGATCGTGCGGGCCACGGAGCCGTCGATCGTCGCGCCGCTCGCCGCGTCCGAGTCGGCCCACTCGATGTCGATCGGGAACTCCTCGGTCACGTTTTTCTTGGAAATGCGGTCCTTGTACTTGAGCTCGACCAGCGCGAGCTGCGACTTTCCGACGCCCGCGCCCGCGCGGAGCTGGAAGAGCAGCGCGTGGCTGTCGCCCGCGGCGAAGGCCGGGATGAAGAACCGCATGCCGCCCTCGACGTCGTCCTTGCGGTCCTGCTTGATGTTGTCGCGCTTCTCCGCTTGCTGATCCGCCGCGACCTCCTGCGCCCGCACGCGCTGCGCCTCGGCCTCCGAGAGCCGGCGCGAGCCGTAGACCTTGAGCAGATCGAAGCCCTTCTTCAGGCGCACGCGGACCTCGACGGCCGTCGCGGCCGGGTCGAGCCGCTTGTCGAGCTCGGTGCCGAGCGCCGGGGCGATCTGCGCCGCGTCGCGCAGGTAATAATAACCGCCCGCGCCGTCCTCGGCGATCGCGCTCATGAGCGCGCCGTCGTAGTCGGCGCCGAGGCCAAACGTGCTCGTTTGAATGCCCTTCTGGAACGCGTCGAGCGCGAGCTTCGAGATGCCGCCCGCCGACTTGATGCCGCTGTTCGCGCGGCCGTCGGAGAGCAGAAGGACGACCTTCACCGCGTCCTCGGGAATGGTCTTCGTCTCGGCCTGCGCATACCCGAGCTCGAGGCCACTCGAAATGTTCGTGCCGCCGCCCTCTTTGATCTCGGCGATCACCTTCTTGATGGCCTCGCGGCGCGCGCCGACGGGGCCGTCGGGGATCTTGACCTCGGCGTCGGTCGAGAACGTCACGAGGGAAAAGTCGTCGGTCGGAGCGAGCTTGTCGACGAGCGCGCTCGCGGCCTCGCGGGCCTGCTTGATCGACTCGCCCTGCATCGAGCCGCTCACGTCGAGGACGAGGTGCACGGAGAGGTGCGGGCGCTCGGCGGGTTTGTCGGGGCTCGATTTCAGCGTGAGGCGGAGGTGGAACGGGCTGCCCGAGGGCGGGAGCTTTCCGCGCTCGAGGCCGGACTGGATGCCGAGCGCCTTGCCCTTCGGGACCTCGAAGCCCGTGACGTAACGGGCGCCGACGTCCGAGACGAGCTCGCGCTCGCCCGGGGGGATGATTCCGCGCGCGACGGCGGATTCGAATGCGGCGAGGTGACCACCGCCGGGGCGGTACGTCGTGGCAAACCGGCCGTTCGGGTCGATCGTGGGCGCGTCGCTCGCGGCGGGCGGGATCAGCGCGGTCTCGGTCGGGGACACGGCGCCGCCGCCGGCCTTCTTGTCGGCCGCGGCGGCCTCGCCCGGTCCACGCGTGGAGCCCGCGCCGTCGCCGCCGCGGATGTCGAGTTTGGGGGCCTCCGGGGCCACGGGGGCCATGACGCCTTGTTCGCCCTTGGCGCGGGTGTTCGGCTCCGCGGGCGGCTCCTCCGAGGCCTTGGCGTTGTGCTTGCGTTCCTGCAGGCTGCAACCTCCGCCGAGGGCGCTTGCGAGGCAGAGGCCGGTAAGGATCATCGAGGTACCGCTCTTCGACATGCGCGACATGGTCATATCCCTCAGGCTCGAGACGTCGTGTCCGGTGCGGTTCGACGAGGCAGGGCCGCGGACGATCTACAGCGGCGCCCATGATCTTCGCCGATTTTCGAACGCAAGGGGAGCGGGAACTCGCGGGCTCGGCCGTTGTCGGTGCTGCCGCGACGTGTGTCAGCGGGCGCCGAGGCCCATGGCCGTGTCGAAGGCAAAGAGGAAGCTGCCCTGCAGGGCGACGCCCGCGCCAGCGCCGCGGACCCAGTCGTTCTTGCCAAACCCGACCATCAAGGCCCCGGCCGTCACGTAGAGGACGTCGAGCCCCGCATTCACGAGGAAGATCGTGCGCATCTTGCGGTCCTCGGCCTGCCAGTACGAAACGGGTTTGTCGAGGCCACGAAGCTTCGTGAGGCCGCGGTAGCCGAACCCGGCGATGACGCCGTCGACCGCGCCCCACGCGACGTTCTGAATGCCGATCGAGCGGGTGTAGTCGTCGCCCGCCGTGGCCCAGAGCGCGGCGCCCGTGGCGATGCTCGCGACGGCCCAGCTCGTGAGCACGGTCATCGCGCGCGTCTGCGTTTCGAGGTGCGCCTCGCGCGCGGCGATGGCCGCGGGATCGGGCGCTTTCGGCGCAGGCAGGGGCGCGGGCGCGAGCGCGGGGACGGGCGGCTCCGCGCGCGCGAGCGCAGGCGCGAGGAGCAAGGTGAGGGCGTGGATCCCGAGGGCGCGTCGTGGCATCGTGGTTTGGAATGTACCAAGACGAAGCGCTCCCCCGAAGACCCTTCCTCGGCCTCGAACTGCGGGCGCGGCCCGCGGAGGGCGCCTCGGAGGGCCTCGAGGTCGTGCGGGTGGCCGAGGGCGGGGCCGCCGCGCTCGCGGGCGTGCGTGCGGGCGATCGCCTGGTGGCGCTCGGCGACGCGACGGTGTCCGAGCCGCGCGCGCTCGTCGCGCTGGTGCGAGGCCTCGTGCCCGGCGCGCCGCTCCATTTCGAGATCGTGCGCGACGGCGCGCGCGTGACGCTCCCCGGCAAGGCGACGCCGCTGCCGGTCGAGCGTATCGCGGGCGCGGAGGTTCGTCTGGGACACGTGACCGTGCGGGGATCGTGGCGGCAAAGGACCTTTTTGGCGGTCCCGACGTCCGGAAAGCCGCCCTTCCCAGTGGTGCTTTTTCTCTCGGGCCTGGGTACGGCGTCCTGCGAGCTCTCGCAGGACCCGGAGGACCCGACGCGACGGCTCCTCGAAGGCCTCGCTGCCGCGGGGATCGCCACGATGCGCGTCGAGCGGAGCGGCGTGGGCGACAGCGAGGGTCCGCCCTGCCAAACCACGGGTTTTTTCCTCGAGGTGGATGCGTATCGGTCCGCGCTCGAAGCGCTCGCGAACGACCCGCTCGTGGGGCGGATCGTGATCTTCGGTCATAGCCTCGGGGGCATGATCGCGCCGCTGCTCGCGGGGGAGGGGACGGCGGCGCGTGGCGTCGCCGTGTTCGGCACGTCCTCGCTCAAATGGGTCGATTGCATGGCGCGCGCGACGCGGCGGCAGCGCATTCTCGCCGGGATGGAAGGCGAGGAGCTCGAAAGGTACGTCGCCGCGTGGAGCGAGATGCACGCGAGCGTTTGTCGGGAAGGCATGTTCCCGCGGGACGTCTTCGCGCGGCGGCCCGAGCTCGCGTGGCTCGAAGGGACGTCGTGCCACGGCGAGACGATGTTCGGCCGGCATGTCTCGTTGTTCCAGGAGCTCGAGCGGCTCGATCTCCCCGCGCTCTGGCGGACGACGAACGTGCCCGTGCTCGTGCTGCACGGCGGTTTCGATTACGCCGCCGGGCCCGACGAGGGGCGCATGATCGCGGACGAGATCGCGGCCGCGTCGCCGGGGCGGTCGCGTTTCGTGCTCCTCGACAAGGTCGGGCACGACATGCGCAGGCACGACAGTTACGCAGAGAGCTTCAAGAACCCCCGCGCCGGCGTGTGGGACGACGGTCTCCTCCGCGCGATGCTCGAATGGCTCTCGCACGAGGGGCTCGCGCCCGCCTGATCAGCGAAGGTCCTCTTCGACGAGGGCCCACGACGCGCGGTCGAAGGGCATCCCCTCGGCCGGCGCGACGCGGTGGACGCGCTCCTGTTTGCCCATGCGCTGCATTTCGAGGGCGCGGTGGTGGCAATACGGGTTGTTCCCCGGCTTGCCGAAGAGGGCCGTGGCCATCCAGGTGCAGCCGCCGCGACAAACCTCGCCGTAATAACAGCCGCGGCAATACCCCCAGCGCTCCTCCTCCGTGCGATCCCGCATGTGGCGGAGCGCGGACGAGCGCTCCCAGATGTCGCGAAGCGAGGCCTTTCGCACGTTGCCGCCGACCCAGGACTCGGTGGGCAGCGAGGGGCAGCCCTTGACGTCGCCGTTCGACTCGATGCCGAGCGTGGAGCGCCCCGCGCTGCACGATTCGGCGTGTTTTTCGGTGGTGTAGCTGCGCAGGAGGTGCTCGAACGGCCCGTAATACCCGATGTTGTTGCCGGCGAGCATCTTGACGCGCGCGGCGTCGGCGCGCTCCTTGAGCGAGGCGAGCCGCGGGAAGAGCTCCAGGAGATCGTACGGCTGCAAAAGGACGTCCGGCTCGTCGGCGGCGCGGCCGACCGGGACCGTGAGCTGCACTTGCCAGCCGTGCGCCGAGACGTCGAGGATCAAATCGAAGATCTGCGGGAGCTCGCAGAGGTTCAGGCGGTTCACCTGCGTATTGACGGCGACCGGGATCCCGGCTGCGCGGCAATTGCGGAGCGCCTGCACGGCCGCCGCGTAGGAGCCCGAGAGCCCGCGCAGCCGGTCGTGCGTGGGCTCGGTGCCGTCGATGGAGACGGCGATGCTCTGGACGCCGGCCTCCTTCGCCATGCGCGCGCGCTCCGGCGTCATGCCGCGGCCGCCTGTGACGAGCGTGCTTTGCATGCCCATGCGGCGTATTTCTCGGACAACCTCGATCCACGCCTCGTGCAGGTACACTTCGCCGCCGATGAGCGCGACCTCGCGCACGCCGAGCGCGGCCATTTGCCGGACGAGATCGGTGGCCTCCGCGGCCGTGAGCTCGTCCGGGCGCGGCGCGCCCGCGCGCGATCCGCAATGGCGGCAGGCGAGGTCACAGGCGAGCGTCAGCTCCCAGACCGCATAAATGGGGCGGCATTCGAGATCGACGTCGCGGACCTCGCTCGCGAGCGGGAGGTGCTTGCCACGCGCCTCGCTCGCCATCTGCCCGGCGCGCGGCAAGAGCGGCAAACCCCGGGGCCGCGACGCTTGCATGACGGCGGAGCGTTTCTCGGGGTCGAGCGGGTCGTTTGGACGATCTTCCACCGTCAGACGCGCAGGATGTCGCACGCCTCGTCCGGGAAGACGCAACCATAAGGCGGGCAGTTGTTGTCGATGCAGGGGCCGCCCCCCTGGTGGCGCTCTTCCCTCTGTTCGATCTCTCTCTGGCGTTGCCTCGCGAGCTCCTCCTGCGCCTGGACGTCGTTCGGATCCTGCGCGGGCTTCGAGGTGCACCCCGCGGCGACGGCGACGGTCGCGGCGATCGCGGCGCCCACGAGGTAACGCTGCGCGCGGGACGTCTCGGGCGCGACGGCGGGCGGAGGCGCGCCGGGCTCGGTGGAAATGCCGAGGCCGCAGAAGGGGCATGCGGTCTCGCGCGGGAAGACGTGACGCTTGCAGGACGGGCAGAGGACCATGGAAGGCATCGCGCGTGCTCCTCGGGAAAGGACAACGCAGCGGGCAGCGCGTGTCAATCGGAAGCGATCGGCAACCTGCGCCGCGGCGCGTCGCCCGGCGGGCCGGCGGGCTCTGCGCCGAGCGGCTCCTCGACGAGCTCGAACAGGCCGAAGTCGTAGGGCGCCTGCGGCGCGTTTTTTCGTTTCTCGATCCGCTCGCGCACGCCGCGTTTTTCGAGCTCCTTCACCCGGTGATAACAGAACGGGTTGTTCCCGCGCCGTCCGAGCGTGCAATGGGTCGTCCACGAGCAGCCGGCACGGCAATACGGGGCGAAATAACAGGTCCGGCAGAAGCCCCAGAGCTCGTCCTCCGTCCGCTCGCGGGTGAAGCGCAGCGCCTCGCCGTGCTCCCAGATGGCGTCGAGCGAGAGCGCGCGCACGTTGCCGCCCGCGTAGGGCGCCGTGGGCAGCGAGGGGCAGCCCTTCACGGTCCCGTCGGATTCGATGCCGATGGTGGAGATCCCCGCGCGGCAGCCGGTCCAGTAGGCCTCCACGCCGCCCGGCCGCGAGCGGAGCAGGGCCTCGTGCGGGCCGTAATACCCGAGGTTGTTGCCCGCCACGACGTCGAAGATCCACCCATTGCCCTGCGCCTCGCTCGCCGCCTCGCGCTGGATGTCCGCGAGCGTGTCGATGATCTGCACGACGTGCCACGGCTCGACGATCCATTCGGGCCGATCGGCCGCGCGGCCCATGGGTACCGTGAGCTGCACTTGCCACGCGAGCGCGCCGCGGGCGCGGATCTCGGCGGCGATCTCGCGCAGGACGCCCATGTTCAGGCGATTGATCTGCGTATTCGCGGTGAGGAGCAGCCCGGCGGCGGCGCCCGCGTCGAGCGCGCGCATCGCGGCGGCGTGGCTGCCACGATTGCCGCGGAGCTCGTCGTGGATCGGCGCCGTCCCGTCGACGGAGACCCCGAGCACCGCGAGGCCGGCGTCGCGGAGCTTTCGCGCGCGTTCGGCCGTCATCGCGCGGCCGCCCGTCTGCATGGTGACGCGGAGGCCGTGGCCGGCGAGGTGACCGACGACGGCGTGGATGTCCTCGCGGAGATACGCCTCGCCGCCGATGAGCACGACCTCGCGGCAGCCGAGGCGCGCGAGGCCGTCGGCGACCGCGAGCACCTCGGCGGTGGAGAGCTCGGCATCGCGGGCGTGGCCGGCGCGGGACCCGCAATGCTGGCAGGGCTGATCGCATTTCATCGTCAGCTCCCAGACAGCGTAGAGCGGGATGGGCACGTCGCCGTCCTCGGGCCTGCGCGCGCGGGGGGCGGGGGTCGTGGGGGTCGGGAGCTCGGCCATGGGCGCCCGAACGTACACGTTTCGTGGTTTCGTGTCGCGGGGCGCGAACCCGCGCTTGACGAAGCCGCCGGTGCGCTGCAACCATCAGGCCCATGTCTTCCAAGCTCATCGTGTGTTCGGCCTGTCGGTGCCACGCCCGATCGACCGAGATCGATTGCCCTCATTGTGGTGAGCGTCTGCGGGCCGAGGGCGGCGCACAGCTCCGCAGCGCGGCCGCGATCCTGCTCGGGCTGAGCATCGCGTCCGCGGCGGCCGAGGGCTGCACGCCGAGCCCCGCGTACGGCGGTCCGCCGGTCGACGCGTCGAATGGCGCCGCCGCGAGCGGCACCGAGGGCGGCCAGGACGCCGGGACCGATTGAGGGAGGAGGGGAGGCGATGTCGTCGATGACCAGGCCGTGTGCCCTGTGCGGTGGGCTCAATCTACCGACCGACGAGGTGTGCAGGCATTGTCACTTTCGACAGCCCGCGCCCGTTGCACAGGCGCCGCGTCCTGCGCCCGTGCCTCCGCCGGCATTCGTCCCTCAGGCGCCCTATCAGTTCAGCCCGCCGCCCCCGCCGGGGCAAGGGCCCGCGCCCTGGCAACCCCCGCCGACCTTTCCATGGGATCCATCGAGCGGCGCGCCGCCGCCCGCCCCGGGCTATGGCGCGCCGCCTCTGCCAGCGAATGCGGTCCCGCCGCAGCGTCCCGCGTTCCCCCCGCCACCCGATTGGGTCATCCCGGACGACGAGGACAAGAAAAACTCGTAATTCAGTCCCCCGCGCAAACCCCCGCGCTGCACGCCTGGCCGCTCGGGCAATCACAATCCACCTGGCAAGGGATCTGCGGCGCGGGCGGCGCCTCGCAATGCCCGCCGACGCAGCTCTGCCCCGTCGGACATTCGCACGACGCCGCGCAGGCGACCTTGCACGCGCCGTCGATGCAGGACGAGCCGCTCGGGCAATCACAATCGGCCACGCATTCGACCGCCTCCCAGCCGCCTTCGCCGCCGGCGCCATTGCCGCCGACGCCGCCCGGATCAGGGTTGCCGCCGGTGCCGTACCCGCCGGCGCCGACGCCGACGCTGCTGTAGCCGCCGGCGCCGTCGTTGCCGGGGACAATGGACAGCGGCGCGCCCGGACAATCGTAGGCGTTGAGCGCCACGCAGCCCGTCTCGATCACGCACATGCTGCCCGTCTCCACCAGATAAGGCGTCAACGCGTGCTGGGTATTGCAGCCATCGATGCACGCATCCAGCGCGCTCGGGTCGATGGTCCCGCAGCCGGCGAGGTGACCACACATGTCGGCGCAGATCCCGGCGGGCCCGTACTCGCCCGACCCATCGGACCAATCGTCGTCCCACGGGCCGTTTCCGTGCTCGATGTAGCACCCGCCCGTCACCGTCACCATCGACAAGAACAACCCGATAGCCCATGCGTGGGCCGCGCGACGCGTCATCATTCGTCACCTCGAACGGTGGTAGGTTTGTCCGACGAAGGCTCGCCACCCGCGCGCCTCCCGTCGATTCGTCCATGGGTGCCCCGTCCCGCGCCGTTCGTTCAATCGTTTTTCCGTTTGTACGAGAGAACACGGGCCGGAGCTCGGCCCGGTCCGTCCCCGGTGCCGGTCGGCTCGGGGGGGCACGAAATCGACGTTGGGCCTTGAACGAACGCCATCTTTCTGGGCACGAAGAGGGGCGATGAGGGCCCTCGATCTGCTTGCGCCTCTCTTCTTCTCGCGCCCCACGGCCAGCGCCGCACGGGTGGAGGAAGAGCTCGTGGAGCGGCTGCGTCGCGGCGAGAGCTCCGCGATCGCCGAGGTGTACGACGAGCACTACGCCACCGTGCGCGCCTTCGCCCGCCGCCTCACCGGCGACGACGCGGCCGCCGAGGACCTCGTCCACGACGTGTTCGTCAGCCTGCCCAGCGCGGCGCAGCGGTTCCGCGGCGAGTCGTCGCTGAAGACGTTCCTCGTTTCGATCGCCGTGAACCACGCCCGCCATCACCTGCGCTCGGCGTCGCGCCGCCGCGTGGCTCTGGAGCGGCTCGGTCGCGAGCCTTTGCCGGACGCGCCGAACCCGGAGCGGGACGTGAGCCGCGCCGCGCTGGCCCGCGCGCTCGACCGCGCCCTCGATCAGCTTCCTGTACAGCAACGTGTGGCGTTCGTGCTCTGCGAGGTCGAGGATCGCAGCGCGCGCGAGGCCGCCGAGATCATGGGCGTGCCCGAGGCCACGGCGCGTACGCGCCTGTTCCACGCGAAGCAGAAGCTCAGGGCCCTGCTCGACGAGGAGGAGAGCCGATGAAGGACGACGTGCTCCGCGCCGCCACCCGCGCGCTCCGCGAAGAGGCCGATGCATCGAAGGGCCGTGAAGCCGAGACGCGCGCGCGTGTCCTCGCCACGCTGAAATCGCGTCGCGCGCGCAAGCTCGCGGTGATCCGCGTGGTGGTGCCGCTCGCGGCCGTGCTCGTGGGCTCGGTCGCGTGGGCCGAGGCGACGCACCGATTGCCGAGCGTCTGGTACGAGCTCAAACAGGATTTGGGGTTTGGTCGAGACGAGGAGGAGGCGCCTGCGGAGGCGCCCGCGAGTCCGCCGGCGCCGAGGTCTGTCGCGAAAAACATGGCGCACGCGGCTCCAGCGGAGGCACCTGCGGCCAAGGCCGAGGCGCCCGCGGAGGAGCCGACCGAGCCCGCGCCCGAGGCTCCGCAGCCGAGCGGGCCGCAGGTCGTGGCCGGTGAAATCGTGGGAGCTCCGATGGTTGCAGCTCCAAAGGTTGCGGCGGCGCCGGCTCCGAAGCCGAGCGAGGCGGCCCCAGCGCCCGCCGCCGCGGCTCCTGCGCCGCAGGTCGACGCGGACGACGCGCTGTATCGCGCCGCGCATCAGGCCCATTTCGTCACGCGGGATCCGGCCGCCGCGCTCGCGGCATGGGACGCGTATTTGCGGGCGGCGCCGCGCGGCCGCTTCGCGCCGGAGGCGCATTACAACCGCGCGCTTTGCCTCGTGCGGCTCGGACGAACGGTCGAGGCCGAGCGGACGCTCGATCTTTTCGCATCGGGCTCCTTCGGCGGCTATCGCAAGGCCGAGGCGAAAGCGCTGCTCGACGCGATGCGCGGCCCCACGCCGTGATTCCCTTCGAATCGTGCGTGCTGAAAGAACGAACGAGCCGCCTCCGGGCACGAAGTCCGCGATGAACCGAAACGACGCCGCCTCGAGGGCCTCGCGCGCCATTCTCCTCGCGCTCCGCGTCTCCTTGCTCGCCGCGGGCCCGCTCGCCATTTCGACGGTCACCGGCGCGGCGCTCGCCGAGGAGCCGGCGGCGAGCGCGGTCGTCCTCGTCGTGGAAGGTTTGCCCTGGGATGTCGATCCGGAGGTCGTGCGCGCGGCGATCGGCCGCGAGATTGGCAAGTCCGTCGTGCTTTCGGGCGCGGCGCCCGCCGGGAAGGCTTCGTTCGTGTTGCGCGGCGAGGGCGGGCGGCGCGTGACGCTGACGTACCACGCCGATGGCGAGGGATCGATCGTCGGCCGCACGATCGATCTCCCGGACGACCCCGAGCGCGCGGCGGATACGCTGGCGTTGCTGGCGGGGAACCTCGCACGTGACGAGGCCGCCGAGCTCGCGGTGTTGCTTGGCAAACGGCCCGAGGACAAACCCGCGGCCGCGCCGAATGAAGCTCCGAGTGAGGTGCCGAGGGAAGCGCCCGTCGAGCCCGAGCCTCCTCCCGTCGTGGAGAAAAGCGAGCCTCCGGCGCAGGAACCACCCGCAAAGGCAGCGCCGCCCAAAAACGCCCCCGCGCCGCAAAAGGCAGCGTCGGCATCGCCTCCCGCGCCCGCGGTCGGGCCTCCGGAGACGCCCACGCGGACGCCTTCGCTCGAAGAGCTCGCGCCTTGCTGGCGTCGCGACGCCACGCAGTTCTTTGCCGGCGCGAACGTGCTTTTTTGGCTTGGTACGTCGACGAGCCGAGGAGCGAACGTCGTGCACAATGTGTCGGCGAACTTGTTCGCCGGGTATGCCGCGGGCCTCGACGGCCTCGAAGTCGGCTTGGGGTTGAACATCGAGCGCGAATTCGCCTGCGGCGTGCAGCTCACCACCGTCGCGAACATCGTGGCCGGCCCCGTGCGCGGCGTGCAAGCGGCAGGCGGATTGAATCTCGCCACCTCGCTGCGGGGCGTGCAGATCGGCGGCATCGACATCGCCGCGGGTCCGGTCTTCGGCGTGCAGATGGGCGCCCTCGACATCGCCGGCGACGTGGTCGGCGCGCAGCTCGGCGCGTTGAACATCGCGGCGGGAGCGGTTTCGGGCGTCCAGCTCGGCGTCGTCAACGTGGCCACGGGCCCGGTGAAAGGCGTGCAGTTGGGGGTCGTCAATTACGCGGACCGATCCTCGTTGTCGTTTGGCCTGCTCAACATCGTCCGTCGCGGCCGCCTGCACATCGATCTCTGGGGGCAGGAGACGGGCATCGTGATGGCCGGGATCGAGCACGGCGGCGATTACATCCACAACATCTACGGCATCGGTACGCGTGTCGTGGGCTCCGAGCGGCGCCTCGTGCTCAGCTTGGGCCTCGGCGGTCACGTGAACGTCTCGAAGCGGTTCTCCGTCGACGTCGACCTCCTCGGCTATTCGCTGCACGAGACGTCGAACCTCTCGACCACCGCGTTCCTCGCGCAGGCGCGTGTCGTCGGCGCCCTGGAGATCGGCGCGCGTCTCGGCGTGTTCGCGGGACCGAGTTACACCCTCGTCAATGCGCGTTCGCTGGAAGATGCCCTGCTCGCTCCGTACGACAGCTCCAGCGTGGACCCGACGGACCCGAGCCCCGTGCTCGGCTGGCCGGGTTTTACGATTGGATTGCGGACGTTCTAAGCGCGCGTCGCGACCGCGGACAAGACGCGCTCGAGCTCGGTCGGGTCGATTGGCTTCGTCATGTGCAGATCGAAGCCTGCTTCCCGCGCGCGGCGGCGATCCTCCGCGTGGCCGTATCCCGTTTGCGCGATGAGGTACGCCCGCGCCGTCGCCGGATCGGCCCGGAGCGCCCGCGCCAGCGCATACCCGTCCATCCCCGGCAAACCGAGGTCGCAGAGCACGACGTCCGGCGCGAGCCTGCGGCCAGCGTCGAGCCCCGAAGGGCCGGTGTACGCGACCTCGGCGCGATAGCCGAGGAGGACGAGCAATTCCTTGAGGATGTCCGCCGTGTCGCGGTTGTCCTCGACGACGAGGACCCGCAAGGCCTCCTCCCGCGGAGGAGCGACGAGCCGGGCGGGCACCGATTGTCCCATGAAACCCGGCGGCGCGGACGAGAGCGGCAGGTGCACGTGGAAGGTCGATCCACGGCCCGGCCCTTCGCTGTGCGCCTCGACGGATCCGCCGTGCAGCGTGATCAAGCTCCGCACCAGGGAGAGGCCGAGGCCGAGGCCGCCGCGCTTTCGATCGAGGCTGCTGTCGGCCTGGCTGAAGGTCTCGAACACGCGCGGGATCATCGAGGGCTCCATGCCGATCCCCGAATCCTGCACCACGATCGTCGCGCTGTTCGTCGCCGGATCCGTCACGAGGCAAGCGAGCACCTGCCCGCCCGCGTCCGTGAATTTGAGCGCGTTGTGCAGGAGGTTGCCGATGACCTGCGCCAATCGCGTGGGATCGCCGAGCGCCCAGATGGGCTCGTCCGGCAAGGAGACCAGGAGCTCGATGCCATTGCCATGGAAGGCCGGTCCGTAATCGTCGGCCACCTGGCGGACGATCCGCGCGAGGTTGCAGGGCTCCTTGCGCAGCTCGATCTTGCCGTGGGCCACGCGCGACACGTCGAGCAGGTCGTCGATCATCCGGGCCATGTGCGCCACCTGGCGCTGGATCATCTCGCGCGTGCGGACGGCGTGCGGCGCCTCGCTCCCCGTGATGTCGAGCACCTGAATGGCCGTCCGAATCGGCGCGAGGGGATTGCGCAATTCGTGGGCGAGCATCACGAGGAACTCGTCCTTGCGGCGATCGGCCTCCCGGAGGGCCTGCTCGCTCTCGCGGAGGGCTTGCTCGGCCCGCTTTCGGTCCGTGACCTCCTGCACCACCACGTTGATGCCGAGCATCGTCGACGCCTCGTCCCGCACGGGGTGGACGCTGACCAGCCAATGCCGATCCCCCTCGGGCCGCGCATGGCGGAGCTCGCAATTCGTGACGGCCTGCCCCGATTCGAGGACCCGCTGGCAGAGCTCCTTGAACGGCGTGGCGTCCGGAATGAAGTCGCCGAGCGTGCGTCCGAGGTGCTCCGAGACGGGCCTGCCCGTGATGCGCGCGAGCGTCTCGTTGACGTGCACGTACCGGAGGTCCCGGTCGAGAAAGCAGAGGCCCACCGGGGCGGTGGAATAGACGTTTTGCAGGAGCGCGAGGTGTCGCTGCGTGGCCTCCTCGCTCCTCCGCAGGCTCCGGACAAGGCGATTGCGTTCGAGCACCGCCGCGACCTGATCGCTGAGCAGCTGCATGAGCTGGAGCTCGTCGGCGCGGAGGCGCGGGCGCTTCGTGCTGGCGAACGCCAACGTGCCGAGCAGCCGGCCGTGCGACATGAGCGGATATCCCGCATACGACTGCACGCCGGATTTTTTCAACTCCGTCCCGCTGCAGAGGTTCGAGCGCTGGAGGTCGAAGGCGATGAGGGGTTTTCGGGTCGCGGCGACGGTCCCGCACATGTACTGGCCGAACACGATTTTCCGATATCGGAGCTTGTCCTCGGACGAGATCCCCCCGGCCGACTCGAGGAGGAGGGTGTCCGGCGCGTCGCCGAGCATGTAATTGAAGTAAAGCTCGACGCCGAGATCGTTCGCCAGCTCCTCGAAGAGCGACTCGAGCAGCTCCGCCGGCTCGTCGCAGAGGACCAGCCGACTTGCCGCTTTCGCCAGGATGCGCAGATGCGTGTGCTCGGCGCGCGCGCGCCCGGGCGTCTCGGCTGCAAGAGCGAATTTCCTGTGAGGCGGCAATTGAACCGATCAGGCGGCGCCGAGGGATCCCTCGGAACGGTCCCGTTCCCTGTGCCGTCGAGTGTACTCGGGAGCGGGCCCTGCGCCACGTCGACGCTCGAGGCGGGCGATCCGGATCGGATCGGAGTGGAATGCCGCGATTCGGGAGATTCTTCGTTCGGCAGGCTGTCGGCTTTTCAGAGGTCCTTGCAGCAGCGGAAACCGAGGTGGTAATTCGCGTGGCTGTTCTCGCTGCCGAGGCGCGTCTCGTGCCAGCTCGGCGCGCGCCAGCGGCAATCGTCCTCGTGCGCCTCGATCGAGGCGAACACGAACCAGCTCCCCTTCATTTCGGTGAAGCCGAGCCCGCCGCTCGCGGCGAGCTCCTCGGGCAACGTGGGCAGGTTCATGTGCTCGGCGGCATTGCCGTGCATGTCGAAGACGCCGAGCGGGCTCCTGCAAGCCGGGAAAGCGCCGGCGGGATAGGTGTTCGAACCGCACTGATCGTAGCCGCCGCCCGGACAACCGGGGGTGCGGCTGCTCGACGTGCCGCAGAGCGCGTGGTTCTTCGCGGCGCCGTAGGCCCAGACTTTTTCGCGTTTGTAGTTGTGGTACCAGGTCGCCTCGGCGCGCGGCCGACCCCATTCGTACTCGGCCTCCGGCGTCCGGACCGCGCCCGCGCAGGCGCCCTCCCATTCGTGCGTGTCGCAGATGCGCTTGCCGACGGCCCGGCAGAGCGCCGCCGCCTCGCTCGCGCGCACGTGCACGACCGGGTATTCACACGGCAGGTTCGGGAATTCGAGCTGGTCGATGCAAACCCGCGCGTCTTGCTCGGTTTGGCCGGACGAAGGGTCGTAGAGCGGCACCATGGAAGGCGCTCCGCACGCGGGCACGTTCGCCTCCGTGACCCCGGCCTCGAGGCGGACGCGCCGGCACTCCGAGCGCGACATCGGGTGGCGCGAGATCGCAGGGTTGCCCTGGCCGAGCACGGGCGAGGCGTCGAAGAGGGTCCGTACGGCGTCTATCTGCGTTTCGGACAAACGAAGGCCGGTCCGCATGCGGTCGAGCAGGCGCGCGCGTTGCTCGTCGAGGGTCTCGGGCTCCTGGTCGAGATCGTCCGGGGCGAGCGTGCGGGGCGGCGGAGGCGCGGGGACGAGCGTGGCGAGCCGGCGCGCTTCGAGGCGTCGCTCGGGAGGGAGGGTGACGGAGAGGACGAGCGTCGCGGCGGTCCCGAGCGCGAGGAGCACGAGCGTCGCCTCGCCCTGCACGCGCCGTCCGGGGCGCGGCGCTCTCGGGACCTCGACGAGCGTCGAGGCGAGCGGCGGCACGGAGTCGGGGCGGGGAGGATCGAGGGGCATCGCGGATCGCGGCGCTCATTGTGTCCACGCCTCCGCCGCGTGGCCAAGAGAGCGGCGGCCGGTTCTGCGCCTAGCTTCGCCGTGCGCGGACCGGATTTCGTAAAGTGCCCACGCCCTCGACCTCGACCTCCACGATGTCGCCGGCCGCGATGGGGCCCACGCCGTGCGGCGTCCCGGTCGCGATCAGGTCCCCGGGCTCGAGCGTCATGATGCCGCTGATGTACGCGATGAGCTCTGCGACCGAGAAGATCATGTCGCGCGTGCTGCCGTCCTGCCGGATCTCCCCGTTCACGCGGCAACGCACGGCGAGCGCGCTCGGGTCGAGCCCCGTGACGAGGAGCGGGCCCGTGGGGCAGAAGGTGTCGAAGCCCTTCGCCCGCGTCCACTGGCCGTCCTTTTTCTGCAGATCGCGCGCCGTGACGTCGTCGACGCACGTGTACCCGAAGACGAAGTCGAGCGCGCGCTCCGCCGAGACGCGACGGCAGCGCGCGCCGATCACCACGCCGAGCTCGGCCTCGTGATCGACGCGGCTGCTCTCCTCGGGCAGCTCGATCCCCTCGTCCGCGGCGACGATCGACGAGGGCGGCTTGAAGAAGAGGAGCGGCTCGGCCGGGACGTCGTTGCCGAGCTCGGCGGCGTGCGCGCGGTAATTCCGACCCACACACACGATCTTGGTGGGCGTGACCGGCGCGAGCAGGCGCGCGCCGGCGAGCGGCACCTCTTCTCCCGTCTCGGATGCTCGCTCCCAGGGCGCGCCTGCGAGCAAGCGGAGCCCGTCCCCGTCGAGACGCGCGAAGGCCGCGCGTCCTTGGCCTCGATCGATGCGTGCAAACGTGGTCATCGTGTCTCCGTCGAGCGTAGCATGGCAGGTGATGTCGCTCGCCCGGATCACCTCTGCGCTCGTCCTCGTGTTCGGTGTGGCGCTCTCGGGATCGACGCCCGTCCAGGCCGAGCCCGTCCGTCGTGTCGTGGTCGATCGGATCGTCGCTGTCGTGGATCGCGAGGTGATCACGCTCGTCGAGCTGCGCCGCCGCGCCGCGCCGCATCTGCTGAAGCTCGCCTCGCTCGACGAGGCGACCCGGCCCGTCGCGGAAGCGCGCATGTACCGGGAGGTCATGGACCAGCTCATCGACGGGCGGCTGATCGCGCGGCGCGCGCGGATGGCTTCGATCGTCGTGACGGCGAGCGAGATCGACACCGCGCTCGACTCGATCGCTCAGGCGAACCACCTCTCGCGGGAAGCGCTGCTCGCCGAGGCCCGCACGGCCGGCTTCTCCGAGGCCGACTACCGGGACGAGGTCCACAGCCAGCTCCTCTCCTTCAAATGCCTGCGTGTGTACCTCGCGGGGAAGGGGAAGGAGAAGACGAGCGGGGAGATGAGCAACGCGCAAATGCAGGAGGCGACGCGCGCGATGATCGACGAGATGCGGCGCGGGGTGTACGTCGAGGTGAGGCTGTGATCACGCGCGCCGGTTTGGTCCTCGCGGCGCTCGTCGTTCTGGGCACGCCAGCATGCGGTGGCGCGGGCGAGGGGGCGCGTGCGGCGACGCCGGCCCGCGTCGAACGCGCGAAGAGCGAGCCTGCTCGCGCGCAGGAGCCCGTACTCGTCTGCGCGGAGACGCGCGAGAGCGTGCCCGCCGATCAGATCGCGCGGATCGAGATCCACGGCGCCCGTGTGCCTCCGGAGCTCTGCGCTCGCGTGAAACATGGGATCGGAAGATCACTCGACGAGCAACGCGTCGACGACGACGTCCGCGCGCTCTACGCGGACGGCCGCGTCGAGGACCTGATCGTCTTTCGCGAAGAAGGCCCGCGCACGGTGCTCGTCTACGCGGTGCGGATGCGGCCCCCCATCGTCTCCTTCGAGATCCAGGGCGCGGATCCCTCGGGCGCTCTTCCGGCCGGCGTGGTGCTCGAACGACCCGAGGTCGCCGATCCCGCGATCGTCCGTGTCATGACGTCCGACGCGACCCGCGAGATGCAGGACGCGGGCTACCTGCACGCCACGGTCGACTTCGAGATGACACCGCGTGATGGAGGCGTGGCCCTCGTCCTTCGAGCCGCGCCCGGGCCCCGCGCGATCGTGCGCGCCGTGCGCTTCGAGGGGCCTTCGTCCGAGCGCGCGCGCGAGCTCTCCGCCGCGATGCGAACGGCCGCGGGCAAGCCCCTCGAGCGTCCAGCGCTCGAACGAGACGTCCTCGTGCTCCAGGCCGACGGCTACGACAAGGGTCGGCTCACGACGACGGTCGCAGAGCCCGAGATCATCGAGTCCGACGGCGGCGCCGCCGTGGAGATCGTCCTCCGCGTGACCGAGGGCCCGGTGTTTCGGCTCGGAAAGGTCACGTTCGAGGGCGACCTCATCGGCCCGGTGAAGACCTACGAGCGCGACTTCTGGACCCTCAAGTCGGGCGCGATCTTCTCGCGCACGGTCGTCGCCACGGACATCGAGCGGATCCGCGCCTTCCACGAGACACGCGGCAGCGTCGTCGACGTGAACCCCTCGGTCGAGCTCGACGCGGCGCGTGGGACCGTCGACGTGAAGGTCCGGATCGAGCAGCGGCGTTAGCGATGACGCAGTGGACCTCTGGCGCCCTCATGGCTCGGCCTCCTCGGCCTCCTCGTCGCCGACGCCGTCGCGCCTCGGCTTGATCGCTCCTCACATCGCGACGACCTCCACCGACACGTCCCGCTCCTTTCCTTCTCGGATCACGGAGAGCTTCACCTGGCGGCCTGGCCCGACGTGATCGAACGCGTCGAGCAGCTCCTCGTTCGTGCGCACGCGCTTGCCGTCGATCGCCACGATCACGTCGCCGAGCACCACGCGCTTGCCACGGGTCACGCGTACGCCTTCGAGCCCGGCCTTCTCTGCGGGCGAGCCCTCGGCCACGTCGTAGATGACGACGCCTTCGATCCCGGCGCGCCGCGCAGCGCGATCCAGCGTCGGGCTCACCTGCACGCCGATCCCGGCGACCGAAGCGCGGCCCTTCTCGATGAGCTGGGGGATGAGCCGGGCCACCGTGTCGACGGGGATCGCGAAGCCGATGCCCGAGGACGCGCCGCTCGGGCTGTAGATCGCGGTGTTCACGCCGATGAGGCGGCCGCTCGAGTCGAGCAGCGGGCCGCCGGAGTTTCCGGGGTTGATGGCCGCGTCCGTCTGGATGACGTCGCGGATCTTTCGACCGATCGGCGAGGTGAGCTCGCGGCCGAGCGCGCTGACGACACCGACGGTGAGCGAGTGATCGAGGCCGAAGGGGTTGCCGACGGCGAGGACGCGCTGACCGACGAGCAGATCGCGTGACTTGCCGACGGGCAGGGGAGCGAGCTTTTGCTTGGGCGCTTCGATCTGGAGAACGGCGAGGTCCTTTTCGGGCGCCGTGCCGACGACCTTCGCGTCCCACTCCGACTGATCGGCGAGCGTCACGGAGAAGCGGTCGCCTTGCTGGATCACGTGGAAGTTCGTGACGACGTGCCCGGCGTCATCCCAGACGAAGCCGGTGCCGGTGCCCTGCGGGATCTGCATGACGTCGAAGGAGAAGAGGTTGCGCTGCACGGCGATGCTCGTGATGAACACGACGGACGAGGAAGCGCGGCGGAAGACGTCGATGTCGCGGCGCTCGTCGCCCGTGAGCTCCTCGGGGATGGGAAGCTGTGGAGGCGCGGGTTCGGCGGGCGGTCCGAGCTCGTAAGGAGGAGGCGGCGGGCTCTGACGCGAGCGCCCGACGAAGAAACCGATCCCGAAGACAAAGGCGACGAGGAGCAGGATTCCGAGGGCTTTGGATGCGGTTTTCATGCGGTCTTCGCGGAAGCGATGAGGTGAGCGGGAGGTCGAGATCCTGGCTCTGCCCGGTGTGGCGGGCAACCGAGCAGCAGGGATTGAAGGTCGTCCGGACGATTTCCTTGACAGGCATGAGGGGGGGAGTATGTTCCGCCTCCCCGACGCGCCCGGGACGACGGATCCAGGGCGAGACGGGGCAGGCTCCCCGGGCCAAACGTCTCAGCCGGTCCCTCCTTAGAGAGAACGGCAGGACGAAAAAAAAAGAAACGGGGTGCTTGACAGGCGGAACGCAGTAAGTAAAGTCCGCCTCCCCGACGCGCTGGAGGGCAAACCCTGAAGGCGCTGGATCGCGAGGAAAATCGCAAGCCGATAAGGTGAGCGAAACCGAGCGAGAGGGGTCGCCGAAGCAAAGCTGGATGGAAGATCCAGCGTAGCCGAAGCAAAAAAAAGGTTGACAGGGCGAACGAGACGCTCTAAAACAACCGACCTCGCCGCAAGGAACGGCGTCGCGAAAGCGACCTGGACGAACGGCGAGATGACAGAACGAAGGAATGGCAGAACTGTCTGCCGAAAGCCTTCGGCTCGGTCCTTGAAAACTGGATTGTACGCAACACGCAATAACGTGTGGTGACGTGGCCCTCGCCTCGAACCTGCGCAAGCACGGTTCAGGCAACACGTCATGCCAATAAGGCATGAGCCGTCGCCCGGTCTTTAGCCGGACCGAGGTGACCTCCAGCAAGTTTAACTGGAGAGTTTGATCCTGGCTCAGAACGAACGTTAGCGGCGCGCCTAACACATGCAAGTCGTGCGAGAAAGGGCTTCGGCCCCGGTAAAGCGGCGCACGGGTGAGTAACACGTAGGTAACCT
>NZ_JARZHH010000045.1 GCF_029946515.1 Polyangium sp. 6x1
GTGTGCAGGCGGCCGATCGGCGCCGCGCGCTCGGGAGCCGCGTCGGCCTCGGGCGGGCCGGAGTCGTGGGTCCCGAGGGGGCGCACGTCGCTCGGCTCGGCCTCGGGCGGCGGCGCGGGCGGCGTGAGGGGCGGCCGGGCGACGACGCGGGAGTGCTCGGGCAGGGCGCGGCGCGTGGGGGCGGCGTCGGCGACGAGCTCGTCGAGGCGGACGGGCGCGAGGATCCGAAGTCCGCGGTCGCCCTCGTCGAGGACGAGCGCCACGGGGCCGGCCTGGGCCGCCTCGTTGAAGACCGCGAGCACGGCGCTGTCGGAGGGCCCGAGCGCGGGCGCGTCGCCCGAGGTGTCGGCGAGCGTGGCGAGCGGCGGCAGGGCGAGGGCGAGGCCGAAGGAGCCGAGGCCGCGGGCGCGGACGACCTGATCGCGCAGGGAGGAGGCGCCGTCGACGTCGGCGCTCACGGACGGCGGAGGGGCGCCGCGCATGGCGAGGGCGCTCTCGACGGCCTCCTCGACGGCCTGGCGCAGCCGCCCGGGCGCGGGGGGGCGCACGATGCTGGCGACCACGTAGCCGCGGCTGCGCAGCTCCGAGAGGAGCTCGGACTTGCGGGAAGCGGCGACGAAAAACGCACCGAACGACGGGCGGACGGGCGGAGACGGGGAGCCCGACGGCGCGGGGGCCTGCACCAAGCGCATGGGAGGTCCCATGCCAGAGAGGACGAAGAACGGACGAATTTTCGGCGAGCCAAAGACCCGGCAGGCTAGTCCGGGAAGGAGGAGACCTTACCCATGCATGAACCTCGACGCTTCCCGATCGCCCGGTTCTTGAGCTTGTTCGCCCTGACCCTCGCGCCCCTCGCCGCGGGCTGCTCGGACCCGAGCGAGACGCCCCCCCCGCCCGCGGGTGATCCCTTCGGGCCGATCGGCGATCGCGCCGATCTGCCCGTGAACGAGCGCATCAAGATCGACAACCTCACGTCGCCCGTGGACATCGTGCGTGACACGGACGGGCGGCCGCACATCTTCGCGTCGAGCTTCGAGGACGCGGTGCGCGTGCAGGGCTACCTCGTGGCGCAGGACCGGCACCTGCAGATCGAGTTTTACCGCCGCGTGTCCGAGGGCCGGCTCGCCGAGATCCTCGCCGACGCGGACCCGAGCGTGATCGACAACGACATCGTGTTCCGCAGCCTCGGCCTGCACCGCGTGGCGAAGAAGCAATACGAGACGCTCGGGGCCGAGGAAAAAACCCTCGTCGACGCGTTCGCCGACGGCGTGAGCCAGCATTTCCGCGCGCTCCGGAACGGCGAGGCGGCGCTGCCCCCGGCGGCCTTCCTCGTCCCGGCCTCGGCCTTCTCCGACTTCACGGGCCCGGACGCGCTCGCGATCGCGCGGCTCCAATCGTACCTGCTCTCGCACTCGGCCGACGGCGAGCTCGCGGACACGATCTCGATCCAGACGCTCGGGAAGGCGTTCCCGAAGGACGCGGCCGATCCGCTCGTCAAGGCGCGCAGCGGCATCCTCCGCGAGCTCTATCGCTTCGCGCCGGCCGAGCCGGCGACGACGACCACGGGGTATCCGATGGGCCAGGGCGGCGCGAAAAACCCTGCGCCCTCCCCTCTCCTGCCCGACCTCGGCGCGAGGACCGAGCGATACCGCGAGGCGTTGCGCAAGGTGAAGGATCTGTTTGCACCCGAAGGATTCGGCTCGAACAACTGGGCCGTCGAGGCCGGACGGAGCGACACGGGGCACGCGCTGCTCGCGAGCGATCCACACCTGACGCTCGCCGCGCCCGCGATCTTCTGGCCCGTCGCGATGGAGGTGACGCCGAAGGATCCCGCGGCAAAGGTAAAGGTCTCGGGGCTCGCGTTCCCGGGCATCCCGGGGATCATCCTCGGGCACAACGAGCACATCGCCTGGGGCGCGACGGTCGCCGGCTACGACGTCACCGATCTCTACGCCGAGACGTTCACGCCGGACGGCAAGTCGGTCGTGTTCAAGGGGAACAACGTGCCCGTCGAGACGATCGACGAGGTGATCCAGATCCAGGCCGGCGAGCCGTACACCTACAAGGTCCCGGTCGTGCCGCATCACGGGGCGATCCTGCCGGAGATCCTGCCCGATCACACGGTGGCCCCGATCGATCCGGCGAAGGGCGCCGTGAGCGTGCGCTGGACCGGCGACGAGCCGACGAACGAGCTCGCGGCGATCCTCAAACTTTTGAGATCAAAGGATGTCGACGAGGCCAAGCTCGCGCTCGACGGTTTTCAGGTCGGCGCGCAGAACTGGATGATCGGGGACACGCAAGGCAACGTGCTCTGGACCTCGCACGCGAAGCTGCCGACGCGGGCGCCCGCGGCCGTCGCGTGGGACGCCGCGACGTTCTCGGGCACGCTCCCTTGCTTCGTGCTCCCGGGCGACGGCTCGGCCGAGTGGACGGGGGCCCTGCCGGACAACCTCGTCCCCTGGGCGAAAAACCCTGCCGCGGGCTTCCTCGCGACGGCGAACAACGATCCCATCGGAGAGACGCTCGACAACGATCCGTCGAACGGCACCCTGCCCGACGGCACGCCGATGTTCCTCGCGTGCTCATGGGACATCGGCTTCCGTGAGGGACGCATCCAGGAGCGGCTCGCGGGGCTCGACAAGGCGACACCCGAGGACCTCGCGAAGATCCAGGGGGACGCGAAATCAGCGCTCGGCTCGCGCCTCGTGCCCGCGGTGATCGAGGCGATCGATCGAGCCGAAGCCGAGC
The DNA here is from genome assembly GCF_029946515.1 of Polyangium sp. 6x1. GTDB lineage: Bacteria > Myxococcota_A > Polyangia > Polyangiales > Polyangiaceae > Polyangium. Next base: position 2,749 of record NZ_JARZHH010000045.1, read on the forward strand.
GGAAGACACCCGGGACGCACCCCGATCTCACGGGCGTGGTGAACGACGCCGGCTACGACCCGGCCGCGATCCAGAAGGTGCGCGAGCTCTTCACGGCCTGGGGCGCGGAGGCCGGCTACGAAGCGGCGAGCGGGATCGATCCGGACACGAACAAGCCGCTCCCGGAGGAGGGCGAGACGGCGATCGAGGCGCGCGCGGCGCAGGCGACGCTCGTGTTCAACGCGTGGCTCTTGCGGCTCGTCGAGCGCGTGCTGGGAGACGAGCTCGAGCACGCGGGAAGGCCCTTCGTGCCGCGGGATCAGAAGGCCAAGGCGATCCTCGCGATCACGCGCGAGACACCCGCGACGCTGCCGACATACAACGCGACGACAGGGGAAAGCGCGCTCTGGGACGACATGGCGACGCCGGAGATCGAGACGAAGCACGAGCGGATCGTGCGCGCGCTCGTGGACGCGCTCGCGACGCTCGCGACGGACGTCGGCACGGACATCGGCGCGTACCGCTGGGGCGCGCGGCATCGCGTCCGCTTCGAGGCGATCCTCCCGGTCCTCGGGCAGCTCTCGATCCCGCCGCTCGGGGATCCGGTTTTTCCGGACGGTTTTCCCCGGCACGGCGACAATTTCTCGGTCGATTCGTCCGACTTCTCCCTCACGGCCCGGCTCGACGTCACGCCGCGCTACGACTACGATTTCGGCCCGACGCAGCGCCTCGTCGTGGACCTCGATCCGGAGGGGCCGCGGGCGTGGAACGCGCTGCCGGGGGGCGCGGTGTGGGATTCGCAGAGCCCGCATTTCCGCGACCAAGCCGAGCTCTGGCGGAAGAACCAGACGCGACGGGTCCCCTTCTTGCTTCCCGAGGTGGTGGCTGCGGCCGAGTCGCGAATGGTCGTGACGCGGAAGTAGCCTCCCAAAACGCGAGGGGGCTCGGGGGCTCGGCTTGCCGAGCTTGGACCCCGGACGTGAAAGGAGGGCGGGTTGGTCCTGCGCCGCATCCTCACGACCGCTGCATCCGGGTTCGACAAGACCGTCGGCGCCGCGATGCTCGTGCGCGGCGACATGATCCGCTCCTTCGATCCCGCGGGCCTCGGCCCCGAGGCCCGGATCGAGCTGCTCGAAGCGATCCGCACCATCTACGACAAACCCGAGCATTTCACGGCGTCGAGCTCGTTCTTTGGGGAAGCAACGATTCCCCACGTCGAGCTCGCCCGGGTGCGCCTCCTCGGCGGCCCCGATCCCGGCATGGTGCTCGACGCGTCGTGGCCGAGCGAGTTCGAGCCGCTCGAGGAGGGCGTGCGCGCGGACTATCTCGGCCACGCGCTGAACCGCACCGCGACGGCGCGGCTGTTTCTGCACGCTACGCCCCGCCCGGTCGTGATCCTCGTGCACGGCTACCGGTGCGGGGCGTTCGCGCTCGAGGAGCGGCTCTGGCCCGTGCCCTGGATCTTCGAGCTCGGGCTCGACGTGGCGATGGCGGTCTTGCCCTTCCACGCCTGCCGCGCGCCGAAAGGCACGGCGCTCTTTCCCTCGCCGGACATGCGCTTCACGATCGAGGGGTTTCGCCAGGCGATCGCGGATCTCCGCGCGCTCGCCGCGCTCCTCTGCGACCGGGGCGCGCCGGCCATCGGCGTGATGGGCATGAGCCTCGGCGGCTACACGTCGGGGCTCTGGGCCACGATCGATCCGACGCTCGCGTTCGCGGTGCCGATCGTGCCGTGCGCCTCGATCGCCGACGTGGCGCGGGCGGTGGGCCTGCTCGTCGGCACGCCGGAGCAGCAGGCGGCGCAGCACCAGGCGATCGAATCGACGTTACGCGTGGTCAGCCCGCTCGGGCGGCCGTCGGCGCTCCCGCCCGACCGATTCCTCGTCGTCGGGGCGGCGGGCGACAAGATCACGCCGCTCGATCACGCGCGGCGCATGGCCGAGCATTTCCACGCGCCGCTCGAGACGTTCCACGGCGGCCACCTCTTGCAGTTCGGCCGAGCGGACGCGTTCCGTGCGGTCCGGCGGATGCTCGCGCGGCTCGGGATCATCGAGACGCGCCACGCCGCGGCGTGACGCGTCTCGCCTCAACCGAGGATCACTGCACGCACTTGTCGACGCCGGCGCCCGTGCAATCGGCGTCGGCCGAGCACTCGCACGCGCCGCTCGACGTGTTGCACTTGCCGTAGCCGTTGCAGTCCGCGTCGGCCGTGCACTTCATCGCCTCGACGGTGCAGTACTTCGCGCCGGTGTCGTCCGTGCCGATGCACTTCGAGGGCATCGTGCAATCGGCGTCCATCGTGCAGCCCTCCAGGCAGACCTTGAACGAGTTCGTCGTGAAGCACTTGTTATCCGGCGCCGCACCGCCGAACGTGCAATCGGCGTCGGCCTTGCATTGCGGGCCGCCGCACGTGCCGTTGTCACACGTGTAGTTCGTCGGGTAGTCCATGCCGGGGCAGTTCGGCAGGCCCATCGGACAGCAATCGGCGGGCATCGCGCACGTCTTGCCGCAATATCCGCCCATGGGCGCGCTGCCCCCGGTACCGCCACCGCCCGCGCCGCCCATGCCGGCCGCGCCGCCGCTGCCGGCCGAGCCGCCGCTGCCGCCCCCTCCGCTCGGCTCGCTGCTACACGCGGCGAGGCCCAGGAAACCCGCGGAAACCAGCAAAAGAATCGAAAGCATTCGCATGAGAAGTCTCCCCTCCGCAATCCGTGGCGATTCCACGGACGTCATCATCGCGACGTCAGTCCCTGACACGCGGGGGCGTCGAGAGCAAAACTCCCATGCATGAAGAGGGCATAATTTCGATTATGATTCGGTCCCAGACGTATTCGCGACCGTTCCGGCCAGAATTGCCCTCACGAGATCGGGCTTGACGACCTTTCCGAGCGCATTGCGCGGGAGTGACGTGGCCACGATCACCTCGCGCGGGACCTTGTACGGCGCGATTCGCTCTTTCGCCCAGCCGCGCAGGACCTCCGGCGCGCATTCCGCGTCGCGCCCCGGCGCGGCGACGACGACCGCGACGACACGCTCTCCCCACGCCTCGTCGGGCAAACCCACGACCGCGACCTCCGCGACAGCGGGGTTTTCCCGCAGCGCCTCCTCGATCTCGAGGGCCGAAAGCTTGTACCCGCCGCTCTTCAAGATGTCGACGCTGGTTCGTCCGAGCAAACGCAGCGAGCCATCGTCGGCGCGCTCGGCGACGTCGCCCGTGCGGAACCAGCGGCCCTCGGCGAAGGCGCTCAGCGTGGCCTCCTCGCGGCCGAGGTACCCTTTGAACACGCTCGGCCCACGAATCCAGAGCTCGCCCGGTCCGCGTTCGAGATCGCTGCCCGCCTCGTCGACGATCCGCGCCTCGACCGTGCGCGGGGGCAAACCCACCGAGCCGGGGCGGCGGCCCGCGGGATCGAGGGGGTTCGTCGCGCCAACCCCGATCTCGGTCATGCCGAAACGCTCGAGGGGGATCGCGCCCGTGACGGCGCGCCAGCGCTCGGCGAGGGTGACGGGCAGCGCAGCCGAGCCGCTCGTGGCGAGGCGCAGACCCCGCGCGCCGCTCGCCCAGCGTGCTCGTGTCGGCTCGTCCGCTGCGTCGAACGCTTCGAAGAGCTTCTGGTACATCGTGGGCACGGCCATCCAGACCGTCGGCGGGTTTGGCCCGCAAAACGCCTCCCACACGCGCCGCGCGTCGAAGCGCGGGAGCATCCGCGCCGCGGCGCCCGCGAGCAGCGTCGTGAGGAGCGAGATGCCGAGGCCGTGCAGGTGATGGAGCGGCAGCGCGTGGAGCAGCCGATCGCCCTCGCCGAACGCCCACGCCTCGCGCAGGATCGCGGCCTGCACCTCGACGTTCGCGTGCGTGATCATCGCGCCCTTGGGCTTGCCCGTGGTGCCGCTCGTGTAGAGCAGGAGCGCGACGTCGTCGGGTTCGAGCGGCGCCGCGTCGCCCTCGGGCCGCGGGCCGTCGGCGAGCGTCTCCGCCAGAAGGACGCGCCGGCCTTCGCAGAGCAAGGCGCCGCGCTCGCGCTGATCCTCGGAGACGATCACCGCGGCCGCGCGCGCGTCTTCACCGAACCACGCGAGCTCGGCGGGCGGATAAAGCGGCGAGAGCGGCAAGGCCACGCCGCCCGCGAGGATCGTGCCGAGGAAGGCCTCGAGCCAGAGCGCGCCGGGCGAGACGAGGATGGCCACGGCGCGGCCTTCGAGCGAAGGCGCGCCCTCGGTGAGCGCGAGGCGGACGCGCTCTGCGCGATCCCACAGCTCGGCGAAGGTACGGCTCCGCGCGTCGTCCTCCACGGCGAGCCGGTCTGCGTGCTGGAAGCTTGCGAGGCGCGTGACGAAGGGTGAAGGCATCGTGAAATCCGGCTCGTTTGGAGGCCCAAGCGCCTGTCCGCGCGAAAACTACCACGCCCCCCGCGCCCCGAGGACGCCGCTTCCTTTCTCCCGGGCCTTCGGCTTCGGTACACTCCGCGCCATGCACTCCCGCGTCCATGTCCTCGCCTCGCTCGCGCTCCTCGCCGCGACGACGCTGACCGCCTGCGGCGACGACAAGTCCAAGACGGGCGCCGCCCCGAGCGCGACCGCCTCCGCTGCGGCTGCGCCCACCGAGCCCGCGCCTCCGCCCAAGCCGAAGACGATGCCCGCGCTCATCGTCGACTCGCTCGGCCCGTACATCGGCCAGATCCGCATCGACATGAAGCAGGAGAACTGGCCGGAGAAGCTCACGGCGGCGGTGAAGGATCTGCCGATCAACGGGCAGCAGGTCACGCTGATCGCCGAGAAGAAGGCGCGCACGCCGGACGTCGCCGCGGTCGTGGCCGAGCTCGGCCGCGCGGGCGCGCCGACGATCCTGCTCAAGACGGACGGCCGCGACGACGTACCGAAGGAGCTGCTCGTCACGCCGCCGGACAAGGTGTCGAACCCGCCCGGCTGCTCGGTGACGGTGATGGTGCTGAAGGACCTGTCGACCGCGGTGTGGCCGTTCAAGGGCGGGCTCGGCAAGAAGCAACGCAAGGGCTTCGCCGGGCCCGATCTCTCGAACACGGGCGACGCGATCAAGAAGGACCTCGCGATCTGCGACTCGTCGTTCGCGTTCTTCTCGGCCGACGACTCGGTCTCCTGGGAGATGGCCTATAACCTCGCGGGCACGCTGAAGGTCGTCGACGAGAAGAGCGACAAGAAGAAGATCCAGACGCTCGTGCTCCTCGGCGAAGCGCCCGTCGCCGGCAGGCCCGTCACGCTGAAGAAGTGAGCCGCGCGGGCCTCGCGAGGTGCTCGCGCGCGAGCGCGAGGATCCCCAGGGCAAACACGTGCCCCCAGAGGACGCCCGTCACGAGCCGCGCCGGATGCCACAGCGGGCGTACGCCGAGGTCCTGCGTGATCACGTCCGCCAGCATGATCACGCTCGCGACGAACCCGTAACCGAGGCACGCACGCACGCTCCATCGCGGCCGCGGGAACAGCGCGGCCGTGACGAACCCCGCGAAGATGCCGGCGCAACGGCTGCAAAGCGGCATGAGCACGCCGGCGAGGGCGAGCGTGCGCTCGGGTTTGAGGTGACAAACCGGCGCGAAGGCGAGGTAGAGGAGCTCGCCCGTCTCGGGGCTCGTCACGCGACGCGCGAGCGGCGCGAGGAACGGCGCCACGCCGACGAGGCAGAGCAGCACGCGAAGGGCGCGCTCGAGCGCTAGCCCCGCGCGGGCGGCTTCTTGCCGAGGCGCGCCATCACTTCCTGCAGGTCGCTCCATACCTCGCGCTTCGCCGACGGCTGCCTGAGGAGGTAGGCCGGATGGAACGTCGGCATGACGGGGATCCCGCGGTAACTCTTCCACTTGCCGCGCAGCTTGGTGATGCCCTCGCTCGTGCCGAGCAGGCCCTGGATCGCAGTCGCGCCGAGGGCGACGATGTACTTCGGTCGCACGAGCTCGATCTGCGTGGCGAGGTAGCCCTTGCACGCATCCATCTCTTCAGGCTGCGGCTTGCGGTTCTCCGGAGGCCTGCACTTGACGATGTTGCAGATGTAGACCTCGCCCGCACGGTACCCCATCGCGGCGATCATCTTGTCGAGGAGCTGGCCCGCAGGACCGACGAACGGCTCGCCCTGGAGGTCCTCCTCCGCGCCCGGTCCTTCACCGACGAAGCAAAGCTCCGAGAGCGGATTGCCGCGGGCGAACACGGTCTGCGTGCGCTGCTCGGAGAGGCGACAACGCGTGCAGGAGGCGACGCCTTCGGCGAGGACGCGGAGCTGCTCGATGCGCGCCTCGGGCGTGCGTGCCTCGGGGCGCGCGACCGCGGCGCGCTGCGGCCTCTCGGCAGGAGGCGGCGGCGGAGAGAACTGCGGCAGAGGCGCGCGCTCGGGCGGCGACGTGAACTGCGCGGGCTGCGCGAAGGAGGCGTCGGCCGGCGCGGGGCGCCGATCGGCGACGGGCGCGCGAGGGTTTGGCGCAGGCGCGGCGTGTGGCTCGGCCGCGGGATACGCGGGCTCTACGTCGCCGCGAGGAGGCGCGAGCGGCAAGCCCCACGCGCCCGTGCTGTCGTACCACTCGACGAGCGCGCGCACCGAGGTCGCGATCTCGAAGAGCTCGTCGCGCGGGTCGGCGTGGGGCTCGTCCATGGAAGCGCCTTCGTCAGTGGCTCCCACCTTCTTGCTGCATGAACCGCTCGGCGTCGAGCGCCGCCATGCAGCCCGTGCCCGCGGCCGTGACCGCCTGCCTGTACGTCCAGTCCTGCACGTCGCCCGCGGCGAACACGCCGGGCACGCTCGTGCGCGTCGAGCCGGGCACCGTCTTCAAGTAGCCGTTCGGGTGCGTCTCGAGCTGCCCGACGAAGAGCTCGGTCATCGGCGTGTGGCCGATCGCCACGAAAAACGCCGCGACCGGAACGGACGAGGTTTCCCCCGTCTTGAGGTTTTTCACGACGATCCCCGTGACTTCGTCCTTGGTCACGTCGAGCACGTCCTCGACCACGTGGCTGTAGAGGATCTTGATCTTGGGGTTCGACACGACGCGGTCGACCATCGCCTTGCTCGCGCGGAAGTCGTCGCGGCGGTGGATGAGCGTGACCGAGTTGCAGAGGCCCGCGAGGTAACTCGCCTCCTCCATCGCGGTGTCACCACCGCCGACGACGGCGACGTCACGGCCGCGGTAGAGCGCGCCGTCGCAGACGGCGCAGGCGCTCACGCCCTTGTTCTTGAGCTGCTCCTCGTGCGGCAAGCCGAGGTAGTTCGCGCGCGCGCCCGTCGCGACGATCACGGTCTTCGCGAGGTAGAGCGTGTCCTCGACCCAGACCTTGAACGGCCTCTGCGAGAGATCGACCTTCGTGACGTCCGCCGTCACGATCTCGGTGCCCTGGTGCTCCGCCTGATCGCGGAAGCGCTGCATGAGCTCCTGGCCCGTGACCTTCTGCGGAAAGCCCGGATAGTTCTCGACGTCGGTCGTGAACATGAGCTGACCGCCGGGAATGAGCCCGCCCGCGTTGAAGCCCTCGATGCAGAGCGGCTTGAGATTCGCGCGCGCGGCGTAGATGGACGCAGTCAGGCCCGCAGGGCCCGAGCCGATGATGATGACGTTGCGGACGGGTGTGTCGGACATGCTGGTCCGGGTCATAGCGAAGGCACGCGGCCGCGTCGATACGCGCGCACCACCCGGACGAACAGAGGCGGGAAACAGCGGCCGATCGGGGCCGAAGATTACTTCTTCTTCTTCTTCTTCGTGTCCTTGGCCGGGGGCGGCGCGGACTCGGCGACGAGCTTCTTGTTGTACGTGCGGGCGACGTCGTGGAGATAGGACTCGCTCGTCAGCTTGGGGAAGTCGGAGGGCGAGATCTCGTCTTTGGCCATGCGCGTGGCCTTCTCCGCCTCGCGACGCATGCCGCCGAGCGCGCTCTGATAAATCCAGGTGCCGATCGCGCCGACGATGACGCCGCCGATGATGATGCCCGTCGAGGCCGCGGTCGGGACGATCGGATCGTCTTTCGTTGCAGCCGCAACGATCGCCCAGCCACCGGCCAGGCCGTACCCCACGCCGGTCACGATCATGCCGGTGGAGCGCTTGCCGGCGTTGTCCTTGATGCCCTTCTCGTAGACGGACATCGAGTTCGCGTGGTTCTCGCGGATCTCCACGATCCGCTCCTCGAACGCTTCCTCGAACGCCTGGTCGCGCGCGATGTGCAGCGCGCTGAGCACGTCGATCTTCTGCCGGCCCTGGTAGACGTCCCAGGAGTAGCCACGGCGCGCGACCTGCTGGTTGCCGTAAATGCGGCTCGATCCGACGAGGCGGCCCGACGCGTCGCGGACCTCCTGCTCGCCGAGCTCGACGCGCTCCGTCGTGGTGTACGTGAAGCTCTCGCCCTCGACGGCCAGCGGCTCGCCGGTCTTTTTGTGCTCAAACGTGTAGTCGTATTCGTCCGGGGCCGTCGGCGGAGGTTTGGGGATCGAGCAGCCGACGACCGCCAATCCCAGACCAACCACCATCAACGAAGCACGCGCGTTCATCCGTTCCTCCCGGACATGTTCATCCCCGACCGACAATAACCGTGTCATCGAAGCGCGCCGGCGTATCCGGTGTCAACGCTCTCGACACGCCATCTCACGTGACGCTGCGGACTCTCGTCGGTCGCTCGTCCAGCTGTGCTGAAACGAGTCTCTCAAAACCTGTACGTGGCCCCGAGGGCGACCTCGTTCAGGCTCGACTCCAGCCGCCCGCCATTGACGTTGTGCTGGCTCCGATAATTCGTCGTCGCGTCGCCGGAGAGGCCGAGAACCTCACCTTTGCCCCCGTTGTCGAGCGGCTCGTAGAACGTGTGCTGGTAGGCGAGCGAGACGTCGACGGGCCCGATGCGCACGCTGCCGCCGCCGCCGACGCCGACGCGGCTGCCGAGGTTGAAATCGGGGTTCAAGTGCGCAGGGTCCTGGCCGTTGGTCTCGAAAAACCCGCCCGCGCGGACCGCGAGGAAGCCCGGGACGACCACGAAGTCGCCGCCGAACCGCACGCCGAAGACGTTCTTCCACTTGTGCGGGATGTCGGCGTTCGTGGGGATTTCGCCAGGCGTGCCGTTCACCCGGATGCCCTTGTCGAAGCGGACCTCGAGGTTGTCGACGACGCTGTTGTGCGCGTACGTGAAGTCGACCTCGATGTCGAAGAGGTCGTCGGCGAGCGGGTCGCGCACCTTGGCGCCGACCTTGGGCACGAGCGAGCCCGCGCGCTGCGGGTGGTGGTAACGAAACCCGAGACGCGCCTCGAGCGGGATCCGGAAGTTCAGCGTGCCCGCGTCCTCGTCCTCGGTGATGTTGCAGTTCGCCGGGCCCATCGGACACGGGTTCTCGTTCTTCTGGCCGCCCGCGCGCCAGTAGAGTGATTCGAGCCGCACGCCCGTGCGCGTGCGGATCGCGTCCTGCCACTTGAACGACGCGCCGAGGTCGAGCCGCTTGTGCGGCGAGGCGAGGATACCGACGACGACGCCGGGCACGAAGCCGTCGAAGGCCGAGAGCGTCGACTTCACTTCCTGGTTGCCCGCGAAGTCGTCCGTCGCGATCTGCGAGGTGGCCTCGGTGAAGTTGACGAACTCGATCGAGGCGACGCCCCACATGAAGCCCGCGCCGATGCTGAGCCAGTCCTTGATCGCGTAGCTCACGCTGAGCGTCGGGTTGAAGATGAGCGAGTCGCTGCTGACGAGCAGGTGGCGCTGCGGCGAAGGCTGCGTGGTCGAGATGCCGAGCGTGTTCGTGTACGGGATCGACTCGGGCCAGACGATCTTGCCGACGCCGTGCGGGCCCATGACGGACACGCCGATCGCGAGCTGTCGCGTGATGCGGAAGTTCGCGGCGATCTGCGGGTTCGGGAAGGGCGAGCTCTCGGCGCAGACGGGGTCGGACGGGCCTCCCGCCGCGCCGGGGCCGGGGATGCCGCCGCCCGGCGAGACAGGCTGACCGTTCACGTCCCTGCGCGAGAAGCAGGTGTCCATGAACATGAGGTGCGCGCCGACGTGCACGCCCGACTTCTGGAACGCGAGGCCCGCCGGGTTGAAGTACGCGGCGAGCGGGTCATCGGCGCGCGCGACGTACGTGTTGCCGCGCCCGAGCGGCACGACGCCATTGTCGGGAGAGTCGATCCCCGAGGAGGCGCGCGCGACGCCCGCGCCTCCGAGCAAGACCGACCCCACGAACGCCCCCACGACGAGATTCCTCGCGCCCATCGCTCTGCCGCTCCTGCCGATTTCGATGCTGGGTTTTACTTGTTGACCGGCGAGGCCTTCAGCGCGGCCTTGCCTTCCTTCGCGTACACCGTGAACTTCACGCGCGTCACGCCGTGCCGCTGCACGAGCGCATCCTTGTTGCGCTGAAGCGTCGACTTGAACTTCTCGAACGTCATGCCCGCCGTCGGCTCGCCGCACTGCTGCTTCATGGCGACGAACTCTTCGTAGACCTTCTGCCACTCGGTGAGCTCGTCGCCTTCGCCCTCGTCCGCCGCGGCAGGCGCGGGCTCGGCCGCGGCAGCCTTCGGCAGCGAAGGCGGAGGCGGAGGCGGCGCGGGCGCGGCCTCTGCCTCGGCTTCGGGCACCGACTCGACCGGGTCCTGCGTCGTCGAGCCCGGGCGCGGCTTCGGCTTCGGGAGGGCCTTGGGGAGCGGCTTCGCGGGCGACGGGCCGCTGGCGGGGACCGGGATCGCGGTCGACGAGGTCTCGCCGGGGCCGGGCACGGCGAACGCGCTCATCGTGGGCGCGGCCGGGATCGGCCCGAGGACCTGTTCGAGATCGGCGGCGCGACGCGGGGCGCCTCCCTTGGCCGCGATCTTGTCGATGCCGTCGTTGATGTCGGAGGCGATCTTCTTGTACCCGCCGCGGAACTTGCTCGGCGCGAGCACGTCGACCTCGCCCTTCGCGAGGCGGAGCGCTTCCTTGCCGAACGTGGCGAGCGGCTGCGTGTGCTCGAGGACGGTGAAGAAGATGCCGAGGCCCGCGAGCCCGAGGATCGCCGCGATGACGAGGATCGTCGGGACGTTCTTCTTGTCGGTGTCGTCGGCCTTGTTGAGGAAGTCGAGCGGCGAGTCGACGGCGACCGCGAGGCGACCGACGGCGTATCCCGCGCCGAGATCCCAGGCCTCGCCGGGCATGCGCGCGTAGACGACGCCGAGGTGCGAGGCGATGACGCGCGGCTCGCTGCGGCCCTTCTCCTGGTAGTCCTTGTTGTCTTCGAGCTGCTTCAGGTCCTGCGTGATCTGATCGAGGTTCGCCTTGTCGAACCCTTCGGGGGCCCACGACGCGACGCGCGCGCCGTCGGCGTAGAAGCCGACCGCGGAGCCCGTGCGCTTCGAGACGCCCTGCGCGAACTTGTCGTCGACGATCTTCACGCCGATGACCGCGCCGACGGGCTCGCCGTTGACCTCGGCCTCGACGGGGCGCGCGACGACGCGATAGATGCGGCCCTTCCAGACCCACGCGTCGTCACGGATCCAGCCGTGCAGCGCGTCCGCGACGACGGGGTAGCCGCCAAGCTCCCAGTCCTCGGCGTGCTCGATGCCGACGGAGGCGATGACGCGGCCGTTACCGTCGACGGCCCAGAGCGCGTCGAACTTGAGGTCGGCGGGGATCACCTCGGTGTCGAGCTTCTTCAGCGCCTTCTTGGCCTCGTCGCGCAGGTCGCGGCTCGGCTTCGCTTCGGGCGTCGCCTTGGCGAGCTGCCCGCGGAGCTCGGGCGCGAGCGCGACCGGGATGAGCGCGCTCGAACGGTTGCGCGCGTCGTCTTTGAGGTACCAACCGACGGCGCTCGAGTCGGCGGCGAGCGAGTCGCTCATCGCCCGGAGGCCGGCGCGGTTGTACATCTGCGCGGCGAGCATCAGCGTGAACGCCGACACGCCGAGCAGGATGGCGAGGGCGAGGTACCAGAAACGGGACAGGATCATCGGCTCGTCTCCGCCTTCACTTGCTCGGGGTCGTCGCGCCGACCACGAGGGGCGCCTTGAGGGGCTGCTCGGTCGGGAAGGGCGTGATCACGACGTCGAGCTCCTGGCCCACGGGCTCGCCGTTGTAGTAAGCGCGAAGCTTGTGCGGACCGGGCTCGAGGTCGATCGCGAAGTCGCCCTTGCGGTCGGGGTACGTCGAGGCGATCGCGCGTGGCTCGACGACGACCCAGGAGCGGACGCTCGGCGCGAACTGATCACGGATCTCGTACTTGCCGGGCCCGGGCGGGGTCCACGAGCGGCTCTTGCTCGGCGCGGTCTCGACGGCGCCGAGGCCCTTGTTTCCCGTGTCGTAGAGCTTGTGCGGGAACGGGTCTTTGTTCTCGAAGTTGATCTGCTGGCCCTCGGGCACGACGATCGTGACGGGGCTCGTGCGTCCGCCGGCGATGCTCACGGTGATGGGCACCTTCTGCGGCGTGCCCTTGTCGCCGAGCGCGACGATCGCGAGCTCTTTCGGCAGATGCCCCGTCAGGGTACGCACGTCGGGCCGAACGGTCGGAGACGGCTCGCGGAAGGTGTAGCGACGAGCGTTCGGGTCCTTCGCCTCGTTCCACACGGGGTTCAGGAGCTTCTCGGCTCCGCTCAGCTTGCCCTTGGCCGTGACGGCGGCAAACGCAACGCCTGGGACGGTCAAAAGCACGAGCGCGACGGCTCCTCGACGGAGCAGGCCGCGCAGGCGGCCGGATTGGCTCGCCTTCGCCTTGGAAACGAGCGTGTCGAACGTGTCCATCGGAAGGGGGAAGCTACCGGAATGGCAGGGCAAACGGAAAAGAAAAGCCGCCAAGGAGGACGGCACGCGGACAGGGCCGCGCGCGTGTCAGAGGGGTGGCGGTGCGAGGCGCGTGCGAGGGCGGGCGAGCGGCGGGTTTTGCTTGACAGAAACGGCGGAGTGATCGGTCAGGCGGGGCCTTGGCGGACCTCGTCGAACCAGGCGCGGGCGGAGGCGTGGTCGTCGAAGTAGCGGACGGGGGCGCTCGCGATTTCGAGCTTGAGGAGGCGGGCGGCACGGATGAGCGTCTCGGAGAGCGTGCGCATGCGGTAGCTCGCGCCGACGACGGCGGCGGCGCGGATCATGCGCGGATTGAACTTTCGGTTGAACTCGAGGGCGGCGCTGACGCTGACGCGCGCGAAGTGCACGGATACGTCCGTCATCGAGAAGAGCCCGCCCATCCGTGGTCCGGCCTCCTTCAGGAACGCGAAGACGCGCTCGGCTTCGTCGGCGGTCATCTCACGGACGAGGCGAAAGACGATGATGTCGGGAGGCTCGAACCGAGCGATATCGGGAATGAGGTCGAAGGGAACGTCGAGGGAGTGCCCTGGGTCCCCAAAGCCCGGAGTATCGGCCATGACACGGTTGTAGCATGGACTGTCGTCCCGACCGGTCCACGTGGAGGCCGAGCAGGTCCAAGGTCTATCCGGACACGATGGCGTCAGTCGTCGTCACACGAGAATCGCGCGAAGAACTTCTCGTCGGTCTCGGCGCCATAACGCTTCTTGGTCTTCGACTTCTCCCGCTCGATACATTCGCGGCACTTGTCCTTGCACCCGAGCCGCTTCCAGAGGATCGCGGCATAGAAGAGCTCGAACGTATCTTCACGGGGATCGATGAAGCGGTCCTCCTTCCTTCGGGGCTGCGAGAGGAACTCCGCGACCGCGCGTTCGTCTCGAAACCGGTCGAAGAAGGGCAGGGCCGCGACCTCCACGAGCCTCAATAGCTCCTGCCCTACCTCGTCGTCCTTCTCGGGCCCATCGGAGGACGTGAGATGCCACCACCTGTCGCCCGTTGGTGTCAGCATTCCGGGCCGCACGTTCAGGATTCCGTCCGCGGCCTGAGGTGCCTTGGATTCGACGCTGCCTGGACCCCAGTAGAGAACTCTGACCCCCGGCACGTGGATCCCACAATTCGTTGTGAAGCTGGACTTGCCGGCCGTGTTGATTTTGCCAGTCTCGGGGTTGAAGAGGTGCTGGACGCTCCCCACCTCCCGCACGTACACGATCCCTCGTTTCTTGAAGCCCGCCGCCTGGAGCGTGGGCGTGACCCAGGTCTTGAAGATGTGGCTCCTTCGGTCCCGCAGGGCTCGCTCAGGGGTCATAATAGATCACACGTCCCTTCTTTTTGAGAACTTCCTCGTACTTCTGTATCTGGCGTTTGCCTGCTTCTCTGCCCGTCGGCGTGTTCGGCTTGAGCTCAATCGGATGCCCTTTGGGCGTGACCGCGTCGGGTTTCACGTACGTGCCACCCTCCACCTTGATATGCGGTTCGGGTTTCCACCCCTCTCCCCTCTTCGCCTCGACCTTCTTCTTGAACTCCTCATGCGCCTCCCTCCCGCGCTTGGCCGCCGGCGTCTCGCCTCCCCGCTTCGGTTTGGCCTGCGCTGGTGGGTCCGCCGCGCTCCCGCTGCCCGCCTGCCCCGACGCCGCGCCGTTCGGCTTCGAGACCGGCTTCGTCCTCGTCTTGACCGTCGTCGTCTTCGGCGCGGGCTGCGGCGAGCCGCTCCCCGTTGACAACGACTGCCCGTCGTGCGTCTCGGCGGGCTTCTTCTTGGACTTCGGAACGAAGTTCGGATGCCGCGCATGGCAAAGCCCCTGGAGGCACTCCCTGGCTCGATCTTCCGCGAGCGCGGAGGTATCCGCCGGGCTGAGCCCCCAGTCTTCGTACTCCTGCGCCACGCGCTCGGGCAACTCCATCCGCTCGGGCGGCTTGACCTCGCGAGGCACAGGCGGCTGTTTGTCCGCGGCGACCTGCTCCGTGCGGGCCCGGTGGACGAGCACCCTCGTACAAGCATGTGCGCCCGTCCCGCTCCGTCTCCTCGTCTGCCCCGGCTCCCGATACGCCGTGCATCGCTTTCGCTCCGGCGCTCTCACGATCGGTCGCGGCAGCGGCTTCGGCCGCTCGACCTCCTTGGCCTCGTCCTTCTTCTCTTCGGCCTCTCTGGCCTTCACCTTCGCCGCGACGACGACGCGCGGCTTCGACGGCGGGTTCCGTGCAGGGCATTCGAGCTTGTTGTACGGAATCGGCAAAAGCCTCGCGCTCGCTGGAGGCGACTCCGGATCGAATACATAAACGGGGCTGCCTTCGCGCCTCGCGAGATCCACTTCCCGGACCCCGAAGAAGGGCGTGCCGTCGGCGGTCACCCCCCAGATTCGCTTGTCTTTCGATACGTTCGGCGGACGTACGCAGACGTGGACGACATTCGGCGCCTCGAAGATCCGGGCCATGGTGGGATCGCGCGCGGAGGCGCATCCGAACAAGAGCAAGACGAGCCACAGGACAACGAGCGCCCTGACGAGGAAATGCCAATGGCGAGCCCAAACCGTCGATCGTCGCATGGACCGCTCCCATCTCTCGGAATGGACCAGCCCTCACCCCCATCGGCAGGCGGCCATCCGAGCAAGATCGGACGGTGCGCCGCTCGTCGGCCACCGTCAACGCGGGCCCTCGCTACTTTCCTCTTTCCCTTTACGTCCCTTCCGTCGTAACCTCCCACCCATGTCCATCGAACCCATCTACACCCTCGCCGATATCGTCTCCCGCCTCGGCGACGCCGCCGAACCCGAGGCGCGGCTGGAGCTCGAAGGGCTCCGCAATGACGATTTCATCGCGAAGGGTCGGCGGATCGGCACGCCTCGCCTGGCGAAGGAGCTCGCGCGGAATTACGGCGCCCTCGCCGATTGGCTCCCGACCGCCAAGGCCGAGCAGCTCGACCTCCTCGGGTTCGTCTCCGCGGATTGGCTCCGCATCGCCGCCTGGACCGCGCGGCAATCGGAGATCCATTACGACGCCAATCAGAAAGGCGCGTCCCTCGGCGCCGCGGAGAAACAAATTCGGCAAACGCGGGCCGAGGAGCTCGGCTCCGAGGCGAAGCTCGCGCGCGACAGGCTCCGCGGCGCCCTGCTCCACCTCGCCGGCGGCATTCCCGCCTGGGTGACGAAAATCGAGGCGGCCTACGCCACGCCAGGTACCCAGAGCCCCCTCACCGACGCCCTCGTCGCCCTCTGCGACGTCGCCGACGCCATGCTCTCGGATTCATCCTCCGGCATGCTGAGCCGCCGCGCTCGCAATCGATTGACCAAGGTCGCGGTGCAAACCTACCGCGACCTCGCCGCCACCGCCGCACAAGCCCTCCGCGACGCCGCCTCGGTCGCTCCCACCGCGCCCGTGTCGCAATCGCAGGTCGACCTCTGGGACGGCATCGCCATCACGTTCTTCGAGCAGCTCGTCGACGCCCTCGAACAGGCCCGCGAAGTGGACCCCACGATCCCGGCGCCCTCGATCATCGGATTGCGGGGCTGGTTCCGCCGCGCGTCCCGCAAGAACCGGGACGACGCCGAGGCCAGCACGAGCGGCGCCGGCTGACCGCCACAACATCGGTTCCGCTTGGGGGCTACGCTCGGACGAGCCGAGCTACGCCCCCAAACCCCCGCCCCTCCGCCACAACCCCTCTCCGGCGCGCCACCACACCCCTCCCGCGCGCCGCAAGCCCTCACCTCTCCCCGAGCACGCGCCTCCGCGCGTCGGGCACGCCGCCCCCCCTGCGCCACCCTCCCCCCGAGCGCCCGCCACAACGCTCCGGGGGACCGCCACAAGGTCCCCGCCGGTCACGGACACGCGGTCGGAAAAGCCGGACATCCCCCCCGGTCGCCGGAACATGCGACAAAAAAGATGAGCCCGGCTCTCACCGGGCTCGAAGAAGAGTTCCTTACCGCCGTAATCGTGGGTTGATGG
The DNA here is from genome assembly GCF_029946515.1 of Polyangium sp. 6x1. Classification (GTDB taxonomy): domain Bacteria; phylum Myxococcota_A; class Polyangia; order Polyangiales; family Polyangiaceae; genus Polyangium. The sequence continues at coordinate 19,405 of NZ_JARZHH010000045.1, forward strand.
CTTGAACCCCTAGCTTGCGGCTAGGTGGGTGCCCGATGTGCCGCTTTAGGCTTCCCGATGACGTCTCGGGCCTAGCTCACCACGACAGCGTAGTGGGCCCCTGGTTCAGGCTTACTCGGGATTCAATTGCCAATCACCTCACGGAGAACAGCAGAGGGAACAGCGATACCCTACCACCCCCGAGGCCAACGCGGAAGCCCGAACACGAGCCGGAACGAAGCGAAACGACCGCAACGTCGATGACAGACGGTACGTTTTCCCACAAGATGACAGACGCGCGCCTCGTGCTCGTCCGTTGACAGGCGCGGCGCGGGGGCCGTTAGTGGGCGCCATGCGTACCACGTCCCCCTTTCGTCGAATCCTTTTCGCTTTTTCTGTCGTGCCGGTCGTGTTGCCGCTCGCATGCAGCCGCGCCGATACCCCGAAGGCGCTCACCCTGAATACGTCCGCGTCGGCGCTCACGGCGCCACGCTGGGACGTGGCGCCGCCGATGAACGTCGCGCGGAATGGGCACACGGCGACGCGCTTGTCCGACGGAAGGGTCCTCGCGGCGGGCGGCGGGAGCGCCACGGCCGAGGTGTATGACCCCACCACGAATACGTGGACGCTCATCGCATCCATGAGCACGACGCGCACGCACCATAGCGCGACGCTCTTGCCGAGCGGAAATGTCCTCGTGGCCGGCGGAGGTAGCGACGCGGTCGAGCTCTACGATCCGGTCATGAATACGTGGACGAGCGTCGCGCCCATGCTCGAGCCTCGCGCAGGGCATTCCGCGACACTCTTGCCCAATGGAAACCTCCTCGTGGCCGGCGGGGAAAACGACGGGATCACGCTCTCCACCTCCGAGCTCTACGATCCGGCCGCGGACACGTGGACCAGCGCCGGCCTCATGGAATTCATCCGCAGCTTCCATACCGCGACGTTGCTCCCGAACGGCAAGGTCCTCGTGGTGGCCGGCGCGGAGGATGGAGTCCCTACCAACACGACGGAGCTCTACGATCCTGCCACGGATACGTGGACCTTCGACGGCGTCATCCAGAACCGCGAGAGCCATATCGCGACGCTGCTCGACAACGGCAAGGTGCTCGTCACCGGCGGATATACCGAATACGGCGGCGAGGGCTTCAGCAGCAACAATCGCAGCGCCATCCTCTACGACCCGGCGACCCATGCATGGTCGAACACGACGCCGATGACCGTCGCCCGCGACGACCACAAGGCAAGCCTCCTCCCCGACGGGCGGGTGCTCGTGACCGGCGGCGGCCCGATGACCGAGCTCTACGATCCCGCGACCGGGACGTGGTCGCTCGGCAAATTCCTGAACACGAACCGCAGCGGCCACCATGCCACGGTGCTCGCGGACGGACGTATCCTCGTGACCGGCGGCGGCACCTCGAGCGCCGAGCTGCTCACCCTCGCGGCCCCGGGCGCTGGTTGCCTCTTCGACGGCGAATGCGCGAGCGGCTTCTGCATCGACGGCGTCTGCTGCAATGCGGCGTGCGACGCGGGCGCGTGCGACGCCTGCGCGGCGAGCAAGGGCGCGTCCGCGGACGGGACGTGCACCCCGCTGAGCGGGGCAACCTGCGGCAGCGCCGACGGTTGCACGGCGAATGGCGTCTGCGAGGCAGGCGCCTGCGTCGGGGATGCCCCCGTCGGCTGCCAATCCACATGGACGCCGGCCGGAAGCATGTCCGTTGCGCATCAGGAGGGCACGTGGGCCGAGCTCGCCGATGGCCGCGTGCTCATCGCAGGTGGAATCAACAACGACTGGGACGATAACCCGTCCGTGCAGATCTACGATCCGGCGACGAATGCCTGGAGCGACGCCGCGCCGCTCCTGCATCTGCGACGCTACGCGAAATCGGTCCGGGTCTCGTCCGGCGAGATCCTGGTGGTGGGCGGCGATTCCCCGTCCTCGGCGGAGCTCTACGATCCGGCGAGCAATACGTGGACGATGACCGGCGCCATGGCCGTGCACCACGATACGAGCGTCGTGCTGGTACGGCTCGCCAATGAGCGAATCCTCGCGGTGGGCGGCGGGACGGCGGCCGCGGAGCTTTACGATCCGGCGACGAAAACGTGGAGCGCGACGGGCTCGCTCGGCGTGGCGCGCTCGGGGCATTCGGCGGTCGTCCTTTCGGGGGGAAAGGTGCTGGTGACCGGCGGCAGTGGGAACCCGGCGACGGCGGAGATGTATGATCCGGCGACGGGGATGTTCTCCCCGGCCGGGACGCTCACGTTCGCGCATGCAAAACACCAGGCGACGGGCCTCCAAGACGGCCGCGTGCTCGTGGTGAGCGGGGACGGCGCCGAGCGATATGATCCGGCGACGAATGCATGGACGCCGACGCAGGCTCTGCTCATGCCGCCCCATGAATTCACGACGACACGCCTCGACGATGGCCGGGTGCTGGTCGCGGGCGCGCGGAACGTGCCGCACGCGCAGGTGTACGATCCGGCGACGAACGACTGGACGGTGACCGGGCACCTCGGCGTCGCGCGCGGGCGCCACACGGCCATGTTGCTCGGAAACGGAATGGTGCTGCTCACGGGCGGCAGGGAACGGACGGGCGGCAACGAGTGCCCGCTCCGCAGCGCCGCCGTGTACAACCCGGTCACGAATGACTGGACGCCGATGTCGAGCATGAGCAAATCGCGCACCTATCCCGCCGCCGTTCGGCTCGAAGGCAATCGTGTGCTGGTCTTCGGAGGAATGCAGGAGGGCTGCTCGTCCGGAGACGGCGACCCGGCCGCCCACGAGAGCGCAGAGATTTACGAAGGCGGCGTGACGCCGGACGGCAGCGGTGGCGCGGGCGGTATGGGCGGCGCTGGCGGCACGGGCGGTATGGCAGGCTCGGGCGGTATGGCTGGCGCGGGCGGTGCCGGCGGCGCAGGCGGTATGGCTGGCGCGGGCGGTGCCGGCGGCGCAGCCGGTGCCGGAGGTATGGGCGGCGCAGGCGGTATGGCTGGCGCGGGCGGTATGGCTGGCGCGGGCGGTGCCGGTGGAATGGCAGGCTCGGGCGGTACCGGCGGTATGGCGGGCTCCGGTGGAACCGCTGGCGCGGGCGGAACCGGCGGAGGCACGGGCGGCGACTCGGGTTGCCACGTGGCCAGCGGACCCGTCGAGAACACGGGACGCGGGCTCGCGGCCCTCGTGGCCCTCGGCGCCCTCTTTGCGCGCCGCCGCAAGCGCTGAAGCGCTCCCCATACACGACGAGACGCCCCGACGTCGCGTAACTCAACGCACGATCGTCAGCATCCTTCGCCGAGCCCACAACGGCGCTGTCCATAACACAATTGGCGTTGTTTTCCGGCTCACGGCGAATTACGCTATCGATGTCGACGCCGCAGGAGGGCGCATTCCGTGCCCTCCGTACGGCGATTTTCTTGCGCTCGCCGAGGTGTCCCATGAAGATCGAGATCGAGCCACGCCTCTACTTCTACCGCAGCGTCTACGAGACCAAAGAGGAGAAGAAGCTGGTCACGGACTGCTTGACGTTGTCGCACGGCGCGACCTATGAGAACTCCGGCTACTTCACCGTGCCGCAGGGCGTCACGATTCACTTTTTCACGCCCCCCGGCGTCCCCCTCCCGGGCAGCGTGACGGACCTCATTCTGAGGGACAGCCACCTGTTGCACGAAGACGTCACGGCAGGAAAGCAGTGCCCCAATTACTACCTGTCGAAGGTGGTGAATACGAAGGCCGCGCCGGAAGACTACAAGGCGATCGAAGGCCTCATGTACTCCGCCTACCAAGGCGTCATAACGCACGGTTATCGCCGGAAAGACCCGCGAGACAAAGACTGGAACGAAAAGGACGGCACATGGGCCGGCACGAACATCGTGCGATGGGCCCCGCACGTCGTCACCGTGCGATCACGCTCCATCTTCACAGGGTATTTGAAGGTCATCTCCCTGCGCGAAGTGCTCGAAATCGTGCTGAACAAATACCGTCACATCACGGATTTTTATGTGGCCGCGTGCCGCGTTCACATCGTCTCCAGCGGGCTCGGTGGGCTCGGCGAATCGAAGGTCCCGCCCGCCCTCGCCCCGAAGCCCCATTGATTCTCACCCGCTACGCGTTGATCGCCTCGACGAGCGCGTCGTGCAGGTGCCCATTCGACACGGCGATGTGCCCCTGGTGATAGTCCGGCACCCTGCCCTCCAGCGACGTGATCCGACCCCGCGCCGCCAGCACCACCGCGCAGCCCGCCGCCACGTCCCAGATGTTGAGCTTGCGCTCCCAGTAACCGTCGTACGTCCCGTCGGCCACCATGCACAGGTCGATCGCGGCGCTCCCGCAACGCCGCACGCCCTGCACCACGTGCTTCACGCTCATGAACGAGTGGAAATTGTTCGCAGGCGCGACATTACGCACCGTCGGAAAACCCGTCGCGACGAGCGCGTCTTCGAGCCGCAACGTCGGGCTCACGCCGCATCGTTGACCGTTGCGGCGCGCCTCGCCGTGCCGGCCCGAGCGGCCCGACACGCTCACGGGCTCGCCCACCCAGCCGCTCCAGCGAAGGCTGAGCGCCGGCGCAACGACCGCGCCCGCGATCGGCTCGTCGCCGTCGAAGAGGCCGACGGAGATGCTCCAGAACGGGTGGCCGTGCACGAAGTTCGTCGTGCCGTCGAGCGGGTCGACGTACCAGACGAGGCCGCTGCGCAAGGCCATCGGCGCGAAGCCATCGCCGCGCTCTTCGCCCACGACCGGGATGCCGGGGGCGAGCGAGCCGAGGCGCATGGCAATCATGTCCTCGCTCGCGCGGTCGTACTCGGTGACGAGGTCGGAAGGGCCCTTCGACTCGACGGGCGGGCGTGATCGGAAGCCGGCGCTCACGAGCGCGCCCGCCTCCTCGGCCACGAGCTGCGCGATGGCGGCAAACTGCGCGCGCTCGCCCGTCGTCGTGCTCTTCATGGTGCGAGCGCCCCCCGTAGCTTGTCGTAAATGCCGCCGAACGCGCCGTTCGAAAGCAGCGCGATGGTGTCGCCCGCCTGCGCGTCCCGCGCGAGCAGCGTGACGATCTCGTCGACGGACGCAGGCGTGAGCGCGCGCTTGCCCCGGGCTTCGAGCGTCGCCGCGAGCGCGCGAAGATCAAGCCGCTCGGCCTCGGGGATCTCGGGTCGGCCAAGCGGGGCGAGGACGATGACGTCAGCCGCGTCGAACGAGCTTCCGTACGGTTCCTGGTGCAAGGCGCGACAGGCCGTCGCGCTGCGCGGCTCGAACACGGCGTAGAGCGCGCCTTTCGTGTGACGGGCGCGGAGCGCGCGCAGGGTCTCGTCGACGGCGGTCGGGTGATGCGCGAAGTCGTCGTAGACGCGGACGCCGCGCACTTCGTAGAGGAGATCCTGCCGGCGGCGAACGCCCTGAAACGTCGCGAGCGCCGAGATCACGGTGGAGAGCGGGACGCCAAACCCCTGGGCGACGGCGGCGGCAGCGGCGAGCGCGTTGCGCAGGTTGTGACGGCCGGGGATCGTGAGCGCGGCGCGGCCCGCGTAGACGCCGCCGGCGTAGAGGTCGAAGGACTGGCCGTTCTCGTCGACCTCGGCAGGCGCGGCGAGCCAGTGCGGCGGCTGTCCGTGGGTGTCGTCGCCTTCGAGGGCGAACCACGCGACCTCGGCGCGGGCCGAGGCGCGGACGACATCGACGACGCGAGGATCGGCCGCGGCCGCGACGATGAGGCCGCTCTCGGGGACACGCTCGACGAAGCCGCGAAAGGCCGCGAGGTAGGAGGCTTCGTCGGGGTAGATGTCGACGTGGTCGTGCTCGATCGACGTGACGATCGCGACCTCGGGCCGGTAGTGCCAGAACTTCGGCGTCTTCTCGAAGAAGGCCGTGTCGTACTCGTCGCCCTCGACGACGAACGGCGTCTTCCGGCGCGACATGCCTTCGCCGGTGACGAGCGGCAAACGGCCGCCGCGGGCGACGTCGCCGGGCACGCGGAAGCTCGCGTCGAAGTTCTTCGGCAAGCCGCCGATGAGGAAGCCCGGGTCGCGGCCGGCTTCGTGGAGGAGCCAAGCGCAGAGGGCGCTCGTCGTGGTCTTGCCGTGGGTGCCGCCGACGACGAGCGGCGAGCGATGCGCGAGCAAGAGCTCGGCGAGCGCGTGCGGCATGCTCTTCGTCGGGATGCCGCTGTCCATCGCGGCGCGGGCCTCGGGATTCGTTGGACGGCAAACGTTCCCGATGACGACGAGGTCGGGGCGGGGCTCGAGGTGCTTCGGGTCGAAGCCCTCCATGAGCCGGATGCCCCAGCGTTCGAGGGCGGGGCCCATGGGAGGATAGAAGGCGACGTCGGAGCCGGAGACGTCGTGCCCGCTGGCCTTGAACAGCCCGGCGAGCGCGCCCATCCCGGTCCCTGCCACGCCCACGAGGTGCACGTGCATGGCGGCGAGTTTGCTATAGGAGGGTAGGAGGGCGCCACGCTCAAAGCGCCGCGACGAACACCGCGTTTGATTCCCGGTCGGGGTTCCGATAAAGCCGGGTTCATGAAGAAGGTTTCGAGCGCGCTCGTCGGCTTGTTCTTCGCTGGATCTCTGCTCGTCGCCGCGTGCGGCCAGCCCAAGCAAGCGGAGGTGCCGGACGTCGACAAGGACACGGGCGGCCAGGACATGGCCGGCGAGGAGGCGGCGCCGAAGCCCGTGGAGGCAGGCGAAAAGCCCGCGGAAGCCGGCGACATGAAGCAGAAGTGCTGCGCGTCCTGCAAAGAAGCGTTGGCGACGGATCGCTCGGGCACGCCGCCGGATCAGATCCCGTGTGCGGACTTCACCGCGGCGCTGAGCCCGTGGTGTCTCGAATACTTCCGCTCGAATCCGACGAAGGCCTCGGAGTGTCAGTGAGTCGCTAGCCGGATCCAAGGTTCGGGGCCCGGTCGTGTAGACTGGAGCGCATGGCGCGCCCTTCCCGTCCTCCCGGCTTCGACATGACGTATCGCCCGGACAGCACCGTGTCGTTCGGGCCGCCGCTGAAGGAGCGCCTTCCCTGGCTCGCGTACCTCGTGGTCGCGGTCGTGATCTCGGGCGCGATCGTCTACGGGCAACACGCCCCGACGAACTCCTGGCTCTTCAAGTACGTCGTCGAGGACGATCGCCACCGCATCATGCCCGCCAGCGTGTGCGCGATCATCCTGTTTTGCAGCGCGATCGCAGGGGTTTTGCGCGACCAGATGCGCGGCGTCGTGGTGAACCCGGAGGGCATCGTGCTGCGCGAGCTGCTCTCGTTCGGGGTGCCGCGGGTGCGGCGCTGGAGCTGGTCGCAGATCGACAAGGTGCGCATCCCGAAGACCGAGCAGAAAGGGCAAGAGCTGCCGGTCTTGCGCGGCAACATCGGGCTCGATCTCTGGGACGGGACGAACGCGCTCCTGCCGCCCGTGAACAACATGCTGGAGCTCGCGATGATGCTCGAGCGCGTGGCCCTCGCCCGCGCGATCCCGCTCGAAGGCACGACGGGCATGCTCGACGACCTGCAAGCCGCCGGCGTCGACAGCAAGCGCGCGCCCGCCGCTTGATTTCGTCCCGAGGGGGACGCCTCGCGTCCCCCTCTCGTCCGGGCAAAGCCCGGACGATTCACCCCCCGAGGCGAGCTCGCTTCGCGATCTCGCAGAGCGCCGAACGAACGTTCGGCGCTCTACCGCCCGTTTTTCCCCTCGAAATAAGACGTCATCTCCGCCCGCAAGGGCGCGTCCGCGAGCACGTCGAGCGCCGTCAGCGCCATCGCCTGCGCCGCGACCATCATCGCATCCGCGCCGCGATCGCCACCCGCGTGCCGCGCGAACGGGTGCTCGTGGCACATCGTCTCGCCCTCGTCGCAGATCGCGATCAGCGGGTGGATCGAGGGGATCACGTGCGAGATGTCGCCCATGTCCGTCGAGCCCATGCTGCGCACGGGGTCGACCTCGCGCGCAGGCCTGCCGAGCGCGGCGAGGTGCTCGCCGAAGCGGCGCGCGAGCGGGATGTTCGGGCGCAGGTCCTTGTAGCCGCCGCGCACCTCGAGCTCGACCTCCACGGCGCACGCGATCGCCGCGCCGCGCGCGCATCGCTCGACGAGCGCCCGCACGATCGAGAGCTCGGCGAACGTCGACGCGCGCACCGCGAAGTCCACCACAGCGCGCTCGGGGATGATGTTGACCGCCTGGCCACCGTCGACGATGACGCCGTGCACGCGCGTGCCGTCCCGCAATTGCACGCGTTGCGCGTCGACGAGGTGCATCGTCGCGAGCGCCGCCGCGAGCGCGCTCTTGCCCTCCCACGGGGCCATCGCCGCGTGCGACGGCACCCCCTTGAAGCGGAACGAGAGCCAGTAGCTCGCGAGGGAGGAGGGCGCGAGCAGGTCGAAATCGTAGGGGTGAAACATGAGCGCGGCCGTGACGCCGTCGAACACGCCGGCCTGGAGCAAGCGGATCTTGCCGCCGCCACCCTCCTCCGCGGGCGTGCCGATGATCTCGATCGTCCCCGCGAACGACGGGCGCGCCCGCGCGATCGCGAGGAACGCGCCGAGCGCGCCGCCGGCGATGAGGTTGTGGCCACACGCATGACCCATCTCGGGCAGCGCGTCGTACTCGGCGAGGATCGCCACGCGCGGGCCCGCGCCGTCGCCGAGGCGCGCGCGGAAGGCCGTGGGCAGGCCGCCGGTGCCGCGTTCGACGGGGACACCCTCGGCCTCGATGGCCTCGCAGATCCAGCCCGCGGCGCGCGTCTCCTCGAAGCGCAGCTCCGGGTGCGCGAAGATCCGTGCGGCGACGTCACGGACGATCGGCGCTATGGCACGCGCGGCCGCGAGGATGGCTTCCCTGTCGGGTCGATCGATGGACGTCGTCGGCATGGTCGATCGGCGCAGCATACAGCCCTCTCGCGCGAGGCGCCCGTGACGCGACGCCGCGCCGGAATGCATTAAGCTCGGGCCATGCCCCGAGCCTCGATGCTGTCCGAGGTCCTCCGCCGCCGGTTCGATCCGGCCCTCGAAGCGGTGATGCGCCGGGTGAGCCGCCGTGATGTACGGGGACCGCTCCGCGCCGCGCTCGCGCCGCACCGCAGCAGGGCCATGCGCCGCACGATCGATCGATTCAAGCCCGCGATCGCCCGGCTCGAAGGCGCCGTGCTCCGGGGCGAGGCCGCGGCGATCGAGCGCTTCGACGCCCTCGTCGCGGAGGCCGTCACGACGATGCGCGCCGAACGGCCGAGCGACGTCGACAGAGACCCGCGATCGCGGCTCACGGAGCTGCTCTACGCGGTGGACGCGCGTCTCTACTGCGACAAGCCGGAGCTCATGGATGATCCGAGCTTCCCGGAGGACGAGCGGACGCACGCGCTCGACGTGCTCGATCGGTTCAACCACTGCACGGGGATCTACGCGACCGTGATGGCGGCGATCGAGCCGCTCGTGGAGGCGGCGAGCGCCGAGGGGAAGCGGCCGATCGTGCACGACGTCGCAGCGGGGCACGGCGGGCTCGCGCTTCACCTCGCCGAGCGGTTCGGGGATCGGGTCGCGATCGAGGCGAGTGATCTGCGGGAGGAGTACCTCGCGCTCGGGCGCGCGCAGGCGGCCGAGCGGGGGCTCTCGGTACAGTTCTCGGTCGAGGACGCGCTCGCGCTCGGAGGGCTCTCGCAGCGGGGCGTGGACGTGATCACCTGCACCCAGGCCATCCACCATTTCCCGCCGGGGATGATCGCGCGGATGATGAGCGAGGCGGCCCGGCGCGCGCGCGTCGGCGCGTGTTTCATCGACGGGGAGCGGAGCTTCACGACGCTCGGGCTCGTGGCGCTCGTCGGGGCCCTGTACGGTCGGACGTACACGTTCTACTACGACGCCGTGACCTCGATCCGACGCATGTTCTACGAAGAAGAGCTCGCGCTCGTCGCGGCGCTCGCGCCCGGGATGCCCAAGGTGCGCGTGGAGACGGGCATCGCCCCGCCGTCGCACGTCTTCGTGCGGATCACGCGGGAGCCGTGATGCGAACGCTCCCCGTGCTGCTCCTCGGCGCGCTCGCCCTCGTGGCGTGCAACACGTCCTCGCCGCCCGAGCCGACACCCGAGCCGCGCGCGTCGGCTGCGACGCCGCGCCCGCCGCCGTTCGATCCGAAGAAGGTGACGCTCGACGACAAGGCGATGGGCACGCACGTCGTGATCACGACGTACACCACGCGTGAGCTCGACGAGGCGGCGATCCGCCCGAAGCTCGACAAGGCGCTCGCCGAGATCCGCAGGCTCGAGCGGCTCATGACGACCTGGCGCGACGACAGCGAGATCTCGCGCATCAACCAGGCCGCGGGCAAGCAGGCCGTCGCCGTCGGGCCCGAGACGTTCGAGGTGATCAAGAAGAGCATCTCGGTCGCGGATCGCTCGGACGGCGTGTTCGACATCTCGTTCGAGGCGATGCGTGATCTCTGGCGCTTCGACGAGAACAAGGTCGAGGAGGTGCCCTCGAAGGCCGACATCGACGCGGCGCGCGCGCTCATCGACTACCGCAAGATCAAGCTCGACCACGACGCGCGCAGCGTGATGCTGAGCAAGCCCGGCATGCGCTTGAGCCTCGGCGGCATCGCCAAGGGCTACGCCGTCGACGCGGCCGCGAAGGTGCTCTCGGCCGAGGGGCTCGCGTCGTTCTACGTGCAGGCCGGCGGCGATCTTTACGTGCGCGGCAAGAAGCCCGACGGCACGCCCTACCGCGTCGGCGTGCGGGATCCACGCGGGCAGGGGCCGAACGATTATTTCGCGATGATCGACGTCACCGATCACGCCTTCTCGACGGCCGGCGATTACGAGCGCGCCTTCGTGAAGGACGGCAAGCGCTGGCACCACATCATCGATCCCCGCACGGGCTACCCCGCGAGGAAGAGCCGCAGCGTGACCGTGTGGGCCAAGGACGCCTTCACCGCCGACGGGATCGACGACGCGATCTTCATCCTCGGCCCGGACAAGGGCCTGTCGATCTGCGACGAGCTCGACGACTGCGGCGCGGTCGTCGTGGACGAGCACAACAAGGTGCATGTCTCGAAGCGGCTGGAGAGCAAGATCCAGATCCTTCGAGATCCAACGGATGGGGTCTAGCCGCTAGACGCCGCGGAAGGCGGGCTTGCGCTTCTCGGCGAACGCGCGCAGCGCTTCGAGCCGATCCTCGCTGCGCAGCGTCTCGTCGTAGTAGACGCGTTCGAGCTCGAGGCCGAGCTCGAGCGGCACCTCGTAGGACGTGTCGATCGCCCGGAGCGCGGCGCTCTGCGCGATCGGCGCGCCGTTCGCGATCGGCTCGATCCAGGCGAGCGTGTCGTCGAGGACGTTCGTGCCCTCGGGCGAGACGCGGTTCACGAGACCCCACGCGAGCGCCTCGGCCGCGCCGAGCTTACGGCCGAGGAGGATCATCTCCTTGGCGCGCGCGTCTCCCACGACGCGCGGGAGCCTTTGCGTGCCGCCCGCGCCGGGGATGATGCCTAGCGTGGTCTCGGGCAGCGCGAGCTCGGCGTGCGGCGCCGCGACGCGCAGGTCGCAGATCAACGCGAGCTCGAGCCCGCCGCCGAAGGCGACGCCGTTGATCGCAGCGATCACGGGCTTTTCGCTGCGGTCGAGCACCCCGAGCTCGCTGCGGTAGAGGCCGACCTGCTTGCGCACGTCGTCGGAGGTCATGCCCTGGCGCTCCTTCAGATCGGCGCCCGCGCAAAAGGCCTTGTCGCCCGCGCCGGTGAGCACGATGGCGCGCACCTGGGGGTCGGAGATGAGCTCCTTGCCGAGGCGCCCGAGGGCGTAGAGGGTGTCGCGCGAGAGCGCGTTGCGACGATCGGCGCGGTCGATCACGAGCACGCCGACGGCGCCGCGACGCTCGACTTTCACGGGGGAGGATTGATCGGACATGCGCCCGTGCGTAGCGAAGGCGGCGGCGCGCGCAAAGAGGCTCGTCGTTGTGCGATGCTCGTCCCTTGCGACATGAAACGGCGAGCGGGTACGGGGCGGCTTGAAATGCGAAACGGCGCGTGGATCGGGCTCCTTGGCGGCCTCGCGATGGCGTGTGCGGCAGCGTGCTCGCCCGACGCAGGGCCCGGCGTGACGAGCGGGACAGGCGGCACAGGCGGATCGGGCGGCGCGGGCGGCACCGGCGGCGCGGGCGGCGCGGGCGGCGGACCAGGCCCGGCGCCTGTGTTCGAGCACGTGTGGAGCAAGAGCATCGGCGAGACGGATCTGCAGTCGGTCCAGGCCGTCGCGACCGATCCTGCGACGGGCGACGTCGTGGCCGTCGGCTCGTTCCGCGGCGTCATCGATCTCGGCGAAGGGCCGCTCGTGAGCTCCGGGGAAAACGACCTCTTCGTCGCTCGCTTCGGCCCGCTCGGGCAGCACCGCTGGAGCAAGCGCTTCGGCGACCTCGCGAACCAACAGGCCCTCGCGGTCGCCCTCGACGCCGCAGGATCGATCTACGTCGGCGGCGCGATCCGGGGCGCCACGGATTTCGGCGACGGAAAGCCCGTGACGAGCGCGGGCAACGACGACGCGTTCGTCGCGAAGCTCGACGCCGAGGGCAACCTCGCCTGGGCCAAGCGCTTCGGCGACGAGAAAGCCCAGCGCGTCACGCGCATCGTGATCACGCCGTCCGGGCGGATCGTCCTCGGCGGCGTCTTTGCCGGCGCGATCGAGCTCGGCGGCCCGAGCCTCGCCTCCGCGGGGATGAACGACGTCTACGTGGCCGAGCTCGACGCCGAGGGCGCGCATGTCTTCTCGCGCCGCTTCGGCGGCTACGCCTTCGACGACCTCGGCGGGCTCGCGGTCGACTCCACGGGCTCGCTGCTCGTGACGGGCGCCTTCGACACCACGATGGACTTCGGCCCTGTCGCCGGCACGATCACGAGCAGCGGCGGCCACGACATCTTCATCGCCAAGCTCTCCGCGAACGGCACCGGCCTCTGGGCGCATCGATTGGGCGATGCCAAGAACCAGAGCGGCCACGCGATCGCGGCAGCGCCGAACGGCGACGTCATCGTCGCCGGCGACGCGTCGAGCGGCGAGGTAGGCCTCTTCCTCGCGCGGTTCTCGTCGAGCGGCCAGAGCTCCTGGGTCGAGACGTTCGGCGGCAGCCTCGCCAAGTCGTGGGGCGTATCGCTTCGCGTGGATCCGACCTCGGAAAGCTTCATCGCCGCGGGCTTCTTCGAGGACGTCGTCGACTTCGGCGGCGGGCTTCTCTCTGCGAAGGGCGGCGTCGACGTGTTCCTCGCGCGGTTCACGATGGATGGCGTGCACCTCGGCTCGCGCGCGTTCGGCTCTCCGGGCGCGGATGGCGCGCTCGGGCTCGACCTCGGCCCGCAGGGTGACGTCGTGATCGGGGGCGTGTACGCCGCCTCGATCGACTTCGGCGGCGGCGCGCTCACGACCACGAGCACCCTCGACGCGAGCGGATTTCTGGCGCGCCTCTCCCCCTGAAGACCGGCCTTACGCGGCTGATCCGAGAGACTGCATTCCATGGCATGCTCGGATCGATGATGCGCAGGATCCACAGGGGTTTGGCTTGGTCTTTTCGGCACCTCGGCGCCGTCCTCGGTGCCGCGTCGATCATCGCCGTCGGGGCGGCCGCGTGCTCGCCGGAAGAGCGCGACTTCGGGGACACGACGAGCTCGAGCGGCTCTGGCGGCGCGGGCGGCTCCATGGGCTGCGCGGAGAACGAAGAGAGAGCCTGCTACACCGGACCTCCCGGCACCGAGGACATCGGCGCCTGCAAGAAGGGCGTCCAGATCTGTTTGCCGAACGGCACGGGCTTCGGCGAGTGCTCGGGGGACGTCGTTCCGCAAGCCGAGAACTGCCTCACGCCCGAGGACGAGGCGTGCAACGGCGACGATCCTGCCGAATGCCCGCCGCTCGATCACGGCTGGAGCAAGGGTTTTCCCACGCTCGACGAGATCTACATCCGGGGCATCGCGGTCGACCCGAAGACGCTCGACATCGTCATCACGGGTGAGCTCCGTGGCACGCTCGATCTCGGCGGCGGACCGCTCGCGAGCACGGGCAGCAACGACATCCTGCTCGCGAAGTTCAGCGCCGATGGCGCGCATCAGTGGAGCAAGCGCTTCGGCGACGCGTCCTCGCAAACGAGCGCCGGCGTGGCGATCGACGCCTCGGGGATGATCTACATCGCGGGCTCGGTCTCCGGCGCGATCGACCTCGGTCAAGGACCGCTCACGAGCGAGGGCGGCAACGACGCGCTCGTCGCGAAGTTCGACGCGAATGGCGGCCTCGTGTGGGCGAAGCTCTTCGGCGACGGGAGCTCGCAACGCGCAACGGCCATCGCGCTCACGCAGGCGGGGCAGGTCGTCATCGGCGGCGAGTTCCTGGGCACGATCAACCTCGGCGGCGGGACGCTCAACTCCACGATGGAGACGGACCTCTTCGTCGCCAGGCTCGACGGCTCGGGCTTCCACTCGATGTCGCGTCGCTTCGGCGGGGCGACGGGCACCGAGGAGATCGTCGGCCTCGCGGTCGACAGCAAGGACAACATCCTGCTCACGGGCAACTTCAACGGCACCCTCGATTTCCCGCAGGTCGCTCTGCTCACCTCGGCCGGCAGCGACGATGTGTTTCACGCCAAGATCAGCCAGAACGGGAGCCCCGTCTGGGCCAAGCGCTGGGGCGACGCCGCCGATCAGGAGGCCCTCGGGATCGCGGTCACGCCGGACGACGAGGTCGTGGTCTCGGGCCGACTCGCGGGCGTCATCGACTTCGACGACGGCACGAAGATCGAAGCCCCGGCGATGGCGACGAACGCGTACCTCGCGAAGCTCGCGCCGGACGGCGTGCTCGCCTGGAGCAAGATCCTCGGCGGCCCGAACTCCCTCTCGGACTGGGGCATGTCGGTCCGCGTCGCGAACGGTCGCATCGTGACCGCGGGCTGGTTCAGCGATCAGATCGACTTCGGCGGCAAACCGCTGATCGCCTCGAACCCGCAGGTGAGCCCCTTCGTCGCGCAGCTCGAGCTCGACGGAAATCACCGCAGCTCGCGCACCTACCCGACCGACATGGCGGCCGGCGTGCTCGCGCTCGGGGTGATGCCGACCGGAGATCCGATCGTCGCGGGCCTGAGCTACGGGTCGATCGATTTCGGCGGAGGCCCGCTCGCGCCGGACACCCCTCAGCAACCGCTCCTGTTCCTCGTGCGCCTCTTACCCTGAAGGAAATCCTTTTATGTTCGAAGCGATGAAACGCAGGATCCGGCGAAGCTCGGCTGGTTTGCTCTCCCTCGTCGGCGTCGCGTCGCTCGGCGTGATGGCGCTCGTGGCGTGCTCGCCGGAGGAGCGTGAGTTCGAGACGACGGCCGCGACCGGCACGGGCGGCGCCGCCGGCGCGGGCGGCAGCGGCGGCATGGTGTGCATGCCGAACGAGCAGAGGTCTTGTTACACCGGCCCGCCCGGCACCGAGGACATGGGCGCGTGCAAGGCGGGCATCGAGGTTTGTCTGCCGAGCGGCGCGGGCTTCGGCGAGTGCGGCGGAGAGGTCTTGCCGCAGATCGAGGACTGCCTGACGCCCGAGGACGAGGCCTGCAACGGCGTCGATCCGCTCGAATGCGTCTCGCTCGGAGACGGCTGGCTGAAGACGTTCGGCGAGCTTGCATCCCCGCAGCTCGTGTCCGCCATCGCGATCGCGCCCGACGGCAACATCGTCATCGCCGGCTCGTTCGGCGGGGTGATCGATCTCGGCGCCGGCCCCATGGCGAGCACGGGCAACTACGACATCCTCGTCGCGAAGCTGACGCCGCTCGGCGAGGTCGTGTGGGCCAAGCGCTTCGGCGACTCGAACGCGCAACAAGCGAACGCCGTGGCGATCGACGGCGCGGGCGCGATCTACGTCGGCGGCAGCGTGTTCGGCTCGGTGGACTTCGGCGATGGCGTGCAGACGAGCAAGGGCGCGGACGACGCGTTCGTCGCGAAGTTCGACGCGGGCGGCAACCCTTTGTGGAGCAAGCTCTTCGGCGACACGGCCTCGCAAGAGGTGCGTGCGCTCGCGGTGACCAAGACGAACCAGGTGGTCGTGGCGGGCAATTTCGCGGGCACCATCTCCCTCGGGGGTCCAGCGTTCACGTCCGCCGGTGGCGACGACATGTTCCTCGGGAAGCTCGACGAGACCGGCTTCCACGCGGCCTCGCGGCGCATGGGCGGACAGGGAGCCGACGATCTCCGCGCGATCGCCGTCGCCGGCATGGATCACGTGGTGGTCACGGGCCACTTCGCCAGCGGCCTCGACATCCCTGGCAACGTGCTCACGAGCAAGGGCGGGTTCGACGTCTTCGTCGCGGATTTCACGTCGGCCCTCAGCCCGACCTGGGCCCGCGGCTTCGGCGACGCGACCGCGCAGCAGGCGTTCGACGTGGCGATCGCGCCGAACGGCGACATCTACCTCGCAGGATTCTTCGAGGGCGTCGTCGACTTCTTCGGGCAACAACAGATCAAGACGGACGCTGCGGCTGCGCGCGCGCTCTTCGTCACGCGCCTCGCGAGCACCGGCGACAGCGTCGTCTGGGCGAAGTCCTTCGGTGACGCGACCGCGTATCTGACCCAGGGTCAGCTCGCCGTCGGCGCTTCCGATCAGCTCACCCTCACGGGCACCTTCCAGGGTGGAATGGATTTCGGCGGCGGCCTGCTCACGGCCATCGGCGCTGGAGACCTGTTCTTCGTGCAGCTCGGCGGCGACGGCGTGCACCTCGCGTCGCGTGTTCTGCAGAGCGGGGGTGGAGATGGAAGCGACGCTGCCAACACGATGCTCGCGCTCGCGCTCTTGCCGACGGGCGATCTGATCGTCGGCGGCCAGCACCGCGCGCCGTTCGTGATCAACAAGGCGCTCGTGGGCGCGGCCGACCCGAAGGACGGCAACGCGTTCCTCGGCCGCTTCTTGCCCTGATCGCCTACCGGCCCCCGCGCGCCTTCTTCCCCATCTTCGCCAGGAACGGCCGCACGAGCGCCTTCGGCAGCGCGTCCACCGTCATCGCCATCGCCCGCGGCACGACGCCCGGGATCACGCGCGCCTGACCGCGCTTGAGCCCCGCGACCGCCTCCTCCGCGCACGTCACCACGTCCACGTACATCGCCTTTGGCAGCTCCGGCCGCACGTCGCTCCCCGCGACCTCCTGGAACTCCGTCGGCACTGGGCCCGGACAAACCACCGTCACCGACACGCCCGTCCCCGCGAGCTCCGCGCGCAGGCCCTCGCTCAGGTGGTTCACGTACGCCTTGCTCGCCGCGTACGTGCTCATCGCGGGCGACGGCAGGATGCCCGCGACCGAGCCGACGTTCAGGATCGCCCCCGAGCCCCGCGCCACCATCGGCGGCACGAGCCGCGCGAGCAGCATCGTCGTGCTCACCACGTTGAGCTCGAGCATCCGCTCGATCTTCTCCCACTCGCGCTTCTCGAGCAGGCCGTAGTCGCCGAAGCCCGCGTTGTTCACGAGCACGTCGACGACCTCGCCCGCCTGCGCGAGGTCGTCGAGCATCGCGCCGAGCGCCTTCCTGTCGAGCAGATCGACCGCGCGCACGAGCACGCGCAGGCCCGGCCGCGCGGCCACGAGCTCCCGCGCGAGCTCGTCGAGCCTCTCGCGGCGGCGCGCCACGAGCACCAACGCCGCGACCTCGCGGCCGAGCACGCGCGCGATCTCCCGACCGATCCCGGCCGAGGCGCCGGTGACGAGCGCCGTTTTACCGCGAAGCTCGTTCATCCTTCTTCCTCTTCTTGCTCTTCTCGCCGGCGTCCTTGTCGGCCTCGGGTTTGTCCGCGTCGCGCCCGTGGTGGACGCCGTTCGGCTTCGTCTCGGGCTCCTTCGGCGCGAGCAGCGCTTCGAGCTTGCCGAGGCGCGCCTTCAGCTCGGCGTGCTCGCCCCGCAGCGACTCCAGGTCCTCGCGCAGCCGCTCGGCCTCGCGCTTGCCCGCGCCGCCGAGGTCCCGCAGCGCTTCGCGGATCCGGCGGCGCACGCGTCCGTCGAGCTCACGTTCGAGCTGGCGCGAGAGCGGCCCGCGCGACTTCGCGTCGCCGATGTCGAGCAGCGCCCGCACCACGTCCACCTTGAGGTACGGATCCGCCTGATCGAGCAGGTCCTCCAGCGCCTCGCGCACCTTGCGGTCCGTCGAGAGCTTCGGCAGCGCCATGATCGCGGCGCGCCGGCCGCGCGTGGGGATGCCGTAGCGCGTGCGCGTGAGCACGTGCGCCTGCGCGCGCTCGTCGCGCAAGGCCGCGAGCCCGTCGAGCGCGCCGGCGCGCACGATGTCGGCCCACGAGGGACGATCGAGCACCTCGATCAACGTGTCGAACGCCGCGCTCTGCCGGGTCGCGCCGAGGGCGCGCGCGGCCTCCGCCTCCACGAGGTAGCTCGCGTCCCGCAGCGCGAGGCTCTTCAGCGCCTCGGCAGCCTGCGCCTTGCGGAACTTGCCGAGCGCCGCCGCCACCGCGCGACGCACCTTCGCGTGCCCCGTCCGCGCGTGGGCGACGAGGTGCGTGAGCGCGTCGTCGCTGCGCACGTCGCCGAGCGCCGAGGCCGCCTCCGCTCGCACGCCCCAGAACTCCTCCTCCTTCGCGAGCGAGGCGCCGAGCGCGCGCGTCGTCGCCGGATCGTCGAGCTTGCCCATCAGGCTCGCCGCGAGCAGCCGGCCGCGCGCCGTCGGCGCCCCAGCGAGCTGCGCGCGCAGCATGTCGGCCGGGCACTCGACCCGCACGTCGCCCACGATCCGGAGCTCCGGATCCACGACGACGAACGCGGGCCGCTTCGGCACGCGGATCGTGAAGGTCGCGGTCGCCGACTCCACGCGCCGCACCTCGCGCCGCACCTCGCCGTCGATGGAGATGTCGAGCTCGAGGTCGATCGCGAAGACGTGCGTTCCGGCGTCGTCCTTGTCCTTCTCCTTGCTGTCTTTCGCGGCCTGCGTCTGCTTGACCGACACGGTCAGCGCCTCGCCGCCGTGATCGATCTTCACCTCGAGCTCCGGGTGCCCCGCGCGGAACACCCACTGCTCGAAGAAGCGCTCCAGGCTCCTGCCGCTCGCCTCTTCGAGCGCGCGCATGAGGTCGCGCGTCTCCACGATCCCGCGCGCGTGCCGCTCCAGGTACGTCTTGATGCCGCGCCAGAACGCCTCGTCGCCGAGCTCGAGCCGCAGCATGTGCAGGACGCACGCGCCCTTCTCGTAGAGGTGACGATCGAAGATGTCGATCGGCGCCTCGTAGTCCTGGCACACGATCGGACGCCGATAACGCCCGCCTGCCTCGCCGAGGTACGCGGCCACGTCGCCACGCACGCCGTGCTCGTACTCGTCGCGGCCGAGGTATCCCTCGCGATCGACGTGCTCCATGTACGTGGCGAACCCCTCGTTCAGCCACGCGTGCGACCAGTCGCGGCACGTCACGAGATCACCGAACCAGTGATGCGCGAGCTCGTGCGCGATGAGGTCATCGGCCGTCACGTCGATCGCGGCGCGCTCGTCGAGCAGGATGTGCTCGTACATCGTCGTCGCCGTCGTGTTCTCCATCCCGCCGAAGATGAAGTCGCTCACCACGATCTGCGAGTACGTCTTCCACGGGTACGCGACACCCGTGAGCTTGCCGAAGCGGCGCACCATGTCGGGCGTCCGCCGGAACGTGCGCTTGCCCTCGTCGGTTTTTCCTTTGGGCACAAAGTAATGCAGACGAACGCCGTCCGCCTCGTCGTCGATCCGCTCGAACTCGCCCGCGACGAGCGTGAACAGGTAGCTCGGGTGCGGGTCGTCCATCCGGTAGCGGTAGACGCCGCGCTGCTCCTCGTCCTCGTCGCTCTCGCGCGCGCCGTTCGACAGCGCGAACCAGCCCTCGGGCACCGTCACGCGCAGCGAGGTCGACTGCTTGTTGTGCGGCTTGTCGATGCACGGAAAGAAGTGCCGCGCGTCCTCGTCCTGGCACTGCGACCAGACCTGCGAGGGACGGTCATGCACGTGCTCGTCCGGCGCGAGGAAGTAGAGCCCGCGCTTCGGCGTCGCCGAGTACCGCACACGCACGGTCACGCGCGAGGCGGCCTCGGGGATCGACACGCGCAGCGTTTGCCCGTCGTACGCGTGCTCGACGACGGCGAACTTGCCCTCGTCGCCCGCGCGGAGCTCGACCGCTTCGATGTCGAAGCCCACGGCGTCGAGCGAGAGCTCCTTCGAGCGCGCGTCGATGCGCGAGACGTCGAGCGTCGCCTCGCCCGAGACCGATTTTTTCGGCACGTCGAGGCGAAGGTCGAGCGCGATGTGCGTGACCGAGAACGGCCGGGGCCGCTCGTAGACGCGCTGCACGCCCGCGAGCGTGAACGGACGCGCGGAGGCAGCAGCGGCGGACGAGTGGGCGTAGGACGAAAGCGTGGATCCGCACGCGCAGCGGTCGTGGAGGCGGTGCTCGAGGCTCATCGGGCGGCGAGTCTTACCCAACAAACTCGCCGAGCAAAGCCCCTCGCCCTGGGAAAACCGCGCTAGCCTCGCCCCGCGCCCATGAACCGCCGCGGACGCACGCCTCTGCTCGCCGGGGGGACGGGCCCCAAAGGCCCGCCGAGGGCCGCGTCACGCCCGCGACCCGGGCCCCAAGGCCCCGCGCAGCACACGCTCTTCGCGGCGCAAAAGGCCGCGCCCTCGAAGGACGGCACCATCACCCTCGAAGGCGAGGTCGTGCGTGTCACCTACGAGAACGAGCAGACGGGCTTCCGGGTCGTGAAGGTCGCGATCGACGGCCACGAAGCCCCTCTCCCCTGGGTCGGCCGCTTCCAGTCCGTCGCCCCCGGCGCGCGCGTCCGAGCGACCGGCCGCCACGAACGCGATGGTCGCCATGGTGACCAGCTCCGCGTCGAAACCCTGCTCGAGATCGCGCCCTCGACGTTGCAGGGCCTCGAAAAGTACCTCGCCTCGGGCATGGTCCAAGGCGTCGGGCCTGTCTTCGCCAAACGGATCGTCGAGACGCTCGGCGAAGATGCGCTGCGCGTGCTCGACGAGGAGCCCGAGCGGCTCGCGGAGGTGCCGGGGCTCGGATCGCGCCGCGCCGAGGCCGTGGCCAAGGCCTGGGCGTCGCAGCGCGTCATCCGCGACATCATGATCTTCCTCCAGCAGCACGGCGCCTCGGCCGCGCTGGCGACGCGCATCTACAAGCGCTTCGGCGCCTCCGCGATCGAGATCGTGAAGCGCTCGCCCTACCGGCTCGCGCTCGAGGTGTGGGGCGTCGGGTTCAAGACCGCCGACCAGCTCGCGCGCGCCGTCGGCGTCTCGCTGGAGGCACCCGAACGCGCGCAGGCCGGCGTGCTGCAAATGCTGAGCGACCTCGCGGGCAAGGGGCACGTCTACGCCGAGCGAGGCGCGCTCGTCTCGGCCGCCGCGCTCATGCTCGAACGCGAGGAGGAAGGCGTCGATCGCGCCGTCGACGCGCTCGCGTTGTCGGGCCGCGCGCGCGTCGAAACGCTCCCTTCAGGCGAGGTCGCTGTCTACGAATCAACGCTTTACGAAGCGGAAGCACGCCTCGCCGAGCGCCTGCTCACGCTCCTCCGCGCGACGGGCCGTCCCCTCGCGGGTCGACGCGGCGAATCGGCGGACGCCGTCGCGAAGGCCGCGATCGAGAGCTTCGAGGCCCGCACGCGCGTCGCCCTCGCACCCGCGCAACGCGACGCGATCGAGCAAGCCGCGCGGAGCAAGATCCTCGTGATCACGGGCGGCCCCGGCGTCGGAAAGACGACGATCGTCCGGGCGATCCTCTCGCTCTTCGACCTCGCGGGCCACACGGTGCGCCTCGCCGCGCCCACGGGTCGCGCCGCCAAGCGCATGAGCGAGGCGACGGGGCGCGAGGCCACGACGCTCCACCGCATGCTCGAGTTCGACCCCAAGGAGCGCGGCTTCCTCCGCAAGAAAGGCCGCGCGATCGAGGCCGACGTGATCATCGTGGACGAGGCCTCGATGATCGATCTGCCGCTCTGCGACGCGCTCACGCAGGCCCTCGGGGACGGGGCGCGGCTCGTGCTCGTCGGCGACGTCGATCAGCTCCCGTCCGTCGGCCCGGGCGCGGTCCTGCGCGACGTGATCGCCTCGGGCGTGATCCCCACGGTGCGCCTCTCGCAGATCTTCCGCCAGGCCGAGGGCAGCCTCATCGTCCAGAACGCGCACCGCATCCACGACGGCGAAAAACCCGAGGGCGCGACCGACAAGCGCGGCGAATTCTTTGTGTTCCAACGAAAGGATCCCGAGGAGGCCGCCGCCACGATCCACGAGCTCGTCACCGAGCGCATCCCGCGCGGCTTCGGTCTGCACCCCGTGCGCGACGTGCAGGTCCTCTCCCCGATGAACAAGGGCCCCGTCGGCACGATCACGCTGAACGAGACGCTCCAGCGGACGCTCAACCCCGACGGCCCTTCGGTCACCCGCGGCGGCAAGCTCTTCCGCCTCGGCGACAAGGTCATGCAGCTCAAGAACGACTACGACCGCGAGGTCTACAACGGCGACGTCGGCCTCGTCCGCGCGATCGACGCCGAGGCCGGCACGCTCACGGTCACGTTCGACGGTCGGGACGTCGCCTACGAAGAGAGCGACCTCGACGAGCTCGTGCTCGCGTACGCGACGAGCATCCACAAGAGCCAGGGCAGCGAGTATCCGGCCGTGGTGATCACGCTGCTCTCGCAGCATTTCGTGATGCTCTCGCGGAACCTGCTCTACACGGCCGTCACGCGCGGAAAGCGGCTCGTCGTGCTCGTCACGGACGGGCGAGCGCTCAGCCTCGCGCTCTCGGAGACGCGACGCGAAGAGCGGCAGACGGGCCTCGGCTACCGCCTCCGCCGCGGATGACTCGTCGGGCATCGACGTGAGCGAAACGCCTGGGATCCGCGGGCGGCCGTTGCTCTGATGGGGGCATCCTGCTAGCCTGCCCGCCCCTCGTAACCAACGACATTTTCTTTCCCGTTCGGCGCGCCCAAGAGCGCCGTCGAGCGGCGGCCGCGGGCGCAAATCGCGCCCCGCGCGTTTCTCGGGTGGAGCGACCATGGCGCAGAACGGACAGCAGGGTGGAGTGGCGGCGGGACTTCAGATCACGGGCGGCGCGGCCATCATGGCGCCCGTCAGCGCATTCCCCAACGGAGTGCCTGGCAACGCTCTCATCGTGATCCCGCTCTCGAAGGTCGACGACGAGACCAAGGCCATGCTCGACCAGGGCCCGTCGTTGGTGACGCCCGAGCAGATGTGGAAGCTGCTCGGCTTCAACGGCCCCGCGGTGCAGGTGCAGGACGATCAGGGTCGCCCGATCGCGATCGGCCTCGAAGACCTGCTCGCCGGCCTGGAGAAGCACTGGCAGGAGCAGCCCGACGACCTCAACCGCGCGCGCATCTACGCGCAGGAGCTCCTCAAGTACAACCGCCTGCAGCGCGCCGAGCAGGTCCTCTCGAAGGTCGTGGCGAAGGGCGGCACGGGCGACGACTGGCTCGCGCTCGGCATCGCGCAGCTCCAGCAGGACAAGCTCGACAAGGCCGAGGGCACGCTGAAGGGCGCGCAGAACCTCCTGAAGGACAACCCCTACCCCTCGCTGCACCTCGCCAAGGTCTACCAGCAGAAGAAGGAGACCGACAAAGAGCGCGAGTTCGTCGACAAGGCGATCGGCATCAGCATCGGCTGCATCGACGCGTGGGCCTACCTCTACCAGCACCTGAAGCAGCACCAGGACGAGGACAAGGCGATCGCCGAGATCGAGAAGATGGCCGCCGACAAGAAGAGCGCCGCGCCGTACATCGCGCTCCAGGGCTTCTTCGCGAACGACGATGCGACCCGTGATCGCGCCGTCGCGTACGCGAAGAAGGGCGTCGAGATCGCGCCCGACGATCCGCTCGCGCTCCTCTGCCTCTCGGCGCTCTACGGCCAGAAGGGCGACCTCGAGGCCGTGATCCGGCTCCTGCAGCCGCACGAGGCGAAGATGAGCCGCGACGTGCGCATCGCGAACAACTACTTCGAGGCCCTCTTCCAGTCGCGCCAGATCGAGAAGGTCACGAAGCTCTTGAACGCCCTCGCGGGTTCGCCCAACAAGGAAGTCAAGCAGTTCGCCATCGAGCGCTCGCGCCTCGTCGCGCAGTTCCTGCAGCAGCAGCAGCAGCAGCTCGCCGCCGCGGGCCAGCCCCAGCGCAAGTAACAGCGCGACGCCCCCTCCCCGCGCTCGGGGCTCCTCGCGACACGCGTCGAGCCCCCGGGCAAACCCCCTCCAAAACATCCCATCAGCAGTCGCGAACGGAGCGCGATCCGTCCGCCCGGCATTTTCGTGCCTTTGGTCTTTCACATTTGGAAGCAGGCAGAAACCCGGGTAATCTCCGGATCATGCGCACGTGGCGACCGCGTCCCCCCGTCGTGCTCGTGGTCGATGACGACCCCGACATCTTGAGGCTCCTGGGGATGTGCCTGGAAGCCGAGGGGTGTGAAGTGCGCGAGACGATGTCCCCGTCCGCCGCGCTCGAACGGCTCGACCGCGTGGACGTGGTGGTCGTCGATCAACGCATGCCCGAGATGAGCGGCACCGACCTCATCGAGGCTGCGCGCGAGCGCGGCTACGACTGTCGCTTCCTCGTGATCTCGGGCAAACGCGGCGCGCGCGCCGAGGCCGCGCAGGCCGGCGCCGAAGGGTTCCTCGCCAAACCCATCGGCATGCGCGAGCTCATCGGCGAGGTCGAACGGCTCTTCTATCGCGGCTTCGCGCCCCCTTCTCACGTGGGCGTCTCGAGCGCGCCTATCTCCGGCGTGCCCTCGTCGAAGAGCTCGTCATAACGTCCCCCAGGCTCGCTCGATCGCCTCGGCGACGCCCGCGTCTTCCGCGCTCCACGCGGAGAGCTGCTCGCTCGCGTGTTCCTTCACGAACGACGGCGCGCTGCCCATCGCGAACGATCGACCCGCGACCTGGAACATCGGCACGTCGTTGAGCCAGTCGCCCACCACGACGGCCTCGTCCACCGTGCATCCGTGATAGTCCGCGAGCCACGCGATCGCCGTGCCCTTCGTGGGCCCGGCCGCGCGCACCACCATCGCGTGCGTGTCGGCCCCGCGCGTCACCGCGAACCGAATGACGAACGCCGCGCCGCCGAGCTCACCTTCGAGCTCCTCCGCGGCCGCGTGCACGCTCTCCTTCGAACCGATCGCCACGACCGCGAGCAGCCCTCGCTCGTGCTCCCAGTACGGGTGCGACGTCACGCGCTCGACGACCGTCACCTTGGGCGACCACGTGCGCACGTAGCTGCTCCACGGCGCGCCCGCGGCGTCGTGCACGATGCTGTCATGCGCGAACACGAAGCTCGCAGTGCTATGCCGCTCGAGCACGCGCCGGAGCTGCGCAGCGCGGTCGCCCGCGAGCGAGGCGTGGTAGTGCTCGCGATCGTCGCGCGGGTCGACGATGTGGCTGCCGTCCACGCACGCGATCGGCCCCTGGATTCGCGCGGCCACGGCGGCCTCGCGCGAGCCCGAGTAGAGCCGCCCCGTGCAGATCGTCACGGCCACGCCGCCGCTCTGCAGGCGCTCGATCGCCCAGCGATCGCGCTCGTGAAGCGATCCATCGTGACGGAGCAGGGTGCCGTCGAGATCGAGGGCCAGAAGCTTGTACGTCATCGCCGCGGTTCGTCCTCGCCGCTCGGCATGCGCGACTTGTTGGACCTCAAATGGACGACGGGCGATCGACGGGGTTTTTCCCGTCGCATCGCCCGACTCGTCTCGATCACGAACGCCGCAGGCTCAGGCCGGATAGACCGAGACCTGCTTCTTCGTGTTCGACTTCCACTCGTACTTCACGACGCCCGGAACGAGGGCGAAAAGCGTGAAGTCCTTGCCGGTGCCGACGTTCTTGCCGGCGTGGATCGACGAACCCACCTGCCGAACAAGGATGCTGCCCGCCGGGACCTCGGTCCCCGCGTACACCTTCACGCCGCGCTTTTGCGCGCTCGAATCGCGCCCGTTCCGAGACGAGCCGCCGCCTTTTTTATGAGCCATGCCGGTTTCTCCTAGGCGCTGATGCCGGTGATCTTGAGCTCGGTGTACGGCTGCCGGTGCCCCGTCTTGCGGCGGTAGTTCTTCCGGCGCCGGAACTTGAAGATCACGACCTTCTTGCCGCGATCCTGCGCGTTGATCTGCGCCTCGACCTTTGCACCCGCAACGAGCGGCTGGCCGATCTTGGTGGCCTCGCCGCCGACGAGCAGGACTTCGTTGAACGTAACCTTGTCGCCGGCGTTGCCGCTCAGCTTCTCGACGCGCAGCACCTGGCCTTCGCTGACCCTGTACTGCTTGCCGCCCGTCTTGATGACCGCGTACATGTTCGTGCCCTCGAGCCCTACGACAGTTGCTTCACCGACGTACTCCGCCGGGAAACAAGGGAGCGGAAGTATACGGACGCGCGTCCGTTCCGCAAGCTGATCAAATGCGCCTCCGTCCCTTTGGATCCAGCGCCTCCACGAAAGGCTCGGTCCAGGCCGGCTGAAAACGCGTGTGGACGGGGGATGGGGCGGACGAACGGGGCCGTTTCGCCCGCCAGGCGAGGAGGTTCCGAGGCTGTGGGCGCGCCGGGAGACGCTCTACCAGCTGCCGTGGCTGCCGTGGCTGCCGTGGCTGCCGTGGCTGCCGTGGCTGCCGTGCGAGCCGTGCGAGCCGTGCGAGCCGTGCGAGCCGTGGCTGCCGTGGCTGCCGTGCGAGCCGTGCGAGCCATGCGAGCAATGCTGCGCCGGGATCACGCCGCCCGCGTCGTCGCCGATCACGCCGGCGCGATCCGCCTCTTCGCTCGCCTTCGCGCCGACCTCACTCTCCGTCTTGGAGAGCATGCCGCCCGGCTTGCGGGAGAAGCTCGGTAGCCCACCTGTTCCGTTGTTCGCCATCGTGGCCTCCCTGGTCCCAAGTCCCGTTGCGCCCGCGTCGATCGTTTGCCCTCAAGATGCCGACGACGCGTGGATGAAATGCGTTCGCGCCCGGACCGTGGTCCAGCGCCGGAGGATCTCGACCGTCTTCGGGTCGTTCTCGCGCAGTTTGTCGAAGAGAAAATCCTGGATGCCCTTGTGGACGGCGCACAAGGTGCTCTCCCGCATTCTACCGAAGATCGTGCCCTGCGTCCGGTAGCTGTGCTCGGGCTGCACCCCACAGTAGGGCGTGTACGTGCAGTTCACGCAGTCGGGCTGCGCCTCGCGGATCGACGCAAGCACGAGCGCGCGCACCGTCTCGTGCTTCATGAGCGAGCGATACGTCGAGGTGAACACGTCGCCGATCTGGAACGCGGGATCGCCGGTCTCGTACATCATCCGGCCCTCGTCGCTGGAGAAGATCTTCCCGTCGTAGTTGTAGGCGAGGGCGCCGATGCCCGAGCCGCTCGGCGAGCGGATGTCGAGGAAGTTCGGGTCGTCGTCGCCGAGGATCTTCGTGAGGAAGATCGATCCGTACCGCTCGAGGACCTGCTCGCCGCGACGGTTCAAGTCGAGGATGTGCTCGACCGCCGTGCGGTAGAAGTCGCTATACGCGGCGCGGTCGTACTCGACGATCTGCGCGGTCCTGCCCGCGAAGCCGAAGGGATCGACGGGGCGGAGGAAGATCGCGCGGCAGCCGAGGCCGACGTACGTGTCGACGATCTCCTTCGGGTACTTGAGCGCCTCGCGCGTCGTCGTGAGCAGCGCCTCGACGTGGTAGAGCGTCGGGTCGAGGCCGATGTCGATGTAGGCCTTGTTGATGCGCTCGATCCACTTCACCGCCTCGCGGTGCGCGTTGCCGCCGGCGAGGATGCGCTGCTTCGTGTGCAGGTGCTCCGGGCCGTCGATGCTCGTGCAGACCTGGACCTTGCGATCGACGAGGAAGGCGAGCTTCTCCGCGTCCATCAGCGCCAGGTTCGAGACCATCGTGAACTCGAGCTCCTTGCCGTAGGCGCGGTTGCGCGCGAGCGCGTACTCGATGACGTGCTTCATCACCGGGAAGTTCGCGAGCGGCTCGCCGCCCTGGAACTCCAGCGTCACCGAGGGCGAGGTCGACTGGAGCATCAGGTCCACGACCTTCTCGCCGATCTCCGGCGTCATGTCGGTGTGGACCGCGTCCATGTTCGCGCGGCTCGCGTGGCAGTAGACGCACGTCTCGTTGCAGCGGAGCGTGACGACCGCGATGTGAAGGTTCGGCCCCCAGTTGAGGAACCGCTTCTTGTACGCGATGCGCTCGGCCGCCTTCGCCTGATCGAGGCCCTCGCGGAGGAAGTTTTTCGCAGCGAGCTTCTCGTGGAGCGGCGAAGCGGCGTCGAGCTCGCCGCGCGCGAGCGAGCGAAACTCGTCCTTCGTGACGAAGAGCCAGTCGCCGAGAAAGTTGGTGAGCAAAATATCTCCGCTCACCTCGCGGAACCGGAACGGGACGAGGCCCGTCGGCGCCTTCGCCGCGGGGCCGAGCTCGGTGAAGAGCGTCGAGAGGCCGGTCACGCCGCACCTCCGGCCGCGCGCGCTTTCTCGATCGTGAGGCCGAGCGCGTAGTTCGCGAGCTCCGCCGAGAGCACGCGCTCGTCGATGCCTTCGCTCGTGGCCTCGGGCTTCGCCGTCACCTTCACGACGTATGCGCCGCCGTCGCGCGAGAGCTCCGCCGTCGCGTACGCCGCATACGTCTTAACGGCCTCGTCGATCGCGAAACCGTCGTAGAGCTCTTCATGAAACCTGAGCTCGATCACGACGCCTTCTCGCCCCCCGACGCGCCGTCGGACCCGCCGCCGGCCTCGGCCTTGCCCTTCTTTTTGTACTTCTCTTCCCAGCTCATCGCGATGCCGAGCGGATCCTCGAAGGCCGTCTCCTCGCCGATGTCCATCGCGAGCAGCTCGTCGAGCCCGGGCGGGCCTGCCGCGCCGCCGAGCGCGCGCGCCGTGATCGTCTCGACGAGCTTCTTGTTCTCCTCGACGATCCGGAGGCGCCACGCCTGGCCGAGCAGCTCGTTCTGAAACTCGCCCGCGTAGGCCTGCGTGTCAGCGCCCGCCTTCTTCGCCTTGAGCGTCACCTGGATGCGCCGATCTCCCGCACGATCGAGGTGCACCCAGCAGCGGTCGATGAAGACGTACGCGGCTCCGTAGATCGCATCCTTGGGGTACAGGCCCTCGTCGAACTCGATCCGAACCGAGCCCTCTCCCAAGTGAAACGACATGTCGCTCATTCGCCCTTCGCTCCCGATGACGTACCGTGAGGTGCGTCCCGCCGCGCCTCACGGGTTCGTGGCGGTCACGGTATACTGATCGCACGTCGGCGGCGTGCCGTTCTTGCGATACACGCGAACCTTGACAGACACGATCTTCGGGTTGTTGTCCGACCAGGGGCCGGTGGGATTGCCGGTCATGTTGTACTGATAATTCTGTTCCCAGACCGTGGCCCCGGACCCCGTGCCGCCGTCGTTGCAGGTCGCGACGTTGTTGCAGTCGTGCAGCACGTCCATTCCGTACTGACCACCGGCGTCGTTCACGAGCTGGACCCTCGGCATGTACGGCACGCCGAGCGCGCCCGGCGCGATGAAGTTGAACGTGAGCCAGTCGCTCGCGTTCGCCGTCTCGACCTTGCCGATCATGTTCACCGTGCCGCCCTTCGTCACGCTGACCGCGCCCGCGCTCACGCACTGGTTCGCGTACTGATCCGTCGCGCACTCGCAGCCGTTGCCCGGCGCGCCGTCGATGTTCGCGTAGCCGACGTTGCACTGCACGATCTGGCACTGGCCGGCGGTGCACGCCCAGCCCGAGACGAACTGCGCGCTCGGGTTCTGCGCGGTGCACGCCGGGTTCGGCGGCATCTCGTCCATCTGCCCGTTGCAGTTGTTGTCCTTGCTGTCGCAGATCTCGGGCTGCGAGCCGGGCGTGACCTGCGGGTTGCACGTCGAGCTGCCGCCCACGCAGACCGTGGTGCCCGTCGAGCAAACGCCTGGGAACGCCGTGCTGCAGGGCAAACCGTTCACGAGGGCCGGATCGTCGATCGTGCCGTTGCAATCGTCGTCCTTGCCGTTGCACGTCTCCTGGACCGTGCCGGGCAGAGGCGCGTTGCAGAGGAGCTGCGGCGCGCCCGCGGGGCACTCGAAGATGCCGAACTGGCAGACGCCGAGCTGACCGGGCTTCGTGCACGGCATGCCGACCTGCGGGATGGCGTCGTCGACCATGCCGTCGCAGTCGTCGTCGAGGTTGTTGCACGCCTCGGAGAGCTGGCCGGGGACGACGTTCGGCATGCACGTCACGCCGTTCGCGCCGTCGCACTTGGTCAAACCCGTGCTGCACAGGCCCATGAAGCCCGTCATGCACTGCATGCCGCCGCCGGGGTTGCCCTCGTCGGTGTTGCCGTCGCAGTTGTTGTCGAGGCCGTCGCAGGTCTCGGGCTGCACGGGCGCGGGCGAACACTTCACCGCGCCGTTGATGCAGTTCAACGTGCCCTTCTTGCACTCGCCGAGGCCCGGCGCGACGCACGCGCCGCCGCCGCCCGGGTTGCCCTCGTCGATCGTGCCGTCGCAGCTGTCGTCGAGGCCGTTGCAGAGCTCGGGGGCCGGCGTGGTGTCACCCAGACATGGGCCCCACTTGCCGTCCGCATCGCAGAGTTGCGTGCCGGGCTTGCAGAGGCCCACGTTCTCCGTGCCCATCGGGCCCGTGAAGCAGCCCTTCGTCTCGCCCGTGGTACAGTCACACCCTTCGTCGAGCTCGGCGTCGCAATCGTCGTTGAAGCCGTTGCAAGCCTCAGCCGCGGCCGGGACGACCTCATTTTCGCACGGGCCCCACTTGCCGGTCGCGTCGCAGGTCCTCTCGCCTTCCTTGCACACGCCGACGCCCTTCGTGCCGTCGGGGCCCGTGTAACAGGCCTCCTTCACGCCGGTGACGCAGTCGCAGCCCTCGTCGGCGGTGCCGTCGCAGTTGTTGTCGACGCCGTCGCAGACCTCGGTCTGCGGCACGCACATCTGGCCGCCCGCGCCGCCCGCGCCGCCCATCCCGCCGGTGCCGCCCGCGCCGCCCATCCCGCCGGTGCCGCCGACGCCGCCCATCCCGCCGACGCCGCCCACGCCTCCGTCGCCGCCCGTGCCGCCCTCGCCGCCCCTTCCACCGGAGCCGCTCGTGCTCGAGCTCGTCGGGTTGTTGCCGCCCGACGTCACGCTCCCGCCCTCGGCGCACGACGACGCGGCGGCCCCGCCGATCACCGTCAGAAGCGCCGCGATCGCGACCCGTCGCACCTGCTTGCCCCGCTGCTCGTCACTGGCTTTGACGTTGCTCGCCATTGTCACTCACCGCTCCCAAGCAATGCTCTGGTTGACGATCGGTGGTTTCGCTCGGACGAGCCGAGACGTCTCCACGAAGTTCTTGTCCGAGGTCAGGGCCTCGTCGCCGGGCGAGGTCCTCGACGAACCCAGCACCACGGGCTCCGCGATCTCCACGTCGCCGAGGCCCGCGAAGAGATCGCGCACCTCCGCGTGGCTCGCCTTCTCGCCCGCGAGCCAGCCCATCCCGAGCCGCGACGCCTCCGCGAGCGCGCGCGTGAGCTGCGGCCTCACGAGCTCCCCCGGCGCGAGGATCCGATCCGCCGCGCGCGCCGCGCGGCCAAACCGTGACGCCCTCGCGAAGTGCGCCGCGCGGGCCCCGAGCGCGCGCGAGAGCTGCACGATCTCCACGAGGTGACGGTAGTTCGACCGCGTGATCACCGTGGTCGTGGCGACCTCGATCCCTTCGGCGCGCGCGTGCCGCACGCCGATCGCGGTCTGCTTGAAGCTGCCCGGCGTCTGCGTGTGGTAGTCGTGCATCGCCTCGGTCGCGCCGTGCAGCGAGACGTCGAGCGAGAGCTTGCTCGAGGCCTCGCGCAAGGCGCGCGCGTACGCGCGATACGCGAGCCTTCGACCGTTCGTCTGGACGACGATGCGGCGCGCGCCGCGCGCGTCGAGGGCGCGAACCAAAGCGGGCAGGTCCTCCGCGAGCGTCGGCTCGCCGCCCTGCACGAACACGACATCCCCCGGCTCGACGCGCAGGCGCGTCGCGAGGTCCATCCCCTCGGCCTCGCGTTCGCGCGAGGCACGCGGCTCCCCTTGCGCGCAGAAGACGCACGCATTGTTGCAGGTCGAGCCGAGGGAAAGGACCGCCGCCATGGGTTCAGCCTGGTCCCTCGGCCGGAACGAGCAGCGCGTCGCCGTGGTTCTGGATGCGCTCGGCGTGCGTGAGCAGGCCGGACAACCGCACCTCGCGCTCGTTTTTCGCGACGATCTGCGCGAGCGTCATGGCCGCGAGCCCCTGCTCCTCCTGCGTGGGCGCCCAGCCATTGCCGCCGTTCACGACGAAGATCGCGTGCCGCTCCGTCTCCGCGGGCGGCCGCTGCGCGAGCGCCGTGTGATCGCGCGCGAGCAGCTCGAGATCGAACGTGTGCCCATCGTCGGCGCGAACTTTGACGCTCACACACCCATGCACGACGGGATCGATCTGGACGATCGTCCAGCGCGCGAGGCGTGATCCCGCGGCAAGCGGATGCAGCAGCTTGGCGACGTTCTCGCGCGTCGGCGCGTCGAGCGGCTTGTCGCTTTGCGCCGCGTTTTTTGCCGCGGACGGGATCTCCGGGCGCGCGGAGGCGATCACCGGTGCGGCGAGCACACCGCCCCCCATCACTCCCACGAACAACCGCCGCGATACGTTCCTGCCAGGCATGCCGGAGCCTCCTCCGCTCGCAGGATCTCCGGTCGTCACGGCGGCGTCAACGTTTGCGCGGAGTCCCGATCCGCCGGGTCTCGAACGATCGTGGACGGCCTCTCGGCAACGCGACGCGTCAGGCGACGCGCCGCGATCAGGCCTTGGTGAAGGTGAACGAGCCGTCGGCCGCGCGGACGTGCACGATCTGCCCGGGGCCGTAGCCGCCCGCGAGGATCGCCTCGGCGAGCGGGTTTTGCAGCTCCTTCAGGATGGCGCGCTTGAGCGGACGGGCGCCGAGCGAGGGCTCGTAACCGATGTCGACGAGCAGGTCCTTCGCGGCGTCGTCGAGCTGCACCTTGATCTCTCGGTCCGCGAGGAGCCGCTCGAGGCGCCGGAGCTGGATGTCCACCACGCCGCGCAGGTCCTGCTTGGACAGGGCCTTGAACACGACGATGTCGTCGATGCGGTTCAAGAACTCCGGTCGGAAGAAGGCCTTGAGCTCCTCGAAGAGCACGTCGCGGATCGCGTCGCGCCCATCCTCGGTGCCGAAGAGCTTCGCGTCCGTCTCCAGGATCCGCTTCGAACCGATGTTCGAGGTCATGATCACGACCGTGTTGGAGAAGTCCGCAGTCCTGCCGCGGCCGTCGGTCAGGCGGCCGTCGTCGAGGATCTGGAGGAGCAGGTTGAAGACGTCCGCGTGCGCCTTCTCGACCTCGTCGAAAAGCAGGACGCTGTAGGGCCTGCGCCGCGCGGCCTCGGTCAAGAAGCCGCCTTGCTCGCTGTCGGCGTAGCCAGGCGGCGCGCCGATGAGGCGCTGCGCCATGTGCCGCTCCATGAACTCGCTCATGTCGAGCCGCGTGAGCGCCTGCTCGTCGTCGAACAAGAACTCGGCGAGGGCCTTGGCGAGCTCGGTCTTGCCGACGCCGCTCGGCCCGAGGAAGAGGAACGAGCCGATGGGCTTGCCCGGATCACGAAGGCCCACGCGGCCGCGGCGCACGGCGCGGGCGATCGCGCGCACGGCCTCGTCCTGGCCGACCACGCGGCGCGCGAGGCGCTCCTCCATCTTGAGCAGCTTCTCCGACTCGCCTTCGAGCATCTTCGCGACCGGGATGCCCGTCCAATCGGCGAGCGTGCCGGCCACGTCGTTCTCCGTGACCATGTTCGAGCCGGGCTCGGCGCCCTCGCGCTTCGCGGCCCCCTCGGCCGTCTCCAGACGACGACGGATCTCGGGCAACGTCACGTGCTCGAGCTCGCCGAGCCGCGCGTAGTTTTTCTCGCGTTGCGCGGTCGCGAGCGCCTCGTTCGCGGCCGCGAGCTCCTTGCGGATCGACTGCACCGCCGCGACGACGCCGCGCCGCGCTGCGATCGCCGTGCGCATCTCCGTCGCGCGCGGCTCGACCTCGGCGAGCTCCTTCTCCAGCCGCTGCCGCGCCTGCACGCTCAGCCGATCCTCATCGTCCGCGAGCGCCGCGATCTGCGCCTTGAGCGCGTCGACGCGACGGCTCAGCGCGTCGACCTCGGCGGGCACACCGTCCACCTCGACCCGCTTGCGCGCGCTCGTCTCGTCGAGGAGATCGACCGCTGTATCCGGCAGCGCGCGGTCCGAGAGGTAACGCTTGGCGAGGCTCACGGCCGAGAGGATCGCGCTTTCGCCGATGCGCACGCGGTGGTGCGCCTCGTACTTCGTGGCGACGCCGCGCAGGATCTCGGTCGCCTGCTCGATCGACGGCGGATCCATGTTCACCACGGCGAAGCGCCGCAGGACCGAAGCATCCCGCTCGTTCAGCTTGCGGATGCCCTCGGGCGTGGTCGTCGCGAGGATGCGGATCTCGCTCCGCGCGAGCAGCGGCTTCAAGAGATCGCCGACGCCCGAGCCCTGCACGCCCTGGCCGAACAGCGCGTCGATGTCCTCGACGACGAGGATGGTCTCGGCGTCCTGGACGCTGCGGAGCTTGTCGACGAGGGCCTTGAGGCGCTGCTCGATCTCGCCGCGGAGCTTCGCGCCCGCGACGAGCGCGCCCGTGTCGAGCTCGTAGAGACGCGCGCCGGCGAGGTTACTCGGCACGTCGCCGCGCGCGATGCGATCGCCGAGCCCGCGGATCAGCGCAGACTTGCCGACGCCCGGCTCGCCCACGACGAGCGGATGGTTCTTGAAGCGTCGCTCCAGGATCTGCAGCAGCCGCCGCGCCTCGCCGTCGCGGCCGATCACCGGATCGAAGAGGCCCTTGCGCGCGTCGGCCACGAGATCCCGCGTGTAGCCATTCGCCTCGGTGCTCCCCGCCGCGCTCGTGACGCTCACGGCCGCCGCTTCCCGCGGGGCCTGTGCCTTCGCTTCGCCCTCCGCGAGCGCGCCGAGATGCGGGCGGAACGCGCCTGGGCCGATGCCGAACGACGAGAGGATCTCCCCCGCCGGCCCGCGGATCTCTTGCGCCAGCGCGTGCAGCAGGTGCTCGATGCCGACGTTCGGGGACTTGTCGCGCGTCGCTTCGCGCTCGGCCCGCCCGAGCAGATCGAGCAGCCGGGCGTCCACGTACGAGACGCCGCCCGTCGATTTCGGCTGCCGCTTGAGGGCCGCCTCTGCGAGGTTCATCGTCTCGTTCGGATCGGCGCCGGCGCGGCGGAAGACCTCGAGGACGCCGCGGTCCCGTTCGAGCAAACGCGCGAGCAGGTGCAGCGGCGAGACCTCGGCGTGCTTCCGGTCGTCGGCGAGCGCTTGTGCGCCCGCGACGATCTGCCTCGCGTCGTTCGTGAAGCGTTCGAGGTGGATTGTGCCCTCGGTGTCGGCCATGGCACGGGAGGGTAGCGCAGGCGCGTCCTTCCATGGAGAGCCCTTGCGTCCGAAGTCGCGCTGCACGACATCGAAACCCACCATGCCGGCCGACGTCGCCATCTACACGACCCCCTGGTGCCCCTACTGCCATCGCGCGAAAGCCTTGCTTTCCCGAAAGAACGTGCGTTTCGAGGAGATCGACGTCGACACGCGGCCGGACCTCCGCAGCTGGCTCTCGCAGGCCACGGGCCAGCGCACCGTGCCGCAGGTGTTCATCAACAATCGCCCCGTGGGCGGATTCACGGACGTCTCGGCGCTCGAACAGAGGGGAGAGCTCGACACGCTGCTCGGCGAGGCCCCCCCGCCGGACCTGCCGCCGCTGCCGCGTTGATCGACGATGGGGGCTCCGCTCGGACGAGCCGAGCTCTGCCCCCATACCCCCGCGCGGTTTCGTCGAGATCGTGCACGCCCCGGGGGAGCGGTGATAAGCTCGGTCCGATCGGCCGAAGGTTTCTCTCGTTCGCTCGTCCATGGGGGGACGAGGTCGACCTGGCCTCGATGATCCCGCATGCCCGCTGCCGACGCTCCGCTGCCCGAAGCCCCGACGAGCGACGGCTCGCTCGTCGGCCGTGACGTGGGCAAGTACAAGGTCCTCCGCCTCATCGCGCGGGGCGGCATGGGCGCGGTGTACGAGGCGCTGAACACGAGCATCGGCAAGCGCGTCGCGATGAAGTTCGTCGACCCCGAGCTCGCGCGGAGCGCCGACGCCGTGGCGCGTTTCCAGCGCGAGGCCGCGGCCGCGAGCGCGGTCGAGAGCGCGCACATCGTCACGATCTTCGACTCGGGCGTCACCGACGACGGACAGCCCTTCATCGTGATGGAGCTGCTCCGCGGCGAGGACCTCGGCCACCGGATCAAGCGCCTCGGACGCCTCGATCTCGAAGCCGCGCTCGGCGTCGTCGCGCAGCTGCTCCGCGGCCTCTGCCGCGCCCACGAGGCGGGCATCGTTCATCGCGATCTCAAGCCCG
Source organism: Polyangium sp. 6x1 (assembly GCF_029946515.1). Taxonomy (GTDB): domain Bacteria; phylum Myxococcota_A; class Polyangia; order Polyangiales; family Polyangiaceae; genus Polyangium. The sequence continues at coordinate 55,756 of NZ_JARZHH010000045.1, forward strand.
ACAACGTCTTTCTCGCCGAGCGCGACGACGAGACCGACTTCGTCAAGATCCTCGACTTCGGCATCTCCAAGGTGCGCCGCACGGGCGGCGTTCCCGAGAAGACGATCACGCGACAAGGCACGGTGCTCGGCACGCCGTTCTACATGTCGCCCGAGCAATCGCAGGCGCTGCCCGACGTCGACGAGCGCACCGACCTCTGGTCCGTCGGCGCGATCCTCTACGAGTGCCTCTCGGGCAGGCCGCCGCATGAAGGGCAGTCGTACGAGCAGGTCATCGTGAACATCTGCACGAAGGCCGCGCCCGACGTGCGCACGTGGAACCCCGAGGTACCCGAAGCCGTGGCGCGCTTCCTCGCGAAGGCGCTGAAGCGCAACCGCGACAAACGTTTCGCGAACGCGCGCGAGATGCTCGAAGCGATCGGCGCCGCGTCCGGCGGCCTGCTCTCGGCGCGTTCGCTCCGCGTCGGCGGCGACACGGGCTCGCGTTCGTCGCCGGACCTCGCGCGAAACACGCCACGCGCGGCGCGGACGAACGAGGCCTCGACGCGTCCCGCCGAGGAGGTCGGCACGGGCGGACCGTCCCGCGTAGGCTGGTCGACGAGCAGCGGCGCGAGCGGTGGGAAGGAGCGATCCCGCGCGCTCTGGCTGGGTCTCGGCGCAGGCGCCGCGGCGCTCGTGATCGGCGCGGGCGTCGTCTACAGCCGCAGCACGCCGACGTCGGTCACGTCCGCGTCGCCCGTCCTCACCACGAACACGACCAGCGAGGCGGCGCCCGCGCCCCCGCAAGCGACGCCGTCGGTCGAGACCCCGAAGGCGGACGAGACAAACCCCGCCGGCGCGTCGACGCCCGGGTCCGTCGCGACGAACGCGCCCACGAGCGAGCCGACGCAGACGCCGCGAACGGCGCCGACCTCGACGAAGAAGACCACGAAGACGGCGAACGGAAAGCCGCCGGAGACCACGCCTCCCCAGGCGAACGGAAAGCCGACGGCGACGACGAAGGTCCCGGGCGTCGCACCGCAGCTCAGGCTGAAGGTGGAATGAGCTCGCTCCTCGGTCGATCCAAACCCCGCGCGGCCCTCGCGCTCACGATCGCGCTCGCCACGATCGCGCCTCCCGCCCGCGCGGCCGGCGAGCCCGCGGCCGAGACCACGCCGCTCTCCGACGCATACAAGCAGCACATGGCGAACGGCGTGAAGCTCTACGGCGACGGCAACTTCGCCGCCGCGATCGTGGAGTTCCAGGCCGCGTACGCCGAGCGGCCGCGCGCGAGCCCGCTCGTGAACCTCGCGCTCGCCCACAAGAGCCTCTTCCAGTACCCGCAGGCGATCGCCGCCCTCGAGCTCGCGCTCCGCAAGCACGCGGACACGATGGAGCCCGAGGACAAGGCCGCCGCCGAGAGCGCGATCGCCGAGATGCGCGCGCTCATCGGGTACGTGAAGGTCGAGCTCTCACCGCCGCACGCCGTGCTCCTCGTCGACGACGAGCCGCAGGCCCCCGGCACCGCGGACAAACCCATTCCGCTCGGCCCCGGCCGGCACCGCATCGGCGCGCGCGCCGAGGGCTACGAGGACGCCGAGGAGATCGTCACGATCACGAGCAAGGAGCAGGACAAGGTCGTCAAGCTCGCGCTCGTGCCGAACAAGGGGTGGGTCGTCGTGAAGACGGGCGACCCGGAGATGGCCATCGCGATCGATCAGGTGCCGCTCGCCCTCGGGCAGTGGGCCGGGCTCGTCGAGCCGGGGACGCACCTCGTGCAGATGTATCGGCAAGGCGGCCCCGAGTACGCGTTCCAGGTGCTCGTCGTGGCCGGCAAAGCGCAGGAGGTTCGTCCCGACGTCGGCGGCGTGCCCATCGCCGTGCCGCGCTCGCTGCCGACCGCGCCTCCGCCTCCGACCAAGATCGCGAAGCCGCCCGAGCCGCCCCTCCGCGGCGCGTACGCGAACGCGACGGGCGGCGTCTTCCTGATGCTCGGCGAGGAGGGCGCGGGCGGCATGGTCGGCGCGCGGCTCGGCTACCGGATCTCCACGCCGATCGGGCTCGAGTTCCTCTTCGACTACGCGAACAACCCCATCGCCACGAAGAGCGGCGACAGCACGGTCCGGCTGAACTCGGCGCGCTTCGGCGGCGGGGTGCGGCTCATGAGTCCCGGACGCAAGGCGCGGTTCGTCGCCACGATCGGCGGCGGCCTCGCGTACAACTGGCTCGGCAGCGGCGAGAGCCCCGGCGGCGTCGCCTTCATCAACCTCGACACGGGCTTCGAGCTCGACTGGAGCGGCGTCCTGGTCGGCCTCGCCGCGCAGCAGACGCTCCTGCTCGGCGGGACCGACACCGCCGACGTCGAGCTGGCCGATCCGCGCGTCACCGTGGGCATCGGCGCGCGCGTCGGCTTCGGCGGCTGGTGACGGTGTTCTCCCGGAGCGGTATCCTCCGCGTCCGCCTCGGGAGGGCCCATGTCGAACGAAGCCATCACAAGCTTGCTCAAGGAGACGCGAAGGTTCGAGCCGCCGGCCGAGTTTGCCGCGCGCGCGCGCATCAAGACGCGTGAGGCCTACGACGCGCTCTACCGCGAGAGCCTCGACGATCCGGACACGTTCTGGCGTCGCGAGTCGAAGGACCTCGTCTTCCGCACGCCGTGGACGAAGACGGTCGAGTGGAACCTCCCGCACGCGAAGTGGTTCGAGGGCGCGACGCTCAACATCTCGGAGAGCTGCCTCGATCGGCACATGTCGACGCCGACGCGGAACAAGGCGGCGATCATCTGGGAAGGCGAGTACGGCGAGACGCGCACGCTCACCTATGCGCAGCTCTACCGCGAGACCGTGCTCTTCGCCGACGCGCTCGCGAAGCTCGGCGTGGAGAAGGGCGACCGCGTGGCGATCTACATGGGCATGGTGCCCGAGGTCGTGGTCGCGATGCTCGCGTGTGCGCGGCTCGGCGCGGTGCACACCGTGATCTTCGGCGGCTTCGCGGCCGACGCGATCCGCGACCGCGTGCACGACAGCCAGGCGAAGGTCGTCATCACGCAGGACGGCGGCTACCGGCGCGGCCACGTGCTCGAGTTGAAGTCGACGGTCGACAAGGCGCTCGCACAGCCGCAATCGGCGAGCGTGCAGAAGACCGTGGTCCTGCGCCACCTCGGCGCCGAGAAGTGCCCCGTGACCATGACTCCGGGGCGCGACGTGTGGTGGCACGAGATCGTCGATCCGAACGCTCATGCGCGCCGCGAGGCCACGATCGTCGACGCCGAGCACCCGCTCTTCATCCTCTACACCTCGGGCTCCACGGGCAAACCGAAGGGCGTCTTGCACACGACCGCGGGCTACCTCGTCGGCGTGCACGTCACGACGAAGTACGTCTTCGATCTGCGCGACGACGACGTCTACTGGTGCACGGCCGACGTCGGTTGGGTGACCGGGCACAGCTACATCGTCTACGGCCCGCTCTCGAACGGCGCGACGTGCCTGCTCTACGAAGGCGCGCCGAACTTCCCCGACTGGGGCCGCTTCTGGCGCCTCATCGAGCGGCACGGCGTGACCATCCTCTACACCGCGCCGACCGCGATCCGCGCCTTCATGCGCCAGGGCGACGACTGGCCGAAGAAGAGCGATCTCTCGAGCCTGCGCCTGCTCGGCTCCGTCGGCGAGCCGATCAACCCCGAGGCGTGGATCTGGTACCACAAGAACATCGGCGGCGAGCGTTGCCCCATCGTCGACACGTGGTGGCAAACCGAGACGGGTTCGATCCTCATGACGACCCTGCCCGGCGCGGCTTCGGCGAAGCCCGGATCGACGGGCCTGCCGATGTTCGGCGTGGTGCCGGACGTGGTGACCAAGGAAGGCACGAGCGTCGGCGCGAACAAGGGCGGCATGCTCGTCCTCCGGCAACCGTGGCCCTCGATCCTGCGCACCGTGTGGGGCGACGACGAGCGCTTCCGCAAGCAGTACTTCAGCGACGTCGAGGGCTGCTACTTCACGGGCGACGGCGCGCGACATGACGAGGACGGCTACTACTGGGTCGTCGGCCGCATCGACGACGTCCTGAACGTCGCGGGGCATCGCATCGGCACTGCGGAGATCGAGAGCACGCTCGTCTCGCACCCGGCCGTGGCCGAGGCGGCCGCGGTCGGTCGGCCGGACGACCTCAAGGGCCAGGCGCTCGTGGTCTTCGTCTCGCTCCGCCCCGGATTTTCAGCGGGTCCGGAGCTCGCGGCCACGCTCGCGAACCACGTCGGTAGCGAGATCGGCAAGTTCGCCCGGCCCGATCAGGTCCGCTTTGCCGACGCGCTGCCGAAGACGAGGAGCGGCAAGATCATGCGGCGCCTCTTGAAGGATGTGGCCGCGGGGCGCGAGACCACCGGCGACACGTCGACCCTCGAAGACCTCACCGTGCTCGCCAAGCTCCGCTCGAACGAGGAGTAAGACACCCTCCCGGAAACCGCGCCGGCCGACGCTCGGGGCTCTGCTCCGCTCACGGAGCTACGCCCCGAATCCCTGCGGTTCTCTTTCCGATCCAGCGCGACCCGCGGTAGCCTTTGGGGCATGCGGTCTGCGCTCACGCGTACGTTCTCCGCGATCACGGCCCTCGCCATGCTTGCCACTGCGTGCCCGGCCCTCGCGCAGGGCAAGGGCGGCAAGAAGCCTCCGGCCGAGCCTGCTGCGCCCGAGGATCCGAACCTCGTCGAAGCGAAGAAGCACATGGAGGCGGGCGCGGCCTTCTACAACGATCCCTCCGGGCACAAGTGCGAGGAGGCGTATCGCGAGTTCAAGAAGGCCTTCGAGCTCTCGGGCTCGATGAACGCCGTCAAGGGCATGGGCCTCTGCGCGATGGAGCTCGAGCGCGACGGCGAGGCGATCAACCTGCTCGACAAGTTCCTCGAAGCGAAGGGCGATCAGCTCGACCCCGCCGACAAGCAGCAGATGGAGACGGACCTCAAGGCGCTGCGCTCGGCGGTCGCGTGGGTGACGTTGAAGTCGGATCGACCGGGCGTGACGATCACCGACGTGCGCACGCCGGCGCGCGGCTTTCCGATCACGAACCGCTACACGATCGGCCTCACGGGCACGCGCATCGGCATCCACCCCGGCACGCACGAGTTCAAGGCGAGCGTCGACGGCGCGCCGGATCAGGTCTGGAAGGTCGAGATCACGAACGGCGGCAAGTACGACCGCGAGTTCGAGTTCGACAAGGGCAAACCCGTGACGGCCGAGGGTTTTACCGAGAAGGATCTGAACGGGGGCGAGGACAAACCCGTCGAGCAACCCTCGCGTCCCGTGCCCATCACGGTGTTCATCGCGGGCGGCGCGGCGATCGCCGCAGGCGTCGCGGGCGCGGTGGTCGGGGGCGTGCTCGCGACGGGCGCGAAGGCCGACTTCGACGCGTCGAACGGGAAAGCGAACACCAAGGCCGAGCTGCAAACGCTCGAGGACATGCGCTCGAAGGTCGTCACGCTGAACGCGGTCGCGGACGTGTGCTTCGGCCTGGCCGCGGCGGGCGCGGTGGCGGCGACGGTCCTCTTCGTCCTGCGGCCCGAGAAGAAGCCGGCCGAGCCGCCGAAGGAGTCGTTCGCCTTCGCTCCATGGGCCACACCGCAAGGCGGCGGCGTGATGGCCGTCGGTACGTTCTAGTCCGAAGGGACGAGGCGCGCGTTTGGAGATCGAAACCGGCACCATCATCGCGAATCGCTACCGCGTGATCCGCCCGCTCGGGCGCGGCGGGATGGGCGAGGTGTTCGCCGCGGAGAACACGCGCACCGGCCGCCAGGTGGCGATCAAGGTGCTGCACGCCGACGCGAAGGCGAAGCACTCGGCCGTCGAGCGCTTCCGTCGCGAGGCGCGCGCGGCGGGCTCGATCAACAGCGACTACGTCACGCAGGTCCTCGACGTCGAGGAGGACGCGAACTTCGGCATCGTTCTCGTCTTCGAGCTGCTCGAAGGTGAGAGCCTCATCGATCGGCTGAAGCGCACCGGTCCGATCCCCTTCGACGAGCTCTACGTCCTCCTCGAGCAGGTCTGGATGGGCCTCGCGGACGCGCACCGCGTGAAGATCATCCACCGCGACCTCAAGCCCTCGAACATCTTCCTGGAGCGCCGTCCGGACGGCTCCACGCGGGTCAAAATCCTCGACTTCGGCATCTCGAAGCTGCCGAAGGAGATGGAGGGCGAGACGCTCACCGAGATGGGGCAGAGCCTCGGGACGTTCTCGTTCATGCCGCCCGAGCAGATCGGCAAGGCGAAGATGGTCGACGAGCGCGCGGACATCTACGCGTGCACGACGATGATCTACCAGTCGCTGACGGGGCAGCTCCCCTACCTCGCGAAGAACGTGCTCGTGATGGTGGAGATGAAGGCGAAGGCGCCGCCGCGCAGGATCGGCGACGCGATGGATGGCTTCATCGATCCACGGCTCGAAGCGTTCGTCGCGCGCGGGCTCGCGCGCGACCCGGACCAGAGGTTCCAGACCGCGACGGAGGCGCTCGCTTCGTGGCGCGAGCTGAGCCCGCGTTCGTCGGGACCGTACATGCAGCCGAACGCGCTCGGGAGCGCGCATACGATGCCGGCGCCGCAGACGGCGACGCCGATGTCGCGCACGCCTTCGCACGCGCCGCCGGCGATGAGCGGCGGGCCCCGCGGCACGATCCCCTACGACGTGACGCGGCACGAGCCGCACATCCGTCGCCCCGAGCCTCCGCCGATCGAGGCGGAGAACACGACGGACGACGCGGCCGCGACGCTCGCGATGCCCATCGCGCGGCTCATGCCGAACCAGACCGGAGGAGGCCCGCAGTGGCCGCCGCTGCCGCAGCCGTCGGGCTCGAGCGCGGGGCGGCCGAGCCCCTCGCAATATGGTCCGAGCTCAAACAATTACACGGGCGCGGCGAGCTCGGGGACGTACGGCGCGGTGCAGCCGCCCGTGTCCGCGTCGCAGAGCATGCCGCCGGGATACGGCTCGCCGATGCAGACGCCGATGCCGGGCGCGCCGTATCCGGAGGCGTCGCGGTCCTATCCGCAGCAGCCGATGAGCGCGCCGCAGCAGCCTGCGTGGCCGCAGCAGACCGGGATGCAGCCCATCGCGACCGACCTCGCGTCGCAGCCCGCGCCGCGCCGCGTGTGGCCGTTCCTGCTCGGCGGCGTCCTGTTCGCGTTGATCGGCTTCGGCATCGTCGCGGCGATCATGCTCTCGACGGGGAAGTGATCCCCGCGCGCGCCGCGCGCACGAGCGCTCTCACGCGCCGTGGGTGCGGCGCGTGAAGCTTCGTCTGCGTATGCGTGGGATCAGAGCGTCCAGCGGACGAGGACGCACGTGACGTTGTCCGGTCCGCCGTTCTCGTTGGCGCGCTCGATGAGCTTCGCCGTCGCGGTCTTGATGTCGCCGTGGCGCGAGAGGATGTCGGCGATCTCGGGGTCGGTCACGGGGCCGGAGAGGCCGTCGGAGCAGAGCAGGTACGTGTCGTTGACCGCGGGCACCTCGAAGCGCGTGTCGACCTTGACGGTCTCCTTCATCCCGAGCGCGCGCACGATGACGTTCTTGTGCGGGAAGTTCGCGATCTCCTCGGGCGTGAGGCGCTTCATCTTGATGTAGTCGTTGAGCAGCGAGTGGTCCTCGGTGAGGCACTCGAGCTTGCCGTCGCGATGCCGGTAGACGCGGCTGTCACCGACGTGCGCGATGTACACGCCGTCGTTCGCCGTGAAGATGCCGACGAACGTCGTCCCCATGCCGCGCTTCTTCGACTCGCGCTGCGCGGTCTCGTAGATGCGCAGGTTCGCGAGCTTGATGCCCGTGATGAGGCGGTTCTCCTCGTAGCCCTTCGTGCGGTCCATCTTGTAGGGCCACGTGCGCTCGGGATCCTCCTGCGTCTGCGCGAAGAATTCTTGCATCGCATCGACGGCCATCTTCGAGGCGACCTCGCCCGATGCATGACCACCCATGCCGTCGGCCACGATGAAGAGGCCGTACTCCGCCATGATCGCGAAGTTGTCTTCGTTGTGATTACGCTTGCGGCCGACGTTCGTCTCGCCGGCAACCTCGATGCGGAGCTGTTGAGCCACGGTTCACCGAATGTGGGGGACGGAGCGGCTCGCCTTTTCTCGTTCCCGATGGGGATCCGAGAGCCGCGCTCGTCATGGTCGGGATCGTTCGGCGGGGTGTCAACGAGATCCCGCGAGCAGGGTCGTCGCGGGTTCGTTTCTACGGGGATCAGATGGGATCGACCTTACCTCCTGCGGTCGAGCGCGTCCGCTTTGGGACGGGCTTGCGTGGGGGGCGCTGCATCGCCGAGCGTCGGGAGCTCGGCCGGGTGTGCCGGCGGCGCCTTCGGTGCGGCGCGCGGATCGGGCGCCTGACGGAGCGCGACCGTCACCTGACGATACTTACCTTGGCCAAACACCGTGAGCGGCACCTTCTCGCCGACCGCGTGCGTCCGGATGACCTCCGCGAGCTGCTCGGGGCTCGTCACGGGCACGCCGTCGACGGCGATGATCATGTCGCTGACCGACGCATCGCCGCCCTTGAGCTTGGCCTCGGCCGCGGGGCTGTCCGGGTGGATGCTCTGCACACGGACGCCCTTGGCGAACATGCCGACCTCGGACGAACCCTGGATGCCGAGCCAGGCCGCAGGCGCAACCGCGGTCGGCGGGACGCTGCGGAGGAAGGTGCGGATCGCGTTGATGGGGATGCCGAACGCGACGGGGGTGCAGGGGCGACCCTCGTTCGGAGAGCAGCCGCGGCCGAGGAGCGCGACGACGCGGCCGTCCTCGTCGATGATCGGCGCGCCGAGGTCGAGCGGCGAGATGCGCGAGCCGAGCTCGAAGGCGTTCGCGAGCGTGGCGTCATCGGCGCCGAGGAGGTTTTTCCGGCCGCGGATCACCATCTGCGAGACGCCGGGTTTGCCCTTGGGCCCCATCGCGAAGCCGCGGATGGTCGCATCGGTGCGGAGCGGGTCCCGCGTGGAGGCGACGAGCCCTTCGGTCCAGCGCCCCGACTGCGGGACGAGCAGCGCGAGGTCCCAGGTGCGGTCGTGGTGGCCGAGCTTGACGCGAGCGACGGAGCCATCGGCGAAGCGCGCTTCGAGATCGTTGCCCGAGCCGAGCGGCGAGAGCGCGGCGAGGATGCGGCCGTCACCCGCGAGCGTGACGCCGAGCGAGAGGGGCTGGCCGGCGCGCTCGATCGCCACGACGCCGCGGAGCGCCTTCTCCTCGACGGAGGGTTCTTTTTTCGCGTTGGGATCGGCGGGCGCGTTGGGATCCGCGGCAGGCGCGGGCGGGATGGCGGCGGGCGGAGCGGCCTGAAGCGCGGGCAACTGCGGCGGCGGAGCGAGGCGGCGCGGCGGCGCGTTCGGCTGAGGCCGGGCGACCGGCGGAGCGTCGACATCGGCCGGGGCGACGGCGGGCGCTGCTTGGGCGAAGACCGCCGTCGGGACCATGAGCGCGAGGACGGCGAGAGAGCCCGCGATCGACCAGCGTTGACGATTCTTCACGCCGGAGGTGTGAACGAACGCGGGGGACTTGTCGGGCGAGACGGGGAAATTCGTCATGGGTGGCGCTCCTCGAAGCTCGTCGGCGAGATCGGCGCTCGCGCGATGATGTAGCGTGGACGGGGGCGCAGCAAAGGTCGCGCCGTGGGCGGCCAGGTCGACGGCGAGGGGCCGGCGATCTCGATCGATCCTACCACGGCGCGGGGCGGGGCGCCTCGGGTCCACGCGATGTCGTTGGACGGGGAATTCGGGGATCGCTTCGGTCGCGGTCACAAAAGAGGAGCTCCGAGCAACATGGCAGGCGAAGAGGCAACCATGGCCCCGGGTCTGGCACGTGCAGAGATGAAGGAAGGCCGATCGCACGCCGAGGAGGCGCGCGACATCGAGGAGCTCCTCGCGGCGGGCAACCATCGCGAGGCGCTCGCGCGGTGCGCTCGGGTCTACGCAGCGCCGATCGGCCGGCTCTGCATGGCCTTCACGGGCTCGCAAGCGGACAGCGAGGAGCTCGTGCAAGAGACCTTGCTGGCCGCGTACGACGCGTTCCCGACGTACCGGGCGGAAGGAAGCGTGCGGGCGTTCCTGTTCGGGATCGCGCGTCGCATCTGCGGTCGGTTCTCCGAGACGCAGGCGCGGCAAAAGGCGCGGCTCCGGCTGGTGCACGACACGTCGTCGGGGCGCGCGGACGCGGGCGAGCTCGCGCTGGAGAAGGAGCGGGCGACGCGGGCGCGCGATGCGCTCGGGAAGCTCAAGCCGAGCGAGCGGGAGGCTCTGGTGCTTCGGTACGACGCGGGGCTCAGCTTCCGAGAGGTGGCCCAGGCGTGCGGGATCGACGAGGCGGCCGCGCGCAAGCGCGTGAGCCGCGCGCTCGGGAAGATGCGAGCGGAGATCGGCGAGGAGTGAAGCGATGAGCACGAGCGAGACGAACGTGGGTGGGCTCTGCCGCGAGGTCGACGAGCGAATCGCCGAGGTGCTGGACGGTTCGGCGCCGAAGGAGCTGTTCGAACACATCGCCGATTGCGACGCGTGCCGGGACCTCAAGTACGACGCGGAGCGCGCCGCGGAGCTCGTGGGGCACGCGGGCGGCGATTTCCGGGCGGACGCGGGCTTCGCGGACAAGGTGCTCGCGAAGCTCGACGTGGAGAACTTGAAGCCGCCGGCCGGCGTGGCGCCGAAGAGCGTCGAGGCCGCGGTATCGGCGCCGCACACGGCGAAGAGCGTGGTCGTCGAGGAGCGGGCCTCCGAGCCGAAGGTCGCGGACATCGCGACGGCGAAGACGGAGGTCGCGACCGAGCCGCCTGTGGCGCGGACGAACACGTTGGTGTCCAAAGTTTCGGAGCGCGGCCTCGAATCGACGCAGCCCTCGCCGACGGTGAACGACGAGGTGAAGGCGGCCGCGCCCGCGCAGGCGATCACCGGGCGTGACGCGCCGCGTTCGCGCGAGCCCGAGGTGAAGAGCGCGACGGCGGGAGCGGCGCGCACGGCGCCGCCGCGGACGACGAAGGGGAGCGAGGGAGGCAAGGTCGTCTCGCTCTTTCGCCGCCCGAAGTTCGTCGCGGGGCTGCTCGGCGCGATGGCCGCGGCGGCCGCCGTCGGGTTCTACCTGAAGGGGCAGAAGCAAGGGCCGGAGGAGCCAAAGCTCGAAGCCGCGTGGTCGGGCAAAATCGACTCCATCTCGCGCGCGTCCGCCGACAAAGAAGGCGGGCTCGAGGCGTGCGACGCGAGCGGCGCGTGCAAGCCGGTGAAGCCCGGATGGGCGTTCAAGAGCGACACGACGCTGCGCACGGACGCGCGCACGCGGGCGTACGTCTCGCTCGCGGACGGCTCGCAGCTCGCGATCGATCGAGGCTCGTCGGTCTCGCTCGAAGGCGGCAAGGTGCGTCAGGCGAAGCTCGTCGAGGGGACGATCGTCGCCGACGTGGCGAGCTTGAAGGGCGCTCCCGCCGCGAAGATCGGCGTCGGCGACGATGAGGTCGAGGTGCTCGGCACGAAGCTCGTCATGACGGCCGGCAAGGGCCGCGCGAGCGTCGAGGTCGCGCGCGGCGTGGTCCGCGTGCGGTCGGCCTCGGGCAAGTCGGTCGACGTGCGCGCGGGCGAGGAGGCGACGATCGAAAAAGGTCGCGAGCCGCTCGTGGCGAGCTCGTCGAGCGTCGCGGACTCGCTCGAGTGGAGCGATCGATCGCCGGAGGAGCTCGACGCGCCGGTGCTGCGAGGGCTCGGGGAGCTCCGCGCGCGCAAGCCGGGACAGACCAAGGAGAAGGACCACGCGGTGCGGCTCGCGAAGCACTCGGTGAAGGTGCGCATCGTGGACGTCGTGGCGCGGACCGAGGTCGACGAGACGTTCACGAACGACACCGACGAGGAGCTCGAAGGCATCTTCCGTTTCCCGCTGCCGCCGGGCGCGCAGATCGAGAAGCTCGCGCTGGAGGTGGACGGCAAGATGATGGACGGCGCGTTCGTCGACCGCGACAAGGGCGCGGCGATCTGGCGCGGCGTCATCCAGAACGCGGCGCCGAAGACGCCGAAGCCGCGCGAGGAGATCATCTGGGTGCCGGGGCCGTGGCGCGATCCGGCGCTGCTCGAGTGGCAGCGTGGTGGACGATTTGAGCTCAAAATTTTCCCGATCCCGAAGCGGGGCTCGCGGCGTGTGGTGCTCACGTACACGCAGACCGTGGACCAGGCCGCGGGCGTCCGGCGCTTCACCTACCCGCTCGCGCACGATCCGAGCGGGACGACGAAGATCGACGCGTTCGACCTCGATCTCCAGGTGCTCGGTCACGACAAGGAGTTCGGCGTACAGACGCGCGGCTACGAGCTCTCACCCTCGGGCGGCGACGCGTCCGCCGAGCGGCGCACGCTGAGCGCGACGGGGTTCGTCCCGGCCGGTGATCTGACGGTCGAGTACGGGCTGCCCGATCGGGACCGCGAGGCGACGGCGTGGGCGTACCGCATGGAGCCGACGAGCGCGCCGCTCGCGGAGGAGGCGAAGGACGGGCCGGCGTCGACGAAGGCGAAGACGACCGAGGAGAAGGACGCAGCGGAGGCGGCGCGCGCCATCGCGTTCGATTCGTCGCCGTACGTGGCGATCGCGCTTCGGCCGAAGCTGCCGCGATGGCAGGAGGCGAAGGAGCGCGTGCACGCGATCGTCGTGGACGCGAGCCGCTCGATGGTGGGCGAGCGTTTCTCGCGGGCGACGCGGCTCGCCTCGACGATCGTGCGCGAGATGGATCGGCGCGACTCGTTCGTGCTGCTCGCGTGCGACACGGTGTGCAGGCCGATGACGCAGGACGGCCGCAGCGGTTTGCCCACGCCGAGCGCGCCGGGCGCGGCGGCGGCGGGCGAGGTGGAGCGCTTCCTCGGGAGCGTCGAGCCGGACGGCGGCAGCGACATGGCCGCGGCGGTGAGCGCGGCGCGGAGCGCGGCGGGATCGCTCGGCGGCAAGGAGCTGCGCATCCTCTACCTCGGCGACGGCACGCCGACCGTGGGCCCGACGCGGTCTTCGCACATCGAGGCGGCGGTGCGCGGCTCGCTGCCGGGCGGCGGTGGATCGGTCGTCGCCGTGGCGATGGGCGCTGACGCGGATCTGACGTCGCTCGCGGCGCTCGCACGCGGCGGCGGCGGCGTGGTGGTCCCGTACGTGCCCGGGCAGAAGGTCTCGTCCGCGGCGCTCGACGTGCTCTCCGCGGCGTACGGCGTGACGCTGCGGGATCCGGAGATCGAGCTGCCCGCCGGGCTCACGCAGGTCACGCCCGCGCGGCTCGATCCGATTCGCGCCGGCGGCGAGACGTTCGTCGTGGCGCGCATGTCGAGCGGCGACGCGATCGAGGGGGCGATCCGGCTGCGCGGCCGCGTCGCGAGCGAGCGGTTCGAGCAGACGTATCCGATCAAAATCCTCGCGACGTCGAGCGCGGGCAACGCGTTCGTGCCGCGGCTCTACGCCGCCGCAAAGATCGCCGAGCTCGAGAACACCGGCGGCTCGGCGAGCAAGCTCGCGGCGATCGAGCTGTCGAAACGCTTCGCGGTCGCGAGCCGCTTCACCTCGCTGCTCGTGCTGGAGAGCGAGGCGATGATGAACGCGTTCGGCCTCGAACGAACGCGCGTCGCGCCGACGTTCACGGGCGAGGAGCTCGCGCAGAGCTCGAACGCGGACGCCGAGGGCGAGGAGAAGGCCGCCGACGAGGCGAAGGAAGAGGCCGAGGCCTCGGCCGACCTCGACACCCGCACCGAATCGAAGGGCAAAAAGGTCGCAGAGGCCCCGGCTGCGGCGGCCCCGAGCGATGCATTCGACGACGCGAGCCCGGCGCCGCCGCCCATGCCTGCCTCGCCTGCCGCAACCGCGACGGCGGCGTCGCCGGCGCGGAGGCCCGCGTCCAAGACCGCAGGCGGCGGATGGAGCCCGAGCGGCATCGGCGACGTCGGCACGAGCCGGGGATGGAACGAGGGGAGGCAACGGCTCGTCCCGATGCGGAAGATCTTTGAGCGCAAAGGATCGTTCGAGGCGCTCAACACGCTGGCCTCGCAGAACGCCTCGAAGCTGCTCGCCGCCGAAAGCGCGCTCGCGAGCACGCCCGACAGCCGCGACAAGACCGTGGACCTCTTCGCGCTCTACGCGACGGCGGGTCGGCTCGGCGAGGCGCAGGAGCTCACGGCGAAGTGGAGCGGTCGCGACGCGCTCGATCCGGATGCGCTCACGGCGCGCGCGGATCTCGCGGCGCGGCAGGGCGATCGGGAGCGTGCGATCCGGATCCTCGGCGGCCTCGCGGACGTTCGTCCGGGCGACCGCGCCACGCAGACGCGGCTCGCGGAGATGCACGAGGCCTCGGGCAACCGCGCCCTCGCCTGCGAACACCGCATCGCGCTCGCGGACATGGCGCCCGGCGAGGCGAAGCTCGTCGCGGACGCGGTGCGCTGCGCGAATACGCTCGGCATGAGTGAACTCGCGAGCCTGCTCAAGCTCGACGCGAGCGAGTCGGTGCGCGCGTCGATCGACAAGCTGCTCGTGCAGCCCGCGCCCCCGGCCTCGTCCTCGCTGCGCGGCGACATCCAGGTCTCGGCCGAGTGGACGGGCGGCGTCGACCTCGACATCGGGCTCATCGACGCGCAGGGCCGCCGCACCTCGTGGCTCGGCTCGCCTGGCAAGGCGCTCCTCAGCGCGCGGGACGTGACGAGCACGCGGACCGAGGCGCTCGGGCTCGTGAACACGCCTTCGGGCAGCTACGTGGTCGAGCTCGCCCGCGCGTCGGGCGCGGACCAGAACATCCCGGTGCGCGGCGAGCTCCTGCTCAAGCTCGCTGGCGAGACGCGGAAGGTGCCCTTCGTGCTCACCGGTCCGCGCGCGGAAGTCGGGACGATGCGGGTGTTCTTCACCTCGCGCCTGGTCCCGGTCACCGACAGGCCGTTCAATCCCTGGGGTCCGTGAAACGGCCGGCCCCCCGGAGCGCGCATCGCCCGGGGGGCTTCCCATGGACTTCGGGCCGGAAGTGGGGCATTCCCTCCCCACCATGAGCGCAGCGCACGACGCCCACGGAGATCACGCCGCGGGCCACCACGCCTCCCACGATCACGATCACTTCGACAACGATCCGGTGCAGGAGCTGCCGGCCGACGAGCCGCGCACGCCCACGTGGATCCCGATCGTGGGGCTCTTGTTGTTCTTCTTCGCGGGCACGGCGTGGCTGCTCTCGACGAGCGGCGACGAGGCCCAGCCGAAGGCCGACACCGCGCCCGCCCAGGCCGCGCCGCAACCCGCGCCGCAGCCGCAAGCGCAGCAGCCGCAAGCGCTGCCCGCGCGCGCGCCGCAGGCGATGCCGGTGACGCGTCCGGGGCCCGCGCCGCTCGGCTCGGGCGGCCTGCGTCAGCTCACGCCCGAGCAGGCGAAGCAGATCCAGCAGAAGATCGAGTCGCTCCGCGCGCAGCAACCGGGCGGTGCGCCGCAGCCGCAGCCCGCGCAACCGGTGCCGCGATGAGCGAGGTCCTCTCGGCGTCGGACGTGCGTCGCGTCGTGGTCCTCGGCGCGGGCACGATGGGCCAGGGCATCGCGCAGGTGATGGCGCAGGCCGGGTACGTCACGCACCTCTACGACGTCGATGGGGCGCGGATCGGCCGCGCGATCGAGTCGATCAAGCAGACGACGGATCGGCTCGTGCAGAAGGGCAAGATGCTGAACGAGGCGCGCAGCGAGCTCATCGGCGCGCTCGTGCCCACGCCCGATCTCGCCCAGGCGTGCAACGACGTGGACCTCGTGATCGAGTCCGCGCCCGAGCAGATGGAGCTCAAGGTCGGGCTCCTCCGCGAAGTGAAGGCGCTCGCGCCGGAGCGCGCGATCCTCGGGACGAACACGTCGAGCTTGTCGATCACGGAGATCGGCACGCGCACGTCGGCCGCGGCGCGCACGATCGGCCTGCACTTCTTCAACCCGCCGCCCGTGATGGAGCTCCTCGAGGTGGTGCGCGGGCTCGGCACGGACGAGGGCGTCGTGGCGACGAGCCTCGCGATCGCCAAGCGCATCGGCAAGACGCCGATCGTCGTGAACGACATGCCCGGCTTCGCGACGAGCCGCCTCGGCGTGGTGATCGGCGCGGAGGCGATGCGCATGCTGGAGAGCGGCGTGGCTTCGGCGGAGGACATCGATCGGGCGATGGAGCTCGGCTATCGGCACCCGATGGGCCCGCTCAAGCTCACGGACCTCGTGGGCCTCGACGTGCGGCTCATGATCCTCGAGCACCTGCACCGCGAGATCGGCGAGCAGTTCCGGCCGCCCGCGATCCTGCGGCAGATGGTGCGCGCGGGCAGGCTCGGCAAGAAGAGCGGCGAAGGGTTTTACCGCTGGACCGAGTCGGGCCCGGTGCCCGTCGCGCACAAGCGCTGAGCCGACGCGGACAAAACACGAAGGCCCGCTGGCTTTGGCGCCGGCGGGCCTTTTCGTTTGGGCTCAAACAGAACGTTACTTGTTGAGCTTGTCCTTCTTGGCGTTCTCTTCCGCCTCTTTTTCACGCTCGGCCTGGCGCTTCTGGATGCGCTCCTTCACGGCGGCGTAGTCCTTCTCGTCCTTCGCGCGGCGGTCGATGACCTTCTGCCGCTCCTCGGGCGTGCCCGCATATCCCTTCGCGTCGGCCTGGTCCTTGAGGAACTGGGCGTATTTCCCCCACGCCTCCTTGGCCACGTCGAGCTTGCGCTGACGCTCGCGCAGGTCGGCCAGGACGAAGAGCACCTTGGACTTGAGATCCGCAGGGCCATCCTTGTTCAGCGCGACGTTCCACACGGCCTCGGCCTCCTCGGGTTTGCCCGAGGCGAGCTGCGCCTCGCCGAGCCGGTAGAAGCCGAGCATCTTCGTCGAGTCGAGCTTGATCGCGTCCTGGAACGCCGTCACCGCGCTCGGGAAATCACGCGCGACGAACGCGTCCTCGCCCTTCTTGATCGCCTCCATGTAGGGGCTCAAGCCCTTCTTGTTGTCGGGATCCTTGAGCGGCCCCGCGGGCGCCGTGGGCGCCGCAGCACCCGCCGCGCCCGCCGCAGGCTTGGCCGCGTCGGGCTTGGCCGCGCTCGGCTTCGCAGGGGCCGCACCCTGGCCGAGCGCCGTTCCAGCGAGCGCGAGCGAAGAGATCACGAGGGAGGCGACGAGCAGACGGCTTGCCATGGCCCGAGCAGCCTACCTCAGCCCCGGACGGCATGGAACTTCTGCCGAAAAGAAACCCTACCGGCCGCCGTCCGCCGCCGCGTCGCCCAGACCCGCATCCCCAGCGCTGCCGGAATCCCCCGGCGAACCCGCGTCCGATGCGGTCTCCAAGGCCAGCGCGGGCGCCGCCGTCGCGCCGAGCGGAGCGAGCCGGCCTTCCGCGTCAGGCGGCCAGGCGAAGCGCTGCACGTCGCCCGTGGCGCGGTCGACGAGCGCGAGGAACGCGGTGCGCGGGCTGTCGGCCATGCGCACCTTGAGGCGCGTCGTGACGTTCGTGAAGTCCGGGCCCCGGAGCGGGCCGCGGCGCCGATCCTTCGGGTCGCGATCGAGCATCGGCACGTCGAAGCGGATCCGATCGAGTAGCTCCTTGCCGACCCAGAACTCGATCGCGAACCGGCCCATCATCCGCACCGTGGGCGCGGGCGTCTCCACGAGGACCGACGAGACGCGCGGGAGCGAGGCCCTGCCGCCCGTGACCGCGATGTCGAAGACCCACTGCTTCTTCGACGCATTTCCCGGCGGATCCGGCGGAAAACCGCCCTTCGGAGGCTCGGGCGCGGCAGGCGCCTTCGCACGGGAAGGCTCGGCGAGCGAGATCGCGCCGGCAGCGCCGAGGGCAGCGCCGAGTCCGATCGCGAGGAAGAGGCGGCGGTTCTTCACGTGTCCTTGGACCTGACATCGTCGCCGAAGATTTCAATCGTCCCGCGGTCGCCGTCGACGCGGACGCGATCGCCGGTGCGAATCGCCACGGTGGCGCCCGGGACGTTGACGACCGCAGGGACGCCGTACTCGCGCGCGACGATCGCCGCGTGCGAGAGCGGGCCGCCGAGCTCGGTGACGACCGCGGCCGCGACGAGGAAGAGCGGCGAGAGGCCGACGTCGGTCGTGCGGGTGACGAGGATCTCGCCGGCGCTGACGGCGTCGAGGCCGCCGCTGCCAGGCGCGAGGACACGCGCGCGGCCCTCGACGACGCCGCTCGAAGCAGGCAAGCCGACGAGGCGGCGGCCAAACGCGGGCGGGAGCTGCACGGGCGGCGGGCGGCCGATGAAGGTGGGCGGCGGATCGGGGCGCTGGGCGTCGCGCAGGTGCTCGGCGCGGCGCAGGCGCGCGACGTGGCCGATCTCCGCGCGGCCGCTGCGGAGCGCGAGGATGAGCTCTTCGTACGTGCAGAAGAAGACGGCGCCCGTGGGCAACGTGGGGTCGATGCGGCGCAGGCGTCGATCGACGTCGAGCGCGATGGTGCGGAGCATGCCGAGCACGCGCGTGACCCACATGCGCATGCGCTCGCGGAGGCGGGTGAAGCGCTGCGTGCGCGTGACGAGGGCGCGGACCGCGTAGAGCGTGGCCGGGCCGATGCGCGTCTCGAGCTGGGCCATCTCGCGATCGGCGAGGGCGCGGGCGCGCGCGAGGGCGCGGTCGGGGTCGCTGTCGGGCGCGCGAAGCGCGGCGACGAGCATGGCGAGGACCGTCGCGGGATCTTCGCGCCAGCGTGGCGTCGAGAGCTCGGCCTCGCGGACGGCGCGATCGCCGAACGTGTCGAGGAACGCTTCGAGCTCGCGGCGCGTGGGGCCGTCGGGAAGATCGTTCAAAGCGCGAACTTTCCCGGCGAGGAGACGTTCGCGGGCCTCGGGCTCCTCGCGCGCGCGCACGGCGATGCGGGCGAGGGCGACGCCGGGGCCGGCGCTTTCGAGCTCGCGAACGCCGCCGACGAGGGCGTGCGCGAGCGACGTGCCGGTCGAGAGGGACCGGGGCATGAGCGGGTCCATCGCGAGCGCGTCGTCGTCATCGTCCCGCGCGGAGGAGCGGCGCGCGGCGAAGCGATCGAGCAGGCGCGCGAGCGCGAGGTGGCTCGCGAGCGAGGCCGATGCGCACGAGAGCATCAACGTGCCAGTGCGATCGAGCAGCGCGCTCGCGGTGCGCAGCGTGGTGGCGAGTGCGTCGTCGGGCAGGAGGCCGAGGTCCATCTCGGCGAGGGAGCGGCGCGCGCGCTCGGCTTCGATCTCGTAACTCGCGACGTCACGCTCGAGCCGCGCCTGGCTCGCGAGCACGCGCGGGGCCACGAGCGGCAGGCGCGCGAGGAAGCCGCGCGTCGAGACGTCTTCGGTCTGTCGTTCGAGCAGCGCGATCGCCGCCTCGCCCGCGCCGCCCGAGGCTTGCAGGAGCGCGCGGGGCGACAGGAGCGGCACCTGCGCGGCGATCTGCATGAACGCCGTGAGGTTCAGGTAGAAGCGCCCGTGCACGTTGGCGACGAGGTGCGCGCCGCGCGGGACGCGACAGCCGAGCGCCGCGAACGCCTCGCGGAACCCCTTCTCGCTGAAGCTCCGCGCGATCGACCACGTGAGCGGCGTGGCCGCGCCGGGCAAGGCCTCGCCGACGTTCGCGCGCGACCAGATCGTCTGCGCGTCGCCGCCCTCGGGAAAACCTCCGCCGCCGATCGGACGCACCTGCAAAAGGAGCACCTGATCCTTGCCCTCGGGCGTCCTCTCGACGGCGAACTCCACGTCGAAGGGCCCTGTGCCTCCTTGTTCGAGCCGGCTCGCGAGCTCGCCGAGCTGCCCGATCGCCTCGGCCGAGAGCGCGGCGCTCCTCGCGCGATCCGCGGGGATCGCGACCTCCTCGACGCCACTCGGGCCCACGACGAGCGCGCGCCGCTTCTCGGCGACGACCGTCGCGACCACGCCGCCCGCCTTCGAGAAGCGCACGGCGTCCGTCGGCATCGCGCCCTCCACGACCGGAGCGCCGAGCCCCAGCGTGACGTTGACGAGCCGCTCGTTCTCGCCCCAGTGTTCGCCCGCGAGGCCGGGCGGCGGCGCCGTGAACAGGACGCCCGCGGCCTCGGCGCGCGCCATCACCTGCACGAGCACGGCCATGGCCACGTCACGCACGCCGTGATGCGCGAGGTAGTCGATCGCGCGCGGCAAAAACGCGCTCGCCCATACCTGCTTGATCGCCGCGGCGAGCCCCTCGGGTCCACGCACGCCGAGCACCGTGGTCGCGAGCCCGGCGAAGCTCGTCTCCTCGCCGTCCTCGCACGTCGCGCTCGAACGCACGGCGAGCCCCCACGGCGCGCTCTCGCCGACGTCCGCCCAGAGCGCCTCGATCGCGGCCTGGAGCGGCGCGGCGAGCGGCGCTTCCTGGATGCGATCACGAGCGCGCGCGGCGCGATCGATCCCGGTGCGGCTCCCGGCGAGCTTGATCAGCGTGGGCAAGTCGTGGCCGCGCGGGAGCGTGCTCTCGGCGAGCGCGTCGAAGTGATCGGCCGGCAGGACCCAGCCGCGCGGGACGGGCAGGCCTTCGCGGACGAGGCGCCCGAGGCTCGTGGCCTTGCCGCCGTAACGACGTGCATCGCCGCGCCTCCGGCTCCAGGCGAGCGCGAGCGGACGGAGGGTGTTCTCGTAGCCGCTCGGCGTGTCCGTGCCGCCGGGCGTTCTCGCTGCTCGCGCCGAAGGGTCGCCCACGCCGACGCCTTACCATGCTTTGTGCGCGGCGGCGCTCAGGGGGCGGGCAAGCCGCGCAGGACACGCTCGTGCCAGAGGAGCATCTCGGCCCCGCCTGGCCCGCGATTCCAGGCGTAGTCGTGGGGCCCCGGCGTCACGACGAGCTGATGCGGGACCTTGACCTCCGTGAGCGCCGCGGACAGCGCCCGTACGGCGGGCAGGAACGGATCGGCGTCGCTCGACACGAGCCGGAGCGCGAACGGCTGCCGATCCATGGCGGCGCGGGCGAGCTTGGCGAAGTGCGGGGCCTCCTCGGGCTTCAAGGCCGGCTGCAGCGCGCCGACCGCGCCGAAGATCTCGGGAAACGCGAACCCGACGAAGAGCGCGAGCCGCCCGCCCATGCTCACGCCGTCGATGCCCGTCGCCGCGCGATCCGAGGACGCCTTCGCCTCGGCGCGCACGCGCGGCAGGAGCACGTCGGTGACGAACCGACCGAAGGGCACGGCGCCTTTCTCGGATCGATCCGCGACGACGGGCGTGTACGGACAAGCGACGACGAGCCCCTCGTACGGCTGTTTCGTGAGCGAGTCGTTCATCTGCGCGAGCCGCTCGGGTCGGAAAAACCCTTCGAGATCGGCGCCCGTGAGCGGCGGCGCGGAGAGCCTTCGATCGATCCGATCGAGGCCGTAGTCATCTCGCCACGCGAACGCGCCGACCTCGAGCCCGCGGCCCGATTCACCTCGTCCATGCAGCGCGACGAGCACCGGCAAAGGTCGCGTGGAGGGCGGCGCGAGCACGAGCGCGCGCTGCTCTTCGGGCGTGAACGCGAGGTCTTTCCAGCGGAGCCCGTCCGCCGGGGGCGGCGGCGTCTGCTTGCGGCAGGCGCCGAGCGAGAACGCGGCGAGGCCGAGGAGGGCGCGGCGGCGGGTGAAGGCCATCGACCGAGCTCTCTAGCGGAGCGCTCTGCGTCCGTCATGGACGAGCCGCCGAGCCGCGCGAAACGACCGGTTTCCACATTTCCGCACCGCCCGCTCTTCCGAGCCGCAATCCGACAGGCTCCTCCTGATCTGCGCGGTAGCGTTTGTCGCTCGTCACGCTATGGATCCAAAGTAGTACGGCGCCGTAAGATCAACGAGGACCGGGCCCGAGATCCCGCGGTATTCACCCGCTGGGTGCGTCCTGGTCGAGTTCGACGGCCTTCTGTTCATGGTGGCATGGTGGGGAGACCAGGAACCGTGCAAGTCGTGCATCCGAGCGCGAACGGCAGCGCTTTGACGGAGAACGAAGCGAGGACGGCCACGCAAGAGGGCTTTCGCGAGCTGCTCGAAGCGGCGCCCGACGCCATGGTGATCGTCGACGCCGCGGGCCGGATCATGCTCGTCAACGCCCAACTCGTGCGCATGTTCGGCTACGAGCACGACGAGCTCCGCGGACAACCGATCGACGTCCTCGTGCCGGAACGCCTGCGGACCGAGCACGTCCAGCACCGCACGCAGTACGCCGAGGAGCCGCGCCCGAGGCCCATGGGCGCGGGCATCGAGCTGCACGGTCGTCGCAAAGACGGATCCGAGTTCCCCGTCGAGATCAGCCTCTCGCCGATCCGCACGCGCGACGGCACGCTCGTCACGGCGGCGATCCGCGACGTCACGGAGCGCAACCGCGCGCAGGCGAAATTCCGCAGCTTCCTCGAAGCCGCGCCCGACGCGATCATCATCGTCAACGCCGCGGGCAAGATCGTCCTTTGCAACTCGCAGACCGAGCGTGTCTTCGGCTTTCCGCGCGCCGAGCTCGTCGGCCAGGCGATCGAGGCCCTCGTCCCCGAGCGCTTTCACGACCGGCACACCCATCACCGCGGAAGCTTCTTCGCCGACCCGCGCGTGCGCCCCATGGGCTCCGGCCTCGAGCTCTACGGCCGTCGCAAGGACGGCTCCGAGTTCCCCGTCGAGATCAGTTTGAGCCCCATCGAAACGGAGGACGGCCTGCTCGTGGCGGCCGCGATCCGCGACATCACCGAGCGCAAGCTGGTCGAGAAGAAGCTGCGCGCCTCGCTCCAGGAGAAGGAGGTGCTGCTCAAGGAGATCCACCATCGGGTGAAGAACAACCTCCAGATCGTCTCGAGCATGCTCAACCTGCAGATGGGGCAAATCACCGATCCGCGCGCGCTCCAGCTCTTCAAGGAGAGCCAGACGCGCGTCCGATCGATCGCGCTCTTTCACGAGAAGCTCTACCAGTCGAAGGACCTCGCGCGCGTCGAGATCGCCGAGTACCTGCGGGGGCTCGCGACGGGCCTGCTCTACACGTACGGCGTGAGCCCCGCGCACGTCGCGCTCGTCCTCGACGCCGAGGGCGTGCCGCTCGGCGTGGACGAGGCCATCACGTGCGGGCTCGTGGTGAACGAGCTCGTGTCGAACGCGATCAAGCACGCGTTTCCAGCCGAAAGAAATGGAACGGTGCGCGTCGGGCTCCAGCGGCACGGGAGCGAGGTCGTCCTCGAAGTCGAGGACGATGGGATCGGCTTTCCGCCCGACGTCGACTTCCGCGACGCGGGCACGCTCGGCCTCAAGCTCGTGTGCATCCTGGCCGAGCAGATCCACGGGACGATCGATCTCGAACGCGACGGCGGGACGAAGTTCGTCGTGCGTTTTCCCCTGACCCCGACGCAATCATGAGCGAGACGAAGCGGAAGATCTTCATCGTCGAGGACCAGCGGATCGTCGCCGCGGACCTCGAAAACACGCTGCGCTCCCTGGGTTACGCGGTCTCCGGCGCGTCGGCCTCCGGTGAGCGCGCGATCGAACGCGTGCTCTCGCTCCGCCCCGACCTCGTCTTGATGGACATCCGCCTCGAAGGATCGATGGACGGGATCCAGGCCGCGGAGCAGATCCGCGCCGAGCTCGACATCCCGATCGTCTACCTCACGGCCTACGCCGACGAGGAGACGATCGTCCGCGCGAAGACGACGAGCCCCTTCGGGTACCTGGTCAAACCCTTCAACGAGCGCGAGCTGCGCGGCGCGATCGAGATCGCGCTCTACAAGCACGAGACCGATGGCCTCCTCCAGACGCGCAAGGTGATGCTCGCGGAGGAGGAAGCGCGGCGACGCGCGTCCGAGGAGGCCGAGAAGCGCTTCCGATTGCTCGTCGAGTCCGTGAAGGACTACGCGATCTTCATGCTCGACCCCGAGGGGCACGTCGCGAGCTGGAACGCCGGCGCGACGCGGATCATGGGCTACGAGCAGAGGGCGAGCCTCGGCACGCACGTGTCGGCGTTCTACACGCAAGGCGACGTCGAGCGAGGCGCGCCGGAGGAGGCGCTCGCGTCGGCCGGGCGAGACGGCCACTTCCTGGGTGAAGGGTTCCTCGTGCGGCGCGACGGGTCGCAGTTTCGCGCGGAGCTCCGGCTCTCGCCCGTGCACGACGAGAGCGGCGAGCTGCGTGGCTTCGCCACCGTGATGCGTGACCTCACCGAGCAGAAGCGCGCCGAAGAGATCCAGGTCTTCCTCGACGAAACCACGCTCCTGCTCACGAGCTCGCTCGAGACAGAAGGCACGCTGCAGAAGGCCGCGGAACGCGCGGTCCCGCTGCTCGGCGATCTCTGCTTCGTGGACCTCGCGAACGAGCAGGGCTCGCTCGTCGTCTGCGCCGCCGCGAACGGGACCGGAAAGGACGAGCTCACGAGGGAGCTCGCGCGTGGGATGGGGCGGCGCCTCGGCGCCGACTACACGTTCCGCAGCGGCGCCAAGGTTCTGCACGAGGAGATCGAGAGCCTCGGCTGCATGGCGCACGTGCTCGGGGTGAGCCCGGATCAGCTCGAGTCGCTCGGGCCGATCTCGTACATCTGCGTGCCGATCGAGCTGCGCGGCAGGAGGCTCGGCGTGGTCGAGCTCGTGCGCCGCACGGCGCGGGGCCGTTACAACCCGGCGGACCTCGCCGTGGCCCAGGAGCTCGGGCGCAGGCTCGGCATCGCGCTCGACAACGCGCGCCTCTACCGCGAGGCGCAGGAGGCGATCCGCGTGCGCGACGAGTTCTTCATGATCGCCTCGCACGAGCTGCGGACCCCGCTCACGCCGCTGCAACTCCAGCTCGAAGCGCTCGAACGCACGCTGAAGCGCGCCGGGCTCCTGAACGAGCAGCTCACCGGGCGCGTCGAGCGCTGCTCCCGGCAGATCGTCCGGCTCACGCGGCTCGTGGAGAGCCTGCTCGACGTCACACGCATCACGGCAGGTCATCTCGCGATCGAGCCTGAAACCGTGGACCTCTGCGAGCTCGCCCGCGACGTGACCGAGCGCTTCACCCAGGAGACGGGCGAGGCGGGCTCCGAGATCTCGTTCCACGCGTGCCCGTCGCTCGTCGGCCGCTGGGATCCGCTCCGGCTCGAGCAGGTCCTGTCGAACCTGCTGGAGAACGCGATGAAGTACGGGGGAGGCCGTCCCGTCGAGGTCGCGATCGCCGACGACGGCGACGTGGTGCGGCTCTCCGTCACCGATCACGGGATGGGGATCGAGCCCGAGGCGTGCGCCCGGATCTTCGAACGGTTCGAACGCGCGGTGTCGCTCCGGCACTACGGCGGGCTCGGGCTCGGCCTCTTCATCGCGCGGCAGATCGTGGAGGCGCACGGCGGGAAGATCGAGGCAACGAGCCGACTCGGCGAGGGCTCGACGTTCACCGTGACGCTGCCGCGCTGGGGCATCGTCGCGCCTGCGTCCGAGGTCGCGTGAGACGCTAGAGGCCGAGCCAGGGGCCGGGATCGAGCGCGCTCGCGCCGCGTCGGATCTCGAAATACACGGTGTCGCCCTGCCCCGCGGTCGGCGCCGTTCCGACGCGCGCGCCCGCGGCCACGGGATCGCCCGCGCGTAGCTCCGTGCCGCCGAGGCTCGCGTACACGCTGTAGTAACGATCGCCGTGATCGACGATCACGGTGAGCGCGTAGCTGTCGTACCGATCCGCGAACACCACGCGACCCGCGGCGACGCTGCGCACGGCCGCGCCGGGCTGCGCGAAGAGCTCGACGCCGCTCACGCCGTGCTTCGAAGAGCGCCGCACCTCGGCGCGACCGGCGACCGGGAAGAGCAGGCGTCCCTTCTGCGCCTCGAACCCGAGGCGCGCGTCCGCGTCCCGAGGCCCGCTGTCGGCGCCGTAAATCGCCACGTAGTCCGGGCGCGATGACGATTCGAAGGCGCGCGCGAACGCCGCTCGTCGCTCGTCTTCGGCTTCGAGCGCGCGCTTGGCGCGCGTCATGGCCTCGCGCTGCAGCTCGAGCGGCGCGCGCTCAGCGCGGAGCCGGAGGATGCGGTCTTCGAGCTCGGTGCGACGCTCGAGCAGCGCCTTCTCGTCGGCGATGTCGCGTTCGAGGGCGCGGCGAACCCGCTCGACCCGCGCCGCATGATCGACGAGCGCGTCGAAGCCTTCACCCACCGGCAAGAGGCCTGCGTGCACGTGGCGATAATAGGCCCGGCCGCGCGCCAGCATCCGCTTGCGCAGCGTCTCGATGCGCGGATCGATCCCCGCGAGCTCGCCCTCGGCGGCGCGTTGCTCGTCGTCGATACGCTTGAGAAGCCGCTCGAAATCCGCGACGGACGAGAGCGCGCTCGGCGCCTGGGCGGGCGGCGACTCCACCGGCGTGCCGCCTCGCGCCGCGCCCGAGACGAGCGCGAGCAGCAAGACCGGCAGGAGCGACGTGCGGCGCCTCATCTCAGATCGCCGCCATTCGGCGCAGGCTCACGAGCGCCGTCGTCGCGCCGAGCGCGCCGCCGAGGAGCACGAGCCCGAGCGAGACGGTCCAGGGCAAGAACGAGGGCGAGAGCCCGAGCAGGTTCGCGAGCTCGTGATCGAAGCGCCCGCGCACCAGGAAAAACAGCCCGCCGAGCAGCGCGATCGCCGCCGCCGCGCCCGCCGCGCCCTGCATCGCCCCCTCGATCACGAAGGGACGGCGCACGAACTCGTTCGTCGCGCCGACGAGCTTCAAGACCTCGACCTCGGTCCGCCGACGGCTGAGCAAGAGGCGCATCGTCGAGCTGATCACGCTGAAGACCGCGCACATCACGACCACCGCGAGCGCCGCGCTCGCCGACACGCCGCCGCCGAGCAGCGACGAGAGGCGCTCGGTCCAGCGCTGGTACGTCTCGACCGTCTCGACGGCCGGCAGCGCCCGCAGCTTGAGCGCGATCGACTGGAGATCGGTCTCGCCGATGTCGTCCGTGAAGCCGAGCTCGAGCGAGGCCGGGAACGCGCTCGGCGGCAGCGACGCGAGCGCCGCGTCGGACTCGTCGACCACGATCTCGCGCCGCGCCTCCACGCTCGTCACGTGCCGCACGCGCTTGACCCCGGGCGTACGTTCGAGCGCGCGGACGAGCTCGCTCACCTCGGGATCGGCCACGCCGTCGCGCAGGTACACCGTCGCGCGCCCGGCCCGCGACCAGCGATCACGCACCGCCGAGAGGTTCGTCACCACGAGCAGCGAGGCCGCCAGGCACACGAACGCGACCGCGAGCGAGAAGATCGACTGCACGTGCACGCGCATGTCCCCTCGCCCGGGTCTCCAGGCCTTCATGGGCACTCGCACGCCGTACCGTTCGCTCGCCATGCAAACTCCCTCCCTACGCCACGAGGTTCATCGGGGCGGCCCCGTCGAGCCCGTTCGGCGCGTCCGTCGCCTTGCCGGCGTCGAGCACCACGACGCGCCGCGGACGCACGTCGAGCAGCGTCCGATCGTGCGTCGCGAAGAGCACGGTGGCTCCGGTCTCGTGGATGTCTTCGAAGAGGCCGAGGATGTCGATCGCGAGCTGCGGATCGAGGTTGCCCGTCGGCTCGTCGGCGAGGATGAGCGCCGGTTCGCCCACGATCGCTCGCGCGATCGCGACCCGTTGTTGCTCGCCGCCCGAGAGGCGCTTGGCCTCCTCGTCGCCGCGCCCCGCGAGCCCCACGCGCTCGAGCGCTTCGCCCACGCGGCTGCGCACGAGCCGCGGCGGAAGGCCCACGACTTCGAGGGCCACGGCGACGTTGTCGAACACGGTCCAGCTCGGCACGAGCTTGAAGTCCTGGAACACGTACCCGATGTTGCGGCGCAGGGCCGGGATCGAGTCGTCCCGCAGGCGGCCCACGTCGCGGCCGAGGAAGAGGATCCGCCCGTCGTCCACGCGCTCGGTGCGATGCACGAGGCGCAGGAGCGTGCTCTTGCCCGCGCCCGACGGCCCCGTGATGAAGACGAACTCTCCCCGCTCGATCGTGAGCGACATCCCCCGCAGCACCGGCTGGTCCGGCCGGTAGGCCTTGTGCACGTCCTCGAACACCAGGATCGGTCGCCTCGCTGCAGCCGGGTCGAACCGATGCCCGGGCCGGAGGGCCGGGTGAAACGAAGGGCGCGGGGATGACGCCATGGGCGCGATTGCTACCAGGGCCCTACGAACCGGGAAAATTTTTGGGGTAAGGGAGAGAGGACATGCCGCTCCGCATCGCGTTTTTCGGCCTGCCACTCGCCGCGCTCCTGCTCGCGAAGGACGGGCACTCGATCGAGCTCTGCGCCGTCTGCCGCAAGGACGCGCTCGGCCTGCGCCGCGCGCGTCGCGTCTTCGGCGAGCGCGTCCTCGTCCGGCCGAAGGTGACCGATCCCGCGCTCGTCGATCGGGTGAGGCGCCTCGCGCCCGATCTCGTCGTGAGCTGGTTCTGGACCACGCGCCTGCCCATGCGCCTCGTCGACGTCGCCCGGCTCGGCGGCATCGGCGTGCACCCCTCGCTCCTGCCGCGCCATCGCGGCCCGGATCCGACGACGTGGGCGATCCTGAGCGGCGACGCCGTGACCGGCGTGTCCGTGCATCGCATCGCCGAGGAGTACGACACGGGCGCGATCCTCGAACAGGAAGAGCTCGCGATCGATCCGCGCTGGACCGGCTGGGATCTCGCGCGCGCCCTCGATCGTCCCTCGCTCCGCGCGCTGCGCCGCACCTGCCAGAGGTTCGCCCGCGGCGAGACGATCGCCGAGATCGCGCAGGACGAGGCTCTCGTCACGCACGCGCCTGCCCTCGGCGAGGACGAGCACGCGATCCGCTGGTCCTGGCCCACCGACCGCGTCC
The DNA here is from genome assembly GCF_029946515.1 of Polyangium sp. 6x1. GTDB lineage: Bacteria > Myxococcota_A > Polyangia > Polyangiales > Polyangiaceae > Polyangium. The sequence continues at coordinate 84,404 of NZ_JARZHH010000045.1, forward strand.
TCCGGCACATCCGCGCCCTCGCGCCGACGCCCGGGGCCTTCACCGAGATCGCCGGCGTGCTCGTCACCGTGCTCGAGGCCCGCAAAGCGCCGCGGTTTCCCGAAGCGCTCGAGCCTGGAGAGGGGTACGCCGAGGGAGGCCACGCCGTGATTCGCACGGGGGACGGCGCGGTGATCCTGGTCCGCGGTGAGATCGACGGCGCGCCCGTCGCGGCGGAAGCACTCGCCCGGCTCTTTCTTGCGCCCGAGCCTTTGCTAGGCTGACGCCGCGCTCCGCGACAGGCGCGCTTTCTTGGAGGAGGACCGTGGAACCCGCTCAGCTCGCAAAGACCGCGCGCGCATCCCTCGCCGAGGCGCTCGGTGCCCTGCAGAGTGCCGACGACGCGCCCGACGAGCTCCTCGAGGCTGCCGAGCCGATCGCGAAGACGATGGGCATCCTGCACAAGATCGAGCGCAGCAACGGCGCCGTGCTCGACGGCCGCGATGTCGCCCTCAAGAACGTGCGCAAGGTCCTCGCGGACGTGCAGGCGCTCGACGTGGATCACCCCGCCGTCGACACGGTGCTCGAAGCCGTCGCGGCGTCGCTCGCGAAGGTGAACGCGCTCGCGAAGTACAAGGGGACGGGTGCGACCGCGCCTCAACCGGTCGCTGAAGCGAAGCCTGCTGCACCCGCTCCCGCACCCGAACCGGTCGCTGAAGCGAAGCCTGCTGCACCCGCTCCCGCACCCGCTCCCGCACCCGAACCGGTCGCTGAAGCGAAGCCTGCACCCCTTCCTGCGACCGAAACGTTGGCGCAGGCGAAGCCTGCACCCCTTCCCGCACCCCAACCGGTTGTGTCGGAGGCGAGGCTTGCACCCATCCCCTCGCCCGAACCTTTGGCGCAACCGAAGGCTGCACCCCTTCCCGCGCCCGAACCGGTCGAGATCATCAAGCCCGCGCCCGTCCTCCAGATCGTCCCCGAGCCTGCACCCGCGCCCGCGCCGCAGCCCGTCGCGGAGATCAAGCCTGCGCCGATCCTCTCGCCGCAGCCCGTCGTCGAGGTGAAGGCCACGCCCGCGCCGCAGCCCGTCGCGCCTGCGCCCGCGCCCACGCCTGCGCCCGCGCCTGTGAAGGCGAAGGAGCCCGCGCCCACGCCCGCGCCTGCGAAGGCCGAGCCGCGCAAGGATCCGCAGCCCACGCCCGCGCCCGCCAAGGCCACGCCCGCGCCCGCCAAGGCCACGCCCGCGCCCACGACAGCGAGAGCCAAGGAGCACGCACCTCTGCCCGGCACGCGCGCCGTCGACGTCGAGCTCGGCACGCACAGCTCCTCGAACTTCTACAAGGGCCTCTCCGGCAACGACGTCATCGAGCACGGCGGCATCTTCGTCTCGACCTACCGCATCCCGAAGCTCGGCGCCGAGGTGCAGCTCCGCGTGCTGCTCCCCGGTGACTACGAGTTCTACGCGCGCGCCATCGTCCAGTGGACACGTGAAACGAGCGGCTCCTCCGAGCCCGGCTTCGGCGCGCGCTTCACCCAGATCGGCAACGAGGGCCGGCAGCTCGTCTACCGCTACGCGCGGAACCGCGAGCCCATGTTCTACGACGACCTGTGAAACCTTCACGCACGCGACGCGCGGCCCTCGTAGGCGCCGCGCTCTCCTTGGCCCTCGCCGTGCCGCGCACTGCGGAGGCCGTCGGAGATCCGGATCTCGACTGGCAAACCATCGAGACGGCGCACTTCCGCGTGCATTACCCGACCACGCTCACGCCGCTCGCCGAACGCGTGGCGCGCGTTGCGGAGTCGGTCCACGCGCGCCTCACCGTCGCGCTCGACAACCGCCCGCGCGGCATCACCGAGGTCGTGATCACGGACGACGTCGACTCGGCGAACGGCTCGGCCACGGCGCTGCCGTTCAATACGGTGCGCCTCTACGCGACCGCGCCCGAGGACCTCTCGCCGCTCGGTGACTACGACGACTGGCTGCTCGACCTCATCACGCACGAGCACACGCACATCCTGCACCTCGACAACATCTCGGGGCTGCCGGCGATCATCAACGCGGTCCTCGGCAAGAGCTACGCGCCGAACCAGGTGCAACCGCGGTGGATCATCGAGGGCCTCGCCACGGTGTACGAGTCGCGCGAGTCGAGCGCGGGCCGCATGCGCTCGGCGCTCTTCGACATGTTCCTGCGCGCCGACGTGCTCGACGACAACATCGCGCGGCTCGACCAGATGTCGTCGACCTCGATGCGCTGGCCGCAGGGCAACATCTGGTACCTCTACGGATCGCGTTTCCTCGGCTGGATCAGCGACGTCTACGGCGGCCACACGATGACGGCCGTCGCCGCGGACTACGGCCAGAACGTCATCCCCTGGGGCATCAACCGCTCGATGCGCCGCGCGACCGGCCGCACGTACGAGGAGCTCTTCGAGGGCTTCAAGGATCACCTCCGCCTCAAGTACGCCGCACAGGTACGCGCCATCGAGGCCAAAGGCCTGCGTGAAGGCACGCGCCTCACCCGCCACGGCCGCAACGTCCTCTACCCGCGGTTCGTCCCGCGAAACGCTCGCGCCGGAGACGCCGACGAGCTCGTCTACTACCGCGACGACTACAACGTCCGCGAGGGCGTCTACCGCGCCCGCTTCAACGCGCGACGCGACGCTTTCGAGGCGGACGCGGACCTCGTCGCGCGCACCCGCGGCGCCTCGCCCTCGTCGTTCTCGCCGGCGGGCGATCACTTCTACCAGAGCAACGGCCCCTTCAAGATCGTCTACCGCCGCGACGACCTCTACCGCGTCGAGAACGGCAAGACCGCGCCGCGCGGCGACGAGTCCGCGCGCCATCGCCTCACCACGGGCCTGCGCGCCGGCGCGCCCGACGTCAGCACCGACGGCCGTCGCATCACGTTCACCGTCAACACGAAGGGCACGACCTTCCTCCAGATCGCCGACCTCGACCCCGAGGGCCACGTCCAGAACCGCAGAGACCTCGTCCCGAGCGCGCGCTTCGAGCAGGCCTACACGCCGCGCTTCTCGCCCGACGGACGCTCCATCGCCTACAGCGCGTGGACCGCGGGCGGCTACCGCGACATCCGCGTCGTCGACGTCGCCACCGGCACCTTCGAGAACATCACGCGCGACCGCGCCATCGACGCGAACCCCACCTGGTCGAGCGACGGCAAGACCCTCTACTTCTCCTCGGATCGCAGCGGCGTCCCGAACATCTACGCCTACGACGTCGCGAGCCGCGGGCTCAAGCAAGTCACGAACGTGCGCGTCGGCGCGCTCCAGCCCGCCGTCAGCCCCGATGACAAGACGCTCGTCTACGTCGGCTACACCTCGAAGGGCTACGACCTCTACGCGATGCCGCTCGACCCGGCGCGTTTCCTCGACGCGCCGCCAGCGCCTGCGGATCGCCCCGATCCGCCGCCCGAGCCCGAGCGCGTCCTCATGCGCAAGGTCCCGTACCGGGCGCTCTCCACGCTTGCGCCGCGCAACTTCGGCATCTCCTACGGCCCTGGCAACTACAGCCAGAACGCGCTCACGCTCTCCACGTTCGGCGCCGACGTCGCGGGCTTTCACGAGTTCCAGGCGGAGATGATCGCCGACTTCGGCGCGCCCTCGCCGCGCGTGAACCTCGACTACGCCTACCGCAGGCTCCCCGTCGATCTCAACCTCCGCTTCTATTACGCCGTCTCCCCGCGCTACCAGGGCTACCGCATCAACGGCCGCGACGTCCCCTACGACGAGCGCGGCATCGGCCTCTCGTCGAGCATGGTCTACCGCATGCCGGGCGAGTTCACCGATCAGAGCCTGAGCCTCTCCTACTCGTTCACCGGCTTCCGCGGCGAGCTCCCCGGACAAACCCAGCCCGACCCGTACGCCACGCGCACGCGCCTCCCCATCGGCGGCACGATCGGCACCGTCCGCGCGGCCTACTCCTTCTCCAACGTCGAAGGCTCGCTCGACGCGGCCGGCGCGATCCGCGGCTACTCGATGCGCCTCGCCGTCGAGTACGCGGGGCCTTTGACGGGCAGCAACTTCACCCTGCAGACCGCCGAGACCTCCATCGCCGGCTACATCCCCATGCCTTGGCGCGGCTTGCACACGCTCGCCTTGCGCGTCGCGGGTGGCATCGCCGCGGGCACGTATCCGCGCGACGGCTTCTTCTTCGTCGGCGGCTACGACCTCGACAACGTCAGCATCGTCGACACGGTCACGACGGGCATCTACGACGGCTCCTTCGTCCTTCGCGGCTACGCGCCTGGCAGCGCCGCGGGCCGCATGTACGTCCTTTCGAACGCCGAGTACCGCTTCCCGATCGTGAAGCCCGACTGGGGTTTGTCCACGCTCCCCTTCTTCATCCGCCGCGTCGACGGCAACCTCTTCGTCGACTACGGCGGCGCGTTCGACAAGCTCACGCGCGACGACGTCTCGTTCCTCTCGAACGGCGCGCTCATCGACGCGCCCAAGCTCCACACCTCGGTCGGCGCCGAGCTCTGGCTCAGCCTCTCGCTCGGCTACTACCTCAACACGCAGCTCCGCCTCGGCTACGCCTATGGCTTCAGCGGCAAGGCGATCCCTGGCGGCCAGGCGTACTTCGTCGCCTCGAGCGCGTTCTGACGAGAAAGGCCAAGAACTTGCCCCGATCCTCGCGCAAGGCGTCTCTTCGGCACGTGCGCCGAAGCCTTGCTCTCCTCCTCCTCGTGCTCGCCCCGTTCGGCTGCGTCATGCCGCAGACGCCGACGGACAAGCTCATGGACGCCGCGTACGACCACAACACGGCGCTGCGCTTCGGCCGCATGGACATCGCGCGCGAGCACGTCGCGGCCTCCGCGCGCGAGGCGTGGGCGAAGCGTCATGCGTCCTGGGGCGATCGCGTGCGCGTCCTGGATCTCGAGCTCGCGGACGTCCGCATGAAGACGCGCGACGAGGCCGAAGTACGCGTGCGTGTCGAGTGGCAACGCATCGACGAAGCGGAACTCCGCACGACCGAGCTCGTCCAGAAGTGGCGCAACGCGAGCGGCTGGCACGTCGACACGGAGGAGTGCGCCGCGGGCGACACCGCGCTGCTCGAACGTCCCGCGGACACGGCCACGCCGAAGGGCGAAACCGGCAGCGCAAAGGACGAAAAAAGCAGCTTCTAGAGCTGCTCGTTCTTCTTTGTCTTCTCTCCCCTCCTCCCCTCTCCCGAGAGGGAGAGGGGCGGGGGTGAGGGAGTCTCTCAGCTCGCCGCAGCCGGCGCCGCAGCCGCGGACTTCTTCGACTTCTTCGGCGCCGCGGTCTCCGGCGTGGTCTGCTGGACCTTCGGTGCCTTGGCGCGCGCCTTCTTCTTCGCCTGTGCCTTGCGGCGCCTCATCTTGATTGAGCTGCGGCGATCACGGTAACCCATCGCGTGTGACTCCTCGGGGGATGCGTCTTTGGGCTTCTGCGCAGCCACGGCTGCGGAAGCCCCGTCGTTCGGTCTGAAAAACGGGCGGCAAATCTGCCCAAGAAGGGGCCCGCCCGCAAGGATTTGGGAAGAGATCGAGGTGGGCTCGTCAGCTCCCGCCGACCGCTCCGTCGAGGGCGACCTCACGGCCGCGGACCTCGAGGCGATACCGGGAGTTCACCGTCTCGATGTAAAACACTTCCCGCCCCGCGAGCCGCAGGACCCGCTTGACCGGCGTCGTCACGTATTCGTGCATCCCGTCGGAAAACTCGATCACGACGACGGAGCCTTTCCGCGGAGCACGTACCAGTCGACCGACGACGGCGCGGGAGCCACGGCCGAGCTTGCGGAGCACAACTTGCACAGCAGCCATCCTAGCATGCACTCGCGAGACGGGCACAAGCTGCACAAGGGCGACGCCTGATTTCGCCGCGTCCGTCCCGCGCGCGCGGCACGAGATCCGCCAGCGACGCGACGCATGCTTCGTCTTCCCGGGGTTTTCATCGAGCGACCGGACTTCCCCAAACCTCCGAAATTCCCCGAGATCCTAGCCATTCCGAACCACGTGACGCGCCGGGCCGGGGCCGCGTCTTGCCATGCCTGCCGTTTCCCCTTGCCTCTTTCCGCCGTCCGCGGTCTGTCTCCGCCCGTGCGCGGGGTACCTGCTCGTCCGACCGGGTCCGTCGAGGTCATCACGGGCTCGATGTTCAGTGGAAAAACCGAAGAACTCATCCGGCGCATCAAGCGCGCCATCCTCGCTCGCCAGCGCGTGCAGGCGTTCAAGCCGCGCATCGACGATCGCTACGACGCGCACCGCATCGTCAGCCACGAGGCCGTGAGCGTCGAGGCCGTCGCCGTCGGCACGAGCGCGAGCATCGAGGAGCGCGTGCTCGACGAGACCGACGTCGTCGCCATCGACGAGGCGCAGTTCTTCGATCGAGGCATCGTCGAGGTCTGCGACAAACTCGCCAGTCGCGGCCTGCGCGTCATCGCGGCCGGCCTCGACCAAGACTACCTCGGCCGCCCCTTCCCGCCGATGCCCGAGCTCATGGCCATCGCCGAGGAGGTCACGAAGGTGCACGCCGTCTGCGCCGTCTGCGGCGGCCCCGCGAGCCGCTCGCAGCGCCTCATTCCCAAGGCCACGACGGTCCTCGTCGGCGGCGCCGAGAGCTACGAGGCGCGCTGCCGCGGCTGCTTCGAGCCGCGCGACGTGCCCCGCACCGAGTTCTAATCCCGCCGCGCCACCGACCCGGAATCGAACGGGCTCCGCACGCCCGGCGCGTTCTTGTCCGCGAAGTAGACGCGCAGCATGTCGGAGGCCACGTGCGTCGCCTTCACGCGCCACTTCGCGCCGTTCGCCACGAGCACCGACAGCGCGACCTCGGGTTTGTCGCTCGGCGCGAAGCCCACCCACCACGTGTAGAACGGGCCCTCGGCCGTCGGCTTCGTCAGCGTGCCCGTCTTGCCCGCGATGCGGATGTCCGGCAGGTAGGCCCTGCCCGCTCGGTCGTGGAACGATTTGTAGCTCGTCCCCGAGTCGACGGTCTCCTCCATCATCGACGTGATGGCGCGGGCCGTCTGCTCGCTCATCACGCGCTTCAGCGGCATGCGCGCCGTGGGACCCTTGTAGATCTCGCCGTCCTCGTCCTTCACGCTCGCCACGATCGACAAACGCACCATCTCGCCGCCATTCGCGACCGTCGTCGCCAGGTTCGCGCCCTGGAACGGCGAGAGCGTCGTGTTCCAGAAGCCGGCGGCCGTGCGGGCGAAGCCGAGATCGTCCTCGGGCAGCGTGATCGTGCTCTGCGCGAGCTTCACGTCGAACGGGATGTCCTGCCCCCAGCCGAGCTTCTGCGCCGTCCCTTCGAGCTCGCCGCGATCGAGGTTCTTGGCCGCGAGCCGCGCGAACACCGTGTTCAAGCTGCGGCCCATCGCCTGCGCGAGCGTGGCGCACCACTTGTCGCGCTTCTTGTTGTCGACCATGTCCTTCGCGGTGATCGCGTGCTCGCCGCCCGAGTAACACTGCTTCGTGTTGGGCCCGAGCCCGGCGTGCTCCACGAGCGCCGTCGCGGTCACGATCTTGAACACGCTCGCCGAAGGCGCCGTCGCCTCCGACGCGACGTCGTGCATCGCGCCTTGATCCACGTAGCTCGCCCACGCGAGCACCCGGCCCGTCTTGATGTCGGTCATCACGACGGCGCCCTCGGGCACGTGCCCGCTGCGCAAAAGCGACACGGCCGCGCGCTGGTACTTCGGCACCACCGTAAGCTCGGCCCTGCGATTGCCGTGGGCCGGGGCGATCGCGATGTTTCCTCGATCGTCGATCCGCGTCAGGTCGATGTCGGTCAGGGGGGGTGGCGTCACCTCCCGCGTGACGACGGGCCCTCCGTTCGTTTCGATTTTGCTTTTCGCGAGGAGACCGGCGAGCTCCACGTCGTGCTTGCGCAACATGGGGAGCGTGACGGCCACGAGCCCCACGGCGGCACCGATGGCGATCCACTGACGCATTGGCTCCTCGGGCCTTAACGCGCGGCGTGGGGCTGGGCCAAAAATGTTGTGCGCGCCTTGCGCCTCAGAAGCTCACGGCCGCCCGCGCCCCGATCTCGTGCATCCACGCCGCGGATCGCGCGGGATTGTCCGCGTCTCCAAGCAAATTCCCCGGCACGAGCGCGAGGTTCTCCCCCGCGCCGCTGCCCGGCGTGTGGTAGGCGAGCCAGTTCACCGTCACCCGGACGAACCGCGTGTGCCAGTACGTCGCGCCGAGGCCGAGCTGCACGACCGAGATCTTCGACGTGCGCCCCGGCGCGCCCGGCGTCGCCGCGTCGTAGTCGTCTCCCCGCGCGGCGCCGTCGTATCGCGCTTGCACGCCCGCCGCGATCGCCATCACCTCGAGCCCGCGCCGCTCGTCCTGTTTCTTTTGTATCTCGGGGTTCGTCAGATCGAGCTTGGGTGGCCGGGAAAAACCCGGGTCGCCGTTCACGAACGGATCCCCCACGGGCCACGCCGAGGCATGCACGTACCAGCCCACGCCCTCGACATTGCCGAGCCGCTCGGTGTACTGAAGCGCGAGTCCATCGATCGCCTCGCGCGTCCCGTTGTCGACCCAGTACGCCTCGGCGCGCAGCTCGTACCGATCGATCGGCAGGCGCAGCTCGCCGCCGATGCGATTTTGCGCGCCCGACGGCAAGACGCGCACGAGCCTGCCGCGCGAGTCGACGTACCGCGGATCCCACAATGCGAACCCCTGCGCGGTCGTGATCGCGGGATAGTCGTACGCGACGAACGCCGGGTCACGCGCGCCGCGCTGCACGCTCACGCCGAGCTGCAAACGCTGGAGGAGTTGTCCCGCCAGGCTGTTGTGCCTCTCCGCGAGCTCCTCCTTGGTCGTGGGTCGTTCCCGTGAGAACGGGCGCACCACGAAACGGCCGATGAAATCGGGGTAGCTGTCGACCTGCGGACGATTGGGTCCGTCACCGACGAAGAGGCCGAGCTCGTAGCTCAAGGTTTGCGCCTCGTTGAGGTCGCCCCAGATCGTCATGCCGATTTCCTTGCCGTTCGGCTGGACGAACGCTCGAATCGGCAGCACGCGCTCCATCCACGGGTGCACATCGTTGCCCGTGCGGTTCTCCAGGGAAAACGGCGCCTGGTGTTGCCCGAGCATCACGTGAAACTGACGCAGGAGCGTGTAGTCGATGTACGCGTTCGCGAGCTGCGCCGACGGCCCCACCGACTGCGGCGGCGCGAAGCGCGTCCACGTCTGGAGCGGCGCTTGTCCGGGCGGCAACGTCGGCGGCTGCGCCTCGCCCATCGGGTTCGTTATGGGCTGCCCGCCGAAATCCACGCCGACCAGGGCAAACCATCGACGGAAGAGGTCGGCGCCGAGCTCGATACGGGCGCGTCGGGCGAAAAAACGGGGCGCGAGCAGCGCGCCGCCATCCTCGGCCGGCAACGCGGACGCGCCACCACCCAGGAAGGAATGGAAATCGAGCTGAAGACGGCCCCGGACATACACGCGGATGTCGTCCGAGGGATCCCGAAGAAAAATCCCGCCTTGAAAACCGGCCAGCGCCATGCGCGGCTCGGTGCGGGAAGGCACATCGACCTCGATCGGGAACGGCTGCACGGGCGCGGGCGGCGGCGTGATCGCGGGCGGCGTTTTGCCGGCGGGCGGCGGCGGCGGGGGGCCGGCCGGTGAAATCACCACGTTCGGCCGCACGACGGGCCGCGGCACGATCACCGTGGGCTTGGGAGCAGGCGGTTCCGCCTGGGTTTTTCCTTCCGCGGCTGGTTTTGTGTTGGGACCAGGCGGGGCTGGCGGCACTTGTGCGAGCGCGGCCGGGACAGAAAAAACACACGCGAGCGCGCCGGAGAGCACCGCCTTGGCTATGCTCCCGCGGAGGCCTCCTTGGAGGCGCCTTGTGTCCCCGCTTTTCGTATGCAGCATTCGCGAATGTTTCCAGCTTCGCGCCCGACAGGCGGGCACGACGCTCGCACGCGCCGCGCAGACGGTCAAGCCACGCGCGGTCGGGGTCGCACGGAGGAAGCGACGGTTCCAACCATGAGCAGCAGCACGCCCATTCGGATCACGGCCGACGTCGAGGTGCTCGACAACGCCACGCTCGTCTCGCTCGCCGGTCCCGCGAGCGAACACCTGAAGTCCGTGGCGAGGACGCTCGGCATCGACGCGAGCCTGCGGGGCAACATCATTCGCCTCGCCGGCGACGCCGACGCCGTCGCGCTCGCCGAGCGATTCCTCGCCGAGGCGGCCCAGCTCCTTCGCGGCGGCGCCATCCTCGACGCGCAAGATTACGTGCGCGCCGTGCAAGCCCTCCGCGACGACCCCGCGCTCACGCTGCGCGAGCTCTTCGAAGACGTCGTGCTCGTGACCGCGCGCCGCAGGCCCGTCACCGCCAAGACGATCGCGCAAAAACGGTACATCCAGGCGATCCGTACGCACGACATGACGTTCGGCATCGGACCGGCCGGCACGGGCAAGACGTACCTCGCCATGGCCATGGCCGTGCACGCGCTCCTCGAGCGTCGGGTCAAACGCATCATCCTCACGCGCCCGGCGGTCGAAGCGGGCGAGCGGCTCGGGTTTCTGCCAGGCGACCTCGCCGAGAAAGTAAACCCGTACCTCCGTCCGCTCTATGATGCTTTGCACGACATGATGGACGCCGACAAAGCCTCGGGGCTCGTCTCGCGCGGGCAGATCGAAGTCGCGCCGCTCGCGTTCATGCGTGGCCGCACGCTGAACGATTCCTTCGTCATCCTCGACGAAGCGCAGAACGCGACGAGCGATCAGATGCGCATGTTCCTGACCCGCCTCGGCTACTCGTCGCGCGCGGTCGTCACGGGCGACGTCACGCAGGTCGATCTGCCGCACGGCGCTCGCAGCGGCCTCGCCGAAGCGCGGGAGCTGCTCGCGGGGATCGACGGCATCGCGATATGTCACTTCACCGAGGTCGACGTCGTCCGCCACCCGCTCGTGCAGCGCATCATCGTCGCCTACGAGAAGCGTGATCAGGAGGTCGCGGCCCGGCGCGCGCAAAACGAGCGCGATCGGGATCGCCGTGACGGCCCGAGCGCCGCGCAATCGCCCGCGACGAACCTCGAGCCCGCGGACGAACCGCGCGAAAAAGGGACCGCCTCGTGAGCCTTTTGATCGACGGGGCGAGCGACGTCGCCCGGAGCTCGACGCGATACGGTCGTGACGCGCTCGCCACGATGAACATCGTCGAAGCGCGCCTCCTCTCGGACGCGCGCCTCTCCGATCGCACCGTCGTCCGGCCGCATCCTTTGCTCGTCACGGTGCGCAGCGACCGGCTTTTCGCGGTGCTCGCCCCGGGCTCTTTGTGGGACCGCGGCCGCGAAGTGCTGCGCCCCTTCGCGCACAAGCTCGCCTCGGGCGAGGCCATGCTCGTCCTCGTCGGAAGCCCCGCCGTCAGCGACGTCGCGGGCGCCTTGAACCGCGGCCTCGGCGCGCTCGTGAACCCCGATCCGAGCGCCGACGAGCTCTACGTCGCCATCCACAACGTCTGCGAGCTGCTCGAGTCGAAGGCCCGCGCCGAGGCGCGCGGCAAATGGCTGAACCGCTATCGTTACGAGCTCGGCGAGCTCATCGAGATTGCCAAGGCCATCACCACCGAGCGCGAGCTCGACAAGCTGCTCTCGCTCATCCTCGAGAAGAGTCGCTTCATCACGGGCGCCGACGCCGGCAGCATCTACGTCGTCGAAGGCGACGACCCCGATCCGCTCCGCCGCACCCTGCGCTTCAAGCTCTCGCAAAACGACTCCGTTCCCTTCGACGCGCGCGAGTTCACGCTGCCCGTGAGCCCCCGATCGATGTCGGGCTACGTCGCGCTCCACAAGCGCCCGCTCAACATCGCGGACGTCTACGACCTGCCCGCGGTATCGCCGTACGGCTTCGATCGATCGTTCGACGCGAAGATCGGCTATCGCACGAAGTCGATGCTGTGCATGCCGCTGCTCTCGCGCAAAGGCGAGGTCATCGGCGTCATCCAGCTCATCAACAAGAAGCGGGCGGGCGACCGCAAGCTGCTTTCCGACGAGGACATCGAAGACCAGGTCGTCCCCTTCGACGCGCGCAGCGAAGAGCTCGTCGGCACGCTCGGATCGCAGGCCGGCATCGCGCTGGAAAACGCGGTCCTTTATACCGAGATCCACCACATGCTCGAAGGCTTCGTGCGCGCCAGCGTCGAGGCCATCGAGCAGCGTGATCCCACGACGAGTGGTCACTCGCGCCGCGTCGCGCTCCTCACGGTGGGGCTCGCGCGTGCGCTCGAGCGCGCCCCCGTCGGGCCCTATCGCGGCGTCACGTGGACGAAGGACGATCTGCGCGAGCTCGAGTACGCCTCGCTGCTCCACGATTTCGGCAAGATCGGCGTCCGCGAGCAGGTCCTCGTGAAGGCGAAGAAGCTCTATCCGCACGAGCTCGCCATCATCCGCCATCGCATCGAGATCGCCTCGCGCTCCCACGAGGTCGAGATCCTCGAACGCAAGCTCCGGCTCGTGCAGCGCGGCGCGCGCGGGGACGAGCTCGCCGCGCTCGATCAGGAGTTATCGGCGCGCAAGGCCGAGCTCGAAGCCGCGTATGCGGCCATCCTCGCCGCGAACGAACCTTCGGTTCTCAAAGGGGGCGATTTCGCGCGCATCGAAGCCATCGCCCGCGAGACGTTCACCGACTTCTCGGGCGACGTCGCGCCGCTCCTGCGCCCCGAAGAGGTCGCGTGTTTGTCGGTGGCGCGTGGATCACTGACGCCCGCGGAGATCGAAGAAATCCGCAGCCACGTGGTGCACACCTACCACTTCCTTTCGCAGATCCCCTGGGGCAAACAGTTCCGCCGCGTCGCCGTCATCGCCGGCTCGCATCACGAGCGCCTCAACGGCACGGGATATCCACATCGCCTGCGCGCCGAGGAAATCCCGCTGCAATCCAAGATGATGAGCGTGAGCGACATCTTCGACGCGCTCACCGCGAGCGACAGGCCGTACAAGAAGGCCGTACCCGTCGACCGCGCGCTCGACATCCTCGGCCTCGAGGTCAAAGACCAGCACGTCGACGCCGACCTCGTGCGCGTCTTCATCGAAGCGAAGGTGTGGACCGTGCTCGAACAGCCCGGCGCGCCGCACTCGGCGCTCTCCGCGTCGTCGCGATGAGATGAAATCGTTTCGTCCCGAGGGGGACGCCTCGCGTCCCCCTCTCGGCCAGGCGAAGCCCGGCCGATTTCACCCCCGGAGGAAAGATCGCTTCGCGATCTTCCAGAGCATCGAACTGTTCGATGCTCTAGTCCTTCTTCTTCAGCTCGATTTCGGCCTCGCGCACGACCGACGCATCTCCGTTCGCCACGCGGATGCGCCCGACGATTTTGTCGTCTTTGCGCTTGCCCTGGACGATGCCGAACATCGCTTCTTTCGAAAGGGCGTCCTCCGGGAAGAACGACGCGCGCACCTCGTCGCCCTCGACTTTGCCGCTGAGCCCCGCGGCGCCGAGCGCGCCCGAGGTTTTTCCTTTCAGCTCCCCGTCCGGGCCGATGGTGAGGGAGAGCGTCCCCGGACCGATCGCCGCCTTGCCATCGTCCTTCGTGCGGACTTTGTCCTTCACTTTGGGCGGCATCTCCACCTCGCCCTTCTTTGCGTCGTAGCGGCCTTCCCACGTCCCCACGAGCCCCGGCGGCTCGGCGGGCAGAGCCGCGGAGGCGCTCGGGCTCGGCGCGGCGGCGCTCGGCGCGACCTCGACGGTTTTTCCGGACGGAACGGGCGCGGGGGCGATGGATGGGGCGGGCGGCGCTCCTCCCTCACTGCCGCTCTCTTTACAAGCGACGAGGGAAAGGCAGGCGATCAAGGAGAGGGCCGTGAAAACGCGGTGTCGCATCGGGGATTGGTCGCCCGCGGAGTGGCGCGGGCGCCGAGGTGCTTCGCGCGTCTCCTGCCCCGCGTCAATCTTCGCAACGCGACGAGAGCATGCGCAGCCGAGCGATGAAGATGTGCGCGTGAAGACGGCCGCGGCGAAACGCAGTCATCCACCGTCACATCGCAATGTTTCGTTCGGATGGCTGCGCGCGTGGTCGTCCGTCGGCCATTTCCAGCGAGGGGATCGACGTCGCACGTCGATCCGCGTACGTTGTGGACATGGATTTCTTGAAGTCGAACGGGTCCAAGTTGGCATTTCTCTTCTTCGTCGGCGCGGCCACCAGCACGCTGTCGGCCGTCGGCTGCGGCGACGACGGCAAGGGCGGCACCGGCGGCACCGGCGGCACCGGCGGCACCGGCGGCACCGGCGGCGCGGGCGCGGCCGGCGGAATGGGCGGCGCAGGCGGCGGCATGGGGGGCGCAG
>NZ_JARZHH010000046.1 GCF_029946515.1 Polyangium sp. 6x1
AGCTCGAAGAGGCCATCGTCGCCCACATCGAGGCCCACAACACCGCCGGCAAGGCCTTCGTGTGGACCAAGTCGGCGGATGAGATCCTCGAACGGGTAGCGGCTGCTTGTGAACGTATTTCTAACTCGGGACACTAGATGAGGGCCCTCCCACGAGGGCCCCTCGTTCCTCCCACCGCGGGCCCTCGCCAGGACCCTTTCGGGCCTCGCGTAGGCAACAGGTGGGAACCGGACGAGGTCCGTCAGCCGATCCCTCGTGGCACGGGTCCGGGTGGATGCCGCGCTCGCGGAGCTCGAGCAGCTCGAGTTCGCGGCCTTCGCAGCGCTCTCTCTTCCGGCGCTTCCTGTGGACGAGATTGCCGAGCGCGGGCGTGAGCAGCGCAGTACGCTCGAGCGCCTCGAACACGCGTGGGCTTCTTCCTTGCGGAGTTCTCCGAGGGTGACGGAATGACAAAGCTTTCCAGCAGCGCGCTCGCCGCATGGCGGGGGCATCTCGAGCGGGCGCAGCGTGACGAAGCTTGGGTCCGGAGCGTGGCGGATCTCGAGCTCCATCGAAAGGAGGTCTTGCCGCAAGTACGCGCGCTGCTCACCGGATTCCTGGCCGGGGACGTCGAGCTCGAGCGCTTCCGTAGCGAGTTCGATCGCCGCAGCCGCACCGAGTGGAGCACGTTCGGTCTGGGCGGCTTCGGCGGCGGGATGTTCTTGAACAAGCTCTGCAAGTACATCCCCGATCACGCCACGCTCACGGCACGGCTGCGTGAGGTCCTGACTGCGCCGTCCGACGAGGACGCGGCCAGGCGCAAGCTCCGCGAATTCCTCGACTATCTCGGGGCGCTGGTGACCGCCGGTATGGCAACGGCCGCGCAGGTCGACATGCCGCGCGTCACCTTCTTCGTGCCGTTCTGGTGGCATGCGCAGGAGCAAGCCCCGTGGCCCATTTTTTACAAGTCCACGCGTGATGCTCTTGTTGCCACCAACGTGTTCGATGAGGGAACCGAGGGCGCCGAGCGGTACTTGCGGTTCCGGCAGGTCTTCTTGGCGCTCGGCAAGGGGCTCGATCTCGGGCCGTGGCGCCTCGAGCAACTGTGCAAACGCGTGGCCACGGAGCCGGAGGCGGGCGGGACCGAGGAGGTCGTGGTCGCACTACCCGGCATGGAGGAAGAGGGCGGCGAGCGTCGTGTATGGCTCCTGGCGCCCGGGGAAGGAGCTCGCCTCTGGGAGGATTTCAGGAACAATTCGATTGCTGCCATCGGATGGGACCAGCTCGGGGATCTGCGACGATACGATGGTGTCAATGCGATCCGAGCGAAACTCTCGGAGGGGCGCAGCGACGGCAAGCCCCCCAGAAACGACACGCTCGCCTGCTACCAGTTCGCGCACGAGATGCGCCCCGGGGACATCATCTTCGCGAAGCGCGGGATCCATTACATCGTCGGCTACGGAGTTGTCCAATCGGATTACCGGTTCGACCCCAAGCGGGCCGAGTACAGGCACGTGCGCGCCGTGAAGTGGCTCAAATCCGGCGACTGGCGCGTGCGCGACACCCCGCTCATCACGAAGACCCTCACGAACATCACCAGGTACCCGCAGCTCGTCGCGCAGATCGAGGAGACGCTCGGGATCCGTGGCGGCAATGACCCGCCGCCCCCGCCCCCGAGGAAGTCGTACACCCTCGACGACGCGTGCCGCGATGTCTTCCTCGGGCGCGCCCAGGTCGAGCGAATGCTCGGACTCCTGCACCACAAGAAAAACCTGGTGTTGCAAGGGCCGCCCGGCGTAGGGAAGACGTTCGTCGCGAAGCGGCTCGCATACCTGCTCCTCGGCGAGAAGGCGCCCGATCGCGTCGATATGGTGCAGTTCCATCCGTCCTATTCGTACGAGGACTTCGTCCGCGGTTACCGTCCGACCGGTGAGGGGGGATTCGCCCGAGGCGACGGACCTTTCCTCCGGATCTGCAATCGCGCGCTGCAGGACCTGGACAATCCGTACGTGCTCGTCATCGACGAGATCAACCGCGGCAACCTGAGCAAGATCCTGGGCGATCTGATGATGCTCGTCGAGTCCGACAAGCGAGGCGAGGAGTGGGCCACCGTGCTCTCGTACTCGACCGAGGACGAGAAGCCGTTCTACGTGCCGCCGAACCTGCACATCATCGGCACGATGAACACCGCCGATCGATCCCTCGCCCTGGTGGATTATGCGTTGCGGCGCCGCTTCGCGTTCGTCACGCTCACGCCAGGGTTCGAGGCGGACGCGTTCGGGGCCGAGCTCGCCCGTATGCAGGTCCCCTCGGCTCTCGTGGAGCGGATCCGGCGACGCATGAAGCAGCTCAATGAGGCAATACGCACCGATCGGCAGCTCGGGAATGGGTTCTGCATCGGCCACAGCTACTTCTGCCAGGCTCCTGCCGGGCGCGCGCCGGCCGAGGAATGGTACACGCTGATCGTCGAGACCGAGATCCGGCCGCTCCTCGAGGAGTACTGGTTCGACGCACCCGAGCGCGCCGAGGAAGCGATCGCGCACCTCTACGACGATGAGAGCTGAAGGCCCTGCCATCCCGATCCGGAACGTGTACGCGCTCCTCGCGTACGCGTGGGATTTCCTGGATCTTTCGTCGCCCGGGCACGTCGGTGCCATCGAAGCGGACACACCTGCCGATCTCCTTGCGCGCGTGCTCGCCCATGGGCTCCACGAGCTGCTCCGAAGAGGACCCTATCGCGCGTACATCGAGCACGCGGATGACCTCCGACGACCCCGCGGAGCCATCGATGTCACGCGTACGGTCACGGGCGCATTGCGGGCGCGCGGCCGTGTAGGCTGCCGGTACGACGAACTGTCGTATGACGTCCTCGAAAACCGCGTCCTCAAGGCAGCAGCCCGTACCCTCTTTTCCTGCCGGAACATCGATCGGGGGCTCGCATCATCCCTGCGAGAGGCTTACGTCCGGCTGGACGAAGTCGCGGACGTCGAGCTGACGGCCACGTCGCTCCGAAACGCGCGCGTGCCTCGCGGTCATCGCCTGTACGGTGTGCTCCTCGACGTCTGCAGGCTCGTGGCAGCGAACCTCCTTCCGGAGGAGAGTGGGCAGGGCTTTCGCCTTCGCGACTTCACCCGTGACGACGATCAAATGGCGCACCTCTTCGAGGACTTCGTCCGCGGCTTCCTCCAGTACCACTTGAATGACGCCCGCGTCGGACGTGAGCGCCTGGGCTGGGTCGGAGCGTCCGGCGAGCCCGCGGCGCTTGATCTCCTGCCACGGATGACCACGGATGTATCGGTGCGGACGCCGGAGAGCTGCACCATCCTCGAAACGAAGTTCGTGCGGCGGCCGTTTCGCGAGCTCGAGGGTACCGGCCGCCAGAAGCTCCGGTCGGACCACCTGTATCAGCTCTTCGCCTACCTGAAAAACACGCGCGAGCGGGAGCCGTCGTCGGTCACGGTCGATGGGATCCTGCTTTATGCAAGCGTGGGACGTGGGGTTTCGGAGACGCTCACATTGGGGACGAATCGAATCTCCGTGCGAACGCTGGACCTCACGGCGAGCTGGTCCGAGATCCGTGCCGCGCTGCTCACGCTCCCGGTGCGACGGAGCACGATGCTCGCGTCAATGTGATTCAATACGGCTGGCGCTTCAGGAGATGCGGTCGGCAGTCTGACGGCGCCCGTCGGACGCGGACGCGCGCGCAATACGAGCGCGCGTCGATCCCAGCCTAGAAGGGCCAACGTTGCAGCGCCACCCGCACGGGCTTCGGATGGACCTGCAAAGAAGAAAACCCAGCACACGGCCCCTTCCAAGGCGCATCGAGCACATTGTGCGCGCCGGTCACCTCCCATTCGATCTCGCCGTCCCAAGGCGTTCGGATGGAAAACCTCACGTGCCCCGTGTGAATGAAGCCATGCTCTGCTGTCCAGAGGCCGGAGACGAGCTCCATGAGGCCCTCACGAAGCGAGGGCTCGGAGCGAAGGAGGATATCGACGAGCTTCGCCATCGGGTCCTCCAGATACCGTACCGCGGCCGCTTTCCAGGCGATGCGAGCTTGGCCATACGGATACGTCGTCCGCAGGCAAAGCATGCGCTGCCCGCCGGTGGACACGACATGGCCCTCGTCGCCGAGCTCCTCCACCGCCCGGCGAAAGAGGCGATCGTCTCGGCAGCTTGGAGCGAGGAGGTAGTTGAACCCGGCGACGAATGGGTCGCATGCCTCCCCGGCGATGTAATCGTAGGCCGCGCACATCCCGAAGACGCCCCGCCCTGCGAGCCGCTGGCAGCTCCACGTCTCCATCGTCTGCATCAACTGGATGCCCGGCCCGATGACGCCCACGCGCATGGCCCAGCGTTCACGGTCGTACCATGTCGGCGTGGGAATGGGCGCATCGCCAATGATGAAATGGTCCGCGACGCACCAGTCACCCATGGGCGTACGCGTAGCACGGGCCCGGCCCGAGACACATCACCAGCGATCACATGACGTACCGACGACCGTCACGACCCACCGCGACGACGGCTTCGAGCAGGTCGCGGACCGTTGCAACCCACCGCGACGACGGCTTCGAGCAGGTCGCGGACCGTTACGACCCACCGCGACGATGGCTTCAAGCAGGTCGCAGACCGTTGCAACCCACCGCGACGACGGCTCCAAGCAGGTCGCGCACCGTCACGACCCACCGCGACGACGGCTCCAAGCAGCTCCAGGACCGTTGCAACCCACCGCGACGACGGCTCCAAGCAGGTCCAGGACCGTCACGACCCACCCAGCGAGGGTCGCTCCCCTCTTCCAGGAGGGTAACGACTCACCGCGACGACGGCTTCAAGCATGTCGTGGACCGTCACGACCCGCCCGGCGAGGGTCGCTACCCTCTTCCAGGAGGGTAACGACCCACCGCGACGACGGCTTCGAGCGTCCAGCCATGCCCGCATCCGCGGAACCTCGCGCGCAAGGAACGAAAGCCGCGCAGCGCCTCCAGAATCGAGGCGCCGCGCGGCCTTCTTGATGGCGGATGGCTCAGCGCGTCAGGGCGAAACGCAGAGCGCGATCGACCAGTTGTTCACTGTGCCTGAGATGTACTCCTCGTCGTCGCTGGCGACGAGCTTCCACGCTCCCGCGGACGCTTGCCCGTTGAACGTGGCGAGCGGCGCCTCGGGCGAGAAGCAGTTGGTGAAGGGCGCCGTCCCGGAGGTGATCGGGGTCGCGCAGGTGTCGTCGAGGACCGTGCTCACGTAGTTGTCGGAGTCCCCGCCGTTGTCGCTGGTCAGGTCGATGGCCGGACCCGCTGGCGACGCGAGCGTGACGTCGACGTCCTCGATCCAGGTATGGGAGACGTTGATCCGCACCGCCGTGCGCTGGACCGTCCCCGCGACGCCCACGTGGATCGTGCTCGTCGTGCTGCTCAGGTCCGGGATGCTCACGGGCGTGTCCTTCGAGGTGTAGACCACGAGCTGCTCGCCCGCGGCGCACGGCGTCGCGAGGCCGCAGCCGAACGCGCACTCCGTGTCGGCGCAATCGACGTTGCCGTCGCCGTCGTCGTCGATGCCGTCATTGCAAACCGTCTCCGTGAGCAACGCGCAGGTCGCGGTGCAGCCCGGCGTGCCGTCGCACTCCTCGGCGCCCTCCTTGATGCCATTGCCGCAGAGCGCGGTGATCTTCACCTGGAGCTTGTAGCCGGTGATGACGGTGTTGTCCTGGTAGTCGATCACCTTCACGCGGTACGTCCCCGCGGGGAGATTGCGCGCGTAGGTGTTGATGGCCGGGTCGATCCTCGAGCAGTTGCTGATCGCGCCCTGGTCCTGCTCCGGGCCGAGCGGCGTCCCGCAATCGGAGTAGAGCTGGATCACCGTGTCGACCGACGACGAGCACGTGCCGGGGCCGTTCATGTCGAACGTCTCGATGTGCACGGACGCGGTGGCCGGGAGCGTGAAGGAGAACCAGTCGTCATCGCCGATCGGCGTGATCGCGCCGGTGAGGAGCAGGCCGGTCGCGTCCGTGGGCACCGCGAAAGGACCACTCGCCGCAGCGCAGCTGTCGTTCGGCTCGGCCTCGGGCTTCGCCTCGATCATGCAGCTCGACGTGCAGCCGTCGCCGTTCGCCAGGTTGCCGTCGTCGCACTGCTCCGAGCCCTGCTTCACGCCGTCGCCGCAAAGCGCGTTGAATGCGACATCCAGGAGGTAGTTCGGGATCGTGCCGTTGTTCTGGTAGTCCTCCACGCGCACGTAGTACGTGCCCGGGGCGACGCGCCGGAGCGGGGTGTCGACAGTCGAGTCGAGCTTCGAGCAGCTGCCGATGCCGCTCTCGTCGTCGGAGTCGAGCACCGTGGTGCAGTTCGAGCCGCGGAACTCGATGACCGTGTCGGCGGTGGCGCAGGCGCCCGTCGTGCCCTGGAACGTCTCGATCTTGAGATCCGCCGTCACGGGCACGGTGAAGGCGAAGAAGTCCTGATCGCCGATCGGCGTGATCGAGCCCTTGACGGTCGCCGGGGCCGTGAACGGCGCAGGCGCCGCGGCGCAGGTGTTGTTCGGCTCGAGCTCGCAGCCGGCCTCGACCGTGCAGCCCGTGGCGCAGCAGTCGCCGGCGACGGTGTTGCCGTCATCGCACTGCTCGATGCCCGCCTGCTTGTAGCCGTCACCGCAGGCCGCGACCTTGCAGCCCATGACGCAGCCGTCGGTGTTGTCCTGGTTGCCGTCGTCGCATTGCTCGACGCCCGCTTGCACGAAGGAGTCGCCGCAGATGGCGCTCATGCACGTCGACGGGCACGCGTCGGTGTCGACGTCGTTGGCGTCGTCGCACTGCTCGGAGCCGTTCACCACGCCGTCGCCGCAGTCGGGCGACTGGCAGACGTTGGCATTGCAGACGCCGCTCGTGCAGTCGGCGTTGCCATTGCAACCGAGGCCGTCGCCGCAGGGGCCGCACGCAGGGCCGCCGCAGTCCTTGCCGGTCTCGGTGCCGTTCTGCTTGCCGTCGTTGCAAGCAGGCGCGGCGCAGACGCCGTTCAGGCAGACGTCACTGACGCAGTCCGCGTCGACCGAGCAGCTCTTCGTGGCCGCGCACTTGTTGCAGAGCGGGCCGCCGCAGTCGACGTCGGTCTCGTTCGCGTTCTTCACGGCGTCGGTGCAGGTCGGCACGCAGACCGAGCCCGAGCAGGTGCCGCCCACGCAGTCGCCGTCGACGGCGCAGCCCTTGTCGGGGCCGCAGGGCGAGCAGGTCGGGCCGCCGCAGTCGACGTCCGTCTCTTCGCCGTTCTTCACCGCGTCGCCGCAGGCCGGGGCCGCGCAGACGCCGCCCGTGCACACGCCGCTCTTGCAGTCCGACGCCTCGACGCAGCCGCGCGTGTCATCGCAGGGCGTGCAGTCCTTGCCGCCGCAGTCGATGTCCGTCTCGCTCCCGTTCTTCACCGTGTCCATGCAGCTGGGCGGGACACAAGCATTCGACGTGCAGACGCCGCTGTCGCAGTCGGCCGCCGCGTTGCACTCGACGCACGCGCCCTCGCCGTTGCACACCTTGCCGTTGTCGACGTTGCAAGCCGTGCCCGCCGGGGAGTTTGCGTTCTTGGGCGCGTCGCCGTCGCACGTGTCCTCGGTGCAGGGTTTGCCGTCGTCGAGCACATCGGCCGTGTCCACGATGCTCGCGACCTCTCCCATGCCGTTGCAAATGCTCTGCTTGCAGTCGCCGGACGATTGATCGGTCGTCGCGGTGCCCTCGGCCGCGTACTCGACGCCGCAGACGCCGTCTTTGCAGGTGCGGGTCGCGCAGTCGGTGTCGGCCCCGGGACAGTCCTCGGGCAGCGCGCACTCGTTGGTGCTGCCGCCGCTGCCGCCCTGGCCGCCGCTGCCGCCCTGGCCGCCGCTGCCGCCCTGGCCGCCGCTGCCGCCCTGGTTGTTGCCGCCGCCGCCTTGGTTGTTGCCGCCGCCCTGATCGCCGCCGCCGGCGCCCGCCCGGCCTCCCGTGCCATCGGGATCGCCGTCGGAGCAGCCAGACAGCGACCCGAGGCCTGCGGTGAGCACTGCTGCCGTCGCCAGCGATGCCAGGAACCTCGTCAACGATGAATCGAGCCTACCGTGTCTCCTCACCATTCACCTCTTCGGAAAGAAAGGGGGAATCGTAAATTGCGAGGGTATGAGCACGAAGTTTCACGGCGGCGTCAAGAAGTACCGGACGAACGTCAAGGAAAATGACCGACGCCTGACGCAGGGATCGCCCGATGTCGTCGTCCGCCGGGTGGCAACGGACCAGGCTACCCGGGCAAACAGGGGACCCCGGGAACCTGGATGACAGTTTGTGCAGCTACGGTCGGCCCTCGACGTCACCGCCTGCTCGTACGCGCCGAGCACGGTCGTGCCTCGTCCGGGCGCGAAGCACCTGGTAACGTCGCGGCATGAAGATCGCGGTCCTCGGGCCCGGTGGAATCGGCAGCACGTTCGCATTCGAGCTCGCGCGAGCGGGGCACGACGTGACCGTGATCGCGCGTGGCAAGCGCCTCGAACAGCTCGAGCGAGACCCAGCCATCGTGACCGTGTCGGGCGAGCGCGCCCCGGTCGGCGTCCGCGCCGCGCTCGACACGACGACGCAATGGGATCTGGTGCTCGTGACCGTCCTCGTCTCGCAAGTGGACGCAGTGCTCCCCGCGCTCGCCCAGAGCGCAGCGAGGACGGTGATGTTCATGTTCAATACCTTCGAGCCGCTCGATCGACTCCGCGACGCCGTGGGCGCGTCACGTTTCGCATTCGGCTTCCCCGCGATCCTGGCGAGCCTCGACGACGGCAAGCTCTCGTCGAAGATCGTCACGCGAGGCCTGGTGACGACAGTGACGGATGCAGCCTGGGCCAAGGTATTCACGGACGCCCGCATTCCCGCCGTCGTGCACGGGGACATGGAGAGCTGGCTCCGAAGCCACGCAGCCCTGGTCGCGCCCATGATGATCGCCACCGTCACAGCGCACGCGCGCCACGCAGGCGTGTCGTGGAGCGAAGCGACGACGATGGCGCGCGCCATGGACGAGGGACTTCGGCTGGTACGACGGCTCGGAAACACGATCACGCCAGCCCCCGTGGCGACCGTGAGCCGCTTGCCAATCCCCGTGCTCGCCTCGCTGATCTGGACAGCCACCCGAATCGGTCCCATCCGCAAGGCAGGCGCCGCAGGCTACGGCGAGCCCCGCACGCTGATCGACGCAATGGCCGCCGCAGCCCCCGGCGAGACGCCGACGTTGCTCGCAATCCGCCCCTGAACGCATTGCCGCCCTCAAACGAGCGCCGCGGCGCATGGATCCACGGCCTCGGAGCCAACGTGTTCTAGCACGCCAAACGCCCGGAACTCTCGTGCCTCCGTGCTCCCATCTTGACGCGGGCGCGCGTTCGGTCCTTCCATCCGCGCCATGGTCGAAACCTCCGCAGGTTCACGCAAGCTCACGATCGCTGGATGGGTGCTCTCCGGGCTCATCGCCCTCTTCCTGGTCGGCGTCAGCGCAGCCGGCAAATTCATTCAGCCGCCACCACCAGCCGTCCTCGAAGGAGCGCAGCACCTCGGTCTCCCCATCGAAAAGTACCCGGCCATCGGAATCGTGGAAATCGCCTGTGTGATCCTGTTCCTCATCCCCCGCACAGCCCTCGTCGGCGCCATCCTCGTTGCAGCCTACCTCGGCGGCGCCACAGCCATCCACGTCCGCGTAGGCGATCCATGGTTCATGCCCCCCCTCATGGGCGTCCTCGCATGGGTAGGCTACGGCCTGCGTCGCCCCGACGTCATTCGGAGCGCATTCGCGAAAAAAGCGGATTGAGGAGATTCTCAGCTGAGAGGCGCCGCGCCGGGGCGCTGCCCCGGGCCCCGCGGGGGCTATTCGCCCCTCGACCCGAACCAGGGCCAGCCCTGGACCTCTGGGCATCGACTGCGCGAAGCGCAGTCGATGCGGGGAAGGTATTTTAAGCTGTCCGCCACCTCTTTGCAGCGCCAGCCCTGGACCTCTGGGCATCGACTGCGCAAAGCGCAGTCGATGCGGGGAAGGTTTTTTAGCTGTCCGTCCCCCTCTTGGCTGGGCCAGCCCTGGACCCTTTGGGGAAGAACTGCGCGATGCGCAGTTCTTCCCACAGGCTGGTTCAAGTCGACTGCAAGTGCTGCAGCAAGGGCGCGATCAGCTCAGCAGGGGACGTTTCCAGCATGAAATGACCAACGTTCGGGAGATCGCGCTCTCTATAAACGGCGTGAACGTAGTCTTTCGTTGCCTCCAGAGTCGCACGGGAGAGCGCAGGGCCATCACTCCAAAGCAGGAGTGTCGGTACCGTCACCGGCGGCACCTTCAGGAACTCCTCGAGGGAGATCGAGCGCTCCCAGGAGAGCGCGCCCACGAGCGCTCCGGGTTCCTTCATCCGCTCGACATATCGATCCACAAATGGTTGCGGCAAGCCGATGTCCGCCAGAAACCCATGCAAGCGCGCCGCATTGTCGGCAAGCATCGCAGCTGCGCGTTCGTGGACGTCCGGCGCACCGAACTGGTGCTGAAGACGGCGCCATTTCTCCATCTGCTCGGGCTCCGATTGGATACCTCGCGCAAAGGCGGCCGGGTGCGGATATCGCAGCGCGGTCAATGATCGAACCCGCGCCGGTCGATACGCTGTCAGCATCCACGCCTGCATCCCCCCCATGCCGAACCCGGCGACATCGAAGCTCTTCAGTCCGAGGGCATCGGCGATGCCGATCGCATCCTCGATGAACTGCGTGAACGTGCAATTGGGCGGCCCTTCAGGCCGCGTACTGGCAACGTATCCACGTTGATGAGGTGCGAACGCCTGGAAGCCTACCGCGGCCAGAGCCTCGGCGATCGGAGCCCAGGTAGATGGCTCCTGTGGAAACCCATGAAGGAGCAAGATCGGGCGGCCGCCTTCAGGTCCCCAGCTCAGAACGGGGAACGTCAATCCGTTAGATTGCAAGCTTCTCGTCGTCGGAGAAACGCTCGCATCGAAGGAGTTCGTCATGATGCAATTCCTAGGCTCCTACCTGCCACCCATCGCCCGGTCGACTTCCGCGCGCAGCACGGCCTGGAACTCGCCGACGTGTTGTTTGCCCATGAGCGAGTGGTGCTCGCCGGCCACATCGATGTAGCGGTTGGGTCCACGAGAGAAATGATCCCAACGCTTGACGTCCTCCAGCCAGTGACGTTTCGTGCCGTGCAGCGGATGCGCGTAGAACACGGTCATCGATTCCACGGAGCCCGAAGGGACATACGACTGGCCAAGGACCACCAGGGAGCGCGAAAGCGCGGCCCATGCTTTGAACTTGCGCAAGTCCATGTCGAGCTCGGCAAGCCGCCCGGGTGGGGCAATCTGGATGATAGGGTCGCAGGGGTCCTGGTCCGGTGGCGCTCCACGCAACCGAGCGGGCAATTCGTCCAGTTGCTTTCTGTCGATCAGCCCTAGCAAGAAAGCGACGTGGAGCGGCCCCTCGACGCCCTCGAGCTTGGCGCTGGGCTCCGCGAGGAATGGCGTCTCGTCGATGCAGCCAACGAAAGGAACGCGCTCACCTTGCGACTCGAGCACCTTGGCAATCTCGAACGCAACAGGCCCACCGAACGAGTACCCTGCAATGGCGTAGGGACCATGAGGCTGGCGCCTGCGGATGGCATCAACGTACACGCGAACCATCTCGTCGAGCGTCTCGAAGGGCTGTTCACTCTCATTGAATCCGCGGGCCCGCACTGCATAGAAGGGGCGTTCGTTGACGAAGTAACTCGCGAGGCTGACATAGACGAGAATTTCACCGACGCCCGGGTGAACACAGAACAACGGAGTCTTGTCCCCGGTGAGCTGGAGCGGTACGACGGGGTCATAGTGATCCGTCTCGCGGCGCGCGAGCGCGCGCACGGTCGGGTTCTGAAGAATGTGAACGAGCGGAATGTCTGCGAGATCCAGGCGCTGTTCGAGGTGCTGCTTGAGCTTGATGATGTCGAGCGAGGTACCTCCGAGATCGAAGAAGCTCGCGGTGGCGCTCAGGTGTCGAGGATCGAGACCGAGCACATCGGAAAAGATTTCGGCGATTACCTTCTCCTCGGGCCCCTCGGGGGGCGTGTAGCCACCGCTTTGGCGGCTCCTCACCTCTGCGATGTGCGCCTCATGAGCCTCGAACTCGCCGGCCTCGAGGCGTTTGCGCATCAGCGCGCGCTGAATCTTTCCCAGACTCGTCTTCGGAAAGGCCCCCTTCGGTAGGGGCAGCATCAATGCCGGCTTGAAACCCCACAGCAGAACGACCGTGCTGCGGATGGCCATGGTCAACTGATGGAGCCGGGCCTCATCGGCCCACGGGAAGGTCGTAGCGAAAGCGACGACGAGCTGCTCGGTGTCGGCGCCTTTGGCTCGTGTGGGGAAGGCGGCCACGAACGAGCGCTCGATTCCCGAAAGCTGCTCCAAGGCTGTCTCCAGCTCATGGCTGAAGTAGTTTACGCCGTTGACGATGATGCAGTCCTTGCTGCGTCCGACGAGGTTGAGACGTCCGTCTTCGATGCGCCCCAGGTCTCCGGTGCGAAACCAACCATCGGGGGTGAATGCAGCGCGCGTCGCGTCTTCGTCGTTGTGGTAGCGGGTGAAGACCATCGGACCGCGCACCTGCAATTCGCCAGGCTCGCCGGCGGGCAGCGGGGCCCCGTGGTCGCCCACGATACGCATCTGGAACCCAGTGATGGGCAGGCCGACAGAAGCGAACTCACGCTTGGCATCGCCGACCGGAAAGTCGTGCGAATACACGCTTGCTGCGGATGTCTCGGTCATGCCAAACGCCGGGCGCAGTACGTCGCGTGCAAGCCCATAGGGCGCAAGCAGATCGAGAAAACGGCATCCGGTCTCGACGACATTGGCTTCGCCGCCGGTGATGATGTACCGCAGGCAGGACAGATTGAGCTCGAGAGGGAGCGTTGCGAGCCCGAATTTCGGCGACTGCAACGCGGCATTGATCTGCCCCAGGAGAAAATTCGGCGCGAAAGCCATGGAGACTCTGTAGCGGTCGATGAGCCGCAGGAAGAGGAGCGGGTCGGACAAAATTGCCGAGGGCTCGACATGGACCTGCGCAGCGCCGACGTACTGCGATACCATGTGCACTTCCAGGAGCGCAGCGACATGATCGAAGGCGATCCAGTTGAGTGTGACATCGGCGGCCGTAAGCTGCTGCCGCTCGGCCTTGCCTGCCATGGACGCAAGGAGATTGCCATGCGTGAGCACGACTGCTTTCGAGTTGCCGGTCGAGCCGGACGTCAGCATGAGGACGGCCGGGTCGGTGAGCTTTGCCTCGTGGGTCATGTTCTGTGGCTTGGCGGCGCGCAGATCATCTAGGTCCATGGCCATCACTCCGCCCGGCAGGTCCTTTCGCAACGAACCGGTCGTGATCAGGAGTGGACGGTCGAGCAATGCACCGACATGAGCGAGGTGCTTGGCCCAGCGCTCCGGGTCGTTGCGAATCGGCGCCAGCGGACAAGGGACATAGCCTCCCAGCACGCAAGCCCAGAAGGCTGGGATGATATCGCCCGGGTACTCGAGCAGAAGGACGACGCTTGCGCCGGTTGGATACTCGGAGGCCTGCAGGCCTCCGAGTATCCGCCTCGCTTCGGCGAGCAAGGCGGGATAAGTCACGTGTACAGCCTCGTGCTCACGCTCCGAGGAAATCAGCCGCACGCCCAAGGACGGATGCTCTTGCGCCGACCGCAACAGCATCGCGGCGAGGTTTGCGAGAGGCTGGCCCGGACGCGCGGGTAGATCAAAAGAGATCGGGTCGATCGAAACGGTCACAGTAAGACCTCCATGCGTGGCCGCATACTTTCGGCGACATAAAAAGGAAACCACGGCCACTCGTCAAGAAAAATTGTCTCGTGCCAAACATGTGCCATGGACAGCCGAAATGCTGCCGCCCCCGATCCGGATCGCATCCGCCGATCGAGCGACTCCACGTTTCGATCCACCATTTGCGCGAAAACCCCGCGCCGGATCGCCATTGCGCATGTTTCACGGACATGACTCAGCGAGGTGGAGTGCAAACGAGCATGGAGTCCTCGACGCGAGGCAGCCCCGTCGGGGCCTGGGGCAACGCCCCAGCGCAGCGCCCTACGGCGGAACCCGCTCGACAGCGCCGCGGCTGTGGACGAAGATCTCCACGTGCAACGTGAGATCCCGCCGCCCTGCCGGAAGCCAACCTGGAAACCGTCGCGCCTGTCTCTCCTCGTCCTCCTGGGACTCGCGAGTTGCGCAGCCCCGCCCGGGGAGCCGCCGGTCGATGCGCCTTCGAACCTCGCCTCCGCGTGCCCGACGAACGAGATCACATTCACGCGGGAGACCGGGTGCGTGAACGACGGATCGGTGGAGTTTTGCTTGCCGACGGGCAATGAAGCGCTCCTCGCAGAGGTCCGGGAGATCGCGCCGACGATCGAGGCCGGAGCGTCGCGTGGCCGCGCGGGCTGCAATCTGCCGGCCGAGACGCTGTATTTCTTCCCGACGGGTGAGGCCGAGTGCGTCGCGCACCATGGCGCGCTCGTGGATGCGGCGTGGGACAAGATCTGCCGGATCGCGGCGCTGCCCGAGGTGAAGGCCATCGTGCCGACGTGGTACGAATGAGCTCGGCCGACGGGCCTCCTGCGACGACCTCGCAGGAGGCCGGCTCGATCCATGGACACGACCTCTGCGCGTCGGGTAAGCTCGGGGGCTCGTAGGGTCGGAGATCCCCGGATGGAGCGTGTCCTGTCGGCGGGCGAGGTGGTCGCCGGACGCTTCGAGGTCGAGCGCCTCGTCGTGCGGGGCGGAATGGGCACCGTCTACCGGGCGCTCGATCGTTCGGACGGCGCCTGGGTGGCGCTCAAGCTGAGCACGCTGCCCACCACGGACACGGGCACGCGGTCGCGCTTCGAGCGTGAGGCGGCGCTGCTCGAACGGGCCACGCATCCGCGCGTCGTGCGATATGTGGCGCGCGGCCACCTCGACGCCCGGCGCGCTTACCTCGTGATGCAATGGCTCGACGGCGAGGATCTCCGCTGCGTGCTCCAGCGAGGGCCGCTCGCGGCGGTTGACGCGCAGCGCGTGCTCGCGTGCGCGGCCGAGGCGCTCGCGGCGGTGCACGCCGAGGGGATCGTGCACCGCGACGTGAAACCTGCGAATCTGTTTCTGCGCGGCGGGGCGAGCGCCGACGTGGTGCTGCTCGACTTCGGCCTCGCGCGACCGACGAAGGCGGCGAAGCGGCTGACGGCCACGGGGCATTTCGTTGGGACACCGCAATACATGGCGCCCGAGCAGCTCGTCGACGGGGCGAGTCTCGGGCCGGCTACGGACGTGTTTTCCCTCGGCTGCGTTTTTTATGAATGCCTGACGGGTAGACCCGCATTCGCGGCGGAGCATGTGGCCGGCGTGCTCGCGCGCATTCTTTACGACGATCCTGCCCCGGTGCGCTCGGTTCGCCCCGCCATTCCGCAAGAATGGGAGGACCTCCTCGCGCGCATGCTGAGCCGGAACGCCGAGCGGCGCCCGCGGGACGGCGCGGCGCTCCAGAGCCTCGTCTCCATGCTGCCCGCGGTCACGGCAGAGGAACACCTGCCCGCGACCGTGCGCCCCGCGGCCCGCCTGGAGGCCGGCGAGCAGACGCTCATGACGCTCGTGCGCGTGACGTTCGGCCCCTCCGAGGGCGGCGCTCCGGGGGACGTCTTCGCGGCGGCGTCGGACCGCAGGGAGGCGGCGCGGCGGACGCTCCCGCGCATTGGGTTCGACGTGGAGGAGCTCGCGGAGGGCTCGATTCTCGCGTCCGTCGCGCCGCGCGGGATGGTCACGGATCAGGCGCGGATCGCCGCGCGCGGAGCGCTGGTTCTACGCGAGCTCTGGCCCGACGCGCGGATCGGCGTGACGACGGGTCGCGCCTCGATGGGGCAAACGACGCGCACGGGCGAGGCGGCGACGCGCGCGAGGAAGCTGCTCGAAGACCCGAGCCGCGAGGCGCAGGAGGGCGTGTGGCTCGACGCCGTGACGGCCGCGATGCTCGATACGCGTTTCGTCACGCAGAGCCGGGCGAATGCGACGCTCTTGCTCGCGGAACGCCCGGGCGAGAGCGCGGGGCGGCTGCTCCTCGGCAAACCAACGCCCTGCGTGGGGCGCGAGGTCGAGCTGATGGAGCTCGAAGGCCTGCTCGGGCGAGCCATCGAGGACGGCGAGCCCCAGGGCGTCCTCTTGCTTGGACCGCCGGGGACGGGCAAATCGCGGCTCTTCGGGGAGCTCGCGCAGAGGATTCGCAGGACGCACCCCGAGACGTTGCTCCTCGTCGGCCACGGCGATCCGCTGACCGCGGGCTCGCCGTACGGGGTCTTGCGGGATGCATTGCGACGGCACGCGGGCCTCGACGCGATCGAGGAGCCCGCGCGCGCGCGGGAGCTCTTGATCGAGCGGCTCTGCGAGCACGTCGACGCGGAAAAGCGGCGGCGCGTAGGCGAGTTCCTCGGCGAGCTTTGTGGCGTCCCCTTCCCTGCGGAGGCGAGCCCGCCGCTCTTGGCCGCGCGCAATGACGCGCTCGTCATGGAAGAGCAGATCGGGCAGGCGTTCTCGGAGTGGATCGCCGCGGCCTGCACGGCGCGCCCCGTGACCCTGGTCCTCGAGGATCTGCACTGGGGCGACGCGCTCACGGTCAAACTCCTGCGGAGCGTGCTGCGGAGCGCCGGCGACATGCCGCTCTTCGTGTTGTGCCTGGGGCGGCCCGAGACGCGCGAGCTGCTTCCGAACGTCGCCCCCTCGCGGTTTTACGAGATGAGCTTGCGACCGCTCGGTCGGCGCGCGATGGAGCGGCTCATCGACGCCGTGCTCGGCCATGCCGTCGGCCCGGAGACGGTGGCGCGCATGGTAAAACTCTCCGAGGGCAATGCGTTGTTCCTGGAGGAGCTCATCCGGGCCGCGGCGGAGGGGAACATGAGCGAGGCGCCGGAGACGGTCGTGGCCATGCTCCAGGCGCGTTTGTCGAAGCTCTCGGCGCCGGAGCGGCGGCTCTTGCGCGCCGCGAGCGTCGTGGGCGAGACGTTCTGGGTGGGCGCGGCGCGGCAGCTCGTCGCGGCGTGGGGGGCCCGCGACGACGTCGACGCGTGGCTCGCGCGCCTCATCGAGGAGGAGCTCGTCGAGCGGCACAAGGAGAGCCGATTCTCCCGGGAAATCCAGATGGGTTTCCGGCACGCGCTCGTGAAGGACGCGGCGTACGGGCTCCTCACGGAGGCGGATCGGAGAAGCGCGCATCTCGTGGCGGTCGCATGGCTCGAAGGCGCGGGGGAGGCCGATGCCATGGCGCTCGCGGGGCACGCGGAGGAAGGCGGGGACCTCGCGCGGGCGGCGCGGTTTTACGCGAACGCGGCCGCGGAGTCGCTCGGGCGGAACGATCTCCGGGAGGCTTCACAACGCGCGGCGAAGGGGCTCGGCTGCCGGGCGGAGGGCGTGCTGCGCGGTGAGCTCTTCGCGATCCTCTCCCTGGCGAAATACGGCATCGGGGTGTGGGCGGAGTCGACGTCGCTGGGGCTCGAAGCGCTCTCGACGCTACCGAAAGGGAGCTTCTGGTGGTGCCGCACGGCGGAGCGGATGATCCACGCATTGCCGCAGATCGGGGCCCTCGCTCCTTTCCTGGCGCTTGCGGAGGAGGTTTGCCAGGTGGAACCTCACCCCGAGGCGCTCTCCGCGTTCGTCGCTGCGACGGGCAATTTGCTCTACATTGCCACGGCGCTTTTTCCGGTCACGCTCGTCGACATCCGTCGAAAGACCCTCGCGCGCCTCGCAGAACAAACGGCGCTCGACGAACCCCGGGCGCGCGGACTTTCGCTCATGTGGTCGGCGTGGGCCGCGGCGTACGTGGAGCCCTCCCTCGAGCGGAACCGAGCGCTCGCCGCGCGCGCCGTGGAGGTGCTCGCCGAGGGGAACGTCTTTCACGAGCTCTGCCTGGCGCATGTCCTCTGCGGCCTTGCGGAGCGGGAGATCGGCGACATCGACGCCGCCGAGGTGTCCACGCGAAAGGCGCTTTCGATCGCCGAGCGGATCCAGGACGGGTATCAGATCGCGAACGCGGCGTTTTACCTGAGCGAGACCCTGCTCGAATGGAACGACCCGTCGCGCCTCGAAGAGAGCGAATCGAACGCGCGGAGGGCGCTCGATGCCCACGTGGGGGCGTTCTACGAAGCCGCGAGCTTTCGTGTCCTCGCAGAGATCGCGCTCTCTCGTGGCCAGACGTCGCTCGCCGAAAAGCACGCGCGGCGGGCCGTCGACGCCGTGGGAGATACGGGAGGCATGCTCTTGTACTGGCACGCAGCCACCCACCTGCGCGCGCTGCTCGCGTGCGGGCGCGTGGGCGAGGCGCTCGCGGCCGTGGAAAAACGCCTCCCCTCGTTCCTCGCGCTCGACGGCGCCGGTTATTTCGACGTCCCCTTCCGCCTCGCCGTCGCCGAGACGTTTTTCGCGGCGGGCGCGCGCGCGGCCGGCGAGGACGCCCTTTGCGAGACGCTCCGGCAAATCGAGCTCCGCGCCGAGCACGTCCACGACGCCGCGGCCCGCTCGCTTTACCTCGCCCGAAAGGACAACGTCCGCGCCTTCGCGCTCGCCCGCGAATGGAGGCTCCGATGAGTGGTCATCTCTTCATCGTGCACGGCGATCTCACGCTGCTCTCCTGTGACGCGTGGCTCGTGCCCTGCGACATCGACGCGGTGCCGTCGAGGAGCTGGACGCGCTCGTTCGGCCATCTCCAGGGCCGACTCTTCCGCTGGGCCGATCCGACGGAGGAATGGCGGAGCGGCAAGCAGCGCGTGCTGAAGGTGCTCCCATGGGAAGACCACCTGCCGCGCCCCTGGGTCGGCAACGTCGCGGCGGTCCCGAGCACCGAGGTGTCCTGGTTCGTCGCGGGCGCGGAAGAATTCATCGAGCGCGTGACGGACGACCTGCGCGAGCACGGCACCCCCCCACGAAATGGGCGGGCCAAGCACCTGCTCGCCCTGCCGGTCATCGGCACGCGGTACGGCGGAAAGCGCCACTGGACCGGCGACGTGGTGCGCGCGCTCGTCCCTGCCCTGCAGCGCCTGGCGGCCGCGAAGGACGTGGACATCGCCCTCGTGAGCAACGACGAGCTCACGTATGCGTCGGCGCAGGCGCAACGCGGGACGGACCCCTCGGCCTGGCCCGAGCTCGACGAGCACCTGTGGCGCACGGGGGAGCACCTCGCGCACGTCGCCGCGAATGGGGATCTCGTCCTCTTCGTCGGCGCGGGCGTCAGCAAGAATGCCGGTTTGCCGGACTGGGGTGGCCTGCTCCGGAATCTCGCGCGCAATGCCGGGCTGAGCGAGGACGAGCTCGGCGCCTTGAAGGAGCTCGGCCCGCTGGATCAAGCGCGCGCCATCGAGCTGCGCATGGAAAGCGTGCGGCCGCAGGCGAGCAAGCGCATCCTGGGGGAAAAAATCGCGGATGCATTCTCCCGCGTCCACGGGTATGCCTTGTCGCACGCGCTCCTCGCGGCGCTCCCCGTGCGAGAGGTCATCACGACGAACTACGATACGCTGTTCGAGCGCGCCTCGAAGGCGGCCGGGATGGCGGTGTCGGTGCTCCCGCACGAGCCGCGATCCGGGGCGTCGCGATGGGTGCTCAAGATGCACGGGTGCGTCACGGATCCCGACAACATCGTCCTGACCCGCGAGGATTACATGCGATACGACCTCCGCCGGCAAGCGCTCGCGGGGATCGTGCAGGCGCTGCTCCTGATGCGTCACATGCTGTTCATCGGCTTTTCCTTGCGCGACGACAATTTCCACCGGATCGCGGACGCCGTCCGGCGCGCGCGGGTCCCCGCGAAGCCGAACGCAAGCTCGCCGGTCGACCGCTTCGGTACGGCGCTGTCCTTGTTCTCGTCCCCGCTCGAGCAAAGCCTCTGGGGCAATGATCTCGAGTGGGTGAACATGCAATCGACGCCTCCGCCGACCGGGCGAAGCGAGGAGAGCGACAAGGCGTGGGCCGACGCCGCGCGGCGGCTCGAGCTCTTCCTCGACAGCCTGCTCGCCCGGACGGGGACGACCGCGTACCTCTTGCACCCGCGCTTCGAGGGCGCATTGAGCGATCCCGAGCACGCGCTCGCCGACAAGCTGCAGCGATTCCTCGACGAGGTCGATCGGGACCCGACCGTGAAGACGGCGCCGGCGTGGAAACAGCTGGAGGCGCTCCTGCACCGGCTCGGCTGGCCGCGGACCCCCTGACGAAAAGGATTCATGACGGAAGCCTTCTGCCGATTCCTCGCCGCGCCTCCGTGGGTGCTCCGCGTCGTCTTCGATTTTTCGCGGCACCTGCTCCTCCTCGGGCCCCTGATCGTGGTCCTCGGGATGCTCTTTTACGATCTCGGGCGCGCGTTTGGCCTGCCGTACCTGTTCCGGGGGCAATCACGCAAGGCGCAGTTCGCCATCGGGCTCGCCATGGCCCTCCTCGCGAGCGAGATCTTTTATGTGAGCTACCTCGTCTCGCCCGACGAGCTCCATCGGTGCCGAGGGCAAGGCAACCCGTTCGACGTCCTGAATTACCTCGGCGCGCTCTGGGGCGTGCTGATGGCGGTCGTCGTCGTTTCGCTCGCGCCTCACGTCTTCCGCAAGATGGGCAGCCGCGCGAGCGATTCGAGGCCGATCCTCTCGGATCTCGGGACCTCCGTGTACACGCTCCTCGGAGCGGAGAGCGGCGTCGTCTTGACGCTGGGGTTCATTTTTGGCGGAACGAACGACGCGATCCTGGCGCGCGTCCAGAGCATCGGTGAGCGGATCCGCCCGTACATCCAATGGATCGGGAGCTGCCTTTCGCTGGAATGGAAAGCGGACGCGCCGCCGGAGATGCTCCACGAGCACGTGTACGCGGCGGCGTTTTTCGCGCTGCTGGCCGCGATGTACGGCGTGGCGAGCTGCTTCCGGGCGAGGAAGATCCCAGCGGCGGCCGGGCTTTGTGTGCTGCTCGCGCTCCTCGGCGCGATCGACGGCTTTTTCGTGTACTGGCTCGAAAAGTGGCATTCCTTGCTCCTCATCGGCGCGGCCCTCCTGGCGCTCTACGTGCTCGGCCGGAACAGCTTCCGGGCCAGGTTCGCCGATTTGCTGGACGCCTATCGACACGTCGAGAAGGGACCTTGTCGGGACGGGTGCAAGGAGGCCGGGCACCTCGCGGCCTACGAGACGCGCGGCATGAACGGCTGGGGCCTTTTGCCGCGGCCCCTCGAGGAGTTCCGCTGGACGGCCCCGGACGGTCGGAAGCGGCCCCTCGTGCTGGTTTGCACGAGCGGCGGCGGGATCCGCGCGTCGGTCTGGACCGCGGCCGTCCTGCGCGAGCTCGAAAAACAGCTCGACGAGCCCCTGCGCCGAGAATTCCCTTATCACGTCCGCATGATCAGCGGCGCCTCCGGCGGGATGGTGGGCGCGGCGTACTGGGTGGCGACGCTCGAAGATCGGGAGGCCACGGCAGGTTCGTCCGACTATCACAAAGAAGCGACGGCCGCCGAGGGCGCGACGGCCGCCGAGGGTTCGGATTGGCTCGTGGCGAACGTGGCCAAGGAGTGCTTGTCGCGCGTGGCCGCGGCGCTCGTGTTCAGCGACGTGCCCGCGCGCGTCTGGGCGTGGGCGAAGCCCGCCGCGAACCGGGAGCTCTACGACCGCGGGACGGCGCTGGAGAATGCGTTCGTGGAGAACATGCCGTCCCTCGGCACGAAGCTCTCGCGGCTCGGGCCGGACGAGAGCGCCGGATGGCGCCCCTCGCTCGTATGGAGCCCGATGCTCGTCGAGGACGGCAAACGCCTGCTCGTCTCGAATCTTTGCCTCGACGCGCTGCTCGTCCAGCACGGGCCGTCGATCGGAGAGGAGGACCCGCGTTTCGTCTATTCCCGCTCCGGCTACGAGCTCGGGCGCCTCTTTCCGGTGGAATCGAGAGACACGCTCCGCCTCGTTACGGCGGCCCGGATGAGCGCGTCCTTCCCGTTCGTGTCCCCCGCCGCCGCCCTGCCGACCGTGCCCCGCAGGCGCGTCGTGGACGCCGGGTACTGGGACAACTACGGCGTGAACGTCGCGTGTGGTTGGCTGGACGAACTTCTCCGGACGAGCTGGCTCGAACAGAACGTGAGCGGCATCCTGCTCGTGCAGATCCGCGACGGCATCGAGCGGCCCGAGCCCGCGAATAACCATTTCGGCGACCGGATCGCGCGGGCCCTCGAAGGCCTCACCTCCCCCATTTCCGCCGTGCTCTCGGCGCGGGAGAGCGTGATGCGCTTCCGCAACGACGAGCAGGTGGAGGCCCTCGCCCGGCGGTTCCACCTCGACAAACGGTTCGGCGAGAGCTTCTTCCAGCAGGTGACGTTCGAATTCCCCGGCGACGCGGCCCTGAGCTGGTACCTGACGCCCGAGGAGCAGAAGAGCCTCGAAGACGAGGCGAAGGCGACGGTCGGCGCGAAGGCCCTCGCGCTCGGGGCGTGGTGGGACGAGCGGCGGAATGCGGCGTCACAGGCGGCGTGAGGTCGCAGGCTCCTCGTGAGCCGCACAGGGAGCGCGAGCTGGATCCGTGAAGACCGGTTCGGCTTCACGACGGGAGGCATCTGTTTGCGTGCCTACGTCGATTACCTGCTAGCCACGAAGGTCGCCTTCGGGATACGTTGGGGACGATGGCGACCCTCGATGATCTTCTCGAGCGTCTTCGTATCGTGGCCGGCGCGGAGTTCGCTTTTGCACTGACACGTGAAGGTGCGCTCGTGACGCGGGACGCGCCCCGAGAGATGCCCGAGGTCGGGCGAAACAAGCTCGTGCGCTTGGCGGACGCCGTGGGCGATGCGCGTGGAGTCGCAGCGACGAGGTTGCCCCGCGGCGAGCTCGTTCCTTATGGCGGGCAGCAGCCGATCGATATCTGCCTCGCCGTGGCTGCATCGAGGCTCATCATTTGCCTTGCCATGGCCTCCGCCGAGGGGCGCCCCGTCGCGCGCGCGGCGTTCGAGGCCGAGCTCGGCGTGATTGAAGCGCACCTCGCGCCGCGCGAGGCGCGGGGGGCCGGCCCCTCGATCGAGGTACGTGGGCCCGCTGTGCTCGGGCAGGAGTCGATCGCGGCGATCCGGCGCGATGAGCTCGTGCGCGACGCACCGCAGATCACGATCGGGCCCGCCATGCTCGGGCAGGAATCGATCGCGGCGATCCGGCGCGATGAGCTCGTGCGTGACGCACCGCAGATCACGATCGGGCCCGCCATGCTCGGGCAGGAGTCGATCGCGGCGATCAGGCTCGACGAGCTCGTACGCGACGCGCCGCAGATCACGATCGGGCCCACGCCGACGCTCGGGCGGGAGACGCTCGCGGCGATCGAGATCGAGAGCGGCCGACACGATGCGCCGCACATCACGGTCGAGCCGGCGCGAAAGCTCGGCCGGGAGACCTTGGCTGCGATCGAGAAGGATATCGTGGTATCGGGCCCTCCGGCCGTGCCGCCGCCCATTCCGGCGGCGATCCTGAGGCAAACATTGCCGTGGATCGACCCGGCGATCGCGGAGAAGTCGCGCGACGCGCGATCAGACACCCCCGAAGAGAAGACGTGAGCGCCGCGCTTCATTGAGCACGCGATCGGAGCCGATAGGCGACCAGCTTGAAGGCGTTGGTGGCGAAGATCCGACGGGAATCCTTCGACGCCGCGGCCTCCTCCACCATTCGTTCGAGCGCTGCGGCGATGGCAACGTCTCCGTCCGGTGACTTGCGATCGATCACCTGCACCGCGACGAACACGGCGGCGGCGTTCATCATCCCCGGCAGGAGCTCGACGAGCTTCGCCCGCACCTCGGGCCCGCCCAGCACGCCGACCATGTAGGCGCTCTTGATGGCGACGAACTGGCGAGCCTCCACGTGCGAGCTCGGATCCCTCAGCTTGCCGAACCAGCAATCGAGCGAGTCGCCGCACTCTTTCAACAGATCGGTCGCGATCTTGTATTCCTTCTCGTAGCCCTTGCCGAGCGTGGAACGCTTGCCGTCGGGGCCCGCGATCCAGGATTTGTAGAGCTTGTCGACCTCGGGGACCTGCGAGGCCTTCATGGTCTTCATGGCGGTGAAGAGCGCCGCCGCGCGCACCGGCTCGACGTCGGCGTCCTCTCCCTTCGCGCCGATCGCCGTCTTCACGATCCAGGGTACGAGGCCCGGGTCGAGGACGAAGGTCATGGATTCGAGGAGCGATTCCCGCGCGCTCATGCCGGGCGGGATCGTCATCGAGATCGGGGTCCTCTCGAAGACGCGCTGCACGGCTTCGAGGCTCGCCTTCGAAACGGGCAGCTTGAGGAGCTCGCGGGCGATGACGACCTTGTTCACGTCGTCGGCTTTCGCAAGGGCGTCGATCATGGGCTGCACGGCCTCTCTTCGGCCGATGCTGCCGAGGAGCAGGGCGGCGGGCGCGACGTAGGACGTCTTCGCCTGCTTGTTGGCCGCGTCGGGCACATCGCCCTCGTCGCCGGTGTTCGCCTTCAGATACTCGGTCTTCGCGTATTCCACGAGGTCGGCGCGTCCGCCCTGGAGGAGCTTGATCGTCGGCTCGATCGCGGGCTTGCCAATCTTGACGAGCCCGTAGATCGCGGTCGCCTGCGCGTCGGCTTTCACCGGCGATAGCAGAATTTTGATCAGGGGATCGACGGCGTTCGTGCTCCCGATCCGGCCGAGGATCTCGGAGCAGGTGATCTGCCAGTAGAGCTCGTCCTTCAGGACGTTGATGTCCTTGCGATTGGCGAGCGGCCTGCCGATCATCGTGATGCACGGAGCCTCCCACGAGGGGTCCGTGAACACGAGCAGGGCGTCGTGGACGTCACGCGTGACGAGCGATGCCTTGGCGCTCGAGTGGCGCAGCTTCGTGAAGACCTCGAAGAGCGGCCCCGCCACACCCTTGGGCTTCATCTCCGCGACGGCGCGCGCCGCGGCGCGGACGTCCTCCTCGTTCTCGCTCGGCGTGTAGCCTTTCAGCGCCTCGATGAGGCACGGCGCGCCGCGCGGATCGCGGGCATCGGCGAGGACCCGGACGACCTTCGAGCGCATCGTCCCGTCGAGATCGCCACCCGCGCAAATCCGCGACATCGGCTCGATGATCACGTCGCGCAGCGGCTTGACGTTCGGGCCGTTCGGATCCTTGTCGTCCTTCGACATCGCGTCGTCGAAAAGCTGAACGAGGCGGTGCACGGCGAGGTCGCGCGCGGCCGGATCGGCGAGCTTCTCGGCCTGGACCCGCGGATCATTGGCGCCGCTGTCGGGCGCGGCCGCAGCGGGAGGCGCGGCGACGGGCGGAGACGGGGCCGGAGGGGTGACCGGGGCCGAAGAGGCGCAGCCTGCCGCCGCGGCGAGCGCGCCGAGCAGCAAGGGAACGAACGTAGACGTGAGGCTCGTGGTTCGGCTCGGCATGCCGAGCAGACTAACGTGGGGGGCGCACGATGACAATCGAGCCTGTCCGCCGCGCGCCGACGAGGTGAGCGCCGCACGTTTTCATCCCGATAGGGTCCACCGCGCCCCCTCGGGCCCGTCCTCGATTTCGATCCCCGCGGCCGCGAGCCCCGCGCGCAGCGCGTCGGCGCGCGCATAATCGCGCCCCGCGCGGTGCCGCGCCCGCTCCGCGAGGAGGAGGGCCATCACCCGATCGAAGCGCTCCGCGTCCGGCGCGTCCCGCTCCTCGGGCAAGAGCCCGAGCACGCCCTCGCCGAGCGACGACACGAGCTCGAGCGCGTGGAGAATCGTGCCCTGCGGCACGGGCCCCGCGAGCGCCGCCTGGAGATCACGCGCCAGCACGAAGAGGGTCGCGAGGGCGGTGGGCGTGTCGAAATCGTCGTCCATGGCTGTCTCGAAGGCGGCACGCGCCGATGCAAGCCGCGCTTCGAGCGCCTCGGCATGGCCGGGAGGCCCTCCGCCCGCGCGCCGCGCGAGCTCGCGCCGGAGCTCCCGCAATCGACGGAGCCCCGAGGTCGCCGCGCACAACGTCTCCGGGGAAACCTCCGCCGTCGCCCGGTAATGGCTCTGCACGAAGAGAAACCGCAAGAGGAGCGGATCGTGCTTCGCGTAAAAGTCCTCGAGCGTGATGAAATTGCCCTTCGAGCGGGACATCTTTTCTCCGTTCACGGTCAACATGTTCCCGTGCATCCAGAGCCGCGCGAAGCGCCGGCCCGCGCCCTCGGCCTGGGCGATCTCCGCCTCGTGGTGCGGGAACTGGAGGTCGAGCCCGCCCGCGTGGATGTCGAAGCCCTCGCCGAGGTATTGCAAGCTCATCGCCGAGCATTCGAGGTGCCAGCCTGGAAACCCCTCGCCCCAGGGCGATCTCCAGCGCTGCACGTGGGACGGCTCGGCCTTCTTCCACAAGGCGAAATCCCGCGGGTCCGATTTGCTCCCCCGCACGAGATCCCGTGTCCCGATGGCCAGCTCGTCGATCACCCGCCGCGAGAGCTTTCCATACCCGGGAAACGCCGCGACCCGGAAGTACACCGACCCGTCCGCCACGTAGGCGAGGCCGCGCGCGAGGAGCTCTTCGACGAGCTCGATCTGCTGCGGGATGTGGCCGCTCGCGCGTGGCGTGACGTCCGGCCTCCGCACGTTGAGCCGGCCCATTTCGTCGAAGTACTTCCAGAAATACCGATCCGCGATCTCCATCGGCTCCACGCGCTCGAGCGCCGCGCGCTCGGCGATACGATCACGGCCTTCGTCGAGCGCGTCCTCGGTGATATGTCCGACGTCGGTCACGTTCGACACGAATCGCACGTGGTGTCCGCGGTATTCGAGCCATCGCCGGACCACGTCGAACGCGACGGCGGTCTTCGCATTGCCGAGGTGCGCGTCGCCGTACACGGTGGGGCCGCACAGGTACATGCCGACGCGCTGCTCACCGCCCGGGAACGCTGCCTGTTTCTGTCGTGAGAGCGTATCGAAAATCTGGATCGCCATGGAACATCCTCCTTGGTCGTCGACGTACGAAACCAAAGCGGAAGCGCCCCGCGCGACATACGACGAAATGGCCCGCATGCATGGCGCCTCATCGGCGCGCGTGCCTCGGCGTGCTGTCCTCGCGCGGCGCTCCCGCGGCCACGAAAGCGCAGAGGCGCGCCGGATCAACGGGCGAACGTATGCCCGACGCGGCGGCGCGCGCGTGCCTCTCGCAGGCCTCTTCTTTCAGGAACGCTTCTCAGCGACGACAACAGCGGCCGTCGCAACGGAGCGCGAGGGCAGCGTGGAGGTACGTTCGCCGAGAGGTTCGCATGAGGACTCTACCTTATCGCGGAAACGCGGGCGATGCAAGCCCCTGCTGCGAGCTGGCATTCTCGGCCCGCCGTTCGATCCGGCGTCCTTCCAGGATCATGGGCACACGGCCCCGCGGCCCCATCGTGATGCCCCGCGACACGTGCTCGACCGGGGCCGTGCTCGTGAGCCGCAGCTGATACTCCCGCAAAAGAACGGCGAGCGTGATTTTCATCTCCACCATCGCGAGTGTCGCCCCCAGGCAGCGGCGGGATCCGCCACCGAAAGGAATGAACTCGAACGGGGAGAAGTCCCGCTCCAGAAACCGCGTGGGTCGGAATCGATCGGGCTCGGGATAAAGGTCCTCGCGCGCGTGCACGAGGAGCGGTGTTGCGACGAGAGGCTCCCCCGGCGGAATGGTGTAATCGAGGAACGCGAAGGTTTTTCGTGGAACGCGCCCGACGCTGACCACGGGCGGGACGATGCGCAGCGTCTCCAGGCAGACGGCCTCCAGATAAGGCAAGCCGAGGAGTTTTTCAGGAGGGGCCTCGGGCCCGAGGGCGTCGATCTCGGCGAGCAGCCGCGCGAGCGTGTCGGGCTCGCGGTGGAGCCAATAAAAAGCCCAGGCCAGCGTGACGGCCGTGGTCTCGTGGCCCGCGAAGAGCAAGGCGCGGAGCTGATCGAGGATTTCCTGATCGCCGAGCGGCTCGCCATCTTCGCAACGCGCCTTCAGCATGAGCCCGAGCACGTCGGCGCGCTCCTCGCCCGAGGCGCGCAGGGCGCGAACCTCTCCGGTCAGGAGCGCGTCGAGCGCCGCCGTGGCCCGGAGCATCCGCGCCCAGGGGCCGAATCCGCCGAAGGGGCGCCGGATCGCCGGCATGACCAGAACGAGCGGATGGAGCGCGTGAATGAGATCCAGCACGGCCGCGCGGACGTCACGGATCCGCGCCTCGCCTTTCACCCCGAACACCACGCGAATGACGACGTCGAGCGCGATGGATTGCGTGGTCTCCAGCATCGAGAAGGGCTGGCACGGCATCCACCGCGAGGCCGCCTCGCGCGCGACCTCCGCCACGACGGCCGCATATGCTTTCGCGGCGGCCGGCGCGAACGGGGGCGCGAGCAGCTTGCGATCGCGGCGGTGGCGCGGCCCGGTCGAGACCACCACCGACGTCCGCCCGAAGATGGGCTCGGTCACCTCGACCGCGAACGGCTCGAACGTCTCGGGATCGGCCGTATAAATGGCGCGGATCCCCTCCGGATTGCCGATGAACGTGATCGGACCATTGAAGGTGCGGACGCGGAACGGATCGCCGTGCTGCGCGGCGAGGCGGCGAATGACGGGGGCCGGGGACCCGAACGTGCAGCGGAGGGTGTCGATCCAGCCGAGGTGCTCGGGTCCAGGCGGTAGCATATGCATGCACTCCCCTCGCCCAAGCCATAACCGGGTCGTAGCGCGGTGTCAATCGGAGTACGCTTCGAAACCCGGGAGAGGCTCGTAAGCCTCGTCCGGCTCGTCCTCCGCTCCGCTCGGCCACGCCTCCTCGACGGGGTCCTCGGCGAGGAGGCCGTCGAAAGGCCCCGGCCGCGGCGCGTCGTCGTCGTCTTCCTCGGCGAGGATCTCGTCCAGATGCGCGATGATCCCCTCGGCCTCGTATTGCGCCCACGCCTCGGGGTGCTCCTCGACGAGGAGCGCTTCGAGCGCCGTCACCTTCACCCGCTGGATCGGCTTCCCGTCGGTGCTGCTGCGGGGCCGGAAGCGCAACTCGCGCCGCTCGTAGACCGTGAGCTCCACCGGAAACACCTCCGCGACGTGGTAATGCACGTATTCGCGGATCTGACCGAATTTGAAGATGCTCACCCGCTCCTGGTCGAAGGACCAGCCGAGGCCCACGAGGTGGCGCTCGAGCGCGTCCTCGTCATCGGTGAAGACCTGGATGTCGATATCGCTGCCGCGACGGATGTGCCCCGTGCTCACGGATCCGATGAGGCGCGGCTCGAACGGGCCGAGGGCGCGCATCACGCGGAGGGCGACGACGCGCATGGCAAAGAGGCGGCGCGTGCGCCGTTCACCCTCGGCGAGCTCGGCCATCGCGAGCAAGGCCTCGCGGATCTCGCCGTTCGAGGGCAGATCCTGCGGCCGATATCGCAGATTCTTGCCGCCCGCGCGGCCGAGCAGGCGCCTCGCCGCCATTCGTTTCGCGGTGAAGTATTGCTTGACCCCCTCCTCGTACATGAGGCGCGCGGCTTCCGCGGCGATCCTGCCGCGGAGCCCTCCGGCTCGTTCGCTGCTCATGAGGAAAACGAGGGCGCCACGAGCGGCGCGAGGGCGTCCCGGAGCTTGCGGAGCGCGCCGCCGACGGTGCGACCGTCGCGCCCGGCTCCATAGATGCGTTTTTGCACCACCTGCTGCGTGACGCCGAGGCGGCGCGCGATCTCGCCCTGGGAGAGGCCTTCGAAAAAATAAGCCTCGACGACCTCGCGCTGTTTGTCCGTCAAGACCGTCGCGACGGCGTCGCGCACGGCGTCCTGCAGGCGAAGGCGCGCCTCGGAGGCCTCGTCGTCGTGATAGAGGTGGCGCGACGCGTCGATGTGGTCGAGGTCCGCGACGAGGCGGGCGCGGCGCCTCTTGCCGTCAGAAGAGCTCCTTTCGTGGGTCATGGATGGGGGCGGGCTCGCCGCCGGGGTCGAGGAGGGAGAGGTCTGCGCCCTCGAAAAGAATCGAGAGCGCGTCTTCGGGAGACATCACGGTGGCGTGAGGAGAGCGACCGAGGACGTCCCAGCGGCGCAGGCGCTGGAGGTCGGCGAGCGCGGCGGTCCCGCGCAGGCGGCGCTTGGTGGGCCCAGGGTCGTGCAAAAGGTCGAGGTGGTGGCGCACGAGCCAGACGATGCGGGGCGAGACGAGGCCGTCGAGCAGATCGGCGCCCAGCGCGTCGTGGTCCTGCGAGGATATCGCCTTTCCCACGTCATGCAAGAGCGCCGCGGCCCAGAGCGCGCGGTCGGCGCACGCGGCGCGCGCGAGATCGAAGACCTGGAGGGAATGGTAGAGCGCGCAGCCCTCGGGGTGATACGCGGGGTTCTGGCGTATTCCGTCGAGGGCGAGCAGCAAAGGGAGGAGCTCGTCGTACATCACCGGGGCGCGGCGCAGGTGATCACGCCGCTCACCCACGGGGCACGTTCACACCCACCGGCGGTGTTTTTCGTAGAGCTCGTCGCGCCACGCGACGAGGCGCGCATACCGCGCCGCGAGCTCCGGATTCGTCCAGCCCGCGCGACCGCCGGGGCCCGTCGGCATGAATCGCTTGTCGACTGGGCTCACGCCCTGGAGCGCGAGGGCCATCGCGATGTCGGCATACGAGAACGCGGCGCCGAGCAGATACTTCTGCCCCTCGGGCAGCGCCTTGTCGAGCGCCTCGAGCCCCTCCTCGGCCACAGCGCGGTGGGTCTCTGCGCCCTCGCGCATTCGATACTTCGTGACGAAGAACTGGATGGCGCGACGACCGATCGGCAGGAGCAGCGGCACGATCGCC
This sequence comes from Polyangium sp. 6x1, assembly GCF_029946515.1. Classification (GTDB taxonomy): domain Bacteria; phylum Myxococcota_A; class Polyangia; order Polyangiales; family Polyangiaceae; genus Polyangium. The sequence goes on from NZ_JARZHH010000046.1 coordinate 30,713, forward strand.
TTCGGGGTCGTGCGCGGCAGGGCCGCCTTGGCGAACGTCGGATCGTCGACGAGCCTCAACATCAACATGGCCCGGAGCGCCGCGAGCGTCGCCTCGCTGCGACGGTTCCAGGCCTCGATCTCGGCTTCCCGGCCCGCGGGGAAGAGCTTCGGCCCCGCGCCGACGTCGTCCGCGTGGCGGGCGATGTCGAACGAGTCGGTGAAGAGGACGCCGTGATCGGCGAGGATGGGGACGGTGACGCGCCCCGTGGGTTTGCGGAGGAGGATGCGCAGCCGAAGCTCGCCCGCGATCGGGTAGTGCTCGACTTCCTCGTACGCGATGCGGTGATGGTCGAGCGCCCAGCGGGCCTTCTCGGACCAGGGGGAGAACGGGATGCCGTAGAGCCGGGGTTTTTGGGCTTGCATTGCGACCCAAGCATCCTACGGGCCGGGCCGCTCGTCGAGCGAAGGAATTGCGGGGATCGTGCGGATTGACAGTCCCCCCCTCTTCTTGTTTCTTGCCCCCATGCACACGAGTCCCACGACGGAAGGCCCCATCGTCCTCACGGGCCTCACCTCCCGCGGCGGCCTGTCGAACTGGGTCTTTTTCTTTTTCCGTGCGGAGATCGTGCAGTGCGACCTCGGCATGCTCCCCGCCGTGAAGGCCGGCGCCGAGGCGGGGATCCGCGCCAATCTCGACGTCGTCGGCGAGATCGGCGAGCAGGTGGTCGGGCCTCGTCGGCCGAAAGGCGGAACGGCCGAAGCGTGGTATGACGAGCTCGTGGCGAAGGCAAAACGCGTCGAGCGGGTCCCTTGCGACCGCGTCCGCGGCATACGCCTGCACCTCACGGCGATGGCGCACGAGCTCTTGCTCGTGACCGACGAGGGCCAAACCTCCAAATTCAGCCTCATGAACCGCAAGGAAGCCGCGCACGTCGCGGCTCCGCTCCACGCCCTGTTCGGGGAACGATTCACCGTGACGAAGTCGACCGTCTTTGCTTTTTTCGAGCGTCATGCGCCTCTCTTGATGAAATGATCGTCCCCGCGGACACTCCTGGGTCCGTTCGTGAGTCTGCTCTGTCGCGGCTCCGCGCCGTGGAGTTTGGCCGGGATGATGCTCGGCGCATTTCCCCTATTGACGGCCGGGACGTCTCATGGTTTGACCACGAACCATCGTCTCCAAGGGAGGTAGGGATGAAGGTCGAACCGCAGAAAGAGCATCGCTGGCTGCAAAAGCTCGTGGGCGAGTGGACGTACGAGAACAACGCGGAGATGGAGCCCGGCAAGTTCCACAAGTTCACCGGGACCGAGATCGTGCGCCCGATGGGCGACATCTGGGTGCTCTGCGAGGCGCGCGGCGAAATGGGCCACATGATGTGGACGTTCGGCTACGACCCCGCGAAGAAGGCGTTCGTCGGGACGTTCGTCGGCTCGATGATGGAATACCTGTGGGTCTATCACGACGGCTCGCTGGACGCGGACGAGAAGGTGCTGACGCTCCACGCCGAGGGCCCGGACTTCTCCACGCCGGGCAAGATGACGCCGTACAAGGACATCATCGAGATCACGAGCGCCGACGAGCGCGTCCTGCGGTCGGAGATGCAGGGCCAGGACGGGACGTGGACCGAGTTCATGCGGCAGACCTATCGACGGACGAAGTGAGAGAAGGCGCGGTCGTCCCTTACGGGCGACCGCGCCTTCTGGTATCGTCCGCCGCGCCGTGATGTTTCGTTTTTCGTTTGCCGCGCTCATCGGCTTGCCCCTCGTCGCGTGCACGCCCCGAGGCACGAACCATGAAGACCAGGCCGCCCCGCAGGGCTCTGCGGCGGCCCCGACGGCCAGCGCCGCCGCGCCTTCGCCGAGCACCGCCGCCGTCGTCGGCTCGGCGACCCCAGAGCCCACGACGGCCCCGTATTTGCCGCCGCCCGAGTCATCCGCCGCCGCGGCGCCTCCCGAGACGCCGCGCAAGGCGATCGGCACGTTCGACGACTGGGTGAAGGCGTATGAGGGGCTCGGCGCGCCCGAGGCCCACAAGAAGCCGCCGCGGCTCGGGCTCGCCAAGGACCTCGGGCTCTCGTCCGGGCGCATCGCGTTCACGCGCTCGGGGGATATTTTCACGTATGATTTCGCGAAGGGGGCGGAGTCGCAGCTCACGCAGAAGGCGCAGCGCAACATCGCGCCCGTGTTCCTCGGCGACGGGAAGCGCATCGCATTCCTCAGCAACCGCGACGGAATGGTCTGGCGCGTGTTCCTGATGAACGCGGATGGGACGGAGCAGCGGCCGATCACCCGCAAATTCACGGGCGTGTTCGGCATCGTGCCGCCGTTCGTGATCACGCCCGACGGCAGCCGCGTCGCGTACATCGCGAAGAGCGGGTCGTCCGACGAGTCGTCGCAGGAGCTGCACCTCGTCGACGTGGCGAGCGGCGAGGATCATCGCGTGGGCGAGCCGGACTATTTCGATCATCCGGCGTTCTCGCCCAAAGGCGACACGCTCTATCTCGTCGCGGGCTGGTTCGAAGCGGAGCACCTCGCCTCCGTGGACGTCGCCACGCGGCGGATCCGGCATTGGCCCGACGCGGGCAATCACATGTTCAGCGGCGCCCGGTCGCTCGGCGATCGATTGCTGTTCTCGGCGAGCCCGGCGGGTGCGTTCTGCTGCCAGCGCTCCTCGCTCTACACGATGACGCCCGACGGCAGCGGCATTCGCGGGTTCGGCTCGTTCTGGGTCGCAGGCGTCCTGCAGCCGGAGGTCTCTCCGAAAGGAACGAAGGTCGCCGCCGCGTGGTCCGTGCGCGAAGGCGGGTTCGGCGCCGATTATCGGAACGAGATCTCCTTGCTCGACGCGAACGGCAACGGCGAGCGCCCGCTCACCGACGCCTTCCCGCGGCCGTTCTACAGCGCGTTCGAGCCCGCGTGGGCGCCCGACGATCACCACCTCGCCTTCACGCTGTCGTTGTGCCCCTATGTCGGCTGCGAGCCGACGATGCGAAGCGTCGTCGTGGTCGACACCCGAGATACGAAGGCCGTCCCTGCATTCATCGCGTACGGCGGCGGCGCCTCGTGGAGCCCCGTTCCCTGACGAGCGGCGCATGGCCGGCGAGACCCTCACGTTTCCGCGTATCTACATCCTGCGCGCCTCGCAGGCGCCGCGCGCGCTCATTTTCGTCACGCACCGCCAGAAGTGCTGGTCGCTCCACCTCTGGGACCTCGAGGCCCAGCGCGTCGAGCCCGGAGGCATGTTCTTCGGGACGCTCTACCCCCGGCGCTGCGATCTCTCGCCGGACGGGCGGTATCTGCTTTATTTCGCGATGAAGGCGCCGGGGGATCCAGACTGGCCCCATCAATTCAGCGGCCTCTCGCGCGCCCCGTGGCTCGCCTGCGTGCTCGCCTGGCGTGAGGCGGGGACCTGGACGCGTGGCATGTTCTTCTCCTCCCGCGCCTCCGGCCGCCCGGAGATCCACGCCCGCGGGTACCTGCATCGCGGCGCCGATGTCGCGGATCTGTGCCCGTGGAACATCGAGAGCACCCCGTCCATCCAGCTCGCGGCGGAGCGGCGGATCGGGTTTGTCGAAGCTGATGATTCTCCGCCGCGGGATCCGGGCGACATCTGGGACGAGCGTCGGCGCGCGGTGCTCGAAAAACCCCGTCCGGGCGGGGGGCGCGAGGCGCTGCGGGTCATGCAGAGCGCCTTTGATCAGGGCGAAGGACGGGTCGAGCGATATCGAAATTATTATCGTCTCGTCGGGAACGACGGGCGGGAGATCCCGCTCCCGGACCACGTATGGCTCGATTGGCTCGATCGAGACCACGTCTACGGCGCAACCCTGGACGGGCGGCTCGTGGTGTGCGCGCTGCGCGGAGGTGAGCTCGTCGAGACGTGGTCCCACATGTTCGAGCGCATGCCGAGGCGAAAGCCCGCGCCGGAATGGGCGCGGCGCTTCTGACCGTCAATCCCAGCGGTCGAGCTTGTACACGACCCGCATGCCGCCCTTCGAGGTCACGCGGAAGCTCAGGTTCCAGGTCGATCCTTTCACCAGGCTGATCCCACAGGCCTCGGCCGTCTCCTTGCCCTCGACGACCGCGCTCTGCGCGTACGCCTCCATCGTGGCGCGAATCTCGTGGTATTCGCTCCGTAGATAACTCGGGAAAAACCCGGCGCCTTGCTTGTAATCCCGATCCCTCGCGTCCTTCAGGAAGAAGACCACGCCCGCGCCGTGGTGCGTGAGGACCTTCGTCGGGTTCCACATCCACGGCTGCAGCGCGATGGCCGTGACCGGATGGTACACGTTCGGCTTCAGGTTCCAGCGCGAAGGCGGCGAGCCGTTGTGGTACACGTACGAGCTGACGCGATTCCGCCGGTCCTCGAAATCCCATTGCAAAAGCGGAGGCGCGTCCGCGTGCTTGGCCGTGACCATCGCGATGTACGATTGGTTCGTCTCCGGGACGAAAAACTCGATGCTCTCCGCCTCCGGAAGCACGGTCCGCGCGAATTTCTCCCAGGTCATCGTGACAGGCGGGACGTCGACGTCGACGGCGACCTTCGCCGCGGGCTTGAGGTGGTCGAAGACGCCCGGCTTTTGCCCCTTTGGCTTTTCGTCCTTCGGGATCCACAAGCTCTCGATGTCGCCGAGCCGGGCGAAGCGCCGCTCCATCGCGCCGGCGCTCTTCAGCGATTCGACGATCTTTTCGGCGCGCGCGAGGTTGCCAGCCGAGGGCGCCGCCGTCGGGCGCTGGTACTGGAGCGGGTGCATCTTCGCGGCGAACCGGCTCTTGACCTCCTGGAACGGCATGCCCGCCGCGAGGTCTTCGAGCAAGGTGCCGATCATGCTGCTGCGCACGTGGCAAAAGCCGGCCGGGGCGCGGGCGACCGCGAGCCAGGTGAGGTTGTCCCGCGTCCGCGGGTTCTTCGCGGCGCGGCGGGCCTCGTGCAGATCGAGCAGCCATTTCGCGACGCCGAGCACGGCCTCCGAGCGATACAGCGACTCGGTGGAGACGAGCTTGTGCGCCTGCTGGACGACGTCGATGGAGAACGCTTCGAGCCCCCGGAGCAGCGTCTCATGATCGTGGCGCTTCTCCGCCATGAGCTGCGGGTTCGTCTTGAGGACGGAGGGCGCGTGGAGGAGGTCTTTCGAAGGCGTGACGGCGATGTGCTCCCAATCGCCCGTCCGCGGCGCGCCCCAGACCTTCTCGTCCGAGAGGAAGACGCCGTCGATCGGCGCCTCGGCCACGGCCTTCGCGAGCGCCCGGATCGCGCTCGTGTACGGCTCGGGCGCCGTCTCCGGATCCCAGAGCGCAGGCCGCGCCTTGCCGTCGGAATCGACGACCACGAGGCCGCCATATCGATTCACGAAGCGCCTGCAAGTCGAGCAGGTGTTGACGGGCCGCAGCTCGTTCGGCACCGCGTCGAGGAAGACCTGGTAAAGCGCCGGGACATGCGTGGTGAACAGGCTCGGCTTGCCCTTCGTGAGCTTTCCGAACCGCGCGCGGATCGACGCGAGCAGCTCGTCGTAGTGGTCGTCGAGCGGAAGGGCCTGGGCCGTCGGAGGCGAAGGAAGATCGGTCATGGGAGCGCTCTCGATGACACCGCGGCGCTCCGCCGATTGCAAGGGGACAAAGCGGGGCGCGCTCGAAAGCGGCCGTCCGGTTGACGCTCCCTCGAAGGCCGCCTACCGTCGTGATCCATGCGGTGGACGCTGCTCGTTGCGCTCTTCCTCGTCGGCTGCGGGCCCTCCCCCGCCGCCTCCGGCGCCGAATCGTACGCGGGATCGATGCCCGCCGCGGGGCGCGTGATGCTGCACGGCGTGACCGTGGCGCCCTGCCGATTCGGCGGCGATCTCTGGGACGGCGTCGGGCAAATCGACGCGAGCCAGATCGACCTCTTCGGCAATCTCCTGCGCGGCCGCGTGCCCTACATGGAGATCGCCAAGGCCCTCGCCGCGCCCGCAAACGAGGCGCTCGACAAACCCGACGTGAAAGGGCGCGCGAAGATCGTCGGGGCCCTGGAAGGCTCGCCCGTCCCGCTGAAGGGCCAGGCCGATAGCTTCACCCCGCAATTCTCGGGGCCGCCCACGTTCGAGAACGTGGCCTTCGACGGGAGCGCGCGCCTCGCCGTGGAGCTCCTCGACGACGACATGGTCGACGACGATCCGATGGGCTCGTTCCAGCTCGGCCCCGACGAAATGCTGGAGGCATTCCGCGCCGGAAACGTGCATCAGGTCCGCGTCGATTCACAGACGAACGGGCAAGTGCTCTTCGCTGCGATCTCCGTCCTCGCCGATTGAACGTCTCCGCTCAGAGCGCCGCCGCGAACTCGCGGCCGAACTCCAGGGGCGACGGGCGCTCGGCCGGCTCCCGCGTGGTCGCGGCCCGCAAGAGCTTCGCGACGGCCGCGGGGAAGCCGCGGAGGCGCTCGGCGTCGTCGAAAGGATCGAGCCGCATGTGCGCGAGGATGCGGTCGCGGCCCGTGAGCTCGTCGAAGAACGAGCGGCCCGTGGTCACGTTGTAAATGGTGCCGGCGAGCGAATAGACGTCCGAGCGCGGATCGAGCTCCACCGGATCGAGCACCTGCTCGGGCGCGATGTAGCCGGGCGTGCCCGCGACAAACCGGCCTCCGACCTCGGGCGGGACGCGGATCGCCCGCACCATCCCGAAATCGATGACCACGGTCGAGAGCGGAGGCACGCGGCCGGGATCGCGGTGTCTCTCCGGGTCGAACCGCTCGCCGCCGGCGAGCGGCAGGCGCAGCCAGAGGTTCGCCGGCTTGATGTCGCGATGCACGAGGCCCGCGCCGTGCAGCGCCGCGAGCCCGGCGCACGCGTCGAGCACGACCTGCCGCAGCTCGAAGAGCGTCATCAGGCGCGGCGTTGCGTATTGCTTGAGATCCGCGCCGATCAGGTATTCGAGCACCAGGAACGGCGCGCCCTCCGAGACGCCCCGATCGATGATGTTCGCGACGTTCGGATGGTACAGCCCCGCGAGCGCATTGGCCTCTTCCACGAACGACGCGAGGATGCCGGCGCGCTCGGTCTCGTTGGCGCTGGCGAGCGCGTCGGCCTTGGGAATCTTGAGCACGAAGAGGCGGTCGGCGCCCGGCTTGCGCACGAGCCACACCGAGCCGATCCCGCCCTCGCCGAGGGGTTTGACCAGCTCGTAGCCCTCGATGAGCTTCGGCTCCTTTTTCTTCGCCGCGGGCGGCGGCGGCGGCGTCCGCCGGATCGCGCCGCGCACCGCGCCTTCGAGGAGCGCTGATGCGACGGGGCCGAGCGAGGCGAACCACACGTCGAGCATGCCGAGCTCGCGCGCGCGGATCGCGCGGGCGACGAGCGCGGCCACGCGCGGGGCGTTCTGCGTCGTGCGCGGCGGGAGCGCGTCCTCGTCATCGTCGCTCGCCGCGTGCAGCGCCTTCACCGGATCCGCGAGGGCGGCCTGCAAGCGATCCCCCGCGAGGACGAGCTTGATGCACAGGATCTCGAGGTCGCTCTTCGGGCCCGCGGCTTCGGAAAAGTCTTCGAGCGCCATCGCGAGCGTCGAGAGCGCCCGCGAGAGCTCCGTGTCCTCGGCGTGCAGCGCGACGAGCGCCTCCTCGGCCTGGAACGGCCAGCCCGCGTCGGTCTCGGCCGACGAGACGGCCGTGCGCAGCGCCTCGGCCTGCTCGCAGCAACGCGCGAGCGCGCTCGGCGCCATCATCGGCAGCGAGGTCGCGAGCTGGCGGAGCATCGTGGGCCGATCGATGACGAGCGCCCACCACGCGGCGAACGGGCCGAGCCAGCGGACGTCGTCGACCTCGCCGAGCGCCGTGCCGCGCGTCGTGTCCACGAGCCGCCAGAGGAGCGCCGAGAGCGCGTTTTTCAGGGCGGGCGGGAGCTCACGCGAGCCCGTGCCGAGCCCTTCGAGCTTGCGGAGCCAGAGGCAGGTGTCGTGCGCGGTCGGGCCCCGGCCCGGTCCGAGCTCGTCGTCCTCCCCGCAAGCGTCGAGCGCGTACCCGCCGAGACGAACCGCCACGACCTCGAGCGCGAGATCCTCGTGCACGTCCGTCCTCTCCCCGCGCCGCCGCTCCGCCACGAGGTCGAGGATCTCCGCGGGCGAGCGGGCCAAGGTCTTCCACGTCTCCTCGAGCTCGGGCTCGTCCACGGGCACGCCCGCGGGCCGCGTCGCGAGCAGCGGGCGCCAGAGTCGAACCGCGAACGCGCGCGCCGAGGATTCGAGCGCATTCAGCGCCGCCGCCCGCTGCCGGAGCCGCCCCCAGCCGAGCGCGATGCGGCGCGCCTCGTGGAACGTCGACGCGAGCGAGGAGGCGAAGCGCGCGGCGCGAGCGTCCGCCTCCTCGTCGTCGTACTGCGCCGCGAGGCGCATCAGGTTCTCCAGGCCGAGCTCGAGGTCGAGCGGATCACGCTCGGCGCGGTCGATCACGTCCGTCACCGCGATGACCTCGATCCACCGGCGCGTCTCGTCGATCGAGGCGGCGCGCACGTACCGCGCCTTCTCGCGCAGCGCGCGGAGCGTGGCTTCGATCTCCGGATCGTCGACGCCGCGACGGAAGAGCGTCGCGAGCCCACGCGCGAGCGCGCGCGCGGCGATCGCGCCCCCGTCGCCTTCGAGCACCCGCCGGGCGAGGCGATCCCAGAGCGTCTTGCGCTCGAAGAACAGGTACGGCGTCGCAGCGGCGACCGCGGCGAGCACCCACGCCTCCTCCTCGCGCGAGTCGAGGATCGCCACGAGCTGGCTCGCGAGGAACGCGAGCCGCTCGGCGGGCAGCGAAGCGAACGCGGTCGTCGCGCGCTGCCGCAGGACGACCGACTCGCCGAACACCCAGTCGAGCAGCGTGCCCTGGAGCTCTTCCATCACGCCCGTGAGGCGCCCGAGCGCGCGCGCCGCGTGCACCCAAACGAGCGGCTCGGGGTGCAGGAGCAAGGGCTGGAGCACCTGCAACGTGCGGCCGATGAGACCCGGATCGGCCATCCGCGGCATGCCGCGCACGCTGATCTCGAGGCACCGCGCGGCGAGGACGCGGCCGCGGAGCGCGCCGTGCGCGGGGCCGCGGACCATGAGCTCGAACGTCTCGGGCGATCCCCAGAGCCAGGGGCCGAGCTCGGGCACTTCGAGCGCGCTCGCGCCCGCCTCCCAGATCAGGATCTCCAGCCGCGCGCGCGCCTCGGCGTTCGCCGCCGACGCGAGCGCCTCGCCGTCGCCGAGCAGCGGCGCGCACGAGAGCGCGTCGAGCAGCGGCCCTTCGACGACCCGCGCGCGCGCGGCCTCGACGATCCGATCGCGGCCGAGCGTCTCGGCGAACGCCACGAGGAGCGGCGCCATGCGCACGTCGCGCCGGAACGCGCTCGCCGTGCAGAACGAGAGCAGGACCTCGCCAGCCGGCTCGCCGTAGAGCGCGGCGAGCGCGGCGATCTCCTCGGCCGAACGCGCGAGCTCCGGCAGCTCGCGCCGGAGCAGCTGCGCGGCGGCGCGGGCGTCCTGGGGAAGCATGCGCCGATCGGCCTCGCTCTCGCCGCCTGCGCGGAAGTGCGCGCGCACCGCCTCTTCGAGCTCGGGGTTCGTCGCGTGGAGGCGCGAAAGGGTCGAGAGCGCGATCTGGATGTCTTCGGAGAGCATCGGCGGCCGGGAGAATACTGCCTCGCGCCGTCCCGTTCCAAATACCACGGCTTGGCAGGGTGAAACTTTGATGCCACGTTTGGGCTTCCGATGATCGAGCCGAAAAGAACCATCTACTCCACCCGGCTCCGCACCGGTGTCGACGGCCTCGATACGATCCTTCAGGGCGGGCTCTTCCAGGGACACATCTATCTCGTCATGGGGCGGCCAGGCGCGGGCAAGACGATCCTGGGCAACCAGATCTGCTTTCATCACGCGTCGAAAGGCGGACGAGCGCTCTACATCACGCTCCTGTCCGAGGCGCACGAAGCGCTGCTCGCCCAGATGCGCGGCATGCAGTTCTTCGATCCCACGCTCGTCGGCACGGCCGTCGTGTACCTCAATGGCTACACGGCGCTGCGCGACGGGGGCCTCGACGCGCTGCTCAAGATGCTACGCGACGCGATCCGCGCCCAGGGCGCCACGTTGCTCGTCGTCGACGGGATGGTCATGGCCGAGCTCGCCGCGCTCCCGAACGTCACGGCCTACAAGCGATTCATCCAGGACCTGCAGGCCTGGGTCGGCCTGATGGGCGTCACCGTCGTGCTCTTGACGAGCACGGAGCCGAACCACGCGATCCGCGCCGAGCACACGATGGTCGACGGAATCGTGGAGCTGCGCAGCGTGACGGTCGGGCCGAGGTCCTTGCGGGAGCTCGCCGTGGCGAAGCTCCGCGGATCGGGCTTCCTCGAGGGTTGTCACACCTATCTCATCTCGAGCGAGGGCCTCGTCGTGTATCCGCGGTTCGAGGCGCTCTTCGGAGCACGCCGCACGGGGAGCCAGGTCGAGCGGCGCGTGACGATCGGGATCGAGGCGCTCGACGAGCTGCTCGGCGGCGGGGTCCTCGAGGGCTCGACGACGCTGCTGCTCGGCCCCACCGGATCGGGGAAAACCGTGCTCGGGATGCATTTCCTCCACGCCGGTGTGCGCGCGGGCGAACCTGCGCTCTGCTTCGGCTTTTTCGAGAACCCGGCGGCGATCCGCGCCAAAATGGCGCGCTTCGGGATGAACACGGAGGGCAGCCGTGGCCCCGGGCTCCTCGTCGAATGGCAGCCGTCGGCGGAGCTCCTGCTCGACGCGATCGGGCACCGGCTCCTCGACCTCGTGCGGACGCACGGCGTGCGCCGCCTCTTCATCGACGGCCTCGCGGGGCTCCGGCGCGCGACCGCCAATCCGGATCGCGTGCCCCCATTTTTCTCGGTCCTCGTGGAGGAGCTCGGCGCGCTCGGCGTCACCACGGTCCTCACCGGGGAGACTCCGGACATCTTCAGCGGCGACATCACGGTGCCCACCGAGGCCGCCTCGGCGCTCTGCCACAACATCCTCACGCTCCGCCAGGTGCAGGTCGAGGCGCAAATCCTGAGGCTGCTCGCCCTCACGAAGACACGCGACAGCGCCCACGCGCGCGGGCTCTACGAATTCGAGGTATCGTCGGCCGGCGTCGTGATCGGCCGGCCCTTCGAGCTCACGCAGGGCGCCGCGAAGGGCGTCCCTGCGCGCGGGAAGAACGCGCCCCAGGCCCCTCGAGCACGGAAAGGAACCAAGCGCAAGTGACGCCGGGGGGAGCCACTTCGCGATGAAGACGATCCTCCTCGTCGACGACGAGCTCTCGATCGTCGAGACGGTCGGCGAGGTCCTCGCCTGGGAGGGCTATCGCGTCGTCACGGCCGCCAACGGAAAAGAAGGGCTCGCGGCGATCGCGAGCGCGCGGCCCGATCTCGCGCTCGTCGATTTCATGATGCCCGTGATGGACGGGGTGCAGATGCTGCGCGCGCTGCGCGCCGACCCGATTTACGCGTCCCTGCCCGTCGTCCTGATCACGGCCGCGCCCATGGCATTGCCCGGGGACATCCGGGCGAGCACGCCCGTCCTGGCCAAGCCCTTCGACGTTCCAGCGCTCCTGCACGTCATTCGAAGCCAGCTCGGACCGTAGCGGGCCCCCGCGGCAAGGACAGGACGAACGTCGCCCCCTCGCCCGGCCGGCTCGCGACGGTCACTGTGCCGTGCATGGCCGCAGCGACCTGCTTGACGATCCAGAGGCCGAGCCCGAACCCGGCCACGTGCGTCATCGTGTGGGCGCGCTCGAAACGCTGGAAGATCCGCGCGTGATCCTCGATCGGGATCCCCAGGCCGTGGTCCTTCACGGTGATCCGGGCCGAGGTCTCGAACCCCTCGACCTCGACGTGCACGGGCTGGCCGGCGCCATATTTCATGGCATTCGAGAGGAGGTTGTGGATCACGAGCTCGAGGAGCGGTCGATCCCATTGGCCGAAGACCTTGCCATGGCTCGAAAACGTGCACGGGCAGCGGGCCCAGGCGAGCTCGTCGCGAGCGGCGGAGAGGACGTCGGCGACGAGCGAGGAAAGATCGAACCGCTCGGGCCGGATCTCGATTCGACCGGCATGAAGGCGCGAGGCGTCGAGGAGCGCGCGCACGAGCCTGGTCATGCGATTCGAGCTGCGTTTCGCCTTCTCCAGGTGGCTCAGCACCCAGGCCTGCGGGACCTCGTCGGCGGCCCCGCGGATCCGCGCATGCAAGAGCTCGAGGCAGATGTGCAGGGCCTGCAGCGGGGTGCGGAGCTCGTGCGAGACGGTGTTCAGCACGCTCTCGAGGCGCTGCTCGGCCTGAAGCGCGTCCGCCCGCGCAGCTTCGAGCTCACACGCGAGGCGGGCGCGCTCCTCTTCGAGCGCCCTCCGCTCGGCGCGCAAGCGCATGATTTCGTCGGATGCGGACGTCTCCGCGGAGGGCTCTTCTTCTTCTCGAGGTGTGTCGTTCGGGACGAGGGGCGACGACGCGAGCGCGGCGGGTGGAGACGGAATCATGCGTGGGTGAACCAGCGATATCCCGGAGCCCCTGGCGCATCAAACCCGCCCTGAGTCAGTGCATGGATGAATTTCGCGTACGGAATTTCATGCACGCGGGTGTGCGAACAAAAAACCGATGTATCCCTGAAAGAAACATCGAAGAGGGAGACTCTCATGGTGAGCTTGAAGCAAGTCGGTGAGGTCTGGCGGGCGTGGCTCGGAGGCGCGAGCCTGGGAGATGTCGCGGTGATGAAGTTCGACATGCTCGGGGGCTCGCCGCCCGAGATCAACGCGCGGCTGCAAGCGCAGGGACGCGCCGCCCTGGAGGTCGACCTGGACGCATTGCGGGCGCTGCCGGACGGCACGGTGGGCCGCGAGTACGCGAGGCTCCTCGATCGGAACGGCCTGCGCCCGCTCACGATGAGCCCCACGATCAAGCAGCGGTTCGCCAAGAACCCCTACGCACTCCGGTACACGACGACGCACGATCTCTTCCACCTGCTCACCGGCTTCCCCACGACACCAGCGGGCGAAATCGGGCTCTACGCGTTCATGATCGCGCAGGGGTTCGGCGACCAGAGCCTCGCCCGGCTCTGGGGAGGCGCAGCGGTGAACGTGCTGCTCATGCCGCTCCACGCGCGAGGAATCCTGCACAACGTGCGCGTCGGTCTTTCGATGGGGAAGAAGGCAAAGATCCTGATCGAAGCGCCATTCGAGGAGATGCTCGCCGAGCCGATCGAGGGAGTCCGGCAGCGCCTCGGTCTGCCCGATCCCGCGAGCGCAGGCATTGCACCGGGAAAAAGGAGCCTGCTCGCCGATTGGTTGATACCAAAGGACCAGGTCGCCTCGATGAGCTGAGGCGTGGGCTAGCTCGAAGCCGCTTCGCTGGGGCTTTGCCCCAGGCCCCACGGGGGCTATCCGCCCCTCGACCCGGACCAGCGCAAGCGCTGGACTCGTGGTCGATGAACTGCGCGATGCGCAGTTCATCGAACGGGCCAGGTCAAGACCAGCAGCCCCGCGCCGACGGTTCGACCGGCAACGCCCGTTGCAGCGTGAGAGGACCTCCACGGTCTTGCCACCGGCCTGTGGGAAGAACTGCGCATTGCGCAGTTCTTCCCCAAAGGGTCCAGGGCTGGCCCTGGTTCGGGTCGAGGGGCGAACAGCCCCCGCGGGGCCCGGGGCAGCGCCCCGGCGCGACGCCCCCCGATGAACCCCATGCCCAGCCCAAGGCGCGCGGGGGCGAGCGCGTCTCACGCGGAGGCCACGGTCTGGCGCTGTCGCCGCGTGGGCAGGATGGAGGAGCGGCACATGCAGAGGGATGCATCGAAGTTGCGCGCCATGGGCGAGAGACGTGGTCTGACGATCGGAGTGGCGTTGCTCGCGGCGCTCGCGCTCACGGGGTGCGGTGCGGGCGTTGCCACGGCCCCTGCGACTCCCGGTATGAATCCCATCGCCTCGCAAGCTTCGAACGAACCGGCCTCCCCTGCGGCGACCCTGCGGTTTCGGGACGGCCTGCTCGCGCTTGCCCGGCAGGATGCCACGCAGAAGCACGACGAGGCGAGCTGCAGGGCCGCGGCTACGCACTTCATGGCTGTCGCGGACGGCCGTGAAGGTGCCTCGATCCGGGCGCGCGCCCATTACAATGCGGGCGTGGCCTATCAGCGATGCGAGCTCGCTCGCGAGGCGCGGGAGCAATTCACGAAGGCGCTCGCGGCGGAGCCCACGTTCCACCGGGCGCGGGCTGAGCTTGCGCTGCTAGATTTTGCGGCGTCGGGCGGGAAGAACTTCGACGCGGCGATTGCCGAGTTGACGCGGGCTGCTGTGGTCGACGCTCAGTTCAAGGACGCGACCTCGCTCGTGCACCTTGGCGTGCTGCACCTGAAACGCGGGCGCGAGACGCCTGACGCGGACGGGCTCACGGATTCGCAGCGCGCGAAGAAATATGCGCAGAGTGCCCTCGCCGTGGATGATCGCGCCTTGCCCGCGTACAACCTCCTCGCGCTGATTCACCTTGGGACGGCGCAGCGAAAAGCCGAGGCGCCCCGGGCGCGCGGATCGCTCGACAAGAAGAGGCTCGACACGCAGGTGCTCGAGCTCGCGGCGCTCGTTTGCTCGCAGGCGATCCGGAAGGATCCACGATATGCACCGATTCACAACACGGCTGGCATGATCCAGGTCGAGCTCGGGGATTTCACGGCGGCCGCGCGCTCGTTCGACGAGGCGCGCAGGATCGATCCGGCGTTCTTCGAGGCGCACATGAATTTCGCCGCCGTGAACTTGCGCTTCCGAGGGTTTGCGCCGGCGGAGGTCGCGTACCGCGCCGCGCTCGCCCTCCAGCCGAACGATTACGACGCGCGCATCGGGCTGGCGCACGCGCTCCGTGGTCAGATTGACGATAGGAACATGACGCAGAAGGTCGCGGAGGTGCAGCGCGAGCTCACGAAGGCGAAGCAAAGCGCGCCCGAGCGGCCGGAGGCCTATTACAATGAGGGGATCTTGACGCAGGAGTACGCGGCGATCGCGGGCGGGCAGCAACCCGAGCACGCGTCACGCAAGGCCAAGGAGCTCTTCGGCGTCTTCCTCCAGAAGGCCGGGGCCGATCCCACCTACGCCGACGCTGCGCGGCGCGCGCGCGAACGAATCGAGGAGATCGAGCAGATCGAGGGATTCATGGGGCACGCCGAGCCCATGACGGAGGCCCAGCGGAAGGCAGAGGAGGCCGAGCGGAAGAATCGAATGGCCGAGGAGGAGGCGCGCGCCGGTGAGGACGAGCAAGCTCCGAAGCCGGCGACGAACCCCTGAGGATCAGCCGGCACGCCAAAGTACGCGGTCGTAAAGGGGCTCCTCCTCGACGTCCATCCATTCGATGTCGTGCACCACGGCGTGCGCGAGGATGCAGAGCCCGAGCAGCGGCAATCCGTCATCTTCCTCGTCCTGCTCGTGGAAATACATGACGAACCCCGTCCCGTCCTCGCGGGCCGGCTCGTCCTCCTCCGGATCGAAGGCGATCATCGCCTCGACGTCGAAGGTTTGGATTTCCTCCACGCGAAGCGCGCCCTCCTCGGGCAGACGCTCGTTCAAGAACGCCAGCATGGCTTCCCAGTCGTCCTGCATGAGCCGGTAGACGACGTTCGCGTGGACCTCGATCTCGACGGGCGAGCGCGCCTCGAAATGGGAACGGAGCAGGCCCACGTGGCGCTTCGTTTCGGTCGCGAAGAGCCTCTCCAGGAGCTCGTCGGGATCCGCGTCGATGCTGTCCGCCTCGTAAAATCCGCGGTCCGGATCCTCGTCGAGCCCGAGCAGACGCTCGAGGCGCTCGAGGTACACCGTCTCGCTCCCGCCGTCCTGGAAGGTGATCTCGTACCGATCGACGACGAAAAAGAGCGTGCCCGCCCGCGAGACCTTCGCGAGGAGCTCGGGCGGGCGTGACGGCCCCACGGAGCGCCGCGCGAACGCAAAATCCTCCGGCCCGGTGAGCTGTACGGCCATGCAGAAGCCCTCCCGCGCGAAGAGGAGCCGAGGGCGTCCCCGCTGTCAAGCGCGGGGCTTTTTCGGCCGGGTCGATACGAACGGGTCGCCGTTCTTGACGCAGACCGGGATCCAGCGGATGCTCCAGAGGCCGCGCACCACGAGCCAAAGCAAAGGCACCGATGAGCACGACCATTCGCCCCGTTCGCAGCGAAAACCCCGGTGGGGGCTCGGAGCTCTCCGTGGAGGAGCAAAAAGAGCGGCTGCGCGGCGAAAACAGGGTCTGGCACATCGGACGCACGGGCCGCGACGACAATGATCCGATGGCCGGCTTGAACGGCAGTCAGGTCGATCTGACGCGCGTGCTGCGCGGTCGCCGCCTTCGCTCCGGCCGTCAGCGATAACCCCCCTCCTGCGCCGCCGCTGCGGCCTCCGTCAGGCGCAGCGCGAGGACCTCGGCGTCGAGGCCGGCCTCGTGCTCGGTCAGGATGAACGTCTCCCCTTCCCGCGTCGTCGCGACCCACGGGAGCTCGTCGCCGCCCACGATGTCGTCGCGGCTTTTCACGAGCACGAACACGCCACGACCATCGAGGTCCCGCGCGAGCGCCACGCCACGCAGGATCGACGTGGGAATGCCGATCTCGCGACCGCGGACCCGCAGCGAGACGAAATCGGCGCTGATGGTTTCCAGGCGAATGGCCTGTCCGTAGCGGATGTCCGCGAGGACGCCCTTGTCGTGCACGAATCCCGTCGTCGCGCCGGCCGCGCCGATGCCGAAGAGGATGCCCCCGAGGACGACGAGCTCCGAGCCGAGCGCGCCCTCTGCGATGGCCCAGGCACAGGCCACGAGGACCAGCAAGAATGCAAAGACGCGAATGCCCGCGCCGAGCCGGATCCGACGCACCGTGCCGGTCTCCTCGATCGAAAGGCCCAGCATGACGAGCGCGAGGCCCGCGAGGGGCAGGCCGGGCGGCGATACCAGGAACGACCAGAACCCGCCCCGAACCGCGGCAAACGCCGTGGTCGCGAGCCCGAAGCACGAAAACGCGTACGAGAGGGCCCGCCCCTGGGAGATGAGGAAAAATCGACGCACGGCGGCGCGAAGGTACCACGGCAAAGGCGCGCCGCGCGCCGGAATCAGCCTGGTTTGCCCTCGTCCGCGGCCCCCGCGTCGCGCAGCAGCCGGATCGCCCAGAGCGAGAGCGCGAGCAGGACGACCGCGAGGGCCACGCCGAGCGCCGTCCGGTGCCGCTCCGTGAACGGCAGCGGCGCCGCGCGATCCGACTCGCCGAAACGAGGGTTTGGCAGGACAGGCCCCATCTTCGCCTCACGCGGCTCCGCAGCCCGATCGGCGCGGTCGAGGATCGCCGCGAGATCGTAATAGGGCGCGGTCGCGGTCCGATCCCCGACGTAGAGCCGGTGTTCGCCGGGCGCCGACGCGCGAAAGACGATCTCGCGGACGGCCACCTCGCCGCGCGCGCCGCGGATCCCGATCGGCGGCGAGTCCTCGTCGTGGATCACGAGCCGGAAATACCGCTTGCGGGTCTCGTCGATTGGCAGCCGCATCGACTCGAGCACCACGCCCGGCCGCGGCGTGCTCCGATAAAGCACGCCGCCGCCCACGGTCGGCCAAACCTCGCGGAAGCTCGTCGCCGTGACGTCGACGCGCCTGCGGAGCTCGGCCGTCCCGACGTCGAGCGTGATCGCCTGGATCGGCACGCCCTCCGCGCCCGCGTCGAGCGTGACGATCGTGGATCGCTCCGCCTCGTCGCGGCGGATCTCCTCGACGGCGAGCGGCACCTCGGAGACCGTGTTCGTCTCGTCGTTCGCGGACGGGCAGCGGAACAAGCCGCCCCGGATCGAGAGCCGCCCGCCGGCCTCGGCCGCGTCCGATGGCAGCAGCGTCACGCGCACGAGCCGCGCTTCGGATCTCGGGTACGGCACGAGGACGTGCTGGACCGTGCCGTGCTCGTGCGGGATCCGATACACGTACGGCCCTTCCGCGACCAGGCCGAGCGCCTCGCGCGTGTCGCCCGTCTCGACGCGCACGCGCCGGAGGAACGTCTCGCCGGCGACGTCGAGCACGACGCGACAATGCACCGTGGATGCCGGCAGTCGGAACGTCGCGACCGCCGCGCCGCTCTCCAGCGATGCGGGATCCAGAATCTCGCCGGACACGTACGGCGCGTGCAGACGGGCCGGGATCTCCGATACCACCCGCGGCACCTCGCGCCCGGCGGCGTCGACGAGCCGCAGGTCGGCGAAGAGCTCCGCGGACGTGCTCGCCCGGTAGAGCGCGTCGTCCACCACGAGCCGATGATCCCCGGCGGCGTCGATGCCCGTCACGGCGCGCATCGACGCGTACTTGCCGACCGGGAGGAGGCGCGGCGCGAGCTCCTGCCCCTCCGCGCGCGTCGCGACGAGCAGGATCACGAGCGCCGTCCCGCCCGTGCGCATGAGCGCGATCAGGCGATCGCTGAAGCGCGCATAGAGGAAGCCGCCGGCGACGAGCAGCGCGCCGACGCCGGTGAGCAAGAGGATCTGGTAGATGCGCTCGACGCTCCACACGTCCCAGACCGCGAGCTTGGCGACGGCGAGGAAAAACAAGGCGAGCCCCAGGTACCGATGAAGCGCGCTCCGGGCTGCGAAGCCGAGCGCGAGCAGCGCCGCGGCCGCGACCGAGAGCACGAGCGTGGTCGTCATGGCGAGCCTGCCCTCCTGCGACGCGAGGAGCTCCGTGAGGCGCGCGGAGAACGCCTCCCATTCGGGCGCGTCGAGCGGCACGGGCGGAGGCGCGGGGAGCGTGGTCACGAAAGAGCGGACTTCCAGCACGGCGAGCGTGATCCAGAGCGTGTGTCCCCCGATCGCGGCGATCCCCGCGGCGATCTCGAGCGACGCGCGCGCCTCGTCCTTCGCAGCCTCCGCGCGCTTCGCCCCCGCGGCGAGCAAGTACGCCGCGACGAGCAGCGAGACGCTCATGCCCGCGAGGCCCGCGGCGCGCGGGCTGCGTAGCAAGGGCACCGAGAGCACCCCTTCCCTGCCCTGCGTCGCGAGAAACCGCTCCACGAGCGCCTGCGTGCCCCACACGTCGATGGCGACGAGGCGAACGAAGGTCGCCGCGAACAGGAGCGACGCGACCACGAGCCACCCGCGCTCCCGCGAGCGCGCCGCGATCGCCGCCGCCACGCAGCCGAGCGCGGCCCAGAGCACCGTGATCGTGGCGCCTTCGAGGCCGAACGCGAGCGCCGCCGCGAAGAGGCCGAGCGCGAGGCCCGCGAGCACGGACAGGCGCGCGCTCGCCTCGGGCCTCTGGCGCATGACGAGCGCGGCGACCGCGAGATCCGCGGCGCCCGCGGCCGCCGTGACCAGCGCGCGGAACGTCGGGACCTCGTCGCTCGTGGAGGCGAGCGCGGCCGCGACGAACGCGAGCGTGGCGAGCGCTCCTGCGAGCACCGCGCTCCAGCGAACGGGCGCAGGCGTCCGGAGCGCGGCGACCGCGACGGCCGCGAGGTGCACGACCCCGAAGACCACGAGCGCGCCGAAGAACGAAGGCGACAAGGGCAACGCAGGCTCCGCATTCCGCACGAAGCCCGCGGCGATCGCGACCATGAGCGACCCGAAGCCCACGGCGACGAGGTGGAGCACGCCGTGGCGTGCGCGGACGGCGAGCGCGGCGGCGAAGGCGCTCGCGATCGAGGTGAGCGCCACGAAGATCGCCGGCCTCGCTGGCAAGAGCTGCACCGCGGCGAGCACGACGAACAGCGCGGCGGCGACGCTGCCCGCGATCGCGGCGCCGGCCGGCAGCGGGTCCCGGCGGAGGACCGTGCGCACGAAGCCCGCGACATACACGGCCGTCCACCCGCCGAAGAGCGTGACGAGCCAGAGCCGTTGATCCTCGGGGACATCGTGGCTCACGACGAGGAAGACCACGAACGCCGCGGCCATCGGCACGGCGAGCAGCTCCGTCCCCCCGAGCGCGCCGAGCAGACCGATCGCCGCGATCCCCAGCAGGATCGCGAGGGCCGAGAGGACCCACACGTGATCGTGGAGCAACATCGCCGCCCCCGCGTGCGAGAGCGTGAGCGCGGCGAGCGCGAAGAGCTTCGCGTCGACCTTCCGAGGCGTGCGCCGATCGAGGTAGAGCGCAACGGCGGACCACTGCGCCGAGGCGAGGCCGACGAAGAGCAGCGGCGCGAGACGCGCGGCAAGATCGTGGTACGGCCCGATGCGCGCTTCGGGCGGCACGTCGCTCCACGCGGGCGCCTGCCCGTGGATGTCGAAGTACTTTGCGTACCAGCCCACGAAGAGCGCGGCCGATCCCGGCACGACGAGGGCGGGGACGAGGCGGAAGCCGGCGCGAAGCGCGACCCCGAGGGCCATGGAGCCGAGGAGGAGCAGGTAGCCGAAGAGCGCGGCGGGTCGGTCCTGTCCGGTCGAGAGCACGACGGGGTTCGCGAGACCGGCGACGAGGACGAGGACGAGCAGGGACTCGGCGCGGTGGCGGAGCGAGAGCGCGGCGCCGAGCGCGAGCACGAGGGCCACGGCGACGAAGGCCACGGCCGGCGGGGCGAGCTGGTAGAGCGCGACGCTCGCCCAGAGCGAAGCGACGAGCGTGGCGAGGCCGATGCCGGAGAGGGCATGCACGAAGGTCGGGCGTGTCTTCGGCCGCAGGAGCTCCGCGGAGGCGAGGAGCGCCGCGCCGAGGACGGCGCCGAGGACGACGCGGCCCGTGGGTCCGATCCAGGCGTTGTCGACCGCGTACTTGAAGAAAAACAGGGCGCCGAGGAGGAAGGCTGCCGCGCCGATGCGCGTGAGCCATGTGAGGCCGAGTTGTTCTTCGAGGGACGGGGCGGGCTCGGTGACGGGAGCGGAAGCGGGAGCGGGAGCGGGAGCGGGAGCGGCCTCGGAAGCCGGCAACGTGTCCGCCAGAGCTGACGGGGGGGCTGCGGCTTCCCGCGAGGCATCCGTCAGAGCTGACGGGGGGGCTGCGGCTTCCCGCGAGGCGTCCGTCAGAGTTGACGGAGGGGCTGCGGCTTCCCGCGAGGCATCCGTCAGAGCTGACGGGGGGGCTGCGGCTTCCCGCGAGGCATCCGTCAGAGCTGACGGGGGGGCTGCGGCTTCCCGCGAGGCATCCGTCAGAGCTGACGGAGGAGCCGCGGCAGCGTGCTCTGCCCGCTCCACCCGCGCGAGCCGCCGCGAAAGCTCCGCGACGAGCGCCTCCCGCGCGTCGAGGCGCGCTTCGAGGTCCTTCACGCGCGCCTTCGCCTGCATGGCCAGGAGCACCGCGACGATCGGTGTGGCCAGGAACAACCCCACCAAGCCCAGGCCGAGCAGGACGAGGAGCGCCTCCATGAAAAATCCCTACCACGCCAAGAGCGCGCGGGTCCTCGGTCACCTTCACCTGCGCTTAACACGCCGCTGCTTGGCTCCCGGAGGCTCCCGGGTCAGAATCCCGGTTCGCGCATGCGCCCTGGGGACATCATCGGTGAGCGCTTCCGTGTCGAGCGCCTGGCCGGCGTGGGCGGCATGGGTGAGGTGTATCGCGCCGAGGATCTCCAGACCGGGAACGTCGTCGCCGTGAAGCTCCTCCGCGCGTCGGAGAGCTCGAACGCCGAGCGGCTCGCGCAGGAAGCCCGCGTCCTCGAGACGCTCGCCCACCCGCACATCGTGCGGTACGAAGGCCACGGCGTCGCCCCCACGGGCGCCCCCTGGCTCGCCATGGAGTGGCTCGAAGGCGAGAGCCTCGCGGCGCGCCTCGGCCGACAAGGCCTGCGCCTCGAAGAGTGCATCACGCTCGCCCTGCGCGTCGCCGACGCCCTCGCCACGGCCCACGCGCGCGGCATCGTCCACCGCGACATCAAGCCGAGCAACCTCTTCCTGGAGCGCGGTGAGATCGACCGCGTCAAAGTGCTCGATTTCGGCGTCGCGCGGGATCGCGGTCGAGGCCGCTTGACCCTCACGGGCACGATCGTGGGCACGCCGGGGTACATGGCGCCCGAGCAAGCGCGCGCCGACAAGGCAGGCGTCGACGCGCGCGCGGACGTCTTCTCGCTCGGCGCCGTGCTCTTCGAGTGCCTCACCGGGCAGCCCGCCTTCGACGGCGAGCACGCGTTCGCGATCCTCGCGAGCCTCCTGCTCGCCGAGGCGCCGCGCGTGCGCGACCTGCGACCCGACGTGCCCGAGGCCCTCGACGATCTCGTGGCCAGCATGCTCTCGAAGGACGTCGCGAGCCGGCCCGCCGACGCCGGCGCGGCCCTGCGCGCGCTCGTCGCGCTCGGCCCCGTCGAGGGCAACGCCATCCAGGTGCACGTGACCTCCGCGGAGGTCATCACCGACAGCGAACGGCAGCTGCTCAGCATCGTCGCCGCGCTCCCGCCCTCGCTCCCCGACGGCAAGGAGGCGCCGTCGCGCTTCTTGTCGCGCGATCGGATCGTGGCCATCGAGCAGGAGATCGCGCCGCTCGGCGCGCGCGTGGAAGAGATCGAGGGCGGCGCGCTGCTCATCGGCCTCGTCGGTCGCGGCAACCCCACCGATCAGGCCGCTCGCGCGGCCCGCGCCGCGCTCCGCCTGCGCGCCCTCGCCCCCGAGGCCCGCATCGTGCTCGTCACCGGGCGCGAGGAGACGTCGCAGAGCCTCGCGCTCGGCTCCATCTCGAAGCGCGCCTGCGCCCTGCTCGACCTCGGCGAAGAGGCGGGCGCCGTGCGGATCGACGCCTCGACGCAGGCCCTGCTCGACGTGCGCTTCGACGTGAGCGCGGGTGCCGACGGCATCTTCCTGCGCGGCGAGCGCGAGGTCGGCTCGGGCACGCGCACGCTGCTCGGCAAGCCGAGCCCTTACCTCGGCCGCGAGCGCGAGCTGCGCAGCGTGCGCGACTTCCTCGAAGAGGGCCTCGACGAGGGCAAGCCGCGCGTCGCCGTCGTGCTCGGCCTCCCCGGCATGGGCAAGTCACGCCTGCGGCACGAGCTCGTCGAGCAGCTCCGCCGCGGCGCCGTCGAGCCTGCGATCGCCATCGGCCGCGGCGATCCGATCGGCGCGGGCTCGGCCTTCTCCATCCTCGGCTCCGCCATCCGCACGATGGCCCAGATCGGCATCGGCGAGCCCGTCGCCTCGCGCAGGCACAAGCTCGAAGCGCTGGTCGCGACGTACATCGAAGGAGACGACCTCGCCCGCGTCACGGCGTTCCTTGGCGAGATGGTCGGCGCGCCCGCGGGCGACGAGCGCCCCGACCTCCGCGCCGCGCGCCAGAACGCCGCGCTCATGGCCGATCGCATCCGCGAGGCGTGGCTCGACTTCGTCGAGGCGCTCTCGGTCGTGCGCCCGCTCGTCGTCGTGCTCGAGGATCTGCACTGGGGTGACCGCGCCTCGATCAAGCTCGTCGACGCGGCCCTCGCGATGCAAGGCGAGCGCCGCTTCGCCGTGCTCGCGCTCGCCCGGCCGGAGCTGCACGATCTCTTCCCGAAGATCTGGGCCGATCGAGAGTTGCTCGAGGTGCGCCTCGGCGAGCTCGGGCGCCGCGCGGCCGAGCGGCTCGTCCGGCATTTCCTGGGCGAGATCATCACCGAGGAGGAGATCCAGCGCCTCGTCGATCGCGCCGCGGGCAACGCCTTCTACCTCGAAGAGCTCATCCGCGCCGTGGCCGAGGGCCGCGGCAGCGATCTGCCCGAGACCGTGCTCGGCATGGTCGAGGCGCGCCTCCTGTCGCTCGAACCCGAGGCGCGGCGCGTCCTGCGCGCGGCGAGCGTCTTCGGCCAGTCGTTCTGGTGGGGCGGCGTCGCCGCGCTCATCGGCGACGCGTCCTTGCCGAACGGCCGCGTCGGCCTGCTCGATCGCCTCTGCGAGCGCGAGCTCATCGTGCGCCGCCGCGAGAGCCGCTTCCTCGGCGAGGAGGAGTATGCCTTCCGCCACGCGCTCGTGCGCGAGGGCTCGTACGCGATGCTGCCCGAGCGCGATCGCCGGCGCGGACATGCGCTCGCGGCCGAGTGGCTGCTCGCGTCGGGCGAGACGGACCCCACGATCCTCGCCGATCACTTCGAGAGCTCGGGCGACACGGAGCGCTCGGCCGAGTACTTCGCGGCCGCGGCCGAGCTCGCGCTCTCGGCCGGTGATTTCTCGGCCGCCGTGAGCTTCACGGAGCGTGGCCTCGTGGCGAGCCCACGCGCCGACGTCGTGGCGGTTCTCCGCGCGATCCGGGCCGACGCGTGGAACTGGACGAGCTCCTCCACGACGGCCTACGAGGCGGCCCTGGAGGCGCTCGAGAGCGCGCGCCCCGGCAGCAAGGAGCACGGCCGCGCGCTCGGCGCCGCCCTCGGCAGCGCCTTGCTCCTGCGCAAGAAGGACGCCCTCGACGCGGCCATGCGCGAGCTCTACCGCACCGAGCCCGCCGAGGACGCCGTCCCTGCGCTCTCGTTCGCCTACAGCTCCGCCGTCATCTCGCAGCTCGTCATGGGCGAGCGCGCCATGGCCGAGCGCTTCTTGCGGCGCATGGAGCAGGTCGTCGGCCCCTACCTCGCCCACGATCCGTCCGTCGCCGGCCGCTTCGGCTACGCCCGCGGCTACTGGTACAGGAACGCCGAGCAGGAGCCGTACACGGCGCTCGGCATCGAGCGCGAGGCCATCGCGAACTTCATGGTCTCGGGCGACAAACGCTTCCTGCCGCTGCTCCGGGCCCACGTGGGCCTCGACCTCGTGCTGCTCGGCGCGTACGACGACGCCGAGCGCGAGTTCGATCTCGCCCTCACGGCCGCGTCGGCCGACAGCGTCGCCGCGCTCCTCGCGAGCTGCTTCCGCGCCGGGCTCCTCGTCGAACGAGGCTTCTTCGAGGAGGCCATCACGCTCGGCACGACCGTCGCGGACGCGGCCTCCGCGCACAGCGAGGGCGTGATCGGCGTGAGCGCGCAGTACTTCGTCCTCGAAGCGCACCTGCGTCGTGGTGACCTCGACGCGGTTCGACGCCTCCTCACGGCCGTCGCGCCCCTGATCGAGATCCTCCCGCTCGGGCGGATCTGGGCGCTCGCGGGCCACGCCGCGCTCGAACTCGCCGAGGGCCGCCTCGCGAGCGCCGTCGAGCTCACCCAGAGCGCGCTCGCGCGGACGGCCGAGATCGGCATGAGGCACACGAGCGCCCACGCGCGCATCGTCCTCACGCGCGCCGAGGCGCTCTGGGCGCTCGGCATGCACGACGAGGCCCGCGCCGTGCTCGAAGACGCCCGCGCCGATCTCCTCGCCCGCGCGGCGCGCATCGGGGATCCGACCTACGCCCGGACCTTCCTCGAAGCGGTCTCGCTGCACGCGCGGCTCCTCGACCTCTGGAAGGCGTGGTGCGGCGTCTAGAAACGGCCCTCGATTGGCCTCCGCGCCCCCGGCCGGTACGCTTGGCCGTATGCGACGAAATCTCTCGCTTCTTTGCCTTGCTTTGGGCCTTGTCTCCTTGACCGCCCCGCCTGCGCGGGCCGACGAACCGCCGGGCTGGGTGCCCAGCGACGAGCCCGAGTCCCTCCCGCCCCCGCCACCTGCGCCGCCGCCCCCGCGCCCGGGGCCCACGACGTACACCATCGAGCAGCGGGAGTTGTCCGAGGGCCCGACGAAAATGGCGAGCCCGGCGGCATTCTACGTCGGCACCATCCTCGCCGGCGTGGGCCTGCTCGGCGTCGTCACGGGCCTCGTGATCCGGGCGGATCTCCCCGAGACCGAGTGCACCGACTGCCCCGCGGCCGAGAAGCGCTCGGCCTCGCTCGGCTTGATCCTCGGCGGCGGCCTCGGCATGTTGATCGGCATCCCCATCGCCGTGGCCGGCGGGCGGAACGTCCCGGATCAACCGTCGTGGGCGCGCCCCACGGTGTTCGTCTCTCCGCGCGGCGGCGCGCTCACGTGGACGTTCTAGACGTCGCTCGCTGCCCACGATTGACGAATTCGTCCTCACGCCCGTCACCGAACGACGAAATGCGGCATGCATCCGGGACGTGGTTCACGACGACGAACCCCAAATGCCCGAAATGGCGCATCTTCGCCGGACGTCGCGGCTGGATGGGGTGTGCATGCCGTACCCACGCTGCGCGGCGGAATCTTGCGCGCATGCAATGCATGCACGGCGTCAATCGAACAGACGCGAATTTCCCGTCCGTCGCTTGATTCCTCGGTGTCCCGATCGACCACGCTTGCCGGCATGACGCGTGCACCCACGGGGGATGGCGACCTAGACGCTTGGCCTGGTTGTCGAAAGGCTCTCACGTGCTTCAAGTCACGCAGGAACAAGGGATTCGATACGAAATTGGTTCGAGCCGGATGTGCTTCGAGCCGCCGGACACCTGCTTCGTGACGTATGTCGGCGACCTCGATGCCGACGTCGTCGTGCGGATGAACGCGGCGCTCGAAGAGACCGTGCGGCATCGCCAGCCTGTCGACTTGCTCGTGGATCTGTCTCGTACGGGACAGGTATCGGAGCTCGTCCGGCGCCACGGCGTCTTCGGCATGCTGGCCCTGAACCCGCGCGCCACCGCCGTGTTCGGCGCCGATTTCCACCTCCGCGTGGTCGTGTCGATGATCACGAAGGCTATTCGATTGCTCCACGTGGGTCTGCGCGGGCAGATCCGGTTCTTCGAGCGTGAAGCGGACGCGCGCGCCTGGCTCGCCGAGGTCAAGCGAAAAGACAAGTTGCAGCGCAGCGCTTGAGCGCTTTGGGGGGCGATCATGCTTTCTGCCACGGAACGGCCCGACGAGACCATCACGGTTTGTCCTGCCAGGGAAATCACGGCGCCTCGCGCGCCCGACCTCGCGCTCGGGATCCCGCGCCACTGGTGGCCGGATCCGCTCGTGAACGTGCACGCGGCGCGGATCGAGGAAGAGACGCTCGCGTGGTTCCGCGAGCTCGGCTTCGGCGAGCGTTCGATCTGGATCGTGCGCACGTTCGCGCCGGCCGATTACGCGGGCATGCCGTTCCCGCTCACGGAGCCGCGCGAGCTCTTGCTGCTCGCCAAATACCTCTCGCTCTGGCTCCTCTGGGACGACGTCGACGTCGAGGGCCGCGAGCGCACGTTCCCCTTCTGCGGCCCGGCCCTCCTCGAGCCGAGCGCCTCTGGCGTCACCACCCTCTTCGGCGCCACCTGGTCGGCCCTGCTCCGCGAGCTCGCCCAGACCATGAGCCCCGCCTGGATGGACACCCTCTGCGAGGCCATGGATACCTGGAGCACGGCGGCGCTCAAGGAAGCGCGCACCTCGAAGCAGCGGCGGGCGGGGCTCGCCCGCGTCTCGTACGAAGAGGCCCTCAGCTCGCGCATCGACACCATTGGAATGGCGGCGACGGGCTACCTCCTCGAATACGCGCGCGGCATCGAGCTCCCGCCGGACTTCCACGCCCACGAGACCGCGCTCGCCTTGAAGACCCTCTCCGGCAAGATCGTCGGCCTCGGCAACGACATCTGGAGCCTCGGCAAGGACTGGGCTTCGGGCTACGTCAACGTCATCCTCGCGCTGCGCGACGAGCGCGGGCTCTCCATGCTGGAGGCCGTGCGCCGCATCATCCGCGAGCACGACGAAGCCATCGCCGAGTTCGACCGCCTCGCCCGCGCGCTCCCGCGCTTCGGCGCGGCGTGGGACGAGCACATCGCGGCCTGGGTGCAGGACCTCCGGCACGCCTCCCTCGGCTTCACGCTCTGGGAGTCGCGCGCCCCGCGTTACGCCGCGTTCAAGATGCTCGTGAATGGCACGCCGATCGACCCCTCCTTCATCGTGCCCACGTCGCTCGCCCCGCGCGCCGCGACGCCCACCGCGTCCGTGTACGCTCCGCACCCTTGACGCGCCTTCGCGGATGGCATCACGTGCGCCGCGCGATGCCCTCCACGAATCCCCTGGTCAGCGATCGATTCGTCGACTTCCTCCTCTTCGAGGTGCTCGACCTCGAAGGCCTGCTCGCCCTGCCCCATTTCGCCGAGCACACGCGCGAGACCGTGGGGATCTACCTCGGCACCGCGCGCAGGCTCGCGCGGGAGCTTCTCTTTCCAGCCTACAAGCCGATGGACGAGGCCCCGCCGCGCCTCGAAAAGGGCCGCGTGCGGGTCCACCGCGCGATGCACGACATCTATCCGCGGCTCGTCGAGCTCGGCGTCCTCTCGGCCACGCGCCCGCCCGAGGCGTACGGCCAGAGTCTCCCGCTCACCGTCGCCTCCCTCGCCGCGAGTTATCTCATGGCGGCGAACCTCTCGGCGTACGGCTATCTCGGCCTCACCACGGGCGCCGCGCGCCTGCTCGAATCCTTCGGCTCGGACGACCTCAAAGAGCGCTTCATGGGCCCGCTCTATCGTGGCGAGTGGACCGGCACCATGGCCCTCACCGAGCCGCAGGCCGGCAGCAGCCTGAGCGACGTCGAGACCCGCGCCACGCCCACGGAGGGCGGCCATTACCTCGTCAAGGGCTCGAAGATCTTCATCTCGGGCGGCGATCACGACCTCACGGAGAACATCGTCCACTTGACGCTCGCCCGCATCGACGGCGCGCCGCCCGGCATCAAGGGCGTGAGCCTCTTTGCCATCCCGAAGCTCCGCCCCGCGCCGGGCGGTCTCGTCCCGAACGACGTCGAGGTCGCGGGCGTCATCCACAAGATCGGCTGGCGCGGCCTGCCGAGCCTCGCGCTCAATTTCGGCGAAGCCGGCGATTGCCACGGGTATCTCGTCGGCGAGCCGCACCGGGGCATTTCGTACATGTTCCAGATGATGAACGAGGCCCGCCTCATGATCGGCATGAATGGCGCCGCCACGGCCTCGGTCGCGTTCCACGAGTCGCTCGAATACGCCAAGACGCGGCCCCAGGGCCGCCGGCACGGCGACAAGGACCCGCGCGCGCCGCAGATCCCCATCGTCGAGCACGCCGACGTCCGGCGCATGCTCCTGCGCCAGAAGGCCATCGCGTGGGGCAGCATCGCCCTCCTCGGCCTTGCGGCGCGCCTCTCGGACCTCGCCGAGCACGGCCGGGAAGAGGCGTCCCGCGCGCGCGCCGGCATGCTGCTCGACCTGCTCACGCCCATCGCCAAGAGCTTCCCGGCCGAGCGGGGCTTCGAGTCGAACGCGCTCGCCGTGCAGGTCCTCGGCGGCTACGGCTACACGAGCGAGTACCTCCCCGAGGCGTGGTTGCGGGATCAGAAGCTCAACAGCATCCACGAGGGCACGACGGGCATCCAGTCGCTCGACCTGCTCGGCCGCAAGGTCCCGGCCGCGGGCGGCGCGGCGTTCCGCGCGCTGCTCGAAGAGATCGCGGCCAGCTGCGACGGCGCGCGCGACGCGGGGGTCAGCGCGGATCTCGTCCAGCGCGTCGAGGGCGCGGCGATGGCCATGCGCGAGATCACGCTCCACCTCGGCGCCCTTGGCGCGCAGGGGGACGTCCGAGGCATGCTCCTGCACAGCGCCGATTACCTCGACCTCGCCTCCACCATGGTGATCGGCTGGACCTGGCTCCGCCTCGCGGCCACCGCGCAGAAAAACCAGAAGGATCGCCCGCAGGATCACGATTTCTACGAGGGCATCGCCTCGGCGGCCCAGTACTGGATCCGCACGGAGCTGCCGCGCGTCGGCTACCTCGCCCAGCTCTGCCGCTCCGGCGAAGATTCTTACGAACGAGTACGACCGGAGTGGTTCTAACACGAACGAATGCGTGGCGGACGGCGCGAGACCCCGCGCCCGCCGCGGCCGTCCCCGGCGCGCGGTAATCCTGCGATCTTGTTCGGATCGCGCAGTCCGTGGTAGTGTCCGCGGCAGTGCCGCGGAGTGCGGCGCGAAGGCCGACGGTGCCATGGACCTCAGACGAATCCTCCTTGCTTCAGTCGCCCTCCTCGCGATGGCTCCTCGCGTCGCGAGCGCCGCGCCGGTCACGATCCCCGAAGGCGAGGACCCGATCGACGGCCTCGGAACGGGCCTCTGCGCCGCGACGGCGGTCGCGTTGAACGTCGGCGAGTTGGGCGACGTGGTGAATAACTACACGGCCGACGTCAATGCGTTCATCGAAGCGCACGCCGTCGACCGTACGGAGCACGTCATCCGCACGCTGCTCGACCTGTCGAACAACAACGCCAGTATTGACAAGCTGAGCTACGGCGACTTCATCGACGCCGCGCTCGATCAGGGCTGCAAGACCGGCGGCTGCGATTTCCTCGTGAACGACACGGATACGGTCTTCGGCAGCCGCATGCGTGGCTACCTCAACGTCCCCGCGGATTGGGTCAACCAGCCCGTTCACTTCGGGTTTTACGTGGACGACACCGTCAGCCTCACCATCTACGACAAGCAAAAGGGCGTCTACAACGTCGTCACGCGCCCTGCCCAGCTCGGCGCAACCACCTGGCGCTTGACGAATCAGGTCACCTTCCAGAAGGCCGGCCTCTACCCGCTCGAGATCCTCTACACCCAGCTCAACGAACATGCCGCGCTGGAGATGTCCTACTTCGTCGGGGACTTCGTGGACTTCGAGCGTGAAGCGAACAAGCCCCCGATCACCCCGCTCTTTCCGCAGTTCACGGCCTTCCCCTCGACCGCGTTTTTCCAGACGATCGCCGGCACCCCGTCGTACCCCGACCTCGGCGTCTGCAAGCAGTGCAGGCGCGAGTTCGCCGACCAGGGAGGCAACAACGGCTGCGAGCCGGGGCAATACTGTAACTCCGCCGCGCTCTGCGCCCCCTGCGACACGGACAAGCTCTGCGGCCCGACCTGCTCGCCCTGCATCGGCGATACGCCCTTCTGCGTGAACATCAACGGCGAGCTCCAGTGCGGCGCCTGCAAGACCGACGAGGACTGCAACGACGGCTTCGTCTGCAACCCCGACACGAAGACGTGCGACGAGTGCAACAGCGCATCCGACTGCCCCAAGGGCGAGGCTTGCGTCGACCACAAGTGTGATCCGTGTTCGACGAGCGCCGAGTGCGCCGGCGCCTCCTGCAACTGCTGTCCGGACGGCGCGAACGGCCAGCAGATGAAGTGCGCCCCGCTCGAGCCGAACGGCAACCCGAGCTGCGTCGAGTGCACGACCGACGTCGAGTGCGGCGGCGGCATCTGCAACCTCTCCGTCGGCCGCTGCCAGGGCACGCTGCCCGAGAACAACACGCCGACCTGCTGTGGCGAGGGCTGCGTCAACTGCACCGCGCTCGAGACGATCGTCGTCAACGGCACGAGCCAGCCCCGGTATCCGTTCTGCCTGCCCGGCCCCGTCGGCACCGCGTGCGCCGAGTGCCGCCACGACATGGATTGCGGCGACGGCGCCTTCTGCCTCAGCGGCACCTGCACCCCCTGCACCCGCGACAAACGCTGCGGCATGCGCTGCGACAGCTGCGGCGGCGACACGCCCTTCTGCTTCGGCCAGAACGCGGCCGTCGCCGCGTGCGTGCGCTGCGTCGACGACGCGCAATGCGGCGATGGCTCCACCTGCGACACGGCGACCCACACCTGCACGGCCAACGCGACCTGCATGGCCACGTGCGCCGCCGACACGCCTCATTGCAACGGCGATAGCTGCGTCGCTTGTTACGCCGACTCGCACTGCCCCTGCGGCGGCACGTGCAACCTCTCCAGCTACACCTGCACGCCCTCGTGCAAAACGAACGTCGACTGCCTCGGAAACGAGCACTGCCGCTGGAACGAGGCCGAGACCGCGAAGGAGTGCGCGCTCGGCCCCATGCCCGACGGCGTCGATTGCGGTGGCACCCTCGCCACGATATGCTCTGCAAGGCCCGGTCGGCACGGCGGCGGCGCGCCCGGAGCCGCTTTGCTCGTCGTCTCTGTCCTCGCCCTTTTGGGCCGTCGCCGCCTCCGAGGTGAGTCGTGAAGCGATCGATCTCGTTCTTGCTCTCGCTCGCGACGCTCGCCGCGGCGCCCCTCTGCGCGGAAGCCGCCGAGGAAGGGCGCTTCGACGCGCAGACCTTCCGCCCGTCCGCGGCCCCGCGTGATCTCGTGATGATCCAGAAGTCCGAGGTCGTCGGCCATCTCTCGCCGACGTTCGGCATCTACACGGACATCGGCCTCGATCCGCTCGCCGTCGCGGCGATCACGACGGGCCAGGAGATCCGCGCCGTCGGCGCGCGTCTGCAGGTCACGGGCCTCGCGGGCATCGGCTTCTACGACGTCTTCGACATCACGATGGCGATGCCGTTCGTCGCCTGGCAGATGTCCGACAATCTCCGGCCGCTCGGCAGCGAGGGAGAAATCTCGCCGAGCGCGCTCGGCGATCTTCGTTTCAACACCAAGATTGCGATCCCATATCTGAACCGCAAAGCCCAGATCAAAGAGGGCTTCGGCATGGCGCTCACGGGCAACTTGAACCTGCCCACGGGCGATCAGAACGCGTTCGCGAGCGACGGCGCCGTCTCCGGCGGCGTGGGCCTCGTCGCGGATTACCGCTTCAACTTCGGCCTGCTCGTCACGGCAAACACCGGCATCTGGCTCCGGCCCGACCGACAGTTTGCCGGGACGAAGGTCGGCGACATGGCGAACTTCGGCATCGGCGCGGAGATGTACGTCGTGCAGCGCTGGGGTTGGTCCGTGCTCGGCGGCGTGTACGGCAGCGTCTCGATGGTGAAGTTCCCCGACAGCCCCTCGCAGGTCCCGGCCGAGGCGCTCATGGCGATGCGCTGGCAGTGGGCGAGCGGCTTCGGGCTCACGGTCGGCGGCACGTTCGGCGCGAACTGCGGGTTCGGCGCGCCCATCTTCCGCGCGTTCGCGGGCCTCACGTGGCAACCTTCGAAGTCGCGCGAGCAGCAGGAGATCGATCGCCTGAAGCAGGTCGACAGCGAGGATCCCGATCACGACGGCCTCATCGGCGACGCGGATCATTGCCCCGAGCTGCCGGGCGTCCCGCAAAACATGGGCTGCCCCGACTCGGACTCCGACAAGGACGGCGTCCCCGATCGCGACGACAAGTGCCCGATGGTCGCGGGCGGCCGCGGCGGCTGCCCCGGCGCGTACATCAAGAACGACGAGATCGTCATCCTCGATCAGGTCCACTTCGCGACGGACAAGGACATCATCCTCGACGATTCGAAGAAGGTGCTCGAGGCGGTCATCACGGTCCTCAGGGACAACCCCGAGATCCGCTCGATCGAGATCGAGGGCCACACGGACGCGCGCGCGGGCGACGTGTACAACCACAACCTCTCGCAGCGCCGCGTGGAGAGCGTCCGGGAGTACATGATCCAGCGGGGGATCGATCCCTCGCGCGTCACGGCGAAGGGGTACGGTCACACCAAACCCATCTACGACGACTCGGCGTGCCTCGGGAAGGACGAGGAGCTCACGGAAGACTGCAAGTTCATGACGCAGACAAACCGCCGCGTCGTCTTCCGCATCAAGGGCCAGGGCAGCGCGCCCGGCGCGGCCGTGGGCGGCGGCGATACGGTCCTCTCGCCGGGCGACAAGCAGCTCGACGGAGAGGGCGTGATCAACGGGAGCGGCGTGCTGAATGGCGGCAGCACCTTGCCGAGCGGCGGCATCCTGCCGAAGGGCAACGGCGTGCTCGACACACGGAATCCAACCCTGCCGAGCAGCACGCTCCCGCGCTCCGGCGAGCAACTGCAGCCCGATGCGCCGAAGGAAGAGGGCACGGACAAACCGGCCGACGGCAAGGACAAACCCGCGGACAAGCCCGCGGACAAACCGGCCGACGGCAAGGACAAACCCAAGCCCGGCGCCGCGCCCGCGCCCACCACGCAGAAGCCCGGCGTCGCGCCCGCCGCACCGAAGCCCGGCGCCGCCCCTGCACCCGCCGCGCCGAAGCCCGGCGCCGCACCCGCGAAGCCCACGGCGCCGCGCTGATCCCCGAGGCCTCGCTCCGACGAACGGAGCGAGGCCCTCGCCCCTCCCCCACATCCTCACGCATCGCGCGCCCGTCCTCGCGGGCGTCGCGATCTTCTTTGGTGCACAAACGAAACGAGGCCGCGGGCGACCCTCCCCTCGCGGAGGGCTCGCGCGCGACCTCGCCTCGAAACGCCTTCTCGGAGGCTACTTCTTCGTCGTGGTCTTCGTCGTGGTCTTCGTCTTCGTCGTCGACGTCGAAGACGTCGTGGGCGTCGGCGTCGGCGTCGTCGCGGCAGCCGTCGGCGTGGGCGGCGTGGTCGCGGCCGCCGTCGGCGTGGGCGGCGGCGACTTCACCTCGCCCGCGGTGTTCAGCGGCGTCGCCTCCTTCGGCGGGTTCGGATCGGCCGCAGGCACCGGCTCGACGGCCTTGTCGGCATCGGTCCTCGCGCCGAGATCGAGCGGCTTCGACGAGATGCCTTCGCGCCGGATCCAGACGATCGCCGTGCCGGTGGCGACCTTGCCGTACGAAGCATCCGGCAGGCGAATTTCCTCCTCGATCGCCTCGATCACGGCGTCACCGCCCGCCATGCACGCGGCCTTACGGAGCGACCGCAGGCGCTCGGGCTCGGTGCGCGCGCCGGGCTCGCTCTGCACCGGCTCGAGGCGATGGAACTCCCTGTCGGGCTGGGTCTTGCCCGCGAAGATGGGCATGTCCGTGCAGAACTCGCCGGACGGCGTGCGCATGTCCTGGAAACGCGGAGGCGCAGCACAGGCGACAAAGATCGCGGCCGTCGCGGCCGAGAAGAGAACGACACGTTGCATGGCTATTTTCTTACCAGTTTCTACGCACGTCGTGCAAACGTCGCGTCGAGGCAAAGAGACACGGCGTGGACGTCCATCCGGGGCCGGACGGTTTTCCGGCTGGCCTGCGCCCGGCCATGCGGTAGACAAGGCGCCCCCCGAACGAGGACGCGCCATGACCACTGCCCCGGCCGAGCTCCCCCGCGACACGATCCAGGTCCTCCTGCTCGAAAACATCCACCCGAGCGCCACGGAGACCTTCCACGCCTTCAGCGAGGGGCGCACCTACGCCATCACCCGGAAGAGCAGCGCGCTCAAGGAGGACGAGCTCATCGCCGCCCTCCCCGGCGTCCAGCTCCTCGGCATCCGCAGCAAGACCCGCATCACGGCCCGCGTCCTCGAGAACGCCCACGACCTGCTCACCATCGGCTGCTTCTGCATCGGCACGAACCAGGTCGACCTCGTGGCAGCCAACGCCCGGGGCGTCCCGGTCTTCAACGCGCCGTTCAGCAACACACGCAGCGTCGCCGAGCTGATGATCGGCGAAATCATCCTCCTCGCCCGTCAGCTCGGCGATCGCTCGCGCGAGGTGCACACGGGCGTGTGGAAGAAGGTCGCCTCGAATTGCTACGAGGTCCGCGGCAAAGTCCTCGGCATCGTCGGCTACGGGCACATCGGCCGTCAGCTCGGCGTGCTCGCGGAGGCCGTCGGCATGCGCGTGCTCTACCACGACATCGCCGCACGCCTGCCGATGGGCAACAACCGCTCCGTCCCCTCGCTCGCGGCCCTGCTCGCCGAGTCCGACTTCGTCTCGCTGCACGTCCCCGAGACCGCGGAGACGCGCAACATGATCGGCGCAGCCGAGCTCGCAAAGATGCGCAAAGGCAGCTACCTGCTCAACGCGAGCCGCGGCACCGTCGTGGACATCGCAGCGCTCGTCGCGGCCCTCAAGAGCGGCCACCTCGCAGGCGCAGCGATCGACGTCTACCCCGAGGAGCCCGAGTCGAACACGGACCAGTTCAAGACCGAGCTCCAAGGCCTCGCAAACGTCCTGCTCACGCCGCACATCGGCGGCTCGACGGAGGAGGCGCAGGAGGCCATCGGGCGCGAAGTCGCGGCCGTCCTCGGCAAGTTCGCAGCGATGGGCGCGACGACGGGCTCGGTAAACTTCCCGCAGGTCGAGCTCCCGCCCGTGAAGGGCACGCACCGCATCCTGAACGTGCACCGCAACGAGCCCGGCGTGCTCCGCGACGTGAACCGCGTCGTCGCCGACCTCAACGCCAACATCGACAGCCAGTTCCTCGCAACCGAAGGCGCAATCGGTTACCTCATCATGGATCTGGAGCAGGACGTCTCCGCCGAAGTGAGCCGCAGGATCCAGGCATTGCCGTCGAACATCCGGACGCGCGTCGTGTATTAGGAGCGTCGCGCTGGGGCGTTGCCCCAGGCCCCAGCAGGGGCTGTCCGCCCCTGCACCCGGACCAGCGCAAGCGCTGGACTCGGGGTCGCTGAACTGCGCAATGCGCAGTTCAGCGAACGGCCGGGTCAAGACCACAGGCGATCCTGCCCATCAAGACAGCCGCGCTGACGGTTCGACCGGCAACGCCCCCCATGGTCTTGCCACCGGCCTGTGGAAGAACTGCGCGGAGCGCAGTGCTTCCATCAAAGGTCCAGGGCTGGCCCTGGTTCGGGTCGAGGGGCGAATAGCCCCCGCGGGGCCCGGGGCAGCGCCCCGGCTCCACGCCTCCCGCTAGAACACCTTCCCTGGATTCATGATCCCCAGCGGATCGAGCGCTCGCTTGATGGCGCGCATGATCTCGATCTCCGTCGCGGATCGCGAATAGCCGAGGTAATCCTTCTTCAGGAGACCGATGCCGTGCTCTGCCGAGATGGACCCTCGGTATTTTCGGACGAGCTCGAACATCGTGTGATCGGCCTCGTGTGTTTGCGCGAGGAATGCGGACTTCTCCATTGCGTCGGGCTTCATCACGTTCACGTGTAGGTTTCCGTCGCCGATGTGCCCGAACAGTGCGATTTCCCAGCCCGGGTAGCGCGCTTCGAAGATGCTCTCGAGCTCTGCGCAGAAGCCTTCGAGCTCCTGGATGGGCAGGGCGATGTCGTTTTTGTGGGGCATTCCGGTTGCGCTCAGGCTCTCGCTGATTCCCTCGCGCAGTGCCCAGATTGCGGCGGCCTCGCCTGCGTGTTGCGCGAGGGTCCCGTCTGTTACCACGCCTCGCTCGAACAGCGATCCGATCCATGCTTCGAGCGCGTCTGGCTCGGCGCGCTCCACTTCGAGTAGCACGTAATAGTCGCTCGGCGCCGAGAGCGGCTCGCGCACGCTCCGGTGCCGCCGCACGCGCGCCATGCACTTTTCCGTGAAGAACTCGTAGGCTGTGATCACGAATGGACCCGTGCGCGCCTCCTTGAAGAGCGCGAGCACGCCGGCGAGGTTTGGCACGGCGAACAGCAGCACGTCGAGCTTACCGGGCAGCCGCGTCAGCTTCAGGGTCGCTTCCGTGATGATGCCGAGCGTCCCTTCGCTCCCGATGAAGAGCTGCCGCAGATCGATCCCTGTGTTGTTTTTTTCGAGGGCCCCGCCGAGCTCGAGCACCTCACCGCTTGCGAGCACCACTTCCAGACCGAGCACCCACTGCCGCGTCAGCCCGTAGCGGATCACCTTCACGCCGCCTGCGTTCGTCGCGATGTTCCCGCCTACCTGGCTCGATCCCTTCGACGCGAAATCCACGGGCCAGGTCAGGCCGTGCTCGGCCACGTGCCGGTGCACCTCCTCCGTCACTGCGCCGGCTTGCACGCGCACCGTCCCGCCGAGCACGTCCACGGGGTTCATCCGCCGCATCCGCGACAGCGACACCACGACCTCGCCGTGCGCCGCCACGGCGCCTGCTGCGAGCCCCGTCCGCCCGCCCGAGGGCACGATCGGTACTTGAAACGCTGTGCAGAGCTTCAGCAGCCGCGACACCTCGTCCGTCGTGCGAGGCAGCGCAACGGCGGCGGGGCGCGGCTCGTGCACCTTCGTCCAGTCGCGACCGAAGGTGGCCAGGTCGGAAGGGTCGACCGAGAGGAAATCGGCTGGGAAATCGCGGGCGACGGCGGCGAGGAACCCTTCGGGCAGAGCGGTCATGGTCGGTCGATACAGTGCCCGCGTCCTCCCTGCAACCGGCAAGCGCCGCTTGACGTGACGGCCCCCACGGCTACCACGAGCCCGATGAGTCGTTGGCTCGAACGTACTCGCCTGGAAGATGCCTCCGCCGTGCTCCGGCGCGCCCTCAGCGAAGGCTTCCTTCCTCCGCAGGAGCCTTACGACCCCTACGCCGAGTACAACCCGTCCGCCATCTTCCACGACCTCGGCCGCGTCCGCGCGCGCGTCGCCGAGCTCCACGCGCTCTTTCCCGAGGGCACGCTGCACGCCGTCGCCGTCAAGGCGAATCCCCTCGTCGAGGTCCTCCGCGTGCTCGTCGAGGCGGGCGTGGGCCTCGAGGCGGCCTCGCTCGAAGAGGTCCACCTCGCGATCCATGCCGGCTGCCAGCCCTTCCGTATCGTCTTCGACTCGCCTGCGAAGACCTGCAACGACATCGCTGCGAGCCTCGCGCACCGCCTCCGGCTCAACGTCGACAACTTCGACGAGCTTGCTCGGATTGCGGCGATGCTCGGGAGGGTCAACCCGCCGCTCGTCGGCCTCCGCGTCAATCCTCAGGTCGGCGGCGGATCCATCGCGCTCACCAGCGTCGCGACCCGCTCCTCGAAGTTCGGCGTTCCGATCGAGCGGCGGGACGAGATCATCGCTGCGTTCGAGGCATACCCCCTCCTCCGCGCGCTGCACGTGCACGTGGGCTCGCAGGGCATGCCGCTCGAAACGCTCGTCGAGGGGGTTTCCCGGGTCTATGCGCTTCGCGAAGACATCGAGCGCCGCGTCGGCCAAGGCCGCATCCACACGTTCGATATCGGCGGCGGCCTGCCCGTCGCT
Source organism: Polyangium sp. 6x1 (assembly GCF_029946515.1). Lineage (GTDB taxonomy): Bacteria > Myxococcota_A > Polyangia > Polyangiales > Polyangiaceae > Polyangium. Next base: position 69,156 of record NZ_JARZHH010000046.1, read on the forward strand.
TACCGGCCCGAGGACGAGGCCATCTCCCTCTCGGCCTACGTCGACGCGCTGAAAAGCAAGGTCCCCGGGCTCTTCTCCGACGACCTCTCCCTCGTGACGGAGTTTGGCCGGGCCATTCACGCGACGGCCGGCTGGGCCGTGAGCCGCGTCGAATACGTCAAGCAAGCCGGCGACGAGCGCCTCGCCGTCATCCACCTCGGCGCCGATCTCCTGACCCGACGCGCCTATCGCCCGGACGAATGGCACCACGAAATCGATGTCCTCGACGCGGAGGGGCGACCGAAGGCCGGGCCGACGGAGCCGGTCACGATCGTCGGCCCCCTTTGCTTCTCGGGCGACGTCCTCGCCCGGAACATCGCCCTGCCCCGCATCGAACCCGAGGATTTCGTCCTGATCCACGACGTCGGCGCCTATACGCTCGGCATGTGGTCCCGCCATTGCAGCCGCCGCATCCCTCTCGTCCTCGGCTACGACGGCGACGACCTCTCCGTGCTCCGGAACCGCGAGACGCTCGACGACGTCGTCGCCTTCTGGAGCCGCTCGCGGGTGCAGCCCGACCGAAACGAATCGTGAAGCGCTACCGCCGCGAGGGCGGTATCCTGTGCGGCCGGTGCTCCTGCTTTACCCACAGCCGGAGGTGCGGCGCGCCTTCGGGGTCCTCCTCGACGATCTCGTAATCGGGCGGCATCTTCCCGCCGAACCCCTGGTACGTCACGACCCGCATTCCGGGCGGCGCGGCTTCGAGCGCGGCTTCGATCCGCGTCACGTCCTCCTGGAACCGCTCCAGCGACAGGGGCACATCCCCGTCCATCTGCCACGACGGCGCGACGAGGTTCTCCTCGAACGGATTGTAAAAATAGAGCGCGTCGAAATACGAAAAATCGATGTCCTCGATCGTCCCGTGCACGAGCCGCGCGTTCCTCGCTCCCACGGCGGCGAGCACCTCGCGGCCCACGTCCACGAGCGCCTGCCTTTGCTCGATCCCGACGAAAATGCTCTCCGTGACGAGCGCGCCGACGAGGCAGAATTTCCCCACGCCCGCGCCCACGTCGAGCACGCGCGCCCGTCCCTCCTCTGCGCAGAGCTTGGCCGCGCGCACTGCCACCGCGACGGGCGTCCAGAATCGCGACGAGAGCTCGCGAATGCCTTGGGGATACAGCGCGTCCAGCGCCTCGTCGGTCACGGGCTCGCCTGCGCGGAGCGCCTCGATCGTTTCCCACTGGGACGCAGAGAGCACGAGGGTGCCTGGACGGTGATGCGGGAGAACGGCGCGCATGTGCGGTTCATCGGACCCGGGCTCCGGGAACGGGAGCCCTTCGGAGGGACGCTCGCGGCCGTTTTACCGGATGATGAGCTCCTGGATCCGTCCGCGCCCCGCGCCCTTGCAGTTGATGGCGCGCGAAGCGCCCACGGCGGCGAGCTCGAAGCCGTCTCCGTAGAGCGAATACACCTCGGGGGCCGACGAGTTCGACAGAAGCACGCGCACGCCGCGCTCCTTGAGCTCGCGCGCCACATCGCGCAGCCTCTGCTGCTCGCGCATCCCGAATCCGCCGCTCGTGTACGACGTGAAGCTCGACGAGGCCGAGAGCGGCACGTAGGGCGGATCGAAATACACGAAATCCCCCGCCCGCGCCCGCGCGGCGACGTCCTCGAACGAAGCGACCCGGATCGAGGCGTGCTTCAGGGCCCGCGAGCAGGCGCGGAGGTTCTCCGCGTCGCAGATCGTGGGGTTCTGGTAATCGCCGAAGGGCACGTTGTACTGGTTCTGCCGGTTCACGCGGTAGAGCCCGTTGAACCCCGTCCGGTTCAGATAGATGAACCAGGCGGCCACCTCCACGTCCGTCTTCGCGTCGATGTCGCTCGCGCGGAGCTTCATGAAGAAATCGCGATCGTGCGGATAGGACGCGAGCAGGTCGATGACGTCCTCGACGGCGTCGCGCACGCCGATGTACGTGCGCACGAGCCTTTCGTTCGTATCGCTGAGCTCGGCGCGCTCGGGCATGAGGTGGAAGAAGAGCGCGCCGCCCCCGACGAAGGGCTCGTGGTACGTATTGAAGCGCGACGGAATGCGCGGCTCGAGCTCGTGGATGAGCTGCCTTTTTCCGCCCACCCACTTGATGAACGGTTTTGCCGTCCCCGGCTCGATTTCGCGAATGTCCGGACGCGGCTTTCCGCGGGCCTTCAGCGGCCCGGGGCGGACGGACGGGAGGGGAACTGCGGTCGGGGTGTGGAGCGGTCGAATCGCGCGCTCGAGCATGTGGATACCCCAGCAACTACAATGGGGGATCGAGCTCGGCAAAACTTTCGATCGAAGAAGTTTCGGACAGATTCTACCGCAGAAAACTTGTCCCGGATTCGTCCGTGAAAAACTTGCCCCTGAACACGCGATCGGGGTTCAGCGGTTCAGGGCTTCGGAATGCGGAGCGTCTTCGATATCATTGCGCTGCCGCTCACCACGAAGAGCAAAACGATCGGGTGCAGCACCCAAGGCCCGAGCTCGATGGCTCCGCCCGGCAGCGCCTCGCCGATGCGCCCGTGCGCCGAGAGCGCGCCGAACAGCGCCACGAGCGCGAGGCTCGTCGGGATCGGCGTCCCCTCGTAATACTTCACCTTCCCCGCCTCGTCGGCGAGCTGGCTCGCCGTCGCGTTGTACCGCGCGAGCCGGCTGATGCCGCAGGCCACGAAATACACGAGCGCGATCGCGTCCCAGCCCCCGCGCATCCCGAGCCCGAACGCGAGCGCGGCCGGGGCCACGCCGAACGACACGAGATCCGCGAGCGAGTCGAGCTCTTGCCCGAGCATCGAGACCTCGTGCCGCGCCCGCGCCACGCGCCCGTCGAGGAAATCGCAGAAGAGCGCGACGGGGAGCAGCCCGAACGCGAGCCGCAGGAACGTGACGTCGCCTGAAGCGATGTACTTCATCGTCGCCAGCATCGACCCGGTGCCGGCAAAACCATTGCCGAGGGTCAAGAAATCCGCGACCTGGAAGTCACGGATCATCGAGAAGCGGCGGCGTCGGGGCTTCTTCATGGCAGCGCCGGCATCCATGGCACAACGTGAGCGCGCGGCCAAGATCCACCGCACGGGACGGCCCCGCGCCTTGACATCCCGCGCCTTTCCATCGGACCCTCGACGCCCTGGACGACGCCCGCCCGCCGAGGCGTTCCCGGTCCGCCATGGCCCCCAAGACCCCGCGCCTGCTCCCCCGCCTCGTCCCGGTCCTCGCCCTCCTCCTCGCCGCCGCGTGCGACCCGCCCAGGAGCGAGCCCACCGCGCCCGCCTCCGCTTCTGCCTCCGCTTCCGCTCGCGCCTCCGCCCCCGCGCCCGCCTCCGCCTCCGCCGCCGCGCCCGCCCCCGCCGCGCCTGCGTATGGCCCCTTTGGCGACCTCGTTCGCTCCCTCTCCGAGCCGGGGGGCGATTTCATCTCGGACAACCTCATCTCGAACGAGACCTCGTACCTCCAGACCGCTGACGCGCTCGCCGCGCGGCCCGCGGGCGGCGTCTACATCGGCGTCGGCCCCGAGCAGAATTTTACGTATCTCGCCCTCACCCGCCCGCGCCTCGCCTTCATCGTCGACATCCGGCGCGATAACCTCCTCCAGCACCTTTATTATCGATTCCTCTTCGAGGAGGCCGAGAGCCGCTCCCATTTCCTCGCCTTGCTCGTCGGCAGGCCTTACGACGCGGCCACGGCGCCTCCTGCGACGGCCGACGTCGACGCCGTCCTGAAGCACGCCGAGACGAAGGCGCCCGATCCGAAGCTCTTCGCCACGACCGTCGATCGTGCGATGAAGCGCATGCAGGAGACGTACGGCGTCACGCTCACGGACAAGGACAAGCGCTCGCTCGCGCAGATGACGCAGGTCTTTTTCGACAAACAGCTCGATCTCCGGTTCGAGCTCAAAGAGAACTCCGGCCGCAAATACCCCTCGCTGCGGGAGCTGCTCGGCGCGCAGGATCCCGCAGGCAAGAAGCGCGGGTTCCTCGCGACCGACGCGGCGTTCCGGTTCGTCCAGGCGATGGAGCGCGAGGGCCGCGTCGTCCCCGTCGTCGGCGATTTCGCGGGCGACGGTGCGTTCCCGGCCATCGCCGCGTTCCTCCAGAAAAACGACCTCCGCGTGAGCACGCTTTACGTGTCGAACGTCGAGCAATACCTGCTCGAGCCGCCCACGTGGTCGAAATGGATCCGGAACGTCGCCGCCCTCCCGCGCACGGACGACGCGCTCTTCGTGCGGTGTTATCTCGACCAGGGCAAGAAGCACCCGAAGCAGATGGAAGGCCACCGCACGGCCACCGTGCTCGCGAAGATCGGCGATTTCGTCACGCGCGAGCAGAAGACTCCCACGCGATCGTGGTTCAAGATCGCGACCGAGGGCAACCTCGACTGAGCGTCATTCCTTCGGATACGCCACGAGCTCGTCGTAGCCGTACGTCGGATCCGGCTCCCGCGAAAACCGCAGAGCGGGGAGCGCGCCGAGCGTGATCTCCGCGGTCGTGTAGACGCGCGACCCTTCCATCAAATGCCCGCCCCGCGCGACGCCGTCGCCGTCGGCGATGCCCACGTGCACGTGCGACCCGCCGCTCGCCGACAGCGTGCCCACGAGCGAGGTGATCTCGTGTTTCCCCGGGATCCACGTCGCGTCCTCGCGGTTCGCGAAGCGGATCGAGGCCCCGTCGAGGCTGCCCACGCACGTCAGGAGGACGGCGGCTTCGAGCCCGTGCGTCGCGACATACGCTTCGAGCGAACGCAAAAGGTCCTCGCCCGGGCGGAGCCTCAGCACATGCGCGACGAGCGGCGACGTCCTCGGCTCCACGTCAAAACCCCAGCGCGAGCCCGCTCTTGTTGCGCGGCTCGGCGGCGCCCGTCCACACGCCGTCGGGCCCCCGCACGATCGACGGCGCATCCGCGATCGCGCCCCACGTCTCGAATTTGTGCCCGAGCGCGCCGAGCGCCCGCAGCACGTCCTCGGGCAGCCCGCCTTCCTCGATGAAAATCTGATCCGGCAAATGCTGGTGATGCACCCGCGGCGCGCTCACGGCCGCGGTCGCGCCCATGCCGTGATCGAGCACGTTCGTGATCACCGCGAGCGCCGCCGAGATGATCGTCGGCCCGCCGGCCGCGCCCGTCACGACCCGCACGGCGCCGTCCGGCCCGACCACGATCGTCGGCGTCATCGACGACAGCATCCGCTTGCCGGGCGCGACGGCGTTCGCCTCACCTTGCACCAGGCCGAACACGTTCGGCTTGCCGGGCTCGGTCGCGAAATCGTCCATCTCGTTGTTCAGGAGAAACCCGCCGCCCCGCACGACCACGGCCGAGCCGAGCGACGTGTTGATCGTCGTGGTCAGCGCCACGGCCGCGCCGCTGCGATCCACGATCGAGAAATGGGTCGTGTGTTTTTTCTCGTTCGCCCCTCCTCGCCCGGGCCCGACCTCGGACGAGGGCGTCGCGCGGGCCGGCTCGATCGAGGCGCGCGCCTCTCGAATGGCCTCCGGCGAGAGGAACTCCCCCGCGGGGATCGGCACGAACGCGGGATCTCCGAGAAAATGGTTTCTCTTGGCGAACGCGCGGCGCGACGTCTCCACCGTGACGTGCAGCGCCTCCGGCGAGAGAAACCCCATCTTCCCGAGATCGTAGCCCCCGAGCACGCCGAGCGTGAACGCGAGCACGAGCCCGCCGGACGAGGGCGGCGGCATCGCGAAGACCTTGTGCCCGCGATACTCCATCTCGACCGGTGCCCGCCAGACCGGCCGATAGGCCGCGAGATCCTCGGCCGTCACGATTCCCCCGCCCGCCTTCATTTCCTCGACGACGAGCTTCGCCGTCTCGCCCTCGTAAAACCCCGGCGCCCCGCGCTCGGCGATGCGGGCGAGCACCCGCGCGAGCTCCGGGTTTTTCAGGACAGCCCCCACGCCGAGCGGTTTTCCCCCGGACAAGAACATCGCGGCCGAGGCCGGGAACCGCGCGAGATCCGCCGCGCGATCCCGGAGGATCTCGGCGAGCCCCTCGTCCACGACGACCCCCTCCTCCGCGAGCCGGATCGCGGGCGCGACCAGATCCTTCCACGGGAGTTTTCCATAGGTCCGATGCGCCTCCCACAGGCCCGCCACCGCGCCGGGCACCCCGGCGGCGAGGTGACCGACGAGCGACGCGTCGTTTTTCCCGAAGAACATCTCCCGCGTCGCCTTTGCGGGCGCGGTCTCACGGAAATCGAGCGCGCGCACCTCGCCTCTTTCCGCGCGCACGACCATGAATCCCCCGCCGCCGACGTTCCCCGCCTGCGGGAACACCACGGCGAGCGCGAACGCCACGCCGACGGCGGCGTCCACCGCGCTCCCGCCCTTGCGGAGGATCTCCACGCCCACGCGCGTCGCGTCGGCCGCGTCGCTCGTGACCATGCCCTCGCGCCCCGACGCGGGTTCGGCGCGTAGATCGAAGCGCCACTTCGCGGGCACGCGCGCAAGCGCGGGCGCGGGCAGCGCGGCGGACGAGGACGCGGCCGCCGGCACCTCCGGGGGCTTTCCGTTCTCGCCGCACGAGGCCGCGAGAAGGGAGGAGACGACGAGCGTGGCGCGGACGAGGAGCCGGCGCGCGGCAGCGTTGGCGTTCACGAGCGCTTCATACCACGCGCGCAGCGTTGTCTCGCATCGATCCTGCGACCATCTTCATGCCGCCACGCGCCTCGCGTAAGGATGGACGGGAACCGCGGAGGTCCTCCATGCGATCTTTCTTTTCGTCCATCGCCCTCGCCACGCTCACCTGCGGCACGCTGCTCGCCGCCTGCGGGAGCAATGGCGGCGAAATCGCGAGCAGCGGCAGCACCGGAAACGGAAGCGGCGGCGGAGGCGGGGGCGGAAGCGGCGGCGGAGGCGGGGGCGGAAGCGGCGGCGGCAGTGGCGGCGCGGGCGGCAGCGGCGGCGGCGGCGACCCGTTCGCCTGCGATCCGCCGAACCAGCTCGCCGACATTTCCCATCCGACCGCCGTCGCCGGCACGGGGACGGCCGAGAGCTGCACCGAAGCCGCGCTCGATGCGGCGCTCGCGAACGGCGGCGTCATCGTCTTCGATTGCGGCCCCGACCCGGTCACCATCACCCTCGGCGCGGCGAAGACCATCACAGTCGACACCGTCATCGACGGCGGCGGCCGGATCACGCTGAGCGGCGGCAAGAAAAACCGCATATTCGAGATGGACACGAAAAACGTCGAGGCCACGAGCCCGACCCTCACCGTGCAGCGCCTCACGCTCCGGGACGGCAAAGCCTCGGGCACGGCGATTCCGCTCGGCACCGACATCGACGGCGGCGGCGGCGCGATCTATCACGTCGGCGGCAACGTCAACGTCGTCGACTGCGTTTTCCTGGACAACGAGGCCGCGCTGGAGGGCCCGGACGTCGCGGGCGGCGCCATTTTCAGCATCGGCCGCGGCACGCTCACCGTGAGCAATAGCCGCTTCGCGGGCAACCGCGCCTCGAACGGCGGGGCCATCGGCGTGCTCGGCGCGGCCCTCTTCATCGTGGACAGCACGATCGTGGGAAACCAGGCCACTGGCGACGGCGCGAACGCCGTCGAACCGTATGGCCAGCCAAACGGCCGCGGCGGCAATGGCGGCGCAATCAGCATGGATGGCAAGGGGCGGACGCTCTCGATCTGCGGCACCCTCGTCCAGGACAACCAGGGTCGCGCCTACGGCGGCGGCCTCTTTCGCACGGGATACGAGACCGAACCCACCATCATCCATCGTTCGACGTTCGACGGGAATTCCATCGTGGATCAGAACGACGCCGTGGGAATGCCGAGCAGCGCCGGCGGCCTCTTCCTCCAGGGCACGCACGTCACGATGACCGCGTCGACGGTCTCGAACAACCAATCCGAGGCCGCCGCGGGCCTCTGGATCGTCGGCCACGGCACGGCGACCGCCATCGCCGATCTCACGAACGTGACGCTCACGGGCAACACCACCTATCCCCGCGCCGACATCACGACCCGTGGCATCGGCGGCGGGCTCTCCATCGGTGACAAGACGACGGGCAAGCTGACGAACTGCACGATCGTCGGGAACGTGGCCCAGTACGCTTCGGGCATTGCGAACGTCACGAACCTCGAGCTCCACAACACGATCCTCAGCAATGAAGCGGAGAACGCGGGCGCGCCGCTCAATTGCACGGGCAGCGCGTACGCAAAACCGCCCGGCGCCGGGCAAAACAACCTCCAGTGGCCCGTCGGGCTCCAGAACGACATGGATTGCACGCCCGGCATCCCACGCATGGATCCGCTGCTCGGCGAGCTCGCCGAGAACGGCGGACCCACCCGGACGATCGCGCCCCAGGCGGCGAGCCCCGCAATCGGCGCGGGCACGGACTGTCCGCCCATCGATCAACGGGGCAAACCCCGGAATCCGGCGCAATGCACGCTCGGCGCGTACGAACCATGACCCATTTCCTGCGGCACCGAGCTCCGCGCAATCGGCGCCCGTGAGGGTCTCGGGGGGTTTCTCCCCGCCACCGTTGACCTCGGCAGCCCTCACCCACGCGCGTAGCGAACCACCTCTGCCTCGAGCTCCGCGCGGAACGCGCCTCCGCTTCCGCCTCGCCATGGGTTTGTCCACGGAGCCGGGGGAGGCTCCGTTCAGCGAGGCGTGGATTTTGCCGGCACGCTGGCATGCGCCGCGAGCCCAGGGGGAGGTGACCATGGTCGCGCATGTGATCTGGTTCGAAAAACTGTCGCGCGGGGACATCGCGTCGGCTGGTGGAAAAGGGGCAAACCTGGGTGAGCTCACGCGCGCGGGTCTGCCTGTGCCCCCCGGCTTCGTCATTACCGCGGACGCGTTCCTCTCCTCGATGGAGGCCGCGGGGGTGCGGCAGCTGCTCGCCGAGCACCTGGCAGGGCTCGACCCGGACGACGCGGCCGATCTGCGCGCGAAGAGCGCCGAGATGAGGCGCCTCGTCCGCGCATCCGCGATCCCGGCCGGCATTGAGGCGGAGATCGACGATGCCTACCAAAAGCTCGGCCCCTCCTCCGCTGTTGCGGTGCGCTCGTCCGCCACCGCGGAGGACACGGCCACGACCTCGTTTGCCGGAATGCACGAGACGTACACGCACGTCGTTGGGCAGCAAGCGCTGCTCGAGCGTGTGCGCGACTGCTGGGCGTCCGCGTACGGCGAGCGCGTGGTTGCTTATCGGAAAACCGAGCAACTCCGAGACGAGCCCGCTTTGGCGGTCGTCGTGCAGCGAATGGTGAGCTCCGATCGCTCGGGCGTGATCTTCACCGCGGACCCGGCGACGGCGGATACCTCGCGCATCGTCATCGAGGCGGCCTTTGGACTCGGAGAAGTCGTGGTCGGTGGTCAGGTCGAGCCGGACACGTACACCGTGTCGAAGCGCGGCCCCCGGCTGCTCGAGGCGCGCGTGGGACACAAGGCGTTCAAGGTGATCCGTGGCCCCGACGGTGCGGAACGACGCGTGGAGCTGACGGAGGAGGAGGGCGGGCGCAGAGTGCTCCGCGACGACGAAATCCTCGCGCTGGTGCGCCTGGCGATACAGGTCGAGGAACATTACGGCGCTCCGCAGGACATCGAATGGGCCGAGGAAGGCGGCGCCTTTTATCTGGTCCAGAGCCGGCCGATCACGACGCTCGGCGCGCCACCGGAGCGAGGAGCGGTCCTCGTCTCCGGCCTCGGCGCCTCGCCGGGCATTGCGTCGGGTCGGGTGCGCGTGTTGCGCTCGCCGGGCGAAGGGCAGAGGCTCGAGGCGGGCGAAGTGCTCGTAGCGCCGATGACTTCGCCCGACTGGGTGCCTACGATCCGGCGCGCAGCGGCGCTCGTGACCGACAGCGGCGGAATGACCTGCCATGCCGCAATCGTCAGCCGCGAGCTGCGCATCCCATGCGTGGTCGGCGCGCGCTCGGCGACCCGCCAGCTTCGAGATGGCGAGCTCGTCACCGTCGACGGGGCGCGCGGCCAGGTGCTCGCGGGCGCCGCCCCCGCGGTCGAAAAGCCCAGGACGGCCCCTCCAGGGCCCGGGACGGCCCCCTCCGCTGGACCGTCGGGCGCGCCTTCGCCTGCCGTTCTCGGCACGCGCCTTTACGTCAACCTGGCGATTGCAGACCGCGCCGAAGAGGTCGCCGCGCTGCCGGTGGACGGCGTGGGGCTGCTCCGGGCCGAGTTCATGCTGCTCGACGCGCTCGCCGGGGTGCACCCGAAAGAGCTGCTCGCGTCCGGCGGCCGCGACGACTTCATCCAGCGCATGTCGGCCTCGCTGCTCCGCATCACCCGCGCCTTTCACCCCCGACCTGTCATCTATCGGACCTACGATTTCCGGACCAACGAGTTCCGCGGGCTGAAAGGGGGCGAGCGATTCGAGCCCATCGAAGAGAATCCGATGATCGGATACCGCGGCTGCTATCGCTACGTGCGAGAGCCCGAGCTGTTCGCCCTGGAGCTCGACGTTCTCGCCCGGGTCCGTGAGGAGACGCCGAACTTGCACCTGATGATCCCGTTCGTGCGGACGCGCTGGGAGCTCGAGGCGTGCCTCGAGATGGTCGATCGAAGCGCGCTCGGCCGCCAGCGAGGTCTTTGGCGATGGGTCATGGCCGAGGTCCCCTCGGTGGCGTACTGGATCCCTACGTATGCGCGCATGGGCATCGACGGAGTATCCATCGGTTCGAACGACCTGACCCAGCTCATGCTGGGCGTGGATCGTGATTCAGGGTTGTGCGCCGAGCTCTTCGACGAAGCGGACGCAGCCGTGCTCGACGCGATCAAGCGGATCGTCCGCGCGTGCCAGAAGGCCGGAATCACCTCCTCGTTATGCGGCCAGGCTCCGTCGAATCGGCCCGCGTTTGCCGAGCACCTGGTGCGGCTCGGCATCACATCGATCTCGGTCAACCCCGACGCGGAGCCGGCTGCACGGCGGGCGATTGCCGGGGCCGAGCGGCGCCTGCTGCTCGAGGCGGCGCGGCGGCCTCGAGCCTCGTCATGACGCTCCGTGCTGGACCTTGGATGGGGTTGCCTTCCGCCGATCGATAGCCGTCGCGGCGTCAGAGCACCGAAGAGAGAAACCGCCGCGTCCGCTCGCGCTCAGGATGGTCGAAGACGGCTCTCGGCTCGCCCTGCTCCACGATCACGCCCTCGTCCATGAACACGAGGTGGGTCCCGACCTCCCGCGCGAACCCCATTTCGTGGGTCACCACGACCATGGTCGTCCCCTCCGATGCGAGCCGCTGCATCACGGCGAGCACCTCGGCCACCAGCTTCGGATCGAGCGCCGAGGTGACCTCGTCGAACAGAATCAGGTCCGGGCGCATGGCCAGAGCTCGTGCAATCGCCACCCGCTGCTGCTCGCCCCCGGAGAGCTGCCCTGGATGCCTCAGGGCCTTCTCGGCCAGCCCCACGTGCTCGAGCTCCGCCATGGCCCGCTCCCTGGCCTGATTCCTGGGCATGTGCAGCACCTTTTCCAGGGCAAGGGTGATGTTCCCCAGCGCGGTCTTGTGAGGAAAGAGGTTGAATGCCTGGAACACGATTCCCATGTGCGTTCGCACCTCATTCAGGTTCACCCGAACGTCGGTGATGTCACGGCCCTTGAACCAGACATGCCCGGACGTCGGCTCTTCGAGCATGTCGATGCAGCGCAGGAGCGTGGATTTGCCCGAGCCCGAGGTGCCAATCACCACCAGGACATGGCCGGACGCAAGATCGAGGTCGATTCCCTTGAGCACGTGCAGGTTGCCAAACCACTTGTGAATGGCCTCCAGCCGGATGAGCGGCGCGCCCGCCGGGACCGGCCCCGCCGGCCACCCGAGCGCATTGGCTTCGCGGCTCATGCCACGGCCCCCAGAAGACCGCTCCGCAGCCGCTTCTCGACCCAGGTCACCAGCCTGATCAGGGGCAGCGTGACGACGAGATAGCCGAGCCCGGAGGCAACATAAAACGTCGCGTTGAAGAACTGCGAGTAGCCCTGCGAGCCGACGGTGAACAGGTCGCGCTGCGCGTACGACAGCCCCAGAAAGGCGATGAGCGAGGTGTCTTTGATCAAGATGACGAACTCGTTCATGAGGGGCGGGATGACCCGCCGCACGGCCTGGGGCACGATGACGTACCGCATCGATTGCATGTAGCCGAGCCCGAGCCCCCGGGCCGCTTCCATCTGGCCGCGCTCCATCGACTGGATACCAGCCCGGAACACCTCCGCGGTGTAGGCCCCGGTGTTCAGGGAAAAGGCCAGGATGGCAGCGGTGTAGGCTGACATGTTCACGCCGAGCCCGAGGGCCAGGCCGAAATAGATCAGAGAGAGCTGGAGCAGGAGCGGCGTCCCTCGAAAGAGGTTGATGTACACGCGCACCGGCGCCCGTACGACCGCTCGTTTTGAAATCGTGAACACCGAGAGGACAAGGCCGAGGATCACCCCGAAGAGCTCACCCGCGCCAGCCAGGACGAGCGTGTTTCTGGCTCCGTTCAGGAAGGCCTCGTATTGCGGCACGATCTGCTCGAAGCTCAGGAAGTTTCTGGCGAACCTCTCCATGTCGCCCTGGATGAACCAGAGCAGGGCGAGGGCGCAGATGGCGGCCTGAAGGCCGAGCACCGCCCCGGCGATCGCCTCCTCCCGTGACACCCGGGTCGGCATGCGCCGGTAGGTCCCGAAGCCGAGCGCCGTGGCGCCCACGCCGAGCAGGCTCCCGGACACGAGGATCGTGAAAAGCTCGCGCGATTGCAGCGCCGCCGCGATCCGGTCCTCGCGGCGGATCCCGTATTCGGCCAGCACCGACGTGGTGCCCCCAAGCACGACCACGAGCGCGAGCCCGCCGACGGCGGCGCTCACCACCCCGAGGGGCCGGCTCCCCTCGCGGAGCGCGGCGAACTTTCGAATCGGACCGGGTGCTGATATCCGATTCATGCGCACTCAACCGCTCGCCTTCACCGTCAGCGACTGCAGGGCCGAATAATAGGGCTTCGTGAACGACACGATCTTCTGCCGGGCCTTCACCGTGGCGTACGAGGGAGACCCCTCCGCGGCGTACGCGGTCACGGCCGCGGCGACCACGTCGAACCTGCCCGCCGAGAGGCTCGTGAAAATGGTGTCGAAGTTCGAGTTGATCCACTTCGGGGTAAGGCATAACTCCTTGGCGATGGCTTCGATGAGCTCGACATCGAATCCCGTCGTTTCGCCGCTCTCGGTGAAGAACTCGAAAGGCGGATAGGGGATGTCCGATCCGACCGTCAGCATCCTCGGCTGGACCGTCGACAGCGAGGGGCAGCCGGAGAAGGGCACGGCCGTCGCCTCCTCCCCAGGAGACGGGAGCTGCTGCGTGGGGAAATACTTGGTGAAGATCGCCTGGTAGGTGCCGTCGGCAAAGAGGTTCTCGAGCGCCTGGTCGATGCCCTGGAGGAGCGCGGGGTTTTCCTTGTTGACGGCGAATGCGTATTTCTCGCCATTGTCGATACGCTCGACGATCTTCAGACCGGGCTTTTTCTCGACCACGTCTTCGGAGATCGGAAGGTCGTTGACGATGGCCTGGATCTGCCCCGCCTCGAGCGCGTTGTACATGTCGGGGGCCTTGATGAAGGTCACGATCTGGACGCCCCTCGGCGCAAGCGTGTCCTCCGCGTAGAACGCGCCGGTCGTGCCCCGCTGCACGCCAACCCTCGTCCCGGGCATGAGGTCGCTCACGCTCGTGATCGGGTGGGTAGGAGGCGAGGGCGGAGCCTTTTTGTCGCACGCGAGAGCGGCCACCACCGTCGCGGCGAGCAGCGCCGGCGTCCAGGCGAATCGCTTCTGCATTCTCGTCCTCTCTCGGCATGAATCCGGGCACGAACCGGACCAGACGCCGGGCTCGCCCAACCCATCCGTTCGTCGGGCTGGCGATTTTCGCGAGCCGCTGCTGCGCCTGATGGCCGAGGACGGGGCGATCGACCTCGTGGGCGTCGTCTTCATCGGCAGCCCGCAGGTCGATGATGAAAAGACGTTCGTCTCGGCGCGCCTCGGCGCGCTCGTGGAGGCGCTCGGCGTGGACGGCGCGATCCTCACGACCGAGGGCTTCGGAAACAACCATATCGATTTCGCCGCAAGCATCGAGCAAATCGGCACGCGCGGAATCAGCTTGGTCGGCGCATCTTTCTCTGCCCATCAGGGCCAGCTCGTCGTCGGCAACCGATACATGGACGCGAGGATCGAGCTCCACAAGAACCCGGAGGGCCGCGAGAGCCTGCGGTCTGGACTCCGTGCACGAAGCCGCTCTCCGCGTGCGTCGTGGCCCTTTGCACGGCGGGCGGCGTCCATCTGAAATCCCAAAAACCGTTCGTCCTGTCCGGCGATCCCACGTTTCGCGAAATCCCGAGAACGACACCATCCTCCGAGCTGATGGTCAGCCATGGCGGCTTCGCGCGCCGTCGAGGAGATGACCCATTTCGGGCAGATGAAGGTGCTACCGTACGAGTACCGGCGCAGCGCGGGAGCCGGCGGATGAACTCATCGCCCGACGACGAACCCATATTTCAGGGGATCGTCCGGATCGACCACGAATTGCTGGATGCCCGTCACGTAGGCCCTTCCGACGAGAATCGGCCGGACCGCGCGGGAGCCGCCCACCTGGAGCTCGCGGGTGAGCCTTCCCCTGAAGCGAGTGCCGATGATGCCTTCGTCGACGAGCTCGACCCCGAGCGGCAGCTCCCCGCGATCATGCAGGGTGGCCATGAGCGCCGAGAGGCCGGTGCCGCACGGGCAACGATCCAGTTGACCTCGTCCGAATACCACCATGCTCCTGGAGAATGGGGTGGTCGGCTCGGGTCGCTCGTAGATCTCGGTCAGCTCGACGCGGTCGATGTCTGGCTTCACGGGGTGCTGGACCTTCACTTTCTCATTGACGGCGTCCTTCACCATCATCCCGAGCTCGAGGAGCCGAGGGATGTGATCGCGGTGGATCGGCACGCCGAGCTTGCTCGCGTCGACCATGGCAAAGAAGTTCCCCCCGAAGGAGACGTCGACGTCGATGACGCCCACGCCGGGCAAGATGAGCTCGACCTGCCTTTCGTAGACGAACGAGGGGACATTGGCGACGGCGACCTCGATCACGCGCCCCGCCTCGACCCTGGCGTGACCTTCGACCACGCCCGCAGGCGTGTCGAAAACGACCACGGTCTCCGGCTCCGTGGCCGCGATCATACCGAGCTCGATGATTACCGTCGCAACGCCGATCACGCCGTGACCACACATGTCGAGGTAGCCCGCGTGGTCCATGAACAGGAGGCCCTGATGGCTGTGCTCGCCCACGGGCGGCGTGAGGATGGCCCCGAACATGTCGTGATGCCCCCTGGGTTCGCGCATGAGCAGCGTGCGAAAGTGGTCCAGGTGCTCCTCCATGTGCCGCTTCTTCGCGGCCATCGTGCCCCCGGGGAGATGCGGCAGGCCGCTCAGGACAATCCGGGTGGGCTCGCCTCCCGTGTGCGAATCGATCGCCGAGATCACGTGTGAAAATCGCGCCATTCGTCGGCCGGCTCCTCGACGCCTCCATTTCTTGCAAGAGCCGGGCGACCCTCCCGAAGATCGCCTCTCCGGCTTGCTCGGAGGTCTCCACGAATGCCGGCGACACAAGGGGCCGAGATCGGGTTCGTGAAGGCGCTCTCGCGGCTCGACGCCGCGGCGCTCGTCGCTGGCTCGATGATTGGCTCGGGCATCTTCATCGTCTCTGCCGACATCCTTCGCCTGGTGCACGCCCCCGGCCTGCTCCTGCTCGTCTGGATCTCCGCCGGCCTCGTCACCATCTTCGGCGCGCTCACGCAAGGCGAGCTCGCGGCCATGTTTCCGCGGGCGGGAGGGCAGTATGTCTATCTGCGCGAAGGGATCTCCCCGCTCTTCGGTTATCTCTATGGGTGGACGCTGTTCACGATCATCCAGACGGGCACGATCGCCGCCGTCGCGGTGGCGTTCGCCCGCTTCGCCGCCGTGTTCGTGCCTGCGCTGTCACCCGACGTATCCTTCGGGCTCACCCTCGGGCTCCCGAGCGGTCCCGTCGAGGTCGGGCTCTCTCCCCAGCGCGCGCTCGCCATCGTCGTCGTGGCGATACTCACCTGGATCAACGTGCGCGGCGTGAAGATCGCGGCGTTCCTTCAAAGCTCGCTCACCCTCCTCAAAATCGCGCTGCTCGTCGGCCTCATCGGGGTGGCGATCGGCATCGGGCGGAATGCCGAGGCCATCGGGGAAAACTTCGGCGAGGCGTTCTGGCCGGAGGGCGGGCTCGCGCTCGCGCATCTGCCGGTATTCGGGGCCGCGATGGTGGGCGCCTTGTTTTCCATGGACGCCTGGAACAACGTGGGCTTCGCGGCCGACGAACTCGAGAACCCGAAGCGCGATCTGCCCTTCGCGATGGCCTCCGGCGTCGTCGTGGTGACGATCCTCTATCTGGCCGCGAACCTGGCTTATCTATCCGTCCTGCCCGCGGAGGCGATCGCCCACGCCCCCCAGGATCGCGTGGGTACGGCGGTGTTCGAGGCGATCCTCGGCGCGGTCGGGGCCTCGGTCATGGCTGTCGGGATCATGATTTCCACCCTCGGCTGCGCCCATGGAATGATCCTCGCGGGGGCGCGGGTCTACTACGCAATGGCCCACGACGGGCTCTTCTTCAAGGCCGTCGGCGTCCTCCACCCGCGTCATCGTACCCCGGCCGTGGCGCTCGTCGTTCAGGCCGTCTGGACCAGCGTGCTCTGCCTGTCGGGCACGTATTCGCAGCTCCTCGATTACGTCATTTTTGCCACGCTGCTCTTTTATATGCTCACCACAGCGGGCCTCTTCGCCCTCCGGATCAAGCGGCCCCACGTCGAGCGGCCCGTGAAGGTCGTGGGGTATCCCTGGCTGCCCGCGCTTCACGTCCTGCTCACGGCCCTGATCTGCGTGGATCTGCTGCTCGAGAAGCCGGGATACACGTGGCCGGGCCTCGTGCTCGTCCTGCTCGGCGTGCCCGTGTACTTCGCCTGGAGGGCCGTCGCGGCGAAATGACGGCTGCACCGAAAGCGCATCAGCCATCAAACAGGCTGTACAGCTCCTCCTCCTGAGCGAAATGCAGCGTGAGGATGGCGTGGAGGCCGTAGAGCACGCGGCGCAGGTCCCGGAGATCCTCCGGCCTGGGGCCCTCTACCGGAAGCCGAGCGACCAGACGACCGAAGAGCCGCGTGAGCCGCCGGATCTCGTGATGCGTCTGGATCAACGGGCCGGTCGGGTCCTCCTCCTTCAGCAGTTTGCCGAGAAGGGGATAGGCCGTCTGCTGCTCCTCCCGCTCGTGGGGCAGCAGCTCCCTCTCGAACATGTCACGGATCTGCTCGAGCTGCGCGCGCGCCTCCCGCGCTGGCAGCGAGTCGAGGCGCGCGGCCAGCGCGGCGAGCTCGCCGACGTGCGGACGCAGCGAGCGGTGCGCCAAGGCAAGCCCCTGCGCGAGGCCCTTGGTGTCACCGCGCCTTGGCATGACGAGCATGCCACCGCCGCCAAGCGCACGAAGCGCATTCAGAATCACGAGGACGTCGATGCCCTCCTGGAGGACGGCTCCGGCGACCGGCGTGATGTATCCCGCGGCGGCGAACACCATCGCAACGAGCGAGAGCCCCATCCCCACGAAGACGCTTTCCAGCGCGATGCGCCGCGTACGCTGCGCGATCCGCGTCGCGAGGAGGAGCCCTCCGAGCCGGTCCGCTGTGAGGACGACATCCGCTGCTTCGGAGGCGGCCGTGGCGCCGCGCGCTCCCATCGCCACGCCAACGTCGGCGAGCGCGAGCGCCGGGGCGTCGTTGATGCCGTCGCCGACCATCACCGCGACGCCCTCGGCACGTACGAGCTTGATGACCTCGACCTTCTCCTCCGGCGTTCGCTCCGCAAAGACGCGGTCCACGCCGAGGGCGTCGCCGACGAGCTCCGCGACGTCGGGATGATCGCCCGTCACCATGTGAATGCGCTGCATGCCGGCGGCGCGAAGCGCGCGGAAGGCACGCGGCGCTTCCGGCCGGATCGGGTCCTGGAGGAGCAACACGCCTGCGAGCGAGCCGTCGATCGAAACGTACACGCTCGACGAACCCTCGACCGCAGTACGCTGCTCGATCGACCGAAGCTCCGGCGTGCGCGGTGCGCTCGGAGCCACGAAACCGAGCTGTCCCACGGCCACGCGCCGGCCGTCGACGTTTCCTCCGATTCCCGTGCCCATCTGCTCGCGCACGTCGACGGGAAAGCTCAGCTCGACGCTCCGGCTCCGCGCCTCCGCAAGAATCGCGGGCGCGTACGGATGTACGGAGACCTGCTCGATGGACGCGGCGTGCCTGACGACATCATCGGAGGAGATGGCCCCGAAGGTTTCCACGGCCACGACCTGCGGACGCGCCGTGGTCACGGTCCCGGTCTTGTCGAGGAGCAGCACCGTGGCACGCGCGAGCGTCTCGAGCGGACCGCCGCCTTTGATGATGATGCCGTGCCTCGCCGCGCACGACACGCCAGCAATGATGGCTGCTGGCGCGGCCAGGATGAGTGGGCACGGCGTTGCGACAACGAGCACGGCGAGTGCGCGGATCGGGCTTCCCCCGGCGATCCACGCGAGGGCCGCGAGCGCGACGGTGAGGCCCAGGAAGGCGAGCGCGTATCGATCCGCGAGTCGAACGAACGGCGCCTTTGATTCCTCCGCCGCCTTGACCAGACGAATGATGCCTGCATAGGTACTTTCGGCCGCGGGCGCAGTGACACGCAGCTCGAACGGGCTGCCCGCATTCGTGCCGCCGCTGCGTGCAGGGGACCCGATGTCGATCTGTACGGGTTTGGATTCACCGGTCAGCGCCGACTCGTCGAGAATCGCGGTTCCCAAGCTGACGATGCCGTCCGCCGGAACGACCTCACCAGGCTTGACGACGAGGACGTCGCCGAGCCTCACCTCGGCGGTGTCGACATCGATGATGTCGGCACCGGCTCGGCGATGTGCCGTATGCGGAGCGCGCTCGAGCAGGGCGCCGAGCTCGCGTCGTGCGCGGGCGACGGCGAACCGCTCGAGTGCGGCGCCGCCCGTGAGCATGACCGCAATGATGGCGCCCGCGAGGTATTCGCCGAGGACGAGCGCGCCTGCCATCGCCAGGACGGCGATGAGATCGACGCCCGTTTCTCGTCGGAGCAATCCCCTCGCGGCGGAGGAAAACGTCCAGAGGAGAACGATACTCGTGACGCCGGCCCATACCCACCGGCCCGCATCGCCGACCCTTCCGAGATGCAGAATGCTACCTGCAGCCAAGCCAACGAGGGCGAGCCCGAGGAGAGCGACCTGCCACCGCGACTGGACGTGCTTGCGCACGTGATCACCGCTCGCGCGTGGCTTGCATGGACTCCCTCCCTAGCGCATCGACGTCACGTCAACAGCACGCCCTGTAGCACGCTCTTTCCCGGAGCGACCGGGAGCTTGAAGCAGAACCGGCTCCCCCGCGGCGTGTTGTCCTCGATCCAGCTCGCGCCGCCGTGCGCCTCGACGGCCATTTTGCAGAATGAGAGCCCGAGCCCCCAGCCGCTGCGGGCATTCTCTTCGAGCCGCACGTACTGGTCAAAAATACGCTCGCGCATCTCGACCGGGACCCCGGGGCCCTCGTCGCATACCGCGATCGTCACCCACGCGGCGTCCGCGCGCGCCTCGAGGCGCACCGTGCTCTGCGCGGGGCTGTATCGAAGGGCGTTGTCGACGAGGTTCTGCAGCGTGCGCCCGAGGAGATCCCGATCGGCCCGAAGCGCGCCCGCGGGCACGTTGCAAGACAGCTCGATGGTCTGCTCGCGTTTTTCGGCGAGCGGCAGGACGACCTCGCGTATCTCGGCGAGCAGGCCGCAGAGCTCGATGTCGGCGTATTGCGGCACGAGCCTGCCGTCCTGGCTCTGGGCGATGTCGAGCACGCTGGCAGCCGTGCGGATGATGCGCTCCGCGGAGGAGAACACGATGCCCCAGCGGCGCCGATCCGCGGGCTTCAGGTCGGCGCTCCGGAGCTGGACCGAGGCCGCGAGCGCGATCGCGGCGGCGGGGCTCTTGAGGTCGTGCACGACGAGCGCGCTCAGCGCCTCCTTCTGCCGCTGCGCCTCGAGGAGCGCCGCGTGCTCCGCAGCGAGCTCGCGGCTCCTCTCCTCGAGCTCTCGTGTCCGGTCGCGGACGCGCTTCTCCAGCTCGGCGTAGACCGCGACGTTCTCCATCGCCACCGAGGTGCTATCGGCGAGCGCCTGGAGGAGCGAGAGCTCGCGCGGCGTCGCTCGGTGCCGGCAGGCCCAGTAATTGCCGATGGCTCCGATGGGCGCCTTCGTCCGGATGGGCACCATGCACAGGCTCTTCACGAATGTCGGCCGATAAGCGTCGACGGGGATCCGAGGATCGTCATAGATGTCCTCGATCGTGACGGCCTCGCCGTGGAGCATCGCCCAGCCGCTGATGCACGCGGACATCGGGAATCGCCGCCCCTTCCAGAGAGGCTCGATGGCGTTCTCCTCCGCGTAGTAGCAGAGGTCGCCGTCACGCAGGACGAAGGTCGCGCCGTCGGCGCCGGTGAGCTCCCTCGCCGCCTTTCGCACGATCTCCATGATGGCCGGCATGTCGCGGGCGAGCGACAGATCCTGGACGACACCGACGAGGGATGGTGGGGAAGGCTCGAGCTCCCCCGTCGGAGGGTATTCCTCGCGGCGCGCGGACTCCACGGCACTGCAAACGGCAGCCGTCATCGGCCATTTGATACGGCACCGTCATGACGTTGACAAGCTCGCTTTCCGGTGCGCCAATCGATTCGAACCGCTCCGCGGTCCATCCAGCCGCGCGGAGCGCGGTCGCGTGCCAGCGTCAACACGGACAATTCCGCATTGTCGC
Source organism: Polyangium sp. 6x1 (assembly GCF_029946515.1). Lineage (GTDB taxonomy): Bacteria > Myxococcota_A > Polyangia > Polyangiales > Polyangiaceae > Polyangium. The sequence continues at coordinate 89,992 of NZ_JARZHH010000046.1, forward strand.
GCCGCGCGCACGGGCGGGCGGAGAGAGGAGGCCTGCCGTGGATTCGCTCGGGGAGCAAGGAACGACGACCCCCCCGCCTGCCGAGCGAACGGCCCCCCTCGCCCTCGGCTGCGTCCTCAGCGCCGAAGGACGACCCACGTCCCCGGCTCGCTCGGGCGCGCGTCCGCGCTCGACCAGCCCTCGGGGACGGGTGGGTCGGTCCAGGCGAACACGATCGCCGCGTCCTCGGGCGAGAGGTTGATGCAGCCGCCGCTCTTCGGGCTCCCGAAGTCTTCGTGCCAGTAGGCCGCGTGAATCGCGAACGGATTGCGGAAATATTGCACCCAGGGCACGTCCGCGATCCAGAACGACGACGGATCCGGCGTCGCCTCGTCCGTGAGCTGCGCCGCCCGGTACTTCACGGCAATCCGATAACTCCCGAGCGGCGTGAACGCCCCGCGGACGAGCTCCTCCGTCGTCGCCTTCGGCGATTCCGTCACGCCGCCCGCGCCCGGCGACATCAACGTCGAATACACGGCGCGGCGCCCCTCGAAGAGCGTCATCGTCCCCCGGGAGAGCGAGACGTCGATCCATTTCTCGTCCGAGCCCACGTTCCGCGGCCACGCCTCCGGCTCGGCGACGATGGAAATGTCCCGCGCCCGCGCATACGTCGGCCCGGGCTCGCGCGTCTCCCAGAAGAGATCCCCGCTGTACGTGATGGATGTCCCCGAGAGCCGCACGAACGTGCGCGGCGCCCACGCCTCGCTCGTCGCGACGAGCGCGCCGCTCTCCTCGCGCTTGTACTTCGTCCGCGCCGTCTTGCGGAACCAGCCGATCGGCAATGCATTTGCGCGGTCGATGGCGACCCCGTGGAAAGCGCTCGGGCGGAAGGGGCGCATGCGATCCGCAGGGACGAGCGTCAGCTCGGGCGAGAGCAGGAACGTGCGTCCCTCGACGTCCACGGCGTGCGAGAACGAGAGCATGGCGCCGTGGGGGATCTCCTTGCGCACGAGGCCGCCGCGCCGGCCCGCGGGCACGGGCGCCTCCTTTCCGCCGAGCAGGAATTCGGGAATGGAATCCCGCGGCGGCGTGGGCGCGAGATCGGCGAGATCCTCGTGCCCGTCCATCGAGCGGCGGACGCGGCCGAGATCCGCCACGGGCCGCAGGCGACGCTCGGTCCGGGCCTGCTCGCTCGGCGTGGGGATCCGGCCGTACATCGGCGCGCGCGTGGAAAATGCGTAGTCGTAGGGCCGCGGGCCTTCCCGCGGGGCAGCGAGCGCGAGCGCGCGGAAGCGCGGATCGTCGAGGTTTCGGGTGATGGTCTCGTCCTCGCAGATGAAGCCACGGGGCGCGACGGGATAAAAGCGGCCGCTCTTGCAGCCGCCGAGCTGCGAAGGCGGCACCTCCACGGGCTCGTCGCTCTGAAGGACGACGCTCGTGCCCGGACGAACCTCGCCGATCCGGCGCTTGCGCGAGCGATCCTGGTAGATGAAGGTGGTGAAGCCGATCGATCCGAGCCGCGGCGGCTCGGCGTCCGGTTCCGGGGCTGTTGCCGCCGCTGCGTCCGCGTCCGCTTCCGCGTCTGCTCCCGCTTCCGCTCCCGCGTCCGCGTCCGCTCCCGCTTCCGCGTCTGCTCCCGCTTCCGCGCCCGCGTCGGGCACGGCCTCGGCCTTCGGGCCGCCGCAGCCGGCCGCGAGCGTGACGAGGAGCGAGAGCGGGAAGCGAGGTCGGGTCAATGCGAGGCGAGGATCTCCGAGATGCTCGCGTAGCGGCTCGGCGCGCGCGTCCCGTAGTGCAGGAGCCCGCCGCCGGCCGTCATCCACGACTCGTCGAAGCGGCCGTCGGGCGACTGGATGCGCACGAGGTGATCGCCGTTGTCGAAGGCCCAGTGCCGGCCACGCGGATCGAAGTGATCGATGAGCCCACCGTGGCGCGTGCGGATGTGGAACTGATCCGACGGGATGTCCCACGTCCGATCCACGACGAACTCGTAGATCTGCCAGACGTTGCCCGAGGGCAAGACGCCCCAGTCGACGTTCAGGCCCGCGTCGTTCGGCAGGCCGAACACCCGGTAGTCGCCGAAGCGACGCGCCGCGTCCCAGAGATCGCCGTTGCGGCTCGAGTCGTGGTGCAGCGTGATCATCGACTTGCGCACCAGGCCAAAGCCCTTCGTGTCCGTGTAGTCGTCGTACGTGCGCCGGAAGATGTGCTCGCAGAGCTGATCGGCGCCCGCCGAGAAGCCCACCGTGAGCAGGCCACGCGCCTTGCGCTCGTGCAGGATCCGCCCGAATTTCCCGGGCTCGCCGTTGAAGCGCGCCCCGAGGTCCTTGTAGCGGTGCAGGCCCGTCACGCTGTGCCCGCCGCCGAGGATCACGACCTCCGACGACCACAGGTAATGCCAGAACGTCTCGACGTCCTCGGCGCGCAGGCCGCTGTTCCAGTAAAACGGCAGGTACTCGAGCCCAAAGCGATCGTAGAAGCTGAAGAAATACCGGAAGTTGCCCCAGGCGAACTCCTGGCGTTCGTACTCGCTCCCGTTCTGCGGGGTCTCGGACATGGGCAGGAACAGGATCCGCCGGTTCTCCTCACCGCGCAGCGCGCGCTGCACGATGAAGTGATCGTGGATCAGGTCGGATCGGTCGTGCGAGCTGTAGACGAGCGCGGTGCCTTTCATGTTCGGGGCAGAGTAGAGTCCCGGAAGGCGCCGTTCGTCAAGGCGATCGTGACGGAACGCGATCAGTCGAGGAAGAGCATCAGGGAGAGCGCGCTCATGCGCTCGGCGTCGCTCCACGAGGCGAAGCCGCGGCCGACCTGGAGCTCCACCTCCTCGGGCTGCCAGCGTCCATCACACTGCCGGCGCCCCACGTACACCTGCCCGCGGCGCCCGAGGTCGAGCTCACACTGCCCGAGCACCACGCGCGCGCGCTCGTCGCTCATCGCGACCTCGACCTTCCTGCCGTAGACGAGCCCGCGCGCCGTGACGACGCGCTCGTCGCGCGCGATCGCGAGCTCGAACGGCAAGGACGACGCGAGGCCGCTCACGCGATCTCCCTCGACGCGCATGTCGACGAGCCGCCCGTAGACGTGCCCGCGAAGCGCGTGATCATCGGCGTCGGTGTAGCGCCCGAGGTTCACGTCGAGCCCGAGCACGCCGCCCGCGTTCACCTGACCGCCGATCACCTCGCGGCCATGACTGAAGACCGCGAAACGGTTGAAATCCCGGGGTTCGTCGTAGAGCTCCTCCTGCGAGGGGAAGTTCGACGGAACCGCACACCCCAGGGGAACAACGAGCGCGAAGAGCGAAAACAGCCACGTTCGCACGAGCACCTCCCTCGGCCGGAAATCAGTCCACGCTCGGGGTTACGCTCGGGCAAGCCGAGCTGCACCCCGAACATCAGTCCACGCTCGGGGTTACGCTCGGGCAAGCCGAGCTGCACCCCGAACATCAGTCCACGCTCGGGGTTACGCTCGGACAAGCCGAGCTGCACCCCGAACCCCGGCGATTCTGCCACGGGATCGGCCCCTTGAAAACCCTCGCGACGCGTGCCCATCATGCGCGCCGATGAAGCTCACGCGCACCTCCTCGCTCACCGTCCTGCCCGTGCTCCTCGCCGCCTGCGCCGGCGCGCCGCCTCCCCCGCCCGACGGCGGTAACTCCGAGGTCGCGACGAAGGTCATGGCCGAGGAAAGACCCGTGATATCCGCGACGACGGCGGCCGCACTCCCCTACCCCGCCACGCGCAAGGTCGACGCGTCGGATACGTTCTTCGGCGTCAACGTCGCCGATCCCTACCGGTGGCTCGAGGACGAACGTTCGCCCGAGGTGCAAGCGTGGGTGAAGGCGCAGGACGAGCTCGCGCGCGCCGAGCTCGCAAAACTGCCGAAGCGCGAGGCGCTCGCCACGAAGCTCCGCGCGCTCTCGTACCTCGAATCCATGAGCCCGCCGCTCCGCCGTGGGAAGCGTTCGTTCTGGTCGCACAAGCCCGCGGACAAGGAGCAACGCACGATCTACTGGCGCGAGGGAGACAAGGGCGAGCAGAAGGTCTTGATCGACGTCGCTTCGCTCAGCGCCGATGGATCGACCTCGCTCGGCGCATGGATCCCTTCGTACGACGGCAAATGGGTCGCGTACATCGCGCACCCGAACAACGCGGACGCGGGCGAGCTCCGCGTGCGCGAGGTCGCGACGGGCAAGGACAGCGTGATCGACACGATCCCGGGCGCCGAGTATGCCCACCCGCTCTGGACGCCGAAGAGCGACGGTTTTTATTACGTCTCGGTCCCGGTCGACGCGAAGATCCCGGCCTCCGAGCTGCCCGGCTACTCCGAGGTGCGCTTCCACGCGCTCGGCAAGAAGGCAGACACGGACACGCTCGTCCTGCCGAAGAACGGCGATCCCGAGACCGAGCTCGAAGCGCACCTCTCGCGCGACGGCCATTTCCTCGTCGTGAACGTCCTGCACGGCGGCAACGTGAGCGGCATCAAGTTCCTCGACCTGCGCAAGAAGGGCGCGGCGTGGATCGATCTCGTGAAGGGCTACGAGGGCTCGATGAACGCCTTCGCCCACAAGGACGTGATTTACCTCCGCACGACGGACGGCTCGCCGCGCGGCCGTATCTTCGCGGTCGACCCGGCCAAACCGGCCCGCGATCAGTGGAAGGAGATCGTGCCCGAGTCGAAGGACGCGGTGCTCGAAGCAGCGGAGATCGTCGGCGGGCACCTCGCGCTCACGTACCTGCGCAAGGCGTCGAGCGAGATCGAGGTGTGGAGCACAGCAGGCAAGAAGGTCCACGCGATCCAGCTGCCCGGCCTCGGCACGACGACCGGCCTCTTCGGCGAGCCCGACGAGGATCGCGCCTACTACGTGTTCACGTCGTTCACGTACCCGACCTCGATCTTCGAGGCGAGCGTGAAGACGGGCGAAAGCAAGCTCTGGTACGCGCTCAAGGCGCCCGTGGATCCGTCGCCGTACATGGTCGAGCAGGTCTTCTACCCGTCGAAGGACGGCACGCAGGTCTCGATGTTCGTGGCCCGCAAGAAGGACGCCCCGAAGAACGGGTCGGTCCCCTACCTGCTCACGGGCTACGGCGGCTTCAACATCAGCAAGACGCCCACGTTCTCGCCGATGCTCTACACGTGGCTGGAGAACGGCGGCGGCGTCGCCATGCCAAACCTGCGAGGCGGCGCGGAATACGGCGAAGAATGGCACCGCGCCGGAATGCTGACGAAGAAGCAAAACGTGTTCGACGATTTCATCGCCGCAGCCGAGTGGCTGGTAAAGGAGAAGCTGACGTCCGCGGATCGGCTCGTCGCGTACGGCGGATCGAACGGCGGCTTGCTCGTCGGCGCAGTAGCAAACCAGCGGCCGGACCTCTTCAGCGCGGTGCTCTGCGCAGTGCCAGTGCTCGACATGATCCGCTATCCGCTGTTCGGAGACGGCAAGACCTGGGTCGCCGAGTACGGCTCGCCCAAGGAAGAGCCCTTGTTCAAAGCGCTGTTCGCGTATTCGCCGTACCACAACGTCAAGCCCGGGACGAAGTACCCGGCGTTCCTGATGCTGTCCGCAGACGCAGACGATCGCGTGCATCCGCTGCACGCATGGAAGACGACGGCGGCGCTGCAAGCGGCGCAGGCGGGGGATCAGCCCGTACTGATGCGCGTGGAGAAGCACGCGGGGCACGGCGGCGCCGATATGGTGAAGAGCAAAGTGGAGCAAGGCGTCGACATGCTCTCGTTCGCGCTCGGGCACGTCGCGCATTGAGGGAGGCGCCTCGCTGGGGCTTTGCCCCAGGCCCCAGCAGGGGCTGTCCGCCCCTGCACCCGGACCAGCGCAAGCGCTGGACTCGGGGTCGATGAACTGCGCGATGCGCAGTTCATCGAACAGCCGGGGTCAAGACCACGAGCGGCGCTGCCCACCAAGACGGCAGCGCTGACGGTTCAACGGGCAACGCGGCCTGTGGGACGAACTGCGCATCGC
>NZ_JARZHH010000047.1 GCF_029946515.1 Polyangium sp. 6x1
CGGGGCGGGGCGAACCGCCGCGCGCGCCGGTCGTCCGGCCGCGGCGAGCGAGGGGCGCGAAGGCGACGTGGGGCGCGCGCCGCGCGAGGACCGAGGTGCGCCGCGGCCTCGGCGGCTCGACGGAACGGGCTGGACGTCGGGGTCGAAGCCCGGCGCGCGCGCACGGTAGACGCTCGTGCTCTCGTGGCCCGCGTCGACGAAATGCGCTGTGTTCGGCCGAGGATCGGCGGGCGCCACGACGAGCAATCCTCCCGGCCTGAGCACGCGGTGAAACTCGCGATACGCGTCGGCGATCACGCTCGGGTTGAGGTAGATGGCGACGTTGCGGAAGAACACGGCATCCACCGAGCCCGCGGGCAACGTCGCCGCGTGATGCGCGACGTGCCCGACGTCGAAGGTGACGGCCCGCTGGACGATCTCCGCCACCTTTGCGCCGGACGCTTCTCCGCGCTGGAAGTAGTTGACCGAGAGCCAGGCCGGCGCGTCGCGGAAGGCCCACGTGCCGTAGACGGCGGCGCGCGCCCTGCGGATCGCCTCGGGGCTGATGTCGGAGGCGAGGATGCGGACGCGCGCGAGCGCCTTCGCGCCGAGCCGCGCGTGGACGGCGATGGCCATGGAATACGGCTCCTCGCCGCTCGCGCAGCCGGCAGAGAGCACGCACGCAGTCGAGAGCGGCTCGGCCGTGAGCCGCGCATGAAGCGCGTCGACCAGAAAATCGAAATGGCCCTGGTGCCGAAGAAAAAACGTCTCCCGGACCGTGAGGTGATCGAGCAGCTCCGGCACGAGCGACGGCCATGCCGCCGGCTCTCGCTTCAGCGCCTCGACCGTGGTGCCGCGACGAACCGCGATGGTCTCGAGCCCACGCGAGGCCTGCTCCGCCCAGTCGTCGCGCGGCGACAGCCCGCTCTCGCGCGCGATCGCGTCGAGGAGCGCGTCGAGCCCGCCCGCTCCGCTCATCGCCCGAGGTTCTCCTCGCGCATGGCGTTTGTCGTCCCGGAGGGCTCTTCGAGCGGCGGGATGTCCGACGTGGCGATCAGGCGGCTCAGGCTGAACAGAAGCACGAGCCCTTTCGCGTCGCGGAGCGTCGCTCGCACGTAGGGCGCGAGGGGCAAACTTGCTCCCAGGCCGTTGGTCCGCTCTCCCAGCGCGAGCGTGCGCACGCCCAGCACCTCCTGCACGACGAGGCCGATCCGCTGCGCTTCGTGTCGGCAGATGACGATTTGATCGTCGAGGTCGAGTGTTCGCCCGCGGCGCTCGATCCGGGCCGCGACATCGAGCACCGGGAGCGCCCGACCTCGGAGGTTCAAGAGCCCGTGCACCCACGGAGGCGCTTCGGGCAAGGGCGCCATCGCGGCCGCGGGGACCGCCCGCTCGACCACGTCGAGGGGGAAGGCGACCCGCGTCTCCTCGACACGACAGACGACCGCCTGGATCTCGCCCTCGACGGGCAATGGCTCGTCGGCTTCGTGGGCCGAGGTGGTGCATTCGAGCTCGTAGAGCCGGCGCTTGAGCTCGGCGATTTCCCGCCCGATGTCATTCCGCGTGCTCACGGTCCCCCCGATGCCCGCGCCGGCGTTTCGAGATGCGCGGAGACGGCTGCGACGATCTCGCGCGCGTCGCCCGTCTTGCGCAGATGCCCCGCGGCGCCGAGGCGTTTGGCCGTCGCGCGGAGCGAGGCCTCCGGTTGGTTGGAAAAAAGAACGACGGGCGCCCGGTGGAAGACGCCGTCCCGGGAGAGCCGTCGGAGCAGCGCGCCGGCGTCCTGCTCGGCGATGGAGAGGTCGAGCAGGATCAGCGCGGGCGGCTCCCGGGACAACGCCTCGAGGGCCGACGCCGGCGTGTTCGCCGTGATTGCGCGAAACCCCGCCTCTTCGAGCGCGCGCTGCACGACGCGGAGCACGGTACGGCTATCGTCCACGATGAGGATCGTTCGCGATCGCCGCGTCGTGGAGACGGCCTCGCGCCCTCGCACATCGGCGCGCGCCGGGGCGTGGCTCCCGCCCTGCGTGGTCGTGCCGCGCTGCAGATCCGAGAGCGCTCGCACCGCCTCGTCGACGAGCCGCAGCGCGTCTTCGGGGCTCCGGCCCGCCTCCCGTCGCAGCGCGCCGACGGCCTGCTCCAGCCGGCCCGCGAGGTCCCGGAGCGCCGGAAGATCGACCATCAAGAGAATGCCACGCAGCGTGTGGGCATCGCGGGAGAGCCCGCGCAGGGCGGCCGCGTCCGAGGGGCAAGCCCGAAGGGCATCACGCGAGCGCACCATCGAGGCGACGAGCAGCTCGGATTCCGCAAGGAAATCGCTCATGAAGAGCGGTTGCTCGGGGGCCATTACGTATGCTCCGTTTGTCTCTGCGGTGGCGTATCGACGCGCCGCCGCGCGTGCGCCGCATGAAGCGGCCGAGCGGCGGCAAAGATCTCAGCTCCCTCCGACGAGCCCGGGCCGCATCTTGTCGAGCCACGCCCTCGCCGTGGCCTCGTCTTGTGAGAAATGTCGGTGCAGGGGTTTCCCGCTCAGCTTCGACACCGCCCGCTGGACCATTTCGAGGACCACCTGAATATGGAAATCCGCGCCGAACGCGGCCATCGCGTGGGGCGGCACGCGCCTGGCCCAGGCGCTCATGTGGTCCCGCGCCGCCGCGTCGAGGTCGACGGTCTCGGACATGTCGAAAAGGATCAGATAATAAGGGCGCGGGCCGGCCCACGCCTCCAGCCGCGAGAGCGCGGCCTTGCCGCTACCATGCGCGACGGAGCCCCGCGCCTTGAGCACCACGAGGTCCGGAGGCTCGATGGTCATGTCGAGGCTGCCCGTCTCCGCTGCCTTCATCCGCCTCGTGGAAGGGGGACCTTCGCCGCTGCTTTGCCTGGGCGGCGGCTCGCCGAGCGGATCGGAAAAGGGCGCCGTCGCGGATACGCGCACCCGGCTCGACGGTTCGACGAGCAACGCCACCTCGAGAGCGCCGGCGAGCTCCTGCGTATCCTCGGGCTTCGGGATGGCGCCGTCGGCCCCGAGCTGATCGGCGAGCCGCTGCAAGACGGCCTTGTGCATGTTGCTGCACAGGATCACGCGGACACGCGGCGCGGTGAAGGTCTCGCGGATCATCCGCATCAGACGCGGGCCGTCGAGCTGCGGCATATTCACGTCGAGGAGCACCACATCGCAGGCCGTCTCTCGTATCGCCTGCAAGCTCCCTTGCGGCCCGTGGTGAAAACGCGCGCTCAAGCCCGCGTCTTCGAGGGCCCACGCCGCGCGCCGGCCGAAGTCGTCGTCGTCGTCGATGACGAGGACCTTTCTTCGGTTGGAAGGGATGATCCCCCGACGCGAAGGAACGACGGGTGTCTTACGATGGGTCAAAACGCTCTCCCCATCGTTTGGGCTAACACACTGCTCGAACCGGCGTCAATCGATATTGCGGCCTTTTGACCATTAAGGAAGGCCACCCTCCACGCGGGCAACGTCAATGTAATGACGATCCTGGCCGCCAATCGCGTGACGCATGGAGAGCGGCGATACCATGGCCGATTCTGGCCCTGCGTCACGCGACGTGCTGGCGAACAGGCGCCGCCTTCGCTCCGTGTATTTCGCGTCCTTTTCCGACGCGAAATACACGGTCAAGGCGCCGGGGTTCCGGCGCAGGTGACGGGGGCGCCCGTGGAGCAGGCCTTCTCGAAGGGCTTGCCCGCGACGCGATCCCCGACGAAGGTCAGGATCTCCGGCAGCGCCCACGTCGTGGCCTTCGTGTGCGAGGCGCCGGCGCACTCGAGGTAACGCATGGGCATCCCCGCGTCGCACAGCGTCTTGAATGCGGCGCGCTCGGTCGGCGTATCGACGAGCTTGTCCGCCTCGCCCGTGATGAACAGGATGCCATAACTCGCGGCGTCCTTCTGGATGCGCGACACGCTCGTGGTGGTGAGCCCATTCTCGGCGGCCATGCAGCCCCACGGCGCGAGCTCCGAAAGTGCGCCCGACGCGGCGGCGTCGAGCACCTCGGGCTGGAAGAGGGCCGAAAGCATGTCCTTGCCCGCGAGGAGATCCCCCGGATCGCAGCCCGCGCCGAGCGCGGCGGGGACGTCCTTGTCGAGCGGCGGCAGCAGCACCTCCCCGAGCTTGTCCTCCGCGTCGTACCAGCCCGAGCTCGCGCCATAAAAGGCGATCATGTTGGCGGTCGACTCGCGCTGCGTGGTGAGCGCGAGCTGGCCCTCGCCGAGCATGTCCGCGGGCGGGACCGTCGTCGCAATGCCGACGACGTCGAGCTCGCGAGCGTAATAAGGCGCGAGACGATCCACCCAGAGCGCCGCGTGTCCGCCCTGGGATCCGCCGACCACGGCGAGCCGCGCCGAGGGACGCGCGCCGCCCTCGCGGATCTCCTCGGGCAGGCGCAGGACCGCGCGGGCCGCGTCGAGCGAGGCAATGGCCGTCGCCTGACCGACCAGGTACGGGTGCAAGAAGCCCGTGGCCGGCGGGTCGTTCTTGAGGCCGATGTAATCGGGCGCCACGACGACGTAGCCGATCGACGCGAGGGCGGCCGCGAGCGCCGCGGTTTCCGTCTCCGCGCTCGGGCCGCAGCCATCGGTGAAGCCGCTCGTGCCGTGCAGGACCATGAGCGTCGGGAGCGCCTCGGCGTCCTCGGGGACGGTCGTCGGCCACGCGAGCAGCGCCGACGCCTCCACCGTCTTGCCGCGATCCTGCGTCACGTACGTGAAGACGTGGGTCACGACGTCGTATTTGAGCGGGACGGGCAGGTTGCCGAGCGCCTCGGCCGCGAGCGCGTCGAGCAGTCCTTTGGGATACGTGGCCGTCGCCCTGTGCGTGGTGATCTCGCCGAGCGAGAGGTCCCTCAGCCAGGCGTGATCGGCCTGCCCGCAGCGGGCCGGGGCATCGGCGAGGGCGTCGGTCTCGGGCGTCCCCGCGACCTCGGGGGCCGGGAGCTCCGGCTTTTCCGGGCCACTGGGAGGAGGGGGATTCTCATCGCCGCCGCACGCGGCGAGGGCGAGGGTGCTGCCAAGGAGAAGGCCGCGAACGCGGCGATCGAAAAGGTGCCTCATGGGCCGCGCACCTTACGCGGTGCGCGGCGGGACGACAATGGCCTGGGACGATGGCGACGCCGACGTCGATATCCGCGAAGCTTTGGCCTAGCGAGCCGCGCGCGCCGCGCGCCAGAACAGGAGCCCGGCCAAAAGGGGAGCCAGCGCCGCGACGAGGATCGAGCCTTCCACCAGCGTTCGTCCGCAGTCCCCGGAGCGCGCGCTCATCCACAACCCAGGATGAAGCACCACGAGGAGGAGCAAGGGCCATTGCTTCCGAATGCCCGCGGCGCGCAGCCGAGGAACGAAGAACGATCCCACCGCGACGACCAGCGTCACGCCCCACAGGATCAAGCCGAGCCGTTCGGCGCGGAGGATTGCTTCCTCGGCCCCCGGACCCGAGCACGCAAAGGCGAAATCATGAGCCGCCAGCGTGGCCGCGGCGATCCCGAGCGCGTACGAGGATCGGATGGGGTTCGCGGGGCGCATTTTCGAGTTGGCAGCTAAGCACACGGTCTCCAAGCGTCAAGAAACGTCCCGTCGAACCGTGTATGATGCAAGTTTCCTGCTCGGCTTCACACTTTTTCACGCAGCGCCCCCGGCTCCCTGCCGTATCTTGGGGTGGATGAGCCACGAGAGCATCAACAAAGAAAAGGCACGCCGGGCCGCGAAGCACCCTGATCGCCCGGGCGAGGATTGCCGCGCCGAACCTGGGCAATATTCACCCGTCGTCGATCGAGCGCGGTGCGAGGGCAAGCGCGATTGTGTGGAGGTTTGTCCGTACGGCGTGTTCGAGGTCCGCCGGATGGAGGATGCGGATTTCGACGGGCTCGGGTTCTTCGCGCGCCTGAAGAGCCGCGCGCACGGCAGGCAAACCGCCTACACGCCGAACGCGGACCATTGCAAAGCCTGTGGGTTGTGCGTGGTCGCGTGTCCCGAGAAGGCCATTCAGCTCGTTCGCCGATAGCTCCCCGGCGTTGGGTTCACGCCCGCGTGGGCAACTGCTCGGCCGGCCCTGGCGGCCCCGGGCGCGCCTTGCGGAGCACCTGATCCGGCTCGAGCGCGCGCGCCGCGAGCCCCGCGAGAGCAGCGCCGAGCAGCGGCGCGACCCAGAACATCCAGAGCTGCGCGAGCGCCCAGCCACCCACGAACAGCGCGGGCCCCGTGGAGCGCGCGGGGTTGACCGAGGCGTTCGTGATCGGGATGTCGAGGAGGTGAATCAGCGTCAGGCAGAGGCCGATCGCGAGGCCGCCGAACGTATTCATCGCGCGCTTCGACGTGGCGCCGAGGATCACCATGACGAAGAAGAAGGTCAGCACGACCTCGACGAAGAATGCGGCTGCCGCGGAGTAGCCAGCGGGCGAATGCGCGCCGTAGCCGTTCGCGCCGAGGCCGCTCGTGACAGGGTCGTATCCGCCGGGCATGCCTCGCGCGATGATGAGCAGCGCGCCCGCGCCGAGGAACCCGCCGACGAGCTGGGCCATGATGTACGGCAGCACTTCCTCGCGCGGAAAGCGCCCGGCCGCTGCGAGACCCACGGTGACGGCCGGGTTCAGGTGCGCGCCCGAGATATGGCCGATTGCATAAGCCATGGTGAGCACCGTGAGGCCGAACGCAAGCGAGATGCCGAGGTATCCGATCTTCTCGCCCGCGAGGACGGCGCTGCCGACGCCGCCGAGCACGAGCCAGCACGTCCCGACGGCCTCTGCGGCGACCTTTCTTCCGATGGACATGAGAAGTCCCCCCTTTCCCCGCCCGGAACGTGGGGTGCGCCGCGCCCACGTAAAGGCGCCCACCCGTTCACGTTCGACGCGGAAGCTCGAAACGGTCAGGCGAGCGCGCCTCCGCGAGAGCACCCTCACGCGATTCGACATCGTATTCTGTTCCGCTTTTTCTAGACGTCGCGTGGAATCGCACTATGCTTGCGCGCGTGAACTCTTTCGCGCGCGCTCTCTTGTCTTCCCTTGCCCGGCGTGCCTTGGCGCCCGGTGCTCTGTTCGGCCTGCTCCTCTCGGCCTGCTCCTCCACGCACCAGGTCTCGGCGCAGTCCGGGCTCGACGTCCATACCTTCACGCACGACTCCATCAACACCCATTTGCTCGTCGCCAAGGGCGCCATGGTGATGGTGGACCCGGGCTACGAAAAGAACGCGCCGGCGCTGGAGCAGGACCTGCGCGACGCGGGCCTCGACCCGGCCCTGGTGAAGACCATCGTCCTCACGCACGGGCACGCGGATCACGCCGGCGCCGCGCGCCACTTTCAGTCGCGCTTCCAGGCGCGCGTCGTCGCGGGCCAGGGGGACGAGGGAATGCTCTCGACAGGAAAAAACGAGCCGCTGTGCCCGACGGGTTTCCTCGGCCGGTGGCGCCACGCCGAGGACGAGGGGGCAACGTACACGCCATTCCACGCGGACATCGCCGTGACCGAGCCTCTGGACCTCGCGTCGATTTCGGGCGTCCCGGGCCGTATCGTCCCGCTGCCGGGGCATACCCGAGGCTCGCTCGTGGTGCTGGCAGGGGACGCCGCCTTCGTGGGCGACCTGTTCCGCGGCTCGCTCGTGGGATCGGGCGCGGAGACGCACCTCTTCATGTGCGATGTCGAGGGCAACAAGAGGGACATCGCCCGGCTGCTCGGCGAGCTCGGCCCCGGCGCCAAGCGCTTCTTCGTCGGGCATTTCGGCCCGGTCGCGCGGGAAGACGTCGCCGATTTCTTCGAAGTGCCCCCGCGCGAGTAGAGGTCAATGACGGGCCATGTAATCGGCGAACAGGGTCATCAACCGGCGCGTCACCGTGCCCGGTTTTCCACGGCCTATCGTGAGGTCGTCGACGCGGACCACCGGCACGATGTTCTTGTTCGTCGCCGTGAGAAATGCTTCGTCGGCCGCGGCGAGCTCCGCCTCCGACACGTCTCGCTCCTCCACCACGATTCCGGCTCTCTTCGCGAGATCGATCACGAGATTTCGGGTCGTCCCGAGAAGCACCCCCTCACGCGCGGTGATCACCCGATCGCCCTTCACGATGAAGAAGTTGCTGGTGGTGCACTCGAGGACCCGACCCTCCACCACGTAGAGGATCTCGATCGCCCCGGCGCGGATCCGCGCCTTCTGCTGGCGCACCGCTTCCAGGTATTCCGTCGTTTTGGCCTCCGGGACGACCCGCTCGTGCGGACGACGAATGACCTTGGCCCCCTTCTCGAATACCTTCCCGGGGAGGGGCTGGATCGGCTCGGAGAAAATATAAAGTAGCGGTTTGTCGACGAGGAGCCCGGCCCTGGCGACGCCGCCCGTGAGCAAGAGCCGGATGTTGCAGTCCTCTCCCGCGTTCTTCGCGAGGAGCTTCGCGACCGCCTCACGAACGGCCTTCTCCGGGAGCGGGATCGGGAGGCCGAGGAGCTTCGCCGAGCGCTGAAAGCGCCTCCAGTGCTCCTTCCACAAGAAAGGTTTGCCGTTCACCGTCTTCAGGAAATCGAAGACGCCATAGCCCCGGAGCACCGCCAGATCCGTGACCGGTAACGTCGCCTTCTCCGTCGGCAATATCTTTCCGTCGTGATAGCAGAAAGGCTTCATGCGCCCCCACCTTAGCAGGCGGGCCGCTGGGCGTGCCAGGGCGCCGTGCATCCATGGTCGGGCGCGGCAGGCCGCCCGCGCGCGCGAGTGGCCCTCGACCCTCGCAGGTCCTATATTCTGCGGAGGACGACGAGCCGCCCGCATGAGCCTGGCCGTGAAGCGAGAGCCGGAGGCATCGGTATCCAGTCCGGACCGTGCGAAGCCGCTCGCGCCGCGCGCCGCGAAACCTGGACAGGGAGGCGAACAGCCCGGGGGGCGGGTCGCGCGCGCCGTCGCCGAGTCCGTGGCGGCGCTCGCCGCCGGCGTCTGCTCGGCCGAATACGTGATCGATACGCTCCTCGTGCAGTTCGAGCGTCACCTCGACGCGCGGATCGTCCGCCTGTACGGTCTCGGGGAGGGCGGATCACTCCGGTTGCTCGTGCAGCGCGGCATTGCGAGCGCGGCCATTGCAGGGGCATCGGAGGTCGAGCCCGCGCGAGGCGCCACCCTCGTGACCGAGGCCGTCGCCGTGCGGAGCCCCCTGCGCGTCGAGGCAACCATGCCGGAGGCGAGCGCGTTCGCCGATACGCGCGCGATTTTCTCTTGTTGCGAGGTGAACCTCGTGATCGCGGCGCCGCTCCTCGCCGCGGGGCAGATCCTCGGGGCGGTCACGTGCGGCATCGGGCACGGGATCTCCGACCGGGACGAGCCGCAGGCCGTCGCCGCGGCGCTCGCCTCGGTCTTTGCGTGGGCGCTCGACGGGGCCCGCCAGCAGGAGCGATTGCTGAAGCACATCGACGAGCTCGGGCGTGCCCAGGAGGTGCTCCGCAACGTGGAGGAGCGCCTCAACCGTACGATCGACGACGCACCCATCGGAATGGCGGTGGTGGGCCTCGACGGTCGCTTCGTCCGCGTCAATCGCGTGCTCTGCGACATCGTCGGCTACGGGCGCGAAGAGCTCGAGCGCATGCGCTTCCAGGACATCACGCACCCCGAGGACCTCGAGATCGACCTCGAGCAAGCGGCGCGGCTGATCCGCGGCGAGATCGAGCGTTATCAGCTCGCCAAGCGCTACCTCCGCAAGACGGGCGAGGTCGTCGACGTCATGCTGAGCGCCTCGATGGTCCGCGACGCCCGCGGCATGCCGCTCCATTACATCTCGCAGATCGAGGACATCACCGAGAAGCGGCGGATCGAGGACCGGCTGCGGCAGAGCGAGCGCAAGTACCACGCGATTTTCCACAGCGCCCGCGAGGCGATCGTCCTCCTCGACGAACAGATGCGCTTCGTCGACGCGAACCCGGCCGCGTGCGCGCTCTTCCACGAGACGCGCGAGGCGCTGGTCGGGCGGCGGTTGACCTCCCTCGTCACGCCCACCACGGCGGCGCTCCTCGAAGCGCCGTGGCAGCGCCTCTCCGTGCAGGGGGAGCTCGACCTCGAGGTCACGCTGCACCTGCACGACGGGAGCGCGATCCCCGTCGAGCTCGGCGCGAGGGCGCATTTCGTCCCGGGGTTTCACCTCATGACCCTGCGCGACGTCTCGCGTCGCAAGCGCACCGAGGCGGCGCTGCGCCTCAGCGAGGCGCGGTTCCGGTTTCTCGCCGAGAACGCGTCGGACGTCGTGTATCAGGTCGCCTTCAAGCCGCACCGTCGCTTCGAATACGTGAGCCCCTCCGTGCTCGCCCTGACCGGGTATCCCGTCGAGCAATGGTATGCCGATCCGGAGCTCGCCGCGAAGATCGCGCACGAGGACGATCGGCAGACCTACGCTCGTTTCCGCGGCGATCCGAACGCCGAGTCGCTGCTCCTCCGGTTTTACCGGAAAAACGGCGAGCTCGCGTGGGTGGAGATCAAGGGCACGACGATCCGGGACGAGCTCGGCGTCCCGATCGGCCTCATCGCCGTGGCGCGTGACATCACCGAGCGAAAGCGCGCCGAGCAGGAGCGCGAGCAGCTCGTCGAGCAAATCGAGGCGGATCGGAGCCGATTGAGGAGCGTCATCGAGCACACGCCCGTGGGGATCGTGCTGGCCCTCGGCGCCAGGGGAGAGCGGACCTTGGCGAACCGGCGGGCCGCGGAGATCCTGGGCCGACCGCCGCGGCCCGACGAGGTCTCGTTTTCCTACCTCGCGCCGCTCTGTGATCCTTCCGGAAAAACCCTCCCCCCGGAGGAGCACGCCATGGCGCGCGC
This sequence comes from Polyangium sp. 6x1, assembly GCF_029946515.1. Lineage (GTDB taxonomy): Bacteria > Myxococcota_A > Polyangia > Polyangiales > Polyangiaceae > Polyangium. Next base: position 10,754 of record NZ_JARZHH010000047.1, read on the forward strand.
GCTTCGCGGCGAGGAGACGCGCAGCCGCGAGCTCGTCGTGTGCCGCCCGGACGATCCGGGATTGCCGGTGCTCGAGAGCGCGAGCCCCGTCCGCGACGCGCATGGCCACGTCCTCGGCGCCATTGCGACGTACGAGGACATCACGCGGCTGAAGCGGCTCGAACAGCTTCGCGACGAGTGGAGCTCCATCGTGGCGCACGAGCTACGCCAGCCCCTCACGGCGATCGCCAGCCACGCGGCGCTCCTCGCGCGCACCGACGAGCCCACGCAGAAGCGGCGCGCGGAAAACATCTCCCAGAGCGCCGCGCGGCTCAATCGGCTGATCGGCGATCTGCTCGATACCACCCGCATCGACGCGAAGCAGCTCGAGCTCGCGCTCGAGCCGACGGATCTGGCCTCGCTCGTGCGCGGCGCCGTCGAGCGCGCCTCCCTTGGAGGCTGGGGCGAGATCGACGTCGTGGGCGACGTCCCGCCCGTGCTCGTGGATCCCACACGTATCGAGCAGGTGCTCGGGAACCTGCTCTCGAATGCCGTGAAGTATGGCGCGCCCGAGACGCCGATCCGCGTCGAGATCGAGGGCGCGGAGGAGGGGGCGCGGGTCTCGGTGCACAACCAGGGCGCGCGGATTCCGGCGGAGGACATCCCCCGCCTCTTCCAGCGATTTCGGCGGCTGCACAAGGGGCCCGTGCTCGGGGTCGGGCTCGGTCTGTATGTTTGTCGGGGCATCATCGAGGCGCACCGCGGCAGGATCTGGGTCGAGAGCGACGACGAGGGGACGACGTTCCGGTTCACGCTCCCGAGGGCAGAGAGCGGCGCCGCGCGGAGGTGATCGGCAATGGCCGAAGAGCGCATGAATTCGCCCGGATGCCCCTCGACGGGGACGCGAGGCCGTGCCATCTTGTCCGCGCGTTTGCAGGAAGGGTGCAGCGACGGGCGCTGCAGGATCGAGGATGGTCGGGCCGCCATCCCAGCCGGCGATTCCGCCGGCGAGGGATGAAGCATGTCGATCAAGCACGGAACGGGGCGGAGCCCCCTGCCTTCGTCGCCCCCCGAGGCCTGGGAGCCGCTCCTGCGCTTCACGCGGCTCGCGGGCCGTCCGCTCGAGCGATTCCTCCAGATCGAGGCCGCGAGCGGCATCCTGCTGCTCGTCGCCGCGGCCGTCGCGCTCGTCTGGGCAAACTCTCGATGGGCCGAGAGTTACTTCCACCTCTGGCACACCCCCCTCGGGATCCGCGTCGGCGCATTCACGTTCGAGCGTACGCTCGAGTGGTTCGTCAACGACGGCCTGATGGTAATCTTCTTTTTCGTCGTGGGGATGGAGATCCGCCGCGAGATCCATCACGGCGAGCTCTCCACGTGGCGACGCGCAGCCTTGCCCGCGGCCGCCGCGCTGGGCGGCATGCTCGCGCCGGCCGCGCTTTACCTGACCCTTGCCGGGGCCCCCGCGACCCGATCCGGGTGGGGCGTCCCGATGGCGACGGACATCGCCTTCGCCGTCGGCATTCTCACCCTGCTCGGCAAGCGCGTGCCGGCTGCGCTACGCGTGCTCTTGCTCGCGCTCGCGGTCATCGACGATCTCGGGGCGATCGTCGTCATCGCGCTCTTTTATTCGTCGGGGATCGCGGCTTCGGGGTTGCTCGTCGCCGCCGCGGGGTTCGGCGGGCTGCTCGCCATGCAGCGGTTCGGCGTGCGCGCGAAGCTCGCGTATGTCCCGCCGGCCCTCGTCGTGTGGGGAGGCATTTATGCGGCCGGCATTCACCCGACGATCGCCGGCGTGCTCGTCGGTCTCGTGACGCCGGTGCGCGCGTGGCTCGGGCCGGATGGGTTCGTCGTCGGCGTCCGCGAAGAGCTCGAGCGCCTCGGAAAAACCCCGCCCGAGGCGCTCTCGTCCCACGCGCTCGCGGAGACCTTGCGGCACGTGGACGTCGCGCGCCGTGAAGCCATGTCGCCCGCCGAGAGCCTGATCGCGACCCTGCACCCCTGGGTGGCCTTCGGCATCATGCCCGTGTTCGCGCTGGCGAATGCGGGCGTCCGCGTGACGGGCGGCTCGCTCGATCCCGCGGCGTTTCGTGTCCTTGTCGCCGTCATGGTGGGGCTCGTCGTGGGCAAACCGATCGGCGTGCTGCTCGCGAGCGCAATCGCGCTGCGCCTGCGGCTCGGGACGTTGCCGCTCGGCATGCGCTTGCGGCACCTCGTCGTGCTGGGGGTCGTCGCGGGCGTGGGGTTCACGATGGCGCTGTTCATCGCGCAGCTCGCGTTCTCGGACGCGTCGCTGCTCGCCGCGGCGAAGCTCGGCGTGCTCGCGGCGAGCGGCGGCGCGGCGATCGTCGGCCTCGTCCTCGGGCGGCTGCTGCTCGCGCCCGTGAAGACTGCGGGCTCTGCGCAGACGGCCGACGAGGCGGAGAGCTCGACGGAGGCGTGACCCTGCCATGTGCCCTCAGGGAGCCGGCACCCACGTCCCGTGGAAGCCGAAGGGAACGCGCTGGGGCAATCGGACGCGAGCCACCGGGGGCGCGCCGAAGGTCGCGGCGTCCAATACGACGAGCTCGCTGCCGTCGCGCTCGCCGTCGTAGACGATGCTGAGCAGATAGCCCGCATCCTCGGAAGGATCGTCGCCCCTGGGGACGAAGACCGACTCGCCGGGGATGCGCCGCGGGCCGAGGTCTTGCGCGGCCGAGGCGCCCGTCGTCCTGTCATAGCGGCGCAGGCGCGCGCCCGTCGGGGTGCCGTCCACGAAATCGCATAGCTCGATGACGTACGTGTAGCGATGCGGCCGCCCGATCCGGCGGTCGTCGATGCGGGGGAAATCGACGATGCGCGCGTCGATCGCACGTTCGCGGGTCTGGCCGGACCCGAGGTCGATCTCCCAGTGATGGAGACAGGGCGGGCTGACCTCGAAGCGCGCGCAGCGGGCCCCCTCGAGGACGATCGTCCCGTCGAGCTCGAATGCATTGGCGGTATGGCTGAGGTGACCGGGCTCGATGTCGAACCAGCGCGCTGTGCCTCCCGCGCGCGGCACCACGCCGAGGCGCGCCGTGTGGGTCTCGCTCCACTCGAATGGCATCCCGTCGCCCCAGTCGCGCGTCATGCGGGCGGGAGAATCGAAGAAGACCGCGTATTGCTCCGTGAGGGCGAAGTCGTGCATGAGGGAGGGGCCGAGGTTCTCGATCTCCCGCTTCGCGATCACGCGTCCACCCGCATCGGCGATGTAATACGTCAGGTAGGGCCGCATCGGCTGGTAGCCGAAGAAGTGGAGCTCGCCCGTCGCGGGACAACGCTTCGGGTGCGCGGTCATCGGTGTGTCCAGGGCCCCGTCGAAATCGAAGGCGCCGACGGTCGAAAGCTCCCGATCGAGCTGCATCGGCAGCGCCGCCTCGACCATCGAGAGGAGGCGGCCCGCGTGCTCGACGACGTGCGTATTCGAGGTGCCGCCGCCGCGCAGCCGCCGCGCCCGGGCCGCGCTCGCGTCCTCGCCGTCTGCCGCGGCCCCGAGGTTCGTCCCGCCATACCTGGCCGTCCGTACGTAGCGGTTTCGGTACCAGCGCGCCTTTCCGTGTTCGAGGTGGACGCCGTGCACCATCCCGTCGCCGAACCACCAATGCCGGGAGGCGCCGTCCTTGGGATTCGGTCCGTTGCGCAGATACGTCCCGGCGAGGTCATGCGGGAGCTCGCCCGAGACGGGCAGATCGTGCGCGGTCACCTCGTCCGTGACCGGGGCGAAGGGACCACGCAACCAGAACGGTTGGGCAGGAGAACGGGAATCGGTCTCTTCGTGGGTGGACATGCGCCTCTTCCTTGTGTGTTGCTTGAGTTCTCAACTATCATCCTTGCACCCCCTCGGCAAGCGATTTATTTGAGAACTCAAGCAACGGAGAGGAGAGCATGTCGGCGTATCATCTGACGTTCTTGTTGGACTTGAACCGGGCGCACGCGACCGCAATACGCCGCTTCGACGCCTCGCTCGGCGCGGTGCACGGCATCGGCCTCAACGATCTGCACCTGCTCCAGGTGCTCGACCAGGCGCCCGAGCGCCGGCTCCGGCGGACCGATCTGGCCCAGCAGCTCGGCGTGACAGCCTCGGGCGTGACGTGGATGTTGCGCCCGCTGACGCAGCGCGGGCTCATCACGAGCCAGGCGAGTGAAGAGGACGGACGCGTCACGTTCGCGGTGCTCACCGCCGCCGGGCGAACGCTCGTCGCGGACGCGGTGCCGACGGCGCGACGGATAGCGGCGGAGCTCCTCGGTCCAGAGGCGAGCAAAGAGGAGCTCACGCGGGCGGCGGCGGTGGTCATGCGGCTCGGTTGATCGAAGTCGTCCCCGCTGGGCCGAAGGATCGGAAGCGCACGAATTCTTCCCCAGGAGAGCTCCCACAAGCGTGCGGCAGTGCGGTAGCCTGGGGGGTATGCGCCGCACACCGCTTTTGGCTTCCTCCCTCGCCCTCGTCCTCGCTTCCAGCGCTGCCCATGCAACCGTCACCGAGCCGAACGGCCTCGTCGTGCCGCTCGACTCGAACAACGCCGAGGAGCAGCTCTACACCTTCTTCCAGAACCAGGGCGACCCCGTCGACTGGAAAGCCGACGCGCACACCACGCCGAACGCGTTCTCGCCGCTCTGCGGCTTCACCGCGACGTTCGTGCTCAACGAGGCGGGCTCGCACTTCGGCCTCGCCTGGTACAACGAGACCGGGCAGAAGCCGCAGCCGGCCGATCTGCACGTCCTCGTGCCGGCGAACTCGCCGGTCGGCACCACGTTCAACGGTACGTCGATCAAGAACGATCCGGCCTACGCCGGCGGGCTCGTCGGTTTCGCGCTCGTGGGCGGCGAGACGCACTACACGAACCCGGCGTACAACAACGTCTGCACCAACTGCAACCCGGCGGCGCCGTGGATCACGGCGATGATTTACGCCTCGAAGACCACGGCGAACGCCTATTACATCGCGTTCGAGGACGGGGCCACCACCGCGTCGGGCTGGAACAACGACGGCGATTTCAACGACGACGTCTTCTTTCTCACAGGCATCACCTGCTCCGGCGGCGGCCAGCCCTGCGACACCGGCAAACCCGGCGCTTGCGGGGCGGGCTTGACGCAATGCACGTCGAACGGCGTCGTCTGCCAGGAGCTCACGCAGCCGAAGGGCGAGAATTGCAACGGGATCGACGACGATTGCAACGGGACGGTCGACGAGGGGGACATCTGCCCGAGTGGGTTCGTGTGCGACAAGGGCGCGTGCGTGCAAAGCTGCAAGGGCGGCGAGTTCGACTGCCTGCCCGACCAGGCCTGCAACAGCAGCGGCTATTGCGTGGATGCCGCGTGCAAGGACGTGTCCTGCGAGGTCGGCAAGGTCTGCGTCGGCGGCGTCTGCAAGGGGCCGTGTGACGACGTCACGTGTCCGTTCCCGCAGGTCTGTCGCGTGGGCGCGTGCGTCGACCCGTGCGCGGGGGTGACGTGCGAGAGCGGCCAGGTATGCGACGGCGGCGTGTGCGTCACGCGCTGCGATTGCTTGCCGTGCGCCGGCGGCGAGGCGTGCGAGACGGCGAGCGGCCTGTGCGTGGAGCCGACCTGCATTGGCGTGACGTGCGACGCCGGGAAGCATTGCGCGGGCGGGACGTGCGTGGACAATTGCATGGGCGCCACGTGCCCGACGGGCCAGGCGTGCATGGAGGGGCAATGCGTGGAGGCCCCGAGCAGCTCGGACAGCAGCAGCAGCTCGTCGGGGATCTTCGGCTCCGGCGGCGAGGGCGGCGCGGGCGGCGGCGGAATGGGCGGCACGGCGGGGAGCGGCGCGAGCGGCGGCACCGGCGGCGCCGGCGGCACCGGCAATGGCGGGAGCGAGGGGTCGTGCGGGTGCCGGGTGGTCGGCGACGAGGAGACGACGGGGGCCGCGTGGGCGGCGCTCGCGATGATGGGGCTCGCGGCGATGCGGCGGCGGCGCGCGCGCTGAGGTTTGCCTCGGGCTGCTCTTCGGGCCGCCGCTGCGCCGCTCAACCTGCCAGGTGGAAGCGCAAGAAGCCGAGCATCTGCCGGATCGACTCCCGCGAAATCTCGCTGTCCTCGACGATGTCGAACGCATGCGGCGCGGTCGGGTGGTTCGTCAATGTGATCGGCAGGTTGCGCGCGAGCGCCGCAGCGGCGAACCGATCGAGGGTGGCGTTGAGGCCGGGCGTCTCGTCGCGGCCGGCGCGCGCGAGGAAGAGCGGCACGTCGGCCCGGAGATCGTCGACCGATTTGCCGGCCGCCGGCGTCGCAAAATAGTATTGCTTGGCCGCATCGGCGACGTGCGTCGCGCCGTCCAGATCGAGGGTATGACCGTAGGCGAGGACGGCGCACGCGACCCGCACCTCGGCGTCGCGGAGCAGGAGCGACAACGCATTGGGGACGTTGCCCGAGGACGCCCACACCCCGATCCGGTCGGGATCGATGCCGAGCGTCGCGCCGTGCGCGTGAAGGTGCCGCATCACGAGGGCCACGTCTGCGGGCGTTCGGTTCGCGTAGGTGACCGCCACCATTCCGGACGCCGCCACGAGCCGCGCCCAGGATACGTACGACGCCATGTCCTTGAGCTTGCATCCGAGCATCATTTCAAAGCCGGGATCGGGGTATCCCGACACGAACACGACGGCGGGCCTCGGCCTGCCGTCGCCCGGCGGGGCGTACACATCGAGGGTCGGACCGCCGGCGTCGATATCCGTCCGGACCGTGACCTCGTGCATGCCGGGGAGCTCGAGGACCACCGGCTTCAAGGTCATCGGGTTGCGCGTGGCTTCGCTCATCGTCGATGGTTCCTTTCGGGGGGCGAGCGTATCAGGAACGGCAGCGCCGTGCCAGGCGCTCGGGTCGAGCGCGGTCGATGTGTATTATCGAACGTAACCTCCGTCCGCATTGTCGATGAAGGTGGCCTCGTCCCTTCGCCAGATGCAGTCAATCTGAACGCTCTTTAAAAGGTCTTCTAAATCGGGCCCTGGAAAGCGGGGCAGGAGCACAGCAAGGCGCGTTCCCTGCGGGGTGAACCGCCGGTAGTCGAAGAGCTGACCGATGGCCATGCGGATGGCCTCTCGGGTCACTACGCCCTTCGCCTCAATGAGCTGTTGGCGCTCAGGGACGTAGATGTCGCTAAACATCTCCCTTCCGGGGCCAGCACCTGCAATCGAACACGCGAGACGTTGAACCTGGATGCCGCGTATCTGGAGCCAGGCTGCGTAGCGCTGGATCAGCGAGCTCTCGCGTCGGACAACTTCAATGAGCTCGAAGCGCGGTTGCGCCATCGTTCGCTCGGTTGCGTGGGCTTCGAGGGGTATCACCCTGACGGTGCTCTCCCCCGCCAGTGATTGTATCGGCTCCGCGGGCTGCAGGTGAAAAACAATCACCTTGCGCAGCGCGCCACCCCCCGTTTCCGGAGCCTCGGTGATGCTGTAGGGGTGATCTGGATCGAGCACGAATTCGCCGAGGTATTCGACCATTCCTCCGGCACCTCGAAACACGCGGAGTGCTCGTTTGGTCTCCCGATGTTTGAGGATTGCATCGTTACCGTGCGTAAATTGCTGGTCGCCTCGTTGTCCCTCGCCGGTGTAGTGAAATGTACCGTCTGCGTCCCACCGATCAAAATATCCGTGTTGCTCCCCGGACGCTGGATCGGTGAAGACGAGGACGTGGGGCGTCCGCGCGCAGGGGCTGATTCCCGTCTGTCGGCTTCCACCGTATGCATCATGAAGCGCCTTCCGCTTGATGCGTTCCCCAGGCTGCAAGGTCCAGGATGGGCTCCTCGGGCTTGATGACCGTGATTCCACCACGAAACCAAGCCTGCGAAGAACGGCATTCGTTTGAGCCTCGCCACCGGAGAAATCTTCGGGCGTCAATGGTGAACCGTGCGCGATCTCTCCCGCGATCCCAAGGATGGCTTGGGGTGGATAGCGGTGCCCCTCATACACGAGGTCGTACTTGCTCGACGGCCCGAATCCGTGCGGGTGACCCACGGAGAAGCGGCGGATCGCCTGACGCACATGTTCCTGCGTAATGTTAGAGGGGAGGGGCATGTGACAACATTACCAGCTCGTCACAGTTCTTGCCAACCTGGAAGCCGCCCCTCCCATCGTCGCACCCTTAGCCTGTGCCCTACACCCCACCCCGCACGAGGCTCCGCCCACCGAACGCATGAATCGTCCGCGTGCCCGCGGAGAACCTCCCCGAGACCCGCGCGCCCCGCGGGACGACGAATTCACGCCCGGCGCCGAGCTCCATGTCCATGCCATTGATGCGCAGCACGTACTTGCCTTCCAGGACCGCGAGGTACTCGTCGGCATCCCGCCACTGCTCCTCCGTGTCCGCGTCGGTCTTCGCGTGGCAAAGCAAGATCTGGGTGCCGTTCGCGCCGTCGAACACGTACGCTTCGACGCCGGGGATGCTCCACGAGTCCGCCGCGACCCGGTTTGCCGCGCCCGTCATGAAGGCCGGGAAGCTGCCCAGGCCGAAGCGCGCGGCGTACTCCGCATTGAGCGCCGAGAAGCGCTCCTTGTCGAACCCGGCGGCGAGCGTTCCGTCGACTGCCGCTTCCAGGTTGTCGAGGCAGAAGTGCCAGCCCGTGGCGTCGCGGGCGACGTTTGCCCGGTCCGCCGGGATTGTCGTGAAAATCAAGAGGCAGCCCTTGCCCTCGGGCCGGAGCTCCCACCGCAACACGTCACCTTCCCACGTATATTCGAGCACCCGCGGCGGATCGAAGACCGAGATTTTTCCCGTGCCGGGCGCGCCTTCCGCGAAGAAAAAGCGCAGCTCGGCGCCGGCCTCGCGGGCGCCCTCGATGCGGGCCGGGAACCAGTGGGCGAGCTCCTGGCTGTCCGTGAGCGCGCGCCAAACCTTTTCGGGAGGGTGGGCGAGCCGCCGCTCGAACCGGAGCTCGACGTGATTGCCTTATCGTGATCAACGTCCCGTTTTTCATCGTTGTCTCCTCGGGGTCGGGCTCGGGCGGGCGCTCTCGGGGGGCTCGTCCGCCATGGCATCCAGGTGCCGCTCGAGCGCGTCGAGCCGCCGCGACCAGAGCTCGCGATAAGGCGCAAGCCAGGCGTCGAGCTCGAGAAGCGGCTCCGGGCGCAGGCGATACAGCCGCCGCTGCGCGGCCTGCTCCACATCGACGAGACGCGCATCTTTGAGCACGCGCAGGTGTTTGGACACGGTGGGCTGCGTGAGCCCGAGCCGATGCGAGAGCTCCCCGACGGGGCAACACCCCTCGCGCAGAACGTCCAGGATGCGCCTTCGGTTCGGCTCCGCCACGACTTCGAACGCGCTCAGCATGGGCGCGTATATGCCCGAGTCAGTATATGCCTGTCAAGGCATATACTGACGAACGCCCGAGGATTGTTGATGTAGGCCAATGGCCTACATGTCGCTTCGCTGCTCTTGGCGCTCGCGCCTGCGCCCCAGCCGCCGCAGGACCACCCCGAGCCCGAGGAACAGCCCGAACCCGAAGGTCCCTGCGCTCGGCCCGTCGCCCGTCGCCATTGCGCACGCGCAATCGATGCTCGGGTCGCTCGCGCCGAGGCCGCCGCCATCACCGCCGGCTCCGCCCGCTCCACCTGCGCCGGCCTCGCCTGCGCCACCCACGCCTGCGCCGCCCGCGCCGCCCACGCCAGCGCCCATACCGGGCACGACCTCGAAGAGACCTTCGAGCTGCGCGTCCGGCGGGCCGCCTTGACCCGGATCACCGAACCAGGCCACGCCCTCTTGCACGAGACCAAAATGCTCGTCGTACACGCCCGTCTCCTGGGGAGCGTGCAACGTAAAAGTGAACTTGTACGTCTCGCCCGGCGGCACCGTGCCGTCGACGCGCGCATAACGGTTCGGCCCCGGCCATTCCGGGCCCGCGAAGGGGCTCGTCCGGTCGCGCGGCTCCGTGGTCGCTAGCCGCGTGCCGCTGTCCCACGCCTTCGTGCCCACGTTTCGCATCTCGATGTAGGCTTCGAGCGTCCCGCCCGCTTCGACCTGCACGGGCCCCTCGCTCGCGTACGGGAACGATTGACTCACGAACTTCGCGGCATACTCGGGTCCGCTGTTCGCGAACGCCATCAGATCGGCCAGGCTTCCGTTGAACTGGTTGCGGTCCACGTTGCCCGAGACGCCCGATACCGAGCCGCTGTCGGTGTACTGGAAGAGGATCCATTTGTCCCAGTAGTTGTCCGGCAGGTTCGGGCAATCGAAGCTGTAGTTCGGGATCCAGAGCGGATAATCGCCGAAATCATAACTCGCGACGTTGTCCTGCCAGAAATACTTGCCCGTGTAGATGATGGGCTTCGTGCCCGTGGCGGCCTCGACGTGGCCGAGCCATTGCTTCATCTTGCTGACGACCGTGGACTTGCTTTGCCCGGACATGTCCTCGACGTCGAGCACCGGCGGCAGATCCCCCGGGCCGAGCGCGCCCATGGCGTCGATCATGAGATCGGCCTGGGCGATGGCGTCCTGGTTCGGCAGGAAAAACTGATACGCGCCCCGCACGAGCCCCGCGGACTTGATGCCGCTCCAGTTCGTGTCGAACCAGGTGTCCTTGCTGGTCCCGTAGCTCACGCGGGCGATCGCGAACGTGATGCCCGCGTCTTTCACCTGATCCCAGTTCACCTCGGCCTGCCACACCGAGACGTCGATCCCCTCGACCGTGGCGCCGTCGGGGCAGACCGTGAAGGCCTGCTCCGTCTCGGCGAGCGGGCCCTCGGACGAACCGAATTCATTCGCGCCGCACGCGGGGAGCGCGAGCGCGGCGAGCGGCAGGAGAGATGCGCAGAGCCGGCGGAGCCGGGACGAGGCATGCATGGGTGATCTCATGGGCGCGGGGCCTTGCGCAATGCCTGTGCCAGCGAGCCCGGGCATCCTGCCCGTGCCCTTTCCGCAGGAAATCGAGATCCTTTCCCGGCGCAGGGGTGAAGCTTCGAGGATCCAGTTGGATCGCAGAAGCCCCAGGGAAGAAACCACCTGTCGGATGGTTGACACGAGCGCGAGCGCACGATTTCCTGGAGCCATGGACGAGACGATCGAGATCGAGGCCGTTGGTGACGTCACGATCACTCTCCGGCGACCCAAGAGCCGGCTCGCGGAACTCGCGAGCCGGATTCGTGAGGTGCTCGGAAAAGACCTCCCCGACGACGTCGCTGCATTCTACGAAAGGAGCGACGGCCTCGCGTTCCGCGCCACCCGCGGTGGCGTGCTCCTCGGCGAGGAAGCCTCGATCTGCGGCCTCGAAGCAGCGTTCGCGGGGTTTCGCCCGCACCGACAATACCGCAGCCGGAGGGACTACGAGAACGACGTGGAGATGGGGGACCTCTACGACCAGCCGTTCTGCGAGGAGCTCTGGAGCGACGGATTCGACGTCGAGTCGAGGCGCGACCTCGATCGCTTGAACGCGCTCAAGCGGTCGAAGCTCCTCGTCTCCGTGCCCGGCGCGTCCACGTGGCTCACCATCGACTACTTCGATCCAAAGGGAGCCCCCTACCGGATCGGCCTCGCGCAGGACGGGTGTGAGCTCTATCCCCTCGATCTTTCGTTCTCGGACTTCGTCGCGTGGTTTCGTCGGTTCGGGGTGACCCCCTGGTACCTCGCCTTCGCCGGCAAGAAGGCCGAGAAGGCCATGAACATCGACGTCTCGGCCGAGCTCCGGACGAGCCTCGCCGACCATGCGGCCGCCTTCCCGGCGGAGGTCGCGGCGCTCCGAAAGCGGGTGGAGCGGCGGACGAGACCGAGCGAGTCGGGTTGACGCGCGCCTCCGCGTCGAGAACCATGGTGGGTATGGATTCCTTTGTCGCCTTCATTCCGCTCTCGAACTGGCTGCGGGGCTTCGACCGCTATGGGATGCGGTATTCGAAGGCGCTGATCGGCGAATCCAGGTTTCCCGACGCGTTCTACATGCTCAAGGAGGACGAGCGGTGGGCGCCGGGGCTCGAGAAGGCGCGGCGGCTCGTGGCGAAGCTCGGTCGGCCGAAGGATCGTGTGGTGGCGCTGCGCGCGCGGCTCCCGGTCGGGCCCGAGGGGATGCGCCCGAACGACGTGACCGGCACGAACATCGGCTGGCGCTGGCCGGCGAGCGAGATCCCCTTGAGCGGCGTGGCGTGGGTCGACGAAAAAGATTCGCTCGTGCCGACGCGGCACGAGGAAATCACTGCGGAGGCCTTTCGCCTCGACGACGACGGGCTCGTCGAATGGGCGAAGTGTCGGCCGCGGAGCGTGTCGGTGCTGCCCGTCGCGAAGGCCTGCCAGGCGCGTTGTGCATTCTGCTTTTCGAAGGCCAGCGTGTCCGATCTCGCGCGCCAGCGGAGCGGCACGCTCCCGCAGTACCTCGCCTGGGCGAAGCTCGCAAAGGAGCGGGGCGCCGAGCGCGCCGTCATCACCGGCGGCGGCGAGCCGACGCTGCTCGAACCCGAAAAGCTCCGCGCGCTCGTGCGTGGCCTCGCCGGGTTGTTCCCGACAACCCTGCTCATCACGAACGGCGCACGTCTCGATTTCGCAGAGCTCGAAGCTCTCCGGGAAGCCGGGCTCACCACGCTCGCGGTGAGCCGGCATGGCGTGACGCGCGAGGACGATGCGCGGATCATGGGGATCGAGGTCGACGCCGGCGCGCTCGGACGTGCGCCGGGGCTCCGCACGCGGGCCATTTGCGTGCTTCAGCGGGGCGGCGTCGACGACGCGGCGAAGGTGCGCATGTACCTCGAACGGAGCGTCGCCGATGGGTTTCAGGAGGTTTGCTTCAAGGAGCTCTACGTTTCGAGCCTCTCGGAGAACCCGTGGGCGCCCAGCGTGGCGAACCAGTACTGCGAGACAAACCAGGTGCCTCTCTCGCTCGTGCTCCGCACGCTCGTCGAGCTCGGCTTCGAGAAGCGCGCGGAGTTGCCGTGGGGGAGCCCCGTGTTCGAAGGTGAAATCGGAGGCCGCGCGCTCCGCGTGGCCGCGTACACGGAGCCTTCGGTCGGATGGGAGCGGACGCACGGCCTCGTTCGCTCGTGGAATGTGATGGCCGATGGAACCTGCCTCGCCTCGCTGGAAGATCCGAGCTCCACGTTATGAACCACGAAACCTTCCTCGCGCGCCGCGCCGAGCTCCGGGCCGCGCGTCCTTCGCTCGTCGATCTCGCGGAACTCGACGTCTACCGGAGCCTCGGGCGTGCGTTCCCCGCCATTTTGCCCTCGACCCACCCGGAAGCGCCGTATCGTTGTCACCTCGCGGAGCGATTCCTCGCGCACCTCGGGCTCCCGCAAGCGCTGAAGCCGCGCACGCAGGTCAGCCACGGCGTCCGCCGTTCCCTCCGCGCGCTCTTCGGGCTCCTCGCGAAGCGGGGCGCGCGTGTCGGCGTGCCGGCCGATGTCTATCCCGTCTATTTGCGCCTCGCGGCGGAGGCGGGAGCGACGATGGTCCCGTGGGAGGCGCGCGTCGGCCTCCCCGCGCTCGACGCGCTCGACGCGCTCTTGATTTGCGAGCCCCTGAAACCGTGGGGGTCGACGCTCACGCCGCGCGAAGCGGACGAGCTTCGGCGCTGGGCGCGCGTGGACGAGCGGCGCATGCTGATCCTCGATTCGGTGTATGCGACGCCGCCGACGGAGGAGGCCCGGTCCTTGCTCGACGACGAGAGCGCCCTTCTCCTCACGTCGCTGTCGAAAGGATGGCTCGTCCCGGATCACGCGGGGATTTGCGTGGTGCCCGAGCGATTTCGGAAGGAGACGCGGGACGCGTTCGCGGAGCTGCCCAAGGACGAGCAGCGGCTCCGCATCGGGTATGCGGCGCTCACCGAGCATGCCGCGCGTCCCCGGGAGGTCGCGGCCGCGCTGCGCGAGCGCGCGCGGTGGCTCGACGAGCTGACGAGCGCGAGGCCCGAGCTCGGAGCCTCCCCGTGTATCGGCTACTTCGCGACCTCGTCGAGGTCGTTCGAGCAATTGCTCGAATGGGGCATTCTCGGCGTCCCCGCGACGGTCTTCGGCGGACCCGAGGGCCAGAGCGTGCTCTCGAGCCTCGAACGCCGAGCTGCCGGCTGAGATCCGGCCGGCCGGTCTTCGGACGCCCGGGGCTGACGTCCGAGGGGTCGAGGCTCCATGACGATCCCAGACCTCGTGGGCTCGTACCTCTCATGGCCAGCATTCGCAGCGCTCGTGCTCGTCCTCTCGTCGAGCGCTCGGGCCTCGGCCGCCACGCCGCCGCCCGTCTCGGCGCGTGCAGGCACGGCCAGGGTCGATCGCAGCAAACCGAGCGGTCCCACGCCGATGGTGGAGCGCGGGCTCATCCTGAGCCCGGGGCTGCTCGATCCCTACCTGAGCCCGTTCGTCGAGCACCCCATCGGGGAAGATTTCTACCGCCTGGGGACGAGCTTCGGCACCCTCTGGGGCATCGCCCCCGAGATGCACGTCGATATCCAGATCGGCCCCTATTACATCGGTCAAAAGCCGCCGCCGGGCACGAATCGCGTCACGTTCACCGGCCGTTTCCTGAAAACCCGGCCCGTCGACCTCGGCGCCTCCTTCCTGGCCGTGTTCGACCCGAACCCCGCGCACCCGTTCGTCAACTACGTTCAGCCGGGACTGCCCACCATCCTCCGCCCGAACAAGCGCTTCCGTGTCGATACCGGACTCCATGTCCCCTGGTATCCCACGCCGGATTCGCATTTCGGCGTTCGCGTCCCGTTGAACGTTTACGTCCAGATCACCGATCGTTTTCATTTCGGCGGGGCGAGCGTGCTCTTCGTCTCGGACCTCCGCGATCCCCGGGGAACACTCTCCGTTCCTTTCGGTTTTACCGGCGGATACAGCGCGGGCCCGGAGCTCGACTTTCTGGCGCTAACCCCGTACGTGACCTGGACGCGTTTCTATTCGCCCGCGACCGGTCTGGACACGCGCTCGTTCGTCGCCGGACTCATCGCCGACTTCATCATCGACCTTCGTTGAGCCTCGTGTAAAAGCGCGCGTGACGTGGCTCGGGTTCCCTCCTATCCTCGGGGGCGGAGGTTTCCCATGAATTTACTTCACCGCTCGTTGCAATTCTTGGTCCCCGCGGTGGTCGTCTTCTCTGCCTGCGGGGTCACGCCCACGGGCACGCGTCCTTCGGGGAGCGGCGGCGAGGGCGGCGAATCGAGCGGAGGGCACGGCGGGAGCGCCGGGGCCGGCGGGAGCGCCGGATCGGGCGGCGAGGGCGGAGATCTTTTCGGCGACGGCGGAATCATGGGCGCAGGAGGTGGCTCCGGCGACGACACGTGCGCCGAGGAGGCGAAGCTCGTCTACATCATCGGTCAGGACAACGAGCTCTACAGCTTCAACCCCCCCACGCTCGAAGTGAAGCTCATCGGCGTGATCGACTGCCCCACCGGCGGCCTCGGCACGCCGTTCTCGATGGCCGTCGATCGCAAAGGGACCGCGTGGATCCTCTTCAGCGACGGCCGCATTTACCACGTCGACGTGAAGACCGCGGCCTGCGCGGCGACGACGTTCGCCCCGGGACAGCAGGGGTTTTCCACGTTCGGAATGGGGTTCGTCTCCGATTCGAAGGGCAGCTCGGCCGAGACGCTCTACGTCGCCGACTACAACGGCAAGGGCCTCGCGCGGATCAACACGCAGACGCTCGAGCTGTCGTTCGTCGGCCCGTGGGACCAGCTCTCCGGCGCGGCCGAGCTCACGGGCACGGGCGACGCGCGTCTCTTTGGCTTCTTCAATTACACCCCGATCATCATCGCGGAGATCGACAAGGCCTCCGGAAACATCCTGAGCCAGGCCCCGCAACCCTCGGTGTCGATCGGGAGCGGCTGGGCGTTCGCGTTCTGGGGCGGCGATTTCTGGCTGTTCACGAGCCCCACGGGCGACTCGCAGATCCAGCAATATCGACCCTCGACCGGCACGACGACCGTCGTGAAGACGGGCCTCGGCACGAACATCGTCGGCGCGGGCGTCTCCACCTGCGCGCCGGTCGAGACGCCGAAGTGAGCGTTACTGGAAATTGATCGCGATCCACCCGCCGACGGGGCTGAAGCCGCAGGCGACCTTCGAGAAGTACTTCGCGCTCATGTTCACGTAATGCCCGCAGACGTCGCCCGAGGATTGCCCGTAGAAATCGCAATTCGGGCAGTTCGGGTTGTACCCCTCGTTGCAGGCGTCGCAGCCGGAGCAGCCGGCCTGGTCTCGCTCGGCCCACATCTGATCGAGGCACCCCGCGACGTTTTCGGCCCCGTGGCCCAGGCACTCGTTCTGGCCGCTGCCATTGCAGGTCGGGTAAAGGCCCATGCCCCAGGAGCCGTGGGCCTTGTTGTTTTGCTGATCCCACGTCGCCTGCTGGTCCACGCAGGGCTCGGCCTCCTTCCAGCGCGCATACGGCGGCAGCCCCTTCGCGGCGCGGTGCGCGTTGATCGTGTCGACGCACGCCTGCCGGGCCGCCTCGTAGGGATCGGCCCCGCCGCCGCCCTGGCCGCCGCCGCCCTGGCCGCCGCCGCCCGGGCCGCCGCCGCCCGGGCCGCCGCTCGCGCTTGACGAGCTGCTGCTCGGCGTGCCTCCTTGTCCGGCCGCGCCGCCGCTCCCGTCGCCGCCTGCCCCGCCTTCACCGCCGTTCCCTTGCGAATCCGCGTTCGAGCACGCGACGCCGCCGAGCGCACAAAGACCCAGAAAAACCCGATAGGCCATCTTCATCGACATGCAGAAGCTCCTTGCTTACCGCGTCGAGTGTAGAGGACGAAAACGGGCGTCTGGAACGAAAAACGACCGAGACGTGTGGGCGTCAAACCCGTTTGTCGGAAGGTGCAGGGGCGCGGCGCGGCCTCGCGGCGCGGCGCTTCATGACGTACCGGATGGCCTCCTCCAGGTTCCCGAGCGTCACGACGCTCCCGAGATCGACGCCGAGCCCCACGAGCGCCGTGGCCACGCCGGGATTGACGCCCGTCACGAGCGCAGTCGCGCCGAGCAGCCCGAGCGCGCGCAGCACCTTGAAGAGGTGATCGGCGGTCGTCGTGTCGACCCCGTCGATGCCCGTCATGTCGAGGATCACGTAATGCGCCTGGTCCGCCACGACCGCGTCGAGCAAGGTGGCGAGGATCCGCTCGGCGCGCCCCGCGTCGATCGCCCCGACGAGCGGCAGCGCGAGCACGCCCTCCCAGACGCGCACGATCGGCGTGGAGAGCGTGCGGATCGCGCCCTCTTGCTGCGCGATGAGGTCGAGCTGCTGGCGGAGCGTGCGTTCGGCCTCGATACGCTCGGTGACGTCCATCGCGACGCCGAGCACGCCCGTGACCGTGTCGCCATCCTCGCCCGTGATCGGGATGTATCGGCATTCCCAGGACGCGCCGCCCGCCTCGGCGAGGGTGACCGAGGGGATGCCGGCGAGGGCGCCGCGGATCGCGGTGACGATTTCGGGGACGTCGCGGTAGATATCGAATGCGCTCACGCCGACGACCTCGCCGGGCGCATAGCCGAGCGCGCGCAGCCCGGCGCCGTCGGACAGCGTGAAGATGCCTTTTTCGTCTGTGGACCAGAGCACGAGCGGGGTATTGTCGAGCATGCGCCGGAGAAAGCCACGCTCGGCGGCGAGCGTGTCGCGTGTCGTGGTCGCCTCGGTCGTGTCACGAACGAAAGCGGCGCGGCCGATGATTTCTCCGTTTTCGTCGCGCAGGGCGCGGAGAACCCATTCGCAATGGATGCGCGCGCCGTCCTTCCCGATACACGGGGCCGTGAACGACGGCGGGCTCTGCGTGTCGAGCTGGGCGAGGAGCGCGCCCCGGTCGACGTCTGCGTCGGGGCCGAGGAGGTCGAGCATCGTCTTTCCGACGATCTCGGCCTCGCTGTAGCCGAACATCCGCTCGGCGCCCGGGTTCCAGGCCACGATGGTCCCGTTCGCGTCGAGGCCCACGATGCACGTGGGCGTTTCGCGCGCGAGCGCTCGCAGCATCTTCGGGTCCTCGAAATAAGCCGGCGCAGTACGTTCCTCGATCCCCATTCGGCGGATGTATCAAAAGTGCAGCCGCCCGAAAAGCGTTGTCATGTCGGGGAGTGCGCTCGATGACGGGATTATCGGGATACGCCGCGGGTGTCATTGCGATGACGGTAGGCGTGCCCTCGGGTGGCGGTCGCGGAGGGTTTGGCGGAGTGAGCCGGGTCGCCCTCACGAAACGAAGGGTTGCGTCGAATGGCGATGCGATCGCGCCGCGCCATGGGCACGACCCTGCTCGACGAGCGCGTCGCCCGCCGGGCGCAGGACCTGCGCCGCCGCCTGCCGCCGCAGCGAGAGGACCTCTTCCGCGGGCAGGAAGCCGTGCTCCCGGGGCGGCTCCTCCCCCGGGACACTCGCGTCCGCGCACGCCATCCGGAGCGCCTTTTCGAGCGTCGCCGCGACCTCGGCCGCGAGCGCCGCGCCGCCCGTGCCGATCGCCCAGCGCACGAAGGCCCAGCCGAGCTCGGCGTGGCGCATTTCGTCCTCGGCGATCTCCAGCAATGCGAGGCGCACCGCGCGTGGCCCCGCCTCCGCGGCCGACGCGGCCGCCTCGATGGCCGCGAGCGTCTCGCCCACGCACCCCTCGACGACCGTGGCGAGCGTGGCCGCCGTGAGCGAGCCGAGATCCTCGAAGGCCCCGTCCACGGCGAGCGGCCCGAAGCCGAGCGGCGCGCCTCCATACGCCGACGCGAGCGACATGGCGAGGCGCGCGTGCCGCACCTCGTCGAGCGCCGCATGATGGGCCGCCTCGACGAGCGCGGGCGGCGCGCCGAGCGCCATCAGCGCCATCGAGAAGCGGGCGAACGAGGCCACGGAGGCGTGCTCGTTCCGGCCTTGCTCGGCCCAGCGCCGCGCGAGGAGGGCGCGCACCTCGGCCGGGAGCGCGGCCGTATCGAGCTCGTGCAGGGCCGCATTGAAATTGCGCAGGGCCGTCGCGCGATCGGCGGGCGCGTCGAGCGCGCTCGACCAGGCGCTCGGCCCTTCGCGCACGTCGGCGAGCCGGGGTTTCCCCTGCACGAGGAGGGGCCGACCGGTGCAGCCGATCGAGCCGACGAGATAACAGCACGCTTCCGGGGCGGCGGGATTTTCATTGGCATACGGCCCGCGGAGCGGCTCGCATTCGCATTCCCCGGAGCCCGGCGGCCGGCCCGTGAGGACGACCTCGTCCGTGCCCGGACACACGCCATTCAGGGGCGCGGTGCAGAGCGTGATGTCGCAGCACTGGCCGTAATAGCCGATTTCAATTTCGGGCGAGGGCTCGTGCACGGGCCCGTAGCAGGCGGGCGCCGGGGTGGGCTCGAGGTTCTGGGTCGGGGCCGCCGGGCCAGGGGCGCCGGGGCCGCCCTCGACGTCGGCCCCGCACCCCGAGGCCAGGAGGAGGCTTGCGCCCCATTGAGAAGCGACGAGAAGGCGATGAAGGAAGACGCGCATGAAGAGCCACGTGGCAACCCGCGTGCCGCCGCGCGCGCCGGTGTTTTTCGCGTCGATGCCTCCGTGGGCTGTGCCTGCTTGTGCCGAGTGCGCCGGGGCGTGCTACGTCCGTTGGCGTGACCCAGGCCGCCCGTCCTCCCCTCCCGCTCCCGATCAGCACGCCTCTTTCGCCTCCGGATGGCTTCGAGGCGCGCCTCGCGGAGATCGGCGTTCGCCTCGACGCGCCCGTCCTCGCGACGCTCGGCGACTACCTCGCGCGCCTGCTCGCGATGAACGAGCAGATGAACCTCACCGCGATCAAAGATCCGAGCGAAGCCTGGGAGAAACACGCGCTCGACGCGCTCACGCTCGTGCCCTTGCTCGCGGACGTCGGCGCGGGATCGCGGCTCGTCGATGTCGGCTCGGGCGGCGGCCTGCCAGGCATTCCGATCGCGATCGCTCGGCCCGATCTCCAGGTCACGCTGGTCGACGCGACCCAGAAAAAAACAGTCTTTCTCTCGGCCGTCGCCGCCGCGCTCGGCCTCGGGAACGTGGAAGCGCGCACCGGGCGCGCCGAGCAGCTCGGGGCAGGCGAGCTCCGCGGGAGGTTCGACGTCGTGACGGCGCGCGCCGTGGCGCGATTGAACCTGCTCGTGCCGCTCACCGCGCCGCTCGCGAAGCCGGGCGGACTCGTGCTCCTGGTCAAAGGCCAGCGCGCCGACGAGGAGCTCGCCGAGGCGAAGCGCGTGCTCGCCGAGCAAGGGGCGGCCCACGAGAAGACGGTCGCGACGCCGACGGGCAGGATCGTCGTGCTCCGGCGAGGATCGGGCGAGGCGCGGCGCAAGCCGAAGCGGTGAGGTCTCCGGGGCGCGGGCGTGACCACGCTCAGAATTCGAACGTCGATTGCACGATGGGATTGCCGTAATCGTCGACGTCCGGCGGCCAGCCTCCCGTGCGGACCACGAGGTTCGGCGCGGCCTCGAACACGCCACGCCCGTGCGTGTGCCCGCAGAGCACGGTGATGCGCGTGCCGGGATGGTTCGTGGCGTGCTCGCGGAGGACCTCGCCCGTCGAGACGCACGTGAACCACGGGAGCCAATCCGGCCCCGATTGCGCGCCCTCGTACCAGCAGGATTGGGGGAAGGGCGGGACGTGCGTCAGGACGAACAGCTCCTCGGTCTCGGGCGCGCGGGCGAGCTTTTCACGCAGCGCGCGGGCCTCGTCGGCGCCGAGCCGCTGGAGGAGCTCGATCCGCGCGAAAGGATCCCAGCGCGCCTCGAAGAAGTCGGTGATCAGGTGCCAGTCGGAGAGCTGGATCGGCGAATCGAGGTTGCCGCAGCGCGCATCACCCCAGCCATCGACGCCGAGCAGCACGACGCGGTCGGTGAGCCGCACCGGATGGACGCCGGGCAGCCAGGTCGCGAGCTCGGGGATGCCTGTGACCTGCTCGCGTACGTGGCGAATGCTCGATCGATAATAGTCGTGGTTCCCCAGCACGAAATACACCTTCGCGCCGGTCTTCGTCGCGATCTCGTCGACGAAATGCACGACCGAGTCGGCCTCGGCGATGTCACCGGTCAAGAAGACGATGTCCGGCGCCTCCGCCCTGACGGTCTCGTAGAATCGGTGGAGAGCGCGAGGGAGGGGAAAGTTCAGGTGGATGTCCGTGAGCCACGTCGCGCGCATGACGAGCGGAAGCGTACCACGCCCGCGCGTGACGCGTCGCTCAAGCGGATTGCACCGTCACAATGGGAAGTTTCTCCTCGATCTGTCCGAGCAGCCACTCGATGAAATTCTCCTTTGGCATGACGCGCGAGACGTGGAGCCCCGACCAGATGGGAGACCGGACCGCGGAGGTGTCGCAGCTCTGCACGACGACGGGCAGATCGCGGATGCGGGCGTCGCTGCGGATCGCGCGGACGAGCTCCACCCCGTTCATCACGGGCATGTGGATGTCCGTGATGACCAGCGCGACCGCGTGCGACGCGAGGATGGAGAGCGCCTCGCGGCCGTTCTCGGCCTCGAGCACCTGAAACCGTGGCTCCAGCACCGACCGATACACGTGACGCAGGAACGCGTCGTCCTCGACGAGCAGGATGGCCCCGCCCGCGGCCCCGCCGAGGACTCGCTCCACCACCGCCCGGAGCTCCCCGGCCGTCACCGGCTTCTCGATGTACCCCGAGACGCCGTGGAGGATGGCCTCGGCCTCGCGCTTCACCACCGTGACGAAGACCGTGGGGATGCCCTGGCCCCGGAGGACGCGGTTCAAGGCAAACCCATCCATCTCCGGCATGAGGATGTCGACGAGGGCGAGGTCCGGCTTCCATGTCGAGATTCCCTGGAGCGCGTCGCGACTGCTCGGGCTCGTGTGCACGTCGTGCCCGACGTCGGCGAGCGCGGCAGCCATCCAGATCCTGGTTTCGTCGTCGTCGTCCACGATCAGGAGTTTCGCCATGGCCCGTCCTTTCCTAGCTCCTCACTCCTTCACGCCGCCATGGCCCCTGTCGAGGTGGGGGCTTTGCGGAGCCGGAACCAGAACCGGGAGCCTCCTTCGGGGAGCGCGGCGTACCCGATCGTGCCGCCCCAGCGCTCGACGGTGATGCGGCAGAAGTAGAGCCCGAGCCCCGTGCCCGCCTCGGGCCCGATCCCCCGGCCGAAGCGCTGGAACAGGCGCGGCGCGAGCGAAGGCGGCACGCCGGGCCCCTCGTCCTCCACGCTCACCTCGATGCTCGTGTCCTCTTCGCGCACGCGCACGCGGATGTTGCCCCCGACCGGGCTGTGCCGGACCGCGTTGTCGAGCAGGTTCGCGAGCACCCGCACGAGCCGAGGCTCGTCCGCGACGACGAGGCTGCCCGGCGGCGGCATGTCCCGCTCGATCCGCACGTTCCGGCCGCGCGCCGTGAGCTCGTGCTCCGCGACGACGCGGGTGAGCCCGGCGCGCAGATCGCACACCACGGTCTCCTCGTGCGCGGCGTCCGGGCCCTCGTGCTCGGAGGCGAACACGCTCAGGATCTCGCGGATCATCGAGCGCTGCCGGAGCGCCGCGTCGAGCGCGAGGTCGATCATGACGCCGTCCTCGCCCGGCGGATCGCGCTCGTCGAGGGACGAGAGCACGCCGAGGATCGTCTGCAGCGGGCTCGCGAGGTCGTGGACGATGCAGTGCACGAGGATGTCCTTCTGCTCGATCTCGCGGGAGAGCGCGTCGTAGGTGATGCGCAGCTCGCGCGCGCGCTGAAGGACCAGGCGCCGCTCGTGGAAGAGCTCGTCCGAGCGGGTGATCACGAGCAGCCGAGAGGTGCCGACGAGGAGCGCGGTCGCTTCGAGGGGAAGCTCCTCGCCGCCTTCGGCCGTCTCGCACCAGACGTCGGAGTCGAGCCGCGTCGCGCCTCCGCCCTGCCAGACGGCCTCCGCCTCGGGCAGGAAGACCTCGAGGAACGGGAACATGGCCTCCACGCGGATGGGTGTGCTCGCGAGCAGGACGCCCCGCGTCATGCGCGTGTACCAGTCGGGCGCGTCGCCTCGCTGCAAGAACGTACCATCCACCTGGCGTTCGAGGACGACCTTCCCGAGGGACGCGAGGATCGAGCTCACGATCGAGATCTCCATGGTGAGCGAGCCCTTCAGCGCTGGAGGAGCGCGTTGCCGAGCGCGCGGAAGGCTTCTTCGACGCCCGCGCCGGTCTTGGCGCTGGTCTCGAAGACGGGCCAGCGCGAGGCGAGCTCCCGCTCGTAGGCGTCGTCGAGCTCCCAGAAGTCGCGCAGATCGGCCTTGTTCAACACGAGGACGCGAGGGACGTCGCCGAGGTGCTCCGCGGCGGCTTGGTGGAGGGCCATCGCGGTCTCCACCGTGGCGCGGCGGGTCCCATCGGCGACGAGCAGATAGCCCGCGGCGCCGCGCAGGTACGAGAGGCGGACGCGCTGGAACTCGTCCTCGCCGCTCAGATCCCAGAGGACCAGGACGAGCACGTGCTCGCCGTAGACGAGGTGCTTCGTCTCGATCTTCGTCCCGATCGTGGTCTGGTACCGATCGGAGAAGATGCTGCGGACGAAGCGCGCGACGAGGCTCGTCTTGCCGACGCCCGTGGCGCCGAGCAGGCACACCTTCCGCTTCTCCAGCGTGCTCATGACCCCTCGCTCGCCGGCGAAAGGCGCACGGCGAACGTGACCTTGCGCGCAGCCAGATCCGCGTGACCGACGCCCCGCGCGGAGAGCTGCGACGTGGCGACGCCGCGCTCGTCGAGCTCGGCCGCCACCATCGAAGCGCGCTCCTCGCTGAGGCGCTGGTTTCTTTCGGGTGTGCCCGTCGCGTCGGCGTGACCCACGATTTCGATCCGCGCGGAGAGGCCGCCCCGCGGGGCGGCGCCGAGGATCTCT
The DNA here is from genome assembly GCF_029946515.1 of Polyangium sp. 6x1. GTDB lineage: Bacteria > Myxococcota_A > Polyangia > Polyangiales > Polyangiaceae > Polyangium. The sequence goes on from NZ_JARZHH010000047.1 coordinate 34,456, forward strand.
TGCACGGCGCGCGCCGCGGCGTCGAGGCGGGCGCGCTCGGCGTGGGGCGGGCGAGTCGAGCCGAGCGGGAACGAGATCTGGATGCCCTCCAGCGCGGCCGCCGCGGCCTCTGCGGACGTGATGGCCTCGGCCTCGAAGAGGCGCGTGTCGTCGAGCGCCATGACGCCCGGCAGGCTCGTGGCGAGCAGCCGCGCCCGGTCGATCCACGCGCGCTCGGCGACGCCCGCGGCGAGGAGCGTCCCGTTCACGAGGCTTAGCGAGACCCCAGGCGGCGGCTTTAGCACCTGGAAGGCGCGTCGCTCCGTGATCGGAGGATCCAGCGAGTAGACCGGCTTGAAGCGCAGCTCCACATCCGAGGCGTCGAGCCCATGGGCCGCGAGGAGGGCGGCCGGGTCGAGCGCGAGTGGATCCCCGAGCCCCTCGACGAACCTGCGTCCCCCGTCGTGCCCCGTCCTCGTGATCGTCAATCCGGGCTCCTCGCCGAGCGCCTCCACGTACGCGGCGAAGCGCCGATGCTGGTCGTGCCAGAGGCTCCACGTGATCCCGACGGCGATCATGACCAGCACTGCGATTGCTCCGAGCACGAGCTGGCCGCGGCGGCGGCTCGCCGGCTTCTGGATCCGCTCCTCTCGGATGCACCCGACGAGCGCGTCGCGGGTCGGCTCGAACGCGGCCACCTCGCCTTGGAAGCGCTCCAGGGGGGCCGCGTACTGGCGATGAATCAGCTCCAGCGTCTCGGCGAGCGACGCCTCCACGTCCTTCGACGCGATCCCGCGGACGATGGCGACCAGCATGGCGCGCGGGCCGTGCTCGACGACCCCCGTCAGCCCACCGACGCAGAAGCGTGACAGGCCCGCCTCTTTTTCTTCGCGAAAGGCGTCGCGCGTGAAATCGTCGAGGGCTGCGAGCATTGCCGACACCTGATCGGGATCCTCCGGCGCCACGCTCTCCGCGGCGACGTGCTGCAAGACGAGCCCGCTCTCGCGGTGCACCAGGAACACGTGCTCCACCCGGTAAGCGAGGTTGTGGAGCATCACGACCTCGATGAAGGGCCGACCGGTGCGGGCCGCCTCGATGCGCCAGCGCAGGCTCTCCACGGTCATCGTCCGCTGGACCATGTCGTCGACCCGCTGGACGAACGCTTCGAGGGCGGCCCGGGCCGCCCTCCGGATGGCGGGGCCGATCGAGGGGAAGATGGCGTCGGCGAAGAGCTCCGGGTTCTTCCGGACGACCTCGTGGATGCTCGACAGCATGAGCGGCTGCATCGCGGACGAGAGCTCCTCGCCGCGCTTCTGGCTCATGACGGCCGCCCGGGGCAGGACCTCGCCGATGGCCTCTGCGAGGGCATCGGGGGTCTCGAGCTTGTGTTCGAGGGACTTCAGCCGTTCCTGTTCGGGCTGGACGAGGAACGGGCGCAGGTCGTCGAGGGTGTAGTCGTGGTCTCGCCGCCGCGCCCGCGCTCGCAGGCGGGCGCTCATGACTGCTCGGTGCGAGGCTCCAGGGGGCGTGCGGCCTCGACGACCCCGCTCGCGGGGCCGACGGCCTCCGAGGGCTCGCCGGTGCACAGGGCGAGCTCACGCTGGAGCGTGGACATGAGCTCGTCCCTGAGGGAGCGCGATTGCTCGACGAACCCCTTGGCCTCGTCGAGGATCTGCTGGCGGAACTCGCGTTGCGCCCGGACGAGCCCGTCTTCGAGCTTCTTGATGCGCTGGTCGAGCTCGGCGACGGCGTCCCGCGCCTCGCGGGCGATGTTGTTCAGCGCGGCCATCTGCGCGGTGCGGTCGGACTCCCGCTGCGCGCTCTGCGCGTCGGTCTCTCGCTTCACGTGGGCTTCGAGCACGTCGAGCATGCGCCTCGTATCGGCGCGGAGCTCGTCGCCCTGCGACGCGAGCAGGCTCTCGATGCGCGCGAATTTTCGCTCGAAATCACGGACGACGGCCCCGAACAGGATTTCGCGCACCTGATCGAGGCTGTTCGCCGGCGCCGGCGTGGTCCCCCTGCTCTCGAGCTCTGCTCGTGCACTTGGGTTCATGGTTCCCCTCGTCGCTACCGGCCTCTCGCGGCTGCTCCGCGAGCGTTCCGGGCCGCCTTGTCGTCCAGATGCGCTGGAATCCATAGGAAAAACGACTCCTTTGGCCGCGAAGGATCCATAAAGCGCTGGACGCTCTTCGCCACCCCGCGGCGCCGCACGCACCCGTGCCGTTGGTCGCTCGGCTCGGCCGGCGACCGCCCGTCGATCGAGCCATCCTGCCGCTCGCGGCGGGCCCGGAGGCGCGCGGCGGGGGGCTCTTCAGAATTGCTGCTCGAAGTCGATGATCCGCTCCTCGAAGTCCATCTTCTTCCGCGGGGCGGCGGGGCTCGGCGAGGGCGGCGATTGCATCTGCTTGCGCCGCACGTCGAACACGAGCGACGGCGGGTATTCGACCTGGTACGACACGCGGAACTCGCGCTCCTCGCGCGGCGCGAGCGTCACCGTGAAGCGAACGATCCCCTTCGCGTCGGGCTTCTCGTTCGGAGAGATCTTGACGTTGCTCACGCGAATGTCGGTGTTCTCCGAGACGGGGATCCGCTCGGCGAGGACCACGGTGACGGGGCGATCCGAGAGGTTTTTCGCTTTGCTCACGAACGCGAGCTGCATGCGGTTTCGCGCGTTGCGCTGGAGCGAGCTCTGGTGTTTGTCGAGCTCCCGCGTGAGCTTGACCTGGTCGGCCACGCTGAAGAAAACCGAAAAGTCCTCGTCCTTGGCGACGAAATCGATGTCGGTCATGCCGAGGAACGCGCCATCCTGATAACGGGCGACGCTGCCGGGCAGGAGCGGCTGGCTCGTCTTGTTGGCCATCTCCAGGGTCACGGCGGCATTGAGTGATTCTTCCGGGGCGGCGATGATGTGGCGCTGCGCCTTGATGCGGCTCGACCCGATGCGCAGCCGGATCGATCGGCCGTCCGAGCGGACGATCGCCGGGTCCTTCGCGGTGAAATGCGCCGTCGTGCCGCGCGTCTGCAGGCCCTGGAAGATCTCCACGGTCTTGCTCTGCACGCGCTCGAGGAGCGCGAGGTTCGTCGAATAGGATTGCTCGAACTGCTCCACCTCGGAGATGCGCTGCGACGTCGCCTGGTTCATCCGGTTCCAGTGGCGGTTCTGCTCCTCGAATTTCTTCTGCGCGGCGCTGAACGAGGTGACCTGCCGCGTGACGCTCCGGGTGACCTCCTGGGTCTTTCCGAGCGCCAGCATTTCGAGCTCGGGGATGCGCTCGCTATCGGACGAGGATTGCGTCGAGAAGGAGAGCTCGGCGTGGCTCCAGTCCTCGCCCGTCGTCTGCGTGACCACTGCGAACGACGTGAGCTCCACATGGTCGGCATCGGCCGCGCTGGCGCGAACCTCGTGCATCGGCTCCCACGTGGCGCCGGGCGTGGCATACGTGAGCGTCAACGTCGCGTTCGCGGCGGCGCTGCCTTGCACGGTCACGAGCACGGTCGTCTCTTCCAGCTTCGTCAGGCGGCGCAGCTCTTCGAGGTTGCGAGCGCTCGCCTCCACGTCGGGGGCGAGCTGCTCGCGCGCCGCCTGCACCTCGCGCCGCGACGCGCTCGTCTTGCGCAGCGCCCCGGAGACGAAATCGATCACCTGGCCATACGTGTCGACCTTGATGTCCTTGGTGACGGCGTCCCCCTCGAGTTTCTCCACGGAAAACACCTTGATCGATTCGACGTGCTGCTGCTGCGCGTTCAGGATCGCGAGCTCGTCGTCGAGCGCTTGCAGCTTCCGGAGCAGCGCCTTGTGTTTTTCCTCCACCTTGCGAAACCCGTCATCCGTGGATCGCGCCAAAAAGCGCCGATCGACGGCCACGTCCACGATCTTGCCGGCGCTCGTGGAGGCCCGCACGGAGCCTTCGTCGACCCAGCCGGGCAGCTTCTTGAAACGGAAGACCACGGGCTCGGTCGTCAGCGGCACTGTCGCCTCGCGCGTCACGAGCGCCCGATCGGAGTACACCGTGACCTTGGTGATTCGCGACGCGACGCCGCGGTCTTCGGGGTCCTCGGCCGTATCGGCGACGGTCGCCGCGAGGGCGAACACGGGCGGCGTGCTTGGCGGCGCGTTCTCCGCGCGAGGCGCCACGGCCGGCGGCGTGCTCGTGCACCCGAGGGCGGCGGAAAACAGGAGGGAGAGGGCGATCCACTTCGAAGGGAGGGGCGGCGTCATGGAAGGCCCTACTATACGGGTGAGACGGGCCGAGGATCTATCGGCCCGACGTGTGACCCGGCGAGCCGCGTGGGCTACGATGCCGTGATGCTGCTACCGACGCTGCGCTACCAGCTCGACGTGTCCTGGTCTCTCTTGGCGCTGCACCTCGACGCCCTCCGCGACGACATGTGCTTGTGGGAGCCCGCCCCCGGGGCGTGGACGGTGAGGCCGGTCGACGGCCGCTGGGTCGCCGATCTCGTCCTGCCCGAGCCGGATCCGCCGCCCACGACCACGATGGGCTGGATCACGTGGCACATTGGCTGGTGGTGGACGGGCGCCCATGCCCATACCTTCGGCGCGAGGCGCGGCGAGGCGCTCGATATGATCGAGCACGCGAAGACCGTGGATTGGCCCGGCAGCGCCGCGGGCGTCGCCGCGTGGCTGACCCGCCTGCGTGATCAATGGGTGGAGGCGCTCGACGGTCTCACCGAGGCCGATCTGGATCGGCACGTCGCGTGGTTCGACAAACCCCTGAGCCACGTGATTGCATGGGCAAACATCGAGCTCATGAAGAACGCCGCCGAGATGGGCCAGCTCAGGCTCCTGTACACGGCGCGCCAGCGCTGAACGACGTGCGTTCCTCATGAAAAACGCCGGCCGCCCGCTGCCCCAGAATGCCCCCACCTGAAGCTCCCGCCGGCATGGCCGTTGCTTTTCACAGGCACCGGAAGGAGCTCCACATGAGTGATCTGGTTGTCATCGCATATCCCGAGGAAAACCGAGCGGCCGAGGTCATGTCGACCATCCACCGACTCAGCAGCGAGAACCTCGTCGATCTCGAGGACGCCTGCTATGTGACCAAGAGTCAGGACGGAAAGATCCGGCTCCACCAGAGCAAGGATCTCACGGCCGCCGGCGCGCTCTCGGGCGGATTGTGGGGGATGTTGGTCGGCCTCATCTTCCTCGCCCCCGTGTTCGGGCTCGCCATCGGAGCATTGACAGGCGCGCTCACGGGCAAGGCATCGGACTATGGTATCGACGATGCGTTCATCAAGCGGCTCGCGGAGCAAATGAAATCAGGGAGCTCGGCGATCTTCACGCTCACCCGGAAGGTCACGGCCGACAAGGTCATCCCCGAGCTCTCCAAGTACGGCGGAACCGTGCTGCGGACCTCGCTGACCAAGGACGCAGAGCGGAAGCTCGAAGCGGCGCTCCAGGGCCAGAAGGCCGCATGAACGTGCGCCGCCCCGGCGCATAGAAGATCGAAGCTCAAGCGGCCTTTCGGCCCTCCTCCCTCTCGGCGAGCCAATCTCGAAGCAGGTCGATGCGCGTCCGGGCATCCGGGCGCGCTGCGCTCACATCGGCGGGCTCCCATCGTCCCGGCACACGGCGGACGGCGAGCGACGCGATGTTGTCCGGTAACACGGGCGCCGATGTCAGCTCTTCGCCCTTCGGCTCGAGACCCAGAAGGACGCGAATGGCGAGCAGGGGCGCTCCCGAAGCCCAGGCCTGCGGGCTCGACGCCGTCGGGTACTCGACGGGAAAGCCGGTCTTCTTGCGCTCGTAGCCGGCGAAGACCTCCGGCAGGCGATAACGGAAGAACATCGCGGCCTCGAAGAGTGCGGCGCAGATGCGGCTGGCCTCCTCGCGATGACCATACCGCGAGAGCCCCGCTGCGATGAGGGCGTTGTCGTGGGGCCAGACCGTTCCGTTGTGATATTCGATCGGATTGAACCCAGCTTCGCCCTCGGCCATGGTTCGGACGCCCCAGCCGGAGAAGAGCGCCGGGCCCATGAGGTGGCGGACGATCGATTCGACCTTGTCGTCCTCGACGATCCCGCTCCACAGGAGGTGTCCGATGTTCGACGTGAGGCTGTCGACCTTGCGCTTTCGACCGTCGAGCGCGAGAGCAAAGAAGCCTCGCTCCGGAATCCAGAAATCTCGATTGAATCTCGCCTTGAGGTCGGCCGCCTCGCGCTCCAATCTCTCGGCGAGGGCCGTGTCTCCGAAGATCGACCGTGCGAGCCGCGCACACCGGATCTTGGCGTCGTACGCGTACCCCTGCAGCTCACAGGTCGCACGCGGCGCCTCCGCGAGCGTCCCGTCTGCGAACAGGATCGCGTTCGAGGAATCCTTCCAGCATTGGTTCTCGAGGCCGGTCTCGGCCTTCCGTTCGTATTCGATGTATCCGTCTCCGTCGCGATCGCCGTACCGGTCGATCCACGCAAGCGCGGCGCGCGCGACCTTCTCCAGGCGACGTACGAGCGCCGCGTCGCCGGTCCATCGCTCGTATTCGTCGAGCAGGATCAGGAAGAGTGGGGTCGCGTCGGCGGTGCCATAATAAGGTGACTGCGGCCTCTCGCCGAAGGCGGTGAGCTCGCCGAAGCGCAGCTCGTGCAGGATCTTCCCCGGCTCCTCGTCGCGGAAATCGTCGCATGCGCGGCCCTGCCTCTCCCCGAGCACGACGAGCGAGGTCGCGGCGAGCTCGGGGAGGAAGGGCAGCGCTTGATAACTCGTGATCAAGCTATCGCGGCCGAAGAGCGCCATGAACCAGGGCAGCCCTGCGGCCGGAAGCGCGAAGTGCGGGAAGACGTCGGGGTAGGGGTAGAAGCGAAGGGCGGCGAGGTCGACGATGCTCCGGAGGTATGCCTGCTGGATGATGGGCGGATCGCTGCTCACGAGCGGCGCATTTTCTATCCATCGCGTGAAGTCTTCGCGCAGGTTTCGCTTGATCAGCTCCGTCGGTTCGAGCGCCGTGACGTGACCGACCAGGGGGCGTACGGACAACGTCGTCGTCCACGTGGCCTTCGGCTGGATCTCGATCTTGAAAACGAAGCCTTCCTCGCTCACGTCGGCGGGTTGGCTGGAATGGATGAGGGTTTGCCGCACGAAGGTCTCCCGACGATATCCGAGCAGGAGGTCTTGCCCCCGGACCTCGCGGTAGAGCTCCCCCTTCTTGGCGAGCGCGTCCTTGACCTCGAACAGATCGGCGAAATCGGCGGCGGCCTCGATGCGAAGCTCGATCGTGGTCGGCTTCATGGAATGGTTGATGACCTCGATGTCCTCGCGGAAGCCAGTGCCTGCATGACGGCGGCGGATGATCGAGAGATAGGGATTTTCGTAGATGCTCCCGGTACGCGGGAACAGGAAAAACTGAGCGAAGTGGTACTCCACGTTGTCCGCGGTGAGCAAGGCGGGGCACTGACCATCGACGCGGAGGGTCCAGCGCGAGAGGTGGCGCGTGTCTTTGTAGAAGAGCCCGTGCGGCTGATCGGGCGCCGCGTCGATGTCCCCCGTTCGATTGGACGTGACGAACGTCGCCCCATCGAGGATGCTGATCATCCCTTCGGCCACGAGGCACTCCCTCCGCGCTCCGTCTTTTTCGCAGGCGTACTTGCGGCGCGCCGGGCAGGGTCGCAAGGTGCCCGATCCAGGGAAGGCAGAGAGGCGAAACGGAGGCGGATCCAGCGAGCTCGTGCGCCGATGGCTGCGGCGCTCGATCCCGAGCGTACGCAGGCGCGCGCGTCCCCCACGCGCGAATCGAACTGCTTATTGGGCAAACCAATCGCTGGGACGCTGCCGCTGGGTGACGACGATACGGGCTTTCGTCCACGTGCCCTCGGTGGGCGCAATCACGCCCGAGCATTCGATGGGCCGGCTCGACGAATGCTCGTACTCGTCCATCAAGTAGAGCCAAGCGGAGAACCCGGCTCCGCTCTTCCGCTCGACGTTGTGCGCCCCGTAGCGTGTGAGGCTCGCGTCGACCTTCTCCGCCCGGCTCCCGCGGGAGCACGAGACGTTGCCGCCGACCTTGAAGTTCGCGCCGCTCGTGGTCCCCTCGTCGACCACGAGCCAGACGTTGTTGAACGCGTACCCCGTGCCGTCCCATTTGAACTGAATTTGAAAAGGTTTGTCCGGCTCGATGGCCACGCTCGCGACCTCGGTATCGGGGACGTGCAGGCCGCGCCCCTCTTCCTGGTAGAGGAGATACCCGCCAATGCTCGCCACGAACAGGAACAGGGTAAAACAGCCGGCCCCGAGGAACAGCCCGACACGGTTCACCTTCGCAGGCGTGTTCGGCCGGCTGCCTTGCCACGGAGCGGCTTGCGGGGCGGGGGGCGCCGCGCCGCACGACGCGACGGCCGCGGCGACGAATGCCTCGGGGCTGATGGCGGGCAGATCGGCGCCGCGCATGCGCATGATCCCTCCGCCCGGCGAAAAACGCCACTCGGCCCAGTACGCCCGCTGTGCGCCGCCCTCCCCCTCGATGCCCCGCTCCGCCACGAAATAGCGGGGCGGCTGGCCGGCCGCGCGCACGAGGGCGATGTAATGGCACTCGGTGGGCGCCTGCGGGGGCGGCAGAGTGATGAGGAGCGCCTCGACACCGGGTGCGGGGTACACCGGCGCGAGCGTGAGCGCCGTGCCGTCCGCGCGATCCTCGGGCCCGAGGCCCTCGCCGGCGGCGGCCCACGCCTGCTGCAGCATCGCGTTTCCCTGGGCCGCCGCGGCCGCCCACCACCCGGACGGGTCACGCAGCACGGCGCTCATCAAGACCTGATGCGCAAAACGGTAGTGTTGTTGTCTCACCGTGGGACCTCCGCCGACCCGCGTCGGCGATCCGGGGTCTCACGGGCCGGCCGCCGCGTCAATGGTTCCATCGTGAGAACGGTCCTCCAGGCGGCACGCGGCCTCGCCTCGCGGAAGATCTTCGAAAGCCGCTGAAGCATGGACCGCATTCCGACGCTTCGTCGTGGTATGGGATGGACATGACGCCAGACGAAAAGGTGACGCTGCGCGAGGAGAAAGAGACCCTTCTCCTCACGGTGTACGGCAAGGCCGAAGAGAGCCGCATGCCCGACTCCCTCCTGCGCGATCGCTTCGCCGCCGAAGCCATCGCCCGGGTGAACTACGATTTTTCGAAGCTGAAGGTCCGCCGGGACGACATGATCTCCCTGGCCATCCGCGCGCATCTCCTCGACAACTGGACTCGAGAATTCATCGGCCGCCACCCCGACGCAATCGTGCTGCATCTCGGCTGCGGGCTTGACAGCCGGGTCTTTCGGGTCGATCCGCCGGCGAGCGTCCGCTGGTTCGACGTCGACTATCCGGAGGTCATCGCGCTGCGCGGTCGCCTCTATCCGGAGCGCGCCGGCTCTACCCTCCTCGGCACGTCGCTCACGGATCCGCAATGGCTCGACGCGGTGCCGGCGGATCGTCCGGCGATGATCGTTGCCGAGGGCGTCCTGCCCTATCTACGCGAGGACGAGGTCCCGCGCCTCTTCAACCGCATCACGGCGCATTTCCCGGCGGGCGACATGGGCTTCGACTGCTACAGCCGCTTTGGCGTGCGGCTCCTCCGGCGTCATCAATCGATCCGGGCCACGGGCGCGTCCGTGCACTGGGGCCTCGACGATCCCCACGACCTCGAAGCGCAGGTCCCGAAGCTCGTGTTCGTGGGGGAAGTGTCGAGCCACGATCCGGCGCAGCTCGCCAGGATGTCGAGGGCGACGCGCCTGCTCTCCCGCATCTTCTTGTCGATCCCGGCCCTCAAAAAAGCGGGTCGGATCGTGCGTTATCGGTTTGGATAGTGCGCCTTCGCGCCCCGGGGGCGCCCACGAGCACGTCGACGAGGGCGGCGACCATCGGGTGATGCGGCGGGTTTGCTTCGAGCCAGAAAAACTCCCCGGCCGGGTTCACTTCGAGCAGCACGTGCTCGCCCTCCGGCGTCACGATGAAATCGGCCGCGCCGTATTGCATTCCCATGGCCTCCTGGTAACGACCGAGCGCGTCCTCGACGTGTCTCGGCAGGTCGTGGTGGCGCCATTGATCGATCATCGCGAGCCCCTTGTTTCGCCAGTCCACGTCCGCCCCCTCGACTTGTTGCGAGTCGATGCGCGCGGCGAAGATCTTCGTGCCGAACACGGTCGCGCGCACCTCGAACGCTTTCTCGACGCGCTCCTGGAAGTACATCGGGCAGAGGCGGAGCTGTTCGAGCCGCTCCGCCGTCTCCGGGCGCACCTCGCTCGTCATCACCACCTGGAGCTTGCCGTCGTCCTTCACGAAAGGCTCCGCGCTCAGCATCTTCACGATGGCGCCGTTCGGGCAGCTCGAAAGGAACGCGCGCGCCTTCGCCGGATCGTTCGTGCCGAGCGTGCGGGGCGTTCGAATTCCGGCCTCCCGGAAGATGCGCTGGTGCAGCGGCTTGTGGTCGCTCGCTCGGACCCGCGCATAGGCGTCCACTTTGAATGCGGGGCAGGCGGCGAGCGCGCCATGGAGAAACCGGTCCGACTCCGCGAGGGCCATCTGCTTGTGGCCCGGGTGCATCTTCTCGGGAAAACCGACCCCCTGGTGATAACGGCGCCCCCAGATCGCGTCGCCTTCGCCGATCGCGTGGCCATTGAACAGGAACCACTCGCCGTCCGACTCCTGACCGAACGTGATCGTCGCCTTCACCGGAAAATCGTTCAGGTGGAAGACGACCGGCTCGGCGCCGCGGCTGCGAATCTCTGCGGCCACGCGCTCGATGAAGGGAGGGGCGTCGTTCTTGTGCGTGAGAATGAGGACTTTCATGGTTCGTCGTCTTCCCGGAGGAGGGTTTCTGCGAGCGAAGCGGCGATCGGGAGCCCGAGCTCGGCTTCGAGCATCCCCCACTCGCCGGTGGGGTTCACTTCGAGGAACACCGTCTCGCCGCCCGGCGTCACGATCAAATCGAGGCAGCCTTGCCGGAGCCCGAGGCGCCTCATGAGCTCGGCGAGCTTCCCTTTCGTCGCCACGTCGAGCGCGTGTGGCTTCCAGGATCCCGCCTGTGAAAAGCGCCAATCGGCGCCGCATTCTTTCCCGTCGAGGGCGCCGGTCCAGGCGGCCCCGCCGGCCCACGCGACGCGCAGCTCCAGGGCCTTCGGGATCTCCTCCTGGAAGATCATCGGCCCCCTTCGCAAGGCGTCGAGGTGCGCGAGATCCTTGGTACGCAAACGACGTGTCGGGAACGCGCGTCCCGCTTGCATTCCGTATTCGAGCGGCGCGTGCAGCTTGCACACGACGCGCCCCTCGTGCGCCTCGAAGAGCGCGCGCGCCGCGTCCGGATCCGAGGTGAACCGCGTGTCGGGGATCCGGAGCCCGCATTCCCGCGCGAGCCGGAGCTGGAGCAGCTTGTTCTCCGCGGCGCGGGCGCGCTCGGGCGCGTCGACCCATCGACCTTCGAGGAGCGCGAGTGCCCCGAAAAAGAGAGCGCCCGCTTCCCGGTTCACGACCTCCTTCTCCGCCGCCATTCCCTTCGCCTCGATGCGCGGCCACACGCGCCAGAGCCATATGGCGTCCGGCCGCAGGCGTTCGCCGCGCACCCATACCGTGCCGGGGTCCTTTGCGGCGAGCGAGATGCCGAACGTACCGTCCTCGAAGAGGCGATCGGTATCGAGGCGATGAGGGAGCGCGCCGCGGCGGCGGAGCTCTTCCGCGACGCGCTCGGTGACGAATGGCTCTCTCGCGTGGGAGAGCAACAACACGATCCGTGAAGCCATACCGGTCACTCGATCCGTGCGAGCGAGGTCGTCGCGCTGCGATGCTCGTGACGCGCCATGGCTCCTCGGGATCGATCGATGGTCAGGTGTAATCGCAGTAGGGCTTGTACGTGTAGCAATCGTCCGCGTCGGACGGGTACTTCTTGGTGCACTCGCTGTCGAGGCAATGGGTCGTCGGGGCCGTACCGCCGCCGCTCGTGTTCATCTCCGTCGCCGGCGTCTGCTCGTCGTCGACGAGCAGGTAAGCGAAGAGCGGGGTCATGTTCTGGTCGTCATTGGGTAGGGACATGCGGGTTCTCCTTCGATGCGGTCACGTCGAGTCTCTCGACATCCAGCCTTACGCGCCGGCCCGCGGGGATTGGACAGGTCGTCGAAATTTTGTTTCGTCACTGGTAGCCGGCCGCCTGGAGGCGGAAGAGGGCCGCATAACGACCCTCCGCGCGGAGGAGCGCGTCGTGGTCGCCCCGCTCCGCGACGCGCCCGCCCTCCATCACGAGGATCTCGTCGGCGAGCCGGACCGTGGAGAATCGATGCGAAACGAGGATCGCCATGCGGCCCACCGTCTCGGAACGGACGCGCGTGAAGAGCGCCGCCTCCGCGGCAGGATCGATCGCCGCGGTCGGCTCGTCGAAGAGGAGCAGATCGGCTTTTTCTCGGAGAAACGCCCGCGCGAGGGCGAGCTTTTGCCACTCGCCGCCCGAGAGATCGACGCCGCCGGGGAACCATTTGCCGAGCCGCTGATCGAGGCCCCGCGAGAGCTTTTCGACGACCGGGGCCGCCTCGCTGCGCGCGAGCGCGCGCGTGATCGCCTCGTCCGGCACCGCGTCCTCGGCGGCGCGCGGGGCGACGTTTTCGCGGACCGGGAGCTGATAACGAACGAAGTCCTGGAACACCACGGCGAGCCGCGCGCGGAGCGCCTCGGGATCCCAGGCGGAGATCTCCCGCCCGTCGAGGAAAATGCGCCCGTCGGTGGGCTCGTAAAGGCCGGCGACGAGCTTCAGGATCGTCGACTTGCCGGAGCCATTCTCGCCGACGATGGCGAGCTTCTTCCCCGGGGCAAGGAAAAAATCGACGCCCACGAGCGCAGGGCGTTTCGCTCCCGGGTACGTGAAGCCGACGTTTTCGAAGCGGAGCCCCTGCTCCTCGCGCGCGCGTGCCGCGGGGAGGATCGGTCTTTGGCCCGGGACCGGGAGATCGAGGAACCCATAAAGGTTTCCGAGGTACTGCTGGTCCATGTAGAGCCCGCGCAAGCTGCCGAGCGCCTGCTTCCATGCGCCGTCCCCCTGCTTGAACGTGACGAGCGCGAGGCCGAGGTCCCCGACGGTGAGCGCCCCCGTGAGGGCTCGAAATGCCACGGAGACGTAGACCGCGTAGAAAAGAGCGAGCGCGACGAGGTCCGCGACGAGGCCCACGACGAGCCGCCTCCGCGCGAGGGCCTGATCCTCCTCGAATACGAGCGAAAATACCCGCCGCGCGCGCTCGAGGAACATCGGTCCCGTACCGAAAAGGCGCACCTCCTTGGCATGGTCGTCGCGGGTGAGGATTTGCTCCAGATAGGCTTGCTCCCGCGCCTCGGTGGCGCGCTGATTCTGGAGACGGAAGAGCGCGGTCGCGAAGCGCGTCTCCGTGAAGAAGCTTGGCAGCGCGGCGAGGAGGATCGCGAGCGCGGAGAGCGGCGAGAACCGAAAGAGGAGCGCCGCCGAGCCAGCGAGGACCGCGAAGGCTTGCGCCATTGCGAAAAAACCGGCGAGCAGCGCTACCGGACGACCGACGGCCTCCCGCCGCGCCCGCGTGAGCGCGTCGTAAAAGCCTGCGTCCTCGAAGCAGGCATAAGGAACCGCGATCGCCTTTTCGAGGATCGCCCGCTGAAGGACGAAGCCGAGCGCGAGGCGGAGGCGCGCGGTGGCGAACTGGTTCAGGCCCCCGGCGACGTACGTGAGAAAGAGGAGTACCGCCTCCGCGACGATACCGACGACGACCACGTGCCTTTCGCCGCGGGCGACGCCGTCGAGGACGCGGCGGGCGTACCAGGCCATGCCGGTCGGCGCGGCGCCCGCGAGCAGGGCGGCGAGGATCATGGCCGCGAGGGCGAATGGGCTCGCGCGCCACGCGAGCGCGACCGTGCGGGCGAGCCGGGATCGAAGGGGGAAAGCGGGGGGCTCGGGCACGGGGGCGAGGACCTCGAAGTCGAGAACACGAGCCCTTACGCCGCGTGCCCCGAGGATTGGACACTGGACGTCGACGCGGCGGCGGTGCGAGGATGCGCGCCATGGATCCGAGGGCTCCTCGTTCGTTCTTGCGGCTCTTGGGCATGGCCCTCGGCGTCCTCTGCGCCGGAGAATCACCGTAGCGGTGCGGCCGGCTCGTCGTCCTCCGCGGCGCCGGCGCCTTCGTCCGTCGCGTCGGCATCGTCAAGATGGGATCGAGCTACCCTTACGACGACCCTGACGAAAAGCCCGTGCACGATGCCGCGGTCGAGTCGTTTTGCATGGATCGCACCGAGGTCACGGTCGGCGCGTACAAGGCGTGTGTCGACGCGAAGAAATGCGAGCCCGCGCCGATCGAAATGCGGGCGCGGACGTACGCGAACCTTCCTCCTCGATGTACCCGGGGGACGACGGATATCCGTCGACGGCCTCCGTCGGCCGGTTTCCCAAGGGCGCGAGCCCGTTCGGGGTGCTCGACATGGCGGGGAACGTCTCGGAGTGGACGGCGAGCGGCTACTCGAGCAATTACGCCGAGAAGCCCGGGACCGCGCAGCGCGTCTTCCGCGGCGGCTCCTGGTTCGATTACGTCCCCCGCGACGAGCGATTGACCCTCCGTCTGCGCAGCGAGCCGGAGATGCGCCTGTCCTGGCTCGGCTTCCGGTGCGCAGGAAGATCCGCGTTGCCCTGAGCGGATCGTGGTAATCTCGGCGACATGCGTATGCAGGCGTGTCGTTATTCCTGGATGTCGGGCGTCGCGCTCGCCGCAGCGGTAGGGTGCGGCGTTGAGACGGTCAAACAAGTGGATGCTACGTCGGCGGGCTCCGGCGGGACCGGCGGAGGCGGGACCGGTGGGGCCGGCGGAGTCGGGGCGGGTGGGGCCGGGGTAGGGGGGAGCGGTACCATTGGCTGGGCGGTATGTGATTTCTTCTTCCCCGCGGGGGAGTCGCTGGTCCTCGATACGCCGCCGAACCTGTCGGCGCTCTCCCCGAAGCTCGTGCGATCGGGCCTCGATGAAAAGAACGTGGTGCTCGCTTTCATGGGGGGGCCGGTGGAGGGGCCTGCGGGCGCCTTGGGCGAGATTCACCTCCGCTTTTTTCTGGATCCGTGGAACACATGGCCGCCGGTCGAGGGGTCGAATGTCGTGCTGGCCGACGCGCAAGGGCCCTTCGCGGTATCGAAGGGCGCGAGCATGGAGCTCTCGGTGCTCCGCGACATGGGCGCCGCTCCGATCTCGTATTCGATCCTGCCCGCCCTGGGCATGCTTCCCAAATCCACCCCCCTTCCGCTGGACGGAACCCAGGCGGCGCTCCTGCGAATGCACACCGAAGGGCATATCATCGGATACGGACGTCCCCACGAGGGGGCCATGAGCGAGCTCCTCGTCGGCTTCGGTCGCTACAGTGGACAGCTCCCCAAAGCGGAAGGCTTCACGCCCGTCGGTTGCACGAAAGGCGAGGTGCTGATGGACGCGGTCTCCACGGCGAAAGGGGCGCTCGTGGGCTTCGCGAGCAATGAGCCGGCGAGCGCTTCGGGCTGCACGGGCTCGGTCTCGACCGCAAAGCAGGTCGTCGTCGCGCGCGTCACCGATGGCAATCCGGTCGTCGCCGAGCTCGCCGCGTCGACCCTCGATGGCCAGGCGGCGATCCAGGGGCTCGCCATGGCGGCTCGCAGTGACGGCGCGTGGCTCGCGTGGGGGCGCACGGACGCCCTCGGTTCGACCTCGCTCTCGGCCCAGGTACTCGACGCGGCGGGGAACTTCGTGGACGGGCCGTTCGAGATTGCGAAGTCGAATGACATTCATCCTGCGACCCTGGGCGCCGGCCGCATGAAAGACGATCTCGTCGTCGCGTGGTCTTCCGGCGCGCTGACCTCCACGCGTATCGAGGTGGCGCGCATCAGCGCGGGGGGCTACTTCCACATCGAGGCGACAATCGAAGAAAAGTCGAGCGTGTCCCAGCCCATCGCCGTCCTCGTATCCCCCACAGGGAACGCCGTGCTCCTCGTGTATTCGGTCGTCTCGGAGGTGGATCAGACCTCGCGCATCCGCCTCCAGCGGCTCGTCTGTGGGGTCTACCTCTGAGCTTGCTCCCGGGGGAGCATTTTGGGGTATCCCCTTCCTCGGTGATTGTTGTAAGAGAAGCCCCAATGATCGCGGGGTGACTCCCGCGCAGCGAGGGACAGCCGCAATGAACACGTTCACTTTCACGCAAGCCGACGGCTCGTCACGGGCCGTCCTTGGATATCGGTACGCGCCGCCGAAGGCCGCGGCGAAGCGTTACGTCGTCGGCCGCGGCAGCGTCTCGCGGTTGCCTCCCAAGGTCGACCTCCGGCCCTTCATGTCGCCGATCGAGAATCAAGAAGAAACGAACAGCTGCGCCGCCAACGCGACGGCGGGCGCCTACGAGTACCTCGTCAAGCGCCACCTCGGGGACGAGGCCTACGACGTCAGCCGCCTCTTCATCTATTACAACGGCCGCGCCGTCGACGATCCCGAGAACATCGCGGACGAGGGCAGCGTCCTGCAATCCGTCATCGAGAGCCTGAAGAAGTACGGCGCGTGCTCGGAGGAGACCTGGGCCTTCGACCCCGGGGTCGTCAATGAGCAGCCCTCGGACGAGGCGTACCAGGAAGCCTCGCAGTTCCTCATCGAGGACACCGAGCTCGTCCCGACGGATCTCGACGCCTGGAAGACGGCGCTCGCGGAGGGACACCCGATCATCTTCGGCGTCAAGCTCTTCTCCTCGTTCGACAAGCACAAGACGGCGGGCCTCGTTCCTGTCCCGACCACGCGGGAGACCGGGCGCGAGAGCCACGGCGGGCACGCAATGCTCTGCGTCGGCTACTCGGACCCGGACCAGGTCTTCATCGTCCGCAACTCCTGGGGGCCGGAGTGGGGCGACAAGGGGTATTGCTACATCCCTTATCGATACCTCATGAACGAGGAATACAACTTCGGCGATTCGTGGATCATCAAGCGCATCGACATGCTCCCGCCCGACGAGGAGACGTGGTCCGAGGATGAGGAGTCCGTGCTGGAGGACGTCTCCAGCGTCCTCGCGCAGCTCGACGAGGACGAATATGCGAGCCTGCTCGATCGGATGGGCGACGTCCCGCTCGAAGTGCGGCTCTCGCTCTTGTTCTTGGTCGCTGCGGGGGCGGACGGGGACGTCTCGGAGAGCGAGCTCCAGGCCACGGCCGACCACATCACGCCCGTGCTCGAGCAGCTCGGCTCGCGGCAAGGCGCCGAGAAGGTGCTCCGCAATGCGCTGCGTCGCATCGACGACGAGAAGATCATCGAGGAGACCATCGATATCCTCGGCGAGGTGTTTTCGCAGGAAGTGCTCGCTTCAATCGCGTCCCAGCTCCAGGAGATCGTCGGCTCCGACGATGACGTCTCCGAGGAGGAGCAGGCCTTCGTCGACGCCGTCGTCGAGCGCTGGCAGATCGAGCCCGCGGAGGATGAGGGCGACGAGGAGGAAGAAGACGAGGACGAGAGCGACGAGGACGAGGAAGACGAGGACGAGGGCGACGAGGAAGACGAGGAAGACGAGGACGAGGGCGACGAGGAAGAGGAAGACGAGTAGCCGCCCCGAAATCACGCTCCGCGAAAAGTGAACGCCTCGTTCACTTTTCGCCCACCCACCCTTGACGTCCCCCTAAAGTGAACGTACTGTTCACTTTAGAGAGCGGGACGACGTGGCACGACAGCTCAACGAACAGGTGCGCGAGCGGGTGTTTCGCGCGGCCGAGGAAGTGTTTGCCGAGGCCGGGTACCAGGGCGCGACGATGGCGGCCATCGCCACGCGCGCCGGGGTCTCGACCGGCAACATCTATCGGTATTTCGAGCACAAGGACGCGCTGTTCTACGCCGTGCTCCCGGACGAATTCGCGGCGCAATTCCTCCGGCTCACGCGCAGGCGCGTGCAAGCGCTCGTGCGCGCGCCCGCGCCCACGGAGCTCGACGCGGGCGCGGAGGAGCGCGGCGAGGAGCTGCTTCGTTTCTGGATCGAGCATCGCTGGAAGGTCATCACGCTCCTCGACCGGGCAGAGGGCTCGCGGCACGAGCCGTTCGCCGAGACGTTCGTGCGGGAGCTCATGCGCCCCTCGCTCGCCAAGCTCCGCAAAGACGCGCCGCAGAGGCGCGTGAGCCCCGTCGCGCGTTTCGTGTTGCAAACCATCTTCCGCAACACGGTCCGCACCATCGTGTCGATCCTCGAATCCCACGAGGACGAGGCGCAGATCCGCAAGGCCTTTCAAGGGTTCTGGAGTTATCAGCTCGCCGGTTTGTCCGGCTTTGCCAAATGGGTGCAGTCATGAGCCAAGATCTCTGGGAGCTCGACGCGGTCGGGCAGGCAGCCCTCGTGACGTCGGGCGAGGTGAGCGCGCTCGATCTCGTGGACGCGGCCATCGCGCGTATCGAAAAACTCGAACCCGTGGTCCACGCGATTGCGAGCGTGGACTTCGACGCGGCCCGGGAGAAGGCCCGAGCGCGGCCTACCGGGCCGCTCGGCGGCGTGCCGTTCCTCCTCAAGGACGTGCTCGCGTATCCCGGGCACAAGCTCACGATGGGCTCGCGCCTCTTCCGCGATTACGTCGCGCCCGCCGGGTCGCCTTATACCGAGCGGTTCGATGCCGCGGGGCTCATCACGCTCGGAAAAACCACGACGAGCGAGTTCGGCCTGCTCGGCAGCACCGAGACCCTTCTCGCGGGGATCACGCGCAATCCGTGGGATCTCGCGAAATCGGCCACGGGTTCGTCCGGCGGCGCCGCGGCCGCGGTCGCGAGCGGGATGGTGCCGATGGCACACGCGAACGACGGCGGAGGATCGATCCGGATCCCCGCGTCCGCCTGCGGTCTCTTCGGCTTCAAGCCGGGGCGCGGGCGGTGCGTGTCCACGGGGTACGTCGACCCATTGGGCATTCTCATCGAGCATTGTGTGAGCCGGAGCGTGCGTGACAGTGCGCTCTTGTTATCGCTGACGGAGGACCCGGGCGCAATGCCTCGGGTCGGATACGTGGATCGTCCGCTCGATCGAAAGCTGCGTATCGGCGTGTACACGACGACGCTCCTCGGGCGGGCGCCCGATCCCGAGGTGATGCGTTCGCTCGCGCAGACGATGCGGCTCTGCGCCGAGCTCGGGCACGAGGTGGTGGAAGCGCCGCCGCCGCCCGTCGACGGCGCGTCGCTCTCCGAGGCGTTTTTCACGCTGGAAGGCTGCTTCATGCGCGACCTCGCCCGTACGCTGGAGAGCATGTTCGGAAGGCCCATCGGCGAGAACGACCTCGAGCCCTACACCCTTGCGCTGATCCACCATTCTCGCAGTTTGCCCGAGGGCGCCCAGGCGCGCGCGCAGGCCGCGTTCGCCCACGCGTCCGTGCGAATGCTTTCCTACATGGAAAGCTACGACGTCCTCTTGTGCCCGACCCTCCCCGTGGCGCCGTACGACCTCGGCACGCTCGCGCCCGAGCTCGATCGCGAGCTGCTCATTCGTCGCACGGAGGTGCTCGCGGGATACACGCCCATCCACAGCATGGCAGGTGTGCCGGCCATGTCCGTGCCGCTCGGCTCCTCGGAATCGGGCTTACCGCTCGGCAGCCATTTCGCCGCGCCGCTCGGGCAGGAGGCGACCCTGCTCGGCCTCGCTTATCAGCTCGAAGAGGCCGCCCCGTGGCGGCATCGCTTCCCAGCGGTGACGCGCGCCGCGCGGGAGGGGAGCGCGCCTCCGCGGCCGTGCTAGGGTAGCGCCCATGTCGCCCGCCGAGTTCGAACCGCCGATCACCCCGCCTTCCGACATCGTGGAAACGGTGCGCCGGCAGGGGTTCGCCGTCGCGAGCTCGTCCTGGATTCAGGGCCTCGAAGGCGCGTCGCGCCCGGACCTCCCGTCGTTCGCCGCGGAATGGGACGACATGCCGCTCGACCCGTACCTCAAGGACAGCGGGCACTACCGGCGGCGCCGGCATGCTTCGTTCCTCGTCGACGAGGCCTCCTGCCGGCTCGTCCCGCACCGCGCGCACTTTCAACCTCTGCAATACAATGCGCTCCACGGCGGCATGGAGCGCTGGTTCGAGCCGATGCGGCAAACCTTGATCGGGCAGCCGTTCTGGTCGGCCTTGCTCACGGGGCTCGCGCGGGTCTGCTCGGAGATCGGGCACCCCCGGAGCCCCTGGTACGTCGAGGCGCACCAGTTTCGCATCGACACGAGCGAGGGAATCGGCCGGCCCACGCCGGAGGGGGCGCATCGCGACGGCGTCGACTTCGTGGCGCTGTTCCTGATTGCGCGAAGCGGGATTCGCGGCGGGGAGACCCGCGTCTTCGACGCGCGTGGCCCGCAGGGGATCCGCTTCACGCTCACCGAGCCCTGGTCCTTCCTCTTGCTCGACGACGAACGCGTGATCCACGAGTCCACGCCGATCCAGCCGCTCCTCGGAGGAGAATCGGGGGCTCTGCCGTACGGACATCGCGATACGTTGGTCCTCACGTACCGCAGAAATGGGTTTCAGGACCCGTGACCCCGCGCGCGCCTCTTGACAGCGGCGGCCGTATTCGATTCTCTTGCGCTCATGGGCGTGGGTAACGCGACGGGGGATCTGCCGGCGGCGTATGCGCTGCACCTGGTCGATCTCGCGGCGCGGTGGGGTGTCGCGCCCGACGAGCTGCTCTCCGGGCTCGGGCTCACGCGCGAATCCCTGACGAACCCGGCGGCCCGGATAACCCTCGACACCACGGGCACGCTCGTGAAGCGGGCGACGGCGCTCACCGGGGAGCCGGGGCTCGCGGTTTTCATGGGCCTGCAGATGCGCCTCTCGTCGCACGGGTATCTCGGGTTCGCCGCCATGACGGCCGGGACGATCCGCCAGGCGCTCGAGCTCGCCATTCGTTTCGTGCCGACCCGCACCACGGCGCTCGCCTTCCACCTGCACGTCGAGGGCGATACCGCGTCCCTCGTCTTCGAGGAGCGCGCGCCTCTCGGCGAAGCGCGTGAGTTCATTCTCATCGCGCTCATGGTCGGCATTGCCCGGATCGGCCGGGACATCACGAAGCAGGAGCTCGTGGGAGACGCGTACCTCGCATTCGAAAAGCCCCCTTATTTCACGCGGTTTTCGCAGATCGCGCCGGGGCGGATTCATTTTGGCGAGCCCTCGAACCGCATCGTCTTCGCCTCCTCGGTCCTGGATCTGCCCCTCGACATGGCCGATCCGGTGGCGATGCAGCTCGCGCGCGAGCAATGCGAGCGGGAAATGCAGGCCCTCGGGCGGGACGATCGGACGGCGGCGAGGGTACGCGAGCTCTTGCCGCTGCCGGAGGGATATCGCTCGCTCGAGGAGATCGCGCAGCACCTCGGCGTCTCGCCGCGCACGCTGAAGCGTCGCCTCGCGGACGCGGACACCTCCTATTCCGAGATCCTCGACGAGCTCCGGCAGGAGCGCGCCATGCTCCTCCTCCGGGACGAGAGCCTCTCGCGCGAGCAAATCGCCGAGCGGCTCGGCTACTCCGACGCGGCGAACTTTGCGCGCGCGTTTCGGCGCTGGACCGGGCGAACCCCTGGCATGCTCCGCAAACCCTGACCTCTACGACGAGGTCGCGGGTCGATACGAGGCCTTCCACCGTTCGAGCTCGTCCCTGTTATCCATGTCCCAGGGATGGAAGCCGGGCCGGTAGTAATCGAGGTAATGCAGGAAGAGCTTGAACATGCCTCCCGGGCGGAAGAAGAGGAAATCGACGAGCGACACCCATTCCCGCGCCGAAAAGAGAATGCCGTTCTCGTGCATGAGCCGCGCCTGGTGCTCGATCACCTTCCCCCAGAAGATCAGGGTTGTCGGGATCATCAGGGCGCACCGCTCGAGCGCGTTGCCGCCCGACGCGAGGTAGACGTCGAAGGCGACGGCCTTGTGCTCGTTCTCCTCGGCGGAGTGCCAGCGCCAGAGCGCGGCCATCTCCGGGTGGGCTCCTTCGAGGAGCCGCGGATCTCCGAGGATGAAATGGCCCATCAGCGCGGTGAAATGCTCCAGGTTGCACGTCACGGCGAGCTGCCAGCGCGGCGGCAGGAGCTTCGTCGCGCGGCGGAGGATTCGCTCGACGCGCTTTTCCATGGCGTCGATCGGATACCCCTCCTTGCGCAGCATCTCGTTGTACCGGTCGTGCTCGCGGCCGTGAATGCCTTCCTGGGCGGCGAAGGCCTTGACCTCCGCGAGGAGCGCGGGATCACGCACCCTGTCCCGATGGGCCTTCACGGCCGCGATGAAGAATCGCTCGCCCGCCGGGAAGAAGATGGAGAGGTTGTCGAAGAAGAGGGTGACGGCCCGCCGCCCTCCATGCCAAAAACGCGGGATCCGCTCGTCGGTCTCGAACCGGAGGTTCCGAACCTCGATCGTCGGGGAAACGGACATGGCTCACCTCGTGCGGGAACATGCGGATCTTGACACGACGCGCCAAGCCGCGGCAGGTTCGCGCGTGCCAGATCCGTGTCATCTGGGGCCAGAGGAGAAGGGGAGCGACAGCCGGCTCGCCGGCATGCCCCGTCGATGCGGGACGCGAGGCACCGTGCTCCGTGGGGTTTCGTGCTAGCGTCGCTCGCACGGAGGTCTTGCATGAAATTGCTTGCAGTCGCCATTCCTCTCGCCGCTGTCCTCGCCCTCGCGCCGCGCGCCGCGCGCGCCGGCTGCCCCCAGGCGGCGGGGGACGGGTGCGACGCCGTCATCAAGCTCGAAGCCGCCCTCGAAGGCGCGCCCGCATGCGCGCGGCTCGACCGGATCGATTCCGAGAACGGCTGCGTTTGTCACGGCACCGTCAGCCTCGTGAACAATTGCGCTTTCGACGTCGTGGCCCAGGATTTCACGTTCGACGGTACCCAGACGCTGGTCCTGCCCGGCGAGACGGGCTTCCTCTACGTCGAGGGAGGTTCCACGGGCGACGCCGTGGGCGGGCCGCCGGGCGACCACCACGACGAGCTCAACCTCCAGGCCGACGGGCAAGCCTTCAAGTTGGTCCTCGATTACTCTGTCGAGCACCGCGTGCTCGAGACCGGCTGCAGCGTCTCCGGCGCCGATCGTCCGGGCCTCGCCGGCGTGGGCCTTGGCCTCGCTGCACTCTTCTTCGCACGCCGCCGCCGGGCTCGTTGAAAGGACGGAAACCATGCGAATCGAACTGCGCGTTTTTACGAGCTCGTTGTTCTTCGTCGCGGCCGTGGCTGCCGCCGGTTGCTCCGGCGGCGGGGGTGGCGGAGCGGGAGCGGGAGGCGCCGGCGGAGCGGGAGGCGCCGGTGGAATGGGCGGCGCCGGTGGAATGGGCGGCGCCGGTGGAATGGGCGGCGCCGGCGGAATGGGCGGCGCCGGCGGCGGTGATCCCGGGCCCAGCGTCGATACGACGAACCCGCAGCTCTACCAGGTCTCCTTCAAGGCCGACCAGGCGGATCCGGCCGCCACGAAGGCCCTCGGCACGCAGGTCGCGTTCCTCGATACGCGGGTCGCGCCGCGCGGGAAGCTCGTCGTGTATCTGCACGGCGCGGGCGCGCCTTCCACGTGTGGATCGAACGCCCACGGCGAGGTGCTCGCCGGCCTCGGCTTCCACGTGCTCGGCCCCTGCTACCTCAGCGATTACGGCGTGGGCAACTGCGGCGACGACATCGAGGGATGCCGCCTCGAAGCGTTCGACGGCACGAATCACCATCCGTTCGTCGACATCGCTCCGCCGGACAGCATCGAGACGCGTATCGTCAAGGGGCTCGCGTATCTCGCCGCGCAAAACCCGGCGGGCGATTGGACGTACTTCGTCGACGGTGACAAACCCCGCTGGGACAAGATCGTCATTTCGGGTATTTCGCACGGCGCGAGCACGTCGGCGGTCATCGGGAAACACCGGCTCGTCCACCGCGTCGTGAGCCTCTCCGGGCCCCTCGACAGCAACCAGGCCTGGCTGAAGGCGGCCTCGATCACGCCCATTGATCGGTTTTACGCCCTGACCCATACGGCCGACTCACAGCACCCGGGGCACCTGCAATCGTTCGAGGATCTTGGCCTCCCCGGCGCGCCGACGTCCGTCGACGGCGCGATGCCGCCCTACGGAGACAGCCATCGCCTCCTTTCGTCGGCGGACACGAACGACGGTCACGGCTCCACGCAGGCCGGCGGCTCCTCGCCGAAGGACGCTGACGGAGCGTACGTATTCTTGCCCGTCTGGACCTATCTCTATGCGGGAGCCCCCTGAGCGGTAGCCCGGCGGCAGGAGCGAGCTCGACGCCGATCGGGCCCTGTCGTTCGTCGAGGGGCGCGCGGTCACGGGCCCGGATCGAGGGTCCTGCCACATCGACGCGCCTCGCCCTCCCGCGTCTCCAGGTCGAGGCAGCGGCGGAGCGCCTGGAGGAAGTAGTGATCGCCGAAGGAGAGCGATTGCTGCGGCAATCCGTAGGACGTGGACCCGCGCGCCAGGATGCCTTGGTGCGGAGAGTCTACCGCCAGATAGGCGCGCGTGCCGTCGGGGGCGCGGAAGGTGAGCAGCGCAAACAGGATGTTCTCGGCGGCGCCGAGATACCGCTCCCGCAGGTCGGGATCGTCGACGAGCGTGCCGAGCTCGAGCAAGCCCGCGGCCGCGACGGCGGCAGCGGACGAATCCCGCGGCGTGAACGTATGCGTGCCCGGACGCCTGTCGCCGAGGACGCCGTCGCCGTTCGCGTCGTTCCAGGGGCCTTCGGGCTCGCCGAGGGCCGCGTCGAAATCGGTGGGCGGCACGAAGTCGCCGGGGACGTGGTTGTACGGGTCGGTCGTGTCGTTCGGCAGGTGCTCGATGAAATAATCGGCGGCGCGCATCGCCGTTTCGAGGAACCGGCGCGGATCGACCGAGGGATCGTCCCTGGTGAAGCGATACACCGTGGTGAATCCATGAATGGCCCACGCCTGGCCGCGTGACCACGTGGATTCCGCGGCAAACCCTTGATCGCTTATCTTTTTGTGGATCCGGCCCGCCCCGGGGCTTTGGCCCTCTTCGTGCTGGACGATGTGGTAGGTGCTGCCGTTCGGGCGCACGTGCTCCGCCATCACCGTCTTCGCGTGGGTCACGGCGTGCTCGTAGAGGACGCGCGAGGGCCCGGATGCAGGACGACCGGCGAGGTCCCAGGCGAGCAAGGGGAGCTCGACGTTCATCATGCTGTCCATGTACACGGGATAAGGCGCGAGGTAATCGTTGGAGAGCGGAAATGCGCGGTACGCCCCGACCGGCGTGGAGCCCGCGTCGAAGAGCTGATTCAGCGAGGAAGCGCTCCGCTCGATCGCGCCCCGCGCGCGTCTCCGAACGACGCCGCCCGGATCGTCGCTCTCGTCCAGCACGAAAAGGGCCTCGCCGAACGTCGGGAGGAAACGAAAACCGAGATCGTGATCGATCGGGACATTTTCGAGCGTCGCCATCGTGGACGTCCACGCGAGCGCGGCCTCCCGCATCCGCGGATCACGCCCGTGACGATAAAGCTCCCAGACGACGCCCGGGAAAAAACCGCTGCGCCAGTCCTCGACGGGCTTTTGCTCCCAGCTCCCGAGGTCGGGCGGCGAAGGCTTGGTCACGACCGGGAAAAGCGAGGCGAAATGGTCGGGATCCAGGCGAGCGAGCTCCTCGATCGTGGCGCGCGTCCGTTTTTCGGCGAAGGCGAAGGCCTCGTCGATCCGCGGGCGAAGCGGAGTCGCGGCGGATTCGCCCGGGGCCTGCTCGGTCCCGCATACCGGGAGCGCGAGGCTCAGCGCGGCGATGACGGGGACATTCCGACGGAGCCGGTCCACGGGCGCGTGCATGCCCCATGTCTCGTGCCCGGTGGACCGGCGTAAAGCCGCAGGGGACCCTACGGCTCGACGAACGAAGGCGCGGCGCTCTGTCCCGGGCAGCTCGCCGCGCAGGTGTCTAATTTCCGCTTTCTTTTCCGCCGGGGGGCGGCGTGGGTGAGGTCAAGTTCGTCGTCCTCGCCCTTGGGTCCGACGTCCCGCCGCGCCGAGGAGCGCGACGACCGCCCCGGCCAGCGGAGCGAGCGACGACGCGTCCTGACCTGCCGCCTGGCACGTGCACCCGCCACCGCCCACAGCGACGAACGGGGGCTGGTCTTCGCCGCCGGTGCCCGTCGTGACGGCCATACCACCGGAGCCTGCCATTCCACCCGCGCCACCCGCGCCACCCGCGCCGGCCATTCCGCCGGAGCCGCCCGCGCCGGCCATTCCACCGCTACCGCCCGCGCCGCCGGAGCCACCGGCGCCGGCCATTCCACCGCTACCGCCGGCGCCACCGGAACCGCCCGCGCCGGCCATTCCACCGGAACCGCCCGCACCGCCGGAGCCGCCCGCGCCGGCCATTCCACCGGAACCGCCCGCATCGCCGGAGCCGCCCGCGCCGCCGCTGCCGTTTCCGGTGCCGCCCATTCCACCGGCGCCGGCCATTCCACCGGCGCCGCCCGAACCCCCCATGCCACCTGCTCCGCCCGCGCCACCGCTTCCCGTGCTTCCGACACCGATCCCCTCGTTCAAGCACGTCCCGCTCACACACTGGCCGCCGTTGCATTGCGCGTCCGTCGTGCACGACGTGAGCTCGATGAGCCGCGCCTGCACCCGCGCGCTGCCGAACGGAGCTTCGGCGTGGAACGTCGAATACGTGACCAGCACCTTGCCGCCGTTCGTCGACGCGAGCGACGGAATCCCTTTCGGCAGGTCGTCCGTGGTGATCGGCAAGCTCGTGATGACCGTGAGATTGCTGTCCAGGACGAGGGCCGCTTCATCGGTCATCGTCGGGCCGCACGTCCGGTAGGCGACGACGAGCCGGTCGCCATCCCTGATCGCGCCGCGCTCCCCCAGCCCGAGATAGCCGCAGCCGGGGTGGCTCGCGAGCTCGATCGGCGTCGCGTCCAGGGGCGCGCCGGCCGGGCTCACCCGCGCCCCGAGGAGCTTCCTCGCGGCGGGGTCGAACCAGAACACGACATGGTTCGTCCCGTCAAACACCGTCGAGACGCCGCCGACGCTGCCGGAGCCCGGGAGCGTCAGCGGCGACGGATCCACCGGCGCGCCCATCGAATCGACGCGCGCCATGCGCACGCCGGGCCCATTCCACAGATTCCACACGACGAGGTGGTTCGTCCCGTCGAAGGACGCACTCAGGTCCCGGGGCCATTCCAGCGCGAGGATACCGCTGGGGGAGAGCTGTCCCCCGGTATCCATCGTCTGCAAGGCGATCCCGTAGTCCCCGAGGTCCCAGTCGTATCCGGACTGCACGAGGAGCGTCCGGCCCGCGCCCACGGAGAGCGCCACGCGGTCGCTCGTGTCGGAGAAATGCGGCAGATGGATCGAGGACGCATCGAGCACGACGCCCTGGGTATCCATGCGCTTCACGAAGCTCGAGGCCGTGGAATAGTCATACCCGTTGAGGAGGGTCGAGAAGCCGAGGATCGTGTTGGTCCCGTCAAACGCGACGCTCGTTTTCTCCACGTCGTCCGCTCCGCCCTCCACGGAGATCCCGCTCGGATCGAGGGAGACGCCTGCCGGGGTCACACGCGCCGCATAAAGGTTCGTGCCCTGCCCCAGCAAGAAATCACGCGCGTCGGACCACGAGACGATGAAGTTCTTCCCGTCGAAGGTCGCCGACGGCGATCGCTGGTCATTTGCGCCGCCCGAGACGAGGAGCGGCGACGCGTCGAGCTCCGTGCCGGTCGGGGCGAACCGACGTGCCTGGATCGAGTAACCGCCGGGGAAGAACCCGTCGAAATACGCGTTTTGCCACACGACGAGCGCCTGCGACCCGTTCGAGGCGCTTTGCCCGTACGCGCCGAGGCTCGTGTACGTCACGCCGCCCGGATCGAGCACCACGCCCTGCGGAGATACACGCGCGCGGCGCAGCGGATACGCGACGAAGTCTGCCGTGTAATCGCACCACGTGACGACGGTGTTCGTCCCGTCCGTCGTCACGTCGATTTCCGTCGCATCGTACACCGGCCCGCTGATGGCGATCCCCGCGGGATCCAGCACCGTGCCCTGCTGCGCGTCGAAGCGCGTCCCCATGATCGTCGTCGCGTACGTGTCGTCGTCGTATTGCCCGTACCCGATGAAGTACTCCTTCCCCGTCCACACCGGCACCGGATCCCACGTGGAGAAAAGCGGCGCGGGCGTCATGATCTCGATGCCCGCTGCGTCGACGAGCGCGCCCTGCGTATCCACGCGGTGCGCATACCCGGCCCCGGCTGATTCGCGCAGGAGGAGCGCCCCTGCGCCGTTCGACGCGACGTCCAATCGGTAGCTCGGGCCCACCGTGATTCCGCTTGGATCGAGGGCCTGCCCGGCCGGTGAGACACGACCATACAGGCCCGTGCCACCATCGACCCACGCCACGACGTAATTCGCGCCGTCGTACGCGACCCGCGTCTTCTGCCGGATCGTCGTCGACGTGGAAAGCGTGATCGGCGCGCCCACCGGCTTGCCGTCCCCGTCGAGGCGCTGGCCGTACACGCCCGTGTTGTTGATCTGGTTCGCGACGCCCGTTTGGTACGTCAAGAAGAACCCGTTCCCGTCGCTCGCGAGCGCGGGCTTGATCGCGTTCGAGCTCCCCAGGACAGGAAAACCCGTCGCGTCGAGGAGGGTGCCGTCGGCGGCGATACGCGCCGCGTAGATGCGTTGTTCCGAGGTCGGATCGATGTAACGCTGCCCCTCCCAGACGACGAGGTAATGGCTTCCGTTCCACGCGACCGCCGGCCGGAACCGCCGCCTCCCCGCGGGCAGGCCTGCGATCGGCGTATCGATCCCGAGCTCCGGCGACAGGAGCGGATCCAGCACCGCCGGATACGCCGACGACGCGAGCACGCGCTCCGGCACGCGCATCACGATCTGCCCTTCCTCGACGCGCACCGGGACGCGCGCCTTTTTCCCCGTCGCGTCGATCCACGTCGCCCGGCCGAACCGCACGCCGAGCCCCGTGGCCGGATCGACGAAATGGTAGCCGTCGCGTGTCTCGCCGACGAACGCCTCGCCCCCGACGTCGAGCGTGACCGCGAGATCCCCCGCGCCCTCGGGCGCGCGCGCGAACGAATACGAGAGCTCGACGCCGCCGCTCCGATTTTCGAGGTGCTCTTCCACGTCCCCGCGCGAAACGACGAGGTGCCCATCCGCCTCGACGCGCCCCGCGCCCGCGCCGCGCCCGAGCTCCACCGCGCCCCGCGTGACCCGCGCCTTCTTCAGTCGCAGCGGCGCTCCTGCCCGCGGCGACGTGTTCGGCGACGCCGCGGGCGCGACGGGCACGATCTCGAACGCGTCCGCCGTCGCCGTGATCTGGTGACCGGACCCCGCGCCGATGAACCGGCCGTTCTCCATCCGGAACCTCGCGCGCGCCGCGCGGAGGCTCGCGTCGAGATCGAACGCAGCCGACACCTTCGGGCCGGACGCCGAGCCCGCGAGCGGGCGGCTCTCGGCCGGCGCGGGGCTCTCGCCGCGCGCGCACGCCGCGAGCAGCGCCGCGGCGAGGAGGAGGCTCGTACGATCGGCGAGAAAGCGGAGGCGTGGGAAATCCTTGGGCATCATACCATGTCGATTACCACGAAGGGGGCGGGCGCTGGAAGGGCCCCACGCCCGTGCTTGCTCCCCGGCCTTTCCGGGTGGTATGAGCGCTAGAACGGGAAGCATCGGGAAGTTTCGTGTCGGAGAGCAGCGGCGCGCACGGTTCGTCGGAGATCGAGGCGCTCGTACGGGGCGCGCTCGGCGGCCAACGTGCGGCCCAGCGCGTGCTCATCGAGGACGTGCTCGCGCCGGTGATCCAGGCCCGCGTCGCCCGCGTCCTCGTCCGGCGCAGCAGCTCGAAGGGGGATCTGCGCACCGAGATGATGGACCTCTGCCAGCAGGTCTTCGTGCACGTCTTCAGCGGAAACCTCCTCGCGCGCTGGGATCCGGAGGCGGGGCCGCTCGGCGCGTTCGTCGGGGCCATCGCGGAGAACCACGTCCGCTCGATCCTGCGCAGCCGGGTGCGTAGCCCCTTCACCGAAATCGCGACCGAGCAGGAGGCGCTGGAGCTCGCGCTGCCGCGGGGCGGGCCGTGCCACGAGACCACGATCGTCTCGCGCGAGGCGCTCCGGAGGCTCGAAGCCGAGCTCGACGACGAGGAGCGGGAGGGGTTTTTCGCGTTCTTCGTGGACGAGCGATCCATCGAGGAGATGTGCGTGGTCACGGGCAAGAGCCGGGAGGCGGTGTACAAGCAGCGCCAGCGGCTCCGGGAGCGCGTTCGGCGTATCCTCGACGAGGACGAGGCCGCGCGCGCGAGGACCCGGGAGGAGGGGCTATGAACGAAGAGCAGGATCCGCGGATCGAGGCGCTCGCCCGGCGCGCGCGCGAGCGCGAAGAGGAAGAGCTCGCCGCGCTCTTGCGCCCGCTCGACAAGGCCGAACGAAGCGCGCTCGTAGGCGGCGTGTTCGCCGCGCTCGACGCGAAGCGCGCGCCGGAAGAAGCCCCACCGGCGCCGGTCGTCCCGATCGAGACCGCGAAAAAGGCGGGCGCGCGCCGCAGGTTCGGGTTCGTCGGGGCGCTCCTCGCCGCGGCGCTCGGGGCGCTCGCGCTGTTCGTCGTCCTGCGCCGGGACGCGCCGGCTCCGATTGCGGCCTATACGCTCTCCGTCGAGGGAGGCAACCAGGCCGAGCGAGGGGACAAACCCCCGGAAGACGCGGTGATCCGGCTGGATCCGGCCTCGCGGCTCTCGCTCGCGTTGCGGCCCGCTTCACCCGTATCGGGGGCGATCGCGGTGCGTGGGTTTGTCGTGCGGGAGGGCGCCGCGAAGCCGTGGGAACCGCCAATGGTCGTCGGCGCCGGCGGCGTCGTGCGGATCGAGGGGACCGCGGCGGCGCTCTTCGGGGACGTGCCCGAAGGCGCGTGGGACATCGTTCTGCTTCTGGGCCGGCCCGAGGCGCTCCCGGACGAACCGACGCTCGCGCGGGCCGCGGTTTCGGGGGAAATGCTCGCCGGTTTGTCGGCGCATCGGCTGCGGATCACGCTCTCGCGGCCGCGCGGCGCGCTCGGCGGGGGCGGGCAAAACGAGGGCGCGTCGAGGAGCCAGGTGTCCACGTGCGCCGCCGCGCCGGCGGAGGTTTTACCGGACGCACTGGTGCAGGCCGAGGCGGCGCGCAAGCGCGGCGAGCTCGATCGGGCGTCCGCGCTCGTGGAGGGCGTCCTCGGGGGAGGGGCGCCGGACGCGAAGCGGGCCGCGACCCGGCAAAAAGCGCGGATCCTGATGGCCACGCGCGGGCGGTTCGACGAGGCGGCCGCGCTTTTTCGGGAGGCCATCACGCAGGATCGCGCGGCGGGGCGCCCCTCGGACGAGCTCGACGATACGTTCGCGCTTTCGTACGGCCTCCTCCTGGACAAACGCGCGTTCGGCGAGGCGCGCGCCTTGCTCGAAGGGCTCGGGCCGCTCCTTTCGGCGTGCCCCGAGGCAGAGCCCAAGGCGGCTTATTACAAGGGATTGCTCGGGATCGAGACGGGGGACCTGCGCGCGGCGCTCGGCGCGTTCTCGGCCGCGGCGGCCGGCGCCGAGCGGCTCGGGCTCGACGCGTATCGAAGCGCGGTGCTGGAGCAGGAGGCCGAGGTGCTCGCGGTGCTCGGGCGGCACGAGGAGGCGGCGGCGCGGCTCGGGCAGGCGCGGGCGCTCGCGGGGCCGTCGGCGGACGCTTGCCGGCGCGCGCAGCTCGCGAGCAATGCCGGGTGGATCGCCCTTCGAGCCTCGGCGCGATCGGGGCGAGGGCTCGACGAGGCGAAACGGGTGCTCGAAGAGTCGCTCGCGCTCACGCGCGAGGGATGCCCGGCGGGGCTCGGGAACGTGCTCGTGAATCTCGCGCTCGTCGAGCATGAAATGGGGCGAGGCAAAGAGGCGCGGGCGCGCCTCGACGAAGCGAAGCGCGCGGGCGGCTGGGCCGAGCTCGGCGGGTGGCAACGGATGATCGAGGCGCGGCTCCTCCTGTCCGAGGGAAAACCGAAGGACGCGCTCGCGGCGCACGAGGCGCTGCGGGCCGAGGGGGAGCGGCTGTTTTTGCCCGAGCTCGTCTTCGAGGGCGCGCTTGGCCGCGCCGAGGCGCTCGCGGCGCTCGGAAATCGCCCGGAGGCGCGCGCGGCATTCGTGGAGGCCGAGAAGGCGCTCGCGGCGTGGGGTCGGGGCGTGCCGCTCGGCGAGGGTCGGGGATCGTTCCTCTCGGCGAGGCAGCGGGGCGCGCGGCTCTGGGTGGAGTTCTTGGTGCGCGAGGCAGAGCGGGGCGACGCGCGGGCGGCGCGTGAGGCCATGGAGGCTGCGCGGCGATCGCTCGCAGGGTTTGTCCAGGCATTTCATTGGGTGAACCGCGTGGGCGCGCTGTCCGCGGAGGCGCGAGGGCGCTGGGACGAGGCGGTGGCGGGCTACCGGCGCGAGCGCGCGGTCCTGGAGGAGAAGGCTGCGGCGCGCGGGCCGGGCGCGGGCGGGCTCGAAGCGGAGCGGGCGGCGCTGCGGAGCGCGCTCGACCGGGCGCTCGCGGCGCTCGGCGCAGGCGAGGCGCAAGACGAGGCGCCGCCTGCGTCCGTTCTGACCGCGGAGGAGGCGCTCCTCGTGGTGCATCCGGTGCACGAGGGGCTCGCGGGGTTCGTCCTGACAGACGGCGGGCGGAAGGTCGAGGCGCGGCGGCTCGGATCGTCGGAGCCGAAGAGCGTGCCGGCCGAGCGCGCCGAGGCGTGGCTCGGGCCTTTTCGATCGGCGCTCGCGGACGTTCGTCGCGTGCGCCTGGTTTTACCGGGAGAGCTTTTGTCGACGGATTGGCACGCGCTCCCGTTCGATGGAGCGCCGCTGATCGAGCGCGCGGAGGTCGTGTATTCGATGGACCTCGCGCCGCGGCCTGCGCGCCCGCCCGGCGGCGCGACGGCCGTGGTGATCGCCGATCCGACGGAGGATCTGCCCGGCGCGCGCGGGAGCGCGGGGGCGGTCGTCGCCGCGCTCGAAGCCCGCGGCCTGCGGGTCGTATCGCTGCTCGGCCAGGCCGCGACCCACGAGGCCGTGCGGGACGCGCTGGAGCTGCCCTCCGTGCGGCTCTTGCATTACGCGGGGCATGCGACGTTCGAGGGGCCGGACGGCCTCGAAGCGTCTCTCCGCCTCGCCCGTCGGGGGCGTTTTTCGGTGGCCGACGTGATGGCCCTCGCGCGTGTGCCCGAGGTCGTGGTGCTCGCGGGTTGTGACACCGCGCGCGCCTCCGAGGTCGACGCGGCGGGCGGAGGGCTCGGCCTCGCGCAGGCCTTCCTCTTGAAGGGCGCCCGCGCCGCCGTCGCGACGCCCCGCCCGATGGGCGACGCGCTCGCCGAGCAGGCGACGCGCCTCCTTTATGCCGAGCCGATCGAGCGCGACCCGGCCCGCGCCCTGCGCGCCGCGACCCTCGCCCTCCGAAAGGGCTCGCCCGAAGGCGACTGGGCCTCCCTGCGCCTGCTCGGGGAGTGAGCGAAGGCGTCCGCGAGATTTTTGTTCGACCTCTGTCCAATCTCCGGACGGGGCGGCGTAGAGCCCGCCGAACACGCCACGAGGGAGACCACGAGGGGCGCGCCGGGAGATCTGGCGCTGTCCTCGGGGGCGCTCGGGCATTGCTTTCGAGGTCGGACATGGCTCGCATGTCGAAGAGGACAGTTCTGTCCACGCTCATCGGTGTATCCATCGTATTGCCCTGCGCGACGGCCTTCGCGGACGTCGTGCTCGAGCCCAACGTCATCAAGGGACAAGCGCGGTTCTCCAACACGAACCCCAGCGTCGTCGCGCTGCTCCAGCAGCTAGGGATGACGTCGGCCACGATCAACGCGTCGAGCTCTTCGCCCGTCGGGTTTCACAGCAACACGAACGCGCTCGCCGGGACGCCCATCTCGCGCGGCTTCGAGCTGTCCGCCGAGTCGGGAGCCGGAGGGCCTGCCGGCGTCACCTACGGAATGGGCGCGACGGGGTTCCTCTACGCCGCCGCGAGCTACACGGCGTCGGGGCAGTACTGGTTTCAGCCCATCTCCGGCGTCGTCTTGCAGTCCATCGCGCAGCAGCCCGCCGGGACGACCGCGGACATCGCAGATTGCATCGGCCTCGTGCGCGTTCGCTGGGGGCTCGATCCGCAATGCCAGACCCCCTTCGTCATCGGCTCGGGCTCGATTCAGACGAGCTACAGCACGAGCAGCTTCCAGAACACGGCCGAGCACTACATCTTCCAGCTCGGGGGCACCAGCGAGACCCGGAGCCTCTCGATCACGACGGGGAACGATCCGACGCAGAACACGATCTCGTTCCAGATCCCGCTGGATTTGCATCCGGCGTGTGACGAGATCCAGGACATCTGCATCGACATGTCCCAGTTCATCGATGGCGGCGGCGCGCTTGGCTCGCTCCGGGGCCCGTTCGACGTGCTCGGGGAGATCGAGCAGGACAAGACGTACATCCGCGCGTACAACGGCCCTTCCGGCAATCAGCGCTACGGCCATTTCGCGCCGCCCGAGATGCCGCTCGCCTCGCCGGGCACGTGGTGGACGCTCCCCAACATGGTCCCCGGCGATTACGCGATGTATGGCCTGGGCCTCGTCCGCACGGGCCGTTTGACCACGCAGCTGACGACGCCTCGCATGGGGACGGGCACGCCGGCCGGTACGATCACCGTGCAGGCCGGGGTGAGCTCCGATCTCCAGCAGAACATCGGCGGGCAGCTCCGGTATCCGTTCGTCATGAAGCCCGCGCGGTTCCAGGGCGGCATCCTCCTCGCCGATCCGTACGTCGTCGCGAGCGGAGCCTATAGCTCGCTCTCGGCCCTCCGGTTCTCCGCGGATCCTCCCTGGTCGAGCCAGTATCCCTGGGGCACCACCGTCCGGGCGCTGGACGTCGATACGTTCACCGGACAGAGCATCACCTCGTTCGACGGGAGCTTCGATCCGGCCACCGGCGCGCTCTCGTCCGTGTACGAGCAGCTCGTCGTCGATGCCTACGACATCCCCACGAACTGGAGGCAGTCGGGCCTGATGCTGGATTTCTACGACCCGTCCACGCAGCGCGAGGGCTTCCTCACGATGCAGCGCGATAGCACGAGCCACCTGATGGCGCCGGGCGACGCCGTGCCCATCGACCACGCCTATTGCTTCAGCGAGGTGGAGCTGCCGTACTCCATCGCGAGCGGGCTCCTCTTCGATCCATACGCGATGGTGACGGGTTCCTTCAACGGAACGGACTGGCAAGGCAATGCCACCGCGTACACGGTCCAGGGCACGTTCCAGGGGTGGCCGAAGGCCGAAGCGAATGCCGCCGCGAACGGCACGGTGCGCCTCGCGCTCCCCCAGGGCGCGTATACCCTCCAGCCTGGCGCGAGCGTCAAGTCGCCCTCGGGCGCAATCAGCACCGCGACGTTCGCGACGACGCAGCTCGATCTCGGCTGCGGCCAGCGCGTCACGGTCTCGCCGGGCCTCAGCGTCTCCGCCGAGCTCCCGCTCTGCGCGACCTCGGCCACGCCCGACGTCGTGGGCGCCGTGGCGAGCAGCGGCGTCTCCGTCGATCGCATCTGGTACACGGTCAACGGTGGGCCCGAGATTGACATCTGCGCCTCGAACTGCGGCGCCGATCCGCAGTTCAGCGCGCCCGTGAGCCTCGCGGCCTGCGGCAATACGATCCAGGTGTTCGCGAGCGCCGGCGGACAAACCGCTTCGGTCACGACGCAGACGACCTGGGAGGATCCGAACGACGGCGTTGATTGCGAGGGATCCTGCGAGCCGCCGCCGCCCTCCGGAGAGACGTGCGCCACCGTGCACGTGGAGCCGCTCGTCTGCGAGGGCGGCGAGGGGGGATATTCGCTCACGTTC
This sequence comes from Polyangium sp. 6x1, assembly GCF_029946515.1. Taxonomy (GTDB): domain Bacteria; phylum Myxococcota_A; class Polyangia; order Polyangiales; family Polyangiaceae; genus Polyangium. The sequence goes on from NZ_JARZHH010000047.1 coordinate 70,167, forward strand.
GAGATCACGAACGAGCTCGACGAGCCCATCACATACGTGCTCCTGCCGGATCCGCACGTGTCCCCGAAGGTGGTCACGTTGCCGGAGCCGCTCCAGCCCGGCGCGTCGACGACGGTCACGGCGACGGTCTCCGGCGTCAATCCAGGCTCCGGGCTCTGCATCGACGTGGGACTGTCGAATCCCTCGGCAAACGAATGCTGCTCGAAGGAGATCTGCTTCGACGTGCCGGCCTGCTGCTTCGCCGTCGTGGGGGAGAAGATCGCATGCATCCCGGGCGCGCCGGGCGGCACGTTCAATTATTCGTTCAAATTCGAGAACCGCACGCTCGACACGATCGAGCACGTCTTCCTCTTCCCGCCGAGCGGCGTCTCCGTGTCGCCCGAGTACGTGGACGTGCCGGCCACGCCGCCGGGTGGCATTGCATACGTGGGTGGGCTCTCGTTCTCGGGCGCGACGCCTGGCGAGGAGCTTTGCGTCACCGTCGGGATTCACGACGAAGAGATGAACGAGTGTTGCGCCGAGGAGGTTTGCTTCAAGGTGCCCGAGCCTTGCGGCAAAGAGGTCCCGGGTGAATCGCTGCCGCCGACGAAGGGGCTCGCTGCCGCCGAGGGCTGCTCCGTCGTCGCTTCGGGCAGCGACAGAGGCTCCGTCTTTGGCCTCCTCCTCGGCCTCGCGGCGCTCGGCGGGCTCGCGCGTCGCAGGCGTGCGTAGGGCCACGCGGTTTCTCTGTCCAATCTCCACGGTGAGCGGAGTACAGTTCTTCGATCGCTCACCGTGGAGGTCTCGTGTCCCGCTTCGCCTCGTCCCGCATCGGCCTTTCCTTGGTCGCCCTCGGCGCCGTGCTCGCCCCCGGCCTCGCCTGCAGTCCCGCGCCCCCGCCTTGTCCTCCTCCCGAGGGTGACCCCGGCTGCACTGGACAACGCTGGATCGCCATCGAGAACCCCAGCGACGTTTGCCCCGTCGATCCCCTCGGCATCTGGACGGAGGACAAGCTCTTCAAGGGACCCGTGGGCGGCCCGCCGCCCGCCCTCGCGCGGTATTGTGTCTACGAGTGGACCGGCGCGCGCGTGAACCCCGGCGCGAAGCAATGCTTGCCGTATGGCGCGAATGGCCCGGGGGACGACGAGATCAACCAGCTCCAGGCGGTCGTCGGCGCGGGCGCGGAGCTCGGGGAGGATTGCATCGACACGGCGCCGCTCGGCTACGAGGAGGACGCGGCGGGCTGGGCGCGCAAATCATTCGGCCGGCGGGCCGGCGGGGTCGATTCGTTTTCGTCGTCCCCCATGGATCCCACGCTCCCGCGCCCGGTGCGGATCGTCGCCGCAGACACGTCCCCCGATGCGCTCTCCGGGGGCATTGCGATCGGACAGAGCCGGCACGGCGATACCGTGGCGCACGTGGCCCGGGATCTCGCTTGTCCGGGCGGCGAGGCGGCGCCCTGCGCGGCCCACGTCACGACGGCGCTCGGGTTGCCCCGCACGGACCTCGCCAATCCCTTGAGCACCTCCCCGACGCAAGGCGGGTTTTTCGGGACGGAGGGGGATCTCGCGCAGGCCGTCGAGCGGCTCGTGCTCTCCTGGCGCAACGAGATCACGGCGGGGCAGGGGGATGCGCGGCTCGTCATCAATCTGAGCGTCGGCTGGGAAGACGTCCCGGGGCGGAACAACTGCGCGCCCGAGAAGCTCGCGCAAAACCCCGAGTCGCTCGCGCCGCCCGCGCGCGCCGTGCTCGATGCAATGCGGTATGCCGCGTGCCACGGCGCCCTCCTTCTCGCCGCCGCTGGCAATGACACCGGCGGCCCCACGCCGGCGAGTGGCCTCGTTTGTCCGGCGCGCTGGGAGGAGATCGCGATGCCGGACGCCGCGACGTGCAATGCGCTCGTCGGGGCGCCGTTCGTCGAGACGTGGACCGGTCGATTCCCGAGTTTTCCGCGCAGGCCCGCGGCGGCGAACCCGGCCCCGTACGATCGGGTCGTGTACGCGGTGGGCGGCGTCGATCAGGGCGACGAGCCCCTCGTCCCGGGGCGCCCGCTCGCGCGTCCGCGCATCGCCGCCCTGGGCTTGCTCGCGGCGGCCTGGGACATGACGCCGAACGCCGCGGTCACGCCCAATGCGAACGGGCAGCCCCCCACGCCGCCGCCGCTCCTGACGGGCACGAGCGTGTCGACGGCGGTCGCGAGTGCGATCGCCGCGGGCATGTGGGCCTATAACCCCGCGCGCACCGCGCCCGAGATCCTCGACGCCATCTATCAATCGGGCGTCGTGCTCCAGCAAAACGGCGCGAACGTCCGCGCGGATCCGGATACGTGCGTCGGGACGAACGCCTGCGCCGTGCACCGCCTCTCCTTGTGTCGCGCGCTCGGCGTGCCTTGCGACGACGCCGCGCCCGTGGGGGCGCAAAACGATCCCTTGCCCAATGCGACCTTGCCGTCGTCGCTCCTGACCACGTTGACGACCGAGTTCATGACGGCGACCGCCTTGCAGGCGTCGTTCCCGGACACCGCGCCCATTCCGAGCCATCAGTACCGGACCGTCGCGGCCGCGCCGTGGACGTTCCCGCAGCCGAATTGGCCGGCGTGCCCGGCCTGCGTGGTCGCGGTCCAGGGGCCGAACGACGTGATTCTTCATGCGAGGCCCGGCGTCACGATGAGCGACCTCACGCTCGTGCTCGTCGACCGCCAGGGCGGCATTCGTTCGGCGCGCGTGGCGGGCTCGGCGCAGCGGAACGACCTCCTGCGGATCGCGATCACGTCGCAGGCCGGGTTTTCCGCGGCCGGAATGCGCAGCGTTTGGCTCTCGGGGACTGCGACCACGCAGAGCGGGAGCCCCGTCTCCGTCGTCCAGCAAATCGCGGTGACGGGGCTCTGAAGCCTCAGGCGGAATGCAAGACGATCGGGAGCGAGCCCGGGCCACGCACGAGGAGCGTGCGGTGCCAGGCCATCGGCTCGGGGCCGGGGGAGATGCCGCGTGCGTGCTGGAAGAGCGCCTCCAGGGCGAGGCGCCCTTCCAGACGCGCAAGCTGCGCGCCGAGGCAGAAATGGACACCATGGCCGAAGGGCAGGTTCTTCGGGCCGGGCCGGTCCAGGTTGAATTGGCCTCCGTCGGGGAACTGGGATTCGTCGCGATTCGCCGAGCCCGTCATCACCAGAAGCGGCGCGCCCTTGGGCAATTTCACGCCGCCGAGCTCGACCTCCGCGGTCGTCGTGCGCGGGACTGCGTGGAGCGGCGGCTCGTAGCGTAGCACTTCGTCGATGAAGGCAGGGATCCGCGAGCGATCGGCGCGGAGCCTCTCCCAGAGCTCAGGTCGTTCGAGCAGGACCACGAGCGAGGCGCCGAGCATGTTCACCGCGGTCTCGATGCCGCCGACGAGGAGCAGGGTCATGAATGCAATCAGCTCGTCTTGCGTGAGCGCCTCGCCGTCGACCTTGGCCGTGAGCAGATCACTCACGAGATCCTCGGCGGGCGCGCGCCGGCGCTCTTCCAAAAGCTCGCCGAAATAGCGCCGCAGGTCCGCCACGGCGCCGCGCGCGAGCTCCTTGCGATCGTGTTCGTCCGGACGCACCGTGGTCACGCCGCCGGTGATGAGGTCCGCCCATCGCTTGAGGCGCGCGTGCAGCGCGGGGGAGAGCCCCATCAGATCGCCGATGACGAATGCCGGAATGCGCAGCGCATAAGGCGGCACGATGTCGATGGGCTCTCCGAGCGGCAGCTCGGCGACGGCCTGCTCGGCGAACGCCCGCACGCGCGGCTCCACCCGCGCCATGGCGAAGGTGCCGAAGGCGCGGGAGACGAGCGCGCGCAGCCGCCCGTGCTGGGGCGGATCCATCGTGATCATCGAATCGGCGAAGGGGTTTCCGCCGAGCCACGGCGGGTTCACCGCGAGGCCGAAGCCACGCGAGGAGAAGAGCTCGGGATTCTTGAGCACGAAGAGGACGTCGTCGTGCCGCGTGACGGCCCACATGCCGCCCGGATCCACTTGACACACGGGCGCGTTGCGACGCATGTCCGCATAGACCGGATAAGGGTCGTTCCTGAACTCCGGGGAGAGCACATTGTAACGGAAGGTCATGACGAGCTCCAAAGAAGGGAGGCCGATGATACCGCGGCCCGACATCCCGGAGCGGCGAAATCGTCCGTCGCGAGGGGATGGGCGCGCGCCCACGTCGTTCGGAAGCGGAGCGCGTCCCTACGCGTTGACGCGCGCGATGACCGAGCCCTCCCGGACAGGAGACCCGAAGAAGACGCTCGGCGTGCTCGCAGCGACGTTTGCCCTGGCCGCGTCCGCGTGCTCTCGCCCCGCGACCCAGACGAACGACGCCGCGGTCACGACCGAGCCCATCGCGTCCCCGAATGCATCCGCGCCGGCGGCCCCTTCTTCGACCGGAGTGTCGCCGAACGCGCCCGCGCCAAGCGCCTCCGCTGCTGCCGTCGCCGCGCTGCCGTGCGCGGGGGTGGAGCCGCGCTCCCGCGTGGAGGCGCACGAGGGCAATATCTATTTCTGTGGGCAGGATGGATCGGCGCGTAAGCTCACCGATTCGGGGAAAGACAATTCACCGGCGCTCTCTCCGGACGGGACGCGGGTCGTCTTCGTGCGGGCCGAGGGGATCTCGTCGGTCGAAGCCGACGGGTTCCGGGTCACCGACAACCGCATTCTGCTGCATGACCTCGCGTCTGGCCAAACCCGCGAGGTCGCGAAGAACGGCACGTGCCTGAGCCTTTGGTCGCCGGTCTTCGCGTTCGACGATCTCGTGCTGCTCGACGCGCGGGGATACGAGCTCCCCCGGTATACTCACACGAGCGTCTGCGGCGTCGACCTCCGGAGAAAAACGCCCGTGGTGCAGGCCATCGCGAGCGGGACCGATTGCGTCGCGGCCATTCGCTCGGGGCCCTACCGGGGCCACCTCTACGCCGAGGGCTATCGCAGCCCCGGCCCCACGGAGTATTTCGCGATCGTCGATCGCTCGGGCCACATCGTCCGCGAGCTCGAAGCTTCGGCGAGCACCGAGGATCCCCCCGAGGGCCCGGCCGCCCAGACCGGCGCTTTCTGTCGTCCCCCGCGGCGGCTCGATTTTCGGAAGAGGTGAGCCCGCCATGATAGAGTGCGGACGATGCTCCGCCACCATCGCCTCCTTCTCGGCGCCGTGTTGTCCGCATTTTGTTTGAGCTGCAACGTCATCTCGCCGCCGCCGCTCATGCCGAACCTCGCGCGCGTCGGGCCGAGTCAGCCGGGGGACACGCGGATCATGCTCGTCGTGGGGCTCGGCGCGGGCGTCTGGCTCGACGCCGGGGTCGGGGCCGAGCTGCGGGTCGAATCACAAGTGAACGAGTGGGCGACCGTGGGAGGCGGGCTCTCGGGCGCGCGCAACCTGGAGCACGGCGACCCCGAGCCCGGATCGAGAGTGCGCGCGGGGGACAGCCATCCGCGCTGGCTTTATGGCCTGCGGACGTGGGGGCGGTTCAATCCCGGCGAGCTCGATTGGTTCGCGCTGAAGGCAGGCGCGGGGATCGCGGGCACGAACAAGGGGACGGTCGCGCTGACGCTCGACGGCGCCCCGCTGTTTGGCCATTCGTTCGAGGTCGGCGGGGAAGCGGGGAGCGCGCCCTGGCTCGTGAGCCCGTATGGCGGGCCCGTCGTGGCCCTATCGGTCCCTTTGCGGCAGGGGGAAACCATCATGGACCAAAAGGTCAACCTGGGGTTCGGGCCCGATATGCACACGACGAGCCATCTCGAGCCCATCCCATTCACCACGACGTTTTTCGTGGGCGCGCAGGGAGGGATCGCGGTGGACGCGCCCGGCGCCCCTGCCTGGACAGGGGCGCTGGAGGTGCTTTCGCTGCTCGGGATCTCCGACACGCACGCCGCCGTGCTCATGGGCATTGCGACGGGGCAGGGCGTGCGCGTGCGCCGCTGAGCGGGCGAGCGTTCATCGCCTCGGCCGGCCCGCCACGGTGCGCGCGAGCGCGAGCACGCGGAGCGCGACGACGAGCGATTCACTCTGATCCTGCTGCGGCAAGGCCTCCACGACGAGGCGCGCCGAGAACCTCGAAAAGAGCGGAAGCTTCTTCGCGAGATCGATAGGCAGGTACGTGGGGATGCCCTTGTCCGCCATCGGGCCATGGAGCAGCGCCCGGATCCATTCGGCGCCCGAAAGCTCGCGTTTCTGGTACTTGCGTTGCTCGAGCAGGACCCGGCGCGAATGGACGTCGAGGTAATCGGGCGGGAGCATGCGGTTCGCCCGGCTCCACGCCTCACGCACCCGGAGCGAAAAATTCGCCGCCACGTCGGCGGAGCTGCCGAGCGGGGTGCCGAGCGCCTCGTTCGCGAGATCGAGCGTCTCCTTGAGCTTCTTGTCGCCCACGGCGAGCGGCGCGGCCGCGCTCGACAGGACCTTGAGGAGCTCGACCTCGTCGAAGGGCAATTCGAGGTCACCCGCGACGACGAGCAGCGGTGGTTCGAGCACGCCGTCGTCGTTGACCGCCGAGAAAAGCGCATTCTCCACGTCGAGCGTGGGCGTGGCCCGCGTGAGGACCCGGGAGACGCGCGATTTTTCCTCTTTCGATTTTTCTTCCGGGGTCTTTTCTTTCTTGCGCTCGGGTTTCTTGCGAGGCTTGGGCGGCGAAGCTTCCGGATCCTCGTCATTCCACGGGTCCTCGGAGGCCTCGTCGGCGGGCGCTTCGGGCTCCGCGGGCGGAGCCGGCTCGAAGAGGGGCTTCCAGGCCTCGTTTTCGGGGAGCCGCGGGGGGAGCTCGGGGGCAAACCACAAGAGATCGACGAGGAAACCCGTGGGCGCTGCGGAGGGAGGCGCGGCGGCGGGTTTGTCGCGCCGCTCCTTTTCGCGGTCGTCCTCCGTCGGCGCCGTGGCTGCGGCATGGGAGGCCTCGGCCGCGCCGAGGAATGCGGCCGTGGCGAGGACGCGTGGATCGCTCTTGGCGGGGCGGGAACGGTCCTTTTCGATGGATGCCGGCGGCGCGGCGGGCGGCGGCGCCTCGGGCGCGGGGCGAGCCTTTTGCGCGGCGAGCACCGCTGCTTGCCCCACCGTGGTCCCGGCCGGCCGCGCGACGGTCGGCGGCTGCATCGGGAGGGCGGGCGCGGGCGGCGCCGAATGCGGGACGACGACGCCCGGGAGCGACGGGACCTGCGGGCGCATGGGCGCGGATGCGAGGGGCGGCTGCGGCGCCGTCGCCAGGGGAGGCGGAGGCGCCACGACGGGCGGCGGCGCCATGGGCGGCGGAGGCGCCACGACGGGCGGCGGGGCCGGGGACGCAGGCTCAGCCGGGCGCCGAAGCTGCGCCATGGGCGGCGGCGCAACGGGCATGGCCGGCGCGGGCGCGGGGGCAGGCGCGGGATGGTTTTTCTTCGCCGTGAGCCACGCGGGCATTGCGTCGCGTGGGATCGTCCCGACAAACACGGCCGTGTCGTGAAGGTCCTCGGGCGGCGGCTGGGGGCGCGGCCCGTGCGGCTGCGGCTGCTTCGACGGCGGAGGCTGCGCGGCCGCGCCCTGCGCGAATGGCATGGCCGGCGAGGCCGCGAAGGGCAGGGGATTGTGCCCGACGCCGTGGAGGCTATCGGCCGTCGTTTGCGTGAGATCGAGATCGTCGTCGTCCTCGTCGAGCGAGGGCGGCGGCTCCGGCGCGGTGCGCGTCGGCTCGGGGAACCGCACGGGCTCGCCGGGGTATTCGACGCCGATGAAGATGCGGCCCGGCTGATCACGGCCGTCGAGCGGAATCTGGGCGCGGAACGTGAGGCTCGCGATCGCGCGGTTCGTATCGATCCACAGGGTGTCGGCGACGAGATCGGGCTCCCAGGGCGGCAGGCCTTCGATCTCCACGCGCATGCGGGGCCTGATCCCCGGGAGGCGCGTGGAGAATCGTTCGATCTCCGGGTGCATGTTTTCGAGCAGGATCGACTCGTCCGGCCGGAGCTCGGAGACGAGCTGATCCGGCGGCGCGCTCTGGAAATACGAGCCGTCGAACTCCATCCCGAGCGGCGTCTCGGTCCACGTGCTGTTCGCGAACGCCCCCACGAGCGCGCCGAGCTTTGCGCTGCGGACGAGCCACCCCGATGCGATGGGCCCGAAGCCGACCGTCGGAATCGGGCGTGCGCCCTCCGTGTCCATCAGCCCGGGGGGCTGTAGGTTTGGCAGGGCACGCCGCCCGTACGCGTCGACGACGGCCGGGTCGATCCCGACGGGGTTCCACGAATCGTCACCGCCGGCGGCGCGCTCGTAGCGGAGCGGCATCTGCGTCCATTTTGGCCCCTCCGCGACGGCGCCGTCCCTCGTGACAGAGCGCGCGCCGAGGACCTCGATCGATTTGTCGACGTCGGCGACGACGAGCCTCGCGAAGAGCGAACGCACGGGCTCGCGCCGCGGCGCGAACGCGCTGCCGACGAGCAAGACCTCTGGCCGGGGTTTGTAGGGCGCGAGGTCGCTCGGCGCATAGACGCATTTGCCCGGGTCGTCGTCCCAGTGGTTGTCGCGCTCGTTGATCTCCTCGGGCTCGGTCGCCACGATCGACGTGCCGGGCTTCAGCGCGTACGTCACCTTGCAGACGACGGTGAGCGACCATTGCCCGGGCTGCTCTTGCCACGTGACGGAGCCCGTGAGGAAGGGCGGGAGGGTGATGATGTCCATGAAAAACCGATTCCTGCCCGTCGATCAGTCCCACGCGAGGCGCTTCGAGAAATAGCGCGCCCGCGCCCACACGTCGCGCGAGTAATCGTCGCCCGCCGAGCCGTCGTCGAGCTTGGCCCAGCTCGCCGCGTCCTTCGGCTGCGTCCGGACGTTGCCCGGCCCGAAGTTGTATCCGGCGATGGAGCCCGCGAGCCATTGCTCCCGCGTCCAGCTCGGGTGCGCGGCTTTCACGGACTTGTACGTGTCGCTCCAGATCCTCATCGCCTGCTCGGCGTGATCCATGCTGAAGGGCCCGCCTTTTGGCTTGTGAAACTCCTTGTCGACCTGGAACATCCCGTACCCGTCGGGATCGTATTTCCCGTACCCGTCCGCGCGGAGGTGCCTGCCGAAGCCGGATTCGCGGCTCGCGAGGCCGAGCAGGAGTGCCGGGGGAATGCCGTATTTCGCGCCGAGCTTCTTCGCGAGCGGCACGAGCTTCTGCGCCCGCGCCCGGTCCATCGGCGCCTCCACGCTCGCCCGCGGCATCTTGCCGGGCTTCATCGTGAGCAAGATCTTGTTTTGCCGCTCGGCGCGGTTCGGGCGATCTTCGGGCTCCTCGGGCTTCTTCTTGGCCGTCTTTTTCCCGCCGGCGTACAGGGCCATGCTGCCGGTCTTCACGACGCTGCCGCAATCGAGGCAATCCCCGACGCGGACGACGGCCTTGCCATTGACGTAGATCTCGTCGGAGCCCTCCTCGGCCACGCTGTCGTGGTGCGGGTGGTCCGGGCCGTCGTGCGGCTCCCAGAGGTCGCCGACCCGCACGACGGCGTGCCCGTCGAGGAAGACGTCCGGGCTGCCCTCGATGGCCTTGCGCGGCGCGCACCCGTCGTGCCCGCTGCATTCGTCCACGCCCTTGCGAGCTACCAGTGCCATCGGCCCCTCCCCGTCACCACTTCAGGTTCTTCGAATACCACTGCGCCTCGGCCCAGACGTCGCGCGAATAATCGTCGTGCGCGGTGCCGTTGTCGAGCTGCCCCCACGCCGCCGTGGACGAGGGCCGCGTCTGCGCGTTGCCCGGGCCCGAGTTGTAGGCGACGAGGCCCGCGGCGAGGTACTCCTCCTCGCTCCAGCCGGGGTGCTTGTGCTTGATCTGGCCCATGTATCCTTTGTAGATGTCCATCGCCTGATCGATGTGGTGCCAGTCCGAAGGGCCGCCCTTCGGCGTGTGGTAGCGCTTATCGACCTGGAACAGCCCGAAGCCCATCCCGTCGAATTTGCTGTAGCCGTTCGCGTCGAGGAACTCGCCGAACGCCGATTCGCGGTTCATCCAGGCGAGCGCGAGGGCCGGCGGGATGTCGTACCGCTCGCCGATCTTCTTCGCGAGCTCCTTGTAATGCTCCGCCTTCGCTTTGCGGGCCGCGGCGATCTGGTGGTATTTGCCCGCGGGGCCGGGGTTCATCTTGCCGAGTAGCTCGTTCTGCTTCGCGGCCTTCGATTTGCCGGGGTGCTCCTTGGCGTGCTCGTGCTTCGGGTGCTCTTTTTCGTGCTTGGGCGGCTCGTGTTTTGCGTGCTCGTGCTTCGCCTCGTGAGGCTCGTGCTTCGCGGGTTTCTTCGTCCCGTGTCCGCCGAGTTTCTTCGGCTTGCGCCCCGCAGGCACCTCCACGGGCGGGTTCAACTGGATCTTCGGGCCGCCCTTGACGACGAGCTCCTTTCCGGCCTGGATGATGACGTTCCCTTTCGCCGAGAGGATGAGATCCCCGTCGACCGTGACGTGCCGGTTGCCCTTCGTCTCTTCGAGCTCGTCCTCCTGGACGACCTTGTGCAGGTCCTTCGTGGCTTCGAGGTAAAAGAGCTCCCCGTCCGCCTTGTCGTCGAACGTGATTTCGTTGCCGCCGTTCTTCGAGCTCGATTTGAGCGTCGTGCGGGTCTTGTGCTCCGGGATCGCATGAGGCACCGGCGAGATCGTGCCGAACAAGCGGCCCACGACGACGGGGAGGTCGGGGTCGCCTTCGAGAAACGCGACGAGCACCTCCTGCCCGACGCGCGGCATCGTGACCATGCCAAACCCAGGCCCCGCCCAGGCCTGGGAGACGCGCACCCAGCACGAGCCCTTCTCGTCGCCCTTCGCCTCGCGATCCCACGGAAATTGCAGCCGCACGCGACCATGTTCGTCGCAATGGATGTCCTCGCCCGGCGGCCCGACGACGACCGCGCTCTGGATGCCGTGGATGCGCGGCTTGCCGGCCTTCGAGAGCGGCTTGAACGCGCCGTCCTCGCCGCTCCGGTGCGCGTCGCCATGGCTTATCGCGGTGAGCAGGGGCCGGAAAGGCTTCTCCGCCGAGACGGCCTCGCCGCCCGCATGCCAATCGTCGTCGACGTCGCCCGAGAGGAACGACGAGAGGACGAGGAGCTTCTTTCCATTTTTGAGATCCCGGTGCGGGTGTCCCTTCATCGAAAAGACGGTGCCCGGCGCGACGTCGGTCGCCGATGTGTTGAAGCTGATGCGGCTCGACGCGCCGCGCATGGCCTCGACGTGCCGCTGTGCCTTGCGCTTGGCCTCTTTCTCATTGTGCCGGTAATTGCCCTCGGCGTCGCCGACGGGCGTGGCGCCGTCGCCGTCGCCGGCGGCGTGGCTCGAGCCAGGGAGGAAGAAATACTCTTCGAGCAGGCTGTCCGGCCCGTCGTCGCCTTCGCTGTGCGCGCCGGCGAGCGGGAACGTCGGGCGGCGGAAATCGAAATCACGCACGACGGCGCGCCCCGGGCGCACGTCGTGGGCGATGCTCACGTCCGTGATGTGCTCCGCTTTCTCCGCGAGGCTCGCCGAGCGCACGAACGGCAGCGCCTTCTCGCGCGGCTCCGAGGCATTCGGCGCGTCGGTGAGGATCATCTTCGTCTCCTTCTCGCCCTCGGGGGTCGTGAAGAAAAACGAGATGCCCGCGTCGACGAGCAAGCGCCGCACGAAATCGTGATCGGTCTCGCCGTATTGCACCTTGAACTCGCGCTTCGCGTAGTCGTCCTCGTCGAGCCGGAGCTCGAAGGGCAAATGCCACTCCGCGAGGACCTTTTTCACGATCTGCGGCACGGACGCGTGCTTGTAGACGCGGTGGTTGCGGCGATGGGAGAGCAGCCAGAACGCCGGGACGATGCGGAGCGCGTACGTCGAGAGCCCGTCGGATTCGACCTCGGTCTGCGCGATCCTCGCGCACACGCCCGTCCAGATGCGCGGGCCGCTGTGCCCCACGAGCCCGAACGACGCGGGGCGGCCGCTGATCTTCTTCAGATCGACGTCGTCGTCGCCGACCGCGATCACGTCGATCTGGAACGACGCATTGAGCGCCTCGTGCACCGAGAAGCTGCGGACGTCGAGGTGTTCCCCGGATTCCAGTGAGATTTTCACGTTGCTCATGGCTTCATCGTTCTCCCGAAGGGTCTTGCCGAGGAGCGCTCACTTGAACGTCAATTTGTAGAGTTTGTCGACGAGCTTCGTCGGGTTCACGAGGGCGGGGTGCCTGCGGTAAGGGCCGCTCATCTGCGTGAGCGCCTGTCCGCGCGCCCGCTCGCCGTAGAGCTCGAAATGGATCATCGACATGCCGAGCGAATCGAGCAGGCCGACGTACGCGATGTGCTCGCCGCGTTTGACCTTCTGCCCGGCCCGGACGCTCACCCGCTTGCTGCTCGATATCTCGCCATACCGGACGACGCCGACGCCCGGGTGGTAGACCTCGAGCGCGTTCGTCCCATCGTAGAAGAAATACGGCGGGCGGATGATGACGCCGTCGGCGATCGCGCGGATCTTCGAGCCAAACGGCGCATACAGATCCACGCCACCATGCTTGCGGCCTCCGGAGCGTGGGCAGCCGAAGTAGCGGGGACCGTCCTTCCAGCTCGCCGTGGGTTTTTTCCAGAGCGGAAAAATGAGCTTGTGTTCGGTCTTCGAATCCTTGTCGTCGTCCTTGTCGGGCTTCGGCTTCTTCGGCGGCGGTTTCTTCGGCGGCGGTTTGGGCTGGCTCGGCTGCGGCGAGGCGCCTCCGGTGCCGCTCGACGCGCCGGGGAGCTTGAGCTGCTGTCCGACGGAGATCTGATTCGGATTCGAGATCTGCGGGTTCGCCTTCAGGATCGCGCTGACCGTGGTGCCGTGCGTGTCCGCGATCGCGCCGAGCGTATCGCCCGACTTCACCGTATACGAGCCCGGGGCTTTGGCCGACAGCGCCATGATCTTCTGCGGCGCGTGCGCGGCGTGCGCTGGCGTCTCCGGCACGACCGTCCGCGCGACGAACGCCACGGGCGCGGGCGGCGGCGCGCCGGCGACGGGCCCGGGCGGCGGGATGAAGATGGGAGGCGGCGGCCCGAGGTCGAAAGGCGTGTCGTCGTTCGACATGAGATCTCCGGCGCAAGCAAGGTCGTTGCCAACGGCGCGAGATCGTCAAATACGCGAAATCAATGGTCTTGCACAGCGGGATCCGGCGCGGGGGTGGATGAGTGACGATCCATCCCTGGGGAACGCGTTCCCCAGGACGTCCAGGGTTCTACCCCGCGCACTCCGCGCAGAGCTTGCCGAGCGTACGAATCGCGTGATCGAAGAGCTCGGACCACGGGTGCCCGCACGACAGACGGATGTACCCCGAAAAGCGCTGCTTCGCCGAAAAGAGCGGGCCCGGCGCGACGGAAATGCCCCGCGCGAGCGCCCGTTCCGAGAGCAGGAGCGCGCTCGTGCCCGGCGGCAGCTCGACCCACAACAGAAAACCGCCCGCGGGGCGCGAAATGCGCGTGCCGGGCGGGAAGTATTCGGCCACGGCCTCGCTCACCCGCTCGACCTGCGCCGCGAGCTTGCGTCGGAGTCCGCGGAGGTGATGGTCGTAGCCGCCATTGTCGAGGAAATCCGCGACGGCCATCTGCGGCAGGGTCGCCGTGGCCACGCTTTGGACGAACTTGAGCTGCTCGACCTCCTCGCGGAAGATGCCGGGCGCAGCCCAGCCGACGCGATAGCCCGGCGCGAGCGTCTTCGAGAACGAGGAGCACAGCATCACGAGGCCCCGTTTGTCGAAGGCTTTCGCCGGCCGCGGGCGCTCGTCGCCGAAATGGAGGTCGCCGTAGATGTCGTCCTCGATGAGCGGGATTTCCCGGCGCCCGAGCATCTCCACGAGCTCTTCTTTGGCCTCGTCCGGCATCAAGGAGCCAAGGGGGTTGTTGAAGTTCGGGATCGCCATCACCGCGCGAATGCGGTGGCGCCCCATGGCCTCGGCGAGCGCGGCGAGGTCCATGCCCGTGCGCGGGTGCGCGGGAATCTCGATGACGCGCATGTTGAGGCTCGCGAGGAGCCGCAAGAGCCCGTAATACGCGGGGGATTCGACGGCGACCGTGTCGCCCGGCCGCGTCACGGCGCGCAGGCAGAGGTGGAGCGCCTCGGCGGCTCCCACGGTGGTGACGATGTCGTCGGCCGAGAGCGCGCAGCCCCATTCGATGGATCGACGCGCGATCTGCCGGCGGAGCGCGAGCAGGCCCGGCGGCAAGTCGTACGCGACGCCCGCGCCGCCCGCGGTCCGGGCGATGAGGCTCGAGGCGCGGTTGAGCCGCTCGGTCGGCAAGAGCTCGGGATCGAGGAAACCCGCGCCGAGGGGCACGATGCTGGGATCCCGCCCGGCGCCATAGAGCTTCGCGACCATGCTCTCGATGCTCGGGCGGCTCGTGGTCGTGCACGCGCGCGCCGCGCGGGGCTCGGGCGGGAGCGGCGCCCGGCGGGCCCGCACGTAATGCCCCGATTGCGGCCGCGCCTCGACGAGGCCGCGGTTCTCGAGGTCGAGGTAGGCCTGCAGCACCGTCGCGATGCTGACGCTCTGCTGGCGCGCGAGCCTCCGCACCGAGGGGATCCGATCCCCCGGACGGAGCGTGCCCAGCTCGATCAACTCCTCGATGTGCGCGGCGACGCGCTCGTAAAGAAGCCCCTGCCCGGCGGCGACGGTTTCTTGCTGCACGGGGACCAAGGATACTCTGCGACGGCCTTACGCGCACCGGTACAGTTGCCGCGGGCGGCGACCAGTACAGTGCTGCGTTCGCTCAACTGTACCGGTCGCACATGCCAAGCAACTGCATCTGTGCCGGCTGCCGATCCGGGGTCAAGCTCCGGGCATGACGACGACCGTGCCAAGTTTCCGCGCGGGCGTGGCGCGCTTCGCGCCGCGCCTCGTCGAGCTCGATCTCGCCAAGGGCGCGCTGTGGGCGCAAAAGCTCCGGGGGCCGTTCGCCCTCGCGTGTACGAGCGGTTCGGTCTGGCTCACCCGCGAGGGTGATCCGGACGACGTGGTGCTCTCGGCGGGCGGCTGCTACCGTGGCGCCGATCAGGGGCTCGTCGTGGTCGAGGCCCTCTCGCGGGCGCACATCACGGTGTCGAGAGAAGGTGTTTCGGGAAAACTTCGGCGGCTCCTCGCGGCCCTCCGGCAGCGATGGCTCGTGCTCGTCTCGTTGTTCTCCCTCTACGTCATCTGGGGCTCGACGTACCTCGGGATGCACATCGCGCTGGAGACGCTGCCGCCGTTTTTCATGGGCGGCATACGTTTCGTGTCCGCAGGCGGCATTCTGTACGGGGCGCTGCGGCTGCGCGGCGAGGCCGGGCCGTCGCTCCGGCAATGGGCCGGGGCCGCGCTCGTGGGCGCGCTCTTGCTCGCGTGTGGCAATGGGTTTCTCGCGATCGGCCAGCAGCGGGGGTGGGTGAGCTCGGGCGTCGCCGCGGTCGTGGTGACGACGATGCCGCTCTGGATGGCCGTGCTCGGGAGCGGCGTGGCGTTCGTGCAGCGCCGCACGGGACGCGAAGGGACGTCCGCCGCGCCTTCGGCCGGCGAATGGGTGGGGCTGCTGGTCGGCTTCACGGGCGCCGCGCTCTTGCACCTCGGCGGCGTGATGGGCGGATCGACGGGCGGGCTTTTGCTCATGATGCTTTCGCCATTCGCCTGGGCGGTCGGCTCGCTGCTCAGCCGGTTTCTGGATCTGCCAAAGGGCGCCATGGCCTCGGCCGCGCAGATGATCGCGGGCGGCGTGATCATGCTCTCCCTCTCGCCGCTCCTCGGGGAGGCGCGGCCGCTCGCGCCCTCGTTCCGCTCGCTCGCGGCGCTCGCGTATCTGACGGTGTTCGGCTCGATCGTGGGGTTCTCCGCGTACGGCTATCTCATCCGGAACACGCGGCCGGCCATCGCGACGAGTTATGCCTACGTGAACCCGCTCGTCGCCATTGCGCTCGGGATCTGGCTCGGCGGCGAGGCGGCCTCGGCGACGACGTGGCTCGCGGCGCTCATCGTGATTTCGGGCGTCGTGATCGTCTCGATCGCGCGGGCGCGGCCTTCGCGCGCCTGAGCGGTCCTCCTCAAGCCTTCGGGGCGCAGCCGCCGTGCGCGTGCGCCTCGGGGTCGCACGTGCAATCGACGCAGCCATGCTCGGCGCAGGTCCCGCACGAAACGGCGACCTGCTTGCGCAGCGCCTCGCGCGCGCGGAAGACGCGCACGGCCGCGTTCGAGGGCGTGATCCCCTGCTCCTCGGCGAATTCCTTCACCGCGACGCCCTCCACCTCGATGCGCTCGAGCGCCGCGCGATATTCGGGTTTGAGCGTCTTCGCGAGGCGCGTGACGCATTGGCAGATCGCGCCGCGGACCTCCTGGTTCGGCTCGGCGTGCTCCTCGACCTCGGAGGCGAAGGCGTCGAGCGCGCGCCGCGCGGAGCCCTGGCGGCGCCGATGGTCGACGACGGCGTTGCGCAAGAGGCGGTAGAACCAGGCGATCGCCGATTCGTCCTTCCGGATGGTCTCGAGCCGCGAGAGGCCGCGCGTGAAGGCTTCTTGCAGGATGTCCTCGGCGAGGGCGCGGTCCCCGAGGCGGCGTTCGAGGAACGCCAGAAACTCCCGGTGGTTGTCGACGAGGACCCGCGCGACGTCGCCCTCCACGGGCAAGGCGGCGGTCGTCTCCGAGGTCGGGCGAGGATCATCCATCGGGTCGTTTGTCCCCTCCGCGGGCGCTCCTGTCAACTCGACGCGCGCGCTCATCGGTGCGCGCCATGCGCGCGAAGGCGCAACGAGCTCAGGAGGACGGACACGCTCGACAGGCTCATGGCCGCGCTCGCCAGGACCGGCGAGAGGAGCCAGCCGGTCAGCGGAAAGAGCGCGCCCGCGGCGATGGGAATGCCGACGACGTTGTAAACGAAGGCCCAGAAGAGGTTTCGCCGGATGGTGCGCAGCGTGGCGCGCGCGAGGCCGAGCGCGGTCGGGAGCGAGGCGATCCCGCCCCGGAGCAAGGCGATGTCGGCCGCGGCGACCGCGATGTCGGTGCCGCTCGCGATCGCGATGCCGACGTGGGCGGAGGCGAGCGCCGGCGCGTCGTTGATGCCGTCGCCGACCATGGCGACGACGCGGCCTTTCGCGCGCTCGTCGGAGACGATCCGCGCCTTGTCCTCCGGCCGCACGTCCGCGTGGACCTCGTCGATCCCGAGCGTTCGCGCGACGGCGCGCGCGGTGGCCTCGCGATCGCCCGTCGCCATGGCGACACGCACGCCGAGCGCATGCAGGGCGGCGACGGCTTCCTTCGCCTCCGCCGTCGGCAGATCCGCGACCGCCACGAGGCCCGCGAGCTTTCCGTCGACGGCGACGAAGGAAGGCGTGCTGCCGGCCTGCGCGAGCGCGTCCGCGGCCTCTTCGAGCGGCGCCGCGTCGATGCCGTGCTCGGCGAGGTAACGCGTGGTGCCGATTCGAACCTCGCGCCCCGTGACCCGCGCGATCACGCCGCGCCCTGCCTCCGCGCGGAATTCCTCCGGCGCGACGACGGCCAATTGGCGCGCGCGCGCCCCGTCGACGAGAGCCTTTGCCACCGGATGCTCGCTGCCGAGCTCCGCCGATCCCACGAGCTTGAGGAGCTCGTCTTCGCCGAAGCTCGGCAGGGTTTTCACCGCCGAGAGCGTGGGGCGGCCGGCCGTGACCGTGCCCGTTTTATCGAGGATCACCGTATCCACGCGGCTCGCGGCTTCGAGCGCGGTGCCGCCCTTCACGAGCACGCCGAGCTCCGCGCCGCGGCCCGTGCCCACGGCGACGGCCGCGGGCGTGGCGAGGCCGAGCGCGCAGGGGCAAGCAATGACGAGCACCGCGACGAACCGCTCGACCGCGGCGGCGAGGCCCGTGGCGGAGGGATCGACGAGGAGCCACGCGAAAAACGCGAGGGTCGCGATTCCGAGGACCACCGGGACGAACACGCCGCTCACCGTGTCCGCGAGGCGCGCAATGGGCGCCTTCGAGCCTTGTGCTTGCTCGACGGCGGAGGCGATCTGCGCGAGGGCGGTCTCCGCGCCGGTCTTCGTGATGCGCACCGTGAGCTGTCCGCTCTGGTTCAGCGTGCCGCCGAACACGGAAGAGCCTGCGGTCTTGTCGACGGGGAGGCTCTCGCCGGTGAGCATCGATTCGTCGACCGCCGACGCGCCCGCGACCACTTCGCCGTCGCTCGGCAGGCGTTCGCCGGGACGAACCCGGACGACGTCGCCCGGCGCGAGCTCGGCGAGAGGGATTTCCTCCTCGAGGTTGCCATCGCCGCGCAGGCGCCACGCTGTTTTCGGGCTGAGCGCGACGAGCCCACGCACGGCGTCGGTGAGGCGCTTTTTCGCGCGCGTCTCGAGGAGCTTGCCGAAGAGGACGAAGCTCACGATGGCCCCGACGGCTTCAAAATAGACGTGCGGCTTTTGGCCGTGCGCGGCGTGCGGGAAGAGGCCTGGCGCGAGGACGGCGATCGCGGAGTAGATCCACGCGGCGCCCGTTCCGAGGCTGATGAGCGTGTTCATGTCGGCGGCGTGGTGCCGGAGCGCGATCCACGCGAGGCGGAAGAACCGGCGGCCCGGGCCGAGGATCACGGCCGTCGCGAGGGCGAGCTGCACGAAGCGCCCGACGGGCCCGTCCGCGCCGGGGATCCGGCCGTGCGACATGCCGAGGACGAGCAGCGGGACGGAGAGCCCGAGCGCGACGGCGAAGTCGCGCCGGAGCACGCTGCGCTCGTGGTCGAGGCTCGCGTCGGCTGCGTGGGTGCGTTCGGCCGGCGCAGCGGCGGAGCTCTCCGGCGCGGCCGCTTGCTTGGGGACGTCGTAGCCCGCGCGCTCGATGGCGGTGACGAGCGCCTCGGTTCCGGCGGCCGCGGGGTCGTACGTGATCGTCGCGGTGCGCGTGACGAGGTTGACCCGGGCCTCGCGGACGCCGCTCGTCGCGAGCAAGGCGCGCTCGATGCGCCGCACGCAGGCGGCGCAGGTCATGCCTTCGACGGGCAGATCGATACGGCGAGTCGCCGGGGCGGTCTTTTCGGGGAGGAGGGCGGGGACGGATGCGGTCGACATGATACCTCGCTGTCGACCGGCGCAGACGCGCCCCGGGCCAGCGCATTACACCGGGGGCCTCGGGTGAAATGAAGCGCGGGCTTCTGCGTCTTCGGGGTGTGAGCGGCGAGCGGGCCGCTCCCCGGAAAGGAAAGAGGCCATGAACGAGACTTTGCTCCACGTCGACGGGATGAGCTGCCCGTCTTGCATTCGTCACATCGACAGCGCGCTGCGCGGTCTCGACGGCGTCGAGAAGGTCGACGTGAAGCTCCGCGAGGGCACGGTCCTCGTGAAGCACGATCCGTCGAGCGCGCCGACGAACGCGCTCATCGAGGCGCTGCGCGACGCCGGCTACGAATCGCGCCCCCGCGCTGCCTGAATCGCGGGCGAGCGCGCCGGAGCTTGCGGAGATTCCCGCGAGCTCCGGCGCTCGGGCGTTCAGCTGCAAGACCCTTCGCCGCAGCTCATCTGCGCGCCGTGCTTTTGCGTGGCCGTCGGGGTCGGCGCGGGGGACGGCGCGGGCTTTTCGGCGGGCTCGGCCGGGGTCGCGGTCACGGGCGAAGGGGCGGGGAGCGCGGCGGCCTGCGTTTCGGCGGGAGGCGCCGTCGTCGCGCGCGGCGTCGCGGCGGGTTTGACTGCGGTTTTCGCTGGAGAAGCCGAGGGCGGGGGCGCCGCGGACGCGGGGACGGTCGCCGCAGGGGGCGCGGCGCCTGGCATTTCGTGCGCCGGCGGAGGGGGAGCGGCGGGAGCCTCGGCCACGGGTTTCACCTCCGTGCCGTTCGTCGGCGCCGGGGACGTGGTGCAGCCGGCGATCAGGGCGCCTGCCCCGAGGGCGGCGAGCGCCTCGTAGATACTCTTCGCATTCATGACCAAGCTCCTTCGTGGTGTTCCGCCGGTTCGACGGAAGGGGTACGACCCTGCCGACGCAAGGAGGCGCCTGTGATTACAGTCGTTGGACCGCGGGGGGGGGGCGGCCGGACGCGCACGTCCGAGGCAGGAGCCCCGAGCGTCACGCCCGATCGCGACGAGCTCACGCGCGCTTTTCGCGCTGCTGACGCGCCCACGTCTCGAAGCTGATGGGCGAGAGGCCGTAGGAGCGGGCGATCTCCGGCCGCGCGAGCACCGGGGCAACGTTCACGTACGCCATGCCCTGCGCGACGCCGGGATGCATTCCGGCGGCGACGGCCTCCTCGACCGTACCTGATTGCACCACGTACGTCTTGCCGTCGAGGCGCGAGAGGATCTCGGCAATCTGAGGAAGCGTGAGCAGCTCGCCGGCGAGCTGCAGCGTCACGCCGTGGAACCTCGCAGGATCGGTGATCGCCGCGGCGGCCGCTTTGCCGACGTCCTCCGGCGCGATCAGCTCGACGAGCCGATCGGTCCGGAGCACCGTGACCATCCGGTACCCTTCGAGGAAGCCGGCCGGATCCAGCATGGAGTGGTCCATGAAGGTGGCCGGCAAAATGAGGGTCCAATGCGCGAAGCCTGCGCTCCGTACGAGCTCGCAGGTGGCGAGCTTGTTCTCCCAGTAAACCTCGTGCGCCTTCCATCGGCCCTCGGCCCACCCCTCGACGTTGCGGTGATCGCCGACGCCGGACGTCGCCGTGTGCACGAACGTCCGGACGCCTTCGGCGCGCGCGGCCTCGACGAGGTTCTGCCCTTGCCGGCGCTCCTTGCTGTAGTCGACGCCGGTCGCGGACATGATCGGTGCTTGCATGGAGAACACGGCATCCGCCCCGACGCAGGCCGCGCGCAGGGACGCCGGTTCGTCGAGATCGCCGACGACCACCTCGGCGCCAGCCGCAGCAAGCGCCCTTGCGTTCGGCGCATCGGGGTTGCGCACCATCACGCGTACGGATGTGCTGCCTTCGGCGAGGAGCGCCCGGGCGGTGGCGCCTCCCTGACGCCCCGTGGCCGCGGTGACGAGAACGGTGTCGGTTCGATGGGTCTTCATGAGGGAACTGTAAGCTCCGCGTTTCGGACGCCCCATGAACCAGCGTCTTGATTCGCTGACCGATCGTCCAAATACTGGGGGCCGTGATGCCCATGGGTCCCTTCGAGGAAGTCATCGGCGGGATGCACGCCGGCGGCTCGCTCTACGCGAAGTTCCTGGTCCGCGCGCCCTGGGGCATTCGCTTCTCGACGGGCCCGCAGGCACGGCTCGTCGTCGTCGCGCGTGGGGGCTGCTGGCTCCGTTGGGGCGGGAGCAAGACGCCGCTCGTGGTGGAGACCGGCGACTGCCTCATCGTCAAGCCGGGCGTCGCGTTCGACTTGAGCGATGCACGGCAGCGCAAGGCGATCTCCTGCGAATCGCTGGGGGTGACGCACGACGGATACGTCGTCGAGTACGGCGGCACGGGCGAGCCGACGGAGCTGCTCATCGGCCGCTTCTCGTTCGACGCCGTCGCCGCCGAGCCGCTCGTGGCACCGATGCCGCCGCTCGTCCATGTGTCGCTCGAAAAGGCGCACGCCGACCTCGTGCAGACCACGCTCGCCTTGATGGGAAAGGAGATGGCGCAGGATCGTCCCGGAGCGAGGCTCGTTGTCGACCGCTTGACCGACGCGCTGTTCGTTCAGGCGATGCGCGCACTCTTCTCCGAGGGGTGTTCCTTCGCGCCGGGGTGGGCGACGGCGCTCACCGACGGGCGCGTGGTGAAGGCCATCCGCGCCGTGCACGCGGACATCACGCGGCCGTGGACCGTCGCGCAGATGGCGCACGAAGCCGGCATGTCGCGTTCGAGCTTTGCGGTGGCGTTCACGTCCGCCGTCGGAGAGTCGCCGCTCGACTACGTCACGAACTGGCGCATCTACCGAGCCAAGGTGCTTCTGTCGTCGAGTAGCGAGTCTCTCCCCGAGATTGCGACGCGCGTCGGCTACGATTCCGATACCGCCCTCAGCCGCGCGTTCAGGCGCAAGGTCGGCATCCCCCCGGGCGCGTTTCGCCGAAGGGTGTCGGCAGAACGGGGGCCACGCCTGTGACCCACCGCCAGACACCCTGGAGCGTATCGCAACAATCCTTTTGCCTGGGCCTGCTCCTGCTCGGGGGGTGCGGGGGCGCGGTCGCGACGCCGGCGAGCGCGGTGACCGGCGACGCGCCCGCGGTGCATTCTTCCTTCGTGATCGATCCGGACCTTCACACGCTCTCCGCCACCGTGTGCCCCCGTGATTTGCGGCTCGAGCGGCTGCGCATGACGACGCCCGAATTCATCGAGCGCGTGCGTCGGCCGCGCATCTTGCGGGCCACAGGAGACGTGCCGCTCGCATTCGAAGAGGACGCCCTGCCCATGGCATCCATGGCGGACGGCGATTGTATCGGATACGACGTGGATCTCGGGCCGCCGCGGGAGGGTTTCTGGATTGCGCCCGGGGAAGCCCACGTGATCGCGGCGCCCGACGTCTGGCTGCTCGCGCCCGAGCCTCGGCCCGAAGGGACGCTCTTGACCGCGAGCTTCACGCTCCCGCCAGGCGTTCGCGCAGCGGTCCCCTGGCCGGACGATCCACGAGGCCATCGCGTGCCGGAGACCGCGTTCACGTTGCGAGGCGCCGCCGCCTTCGGAAAACTCGAGCAAGCGACAGCGCGCGTGGGCGGCGCCGAGCTCGATCTCGTCTCGCTCGGCAGCGGCTTCGGCGAGCGCGCGCCGCTCGTCTCGAAATGGATGCAGAAAAGCGCGTCCGCGCTGACCGAGCTCCACGACGGGCTTCCCGTGCCCCGTGTGATGGCGCTGCTCCTGCCCGTGTCGGGGTCGGACGTCGGATTCGGCATGGCGCTGCGCGGCGGCGGCCCGACGGTGATGATCATGGTGGGTTCGTCGGTCACGCCCGCGTCGCTCGATACGGACTGGACGGCCGTGCACGAGCTCTTTCATCTCTCGGCGCCGCGATTCCATCCGAGGGACGCCTGGCTCTCCGAAGGTCTCGCGACGTATTACACGGACATCCTGATGGCGCGAGCAGGAATGCTGGACGAGCGCAGCGCCTGGGACGATCTGCGAGACGGCTTTTCCCGAGGGAGCCGCCGCGGGACGGGGCGCACATTGCGGCAGGAGAGCATCGACATGCACGAGACCTACGCATACCAGCGCGTGTACTGGGCCGGCGCGGCCCTTTCGCTGCTCGCAGACGTCGAGCTCCGAAAACGAGGCGTGGAAGGCGGCCTCGACGGGCCCATGCGCGAGCTCGCGCGTTGCTGCGCCCGCTCCGAGGAGGCGTGGTCCGCCGAGAAGTTCGCCGCATTCGTGGATCAAAAGACGGGCCAATCCGTGGTGCAGTCCCTGTTCGAGCATTACCTCGATCGAGCGGATTTCCCCGATACGGCGGAGATCCTCGCGGCGCTCGGCGTGAAGGGCGCCGGCCGGGAGATGACGCTCGTCGCGGATGCGCCACGCGCCAGCGTGCGGAGTGCGATGATGGCGCCCCGCGCCGGGGGCGCGAAGCCCTGAAGCCGTTTCGCTGGGGCTTTGCCCCAGGCCCCACCAGGAGCTGTCCGCTCCTGGACCTGGACCAGCGCAAGCGCTGGACTCGTGGTCGATGAACTGCGCTCCGCGCAGTTCATCGAACGGGCCAGGTCAAGACC
>NZ_JARZHH010000048.1 GCF_029946515.1 Polyangium sp. 6x1
ACCGGCGCCACCGGCGCCGCCCATGCCACCAGCACCACCGGCGCCGCCTGCGCCACCGGCGCCGCCGGCGCCACCCGCGCCACCCGCGCCACCCGCGCCGCCGACGCCCGTGAGCGCCCCGGGCGTGCACGCGGGCTCGTCACTACCCGTCGACGGGCAGCAGATGTCCGAGCCGCCGAGCAAGACGGTCTTCGACACGCACACGAGGCCGTCTTCGCAGTCGGCGCTGTTGTTGTCGATGCTGCAGGCCTGACCCACGCCCTGATTCGAACACGCCGCGAAGGCGAGGCCCGCGGTGAGGGCGACCAGGACGAACCCAGGAAAGATACGGCGTGAAATCACGCCGGCTCTCTTATCATTTTTCCCGCGCCTGCTCTGGTCCCTCGTACGCCGCCTTGTTCTTCGCGTCGATGGCGTCCACGAAGAGGCTCATGTACCGGCCCGCGCTCCAGAGCGAGAAGACCAGCGACGTGTAGATGAGCAGCCGCCCGACGTGCACCAGGTCGACGACCCCGAAGTCGAAGACGCCGATCGTGAACCAGTAGGGGTAGCCGAGGATCAGGCACACGATCCCGATCATCTGCAGCGCCGTCTTCGTCTTGCCGCCCTCGCCCGCGGCGATGATGATGCCCTCGGACGAGGCGATCGAGCGCAAGGCCGTGATGGTGATCTCGCGCGAGATCAAGAGCACGACGGCCCACGCCGAGATCCGACCCATCGGGACGAGCCAGACCAGCGTGCCCGTGACGATCAGTTTGTCCGCGAGCGGATCGAGGAACTTGCCGAGCACGCTGACGAGGCCCTGCCGTCGCGCGAGCCAGCCGTCGAGCATGTCCGTGATCGCCGCGAGGGCGTAGACGGCCGCGGCCCAGAAGCAGTCGTGGGGGCTGCCGCGCCCGAGAAGGACGAGCACGACCGGGATCATGACGATCCGCGCGAACGTCAGGAGGTTCGGGACGTTCCGCGCGTCCTCCCAGAGCGTTTTCCGTCGCGCGGCCTTGATCTGGCGCAGCGACGCCTTGTCCACCTTCGAGCCGCTAGCGACCATGGAGCAGCACCGTGCCCTCGCCGGAAAACACCACGAAACCCTTCGCCCCGGCCGGCGCCTCGCTCGGCGGCAGCGCCCGCGGAATCACGCGGCCCATCCACCCGAGCACGCTCGGCGCATGCAGCGCCGTGCTCTTGCCCTCGCGGACGTCGAGCGCGAGCATCGGCGCCCGGAGCCGCGCCACGAGCGCACCAGGGCCGCGGAGCTGCACCATCCCGACCGCTTCTCCCTCGCCCACGGGCATGCGGCCGTTCTCGTAGCTCATCGCGCCTTCGAAGCCACCGAGCAGATCCTCGCGCAGGTAGAGCGGCTCTTCCTCCAGGCTGATCGACACGAGCTCGTGATCCGGGGGCGGCGCGAGGACGAGATCGCCGCGCCCCTCGAGCTCGACGAGCGCGTCCCCCTCGCCGCCGAGCGGCTCTTCGAGCGACTTTCCGCGCATCCGGCGCATCATCGCCTTGTGCCGCAGCCCGGTCGCGTACGCCATCGAGCGGACGAGCGAGGGCCGCACGGCAAACCCGCTCGTCGCCGCCACGAGCAGGACGCCGCCCGGGTGCGTCGCGATCTTTCCCTCCGCAGGGAACGTCAACGTGTGGCGTCGACCGAGATCGGTCGGCGAGAGCGGCCCACGCGGCGGCGAATCGGACTTCGTCGCGCCGTTCGTCGTCGCGTTCGCGGCCGGCGTCGCGCGGGCAGGAGGAGGAGGAGGAGGCGCGTCCGCGGCCCCGAGCAGCGCATCCCACCCCGCCGAGATCGACTGCGGCAGCGCGCTCGACGGGTTCAGGTCCATCGTGCGATCGAGCTCCTGGAACGAGCCCGGCGGCAGCGAAGGTTTGCGTTGCGTGTTCGGCGTCCCTCCGGTCGCGTCCATGAGCCGGCGCGCCATCGCGTCGTGGCCGCCGCGCGTGAAGGCATGGAGCGCGCGATCGGTGTCGCCGAGCGCCTGGTACGCGAGGCCGAGGTAGCCCCACGCGCGCTGGTGCCACGCATGCTGCGCGACCACGCGTTCGAGCTCCTGCCGCGCCCGCGCGGGTTGCCCCATCTTCAGGAAGCAGAGCGCGAGGTTGACGCGCGGCTCGAACGACTCCGGGTAGGCCTGGACGAGTTTGTCGTAGATGGCGATGGCCCGCGGATAGAGGCCGAGCCGGAAGTAGACGACGCCGATCAGGTCCTGCCCCTTCGGATCCGCGGGCGCGAGCTCGATCGCTCGTTCGAGCTCGACGCGCGCCTCCAGGACGCGGTTGTCCTGCAGGAGCTCGCCGCCGCGATACAGGTGGAAGAGGAAGTCCTCCCCGGGATCACCCGGGGGAGGGCGCGGCGGGGATGCTCGATCGGCCACGGCGCGAAGGGTACACGATGATCGCCGCGGGAAAAGGGCGCGCGCGGCGTTTCACCCGGAAAGCGGGGTGCGTCAAGGAACGGAGGCCGCCGCCGCGATCGCCTCTTCCAGCGTGAAAACGCGCTCATAGAGCGCGCGTCCCACGATCGCGGCAGCCACGCCCGGGACACGCGCGAGTGTGCGGATGTGCTCGAGGCTGCCGACGCCGCCGGAAGCGATCACGGGAAACCCTCCCTTCTCGGCGAGCGCCGCGGTCGCCGTGACGTTCGGCCCGACCTGCGTGCCGTCCCGCGCAACGTCCGTGTAGAGGAGCGCCGCCACAGGCGCACCCGCGAGATCCTGCGCAACGTCGAGCGCCGTACGCGTCGACGTCTGCACCCACCCCTCCACCGCGACGAACCCATCCTTCGCGTCGAGCGCCACGACCACGCGCCCCGGATGCGCCGTCGCGAGCGCGCGGACCATCCCGAGATCACGAATCGCCGCCGTCCCGAGCACGACCTTGTCCGCGCCGAGCGCGAGGTATTCCTCCGCCGTCTCGGCCGAGCGCACCCCGCCGCCGACTTCCACGCCCGGCCCGAACGCCTGCACGACCGCGCGAACGAGCTCCTTCTGCACGGGCCGACCTTCCCGCGCGCCCTCCAGATCGACGACGTGGAGCGCGTCGACCTTGCCCTCGAGCTTCGCCGCGAGCCCCACGGGATCCGCGTCGTAGACGGTGACCGCGTCGTAGCGCCCTTGATGCAGCCGGACGGCCTTGCCCTCGAAGAGATCGATCGCAGGGAGGATCAGCATCGCGAACCGTGGCCTACGATGGAACCGAGCCGAGGAAAAGCTAGGCTCTCGCCATCATGCGCGAACGCATCGCCGAGACCCTCGGGGACGTCCACTGGGCCGACCTCCGCGCGCACCTCGCGCGCGACGCCGTCATCATCGTCGACGACGCGCTCGATCTGCTCGACGTCGGCGTGGCCCTCGCGAAGAACGACGTGCCCGCCGTCGACGCTTGGATCCGCGAGGGCAAGCTCAAGAAGCCCACGGCCGAGGAGCTCACGGTGTGGTCGCTCGACACGAGCGCGCGCTTCCCTGCCGCCATCGTGCAGCCGTTCGTCCTGATCCGACGGCCCCCCGCGAAAGCGCTCTCCTAGCAGGCTGTTGAGAAACTTGCTGCGCGCCCTGGATCGTTGGTCGTCGTCCTCGGAATACGCCTGTCTTCCTGCGTCCTCCTCCCTAGCTCCAGGGCGCTCGCGGCGTTTCTCAACAGCCTGCTAGGCGCGAGCGCGCGTCTCCAGGTCGCGTGCACGCGACTCCAAGGTCGCGTGCGCGCGTCTCCAAGGTCGCGTGCACGCGTCTCCAAGTCACGTGCGCGCGTGTTCCTCGTCACGAATACGCGTCTCCAGGTCGCGTGCACGCGTCTCCAAGGCGCGTGCACACGTCTCCAAGTCGCGTGCGCACGTGTTCCTACTCACGAACGCGCGTCTTCAAGTCGCGCGCACGCGTCTCCAGGTCGCGTGCGCACGTGTCTTTCGTCACGTGCACGCGTCTCCAGGTCGCGTGCGGGCGTCTCCAGGTCGCGTGCGGGCGTGTCTTACATCCCGCCCATGCCGCCGGCGCCGCCCATGCCACCGGCGCCGCCCATGCCACCGGCGCCGCCCATGCCACCGGCGCCGCCCATGCCGCCCGAGCCCGGGCCCGCGTTCGGATCGAGGCTCTCGATCCAGAGCTTCACGCAGTTGATCTCGAGGTCGCTCATCGATCCGCCGAGCGGCATCTTCAGGCCACACGGCGGCGGATCCACGAGCTTCGCGTAGAGCAGGCTGCCCGCCGCGTCGATCGGGTTCGCCAGGATCACGCTCCCGCACGACTCCGTCCCCGCGACGCTCACGACCCGCGACGCCACATTCGGCGAGGCAAGGTCCACCGTCGTCGAGCCAGCCGCATGGCAGTTCGCCGTGCCGCATTTCGCCGCGAGCATCGCAGGCACGTCCGGGCAAGCGCCGCCGCCCTGGAAGATCGCCTTCTCCTCGTCGGTCAACGTACCCGGACAACCGGCCGCGAGCGCCACGACGAAGGGGGCGGAGAGCGCCGCGACGCAGATACGGAAGAAGCGCGCGTTCATCATCGTCTCCATCAATCCATGTAAGCCAGGCCGAGCCGCACGCCGAAGAACTGATCGAGCGCGCCGCCCGCCACGTACGCATCGCCGAGCACGGGATCGAAGTCCGAGAAGAACCGATCGTAGTGGCCCGTCAGCCGGATCTGCAGCCCCGACTCGAAGCGCACGGCGAGCCCCGCCGTCGCCGTGATTCCATGCACCTTCGGCCCCGAGAACCGATCGTACACCGCGCCCGTCGCGAGCGGCTCGAGCCACTCGAACCCGACCATCGCCGCCACCGGCCCGATGGGAATCCATCCATCGACGCCCGCGCGGATCGCCATGTAGTTCACGTTCGCGACCTGCTCGCCGAGCGCGCCGGGCGCGTCGACCTCGAACGTCTGCAAGCGGAAACCGCCGAGCACGCCGATCACCGGTCCCATCGGCCGCGAGATCGGAATCCGATATTTCAACGCTCCCGTGAGCCGCTGGTAGAGCGTGCCCACCGGCTCGCCCCCCTCCGTCGCGGATTGCAGCCCGAACGCGCGCGCATATCCAAACGAGAGCCCAAGATCGCGCAGCCCCGGCACCGTCGTCATCGCCGCCGGGAACACCTCGACCGAGACGGCCGCCAGGGGCGCGCCGTACACGTCGTACCGCCGCAGGTTGCCCGAGATCCCATCCGAGTACGTGAACACGCGCCCGCCGACCTCGAAGCCGACCTCCGCCGACACGATCGACGAGCCCGCTTGATGCCGCACCCGCGCCGCGGGCTCCTCCTCTTTTGGCTTCGTCTCCGTCGGCGGAGGCGCCGCCGTATCCTTGGGCTCGGGCGGCGGCGGCGGCGCGTACGTCTCGACCGCACTCCCGATCGCCGTGGCGATCGCCTTCCTCCGTTCGTCCTCGGAGCCCTTCAGCGACACCGCCTCGTCCACGGGCGTCGCGTCGTCTTCCGCGTTCACCCACACGAGGTGCACGCGATTCTCGCCGCGCACCTTCTGCACGATCCCCACGAGCACCGCGCCCGCCCCGATGATCGACGCCGCTTGCTGCACGCGCGGCACGAGCCGATCGCGTTGCTTCGGGTTCGTCATCGCAGCGCCGAGCGGCTTCGACTGGCCCGACTTGCGCAGCGCCGCGGAAAACTCCTTCGTCGTGGCGACGACGATTCGATCGGGCAGCGCGGCCTCGATGTCACCGCGCACCGCATCTGCGTCCGGGCCCTCCACATGCACGGCCAGCACCTTCTTCGCCGAAGGCTCCGCAGCCGAGGCCGAAGCGGGCGCGCTCGCCGCCACAAAGCCGAGGAGAGGCGCCGCGAGGCGCGTCAGGAGCGCGAAGCCCCACGCCGCCGCTCGCGTAGATCGCGAGCCATTCGCCGCCCTTCGCGGCACCACGTTCATCGAAAGCACGGCGTGAGCCTACAGGGGCCCCCGCCCAGGGGTAAAGACCTCCGCAAGGACGTCCTCGGTAGCAAAATCCCATGCCATTGCATATTCGTGGGGGCTCCAAGGAAATCGGCGCGGCATTGGATCGGAGGCCGTGCTTGCGCGTTGACGCCCGTGGAGAGCCGGCATACCACCGTCGTTGCCAAAGCCCTGGAGGTGGCCGGCATGGAGATTCTTAGCGCCCCTTCCTCCGTCATGCGCCGCATTCCGACGCTCTTGCGCGCCGGAGCGCTCGTCCTCGCTTGTCTCTTGCCCTCGTGCGTCGGGACGATCGGCGGCTCGTCGGATGATCAAGCAGCCGTTCAATCGATACCCGAGCGCAGCGCCTTCCCGCGTTTGACCCACGCGCAGTGGGAAAACTCGGTGCGCGACGTATTGCGCCTCGAAGCTCCGCCGGGATTCTCGGCGTCGTTCACCGGAGACCCGCTCGGCGGCGTCTTCGACAACAACGAGGCCGTCCTGTCGGTCACGCCGAACCTGTGGGCCGATTACCAGCGCGCCGCCGAGGAGCTCGCGTCGCTCGTCGTCTCGGATCCCGCGAAGGTCGCCGCGCTCGTCCCGCCCGACGAGGGCCAAGGGAACGAGGCCCGCGCCCGCGCCTTCATCGAGGCCGTCGGCAAGCGCGCGTATCGCCGTCCCCTCACGGCCCAGGAAATCGACAAACTCGTCGCGCTCTTCAACGAGGCCCCGTCCCTCATCGACGGCGATCCCTTCCTCGCCGGCGTCGAGCACGTCCTCTCGGCCTTCTTCCAGTCGCCGCATTTCATCTATCGCGTCGAGGGCACGCGCAAGCCGCGCCCCGACGGCCTCATCCCGCTCGGCGCCTACGAGCTCGCGTCGAGGCTCTCGTACCTCCTCTGGAACACGATGCCCGACGAGGTCCTTTTCGAGGCCGCCGCCGCGGGCGAGCTCGACACGAAGGAGGGCCTGCGCGCCCACGCCGAGCGAATGCTCGCCGATCCGCAGGCGCGCGCCGTCGTCCTCTCGTTCCACCGCCAGCTCTTCGACTGGAGGAAGTTCGGCGATCTCTACAAAGATCCGGCCGTCTTCCCCGAGTTCGTCCCCGAGATCGGGCAGGACCTCATCCGCGAGGCCGAGCTCTTCGTCGAGGATGTGGTCTTCGAGCAGGAAGGCGGCTTGAACGAGCTCTTCACCTCGCGCGCTGCATTCGTGAACGACAGGCTCGCGAGCATCTACGAGGTCGAAGCGCCGAACGGCGCCGAGTTCGGCAAGGTCGAGCTCGACCCCGAGAAACGGAGCGGCATCCTCACGCGCGCCGGCTTCCTCGCGGCGAACGGCACGGCCCGCGCGTCGGATCCGATTCACCGTGGCGTCTTCGTGAACCTGCGCGTCCTCTGCGCGCGCTTGCCGCCGCCGCCGAACAACGTCCCGCCGCTGCCGCCCGTCGAGGGGAAGACCACGCGCGAGATCGTCGCCGGCCACACGGGCAAGGGCACGTGCGGCGCCTCGTGCCATGGCACGCTCATCAACCCGGCCGGCTTCGCGTTCGAGAACTACGACGCGATCGGCCGTTACCGCGCCGAGGACAACGGCTTCCCGGTGAACGCCGCGGATGCGTATCCGCTCGGCGGCGGGATGGCGAGCTTCAGCGACGCCATCACGTGGAGCCAGATGCTCGCGGAGAGCCGCGAGGCGAACGAGTGCTTCGCGAAGAACTGGCTCGAGTTCGCCTACGGCAGGGACGCCGAGGTCGAGGACGCCGCGCTCATCACGAAGCTCGGCGACGCCTCGCGCTCGGGCATGTCCGTCAAGGAGCTTTTGCTCGAGCTCATCTCCTCCGACGCCTTCTCGACCCGCCGCCCCGTGGAGGTCGCGCCATGAATCGCCGTCATTTTCTTCGAGGTCTCTTCGGCGTCTCCCTCGCGCTCCCGTTCCTCGAGAGCTTCTCGCCGCGCAAGGCCGAGGCGGGCGCGGGCGACGTCCCTCCGTTCGCGATCTTCATGCGCCAGGCGAACGGCGTCGTGCAGAAGACCGACGACGAACCCGAGATGTTCTGGCCGAATCAGCTCGGCGCGCTCACGACCGAGTCGATGAACGCCGAGAGTGACCGGGCGGTCAGCGAGCTCAGCGCCTATGCTTCGCGCCTCCTCCTGGTGAAGGGCATCAACTTCGCGTTCCCGGGCAACGGCTGCGGCCACTCCGGCGGCGGCAACCAGTGCCTCACGGCGCAGAAGGTCTCGCTCGATCCCGTCGGCAACGAGTCGCTGGCGATGGGCGAGTCGATCGACAACCGCATCGCGCGCGAGCTCAACGCGCCGGGCGTCGAGCCCCTCACGCTCTATGCGGGCAAGAAGTCCGGCTACATCAACGAGGTGCTCTCGTACCGCGAAGCGAAGGTCATCCGCGCGGCCGAGCACAACCCGATCAACGCCTACCAGGCGCTCTTCGGCCTCTCGGACCTCGATCCCGAGGTCCTGAAGCGGCTCGCCGCGCAGCGCAAGAGCGTGAACGACCTCGTGCGCGAGCAGATGCAATCGCTCATGACCCGTGGCGATCTCGGCAAGGCCGATCGCGACCGATTGGAGCTTCATTTCCAGTCGATCCGCGACCTCGAGATCGGCCTCTCGTGCAAGCTCACGCCCGAGGAGGTCGCGGCGATGGAGGCGATGAGCCCGGACGCGCGGTCGAACGACAACCTGGAGAAGGTCGCGCGGATGCAGATGGACATCATCGCGCTCGCGATGGCGTGCGGCGTGACGCGCGCCGCGACGCTCCAGATCGGCGACGGCAACGACAGCACCGAGTATTACATCAACGGCGTCCGGCAGAAGAGCTACCACAAGATCTCGCACCGCATCGACAGCGACGGCTCCGAGGGGCCGCCGATCGAGGGCGCGTATCTGCTCCACCACGAGATCGACCGCATCCACGCGCGGCTGTTCAAGTACATGCTCGACAAACTCGCGGCCTACGATTTCGGCTCCGGATCGCTGCTCGATTTCGGCGTCGCGGTCTGGCTGAACGATCTGTCGAACAAGTACCACTCGTATAACGACGTCCCGTACGTCCTCGCGGGCGGCGCGAACGGCTACCTGAAGACGGGCCAGTACGTCGACGTGAACGGCGTGCACAACGGCCGCCTGCTCGGCACGATCGGCGCCGCCCTCGGCTGCAAGAACGGCGCGGGGGGCCCGCTCGACGATTTCGGCGACCCCGAGCTGCCGAAGGGCATGCTCACCGAGATCATCGCGTAACCTGAAATGGTATATCGGGCAGCATGCCCACGCTGCCCGAGCGCATCCTCACGCTCTTCGCCACCTACCACATCCGCCGCGAAAAGATCCTGGCGGACCTCGACGCGATCTACGCGCCCGACGTCCGTTTCGTCGACCCTTTCAACGACGTCACGGGCAAGGATCGCTTCCTCCGCATCAACGAGAACCTCTTCAAGCGCCTGCGGGAGATGCGCTTCGACGACCTCGAGCTCGTCGGCGCGGAGCCCCATTTCATGCTCTCGTGGACCGCGACGATCGAAGGCGCGCTCGGCGTCACGATCACGGCCCCGGGCGTGAGCGAGTTCCGTTCGGAGAGCGGCGTCATCGTCTACCACCGCGATCACTGGGACGTGCTCTCGTCGATGGCCGCGAGCGTCCCCGGCGTCCGAAAGCTCTATCCGCGCCTCACCGCAATGCTCTTCGAGCGGTAATCGTTACGCCGCGACGAACGCCCCGAGCAGCGCGAGCCCCGCGCCCTGGCTCTTCTCGGGGTGGAATTGCACGGCCGTCACGTTGTCCCGCGCGACCGCCGCCGTGACCACGTTCGGCCCGTGCGTCACCGTCGCCACCACGATCGACGGATCCTCCGGCACCGCGTGATAGCTGTGCACGAAGTACACGTGCGGCGCCTCCGCTCCAAACGCGCCGAGCGCGCCTGCGGGCGCGCCCTTCATCTCCAGCCGATTCCACCCGATGTGCGGGATCTTCACCACGTCCGCGCTCGCGCCCGGATCGAGCCTCCGCACCGCGCCGCGGAACACGGCGAGCCCCGCGGCCCCCGGCGCCTCCTCGCTCGTCTCGAACAGCGCTTGCAGCCCCAAGCAAATGCCGAGATAGGGTTTGCCTTGGCGAACGGCCTCGCGCAGCGCCTCGCCGATCTCGCCCGCGAGCGCCGCCGCGCAATCGCGGAACGCGCCTTGCCCGGGCACGACGATCTTGTCCGCGCCGAGCACGTCCTCGGGCCGCCCGCTGCGAACGACGTCGCAAGCGACGCCGCGATCCTCGGCCGCGCGGGTGATCGCCCGCTCCACGCTGCGCAGGTTCCCCATCCCGAGATCGACGACCACGACCCGCATCATGGCTAGAGGCTCCCCTTCGTCGAAGGCACGCCGGCCACGCGGGGATCGATGCGCGTCGCTCGCATCAGCGCCTTCGTGAACGCCTTGAAGCTGATCTCGATGATGTGATGCAGGTTCTCGCCCTCGTGCATTTTGAGGTGCAAGTTGCACTGGGCCGACCGGGCGAACGCTTCGAAAAACACCGGCACGAGCTCCACGTCGAACGTCCCGACCTTCGCCTTCGGCAGGGGCACGCGAAACACGAAATACGGACGACCCGAGAGATCGAGCGCGCACGTCACGAGCGCCTCGTCCATGGGCAACGTCGCCTCGCCGTAACGAGCGATGCCGGCCTTGTCTCCGAGGGCTTGCGCGACGGCCGAGCCGAGCACGATGCCGAGGTCCTCGGTCGTGTGGTGCCCGTCGATCTCGACGTCGCCCTCGGCTTCGACGGTCAGGTCGAACAGCCCGTGCCGGGCGATCTGATCGAGCATGTGCGAGAGGAACGGCAGCGGCGTCGTGATGCGGCTCTTGCCGGTCCCGTCCAGATCGATCTCGACGGCGATGCGGGTCTCGTGGGTCGTCCGTGCCACCCGGGCAACACGCGGCATGGCCGGCATCGTAGCTCCTTTCGGCCCGAAATGTGTTATGCCCGCCTCGTGAAGCTCTCCGCCTGGCTCGTCGCCCTCGCGCTCCTCGGCGTCGCCTGCAGCCCGAGCACCCTCGTCCAGCAAGGGCCCAGCGACACGCTCCGCGCCTACGCGCGCGCGCTCGAAGAAGGCCGCGTCGACGACGCCTACCGCCTGCTCTCCGACGACGCGAAGCGCTCGATGTCGCTCGAAGCGTTCCGCCGCGCCGTGAAGGAGAGCCCGGACGAGGTCATCGAGATCGCCCGCGCCGTCTCGCGCCCCGCGAGTGATCCGCTCGTCACGGCGACGGTGAACCTGCCGAACGGCGATGAGCTGCTCCTCGTGTACGAGGACGGCAAATGGCGCATCGACGCCGCCGCGATCGACCTCTACAGCCAGGCCACGCCGCGCCAGGCGCTCGCGGGCTTCCTGCGGGCCTTCGAGCGCAAGCGGTACGACGTCATCCTCCGCTACGTCCCCGACGCCGAGAAAGAGGGCATCGCCCTCGGCGAAGAGGCCGCGCCCGCGGCGCCGAACGAGGCCGCGCCGCCGGCGGGAAAAACCGAAGCCCTCGCGCCCAAGGCGACTGGCACCGAGCTCACGGCGGAGAAACTCCGCACGGCCTGGGAAGGCCCGCAGAAGGACCAGATCAACCGGATTGTCCAGGCCATCCGCACCGCGCTGCCGACGGCCGTCATCGAGGAGACCGGCGACAGCGCGTCGATGTCCTACGGCGCCGGCGGTACGGTCGCCCTGGTCCGCGAGCACGGGCTCTGGAAAATCCGCGACTTCTGACGCGACCCACGCGGGGCCTGCGCGTTACGAGCGGGTCCGCAAAAAATGTACTAGGGTGTCGCGCGTATGGCCTCGAACGGCGCGCCCCCCTCTCGACCGCCCTCTTCCTCGGGTGAGGATAGCGTCCCGATCCTCCCGCTGCGGAATTCCGTATTGTTCCCGATGTCGGTCGTCCCGATCAACGTCGGGCGTCCCCGCAGCGTCCGGCTCGTGGAGGATCTCCTCGGCCGCGAGCGGGCCCTCGTCGGCGTGATCAGCCAGCGTTCGCCGGAGATCGACGAGCCGACCTTCAAGGAGCTCTACACGGTCGGCACCATCGCGCGCGTCGTGAAGGTGATCCGCCTCGGACCGAGCAACTACTCGGTCGTCCTGAACGGGCTCGGTCGCTTCCGCGTGAAGAACATCGTCGCGCTCGAGCCGTACATGCGCGCGAAGATCGAGCGCATCCCCGAGTCGCTCGTCCGCGACGTCGAGCTCGACGCGCTCGGCACGGGCCTGCGCGAAGCGACGCGCGAGGTCCTGCAGCTCATGCCGAACTTGCCGCGCGACACCGCGGGCATCCTCGACAACGTCCGCGAGCCCGGCGCGCTCGCCGACCTCATCGCCTCGAACTTCCCGCAGGCGCAAGCGTCCGTCGCCGACAAGGAAGAGATCCTCGAAGCCTTCGACGTGAAGGCCCGCGTGCGGCTCGTGCTCGCGATGGTGGGTCGTCAGCTCGAGGTCCTCCGCGTGAAGAAGGAGATCTCCTCCATGGTCCAGGAGGAGATGGGCAAGAGCCAGCGCGAGTACATCCTGCGCCAGCAGATGAAGAGCATCCGCGAGGAGCTCGGCGAGGCGGGGGAGGACGACGAGATCGAGGAGCTGCGCGAGCGCGTGCGCCGCGCGAAGGTCCCGGCCGACGTCGAGAAGGTCGTGAAGAAGCAGCTCGGCCGCATGCGCTCGATGGCGCAGCAGTCGGCCGAGTACAACGTCACGCGGACCTACGTCGAGTGGATCGCGGACCTGCCGTGGTCGAAGACGACGGTCGATCGCATCAGCGTGCAGGAGGTGCGTCGTTGCCTCGACGAGGACCACATGGGCCTCGAGAAGGTGAAGAAGCGCATCGTCGAGTACGCCGCGATCCGGCAGCTCCGGGCCGACAAGAAGGGCCCGATCCTGCTCTTCATCGGGCCGCCCGGCGTCGGCAAGACCTCGCTCGGCCGCTCGATCGCCCGCGCGATGGGCCGCCAGTACGAGCGCATCGCCCTCGGCGGCGTGCGCGACGAGGCGGAGGTCCGCGGCCACCGCCGCACGTACGTCGGCGCGTTGCCGGGCCGCATCCTGCAAGCGCTGAAGAAGGCCGGCACGAAGAACCCGGTGCTCGTCCTCGACGAGGTCGACAAGATGGGCGTCGATCTGCGCGGCGATCCGGCGGCGGCGCTGCTCGAGGTGCTGGATCCGGAGCAGAACGCGACCTTCCAGGATCACTACCTCGACATGCCGTTCGACCTGTCGCAGGTGATGTTCCTGGCCACGGCGAACAACCGCGAGACGATCCCGCCGGCGCTCTTCGACCGCATGGAGGTCATCGAGGTCCCGGGCTACACGCGCACGGACAAACTCGGCATCGCGCGCGAGTTCCTCGTGCCGAAGCAGCTCTCGGCGCACGGCCTCACGGACGAGCGGCTCGAGTTCACCGAGCCCGGCATCGCCACGTTGATCGACCACTACACGCGCGAGGCCGGCGTGCGCGGGCTCGAGCGTGAGATCGCGGCGGTCTGTCGCGCCACGGCGGTCAAGCTCGCCGAGGGCAACGCCGTGATCGAAGTGGTTTCGCCCGAGCACGTCGAGAAGGTCCTCGGCCCGCACAAGCACCGGCCGGAGATCGCCGAGCACAACCTCGAGCCCGGCGTCGCGACGGGCCTCGCCTGGACGCCCACGGGCGGCGAGATCCTCTTCATCGAGGCCACGAAGATGCCCGGCAAGGGCAACGTCGTGCTCACCGGCAACATGAAGAACGTGATGCAGGAGTCCGCCACGACGGCCGTCTCCTTCGTCCGCAGCAAGGCCGGCGAGCTGCACCTCGATCCCGAGTGGCTGAAGAACATCGACCTGCACGTGCACATCCCGAAGCACGGCACGCCGAAGGACGGGCCGAGCGCGGGCGTGACGATGTTCACCGCGGTCTGCTCGCTCCTGCTCGGCTGCCCGGTGCGCTCGGACGTCGCGATGACGGGCGAGATCTCGCTGCGCGGCCGCATCATGGGCGTGGGCGGCGTGAAGGAGAAGCTGCTCGCCGCGCACCGCGCGGGCATCAAGCACGTCATCATCCCCGCGAGGAACCGCAAGGACCTCGAAGACGTGCCGCAGGACATCCTCGACGAGGTGAAGGTGACGCTCGTCAACGCGATGGATGAGATCCTCCCGCTCGTGCTCGAACCGCCGCGACAGACGTCCGTGAGCACGCCGCCGCCCCTGGCGTGAGCGTGAACTTCAAACGACTCGCGAGCGCGCGGCCGTCCTCGATCGGGATCGGGGCGGTCGTGCTGCTCGTGGGCGCGATCGGGTTCCTGCCGCTCTTCGACGGGCCCGGCTACGAGAGCGCGCTCGCCGCGGGGCTCGTCGTGCCGAGCGCAGTCGCGATCACGACGGCACTCGAGACCAGCAAGGCGCGCCCGGCGCCGTTCGACGCGTTCGCTTCGGGCCTCGCGCGGGGCGCGCTCTTCGCGGGCGTCGCGTGGCTCGTCACGATCGTCCACGGCCTGCGCGCGGGGTTCTGCGATCCGCTCGCGGGATCGGTCCTGTTCGCGCTCGGCCCCGGGGTCGGCGCGCTCCTCGCGGGCGCGTGGGGCGCGGCGGCGGGCGAGATCGCGGGGCGCGTGAAGCGGAGGCGTCTCTGCGCGGTCCTCGTCGCGCTCGCGGCGCCGCTCGTGTCCGTGGGCGTCTCGCTCGTCCGCTTCTACACGAGCCCGATGGTCTTCGCGTACGACCCGTTCGTCGGCTACTTCAGCGGCAGCCTCTACGACACGGTCATCAACGCCTCGGGGCTCTACGCGTACCGGGCGGGATCGGCCGCGACGCTGCTCGCGGGCGCCGTGCTCGCGTCGCACCTCGCGCGCACGGACGAAGGCAAGCTCGCGTGTCGCTCGATCGGCCGGCCGAGCGCGATCGTGCTCGGCGTGCTCGCCGCCGCGGCGAGCCTCGGGATGACGTACCTCGGCCACCACCTCGGGCACTGGCACACGCCCGCGAGCATCGCCGAGACGCTCGGCGGCAGGGTCGAGAGCGAGCGTTGCGACGTCGTCTACCCGCGCGGCATGGCCCGCGAGGACGCGCTGCGCTTCGCGCGGGATTGCACTGCGCACGTCATCGCGCAGGAGGCGTGGCTGGAGACGAAGGGGCCCGCGAAGATCACCGCGTACCTCTTCGCCGACCCCGCGCAAAAAGG
The DNA here is from genome assembly GCF_029946515.1 of Polyangium sp. 6x1. GTDB lineage: Bacteria > Myxococcota_A > Polyangia > Polyangiales > Polyangiaceae > Polyangium. The sequence goes on from NZ_JARZHH010000048.1 coordinate 15,076, forward strand.
CGCGCTCATGGGCGCGGCCGACACCTACATCGCCAAGCCTTGGCGGAACGAGGTCTACGTCCAGCAGAACGGCTATCCGCACCCCGTGCTCGGCCACGAGATCGCGCACGTGATGGCCGGATCGTTCGGGCGCGGGCCGTTCCGCATCGCCGGCAGCTTCGGCGGCCTCTTGCCGAACCCCGGTCTCATCGAGGGCATCGCCGTCGCGACCTCGCCGCACGAGGGCGCGCTCTCGGCCCGCGAGTGGGCGAAGGCCATGAAGGATCTCGGCAAGCTCCCGAAGCTCTCGCGCCTCTTCGCGCTCGGGTTTCTCGGGGAAAACTCCAGCGTCGCGTACACGGCGAGCGGCGCGTTCGTGGGGTTCGTCAAGGAACGTTACGGCGCGGCGGCGGTGCGCGCGTGGTACGGCGGAGGATCGCTCCCGGAGATCACGGGCGCGAGCTGGGACGAGCTCGAGCGGTCGTTCCACGAGGATCTCGATCGGGTGGCGCTCCCCGAGGCGGCCATGGCCCAGGCGCGCGCGCGCTTCGAGCGGCCCGGGATCTTCGGCCGGCGCTGCCCGCACGTCGTCGACGCGTGCCGCAAGCGCGCCGAGGAGGACAAGGCCCGCGGCGACGACGAGGGCGTGATCGAGGCCCTCCGCGAGGCCCTCGCGCTCGATCCCGGCGAGAGCGGAGCGCGCGTCTCCATCGCCCGCGCCCTCGTTCGGCTGGGCAAACCCAACGCGGGCAAAGCCGAGCTCCAGGCGATCGCCGACGAGGCGCGCTTCCCGCGCCACATCCGGGACCGCGCCCTGGAGGAGCTCGGCGACATCGCGCTCGCCGAGGGCGATCACGAGCGCGCGATGGTGCATTATCGCGAGGTCATGTCCCGCACCGTCGACGAGGACCAGCTCCGCACCCTCGACGTGAAGCTCGAAGCCGCCGAGAGCCCGCGTGGCAAGGACGCGATCGTCGCCCTGCTCGTGGGCACGGCGGGCCGCGGCCCCGACAAGGTGCGCGCCGCGGAGGAGCTCGGCGCCTGGGCCGCGAGCTCCCCGGACGAGGGCCTGCCCGATTACCTGCTCGCGCGCGGGTACGTGGGCAGCGGCGACTTCGCCGAGGCCGCTCGAAGGCTCGATCGGGCGCTCGGGCGTCGCCTCGCGATCGGCCGGGTCGCGGCGGAGGCCGAGCGCCTGCGCCTGGTCACGGCCTGTGCGCTCGAAGACCGCGCCACCGCCGAGCGGATGACGCTCGCCTACGTCGCGCGGAAAGAGGTGCCACGCGCGCGACGCGAAGCCGCGGCGAGCTTGTATGCTCGTTGCACGGGCGCAGCCGCGCCGGCCGTCCCCGAGGCCACGAAGGCCGGGGGCGCGCTTCCATGAGGGAGGGATTGGTGCCCGATTCGGACAAGCTCGTCGTCCTCAACGCCGTGTTGCGCGTGGCGGCTCGTCATCCGAGCCTGCTCGCGCCGGCCGCGTTCCAGGACCTTTCGCGCGCGCTCGCGGCGCACATCACGTTCGCCTCGGTCGCCGTGCTCCTCCCGGACGACGAGGGCCACCAGCGCTTCCACACCGACAACGCCGATCCGAACCTGCCCGGCAACGTGCGCTTCGGCGCTCGTATCCCCTTCGATCCGAGCTTCTACCAGCGCATCTACGTCGAGGTTCGTCCGTACATCTGCGACGACACGCGCCTCGGCAACGACATCGAGCGTTCGGTCGGCGAGGTCGGCTACCGGTCCTACGTGGCCGTGCCCGTGCGCTCGCCGGACGGCAAGCGCGCGCTCGCCACGGTCTCCATGACCTTCGCGGAGCCGGGGGCCGCGAGCCGCGCGCCCATCGACATCCTCGAGGAGATCGCAGACATCATCGGCGCGAGCATCGAGCGCTCGCTCCGGTCCACACGGGAGCGCCGGCTCGCGATGATCCTCGACACCTCGGGGGACGCGATGCTCGCGTGGGATCGGAGCGGCCGCGTGACCGACGCGAACCGCGCCGCGCTCACGCTCACAGGCCACACGCGCGAGGAGCTCATCGGCCGGAACATCGGATCGCTGCTCGATCCCGAGCCCGATCCGGCCGTGGGTCTGCCGCAGCCCGATGCGCGCCTCGTGCTCGTCGCGCGCACGCCCGAAGGCGAGGCGCGCCGCCTGCCCGTGGCCGCGACGATCACGGCCGTGGAGGACGATCCGCTCGTCGCGTGCCACGCGCTCTTGCGTGATCTCTCGGCGTGGGAGGCGAGCGAGCGTGATGTCGTCGCGCACCTCGCGCGCATTCGCGAGCTCGAAGAGCAGCACCGCACGTTGCTCGACAACGCCCCGCTCGTGATCTTCCGGCTCGATCCGAGGACGCTCGAGCTCGTCTACCTGAACCACTGCGCCGAGCGGCTGCTCGGCGTCCCGCTCGACGAGGCGCTCGCCACGCCGGGCTTTTTGTGCGGCGTGCACGTCGATCCGGAGGGCGCCGCCGCGTACGACGAGGCCGTGCTCCGGGCCCGCGCGGGCATGCGCTCCTCGCCGTACGAGGCCCGCCTCGCGCGCCGCGGCGCGCACGCGATCACGGCGCGCGGCACGATCTACCCGCTCGTCGGCAAGGGCGGCGAGGTCGTCGCGATCGAGGGCCTCTTCATGGACGTGAGCGTCGAGCACGCCGCGCGCACGCGCCTGATCCAGGCCGATCGCCTCTCCACGCTCGGCACGCTCGCCGCCGGCGTCGCGCACGAGATCAACAACCCCGCCGCGTTCATTCTGCTCGGCATCGACATGATGGCCCGCATGATCGCCGGCCCCGGCGTCGATCTCGGCCCCACGGTCTCCGAGCAGGTGCACCACATGCTCGGAGAGCTGCGCGACTCCACGCGGCGCATCGTCGACATCGTCCGCGACCTCCGCATGTTCGCCCGCGCGCCGGCCGGCACGCGCCGCATCGCGGTCGACGTGAACCGCACGGTCGAGAGCGCCCTCTCGCTCACGCGGGGCCAGATCATCGAGCGTGCGCGCATCGTCCGCGACCTCGGCGACGTGCCGCCCGTCATCATCGATGAGGGCCGGCTCGGGCAGGTGCTCGTGAACCTGCTCGTCAACGCGGCGCAGGCGATCCCGCGCAACACGCCCGGCGAGCCTGCCGTCACCGTCACGACGCGCAGCGAGGATCCACGCACGGTGGAGATCGAGGTGCGGGACACGGGCATGGGGATCTCGCCGGAGATCCTCGATCGCATCTGGGATCCGTTCTTCACCACGAAGGAGCCCGGCGCGGGCACGGGGCTCGGCCTCTCGATCAGCCGCGAGATCATCGAGCGCAGCGGCGGGCGCATCTACGTCGAGAGCCCCATCGAGGGTGAAGAGCCGCCGCACGGCGCGCGCTTCGTGATCGTCTTGCCGGCCGCGGGGAGGGGAGACTCGTCGATCCCGCCGATGCCGTCGACGCCGCCGCGCTCGATCAAGAGCGGCGTGCGCGTGCTCGTGGTCGAGGACGAGGCGCCGCTCGCGCGCGCGCTCGCCGAGGAGATCGGCCGGGTGCACGAGGTCTCGGTCGCGGGCGGGGCGCAGGGCGCGCTGGAGGCCCTCTCGTCGCAGCGGTTCGACGTGATCCTCTGCGATCTCCGGATGCCCGGCATGAGCGGCGAGGCGTTCTACGAGAAGGTCTGCGCTTCCCGCCCCGACGTCGCGAAGCGATTCGTGTTCATGACGGGCGTCGGCTTCGGCGCCGACGTGGAGCGGTTCCTCTCGGAGTCGGGGCGACCGGTGCTCGAAAAGCCGTTCTCCGCGGAGGACGCGCTCACGGTGATCCAGAAGGTCGTCACGAGGCACGGGCGCGCCTCGACGGCGGCGCGGTGAGAGCCGGATCGACGGCCGCGCCGGTCCATTTCCAGGACAACCCCGCCTAGGCTTCGCGCGGCGGTGCCTGGAGCTCGTCGAGGAACGACGGGTCTCCGAGCGCCGCCCCTCGCTCCGCGTCCGCGCGCGCCTCTTCCGTGCGCCCCATCCTCGCGAGTGCCCGCCCTCGCCAGACGAACGCGGTCGCATCCTCGGGATCCAGCGCGATCGAGCGCTCCGCGTCCGCGATGCAGGCCGCGTCGTTGCCCTGATCGAAAAACGCCTCGGCCCGGTTCGACAGCACCCGCGCCGCCTCGGGCGCGAGCTCGAGCGAGCGCGTGTAATCGGCGATCGCCCCCTCGACGTCGCCCGCGAGGTGCCGCGCGATCCCGCGCGTATCGAACGCGTCCGCCTCCGGCTCGAGGTAGATCGCCCACGAGGCGTCGGCGATCGCGCGATCGAGCTCGCCCGCCTCGAGCCACGCCGTCGCGCTCGCTCGATACGCGGCTGCGATCGTCGCCGCGTCCCGCACGCCCCACGTCCACGCCCGCGCTTGCCGCGCATCCCCGAGCGCGTCTCCGATCCGCTCCTCTTCGAGCGCTTGCAGCGCCGAGTCCGCGTGCACGTTCACCTGCTCGATCCGCGTCGCCTCCGGCGCGGCGAGCACCGTCGATTCGAGCCGGCTCATGAACCGCGGCGACTCTCCTTGCTCATCGAACTCGTAAAACACCGGCTCGTCTTCGACCGTGAACACCTCCATGTCGTGCGCGACCGCGAACGCGAGCGCCGCGAGGCCGAAGGCGTGGGTCTCCGGCAAGGCCGAGACGAGCCGCCCGAGCGGCGTGTCCGGATCGAAGAGCCGATCCAGCAGATCCTCTGTCTCCTCTGCCTGCAAAAGTTCGAGCGAGAGCGACGTTTCTCCCGGCAGCGCCGCCTGGATCGTCGCGAGCAGCGCGCCCCACTCGTCCTTGCGCAGCTCCCACACGAAGGGGAGGGACCAGCGCACGCGCGCGCCTTCGTGGGCCTCATCGCGCAGCGCGCGGATGCGCTCGTCCGCTTGCCGCAGCGTGGCGAGCAGGTGGCCGAGGACAAGGTCGAGATCGGCCGTGGAGGGCAGGGTGACGAGGTCCTCGCCGTACGGCAAAAAGAGCGGCGGCGCGTCCTCGCCGAGCGCCGCGAGGAACGCGTCGTCGTCGTCGAGCGGCGTGCCCTCTGCGTCGACGAGCTCGAAGCGCGGCGCGCAAAACATCCGCCCGGCCCCGAGGACGTGCTCGAGGAGCGCGAACGTCGCGAAGCTCCGGTACTCGAAATCCGCGTCACCGATGAGGAAATGACCCATGCGAGGCGTGCATCATGAGCTGCCGGAAGGTGCGCGAGCAAGGGGGGGAGGCGTGCTCCCGCGGGGCTTTTGTCTTGGTGTCGGCCCTGACTACGAACCGCCCGGGTCGATCCAGAAGGCCGCGGGAAGGGCCGCGAAATGACTTGGATGATCGCGCATCCGCCCGGATAGAATTCCCCGGCGATGTTGAAGCCAGGGATGCGGGTCGCTGCGCGCTTCGAGCTCGACGATCACACGATTTCGGGCGGGATGGCCACGATCTACCGAGCGCGCGATCTGGAGACGGGCGCGGTGGTCGCGGTGAAGGTCCTCGGCGGACGCAACGTGCGCGAGATGGAGCGCTTCTCGGCCGAAGCCGTGCTCCTCGCCGAGCTGCGGCATCAGGGCATCGTCCGGTACGTCTCCCACGGCTCCCTCCCCACGGGAGAGCTCTTCCTCGTCATGGAGTGGCTCGAAGGCGAGGATCTCTCCGATCGCCTCGCGCGTGGCCGCTTGCCGCTCGACGAGGCGATCCGGCTCGCGCGGTGCGTGGCCGACGCGCTCGGCGCAGCCCACGCGCGCGGGATCGTTCACCGCGACGTGAAGCCGAGCAACGTGTTCCTCCTGCGCGGCGACGTGGACGACGCGAAGCTGCTCGACTTCGGCATCGCGCGCCTCGGTTACGGCCGCACGCTCGCGACGCGCACGGGGACCTTGCTCGGGACGCCCGGATACATGGCCCCCGAGCAAGCGCAAGGGCGCAAGGACGTCGACGCACGCGCCGACGTGTTCTCGCTCGGCGCGATGCTCTTCGAGTGCCTGACGGGCAGGCCCGCGTTCGCGTCGGAGCAGCTCATGGCCACACTCTCGCGCATCCTGTTCGAGGAGCCGCCGCGCGTGCGCACGATCCGCAGCGAGACGCCGGCCGCGCTCGATCTGCTGGTCACCTCGATGCTCTGCAAGGATCCCGCGGGCAGGCCGCGCGACGGATCGATGGTCGTCGCCGCGCTCGACGCGCTCGGGCCGCTGCCCGGAGGGCCGTCGAGCAGCGAGCTCGTGCACTCGTCCGTGATGAGCCGTCCGGCGATCACGGTGCGCGAGCAGCAGCTTCTCTGCGTCGTGCTCGCGACGAGCACGTTCTCCAAGACGATCGCGGACGGCGACTCCACGGAGACGGACGTGACGCTCACGCCGGGGATGATGGCCGAGGCCATCCTCCGCCGCAGCCTCCCGAGCCTGCCCGGCGACGCGGTGAGCGCCACCGCGGGCACGCTCGACGATCTAAACGGCGTCGCGATGTCGTACGGCGGCAAGCTCGAGCGGCTCGTCGACGGGTCGCTGCTCGCGGTGTTCACGGGCGCCGCGGCCGCGATCGATCTCGCGGCGAGGGCCGCGCGGGCGGCAATCTCGCTCCGCGAGCTCTTGCCGGGCGTGCCGATCGCGGTGGCGACGGGGCGTGGCCTCGTCGCCCAGCAGCTTCCGGTCGGCGAGGCTGCGGAGTCGGCCGCGCGTACGCTCTCGGCGGCGCGCCGCGAGGGCGTGCGCATGGAGGGGCAGGTGTTCGTCGACGAGGTGACGGCGGGCCTGCTCGATGCGCGCTTCGACGTGCGGGAAGAGGGGGGTACGCGCGTGCTCGAGGCCGTGCGGGATCGGGCCGACGCGGCGCGCACGCTGCTCGGCAAGCCGAGCCCGTGCGTCGGGCGCGAGCGGGAGATCGGCACGCTCGTCGCGATCATGGAGGAGAGCATCGCGGAGCCGATCGCGCGCGTCTCGCTGGTGACGGGGCCCGCGGGCGTCGGCAAGTCGCGCGTCGCGACGGAGGTGCTCCGCAGGCTCGACGCGGCCGGGCACGACCTCGAAGTGTGGGTCGCGCGCGGTGATCCGATGGCCGCGGGCTCGACGTTCGGCATGCTCGCGCAGCTCGTCCGCGCCGCCGCGGGCATCGAGGTCGGCGCGCTCGCGGCCGTGCAGGAGGAAAAACTCCTCGCGCGTGTCTCGTCGTGCGTCCCGGCCGAGGACGTCGTGCGCGTGACCGTCTTCCTCGGCGAGATTCTCGGCCTGCGTTTGCCCGCGGAGCGCAGCCACCTGCTCGCCGCGGCGCGCGCGGACGCGATGTTGATGGGCGATCAGATGCGCCGCGCGTTCGAGGACTGGCTCTTCGCGGAGTGCACGAAAAAGCCCGTGCTGCTTCTGCTCGACGATCTGCATTTCGGCGATCTGCCGACGGTGCGGCTCATCGACGCGGCGTTGCGCCACGCGCGGGAGAAGCCGCTCTGCGTGCTCGCGCTCGCGCGGCCCGAGATCTCGCGCACCTTCCCGCGCCTCTGGGAGGAGCGCGGCATGCAGGAGGTCCGCCTCGGTGAGCTCGGGCGGCGCGCGAGCGAGCAGCTCTGCAAGGTTTGGCTCGGCAACACCGTCACGCCGGACCTCACGGCGCGCATCATCGAGCGCGCGGCAGGCAATCCGTTTTACCTCGAAGAGATCGTGCGCGCGGTGGCCTCGGGCCGCGGCGACGCGCTGCCGGGCACGGTGCTCGCGATGGTGCAAGCGCGCCTCGAGGAGCTCGAGGCCGTCGAGCGCCGCATCCTCCGCGCCGCGAGCGTGTTCGGCGACGTCTTCTGGCCCTCGGGCGTGGCCGCGCTCGTCGGCGGCGAGAAGAAGGAGGCGTCCGTGCGCGACGCGCTCAGCACGCTCGTCGAGCGCGAGCTCGTGTTTCGCCGGACCTCGCGCAGGTTCCTCGAGCAGGAGGATCACGCCTTCCGCAACGCGCTCGTGCGCGAGGCGGCCTACGCGACGCTCACGGACGCCGATCGCATGCTCGGCCATCGCCTCGCAGCCGCGTGGCTCGAATCGGTGGGCGAGACCGAGGCGATGGTGCTCGCGCAGCACTACGAGCGCGGCGGGGATCTGATCCGCGCGGCGACGTGGTACGGGCGCGCGGCGGAGACAGCGCTCGAAGGCAGCGACTTCGAGGCCGTGATCGAGCGGAGCGAGCGAGCGATCACCTGCGGCGCGCAGGGCGAGGAGCTCGGGCGCCTGCGGCTGCGGCAAGCCGAGGCGTACCGCTGGCAAGGCAAGTTCGCCGAGGCCGAGGAGCGTGGCCTCGAGGCGATCCAGATCCTGCCCGCGGGCAGCGATCCATGGCTCTTCGCGGTCGGCGAGATGGCGAGCGTGTTCGGCAAGCTCGGCAGCGTCGAGCGCGTCGAGGTCCTCGGCGACGCACTGCTCACGGTCGCGTGCATGCAGGAGGCGCCCGCGAGCGACGGGCACATCGCGGCACTCTCGCGCACCTCGACGGCGGCGCTCTTGCTCGGGAAAAACGAGCTCGCAGAGTCGCTGTTCAAGGAGCTCGAGCGGCTCGGGGGCGACTCGGAGAAGCCGCTGGCGAGAGGCTGGATCGAGCGCGCGCGTGCGTTCCGCGCGCCGTTCGTGGGCGAGACGGGCGCCTCGGCGCGGTACTTCTCGCTCTCGGCCGAGGGGTTCGAGAGGGCCGGCGACGTGCGGAACGCGTGCCTGCAACGCGCGAACTACGGCGCGTCCTGCCTCGAAGTCGGCGACTGGGTCGGCGCGGAGAAGGCACTCGTGCCAGCGATCGTGGACGCCGAGCGCATGGGCGCGAAGCACATCGTCTCGTCGGCGCAGCGCGATCTCGGGTACGCGCTCGCACGGATGGGTCGGCTCGAAGAAGCCAAGACGCTCGAAGAGCAGGCCGTCGCGGAGTTCGCGGCGCACGGCGATCGTCGGCTGGAAGGCGTGGGGCGCGACGAGCTCGCGACGATCCACCTGATGATGGGCGACCTCGCAGAGGCGGAGGCCGAGGCGCGGCGCGCGGTGGATCGGCTCGCAGTCGCACCGCCATACCTCTGCCACGGGCACGCGACACTCGCGCGGGTGCTGCTCGCCGTGGGCAACGCGGACGAGGCGCTCGCGAACGCACGAGCGTCGCGCAAGCTGCTCGCAGAGGTGGGCGCGCTCGAAGAGGGCGAGGGTCTCGTGCGGCTGATCCTGGCGCGCGCGCTCCACGCAAAAGGAGAGGTCGACGAGGCACGCGCCGTGATCGCAGAGGCGTTGCAAGAGATCGATCGGCGCACAGCGACGATCACGGATCCGGACGCGCGACAGACGTTCGCCGCGATCCCCGAGCACGTGGAGACCCACGAGATCGCGCGGACCTGGGGAATCGCAGGCTGAGCGCCCGCGGGGGCGGCAGGGCTTTGGAGGCGCCTCGCTGGGGCTTTGCCCCAGGCCCCACCGGGGCTGTCCGCCCCTGGACCCGGACCAGCGCAAGCGCTGGACTCGGGGTCGATGAACTGCGCGATGCGCAGTTCATCGAACAGGCCAGGTCAAGACGAGCGACGAACCCGCCAACCAAGACAGCCGCGCTGACGGTTCTTCCGGCAACGCCCGCATGGTCTTGCCATCGGCCTGTGGAAGAACTGCGCGGAGCGCAGTTCTTCCATCAAAGGTCCAGGGCTGGCCCTGGTTCGGGTCGAGGGGCGAACAGCCCCCGCGGGGCCCGGGGCAGAGCCCCGGCGCGGCGCCTCCTCGAGCGAAAGGACGTCAGCGTCGCGGCGTCAAAAGAGGCGGCAATCGCGTGGTGGCCTCGTTCTTCGCGAGCGTCGCCGGAGCGGGCTTGGCTGCGCGGAGGACTTTTTCGAGCTCGCTGGTGACGCCGTCCGCCCATTTTGTCGCGGCTTCGATGCCGGCCGGGAAGAATCCGTAATGCCAGCCGTCGCCGCCGTCGGGGTACGCGGAGAGCTTCCGGCTGTCGACGAGGTGACAGGCGGGAGCCGCCTTCGGATCGTCTGTGGCGGCCTGGATGCCGTCGCGCAGCATGGCGTAGACCTTGTCTCCGAAGCTGGGCGACCATTTTCGCATCGAGGGTGGCCCGATCCAGATGCAGACCGTATTGGGCCGCGACTTGATGCGCCGGATGGTCTGCTCGACGTTTCCGACCTGGAGTGAAGGCTCCCCGGGCATGTTGCTGCCGAGCCCGACGAGCACGACCTGCTTTTCGTATGTGCCGGGCGGCGCGAGCAATTCGTCGAGCGTCGGCGCGCGCAGTTTGCGCTCGGGCAGCCGGACTCGTGCGAGGATCGGCGACTTGTCGCAGCTATGGTAATGGTAGCCGCGCAGCGACACCTTCGCCGTCAGGAGCCACTCCGTGGATGCGCCGCCGAGCGTGTAGCTCTCGAGCTCGGCGTCTTTTTGCGCGAGGAGCCAGCTGTCGAGCCGGTCTCCGAACGCTGTGAGGCCGTGCGAATCGTAGACCGTCACGAATCGGACCCGCCCGCACGGCGCCGCCTCTGCTTCCGCTCGGGTCACGAGGAGCGAAGCGAGCGCGATCCCCAGGGAAAGGACGCGACGGAATGCAAGCACGCGTCTACGTTACCACGCCATTCGCCGCGCGGAAAGGCCTCGCGCGGCCTCCCTATTTGCTGAGCGTGATCGGGATGTAGGCGAGGCGCATCTTGGACATCGTCCCGTCGCGCGTGTACCCCGCCAAACCGTAGAGGACGTTCCACCAGTGGCCGGTGGGCGATTGACCGTACGAGAAGAACGGGAAGAAGTGGAACTCCCATTCCGATCCGCGCGCGAGCTTCTTCTCGCGATAGAACGTGTTCAGGGCGAGCTGCGAGACGCCGTCCTGGTCGGCGAAGCGGAAGAAGCCCGGGAGCACGACGGTCGCGCGCGAGGTCGGCGAGGCGAAATCCCACACGAATGGCGCGAGCACGAGGTGCGACGATTGATTCGTGCGCCCCATGTGGAAGATGGGGAAGAAGTTCGCCGCCCAGCCAGTGGTGTCGGCGCGATAGCGGAAGAGCGGCGTGATCCAGGTCTCGTCGCTGAGGCCGTATCGCTGGAACCGGCCATAGAAGGGGAAGATCGCGAGCTCCTTGCCGCGCGGCGATTCGCCCTTGTAGAAGAACGGGAAGAAGAGCTTCCGATCGAGCCCGATGTCCGGATCACGGTAATGCCAGTAGAGCGGCGTGATCATCTCGAGCTCGGTGCGGCCCTGGTAATGGGCATAGCCCCAGGTCGCGAACGTCTTCTCGCCCTTCTCGCCGCGCTCCCACCAGAAGAGCGGCGTCACGAGCCGCGAGGCGTTGCCCTCGTAGCCATAATGAAAGAGCGGGAAGACCGTGAGGTGTTCCTTGTTCTTGCCCCAGGTGTGCCAGTAGAACGGCACGACGTGGCGGCTGTCGCCCTCGTTATCGTGGCGGCGGATGTACGGGCCCCAGACGTTGAGCCAGCTCTCGCCGATCTCGTTGTAACGATAATAATGGAGGAGCGGCGGGATGACCTCGTATTCGGTCGTCTCGTTGCGGCCGTAGAAATAAAGGGGCGCGACGCCGAGGTCGATGTCGTCGGCGGTGCGCGTGTCGCACGCGGGGCCGCCCTTCCATTTGCAGAACATCGGGCCGACGATGTCGAGGCCGTCGTGATCCGTGTGCTGCGTGAACGTGAGCAGCGGCGGGATGTGCAGGTAGCTCTTCGTCCCCGTCTTCCCCTCGAAGAAGAGCGGGGGAAGGAGGTTCATGTGGCTCGCCGGCTTCTTCGCCGTCGCCTCGCTCTCCTGATGGACGTACGGGCCGACGACCGTCGTGCGGGTCTCGCCGTCACGCAATCGCCAGAACAGCGGGAAAAGGACGTCGGCGTCGGCCTTCGGGCTCCGGCGGTTGTAATAGAAGAGCCCGAAGAGGCTCGCGCGATCCTGCTCCTTCGGCTTCTTCCATTCGGCCCACAGGGGAAAGAGCGTGCGAAATTCGTATTTCGGGCTTTTCTCCGAGTACCACAGGCCATAAAAGCGACGCTCCGACGGCTCGAGCGCCGGCGTCGCCTCCGGATCGGCGCTCGATCCGAGCTGCTTCGCCACGGTGGGCGGGACCGCGAGCGGATCCTGCGGCAGCGAGGGCTCCTGCGTCTGGAGCTGCTGGGACTCGTCCGCGCCGGAGGCTGCGTGCGTCTGCGGCTGGTCCGAAGGCGCTTGCTTCGGGCGCCCTTGCGGCGGAGGACCGCCAGGCGGCCCGCCCGGGCCCATGCCGCCCTGCGCGTACGAGACCGCCGGGACCGCGACGAGCGCCGCGATCACGAGGGAGGCCAGCGAGGTGCCGCGCCGTCGAAGGACGCTCACCGCGCCTCGCCCGGCGGAGGAGACGCCTCGGCCCGCGCCCGCGCCGCGAGGACGTCCGCCGCGTCCGCGAGCGGCACCTCGTCCTGCTTGTGTGCCGCGAGCTCCTTCACCGACACGACACCCTTTTCGAGCTCGCCGTCGCCGAGGATCACGCAGAGCTTCGCGCCGAGCGCGTCGGCGCGGCGGAGCATCGCCTTGAGGCGTCCGCCGCGGCCGTCGACCTCGACACGCACGCCGCGCGCGCGGAGGTCGCGGCCGAGCACGAGCGCGCGGCTCGTGCACGCGTCCGAGAGTGGCGCGACGTAGATCGCGGGGCGCTCGCGCGACGCCTCGCCGGGCATCAACGTGAGCAGCCGCTCGATGCCCATCGCGAAGCCGATCGCGGGCACGCTCGGGCCGCCGAGGCCCTCGATCATGTTGTCGTAGCGGCCTCCACCGACGACCGTGCTCTGCGCGCCGAGATCACCTGCGGTCGTGACGAACTCGAAGAGCGTGCGCGTGTAGTAGTCGAGGCCGCGCACGAGCGTGGGGTCGACGATGTACCGCACGCCGAGCGCGTCGAGGTGGCGGCGCACGCCCGCGAAGTGCGCAGCGTCGGCCTCGTCGAGCAGCTCGAGGATCGAGGGCGCGCCCTTCGAGGCCTCGCGATCACGCGGGTCCTTCGAGTCGAGGATGCGCAGCGGGTTCTTCTCCAGCCGGCGCTGCGAGTCCTCGGAGAGTTTGTCCTTCATCGGCGTGAAGTACGAGACGAGCGCGTCGCGGTAGCGCGCGCGTGTGCCCGACGCGCCGAGCGAGTTGAGCCGCACCTCGATGTTGCCGATGCCGAGCCCCGTGTTCAGCAGCGAGAGGATCATCTCGATCATCTCGGCGTCGGCGAGGGGACCCGCGTCGCCGTAGAGCTCGCAGCCCGCCTGATAAAACTGCCGGTAGCGGCCCTTCGCCGGGCGTTCGCCGCGGAACATCGGGCCGAGGTAGTACCAGCGCGAGGCGGGCTCCTTCGTGTGGATCTTGTGCTCGACGTACGCGCGCGCCGCGCCGGCCGTGCCTTCGGGGCGCACGGTGAGCTCGTCGCCGTGCCGCGCGAACGAGTACATCTCCTTCTCGACGACGTCGGTCGTCTCGCCGATCTGCCGCGAGAAGAGCGCGGTGTGTTCGAGGATCGGCGTGCGCACCTCGTCGTAGCCGTACCGAGCGACGTGCTCGCGGAACGCCTGCTCGAGGCGCTGCCAGCGCGCCGCCTCGTCCGGCAGGATGTCGTTCATCCCCTTGACCGCGCGAAGTTCCATGTCCGCCGCGGCTTATGGTCGGAGAGCCGAGAAGGGTCAAGCTTTGCCGACCTCTTGACGTACGACGGGGTCTGTCCTCCCTTGTCCCGGGTATGGCAGAGCGTCCTGGCCGTCCCCCGAACCTTGGGGGCTCCGCTCCGACAAGCGGAGCTGTGCCCCTAAACCCCCCGAACCCCCCGCGTGTATGCGCGCTCGACCTGGGCAAGGCCCGGGTGGGCGTGGCCATCGCCGACGAGCTCGGGCTGCTCGCGCACCCCCGGCCCCCGCTCGACGGGCGCGACAAAAAGGCGCTGATTCGCGCCCTTGGCGAGCTCGCCCGCGAGGAGGGGGTGGGCCTCTTCCTGGTCGGCCTGCCGCTCGACATGTCCGGCGAGCACGGCCCCATGGCGACGCGCGCCGCGGACCTCGCCCAGGAGATCGGCCAGGCCACGGGCGTGCCCGTGGAGCTCTTCGACGAACGCTGGACGACCGTGGAGGCGGCCCGGAAGCTCCGGGAGAGCGGGACCTCGGGCAAGCGGCAAAAGGGCGTCATCGACGGCATGGCCGCCGCCGTGATGCTCCAGGCCTACCTCGATCGATCCCAGGGCCTCGGCAGCGCCGCCACGCTCGTCATGCCGCCGCCCCCGCCGCCCCGCGGACGGGGAGGGAGGCGCTAGGCCGCCTTCTTGTTGTCGTCGAGCATCATGTGCGCCGTGAGCGCCGCGATGAGCGCGATGACGAGCAGGAGCACGTCCCAGACTGGCCACGCCACGCCGACGGCGCGCCGGAGCAGCACGGACTCGATGAGCCGCACGAGCATCGAGCCGAACCCGTAGGCGCAGAGGCCCACGACCACGGGGCGACGCAGCCGTCCGAGCATCTCGATCGCCTTCACCGTGTTGTCCCAGACCGCCTTCCGGAGGTGGCGGATGAGCAGGATGATCGGCGTCGCGAGCGCGACCGGGATGAGGAGCAGGAGCAGGACGGACTCCGAGACGGTCAGGTTCGCCGTCGCGCCGCCGCCGCGGGTGATGCGGAAGATGGATGCCGCGGTCGTGATGAGGCCGCCGAGCGTGAAGAAGACGCCGAGCGCCGTCATGAGCACGAGCATCGGCCGCGCCATCGTGGCCTCTTGCTGCTGCTTGATGAAGAGGGCCGACGGGCGCGTCAGGGTCCCGGTCGCGGTCGCGTCGCCGACGGGGACCATCGCGGCGCTGGCTTGCTCGTCCGTATCCCAGGGCGCGAGATCGGCGTCGAGCTCGGCCATGCTCTGGTGACGATCGTCCGGCTCCTTGGCCATCGCGCGCTGGACGACCATCTCCAGCGTCTCGGGGATGCTCGGCTCGAGCGAGCGCGGACGCGGCGGGTCCTCGGAGAGCACCGCCATGAGCGTCGCGGCCGGATCGCCGTTGTCGAACGGACGCTTGCCCGTGAGGGCGCAGTAGAGCATCGCGCCCACGGCGTAGATGTCGGCGCGGTGGTCGACGCGCTGACCACGTGCCTGCTCCGGCGCCATGTACGAGGGCGTGCCCATGATCATGCCCGTGCGCGTGAGCGCCTTGCCCGTCGCGTTGTCCTCGATCTTCGAGATGCCGAAGTCGATCACCTTCGCGGTGGGGCGGTTCAGGTCACCGATCAGGAACACGTTCTCGGGCTTCATGTCGCGATGCACGACGCCCTTCGCGTGCGCGGCGGCGAGCGCCTTGCAGACCTGCCGGACGATGCGGATGGCCTGCGGCACGGGCATCTTGCCCAGCTGCGTCAGCAGGTCGGCGAACTCCTTGCCGTCGAGCAGCTCGCTGATGATGAAGGGGCGCCCGTCGCTCGTGCGATCGATGTCGTAGACGTCGATGACGTGGGGGCTCTTGATCTGCGCCGCGGCCTCGGCCTCGCGCTGGAAGCGGGAGAGCACGTCGGGCTGACGCGCGTACTCCGGGTGCAGCATCTTGATGGCGAAGCGCTTCGAGCCGATGCGCGTGTGGCGCGCCTCGTAGACGCGGCCCATGCCGCCTTCGCCGATCACGCGCACGATGGTGTACGACTCGCGCAGCGTCTGGCCGACGAGCTCGTCTTGCGTCTCCTCCGCGAGCTCGGCGCCGTCCTTCGGGCAGACCTTGTACTCGCCCGGATAGCGGCTGTTGCACGTCGGACAGATGCGCTGCGGGGCGGCGACGCCTGCGACGAACGAGTCGGCCGATCCGTACCCGGTGGCCGCGGAGCCGATCCCGGTGAGATTCGTCGTCGCGGGGCCCACGACGATCGACGGCTGGGCCGACGAGGACGCAGCCATATGGGGAGAAGCCCCCGAATCGGGGGGCCGAAAATTGCCGGCCATCGCGACGCAGACTAGCGGAAGTCGGCTGGCCGAGGGGGACAATCCCGCCGCAAACCTCGCTCGCTCGCCCCTCGGCGTTCCGTCCCGTTGACCGACCGGGCGAGATGCGTATACTCCGCCTCCGTTTTTCGTTCGGCCCGATCACGTGGGCACGCGCCGCTCCGGGCGCGCGCTCGCCGTCGGGCGTCACTTGGCGATCCGGCGCTCGGCAGCGCAAGGATACGCCGAGGAGCAGAAGACCGATGCTTCATCCGATTCACAAGACGACGATCATCGACAAGTTCCGCACCCACGAGGGCGACACCGGTTCGCCCGAGGTGCAGATCGCGCTCCTCAGCGAGCGGATCACGCAGCTCACGGAGCACTTCAAGACGCACAAGAAGGACCACCACTCGCGTCGTGGTCTCCTCAAGCTCGTCAGCCAGCGCCGCCGCCAGCTCGACTACTTGAAGAAGATCGACATCGAGCGCTACCGGTCGCTCATCAGCCGCCTCAACATCCGCAAGTAAGCGTTCGAACACGCGAACGACGAGAGGGCTCGCTCCTTGGGAGTGGGCCCTCTTCGCTTTTTGTGCCGTTTGTCCGTCCGGCTTATCGAAGTGCTTCCGGAAGAACGGCGCGCCGCTCCGCCGAAAAAAGTGGCGGGTTCGAGCGGGAGGCTCTACACAGAGAGCCGAAATACGTCGGTTTGGACAATAGTACGGGACGCGGGGGCGTTCCCCAGAGGCCGTGAGCGCTACGGAGCGTCTTCGTCTTCGCTTCGTGCCCAGCAGCGCCGCTGCTCCTGGGCAGGAATCGAGGAAGAAGATCCGCCTTGCGCTTGGATGTCACGGGTCTTCGGGAGCGCGATCGCGCACCGCGAGAGAGAGCGCAAGACACATGTACGTTCGTGAATCCGTCATGGTCGGCGGCCGAGCCCTCACGCTCGAGACCGGCCGTCTGGCCAAGCAAGCCCATGGATCCGTCCTGGTCACCTACGGGGAGACCATGGTCCTCGTGACCGCGGTGTCGCAAGACGAGCGGCCCGGGCTCGATTTCTTCCCCCTCACCTGTGAGTTCGTCGAGAAGACGTACGCCGCCGGCAAGATCCCGGGCGGCTTCTTCAAGCGCGAGGCGCGCCAGCGCGACGAGGAGATCCTCGCCTGCCGCATCATGGACCGCCCGCTCCGCCCGCTCTTCCCCGATGGCTTCAAGAAGGACACGCAGATCATCGCGACCGTCCTCTCGAGCGACAAGCAGAACAAGGCCGACGTCCTCGCGCTGACGGGCGCGAGCGCGGCGTTGCACATCTCGGACATCCCGTGGAACGGGCCCATCGTCGGCGTGCGCGTTGGCCGCAAGGCCGGCGAGTTCGTGGCGTATCCGACCGCGGCCGAGATCGAGGAGTGCGACATCGACCTCGTCGTCGCCTGCTCGCGCGACGCGATCGTGATGGTCGAGGGCGGCGCCGCCGAGGCGACCGAGAGCGACATCATCGACGCGCTCATGTTCGCGCACGAGACGGCGCAGCCGGTGATCGACCTCATCGAGCGCGTCCGCCAGGCCGTGGGCAAGCCGAAGAAGGCGTTCCAGGCGCCGCAGCTCGAGGACGCGATCAAGACGCGCGTCGCCGAGATCGTCGACAACGACCTCAAGTCCGCGACCCGCGTGACCGACAAGAAGGCGCGCTACGAGGGGTACTCGACGCTCAAGAAGAAGCTCGGCGAGGCGTTGCTCGCGGAGCTCGGCGCGGAGAAGTACGTCGCGAACGAGAAGCTCATCAAGGCGGAGTTCGAGGAGCGCAAGGCGCACGTCGTCCGCACCTACGTGCTCGACGAGGGCAAGCGCATCGACGGCCGCGACACGCGGACGATCCGGCCGATCATGTGCGAGGCGGGGCTGCTCCCGCGCGTGCACGGCAGCGCGCTCTTCCAGCGCGGCGAGACGCAGGCGATCGTGACGACGACGCTCGGCACCTCGACGGACGAGCAGAAGATCGATGGCCTGATGGGGGAGAGCTGGAAGCGCTTCTACCTCCACTACAACTTCCCGCCCTTCTCGACGGGCGAGACGAAGCCGATGCGCGGCCCCGGCCGGCGCGAGATCGGGCACGGCGCTCTCGCCGAGCGCGCGCTCTCCCGCATGATCCCCGCGCAGGAGCAGTTCCCCTACACGATCCGCATCGTGAGCGAGACGCTCGAGTCGAACGGCTCGTCGTCGATGGCGGCCGTCTGCGGCGGCTGCCTCTCGCTCATGGACGCGGGCGTGCCGATCAAGTCGGCCGTCGCCGGCATCGCGATGGGCCTCATCGCCGAGGACAACAAGTACGCGATCCTGAGCGACATCCTCGGCGACGAGGATCACCTCGGCGACATGGACTTCAAGGTCTGCGGCACGGCGCGCGGCGTGACGGCGATCCAGATGGACATCAAGATCGCGGGCCTGTCGCGGGCGATCCTCGCGCAGGCGCTCGATCAGGCGCGCGAGGGCCGACTGCACATCCTCGGCAAGATGCTGGAGGCGCTGCCGGCGCCGCGGCCCGATCTCAGCCAGTACGCGCCGCGCATCACGACGATCAAGGTCAAGCCCGACCAGATCCGCCTGATCATCGGCCCCGGTGGCAAGACCATCAAGGGCATCGTCGACCAGACGGGCGTGGCGATCGACGTGGAGGACGACGGCACGGTGAACGTGGCGTCGGCGGACTCGGAGGCCGTGAAGAGGGCGCTCGACATCATCAAGGGCCTCACGGCGGAGCCCGAGGTCGGCGCGGTCTACAAGGGCACGGTCAAGCGCATCACGGACTTCGGCGCGTTCGTCGAGATCCTCCCGGGCACCGACGGCCTCGTGCACATCTCGGAGCTCGCGCACACGCGCGTCGAGCGTGTCGAGGACGTGGTGAAGGAAGGCGACACGGTCGAGGTGAAGGTCGTGAGCGTCGACCGCGAGGGCAAGATCCGCCTGAGCCGCCGCGAGGTGCTGCCGCTCCCGGAGGGTGAAGCCGGCGTGGAGGCGAAGGCGCGGCTCGATCAGGCGCGCGAGCGAGACGCCAGCGGGCCGCCGCCGCGTCGGGATGGTCCGCCGCGCGGCGATCGTCCGCCGCGCCGGGATGGTGGTGGTGATCGCGGGGATCGTCCGCGTGGCGATCGTCCGCCGCGCGATCGTCGCTGACCGCGCCGCATGCGTGAAAGGGGGCGGGCCTTCCGGGCTCGCCCCCTTCGCTTTTTGTCAGCCGAAGAGGCGGGACGCCGCCCACGCCGCCGCGTCACGCGAGCGATGAATCGTCGCCACACGCCCGCCCGCGAGGAAGATCTCCGTCGGCAACCCGCGCCCGTTGTACTCGCTCGCCATCACGAAGCCGTAGGCGCCGGCGTCGCGGAGGATCACCGCGCGCGGCAGCGGCTCCGCGAAGGGGTGCTCGCCGAAGTCGTCGGAGCTCTCGCAGACGGGCCCCACGACGCGATAGCCGGGCGCTGCGCCTTCCGCGGGCGGAGGCGCGTCGATCGGCTCGATGCGGTGCTTGGCGCCGTAGAGCGCGGGGCGGACGAGATCGTTCATGCCCGCGTCGATCATGAGCCACCGCCGCGCAGGCTCTCCCCGCGAGCGCTTCGCCATCACCACGCTCGCGCAGAGCACGCCGTACGGCGCCACGAGCGCGCGCCCCGGCTCGACGACGATCCGCGTGCCGCCGAAGCCACGCTCCGCGACGAGGCGGCTCGCCGCGCGCGCGAAATCCGCGGGCGTGACGGGGCAACCCGCGCCGTAGTCGATCCCGTAGCCGCCGCCGAGATCGAGGTACGCGAGGGGCTTGCCCGCCGCGCGACGCTCGGCCGCGAGGTCGAGCACCACGCGCGCGCCTTCGAGGTACTCGTCCGTGCGCGTGAGCTGCGAGCCGATGTGACAGCCGAGGCCCATGAGCTCGAGCGCCCCCTCGGCTGCGTCGATCGCTTCGTACGCCGCCGGAAGATCGGCGAGCGCGATGCCGAACTTCGCCTCGTCGTGGCCCGTCGCCACGTGCGCGTGCGTGTCGGCCTCGATGCTCGGGTTCACGCGGAAGGCCACGCGCGCCTTGCGGCCGAGCGCGCGGGCGCGGGCCGCGGCGCGTGGGATCTCCTCGACGCTCTCCATCTGCAGCGCGAGGATCCCGCGGTCCCCTGCGCCGATCGCCTGATCGATCTCGCGCGTGGTCTTGGCGACGCCGCTGAACAGGATCGAATCCGCGGGGATGCCCGCGCCGAGCGCCACGGCGAGCTCGCCGCCGGAGACCACCTCGGCTCCGCAGCCCGCGGCGCCGAGTGCGCGCACGATGGGGCCCGCCGTGTTCGCCTTGACGGCGTAGGCGATCAAGTGCGGCGCGCCTTCGAACCCCGCGGCGAGGTTCCGGGCTGCCTGCACGATCGCGTCCACGTCGTACACGTAGGCGGGGGTGCGCGGTCGTTCTGCGCCTTCTTGTGGGGACTCCGCCCCGAGGTCGAGGAGGTCCTCGAGGCGGAGGCCGCCCATCGTGGCGGCCCCGCGCGCGTCGCGTGTCAGCATGGGCCTCGGGTAGCGCGGCGCGGGCAGGGGGTAAAGCCGGCATGGCGCGGGGCGTCGGGCGGGCTCGTCCCGGCGACCCGGACGACCCGCCGTTCCACGTCGGACGGCTCACGGAGGTTCCCGGCGGAAGGCCCCTGTTAGCGGCGCGGACGTCGTGCCATGCTGCGCCCGTGGTCGTACGCCGCGCGAAAATCGTCTGCACGATAGGCCCTGCATCCGAGCCCCAGCTCGAACAACTGATCCGCGCCGGCATGGATGTGGCGCGGCTTAACTTTTCTCACGGCACCCACGACGAGCACGCGCGCCGCTTCCAGGCCGTCCGTGCCGCCGCCGAGGCGTGCGACAAACCCGTGGCGATCTTGCAGGACCTTTGTGGTCCCAAGATCCGCGCCGGCAAGTTCGAAGGCGGCACGATGGATGTGCCCACGGACGGCCAGGTCGTGCTCGTCGAGGCCACGAAGGACCAGCAGCACGGCGGGCCCGGCGAGATGCCGATCCTGTACGAGGGCCTCGCCGAGGATCTGCAGCCGGGCGACATCGTGCTCGTCGACGACGGACGCATGGTCCTCACGGTGACCAAGGTCGACGGCCGGCGCGTGCACGCCGTGGCCACGCAGGGCGGGCAGCTGCGCGATCGCGTCGGCGTCAGCCTGCCGGCGCGGCGCGTGCGGCTCGCGGCGCTCACCGAGAAGGACAAGGCGGACCTCTCGTTTGGCCTCTCGCTCGGCATCGACTACGTCGCGCTCTCCTTCGTGCGCAACTCGGACGACATCCGGCTCGTGCGCGACATCTGCGAGGCGTGGGGCCGGCCGACGCCCATCGTCGCGAAGGTCGAGACGCCCGCGGCCGTGGAGAACCTCGAGTCGATCATCCAGGCGACGGATGCCGTCATGGTGGCGCGTGGTGATCTCGGCGTGGAGTTCAACCCCGAGCGCGTGCCCGTGATCCAGCGCGAGATCCTCGGACTTGCGCGCGTGCATCAGAAGCCGGTCATCGTCGCGACCGAGATGCTGCAGTCGATGGTCACGAACTCGCGGCCGACGCGCGCCGAGGCGAGCGACGTGGCGACGGCGGTCTTCGAGGGGACGGACGCGGTGATGCTCTCGCAGGAGACGGCGACGGGCGCGCACCCGCCGCTCGTCGCGCGCGTGATGAGCCGCATCGTCATGGAGGCGGAGCAGAGCAAGTTCTTCCGGCCTCTCGCGAGCGAGACGCCCGGCGCGCGCGCGAACGTGCCCGAGGCCGTGGCGCGGAACGGCTGCGACATCGCGCGCGACATCGGCGCGCGGGTCATCGTGGCCTTCACGGAGAGTGGCTCCACGGCGCTCTACGCCTCGAAGCACAGGCCCGTCGTGCCGATCATCGCGTTCTCGCCGAACGCGGCGACGCGCCGCAGGCTCGCGCTCCTCTGGGGCGTCGTGCCCTGGCCGATCGACAAGGTCACGAGCGCGGACGAGATGGTCGATCGCGCGAGCATGCTCCTGCTCGCGAACGGCTTCGTCTCGCCGGGGGACAAGTTCGTCGCGATCTTCGGCGCGCCCATCGGCGTGCGTGGCTCGACGAACTCGATCCGCGTCAAGGTCGTGGAATGACGGAACCCTCCGCCCTGCCGGGGCTCCCCAGGCTCGCGAAGTACGAGCTCATCGAGGAGATCGGGCACGGTGGGATGGCGACGGTCTATCGCGCCCGGGACAAACGTCTCGGGCGTGAGGTCGCCATCAAGCTCATCCACAAGCACCTGCGCGAGAACGCCGAGGTCGGCGCGCGGTTCGTCGCCGAGGCGCGCGCGGCCGCGAAGCTGCGTCATCCGGGGATCGTCGAGGTGTACGACGTCTCCAGCGAGGACGACGGCGAGCGCTACCTCGTCGTCGAGCTCTGCCGCGGCACCACGCTTCGCAAGATCCTCCAGCGTCACCGCGACATGCCCGCCGAGATCGGCGCATCGATCGTCCTCGTGCTCTGCGAGGCGCTCGAGCACGCGCACGCGTGCGGCATCGTGCACCGCGACGTGAAGCCGGAGAACGTGCTCGTGGAGCTTCCGACCGATCGCACGAGCGAGTCGCGAGCGCGCGCGGACAAACCCGATCTGACGCCTGTCCCCGACGGTCCGCGATCGACGCCTCGGCCCGTCCCGAGCCGCGCCGGTGATCTCGGCGTGCTCATCAAGCTCACCGACTTCGGCATCGCGAAGATCCTCGACGCGCAGGGCGTCACCTCGACCGGGCAGGTGCTCGGATCCCCGGCGCACATGGCGCCCGAGCAGATCGAAGCGGGCGAGGTCGACGGTCGCACGGACGTCTTCGCGCTCGGCGTGCTCATGTACGAGTGTCTCGTGGGGCACCTGCCGTTCGAAGGGAAAAACCCGGCGCAGGTCCTTCGTCGCGTGCTCGAAGGCGACTATCCGCCCGCGGACCACGAGCGGTCCACCGTCGGCGGTCGTTTCGCGCGCATCATCGACGGCGCCCTCGCGCGCGCCTCGGCCGATCGCATCGCGAGCCCCGGCAAGCTCGGCGAGCTCATCCGCGCCGAGCTCGAAGCCCTCGGCATCACCGACCCGCAGCGCGAGATCGAGGCCTACTTCGAGGACCCGCCTAGCTACGCCGACGCCCTCACGACGCGCCTCGTGCCGTGCCTCGTCGCCCGCGGCGAGGCCGCGCGCAAGGCCGGCGATCGCACCGGCGCCGCGGCCGACTTCAACCGCGCCCACGCGCTCGCGCCGAACGACCTCGTGATCCTGAAGCGCGTGACGAGTTTGTCCGCGAGCGCCGAGCGGCAGAGGCTCGTGCGCAGGGTGGCTGGCATCGTCGCGGGCGCGCTCGCGCTCGGCGTCGCGGCCTTCGCCGTCGCGCGTCTTCGCAAGCCCGCGGCCGCGCTCGAGGCCGACGCGGGCCCGAAGACCGACGCCACGACCGGCTCCACGGAGCGCCCCAAGGATCCGGCCGCGCCGAACACGTCCGCGGATCCGAAGATCTCGAGCACCGCTCCATCGGCCATCAACTCCGCCGATCCGCCGCGCAGCATCCGCATCAGGCTTCCGCTCAGCGCCATGGCGGCGTCGGCGGCCACGCCTCCGCCTCCGTCTCCGGACCTGCGCAAGGTCGTCTTCCTCGTCAGTCCGCAGGGCGCGACCCTCGTCCTCGACGGCAAGGAGGAAAAGCATTTTTCGCGCATCTTCGCGCTCAAGCCCGGCAGCCACTCCGTGTCGGCTCGGGTGAAGGATTCGAAGTGCTGCGGGACCTTCGACACCACCCTCGTCGTCGAGGCTCCGCCCGAGAACGATCCCGACGACGTGCAGCGCTTCCGCGTCCGGCTCACGCCGCTTCCGTCGACCGTCGCCCTGGGTCCGTCGCCCGCGAACGCGCAGGTGGTGTGCTCGGACATCAAACTGACGCTTTTTCCAGGTGCCACGAAGAAGGTGCAGCTCGACGAGATCACCTACGACAACAAGTGCCAGTTCACGGCGCCGGGGGAGGAGCCCCTCCGGCGTGCCGTGAGCTTGCGCGCCGGCGAGCACAACGTGGTGCCCTGGCCGTCGCGGTGAGGTGGGGGGCCTCGCTTCGCGGATAGCGGTCCCCACGATGCCCAAATTCCGGTAGAAGGGTCCCTCGGTTACTCGGTTACGGGGAATGACGGCGCGACCTCGTCTGCAGCGGGCTTTTCTGCCCGGCGGGCTCCGGTTCGGGCGGGACCGCCGCGGCCCCAGGGCCAAAGGGCGCGCTCCGTTCGTCCCACGGGCGCTCGCCGCAGCGACGTGCCTCGCGCTCGCCTTCGTGTCCCAGGCCGCGCGCGCGGACGATTTGCAGCAGTTCGAGCTCGGCAAGACGCGCTTCGACGCGGCCGAGTACGCCGAGGCGGCCTCGCGCTTCACGGCGATGCTCGACCTGGCGCAGAAGCCTTGCGAGTCTGTCCCGACGAGCGGCACCGCGTCGTGCCGCCTCACGGATCCGGACCTCATCAAGCGCGCGCGCACGCTCCGCGCGGCCTCGCTCATCGCGCTCAAGCGCTACGACGAAGCCGAGGCGGAGATCGCGACGATCCTCCGGCAGAACCCGACGTACTCGCCCGATCCCGCGGTGTTCCCGCAGGAGGTCGTCGATCGTTTCACCCTCGTGCGCGGGCGCCTGCGCGAGGAGCTCGAAGCGACGGAGCAGAAGCGCGCCGACGAGGAGCGGCAGCGGCGCATCGCGGAGCAGAAGGCGAAGGAGGAGGACAAACGCTGGATCGAGTCGCTCGTGAAGGCGGCCTCCGAGCGGCAGGTCATCGTGCAGAACTCGCGCCTCGTCGCGGCGATGCCGTTCGGCATCGGCCAGTTCCAGAACGGCAGCAACAAGCTCGGGTGGACCTTCGCCATCACGCAGGCGTTCACGGGCGCGACGACGATCGTCGCGTCGCAGGTGTACAACTACTACGCGAGCTTCGATCAGAGGCTCGCGACGGGGCCCGAGCGCGAGGAGCTCTTTCGGCGCCAGCAGATCACGCTGATCATCAACCAGGTCTCGTTCGGCCTCTGGGCCGGGCTCACCGTTGCGGGCATCGTGCAGGCGCAGATCGCGTACGTGCCGCAGAAGGTGACGATCGAGAAGCGCCCGATTCCGCCGCGCCCCACGGTGCGCGTCGTGCCCACAGTGGCGGTCACGCCCGACGGGTTTGGCGTGGGCGTCGTCGGCGCGTTCTGAGCGTTGCTGCCGCAGCGCGAACCGACGCACCTTTGCATCGACCGCATCGCGGTCGATGCATCAAAGGTCCAGGGCTGGCCCTGGTCCGGGTCCAGGGGTGGACAACCCCTGGTCGGGTCCGGGGTGAAACCCCGGCGCTACGCTGCCTAGCGCGCTCTCACGTGCTGCGGCTGCTCGTGGGGCGTACGCCAGGCGGGCCGTCGTTGTGCTCGCGGCAGCCGGTGCGCGACATCATTTTGGCGCGGAACGATACGCGGCCGCACGTGTCGCAGACGCAGAGGTTCTGGTCGTAGAGGTTGCGGTTCGAAAGGATGTCCGCGGCGAAGAGGCTGAGCACGACGTCGCTCAGCGGGTCTTCCTTCTGCGGCCGCGCGATCCATGAGGCTTTCGAGCCGATGCCGATCGGCTGCACGCGGCCTGACTTCGTGGTGTGCTCGAGGAAGCCGTCCTCGGGTGGATCTGTGATGAGCCCGCGCAGCGTGAAGACGACGCGTGAGCGCGCGCGGCCGAGGATTCGATCGAGCAGTGCTTTCGTCGCCGACGGCGGTGCGCCCACGGTGTTCAGCGTGTCGAGCAGGAGCGTGCCGGCCATGGGCTCGGCGACCTGGATGGGGCGCTGCATGCGGCCTGCGCGTACGAGGTACTCCTCGATCCACGTCTTGAGCTCCCGCGCGCCCATGGCCCCGATGCCGACGCCCTCGACGAACGCGAGCGCACCGATGAGCGCGCCGCGATCGTTGTCCGCGCCGGTGAGGAGGGTCGGGATCGAGCTCGTGGACGGGGTAGGCATCGCGGGTCCTTTCAGCGACGACGGGCGCTCGGAGGGGGCCCTGCAACGTGCAGTATCGCTCTGCTTCGCGGCGGGGCCAACATCGACGGCGGGGGGCGGAAGTCCGCCTTCACGACGCGCGACACCTCGAAGGCCACGATGAGCGAAAATATCAGTGATTTCCGACCGGAACAACAGGGACGAGGGGCACCCGCTCAAAGCTTCTCGAGGGCGACGATCCAGAAGCCCCCGAGGTGCCGGAGTGGGGAGTCGCAGAGTGCACGCTCGGCTTGGATGAGCGCGCCGCCGACGAGCGGCACGCGCATGATGGCGGCCGCGGGCGTGACGATTCGCACGCCGCGCGACGCGCGGACGCGTACGCCGGGCGGAAAGAGGCGATGGGCGCCCCAGGGGCTCACGAAGCGCGTGTAGACCGCGTCCTCCTTCGTGCGCGCGCTGATGGCGCCTGCCGGCAGAAAGCGCTTCACGAGGCCGCGCAGGCTCACGGGGTTGTAGAGCTCCGCGAGGATGGTTCCACCTGGACGAACCACGCGCACCATCTCGGCGATGGCGCGTTCGAGCTCGCGGACGTGTGGCAGCACCTTGAAGGCGCAGGCGACGTCGAAGCTCGCGTCGGGGAAGGGGAGATCGGTCGCGCTGCCGACCTTGACGTCGAGGCCCCGCGCGCGGGCCTTCTCCAGCATCCCGGGCGAGAGATCGACGCCGCGGGCGGTGCGCGCGAAGTCTGCGATGCGCCGGAGGAGCAGGCCTGTGCCGCAGCCGACTTCGAGCACGTCGCGGCCCTCGCCGAAGCGGCGGAGGAAGTCGATTTCGAGGTCGTCGACGAGGTCGTGGTAGCCGGAGGTGTCGCGGCCGTCGCGCCGGTCCTCGTACCGCGCGGCGAACTCGTCGTAGTACGCGCGCGTCGCGTGGAGGTGGTCGTCGTGCGGGAGCGATTCTTGCGGCGCTTCGTTCATCGCGGGGCCGGTTGTAGCCCAACGCGGACGTGATCGCAGCCCCTCGCCGCGCGCGGGGGCGTGACGCGGCTCGCCGCCGGCCCTATGGATCGTCTGCGGCCCGAACGGGCGGCCGGACAGGAGGCGACCATGAAACCCGGCGATCACCCCGACTTTTACAAGCTCGCGCCCCCGCCGGGCACCTCGCGCGAGAGCACGATCGTCCTCGATCGCGAGGGTCGCTTCTGGCACGACGGCGCGCGCGTGGACCACCCTGCGCTCGAGGAGGCGCTCCATCGCTGGATCGCGCGGCATCCCGAGGACGGGCGGCTCATCCTCACGAACGGCTACGATTGGTGTTACTTCCGCGCCGAGGAGACGCCGTTCGTCGTGCGCTTCGTTCGCGTCGAGGACGAGGGGCAGCGTGCGTCGCTCGTGCTCTCGGACGGCACGGAGGAGCTGCTCGATCCGCACGGGCTCTCGGTGTCGAGCGAGGGCGTGGTGTTCGCGCGGGTCAAGGCGGGCGCGGAGGACGCGCGTTTCTCGCGGCACGCGCAGGCTGGCCTCGCGCCGCTGCTCGTGTCGGCCGAGCCTCCGATCGTGCGCGTCGGCGATGTGTCGGCGGAGCTCGCGACGCGGGCGGCTCAGTAGCGGTACTGCCAGAACAGATCGAGGCCCGAGCTCGGCTGCTGGTTGATTCCTCCGAAGCCGAACGATCCGCGCAGCGCCCAGTTGCGCTTGAAGCGCCAGTCGACATTCAGCTCCGTGCGGTTCTCCGTGCCCTGCGTCGTGCCCGTGGGGCTCTGGATGCCTTCGAGGCGGCTCGACGCGGGGGATCCTTCGTAGCTCGCCTGCGCGGTCACGGTGTCGCCGAGCTCGTAGATCACGGTCGTGCGGAGCCTGCCAGCCTCGGTCGTGCCGACGCGCGTGGACAGACCCCGCAGCGGCGCGATCTGCGACAGGATCGCGTTGATCTGCGCCGAGGCGATCTCGCCGCCCACCACGCCCGCCGCCACGTCCGTCGCGCGCGGGGACGATTGTGCCGTGGCCTGCGACTGCGTGTCCTTCGACTCGGGCGTATCGCCGATGAGGATCATCGACAGGATCGCCTGCTGCGACATTGGCGGGCTCGATCGGAAGCGGAGCTTCTGCTCGGTGATCGGCTTCAGATCGCCCACGTAGTCCACGAACACGCGCGTGCCGTCGGGCGCGTCCCAGCGCGCCGTCACGTTCACGTAGGGGTTGCCCGCTTCTTCCGGCCGCAGCCGCACGAGGCCTCGCTCGATCTCGAACTTTTTTCCTACGATCTCGAACGATCCCCGGCTGATCTCGACGTCGCCCGAGAGACGCGTCTCGTCCGTGAGCGCGACGCGCGGCGGCGTGCTTCCGCCGGTGAGCTCGAGATCCGCGCCCATCCCCTCGATCTTGATCGTGCCGAGCTCGAACGTGAACAGGTACGCGAGCGCGTCCTTGGGGCGCTCCTCCTTGGGCGGGCCGAGCGCGTGCGAGACCATGACATCGGGGTTCGGATCGAGCGACTGCACGCCGCGCGTGCTCGACGCGGGCAGCGCGAGGTGAAGATCGGGCACGCGGATGGTGAGCCCCACCTCGCGCCCCTCCTTTTCCGCGGCGAGCACGATCTTCCCGTACGCATGCCCGAGCGGCACGCCCTCGAACGTCACGGGCAGCTCCTCGTCGCGATCGATCGTGAGCTCGCCGTGCGCCTCCTGGAAGGCGAGGCCCTTCATCTGCACGATCGCGGAGCCTTCCACCGCGCCGCTGATGCCCTCGGCGCGCAGGTCGTCGAAGCGCAGCTCGCCCTTGTCCGTCGTGCGGATCGAGACGCGCGTGTTCTTGAACTCCTGGCCGATCTGCGGGACGTGGAAGACGCCGCCGCGCACCTCCATGTTCGCCTCGATGCGCCCGTCGTCCTCGCCGAAGCGATGCAGGCCGACGCGTAGATCGCCGTCGAGCGAGCCGTCGAGCCGCGAGAGTGTCCCGGAGACGAGCGGCGTGAGGCTCGCGAGGCGGAAGCGGTTCGCCTTGAGGAGCAGGTCCGCGGGCCGCGTCGCGTCGATCCGCGGGACGATGCCTTGCCAGTCGACGCCCGCGTATCCCGTCGCGTCGATGCGCCCGCCGCCTCGACCCACGAGCTCGAGCTGCGCCACGCCGCGCGCCGGCTTCCCCGCGCCGCCAGGGTTTCCGATCGAGAGCTCGACCGTGGCGCGATCGAAGGCCGACTGGCTGCCGAGCTCGAGCCCCGACACCTCGATGCGCGCCGCCGCTTCGGGCTCGACGCCGCGGTGATCGAAGCGGACGACGCCGCTCACGCGGCCCGCGACGTCCCGATCCGCGAAGAACGGGACGAGCTCCAGGGGCAGATCGCGCAGCGTGGCGCGCGCGCTCCCGCGCGGCGGGATGTCGCGGCCCGCGCGCAGCGCGGCGAGATCGACGTCGGCGTTTGCCTCGACCAGGGCGAGCTCGCGCGCGTCCTTGCGTACGGCGGCGCGCAGGGTTGCCTTGTTCGCGTCGTAGGTCGCGGTCGCGTCCACGTCGACGGGGAACGCCCACGGGCTCGGCCCCAGCGTCCGCGCGTCGTGCGCCACGCCGAACCCGCGCGCGTTCACGCGGATCGACGGTTGCTCCAAGGTCCCGCTCGCCTCTGCGGAGAGCGCGATCGCGCCCCGGATCGGCGGGAGCGATTCGCGCAGGACCGAGGGCAAGGTCTGGAACGAGCGCACCGTGCGCCGCGGGATCGTGAGCGCGGCCGTCGCGCGCGACGTGAGCAGCGAGGCGCGCCGCTTCTTCGGATGGTCGACGAGCGTCGGGAGATCGAGATCCACGTGGGTCGAGAGCTCCACCATCGTCGCCGTGTCGAGCAGGGAGAGCTTGGCGTCCGTCGCGCCCGTCGCGCCGTTCAGCGAGCCCGAGACGGCCACATCCATCGAGCGCGACTCCCACGCGGGTTTGTCCTCTCCGAACCCCACGGGCCCCGCGACCACGAGGCCCCGCGTGCGCACGTCGAGGTCGCGCACCGAGACGAACCGCTGCTCCGCGGGCCGCTCGATCGTGAAGCTCGTGCCGAGGCGACCCGAGACCTCGCTGAGGACGAGCGCGACGGGCAGGCGCCGCGCGATGCACCGGAGATCCCAGTCGGGCGCGTCCACGCGCGCCGAGCCCGTGAGGTGCGCCCACGTCGCCGGATCCAGCAGCGGCCCGCGCAAATTCCCTTCGGCGCCGGAGATCTGCACCTCGGCGATCGAGCCGTTGCACGCGTCCTCCGCGCCGGTCTTGTCGCGATCGACGAGGCGGAACGTGCCGTCCATCGCCGCATGCCCGCCGTCGAACGTCGCCACGAGCGAGCCGCTCGCCCCCGTGATCGGCAGCCCTGCCGCGGAGAACGCCCCGTCCTCCACCTGCAGGCGAACGTGCCCTTTGCGCCCGTCCCTCGTGCGCGCGAGCGCGATGTCCACGTCCGCGAGGCCCCGCAAATTCCGATCGAGATCGAGCAGCCGGCCGAGCCGACCGAGATCGACGCCTTCGCCCTTGAGCTTGCCCGTGAGCTCGCGCCCGTCGACCGCGAGGGTCCCTTCGACCGAGCCCACGCCTGGCCCCTCGGCCGTGAGCCCCTCGATCGCGAGCGCTCCGCCCCGCAGCGCGATGCGCTTTGCTTTGCCCTCGATCCGCTCGCCTTCGCGTGAGAGCCGCAGCGCCACCTCGCGCGCGCTCTTCTCCTTCGTCTCGACCCGCGCCGACGCTTCGAGCTCGCCCACGTCGCCGCCTTCGAGCCGCGCTTCCACCTTCGGCGCCGCGACGGGTCCGCGCACGCGCGCCGTCACCTTGTCCGCGCTGCGACCGCCCGCCAAAAACCCTTCGCCTTCGAGCGCGGCCTCGACGTCGAGTGTCTCGAAGGGCCCGCGGATCCGACCTTCCACGCGGCCTCGCTCGAGCGACACGCCGCCTTTCGCGTGCAGCTCGTGCACGGAGCCGAAGACACGCGCGTCGACCTTCCCCGCCTTCACCGCGCCCTCGACGTGCACGCGCGCGCTGCCCGTGGCCGGACCCGCGAGCCGCGGCGCCGATTCGAGCGACGCGACGAACGTCTCGGCCTCGAACCGCACGCTGCCGCCCGGGCTCACGACGAACGCGCCCGACGTGGGCGCGCCTTGCTCGTGCAAGGTCACGCGGCCTTCGAGCTCGCCGTGATCGTAGACCAGGTGCACGTCGGCCGCCGGCACCGGCTGCTCCTGCACGACCGTCGGCTCGGTCCTCGCGTCGGCCACGAGCCGCAGCGCCGGCGTCGTATCGAGGACGAGACGCGCGCCGAGGTCCACGTTCGCCTCGGGCAAACCCTCCACG
This sequence comes from Polyangium sp. 6x1, assembly GCF_029946515.1. GTDB lineage: Bacteria > Myxococcota_A > Polyangia > Polyangiales > Polyangiaceae > Polyangium. The sequence continues at coordinate 46,202 of NZ_JARZHH010000048.1, forward strand.
AACATGCGCGGATCGACGTCGTCCGCGGTCACGTCGAGCGCGAGCCGCGCCCCGTGCGTCGCGTCGAGCTTGCCACGCAGCGTGATCGAGCCCGGCGATCGCTCTTGCGGCGAGACATCGAGCCGGCCCTCGACCTCGAACGTCGGCGCGTCTCCTTCGAGCGTGACCCTCGCGGAGACCCGCTCGCGCAGGGGCAAACCCGGCACGAGCAGCTTGAGGTCCGCGGGCTCGGCGCGCGGCAGCTCGACCGCCGCCGACACATGCGCGCCGTCGAGCCTCGCGCGCGCCAGCACCTCGACAGGCCCCGCGCGCCCCGCGAAGCTGCTCCACATCTGCATCACGGCCGCCGGGCTCTTCGCGTCCGGCGCCGTGCTCGTCGCGGGCGCCTCGGGCGGCGTGTCGATGTGCAGGTGGTAATCGACCGTGCCCGCGAGCGGCACGTGCGCGAGCGCGCGCTCCCGGATGCCCGTGTGCTCCACGTCCACGGCGACTCCGCGCGGGCCCACGTGCACCGAGGCGAACAGGCGCGTCACGTCGGCGTCGAGCGCGCGCGGCGCCGCCACCTGCCCGCGCACGTGCGCGTGGCCGATTTCGATCCGCTCGAGCGCCACCGTCGTCGGTCGCTCGACCGCTTTCTCCACCTCACCCGACTTCTTGGGCTTCTTGGGCTTCTTCGGCTTCGGCCGAGGATGGAACGCCGTCTCGATCCCGAGGCGCTGATCGGCCCCGCGATCGAGCACGACCTCGGCCTCCTCGATCCGGATGATCGGGAAGGCGAGCGTGCGCTCGCCCGCGCCGAAGAGCGACGCGCGGGCAAACCCGAGGAGGTCGCAGCGCGCGTGGATGCCATTCGCCCGGATGATCTCCGCGCCGCTCGGATCGAGCGTGACGGCCGATCGGATCGATACCTCGTCGAGCGCGAGGTGATCGATCTCCGAGACCACGATCTTCCCTTCGAAGAGCGATCCGAGCGCCTGGTTCGTGATGTCGCGCGCGAGGCGACGGAACGGCCCGACGTCGAGGTGGAGCCCGACGGCGAGGACGGCGGACCCGGTGAACACCGCGCAAAGCCCGATCGTGGCCGCGCCTGTCGCGAGCGCACGCCGCACCCGTCCCGGTCGCCGCGGCGTCGCGGCTTTCGGTGGGGAATCGCGATCGGCCGGCGCGCTCGGGGCCACGGCCGTAGCATAACGAATCGCCGCCGGGTTTCACGGCCTCCGCGCCCCGCAGTTTCATGCTTTCGAGGATGGGCGGAAGTTACCGGAGAATCACGGTCCGCCTGCGACGGCTCATTGACAGAGGCTTGGCAGCGCCTCGGCCTCGGCGAGCAGCTCCGTGTAACTCTCGATCCTGCGGCCCCCGTGCACCGTATCGTCGAACTCGATGAACACGCGCCGCTCGGCGGGCTGCACCATCGCGTTGAAATAGGCCTCGGCGTCGGTGTCCGTATTGCCGAAGGCGTAGGTGGGGACCATCCCTTTTTGCGCGAGCATCGCGAGCTCGCCGCTCTTGTACGTCGACGCCTCGCTCCCGAGCGCGCCCGACTTGGTCAGCGTCGTGTGCACGATCCCGTGCGGAAATCCGTTTTGATCGAGGAACGCCCGCGTCCGCGCGCCGAGCCATTCGGGCCGGGCGGTCATGTAAAACGGGTGATAGCCCTTCGAAACGAGCACGTCGAAGAGCTTCGCCGCGTCCTTTCGCACCTCCGGCAGTGCCCCTTGCGCGAGCGCGACGAACTCCTCCGTCTCGTAGGTCGTGAGCGTCCCGTCGATGTCGCTCACGAAGACCGGCGTCCCTTTCGGCACGACCTCGACGAAGAGGTCCGTCGTCGAGAGGTCACCCTTGACAACGAGATGAACCCTGTGTCTGCCGAGCCCGAGGGCCTTCTCCTTCGGGATCTCGAAGTAGACGCGCCCTCCCGTGTCCTCCACGCCCTCGACCGCCTGGTGCTCGCCGTCCTCGGTCGTCGTCGCGGTCCCGAGGTGCTCCCACGCGCCTGCGCAATCACGCAGCACGTACACGTCGACGTACTCGCCCTTGATGTCGTCGTCGAACGTCCCGTACGAGAACTTCGCGAGGATCCACTGCGGATCGCCGGGGTTCAGGAAGAGATCACGCCCGCGGTGGTTTGGATCTCCAAACGGCGGGAGGACCGAGTTCCAGTCGATGGCCTCTCCCGGCGGAGGCGGAGGCGCGTCGCAGGCCGGGATCGGCGCGCACCACGCCCCCGGCACGCTGCCCGATCCGCCGCCGCCCGTCGCGTCGCCGCCCGCGCCCGCGGAGCCGCCCGATCCACCCGCGCCTCCGGATGCGCCTGCGCCCGTCGTGGCGCCGCCCGTCACCACGTCGACGCCGCCGCCGGTCCCGCATGCGGCCATGCCCACGATCCCCGCCAAGAAGAAAGCGAACGTTCCACGCATGCTCTCCATTGTGGCCCCAATCGATCCGCGGAAAAAGCGCCTCGACGCGCTGCATCCTTCGACGCCGCGAACCTGGCGTTCGCGCCCCTTGCGCGGACGCGCGCACCTCTGCGAAGGTTCTAACCCCTCGTATGCCCAAGCCTGATCCCCGCGTCCTCGCCCGCACCGCTGGCAACTACCTGAAAGAGCACCCCGAGGAGATCGTCCGCGCCTTGCGCAGCGCCCTCGGCCTGCGCGCGTCCATCCCCATGGATGCCCTGCGTTACCTCGCGCGCGAGTTCGTTCCGGACAACAAGAAAGCCCCGAAGGACATCGTCATCGAGGCCGCGCCGCCCGGCGTTCGTGTCGCCGCGACCGTCGACGCCATGGGCACGCCGCTGCGCGCCTCGCTCGTCCTTCACATCGAGGAGATCGACATCTCCTTGACCGAGATGCGCATCGGGGTCCGCATCGAGGGCCTCACGCTCACCGTGCTCGGCGATTCGAGCTCGCCGCTCGCCGGCCTGCTCAAGTCCGGCGCGCTCGATCTCTCGAAGCCCGGCAACCTCGTCGCCTTCATGCCGAAGCGTCCGCCCATGCTGGTCGAGGCCAAGGACGATCGCCTCACGCTCGACCTCATGAAGGTGCCCAAGATCGCGGAAAACCCCAAGGTTCGTCGTTACCTTTCGATCGTCCTGCCCGTCGCCTCGGTCCGTGCGATCCGTACCAAGGACGATCACCTCGACGTGCACCTCAAGGCAAACATCGGAGGTCTCTCGCAAGCGATCGCTGCGGCGCGGCAAACGGTTTGATACACTGACCCGCGAATGCCGCCGCCTCCTGGGCAAGACCCGTCCGCGCTCTCCTTCCTGATGCTCGCGGAGATCGCGGCCGGGGAGTCGGCGAAGGTCGATCTCTGCCGCGTGACCCAAGGCCCCGCCGAGGGTCGCCTCGTCGCCGTCAAGCGCCTGCACCCGCACCTCGCCAGCGATCCCGCGTTCGTCGCCCAGTTCCGCGACGAGATGTGGATGACCGCGGCGCTCCGGCACCCGAACGTGGTCGAGGTCGTGGGCTGGGGCAGCGACGATCAGGGCCTCTATCTCGCCGTCGAGCTCGTGCAGGGCGTCTCGCTCGCGCGGCTCATGAAGACGATCTTCGACACCGGCGAGGCCTTCACCGAGCGGATGGTCGTCTTTCTCGCGCGCCAGATCTGCCGCGGCCTCGGCACCGCGCATGCCCTGCGCGCGCCGAGCGGCGAGCCCCTGTTCCTCGTCCACCGCGATCTCACGCCCGGCAACGTTCTCTGCTCGTTCCAGGGCGATGTGAAGATCACCGACTTCGGCCTCGCCAAGGCCAAGCAACGGCTCACGCGCACGCTCACGGGCATGGTGAAGGGCCAGCTCGAGTACATCTCGCCCGAGCAGGCCACGGGCAACAACATCGACGCGCGCGCCGACATCTTCTCGCTCGGCGTCATGCTCTTCGAGCTCTTCGCAGCGCGCAGGCCCTGGGTCGCGCCGAACGACATGGAGCTCGCGCGCATGCTCATGACCGCGCCCCCGGCCGACCTCTTCAAGCTCCGGCCGAGGATCGATCGCGAGCTCGTGAGCATCGTGAGCAAGTGCCTCGAAAAGGATCCGAAGGCGCGCTTCCAGTCGATCGCCGAGATCCTCGCGCGGCTCGACGAGTGGCTCAGCGCGCACGGGTACATGGAGGAAAACGAGGAGGCGCTCGGCCGCTTCGTCCGTCGGAACGCGATGCGCCAGATGGCCTGGTTCGAGCGCGTGATCGCCAGCCAGACGCCCGAGGTCAAAAAGCCGAAGCCACGCCCGCCCACGTTCACCGGGAACTCGGTCGTGGCCCCGCTCCCGAAAGACCCGCCGAACCGGCGAGACTCGCCCCCGCCCACCGAACGTCCGGGCACCAAACGATCGGCCGGCCTAGCGCCGAACACCGACGCGAGCGACCTCACCGAGGACACGACTGCGGACGCGAAGGCCACGCCGCCGCGGATCGGCACGCTGCGGAACGCGCCGCGCATCGCGTCCGGGCGCGGCACGGGCGAGGGCGAGGTCGACTGGGGCGAAGAGGTCCCGACCCTCGTCAAAGGCACGCCCGAGCAGCTCGCGATGCTGCGCCAGCAGTTCAAGGGGGGCAAACCCTTCGATCCGAAGCTCGTCGCCCCCGACGTCGCCGCCGCGCGCCCCGCGCCCCCGCCCGAGGCCCCCGAGGAGAAGCGCGCCCCGCAGCCGAGCTTCGCGACCGTCCTCGAGGGCAAACCCGCCGCCGGCCCGGGCCATCGCGACGATCCGCCCGACAGCGAGGAGCTCGACGATCCCACCGCGCCCATCGGCGACATGCTGCGCAAGGTCCGCGCCGCGACGGCCGCGCGTGCCATGCCTCCGGCGCCGCCCGGTCAGATCGTCCCCGCCGATCCGTCCGTGCCCTTGCCGCCCATCACGACCCGGAGCGCGGGATCCGCCCCGCCGCCGCCTCCGGTGGGCGTGGATCCGGCCGCCGAGGAGCGCCTGCGCAGCGAGGCGGAGCGTCTCTCGATCGAGGCGATGCGCCTCGCCGAGGAGGCGAAGGCCGCGTATGCCCGCGCCGAGCGGAAGGCCGCGCTCGCCAAGGCCACGAGCGACGCGGCTGCGATCGCCGCGGAGGCGCGGAGGATCGGCAAGGCCCAGGGCGTCGCGGATGGCCTGCGCCGGCTCGAGGTCGCGCTCGCGATGGAGCGCACGGCCCGCGCGACCGAAGGCGCCGCCGCGCAGACCGTGAGCGCGCCGCCGCCGGGTTTCGGGGCCATGGCCCCGCCGCCGATCCCGCCGCCGGCGCCGCTCCCGGCCGTTTCGCCGATGCGATCGCCGTCGTCGCCTGCGCTCGCGGGTCCTTCCATTCCTGCGCCGCCGCCGATCCCGCCGGCGCCGCCCGTGCCGGGTCGTTCGGTGCCGCCGGGCGCGACGCGCTTGCCGGATCGCCATGCCTTGCCCGCGCCCGAGCTCGACCCCGACGCGTTCACCACGCGCTTGCGTCCGCGCGTGCTCGGTTTGCAGACCCCGGTGCTCATCGCGATCGGCGTCGGCGTGGTCATCGTCTTGCTCGTCGTGATCCTGATCGGCTTCACCTGACGCGCCGTGGCGCGAGCCTTCCGCGCTTGATCTCGGAAGCGGCCTTTCGCTACCGTGATCCGCGATGAGCAAAGACGAAGAATGGGTCATGATCGCCCTGGACCCGAAGATGTCGCGCCGTCAGGGGATGCCGCCGCAGCTCCCCATTCCCAAGAGCGAGTTCGAGGGTCTGGCCGACAAGGGCCTGTCCATCGAAAACGCCCGCAAGTGGATCAAGTCGTTCCTCAACGACTCGCCCGCGGGCAAGGATGGCAACTGGCGCAAGAAGAACAGCCAGCTCGTCTCGGCGCTGGAGGTCTTCCTCGACAAGGCGCCCTTGCTCGATCGCGCCCAGAAGGGCTTCGCCGAGAACGACTTCGAAAAGGCGCTCTCGGCGCTCAAGCGCATCGCCTCGATGGATCCCGACGATCACGCCGCGCGCCTGAACCTCGCCGCGGCGCAGACGGCCCTGCGTGATTACCCGGCCGCGCTGAAGACGTACCAGTCGATCCGCAAGACCTTCGAGGGCGACGCGGATTATCACGTGGGCCTCGGGCAGGTCCACGCGACCATGAGCAACAAGGACGCGGCGGTCGACGAGTTCGTCCTCGCGCTCGAGGCGCAGCCCGACTGCCAGCCCGCGCTCGACGCGCTCGCCAAGCTCGGCATCCTCGTGCCCGTCTACGAGAACCCGCGCGACGCGACCTCGCTCACCTACGTGCGCAGCGACAAGGTCGACGAGTACCTCGTCTCCGTGTGGGACGCCGAGGCGCGCGACGCCGCGTATTACCTCGAGCAGCTCGCGTACCACGAGCGCGAGGCGCGCCCGATCGTGGTGCTCGCGATCGCCGAGCGCATCATCAAGCTCGGCGACGCCGGTTCCGCCGAGCGCGGCGAGCTCGCGAAGATCGCGGCCCTGCGCGACCTCGGCCGGCGGGACGAGGCCCTCGCGGCGGCGAAGGCGTACGTCGAGAAGGCGCAATCGGCGGGCGCGTACGTCGAGCTCGGGCGTTCGCTCGCGGCCGCGGGCAACGTCGACGAGGCGCGCGCGGCGCTCGACAAGGCGCTCGTGGCGGATCCGGGCGACCTCCTCGCGCTCCAGTACCGCTTCTGGCCCGCGGACGCGGCCACGAACATCCAGGGCGTCGCGAATGCGATCCCGGCGCTCACGGCGTTCGCCGAGGCGCACCCGAATGCGGTGGGCGCGTGGCGCTCGCTCGCGCGGGCGAAGATCGCGACGGGCGCGAAGGACGAGGGCATCGACCTCCTCAAGAAGGCCGTCGCGCTTCGCGTTGAGGACGACGACCTCCGCGCCGAGCTCTGGACGCAGCTCGGCAACGAGAAGCGATACCAGGAGATCGTCGAGGACGCGGGCAAGCTCGAGAACCTGGCCAAGCGCGACTGGAAGCTCCGCTGGAACGAGGCGGAGGCCTACCTCGGCCTCGAAAAGAAGATCGAGGCGCGCGGCGCGTTCTCGGCCATCAATTTCGACGATTCGCTGCACGTCGACATCCGCAAGCGCGCCAAGCGCGCGGTGAAATCGATCGACGAGGGTCTGACCCTCGGCGGCGTGATGTCCAATCCGGAGACGCCCCCGGCGGCGACCTGACACGACGCGAATACAGAAAAGGCGCGAGGCCCTGCAAAGGGCCCGCGCCTTTTGCTTTTTGGTTCGCTGCCCATGCCCATCACTTGAGCGGGATCTCCTCCTCGGTCATCACCGTCCCGTAGAGCCCGCCCACGATGGCGCCGAACGCGAGGTGCGCGGCCACGAAGGAGAGGATCCCGAGCCCGCCGTACCTCGACATGAAGAAGCCCGGCGCGGCCACGAGCTCCGGCACGAGCGGGTGCATCACGCCGACCAGGCCCACGAAGATGCCCGCGAGCACGAGGTGTACGAGCGAGACCTTGAGGCCCGCCGCGACGCCTGCGCTCCGCGTGATGGTCTCGAACACGGCGCCGTAGGCGATCCCGATGAGGCCCGAGATCAGGATGGTCACGAGGAACCCGACGAACCAGGACAGGCTGCTCGGCGCATTGCCGGGCAGCGTGCCGAGGACCTGGGCCATGTCGGCCGAAGCGCCGGCCGCGCGGGCTGCCGCCAGGATCAGCGTCATTGCGGCGCCGCCGACGATCCCTGCGAAGAATGCTTTCCCGACCTTCATGACTACCCTCCTTTTCCCCTTTGGGGGCGCGGGTCGGGCGAGCCGACGGGCGGCCGAACGGGCGTCCCCGAGCATCCTCGGGCAAACGCGATGCCAGGCGGCCTCGACAGCGCGCGGGAAGGTCATTCCCGATATCAATCGGGAAGAGCGGACGATGACGAAGGAAAGGGCAGGGGAGGCGGGAATCGCTGGGACTTCAGGACGATTGCCGTGCGCGCGGGACGCACGTGGGCAGGACGGGCGCATCGCTCCCTGGGCGGGGCGGGCGCGCCGGGCTCATTCGGTGTGGCAGGCGGTGTACGCGCTCGCGCAGAGGGACGCGATGCAATCGTCGCAGGTGGCCTCCACGGAGAAGCCCGAGCAAAGCGTCGCCTGGCAAGCGTCGGCGCACGTCCCGCACGCGCACTCGTAGTACGCCGAGAAGGCGGTGATCGACGCGTCGCAGATGGGGCCCGAGGAGGGGCTCAGCGCGTAGCTGTAACAGCTCTGGCAGGTCTCGACGGGGCAATCGAGCGGGTCGGATCCCTCCGCGCAGATCCCGGATCCTTCCGGTTCGTCGCAGAACCCGTCGCCGGCCGAGGGGCAGGTCGGGATCGCGCAATCCGTCGTGTCGGACCCCGCTGCGCAGAGGCCGTCGCCCTTCGGCGCGGGTTCATTGCAGACGCCGTTGTTCACGAGGTTGCACGCCGGGGCCGGGTGCAGGCACGAATTGAGATCGGTCTCCTCGGCGAAGCACACCGACTCGTCGTAATCGCCGTCGCTGCAGGCGGCGTCGTTCGTCAGGCAGGTGAGGTATGTCGAGTATTCCTCTTTGCAATCGGCGTCCGCGGCCTCGTCCTTCTGGTTGACCTTGTCGTCGAGGCACTCCCCCAGCTCCTCTTCCGGACACTTGTTGCATTCGCAGCGCTGATTGCAGTATTTTTGCTCGGGGGTCTGGGGGTCCTCCGAGCTGCAGGCGGCGAACAGCGTTGCGGCCGCGAAAAACAGCAGGGTCAAGCCTTTGGCCATGCGCTCGTGGGTCATTGGTGCTCCGGCGAATGGGTTGGGGGCGCCGCGCGCCGGCGCCACGAAAGAAAGGTGCGGCCTACGCGTGCTGGCGAAGACCTTTGTGAACGCTATCACGGCCCCCGCCGCGCGTCCAGGGCGGCAGGGGCCTCCCGCGTTCGCTCGGAGAATCGCGCGCCGCTCAGCGCCGGGGCTCTGGCTCGGTCCGGGCGGCCTTGGGGCTCGTCTCCGTGATGAGGCGCGCGCCGCGCTCGTACGTCACGTAGGAAAAGGCCCAATCGAAGAGCACGAGGAGCCGATTCCGGAACCCGATCAGGAAAAATACGTGAATCAGGAGCCACGCGAGCCACGCGACGAAGCCCGAGAGCTCGATGCGCCCGAGATCCGCCACGGCCGCGTTGCGCCCGATCGTCGCGAGCGTGCCCTTGTCGCGGTAACGGAAAGGCAGCCGCGCATCGCCTCGGAGCGACCGCACGATGTTCTTCGCGGTATGCTTCGCCTCCTGGATCGCCGCGGGCGCGAGGCCCGGCACGGGCGATCCGTCCTGCTCCAGTGCGGCGAGGTCGCCGATCACGAAGACCTCCGGATGCCCGGGCACCGACAGATCCGGCGAAACCTTCACGCGCCCGGCGCGATCGAGCGGCGCGCCGAGGGATTGCCCGAGCGGCGACGCCTTCACGCCCGCGGCCCAGAGCACCGTCTTCGCGGCGATTCGCTCCTCGCCGATCAGCACGCCTTCCGGGTCGATGCCCGTCACCCGCGCGTCCGTGCGCACCTCCACCCCGAGCCGCTGGAGCTGCCGCTTCGCGCGCGCCGAGAGCAGCTCCGAATACGTCGGCAGCACGCGATCGATCCCCTCGACGAGCACGATCCGCGCGGCCGTCGGATCGATCACCCGGAAATCGTTCGCCACCGTATGATGAGCGACCTCGGCCAGCGTCCCGGCGAGCTCCACGCCCGTCGGTCCTCCGCCCACGATCACGAACGTCAGCCATGCGGCGCGCTCCTCGGGCGTGGGCGCGCAGCACTCGGCCTTCTCGAATGCGAGCAGCACGCGGCGTCGGATCTCCAGCGCGTCCTCGAGGCTCTTCAGCCCCGGGGCCATGGGCGCCCATTCGTCGTGCCCGAAATACGAGTGGCTCGCGCCGGTCGCGAGGATGAGGTAATCGTATCCGAATGTCCCGGCCGACGAGGTCACGGTTCGCTCTTTCGCATCGATGCCCGTGACCTCGCCGAGGAGCACCTGCACGTTTCGTTGATCGCGCAGCACGCGCCGGATCGGCGCGGCGATCTCGGCCGGATTCAGGCCTGCGGTCGCGACCTGATAAAGCAGCGGTTGAAAGAGGTGGTGGTTCTTGCGGTCGAGCAGGGTGATGCGCACGGGCGCGTGGCGCAGGGCCTTGGCGGCGTAGAGCCCGCCGAAGCCGCCGCCCACGATGACCACGTGGGGCAGGTGCAGCGGCTCCTTGCGTGCTTTGGGGGTACGGCCGGGCTCTCCGAACGTGATGGGGCTGCCGCGCTCGTCCGCGCGGCGCTGTGCGATTCGCGCGCTACGCGGCGTTGGCTCCGGCCTCCTCGCTCGCCCTGTCGGACCTCTCATGCCCGGGGCGATGCAATCGTCGGTCCAGCCGAGGTGGTGGGAGGGTGGCTGGGGCCGAGCGGGCGTCCGGGGCCCTCAGGTGTGGGTCTTGATCCAGTCGTTCATGAAGACGGCGCTGTCGCCCCAGCCGTCGCGGAGCTGTTTCTCGGTGGAGCTCTCGATGAGGCCTCCGATGCCGAAGACCTTGGCCTCGATGGTGATCTCGGCGATGCGACGGACCTTCTTATCGCCGACGGGCTCGATACGCATCGTGCCTTCGTTGCGCACCTTGTCGGCCATGGTGGAGGGGATCAACTTCCAGCGCCAGACCTTGGTGGCCTTGTCGAAACTGCCTTCTTCCGTGTAGCTGAAGCCCGAGCCGAGCAACTTGGCGACCGGGGCGGGGACGTCCATCTTGGGTTGTCCGGCGACCTTTCGGCTCATCCGGGTATCGGTCTCCGTCTGTTCGAGGATGTCGAACCTCGGGAAGCTGAGGCGATCCCTGTAGAGCTTCTCGTTGAAGGCCTTGTCGAAGAAGATCTTCCAGAAGGTCTCCTCGTCGCAGTTGATCTCGTGCGTGACGGTGAACTTGCCCATGACGTCTCCTGGTTATTTGCCCGGGGCCGATCTCTCGCGCCGTCTGGGGCTTCGTGGGCCACCGGGGCTGGGAAGGGCGGCGACTCTACCAGCGAGGGCCGTCGTTCCATAGCCTCCCGATGACGGCACTTTGCTGGCCGCCCTGGACGGTCTCCGCCCGTGGCATCCGCGATGCAGAGCGTCATGGGGCCTTGGTTCGGGTGCGCATCTCGTGCTCGGCGCGTGTCCGGGGCGGGGCCCGAACGAAAATGAGATAAGCGGGAACTTTTTTGTTGCAAAGTCGATCCGAGACGAGTATCTCTCGCCGGAGAGTTTTTACATGTTGATCCGCCCTGCGACCGACCGAAACCACGAACGAGCCCTGCTGACGGCAGCAGGGGTCGCGTGCGTGGCCTTCGGTCGACTGCAGAGCGCGGGACATCTTGCGCCCAAGTCCGGCAAAACCGAGTCGTTTCGCGCGTATACGCTTCGTGATTCGCGGCAGCTCGGCAACCCGGAGGGGGGCACGTAGGCGGTAGAGCAAGCGTCATTCTGACGACTGCGAAGGCCGCCTCGGGAGATCCCAGGCGGCCTTCGGCGTTTTAGGCCTTCTCCTCGGCGAATTTGATGCCGTGGGGGTGGTGGAAGGGGAGCGTTTGTCCTCGAATGGGCCTCGTATTGGGGCCCTTTGCGGGGAGAGGTGTATCGAGCGGGGCTATCTTGGGTCCTTTGCGTCTCGCGGAGCGGGGCGTGGGGGTGCCTTCTTGGGCCTCGCTTGGAAGAACGATCGTGAGGGCGCGTGATGCGCTCCGGGGCAGGCGTGTATCGATTGCATTGGCATCGAGGGCGCGCGCGTGCCGGGGCCGTGGTGTGTCTTCGGCGGGGATCGCATTGATTTGGATGCGATGAGGCCCGAGGTGTATTCGCAGCATGCGGATCCGTAGTCTCAATGGGTAGAGCAGCCGCCTTTTAAGCGGAAGTGTGGAGGTTCGAGCCCTCCCGGATCCACCTCCTTATATAGAGAGAAAGCTGGGCGATCCATTTCGAAGCGAACGGGGTTGAAGAGAGACGAAAATAAAATCGACGGGCCATCAAAACATTTCCTTGCCTCGAGTGTCGAAATGGATGTAAAGCACAAGGCGAGGGGAAGGGACAGGGGAGCGGGCGCAGCGCGTGAGGCGCGCGCAATGGCCTCTCTCGAGTGGATCCGTAGCTCAATGGGCAGAGCATCCGCCTTTGAAGCGGAAGCGTGGAGGTTCGAGACCTCCCGGATCCTCCATGCTGCGCGTCGAGCGCAGCAGACGAGAAGACGAAAATAAAATCGACGGGTCGACGAATGAAATGGTTGACCGAACGTCGAAATGGATGTAGAGAGACGGGCGAGGGAATGGCGATGGGCAAGCATCTGTATCGCGAGATCACGAAGGGCGACGCCGGCGAGCTGCCGGGCGCGGGTCTCTTCGGTGTCTCGGGGTTGCAGAGCCCTTCGCGCGATCTGGCGGCGAGCGAATCGAGCTCGACGGCGAATCGTGGTCTCGAGCCTCTCGATACGGGTGGATCCTAGGATCGTCACGGCGTGACGTGTCCGAGGAGGCCGCCCGGGAAACCTGGCGGCCTTCGTCGTTTTTGCGCCTCGAGCGCGGCGGCGGGGACGTGGGGATGCGGTTTTGGATCCGTAGCTCAATGGGCAGAGCGTCCGCCTCTGAAGCGGAAGCGTGGAGGTTCGAGGCCTCCCGGATCCTCCATCTGCCGAATGCGATATCGGCAGACGATGAAAATAAAATCGACGGGGCAACGAATAAAATGGTTGACCCAAGCGTCGAAACGAAGTAAAGATAAACGGGGCGAGGGAATGGCGATGGGCAAGCATCTGTACAACGAGGACGCGAAGGGGAACGCCGGCGAGCTGCCGGGCGTGGACCCGAGCGACCTCCTGCGGAGCCCTTCGCGGTATCATGCGGCCAAGGAATCGGGCTTGGTGCGTGGTCTCGAGCCTCTCGATACGGGTGGATCCTAGGATCGTCACGACGTGACGTGTCCGAGGAGGCCGCCCGGGAAACCCCTGGCGGCCTTCTTCGTTTTGGTCCGCCGGGGAGAAAATGACAGGGGGTCGAGAGACGCCGCGAGCGCTCCAGGGCGCGCAGCAAGTCTATCGACACCCTGATACGTGGACGCTGGGCATTGGTGAGCCCAGGTGGCTGTAAACCATCCGCGTTTGCTTGGAGGTTCGATTCCTCCCGTCCACACCGGCGCGTGAGAGAAACACGCGCGTGCAGGCGACGTGCGCCCGAAGAGCGCCGCCCGCTTCGGATTCGTAGCTCAAGGGTAGAGCAGCCGCCTCTTAAGCGGCAGGCGAGGGTTCGATCCCCTCCGGATCCACGACGCATCCCACCTCTCCGGAGGCGGGACTCGTTCTATGACAATCGATTCCGATACACAACGCGATGCCGCAGGGGCACGTCGTCCCTGCGCGTTTCAACGTAGCTCAAGCCCGGTAGAGCACTCGCCTGTTAAGTGAGAGGATGGGGGTTCGAATCCCTCCGTTGGAGCCGTCTTTTGCCCTTGTCGCTCGATGGTCGAGCGCCCTGCTTCGTATCCAGGGTCTCCCCGGTTCGATTCCGGGCGAGGGCTTCGCTTCTGGTGGTGGTGGGGTAGCCGTGCTCCTTGAAACGGGCACGGTTACCCCACCACCAACCCCCCATGCCCCGTTCGTCTAGCGGTCAGGATACCGGCCTTTCAATCCGGTTGCCGGGGGTTCGACTCCCCCACGGGGCGCCATTGCGTGGGCGTTACTCATCTGGCTGATGAGGGCAGGTTGTGACCCTGTGAAGGCGGGTTCGATTCCCGTACGCCCAACCGAGGGACGGGTCGGACGATCTCGGTTATCCACTGTTACTGGATTCCGGAAGGAAACATCCGAGATCAACCAGCTCATCCGTCGCTCCATCCCTTGTTTTTTCTTCTCTTTCGCTCGCCCGCAGCGCGGGCCGGAGGTTCCGATGACCAACTACATCCAGCACTTCGCCGCGCTGTTCACCCGGCAAAAGGACAAGGCGCGGCCCGATCAGGTCGAGAATTACGCCGGCGGCTTCGTCTTCGAGCTCGACGACTGGGCCCGCCTCGACCGGTGGCTCGTCCTCGGCTGCGAGGGCGGCACCTACTACGCGACCGAGCGCGCTTTGACGCAAGACAACGCGCGCGCCCTCGGGCGTTGCCTCGATACGGACGGCGAGCGGACGGTGCGGCGTATCGTCGAGATCAGCCGCTCGGGCCGCGCGCCCAAGAACGAGCCCGCGATCTTCGCCCTGGCGATGGCCGCGGGGCACGCCCGCCCCGAGGTCCGCAAGTCCGCGCTCGCGGCCTTGCCGGAGGTTTGTCGCACCGGAACGGATCTTTTCCACTTCGCGCGAGCGGTGGAGGGCTTCCGTCGCTGGGGCCGCGGCCTCCGCAGCGCGATCGGCGCGTGGTACCAGGGCAAGAGCGCGGATGAATTGGCCTACCAGGCCGTGAAGTACCGGCAGCGGGACGGCTGGAGCCACAAGGACCTCTTGCGGCTTTCGCACCCGACGCCCGTCACGGACGAGCACGGCGCGATGTACCGCTGGATCGTCGGCGGTATGGGCGCCGTGAAGAACGAGGCTGCCAAGGGCGGCGCTCTCGACCCCGAGAAGCTGCCGGCCCTCGTGCGGGCCTTCGAGGAGGCCAAGGACGCGCCGCGCGAGCGGCTCGTCACGCTCGTGCGCGAGCATCGCCTCACGCACGAGATGGTGCCCACGGAGTGGAAGAACGACCCTGCCGTGTGGGAAGCGCTGCTCCCCCACATGCCGCAGACGGCGCTGCTCCGGAACCTCGGCAAGATGACCGCCGTTGGGTTGCTCGCGCCCATGAGCGCGGCCGCGAGGCTCGTGGCCACGCGCCTCACGGACGTCGAGCGGCTCCGGCGGGCCCGGATTCACCCGGTGAGCGTTCTCTCCGCATTGCGCGTCTATGCGCAAGGCCGGGGCGAGCGTGCCCAGATGCGCGAGAATGCGCTCACCTGGGCGCCGGTGCGCGAGATCGTGGACGCTTTGGACGAGGCGTTTTACCTCGCATTCCGGTCGATCGAGCCGACGGGAAAGAAGCACCTGCTCGCCCTCGACGTGTCGGGCTCGATGGATTCGGGCGCGATCGCGGGGATCCCGGGCCTCACGCCCCGGGTCGCGAGCGCGGCCATGGCGATGGCGACGGCGCGCATCGAGCCGTCGTTTTCCACCCTGGCCTTCGCCTCCGCGGGCGGCGCATTCGGCCCTCGCGGCGTCTCGGGCGTCATGTCCTTGCCCCTGTCGCCGAGGCAACGCCTCGACGACGTGCTCGGCATGGTCAGTGGTTTGCCCTTCGGCGGCACGGACTGCGCGCTGCCGATGATCTGGGCTCAAAAGAACAAGGTCGAGGTCGACACGTTCGTCGTCTACACGGACAGCGAGACCTGGGCGGGTGAGATTCATCCGTTCCAGGCCCTCCGCGATTACCGTCAGGCGATGGGCCGTCCCGCAAAGCTCGTCGTGGTCGGCATGACCTCCACGGGCTTCACGATTGCCGATCCGCAGGACCCCGGCATGCTGGACGTCGTGGGCTTCGACGCGGCCGCACCGCAGGTGATGGCCGATTTCTCGAGAGCCTGAATTGCAGTCGAAAGGACGAGGGCGCGCGTGCCTCCACACGCGCCTCCTCGTCCGGTTTGCTCCCGAATGCACTCTGGTGATGCAGCCTGATTGTCGATCAGGTGAGGGCGGGTTCGAATCCCCCCGGGGGCGCTGGGACAATCGTCCGGTACATCCGTCATCAAACCCTCGCCCGGGGGCCGGGCCGAACGATGATGGTTATCGCAATTGTCCCACGTTTTTGCCGTCGTAGCTCAGAGGGTAGAGCACCTAAACACCTTTTCCGTCAACTCGCCCGAGCCCGGGCCGGCAGGGGAAGGTTATCATCTCCATGAGGCGGACGCGGGTTCGAGTCCCGTCGGCGGCGCAGATTCACGGTTCGGGGTGATGGTTCAACGGAAGAACACTGCCCTTGCACGGCAGGGATCGGGGTTCGAGTCCCCGTCATTCCACTCGTTCGCAGGAGTCGTTCGGAGACACCATGGCCATGAGCGGGAGGCCAGGCGGTGTTTCTGGGCGGCTCCCCTCTGGGGTCGTAGCTCAGTGGGTAGAGCACCTGGCTGGCAGTCAGGGGGTCGCCGGTTCGAATCCGGCCTTCTCCACTCTCGTTTTGCCCTCGTATGCATCTGGTGAGGCAGCCCGATTGTCGATCGGGCGAGGGGAGTTCGATCCTCCTCGAGGGCGCCTTCGAATGGGGTGATGGTTCAACCTGGGTAGAACACTGCCCTCGCACGGCAGAGATCGGGGTTCGAATCCCCGTCATTCCACGAATTGCGGTGGTGGTTCAACGGTAGAATCCGAGTGTGCCATACTCGGGATGGGAGTTCGATTCTCCCTCACCGCGCTCATGCACCCGTATTGCTAGTGGGTCAGGCAGCTGGACTCTCAATCCAGTGACGCGGGTTCGATTCCCGCCGGGTGTGCCAATTCGCCGAGGGGGTAGGCTGCTGACCTGCCCCCTCACTTCTCTCCCTGTCCTGGCGGCCAGGCGTCGGACTACGAATCCGACTGGCGAGGTTCGACTCCTCGCAGGGAGACCATGCCCTCGTCCTGCCGGTACATGCAGGCGCGAGCCTCCGAAGCTCGACGTTCCAGGTTCGACTCCTGGCGAGGGTATGTCCGAATTCATCTGGGTGTGGCTCAACCTGGTAGAGCGCCGGCTCGGGGTGCCGGAGACTGGGGGTTCGAATCCCCCCACCCAGACCATGTCCACGTGGCGTAACGGGCAAACGCAGCGGTCTTAGAAACCGTTTTGATGGGGGTTCGAATCCCTCCGTGGATACTCATGTCATCGTGGCGGAATGGCATACGTAGCAGGCTGAGATCCTGTGCCCGCAAGGGCGTGTGGGTTCGACTCCCACCGATGACACTCTCTGGGTGTGGCTCAATCTGGTAGAGCACCGGCGTCGGGAGCCGGGGATTGGGGGTTCGAATCCCTCCACCCAGACCGTACCTGGTGATTGCGCTGTCGTTCCCAACAGAGACAGCAGCGATGACCCGGGGTAGTCCCGAACGAAACGAAGTGGAGTGAGGGACGTAGGGGGAGCCCCATCGAGGGCTCCCCCTCCACAAAAATGTCCATGTGGCGAAACTGGCAAACGCAGCGGTCTCAGATACCGTGCCCGTGAGGGCGTTGAGGGTTCGATTCCCTCCGTGGACACCAGCATCCCGCTGCTCGGGTGACGAAATGGCAAACGTGGCCAGCTCAAACCTGGTCGATTGGGGGTTCGAATCCCCCTCCGAGCACCGGATCATCGCAGTTGGAGAGAACGATGAAGAAGAAGAGACGGTAGACGGAGAGGTGGATCATGACCGCGCAAACGTTGCTGCTCACGCCCTGGATGGTGCCCCATCAGGTCATCTCCTGGCAGACCGCCGTGACCCTGAGCTTTCTGGGTAAGGTGGAGGTGCTCGAGACGTACGACGACGAGATTCGTTCGCCCACGATGACCATTCGCGCGCCGGCTGTGGTCCGGCTGAAGCGTCATGGGAATTCGCACAAGCGTGGCATCAAGTTTTCCCGTACGAACGTGTTCGTGCGTGACGACTTCCGCTGCCAGTACTGCGGCGTCCAGAAGGACGCGGGCGAGCTCACGTACGACCACGTCCTGCCGCGCGTGCAGGGGGGCCGTACGGTCTGGGAGAACATCGTCGCGTCTTGCCAGAGCTGCAATGCGAAGAAGCGCGGTCGCACCCCGGAGCAGGCGGGCATGAAGCTTTTGAAGAAGCCCGAGAAGCCCCGGTGGTTGCCCGCGGCCCCCGTCGTCCGGCTCGGCGCTCGCAGGATCCCCGAGATCTGGGTGCATTACTGCCCCGCGAGCTGACATTCCCCCCGCGCTTCGCGGCTGAGCATGGGGTTCATCTGAAGCCGTTTCCCCGGGGCGCTGCCCCGGATCCCGCGGGGGCTCTTCGTCCCTCGAAGCGCGCCCGCGGGGTCTTTTTTGAACAATCCTTCACCGAGGAGATCGTCGTGACGCTCGATACGAATCAATTCGAGGGCGTTCGGATTCGTTTGCCCATGGAGTCTGCAGCCGTCGCTGCAATCGTGCTCGTTGGTGTCCTGTTGCTCGCAATCGCCTCGCGGATCGTCGAGGCGAATGGGGCTTCATCGCCGGAAGGCGCGCGCTCGACGAGCGCGGCGTCGCCTTCCAGCGGGCCCGACTCGGCGCAGTTGCTCGCGGACCGAGGACGCCCTGGGCGGCGGTTCTGAGCATGGCCGTCCAACGTTACCCTACCTGCCCCCCCACGCGGCGCTGCGGCGCCGAGCGGGGGATTTGGAAGAAGATCTGATCAGGGATCAGGCCTGTTTGGAAAACAGTGCGCACCCTCCGGGGTGTGAGGTTCGAGTCCTCCTTCTTCCGCCGTATAGAGAGCATTCCGGGTGTGGACCCGGCGCCGTTTTGAACACGGAGGGCAGCCTCGCTGCGGGGTTCGACTCCTCTGCTCTCTGCCATTCTGGAAGACGAACTGATCAGGGATCAGACCTGTTTCGAAAACAGTGTGCACCTACGGGTGTGGGGTTCGAGTCCTCCGTCTTCCGCCGATCGCAACTGGAAGCGAGAATCGGCCGTGGGGCCGAGCCCGTTTGCTACTCGGTGCGTGCCTTCGGCATGGTGTTCGACTCACCCCGCTTCCGCAGATGTCATTTTTTGAGGAGAGGTTCGAGCCGCCTCGGCCTCGCCAACCCGCGCCAGCAGCGCGGCCGGGTCCTTGTAGCAGAGCTCGTAAAGCTCCTCTTCGGTCATTGCGAGCAGCGGCGCGAGGAGCAATCGCGCGGGCCAGGGGACCACGGGCTCGACCATCGCGATGTGCGCGCATCGCCGGGGATCGGGCGGGTCTCCGAAGAGCTTCGGGCACAGGAGCCCGCCGACCTCGAGCGAGGCTTCCGTCGGGGGCAAGCTCCGTGGTAAGAATGCTTCGTGCTACGCAGCCTTCTCAGCACCGCGGCCTCGCGCTTCGATACCACCGTGGGCGGGGCCTTGCTGCTCCGGCGCGGCCGGCCCAAGGGGCACCCGGATCCCGAGGCCCTCGGCCACGCGGCGCGTATGGAAGCGCTCGCGCTGCTCCGGCACACCTACGACCGGCCCGAGCATTACGAGCCGCGGTTTTTCCCGACACCCGCGCCGATCACGCCGTCCATCACGCGCGTGCGGCCGATGGGCGGGGCCGAGCCGGGCACGGTGCTGGATCTGACGTGGCCGAGCGGGTTCGAGCCGCTCGCCGCGGACGTCCGTGAAAGGTATCTGTCGCACGAGGCGAACGCAGCCGCGGCGGCGCGCCTCTTTTTGCATGCGGGGCCCGCGCGGCCGGCGGCGATCCTGATTCACGGATACCGCTGCGGCCAGTATCGCCTCGAAGAGCGGATCTGGCCCGTGCAATGGCTCTACGACCGCGGCCTCGACGTCGCGCTTTTCGTGCTTCCCTTCCACGCCGTGCGCTCGGACGAGGCGTCGCCGCGTTTTCCCGGCAGCGATCCGCGCGTCACGAACGAGGGCTTTCGCCAGGCCGTGCTCGATCTGCGCGCGCTCGTCTCGTTCCTGCGGGATCGTGGATCCGAGGCCGTCGGCGTCATGGGCATGAGCCTCGGCGGATATTCGACGAGCTTGCTCTCGACCGTCGATGAGCGGCTCGCATTCGCGGTCCCGATCATTCCGCTCGCCTCGATTGCCGACGTCGCGCGGGCCGCGGGCCGGTTCGTGGGCAGCCTGGAGGAGCAGCGCCGCCAGTACGAGGAGCTCGAAGCCGTGCACCGCGTCGTGAGCCCGTTCGCGCGGCCCTCGCGGATCCCTTCGGAGCAGGTGCTCGTGCTCGCGGCGAGCGAGGACAAGATCACCCCGGTGGATCACGCGCGCCGCCTCGCAGCGCATTTCAATGCGCCGCTCGAGACGTTCCACGGCGGCCATTTGCTCCAGTTTGGCCGGGCAGACGCCTTCCGCGCCGTGGGGCGGATGCTCGGGCGTCTCGGACTCTTTTCGCGGCGCTAGGGGATGCCGGGCTCGGCGCCGCGCTCGAGCGCGCCGCCGAGGAGGAGCTCGACGACGCCACGCTCGAGCGGGCGCTCGGCGTCACGCGTGGCTCTTGATCATCTTCTCCAGCCGACCGAGCGCGCGCGTCAGCGACTCCTCGCCGGGGCCGAACGAGAACCGGACGTGGTGCCGGAACCGCGAAGCCCGGTGCGCCCGTCGTTTGCCAGGGTTCACGTCGAAGAACTCGCCCGGCACGACGATCACGCGGTGCTCGAGGGCGGCCCGGAAAAACGAATGCCCGTCGTTCAGGCCCGGCGGCAGATCCGCGACCGAGCCGAAGCAATAAAACGTCCCCTCGGGCGCCACGTCGACCTGGATGCCGAGCTTGCGCAGGCCCTCCAGCATGAGGTCGCGCTTCTTCGAGAACGTCCGCTGAATGGCCGCCGTCTCGGCCCGCACGTGCTCCATGTCGAGCAGGGGCACCGCCGCGCGCTGCATCGGCTTCGAGCCGCCGCCGTCGAGGAAGCTGCCCGCGCTCGCCACCGCGTCGATCACCTCGCGCGGCCCCACGGTCCACGTCACGCGCCAGCCCGGGTATCGCCAGTTCTTGGTCAACCCGTCGAAGATGACCACGGGGTCCTGATCGACGTCCTCCACGTACCGCGCCGCGCTCTCCATCGGCGCGGGCCCGCCGAGGCCGTACACGTAATGGGAGTAGAACTCGTCGAAGAGCATCGTGCAATCGAGGTCGCGCGCGGTGCCGACCCACGCGGCGAGCTCCTCGCCCCGGACGTGCTTGCCCGTCGGATTGCACGGGTTCGAGGTGAGGATCGCGCCGAGGCCGCGGCCCTGGATCTCCCGCCGGAGGTCGCCCACCGAAAAGGCATAACCACGCTCGCTCTCCAGGAGGATCGGGATGGGCGAGAAGAGGCGGAAGACGTCGAGCAGCTCCTCGTACGCCGTGTAATCGGGGAGGAAATGGCCGAGGTTGATCTGGCCGAGCGCGGCGGCCGCGCGCGTGAGCGACGCCCGCCCGCCGCCGGAGACGCTCACGTTCTCCGCGCTGTACCGCGAGGGCATGCCTCGCCGGTAGGCGCGATTGTAGAAATCGGCGATGGCCTCGCGCAGCTCCCAGAGGCCCGCGACGGGCGCGTATTCCTGATCGTCGCCGGCGATCGTCACGGCTTCGCAGCGCGGGGGCGCGCCCGGCAGCGGGCCGGTCTCGGGCTGGCCCTGGCCGAGGTTGCACCAGGCGTCCTCGTCGACGTCCACGCCCGGGCGATAGCCGTGCTTCGTGGCCTCGCCCATCACGTAAATCACGCCCGTCCGCGGCACCTTGCGGAACGCGCCGAGGGATTTTTCTTCATTCGGCCCGCGCAGGACGGGCTCGCTGCGGAGCTTCGGCGGCGGAGGGGCCTCGGGCTCGGCGGGCGGGGGCATGTCGATCGTATCGTTCGTGCTCATGGCGATGAATCCGTCAGGCCTTGGCAGGGGGCGTCACGTCGGGCTCGTCTTTGAGGGGGACGATCTTCGGCTCCACCGTCTTCGGCATGAGCGCGAGGAAGAGGCCGAGGCAGAAGACGAGCGAGATCAGGGTGAGCGCGGTGTATTTGTCGTCGTTCCAGTAGGAGCTGATCCACACGAACTGGCTCAGCGCCGCGAGGCCGAAGAGCGGGGCCTCGATATCCCTCCGCACCTTCGTGAGCGGCGCCGTGAGGATCATGAACGAGTAGTAATAGCAGGTGAGCTGGGACAGGAGGATCATCCAGATCTGCCCCAGGCATTGCGCCACCCACAGGTTCTTGACCCGGCGCTGCACCCAGACGCTCAGCGCGAGGGTGAGGCCGATGATCAGATACGCGACGACCTTGTACTTCTTGTACCGCTCGTTGCGCATGTTCTTCCAGGTCTCGAAGGGGTCGGTGAGCTTGACGTCCTTCGTGAACTTCATGCGCCCGGAGGCCTTGCTCGCGGCCTCCTTGTAATGGAACACGTCGCTGATCTTCTGGACCGTGTCCGGGTTCATGAGGCCGCGGGCCTTGAGCCGCTCCGAGACGGGCGAAAGCGCCTCGCCGATCTGCGAGATCGCCTGCGCCTTCATGTCGTGCGCGACGAGGACGCGCAGGCCCATGTGGTTCGTGAGCGGGGTCTGGTCGTGGACCTCGAGCGTGTGCTTGTAGAAATCGTGATACGAGCGCGGGCCCGAGACCGCGAGGCTCAGCGGAATGAGCACCGCCGCCGCGGCCGTGCCGCCGAGGAGCATTTGCACCTGCTCGCCCGTCATCTTGCGCTTCCGCGCGATCGTCCAGCCCACGGTCACGAGCAGGCCGACGACGCAGAGGCCGGGGAAGATGCGCAAGAGCCCGGCATAAACGAGCGCCGCGCCCGCGAGCTTCGGGTATTTCTTCCGGAGCAGGCAGACCGAGAGGACGAGGAAAAAGAGCCAATCCTGCCGCAGGAACGCGCCGCCGGTCCAGTAGAACGGCGCCGACGACTGGCAGCCCCAGAAGATCGCTCCGACCGCGAAGACGCGCCATCCGAATGCCCACCACAGAGCGGCGAACATGGCGAGCGTGTACACGATGTCGAGGGCCGAGAGGAGCTGGCAATACCACACGCTGGCCGGCTGCAATTCGGCGAAGAACCGGCCCATGATGGTCCACACGGGCGGCGGGTTGTACCCGTGGTCCTTCTGCATGTCCTCCCAGTAGCCCTTGCCCGAGACGGCCCGGAAGAACTTCACGTCTTCCTTGAACTTCTCCCAGCGCTCCGGGGGGAAGTGGTTCTTGCACGTCTCGCCGGGGTTCTCGAGGAACTGCGCGGCGGGCACGAGGAGGTTGTCGCCGCCGAGGTTCCGGATCTTCTTGTCCGGGTGGCGAACCTCCTTCGTCATGTCGATGCGCTCGACTCGGCCGTCGTCGTGCTTGTAATTGACGACCCCGAGCTCGTCCTGCGCGATGAGCGAACACTTGTAGAGGCCGTCGTACCCCATTTCTTTGAAGTACTTGGCCCCCATGTAATAGTGGAACTGGTCCCATCGGTGGTAATACTGCGGGTATCCGAAGCGGAACCCGTTGAAGTAAGCCACGATGGACGCCACGGCGAGCGTCACGCCGATGTACTTCTTCCAGCGCTCGGAGACCGGGCGCTTCATCGCCGCGCGGTGATGCTCGTAGAAGACGCAGCCCGCCGCCGAGATGGCGAGCGCCGCCTTCATGATGTCGACGGTGCGGGCGTGGTCGTCGGTGAGCTTCGTGATCCCGAACGCGGCGAGCGCGGTCGTGCCGATCACCGCCACGTACCGGAACCAGACGCGCAGCCGCTCGTCGATCGAGCGGTCCACGAACCACAGAAGGAAGAAGTAGACGGCACTGACGAGGACGAGCAGAGATATCTGCGGGATGCTGAGCTGCTTCATTCGACGCTTCGTGCGATGCGAAAAGGAGGGCCGCGCCGCCGTCACGGACGGTCCGGCGGCGACGTTCGGCGACACCTTAGGCGGACCTTGGCCGATTGCCTAGTGCGATGAGCCACGTCGCTTCACGCGGCGCGTCAGTCCCCCACGGTCGCCCGCCGCAAACGGCGTTTCGCAGCTTCGGTCAGGGCGCGCCCCAGGGGAGGAGCGGACGGGACCGGAGCGCTTCACGGCAAGCCCCGAGCGATACGGGAAGGGCTCGTCTTCCCGCCTCGGGCGGAGCGGGAAGACGCGCGGAACACGCACGAAATCCCGCGCGCTCCGGCGTGCCGCTCGTGTATCGTCGGGCCGTGGTCACGAAAGTGATTTCGCCATTCTTCGCGGTGGTGCCAGGGGGAAGCGGCAAGCCGTCGTCGCGCGGTGATCAGAGCCCGCCTTCGCGGGTCGAGCGATCGGGTCGCGGCGAACGCGAGGAAGGGGAGATGGGCTTCGTGATCGAGGCGGGCGACGCCGCGGAGCCGCTGCCCTGCAGGCTCGTGCTCGGCTTTCGCGAAGCGCTCTCGGCCGCCGAGGATCCGGCCGTGGCCATGCCTGCGCGGCTCGTGATCGTCGAGCCCGACGCGATGACCGACGACTGGCTCGCGCGCTGGTCCGAGGACGACGTGCAGGTGCGTCGCACCGTGACGATCTGTCGCACGCACGACGGCACGAAGGTGACCGCGGTCGTCACGCTCGCCTCGTACGGGCGGGGCACGGCGACGTCGCTCGCGGTCGAGTCGGTCACGCTCCCGCAGCGCCGTCGCATCGTGCGCAGCGGCGTGCATCCGAAGTCGTTCCTCGACGCGGTGCTGTCCCGTGTGCGGCAAGGGCAACAAGGCAGCGCGGGCGTCGCGAGCTTCGAGCCGAGCGATCCGTCGCCGTCCGCGTGAAGCAACAAAGCAGCGCTCGAACGCCTGGTTTTCTCGCGTTTCGCGGTTTGCGCCGTGGACGCTGAGGTGATAGGGTCGAAGCAGTACCGGAGGGATTCACATCCGGGATTGGTCCTGCTGGGGAGCACCCTGGCGTCGGTACGAAACCACATCGTCGCGCCTTGCGCACGTCGATGCTTCGAACGAACACCCACGCCTGCCGAGCGCGCGAGCGCAGGCTCGGCAACGGGGTGCCGGCAAGCCGGAGGAGGGATGGTCACCATGCAGAATACCCGTGGCTCTAACCCGGAGGCTTCGGGCTACTGACCATCACGAGGTGCTCGTAGCGGCGTTCGCGCCGCGGGGCATCAGGTCCTCCGGCATGGAGGCGCCATGAGGCGCGCCTCTTCACCGGCGGGCCGGGTCAGAGTTGGCCTCCGCCTGGATCTCGACATCGACGGGAGTCGACGCGGAGTCCAGGCCAGGGATGTGGGGCCTGAGCGGGCCAGAGGTGAGACCTCCGGCCCGCTCTTTTTTTGTGCTCGCAGACCGCCGCGCGCCACGCTCACGGCGATGTCCTTCTCCGCTGCAACGCTTCTCCTCGTCGTCCTCGCCGGGGCGCTCTTCGTCGGGTGCGGCGACGGCAAGGTCGACCCCCATCACCCCGGCGAGCTGCTCGGCACGTACGAGGTTTCCGCCACGCGCAAGACGACGACATGCGGCGAAGGCGCGCTCGGCTCGCCCGCGACGTGGGAGTTCGACGTCCGCCTCTCGCGCGGCGACGGCGCTCTCTACTGGGACAGCGGCGCCGAGGTCACCCCCGGGACGCTCGGCCCCGACGATCGCAGCTTCTCGTTCGATACGAGCCTCGCCGTCGACATGCGCGCGGGCGAGGCGCCGAGCAACCTGCCGCCTTGCACGATCGTGCGCGGCGATCACGCCGAGGGGCAACTCGACGAGGACGCGGGGAGTTTTTCGGGCGAGCTCGCGTATACGTTCACGCCGTCGCAGGGTTCGGTCTGCGCGGATCTCGTCACGGGCGCGCAGCCGACCTTCGCGGCCCTGCCGTGCGCGATGACGTACGCGCTCTCGGCCAAGCGAACCGTCGCGCCGTGATGCTCTCGGCGTACGACAGGAACCTCGCGCGCCGCGCGTTCGGCATCGCCGCGCTCGTCGGGGCCGTCGTGCTGCTCGTCGTCACGGCGACGGACGAGGGAGGAGGTTTTGCGCAAAGGGCGGCGCTCTGCGCGGCGCTCGCGCCGGTGGCGGGCGGGCTCGGCGCGCTCGCGGCGGCGAGGATCGCCCGCGCGCGCGGGGAGGCGCGCGCGCTCGAAGCGCTCGGCGCAGAGCCTTCGCGCGTGATGCGCGGCGCCGTGCTCGGCGGGGCGATCGTCGCGGCGATCGGCCCGGCCCTCGTGATCGCAGCGGTCGCCGATCTCGACCCCCTTTTCCCGAGGCCCGCGGCGCCGAGCGTCTGGATCGTCGAAGCGGACGGGGGCATGCGGGACGCGATTCGCGGCACGAGGCTCGGGCCCGGCGGCGCGCTCGAGGTCGCCGCGCGAGCCCCCGAGGCGCCTTCGGGGACGCCCCTTGGAGAGCGTCGCGCCGCGGTCGGCATCGCGCTCGTGATCCTCGCGTTCGCCGCGCCGCTCGGAGCCACGCGGGAAGGCGGTTCGTCCGGCCGCGCCGCGTTCGCCGTGCTCCTCGTCGTCGCCATGATCGCCGCGTTCCAGCTCGCGGCTGCGGGCCGCGCGAGCGCGTTCGTCGTGTGCGTCCCGCCGCTCGTCTTGCTCGCGCAGGCGCTTGTCCCGCGCTACCGTGGCGCCCCTCCCCGATGAGCGAACCGATCGTATCGCAGGGCGGATTTCTGGGCCGGTTCGGCGTCGTCGTGCACGGCGGCGCCGGCAACGTCAAACCCGAGCGTCGCGCGAAACACGCCGAGGGTTGCCTCCGCGCCGCCCGCGCGGGCCTCGACGTGCTGCGGCAGGGCGGCAGCGCGCTCGACGCCGTGGAGCGCGCCGCGCGCGCGCTCGAGGACGACACGCTCTTCAACGCGGGCACGGGCGCGTGCCTCGACGAGGAGGGGCGCGTCGCGCACGACGCCTCGATCATGGAGGGACGAGGCCTCACGGCGGGCGCGGTGTGCGATCTGCGCGGCTTTGCGAATCCGATCTCGATCGCGCGCGCCGCGCTGAACGATGGTCGGCACGTGCTTTACGCGTCCGAGGGCGCCGCGCGGTTCGCCCGCGCGCGCGGCTTCGTGCCCGTGGGGGACGAGGCGCTCGTCACGGAGGCGGCGCGCGAGGCGCTCGCGGCGGCGCGGGAGGGCGCGGCGCCAATGGGCTGGGCGGGCAATACGATCGGCGCGGTGGCGCTCGACGGCCATGGGCTCCTCGCGGCGGCGACGAGCACGGGCGGCATGGTGAACAAGCGCGTGGGCCGCGTCGGCGACTCGCCGATCATCGGCGCGGGCACGTACGCCGACGACGAGGCGGGCGCGGTCTCCACGACGGGCCACGGTGAGGGCATGATCCGGCTCTGCATCGCGCGCACGGCCGTCGAGCACATGCGCGGGGGCATCGCGGCGGAGGAGGCGGTCCGCCGTTCGATCGAGCATTTGCGTGCCCGGATTGGATCCACGGGCGGCGCGATCGCGATCGATCCGCGCGGCCACTACGGCCTTTCTCGCTCGACGGCCTCGATGTCGTGGGCCGCGGCGTGGGCCGAAGGCGACGCGTCGGGCTTCTAGATCCACGGTTCGGCGGGGCGATCGGCCCCGATGCACGAGCGCCCCACGGTCGTCAATTCTTTTGCACAAAAACCGAGCTGCCCCTGCGTTTTCCCTGGATCCTGAGTGAATCCGGGGAGATCGGCGCAAAGGAGGGGTCGGCTTTCGTTTTGTCGTCCTGGAAATATTACGCCTGTCGTGCACGCGCGCCGGACGGGGGGTCCGGTGGGCAAAAAGAGGAGAGGCGGCGATCGAAGAAATGCTTGACGGGCGGGCAGAATCCCCGAACATACGAACCCACCACACGGTGCCCTTCTCGGTGCCCGTGGGGTCGCGGGTTCAGCATCGGCTGACCCGTGCACCATCGTTCCCGAGGGGTGAGACATCTGCCAGCGCGCAATGGGGCGTAGACTGAGTCCAGGTAGATTGCCGACGAAGGAACAGGTCAGGTCAACATGGCTCTCAATGCGTATCTCCGTCTGAAGGGGCAGAAGCAGGGCGAGATCAAGGGCTCCGTGACCCAGAAGGGTCGCGAGAACAGCATCATGGTCATCGCGGTCTCGCACGAGATCATGAGCCCCCGCGATCCGGCGAGCGGCCTGCCGACCGGCAAGCGCATGCACAAGCCCTTCATCGTGACGAAGGAGCTCGATAAGGCGTCGCCGCTGCTCTACAACGCGCTCGTCAACAACGAGAACGTTTCGGAGTGGGAGCTCAAGCACTACACGCCGCAGGTGAAGGCGCAGCAGGGCGTCGGCACCGAGGTGAACCACTACACGGTGCGCCTGATCAACGCGAACATCGCGTCGATCAACTTCCGCATGCCGAACAACCGGAACCCCGATCTCATGAAGTACGCCGAGTACGAGGAGATCGCGTTCACGTACCAGAAGATCATCTGGACGTGGACCGAGGGTGGCATCACGGCCGAGGACGACTGGGAGTCGCCCATCACGTGATGTTGGGCTGACGCCCAGCGAAATCAGCCGGGCGGCCAACGTGCCGCCCGGTTTTCGTTTGTCCGAAGGACGGGGGGAGAGTAAGCTCTTCCAAGATTTGGTGCCCAGGCTTGACGGATCCCCCATGGCCCTGAACGCGCACTTGAGAATCGTCGCGGAAAAACAGGGCGCCATCCTGGGCTCGGTGACGCAAAAAGGACGCGAAGGATCGATTCAGGTCATCGCGGCCATGCACGAAATCGTGAGCCCACGCGACCCGGCGAGCGGTCGTCCGACGGGCAAACGCGTGCACAAGCCGTTCGTCGTGACCAAGATCCTCGATCGGTCCTCGCCGCTGCTTTACAGCGTCCTCTGCCACAACGAGAACATCAAAAGCTTCGAGCTCCAGTTCTACACGCCGGACAAAACCGGCATCGAGAAGCAGCACTACACGGTGCGCCTCGAGAACGCGAACATCAGCTCGATCAACTTCCGGATGCCGAACACGCGCAGCAAGATCGCCTCGCAGCTGCCCGAGCGTGAAGAGATTTCGTTCACGTACCAGAAGATCGTCTGGACGTGGAACGAGGGCGGAATCTCGGCGGACGACGATTGGGAGACGCCGAGATGACGATCAGCCGACGGTGCCTCCGTGACGGCCCGCGCCCTCGGTGAAGCGGGAGGCGCCTTCGAGCGTCTCCGCGCTCAATGCGTCGAGGCCGTGGCGAAGCTCGTTGCGTAATGCCTCGCCGAGGGGGAGATCGAACTGTTCGTAGGCGCTCAGGCGGTCGCCGCGCATGCAGAGCTGCGGGAGCGCGGCGAGCTCGTGCGCGAGCTTCTCGGCAGCTTCCCGCGCGTGGCCCTTGGGGACGACGCGGTTCGCGAGCCCGATGCGCAGCGCCTCGTCGGCGTCGATCGGCCGGCCCGTGAGGATGAGGTCGAGCGCGCGGCTGAGCCCGATGAGGCGCGGCAAGCGGACCGTGCCGCCATCGATGAGCGGGACTCCGAAGCGACGGCAGAACACGCCGAGCACGGCGTCCTGCTCGACGATTCGCAAATCACACCAGAGCGCGAGCTCGAGCCCGCCGGCGACGGCATACCCCGCGACGGACGCGATGACCGGCTTCTGCAGGAGCATTCGCGTGGGGCCCATCGGCCCGTCGCCCTCGGCGTCGACGCGGTTCGGCGCGCCCGCGGCGATCGACTTGAGATCCGCGCCCGCGCAGAACGTGCCGTGATCGCCGTGCAGCACGCCGACGGACGCGTGCGGATCGCTGTCGAAGGCGCGGAAAGCGTCGGCGAGCGCCTCGGCGGTGGCGCGGTCGACGGCGTTGCGGCGCTCCGGCCGGTCGAGGATGACGGTGGTGACGGGGCCCGATCGTTCGACGCGTACGCTCATGCGGCATGGTATGAAGCGTGCGGCTGGCGCCGCAAGGCCGCGGGCGGGGCGCGAGACGAACGGAGAAGGCGAGCATGAATTTCGAATTGGACCCGGGGATCGCCGAGCTTCGGCAGAAGGTGCGGGCGTTCGTCGAGGAGCGCGTCGTCCCGCACGAAGCGAAGATCGTGGCCGAGGATCGCGAGGGCAAACGCGAGACCTTGTCGCGGCTGCAAGAAGAGGCGAAGGCCGAGGGCCTCTGGGTCCCGCATTTGCCGCCGGCGTATGGCGGGCGCGGGCTCGGCATCATGGGCATGTGCGTGCTCTTCCGCGAGATGGGGCGCTCGCCCGTGGGCGCGAAGGTGTTCAACTGCGACGCGCCGAACCAGGGGAACATGGATCTCCTGCTCGGCGTGGGCACCGAGGCGATGAAGGAGCGTTATCTGCGCCCGCTCGCGGACGGCGTGATCACGAGCGCGTTTTGCATGACGGAACCCGCGCCCGGCGCCGGCTCGGATCCCTCGAATCTGCGCACCCGCGCAACGCGCGACGGGCGCGACTGGGTGATCACGGGGCGCAAGTGGTATTCGACGGGCGGCAGGGACGCCTCGTTCCTCATCGTGATGGCGCGGACGAGCGACGATCCGAAAGGCGGGGCGACGATGTTCCTCGTGGATCGGAATGCCCCGGGCGTGGAGTACGTGCGCGACATCCCGACGATGTCCGAGCCGCTGCTCGATCACCGCGAAGGCGAGCTTGCGTTCCACGGCGTGCGCGTGAGCGACGACGCGGTGCTCAAAGGCGTGGGCGACGGCTTTCGGCTCGCGCAGCAGAGGCTCGTGCCGGCGCGCCTGACCCATTGCATGCGCTGGCTCGGCCTCGCCGATCGCACGCTGTCGATGTGCAAGGAGTACCTCGTGACGCGCGAGAGCTTCGGCAAGAAGCTCGCGCAGCACCAGCTCATCCAGAAGAAGATCGCGCACCACGCGCTCGGGATCCACGCGGGCAACCTGATGACGTTCCATTGCGCGTCGATGCTGGAGAAGGGGCTCGACAAGGAATCGCGGCCCTACTCGTCGATGGCGAAGCTCCACGTGGCGCGGCTGCTTTGCGACGTGCTCGACGACGCGATCCAGATGCACGGCGCGCTCGGATACAGCGAAGACGTGCCGTTCTCGACCTGGTACCGGTACGCGCGGAGCGCGCGGATCGCGGACGGGCCGGACGAGGTGCACGAGGTCGTGATCGCCCGCGATTTCTTCACGCGGGGCCTCGATCTCCTCGTGTAGGCAAGGCATGACCGGCAAGAAAAAGCCTCTTTCGCCCCGTGCGGCGCGCCGGGAAGCCGAGCGCGCCGCGGTCAAGCTCGCGCGGGATCGCGAACGCCTCGCCTCGCTCGAGCCCGGCGGCTCGCCCGAGCGTCCGATCGAGATCACGAGTGCCTCCGAGGTGGAAATCGCGGCGCGAGGGAAACCATGCGCGCGTTGCGGCGGCGAGGTGCGCGTCGACGAGCACCTCGCGGAGACGGTCGGGACGTCGCGGCTCCGCGTCGCGCGTGTCTTCTGCCCGGCTTGTGGCGCGCGGCGGTCGATTTACTTCCGCCTCGGCGCCGGTTTGCCCAATTGACGGAGCTCGGCCTGGCCTACACTCGACGGCTTGGAGGAGGGCTCATGAAAAGCCGATCATTCGCATCGCTCTTGCTGGGTCTCGCGCCGTTCGTCCTCGGCGCGTGCGGGGGAGGGGAGGCGGCGCCGGAGGGGCCGAGCGCCACGCCGAGCGCGGCTTGTGTCGCGCTCGGTTGCGGGGCCGATCAAAAGATCTGCGTCGAGGACGGGGCCGGCGCGCGTTGCGAGGGGTGTCCGAGCGCCGAGTACGCGGCGTCGTCGGGGACATGCGAAAAGCTCTCCGGGACGCCGTTTGTGCATAAATTCGACGAGTTCACCGTCGAGGCGGGACAGGAGATCAAAGGCCTCTGCCAGAGCATCACGCTGAACAACGAGACGGAGATCTGGGTCAACGCCGTCGAGCTCCAGCAAAACGAATCCTCGCACCATTCCAACTGGACGTTCGTCCCGTCGGACAAGTTCGACGGCCCCGACGGCGTCTGGAAATGCTCGGAGCGGGATTACGATCAGGTCTCGGCCGCGCTCGTGGGCGGCGTCATCTACGCGCAATCGACGCAGACCGAGCGCGAGGTGCAGAAATTCCCGGACGGCGTGGCGGTCCGCATCCCGCCGTATTCACGCATCATCGGCGACGTCCACCTGCTCAACACGGCCCAGGCGCCGGTCACGGGCGCGCTCACGCTCACGCTTTATGGCATCCCGAAGGAGGAGGTGAAACACAAGCTCACCCCGTTCCACCTCGACTACCACGGCCTCGCCATCCCGCCGCACGCGAAATCGCGCTTCTATGGGGAATGCGCGCTCGAAGGCCCGTTCGCGGCCTCGGGCAATACGTTCGACCAGAAAGTATATTACATTCTGCCGCATACCCACGCGATGGCGAAGCGGTTTTTCCTGGAGATCATGGGCGGCCCGCGCGACGGCGAGACGATCCTCGAGCTCTCGGCCTACAACGGCGAGGCGCACGGCCGGGTCTACGAGAAGCCGATCGACATGACGGGCGCGGAGGGCTACCGCTTCGGCTGCGAGTACGACAACCCCCGCGACGAGATGGTGAGCTGGGGCTTTGGCGACCAGGAAATGTGCGAGCTGCTCGGGTTTGCCGAAGGAGACGTGGCCTTCGAGTCCGTCGTCTCGTCGGCGGCGGAGGTCGGCGCGGACGGCGATC
Source organism: Polyangium sp. 6x1 (assembly GCF_029946515.1). Lineage (GTDB taxonomy): Bacteria > Myxococcota_A > Polyangia > Polyangiales > Polyangiaceae > Polyangium. The sequence goes on from NZ_JARZHH010000048.1 coordinate 78,299, forward strand.
TCCGGCTGTTCTCGGCTCCGTGCGTGACCTACGCGTTCCCGTGGGACCACGACAAACCGGGCGGACCGCCTCCGCCCTGAGTCACTTCGCCGATTGCAACATCGTCCGGAACGCGTCGCGCGCGGCCTGCACGGTGTCGCTCGGGCCGGACATCTTGAAGAACCAGGTGCCTCGATCCGGCGTCTTCACGGCCGCGCCGACGAGCCGGAAGTTCTCCTTCACCATCTGCATCGCCGCGCGCTTCTTCGGGCCCACCTTCGGACCGAGCGCGATCTTGTAGGTGCCCGCGACCTCGACCGTCTCGACCTTGAGCGCGCCCACGTCGAAGCTCTCGCGTTTGGCCTCGGCCCCCACGTTCCCGTCGAACTGGTCGAACCACTCCTTGAACCGCTTCTCCGGATCGCCCGCGGCGCCCGTGCCGTAGAAGAAGACCTCGATGTCGGCCTCCTCCTTGTCGTCGCCGACCTTCGTCGTCTTGTAGGCCGCCTTTTTCGGCCCGCTTTTCGGCGCATCCTGCGCCGTCCAGGCCGCGGGCGTGGTCCATTCGAGCGGGGCGATGGTGGTCGCCTGTTGCCCCGCGGACGCGGGCGGGTCGGGCTCGGCGGGGCTCTTCGAGCAGGCGGCGAGCGAGAGGAGGAGGAGGGTAGCGTACCGGGAAACCATGATAGACGTCGAGGGGGGCGCCTGGCCCATGGCTACACCATCCCGGGGAGATGCGCACGTCCTGTAAGTCCTCCGGGGGGGTCATCCGTAGGTAGTCCGGCGGATCGGAGACGCGTGATGGAGCAGCTCGGTGATTACCTCGTCCGGCGCCTGGTCGGCGAGGGGGGGATGGGCAAGGTCTACGAGGGCGAGGAGCGCCTGTCGAAGCGGCGCGTGGCCCTCAAGGTCCTGCACCCCGAGCTCGCGAAGAGTGAGACGGGCCGCAAGCTCTTCGTGAACGAGATGCAGATCCTCGCGCACCTCGAGCACCCGAACGTGGTGCGGAGCCTGGCCAGCATCGAGGCGAACGGGCAGCTCGCGATGGTGCTCGAGTTCCTCGACGGCCGCACGCTGCGCACGATGCTCGGCGAGGAAGGGCGGCTCTCCTGGACCGAGGCGATCCGCATCGTGGCGGCCGTGGCCTCGGCGCTCTCCGCGGCGCACGGGCAGGAGCCGCCCATCATCCACCGCGATCTCAAGCCGGAGAACATCATGATCCTGACCGACGGCACGGTGAAGGTCATGGATTTCGGCATCGCCAAGATGCTCCAGGCGATGAACCAGACGAACACGCAGAGCGTCGGCACGCTGCAGTACATGAGCCCGGAGCAGATCGACGCGCGCACCATCGATCACCGCGCCGACCTCTACGCGCTCGGGCTCGTGTTCTACGAGCTGCTCGCGGGCAAACCGCCGTTCTCCTCGGCCTCGCCGCGGCAGCTCCTGAACCTCCAGTGCACGGCCGAGCCGCCGCCGCTCGAAACGGAGGTGCGGAGCGGCCTGCCGAAGGGCGTCGAGCAGCTCCTGTTCCAGCTCCTCGAAAAAGCGCCGGAGGATCGGCCCTACTTCGCGCAGGACGTGGTGGAGAGGCTCGAACCGTTCCAGGTCGCGGCGCCTGCGCCCGCGCGCACGAGCCCGGGCCGTTTGAGCTCCCACGGTGCGACCACGCCGCACCAAAAATCCCCCACACCCCGCACGATCCCCGAGGCGCCCGAGCCCTCCGACGAGGCCAGACCCGCGACGCGATCGAGTGATCCGCGATCGGATCGGCATGCCGACGAGGCGAAGGCCACGCGGCGCGAGAACGCGGGCGCCGGCGCGCGCAAGGACACGATCGCGCTCGTCGATCAGGTGGATCAAGGGCGCGAGGTGCCGATGAAGGTCGCGGTCGGGATCATCGTGGGGCTGTCCTTGCTCGCGGGCCTCGGCGCGTACCTCGTGCGATCGACGCAATCGGCCGAAGATTCGTCCTCCGCGGGCGCGCCCACGGCGACCGCGACGGCGACGACGAAGAGCACGGCGACGGGGAAGGTGCGGGGGCGATGATGAAACGCGCGCGCCCCGAGGCGAGCGGGATCGCGGCCGGCGCGCCGTTGCCGCCGCTCGGGCGCGCGTCGCGCTTCGCCTGCGAGGGCGGGCGCGAGCTGTTCCGTCTCCCCGGATCGGACGAGCCCGCGGCGCGGCGATTGCTCGGGTTTGGAGAGGCCTCGATCGGCGGGTTCACGCTCGGCGGCGTGGACGACGAGGGCGTGTGGATCGTGCGCCGCAAGCTCGGGACGAGCCTCGCGGAGCTCATGCGCGAGCGGAAGGGGCCGTGGCCGTGGCGCGAGGCGCTCGGGATCACGCTCGCCGTCGCCGAGGGGCTCGCGGCGTGTGAGAAGGCGAGCCTCTTTCCGGGGCCGCTCTCGCTCGAAGGCGTGTACGTGGACGAAGAGGGCGCCGTGGTGGTCGCGGCGTCGCGGCTCGTGGGCGCGATCCTGGGCGCGCCGGAGGGCGGATCGCGCGGCGGGACGGCGGAGATCTCGCCGCGCTGGACGCCGCCCGAGCAGGCCGCGGGGGCCGTGTGGGACAGCGCCGCGAATCGGTACGTGCTCGGACTCTTGCTGTACCGGTTGCTCGCGGGAGAACACCCGTTCGCCGGGGCGGGCCTGCGGCACGCGCTCGACGAGGCCGCGCAACGCGAGGCGCCTCCGTTCGTGGACGCCGTGGCGCGCGCGCTGCCGACGGGCTTGCAGAGCCTCTCCTTGCGGCTCCTCGAGCCCGATCCGGCGCGGCGACCGGATCGCGCCGTGACCATCACACAGGAGCTCGGTCGGTTTCTTCGCGGTGAGAGCGCCTCCGCCGCGGCCGCGCGACCCACGCGCGACCGCAAGCCCGCAGAGACCCGCGCGCGGAAGACGGAAGAACCTGCGGCTGACTCCGCCGAACGACCCGCGCCGGCGCGACGTGCCGCGGAAAAACCGAGCCCCGCGAAGAGCGCCTGGATCTCCGCGGGTTTGCCCATCGGCGCGGGCCTCGTCGTCGCGGCGCTCGCGTTCTCGCGCCTCGCGCCTGCGCCTGCGGAGGCGCCCAAGCAGGACATCACGCCCCTCACGCCGATCTCCGCCGTCGGCACCACGAGCGAGGCCTGCGCCTCGTGCCATCCGCGCCAGGCGGCGGAGTGGCGCCGCTCGGTGATGGCGCACTCGGTGAAGAGCCCGCTCTTCAATGGCCTCGAGAGCCTCATCGAGGAGCAGGTTGGGCGCGACGAGGATTGCCCGAACGGCGCCGGGATCCTCCGCCGTGTCAATGCCTCGACCGCTTGCCGCAATCGCCAGAGTGGTTTGCCCGTGACCGGCTCGGGCGGCGAGCACTGGTGCGTCAATTGCCACAGCCCCGCCGAGAAGATCGAGCGACCGTTGCCGGCGTGGGACGGCCGCGCTGGCGGCGATCCCGGGACGCGCAAGCCCGTCCGCGACCTGCTCGGCGCGCAGGGCATCGAGGGCATTTCCTGCGTCTTCTGCCACACCGTGCACGGCCCCGTGGGCGGGCGCGGCGGCGCGCGCGGCGGCTACGAGGGAAACCCCACCTGGACCTCGTTCGTCACGGGCGCGGTTTTTCCGGCCAGACCCGAGGACAACCGCGGTCTGTTCGGCATCGCGAACAGCGGCTACGATCTGCGGAACGAGGAGCTCTTCCTGGAGAGCGGGCGCGCGCCGCGTCCGATTGCCTCCGCGCCGTCCGGATCACCCGACAGCGTCGATCCGCTCGTCCACCGCCGCCCGAGCGAGCGCGCGAACGCCTACCTCCGCACGAGCGAGTTCTGCGGGAGCTGCCACGACGTGCGCCTCTTCGGGTCCGACGTCCTCGGCGTGCAGAAGGGCGAGCATTTCAAGCGTCTGCGCAACGCCTACTCCGAGTGGGCCGCCTGGGCCCGCGACGAGGAGCGGCGCGGGAAAACCCCCGCGACTTGCCAGGATTGCCACATGAGCACGTATCCCGGCGTGTGTGAGGCTAATGATGATGGGGGGCCCGCGCAGCCGGGGCTGCGCTCTGCCCCCCAAACCCCCCGCCCGCCCGCGAGCGGCGAGAGCGAGCCCGAATGCCCGCCCGGCTCCCATTTCGTCGCGCGCGCGCCCGGCGTGTTCCCAACGGGGCGCTCGGCCGACAATTCGCCCAAGGCCACGAACGTCAGCACGCATTACTTCTCCGGCGTCGATCTCCCGCTTTCCGACGAGTTCCCCAATTCGCTCGTCGACGAGACGACGATCGACGTGCACGGCATCCCGCTCGGCGCGCGCCGCCGCCGCGATCTGCTCCTGCGCCACACGTTCCGCTTCGAGATCGACGGCGCCCGCCGCGGCGGCGCGGGGATCGAGATCCCCATCGTCGTGGAGAACGTGGGCGCCGGGCACCGCGTCCCCGCCGGATTCAGCCAGGAGCGCGAGTTCTGGGTGCACCTCGTCGTGCGGGATCGCGACGGCGGCGTGGTCTACGAGGTCGGCCGCGTGGGCCGACCCGACGAGGATCTGCACGACAAAACGTTCGTCCGCGTGAACACGAACCCGTCGTCGCTCGACGAGCGCGGCCGCCCGATCGGCCTCTTCGGCGCCGACGTACGCGACGGCCCCGACGTCCCGCGCTGGTCTCCTCCGCCCGAGCGCGGCGGTACCTCGTTCCGCGGCAAGGGCCTCGTCAACTTCCAGAACGGCTTTTTGCGCTGCGTCCGCTGCATCGGCGTGATCGGCCCCGACGGTCGCTGCGAGCCCGGCCCGGGGCAAGGGTTTTTCCGGGCCGATCGCTTCGACGACGGCGATTACGACATCGACACGGGCGAGTGCCGCTCGAATCTCTCCCTCGATCACGCGCTCTTCGAGACGTACTTCCCCGTCGGCGCGCTCGACGCGTCGCGCGGGCAGGTGCGCGGCCCCGACGCGATCGTCGACACGCGGTCGCTCCCGCCGAACGTGCCGATCCGGTTCACGTACGACCTCGACGCCGGCGCGCGCCGCGGCCCGTTCCGCGTCGAGGCGCGCTTGCTCTTCCGCGCCTTCCCGCCCTTCTTGATCCGGGCCTTCGCGGCGTACGAGCGCGAGCAGTCGCGGCGCGGCCTGCGCCCGAACGGGCCGAACGTGACCGAGGACATGCTGCGCCGGCTGGAGATCGTCGAGCTCGCGCGCGTCGACGTGGAGGTGCCGTGACGTCGGGTTCGCCCGCGGCCTCGGGCGAGCGCGCGGCTTGGCCTCCGGCGGTGTGGGAGGCGCCGGTGTTTCGTGGCCTCGACGCGCGCGCGCGCCGCGAGATCGAGGACGCGGGGCGCATGCTCTCGGTGGCCGAGGGCGAGGTCGTCTACCGCGCGGGCGACGCAGCGGGCGCGTTTTTCGTGGTCGCCGAAGGCCTCGTCGCGCTCTCGGCCGTGCGTCGCGGCGAGGATCGGGAGAGCGAGCTGCGCGCGGCGGGCAAGGGCGCGTCGTTCGGCGAGGAGGCGACGGCGTTCGGGGCGCGCAGCGCGACGGCCACCGCGCGCGTGTCTTCACGGCTCTGCGAGGTGCCCGCGCACGTCTTTCAGCGCGCGGCGGCGCGCAGCGGCAAGGCCGAGGTCGCCGAGCGGCTCGAGCGCATCCTGCGCCGGGCCGCCACGCGCGATCTGCTCCACACGATGGCCTTCGCACGCGCCCTCGATCCCGAGGACGTCGACGTCCTGCTCGACGCGGCCCGCTACCAGCGCTTCGAGCGCGGGCAGCCCGTCTATCGCGAAGGAGACCCGTCCACGGATCTGTTCCTCGTGGCGGACGGGATGATCCAGATCCAGACCGACGACGGCGAGCGCCTGCGCGTGCGCGCCTATCTCGGTCGCGGCGATTTCTTCGGCGACGCGGAGATCGAGGCCGGCGCGCCGCGCCTCTCCGGCGCCGTCGCGAGCGGCCCGTCGCTGCTCATCGCCGTCGACGCGCGCACGTTCCGCGGCATCCTCGTGCGTCATCCGGACCTCTTCGGCGCGCTCCGCCGCATCGCGCTCGATCAGCAGGCGTCGCAGAAATCCGTGATCGGCCGCGCCGCGGAGAACGCCACGCAGCACGCGTTTCGTGATCTCTACCGGCTCAAGGTCGCGCGCTCGCTGCTCGTCATCGACCTCGAGACGTGCGTGCGTTGCGGGCATTGCGCGTGGGGATGCGCGGAGCTCCACGGCGAGGCGCGGATCGTGCGGCGCGGCGACAAGATGGTGGCGCGCGTCGAGGCGCGCTCGGAGGCGCCGCGCAGCCTGCTCCTGCCGAACTCGTGCCAGCACTGCGCGAACCCGAGCTGCATGATCGACTGCCCCACGGGCGCGATCGGGCGCGAGCCGGACGGCGAGGTCTTCATCCGCGAGGCGCTCTGCACGGGCTGCGGCGCGTGTGCCAAGGCCTGTCCCTGGGACAACATCCAGATGGCCGTCCGCCCTGCCGATTCACCACGCCCGGCGGGCGGCGCCTACCCCGACGTCGCGGTGAAATGCGATCTCTGCCGCGGCTACGAGGGCCCTGCTTGCGTGCAGGTTTGTCCCACCGGATCGATCTTCCGCATGAACCCGAGCGAGGAGCTCACCGACGTGCGCGACCTCGTCCTCGGCGGATCCACGGCCCGCACCGAGGTGCAGAAGCGAGGCGCGAGCGCGACCGGCCTCGTCGCGGGCGGCGCGATCGCGGGCGCGGCGATCGGCGTCGTCGGCGCGGTCATGCAGGCGCGAGGGCTCTGGCGCGCGGACGCGGGTCTCGGCGGCGCGGCGGGCATCCTCGCGGCCGTGGGGTTCGTCCTGCTCGTCCTCTACGCCGTGCCGAAGCGCCTCGTGCGCCTGTGGATGCACAAGCGCGCGGGCGAGGAGAACGCCGAGCCACGCACGCCCGTCGCTTCCCGGGTTCGCCCGCAGCTCGCGGTTCACCTCGCGCTCGGGCTCGTCACGACGGGCCTCGTCTTCGCGCACGCGCCGATGGATCCGATCGCCCCGTCCACGGCGGGCGGCGCGCTCCGGCTCGTCTTCCTCGTGAGCGCGCTCGTGGGAGGCCTTTCGGCGCTCGCGTACGCCGTCTTGCCGCGCCGCATGGCCCGCATCGAGCGCTCCGCCGCGCTGCCCGAAGACTTCGCCGCCGCGCGCAGGGAGCTCGTCGACAGGCTCTATCGCGAGGTGAGCGGCAAGAGCGATCTCGTGAAGAAGATTTTCGACAAGATCCTCGTGCCGTTCGCGATGAGCTCCGCGGGACCGCTTCTCTTGCTCGCGTCGGGCAGGACGCTGCGTCAGGAGGAAGAGGTCTTGCGAGCGCGGATCGAGCGGGTCCTCGAGGGGCGCGGCAAGGAGCGGCTCGCGGGGCTCGACGGGCTCGTGCGGATCGTCGTGGAGCTGCGCGCGCTGCCGGCGCAGAGGCTCCTCCTGCGGCTGCTCCGCGTGGGGCTCCCGCTCCACATCCTGACCTTCGGCATGGCGATGGCGCTGCTCGTGGTGCACGTGGCGGCGGTGATGAAGCGGTGAGGGGAGGCGATCGTTCCATGGCAGACCGCGATCGTCGGGACGAACCCTCCGCGGGCAAACCTCCCGTCAACGCTCGGGGGCGTAGCTCGGACGAGCCGAGCCACGCCCCCGAACCCCCTGCCGCGCTGCCCACGCTCTACGCATCGCCGCTCGGAGACGCCCGCGATCGTGCCGCCGTCCCGCGCGAGCTCGCCCGCGGCCGCGCCGCCAAGCGGGCCGAAAAGACCTCCGACGTCACCCGCTTCCGCGGCGTCCTCACGGCCACGGTCGTCGCTGCCGTCGCTGCGGGCCTCTCCGCGTTCGTCTTCCCGCCCCCCGGCGGCCACGCCTCACCCGGCCCGCTCTCGCGCCCGCATGCGCGCGCCGCGAGCGTCACCTGCGCGAGCTGCCACGGCGCCGCGGGGGCCGAAAAACGCCCTGACGAAGCCTGCGCCTCGTGCCACGGCGCCCACGCGCCGCGCCGCCGCCCGCACGAGCGCCTCTTCAAATCCGGCGCCCTCCGCTGCTCGACCTGCCATCCCATCCACCACGCCGATCAGGGCGTCGCGTTCGTCCCCGGCGAGCCGCCGATCCGCTTCGCCCCGGGCGTCGAGCGCGTCCTCGACGACGCGCCGCCCGCGCACCTCGAAGCCACGGTCCCGATCGTCACCGCCGCGAGCTGCAAGGGATGCCACGACCCGCGCTCCCCGCGGGATCCCATCTCCCGTTGCTTCGCCCCCGGCACGGAAAAACTCGGCCCCGACAAACCGTCCCTCTGCTTCGACGAACATCAGACGGCCTTGCCGCCGGACACGCCCGTTCGCCCCGGCGCGCAGGCCCGCGGCCGCGTCTGCGCCGCGCAGCACGGCGAGGATCGCCCCGTCGCCTGGGATGCCGCCCGCGACGTCGCCCTCGCGGTCCCCAAGCTCGATCGCCCCGCGACGAGCGTGCTCTCGTGGCTCTGGCTCGGCACCGGTACGCTCGCCTTTGCGCTCACGCTCGGCCTCGTCCGCGGCGCGGGCGCCCTCCGCGCGCGCCGCCGCAAGGTCCAGGACAAACCCCAGGCTCCGGAGGCGATGCTCAAGCCGCAGACCCGCGTCCGCCTCCCGCAGATCGACACCCAGACCTGCCTCGGCTGTTACGCCTGCGTCGACGCTTGCCCCTACGACGTGCTCGAAGTCCAGAAGTACGTCGCCGTCGTCGTGCGCCCCGAGGCCTGCTGCGGCCTCACGCTCTGCGAGCAACGTTGCCCGAACGGCTCGCTCCGCATCACGGACGGCGACACCATCGGCGATCGTCCGCGCATCGACGACGCCCTCCAGAGCGAGGACACGCCCGGCCTCTTCCTCGCCGGCGACGTGACGGGCTTGCCGCTCATCAAGAACGCGATCCTCCAGGGCGCGCATGCCGTCGAAAAGATCGCCGCAAGCCTCGCCGCCGAGGGCGCGTGGGCGGGCGGGGGCGAACGCCCGAAGGACCTCGTCATCGTGGGCGCGGGCCCGGCGGGCATCAGCGCCGCCCTCCGCGCGAAGGAGCTCGGCCTCTCGTTCGAGGTCATCGAGCAAGGCTCGGTCGCCCAGAGCATCCGCAGCTTCCCCCGCGGCAAGCTCGTCTTCGATCAGCCCCTCGACCTGCCCCTCACGGGCAAACTCTGGCTGAAGGAGTCCACCAAGGAAGAGCTCCTCTCGCACTGGATGCGCATCATCCGCAAGGAAGAGCTGCCCATCCGGCAGGACACGCGCATGACGGCCGTCTCGCGCGAGGAAGGCGGCAAGCTCTTCCGCGTCGGCACCGAGCCGCGCGAAGGGGGGCCGCCGCGCGACGTCCTCGCCCGCCGCGTCCTCCTCGCCATCGGCCAGCGCGGCACGCCCCGCAGGCTCCCCATCGAGCTCACGCCCGACGTCGAGGCCCGCGTGCATTACCACCTCGCCGACGCCCGAAGCTTTGAGGGCAAACGGGTCCTCGTCGTCGGCCTCGGCGACGTGGCCATGGAGATCGCCGTCGCCCTCGCCCGGCAGCCCGGCACCACGGTCACCGTCGTCCACCGCGGCCCGACCTTCACGCGCGGCAAGTCGCGCAACATCGACGAGGTCAAGCGCATGCACGCCGCCGGCCGCCTGAGCCTGCGCTTCGAGACCGAGATCGCCACCCTCGACCTCAACACCGCCACCCTCCGCGCCCGCGGCCGCGACGAGCGCGTCCCTTACGACGCCGTCTTCGTCCTCATCGGATCCATCCCCCCCTGGGACACCTTGAAGGCCTGCGGGGTCCGCGTGGCTGCAGAAGCGGACCTCGGCCCAGATCGTTCTCCCTCGATCTTCGTCCAAGGACCCACCGGCGCACCGTAAGCTCGTGCTCGCGAGCCCCGTTCTTGCAGCGCCGATGCCCGATCCCCGGAGAGAGCCATGAAATCGTCCCGCGTTGCTGTCCTCGCCTTCGCCGGCATGCTGCTCACGAGCCTTTCCGTCTACTCGTTCACCCCCCCCGGCGGCCTGCCGTCCTCGCCCGAGCCCACCATCGGCGCCGAGGTGACCGAAGAATCCAACACGACCGAAAAGACGACCGACGGGACGAACCAGGTCGAGCTCGCCCACTTCACCGCAGGATCGACCGTGATGATCGACGGGCGCATGGGTCACCCGAAGATCCTCAAGAACCAGCGCGGCGAGACGTTCCTGATGCTCGAAGCCCGCGCGAACGGAGGCGATCGCGGGCAAGCCACGCCGCAGGTGAACCTCTCCATCGTCATCGACCGCTCCGGCTCGATGAAGGGCACCCGCCTCCGCAATGCGATCAACGCCGCGATCGGCGCCGTCGAGCGCCTCCACGACGGCGACATGGTCTCGGTCGTCACGTTCGACACGCGCACCGAAGTCGTCGTCCCGGCCGTCGTCATCGGCCCCTCGACGCGCGGCTCGGTCGTCTCGTCGATCTCCGGCATCACGCTCGGCGGCGACACCTGCATCTCCTGCGGCATCGAGACCGCGATGTCCGAGATGAGCCGCTCGAGCGACGGCCGCATCAGCCGCATGATCGTCCTCAGCGACGGCGACGCAAACCACGGCCTGAAGGACGTCCCCGGCTTCCGCAGCCTCGCGCAGCGCGCCCGCGACCGCGCCATCGGCATCTCGACCGTCGGCGTGGACGTCGATTACAACGAAAAAATCCTCTCGGCGATCGCCGTCGAATCGAACGGCCGTCATTACTTCGTGGAAAACGACGCCGCGCTCGCCCGCGTCTTCGAGGGCGAGGCCGAGGCCCTCACGCAGGCCGTCGCGAGCGGCGCCGAGATCGACATCGATCTCGCCCCCGGCGTGGAGCTCGACCGCGTCTTCGATCGCTCCTTCCGGCGCAGCGGCAATCGCATCACCGTCCCCCTCGGCACCTTCAGCAGCGGCGACGTGAAGACCGTGCTCGTGAAGCTGCGCGTCCCCGCAGGGTTGAATGGCGAGCTCGCCGTCGCGAGCGTCGACATGCACTACAAGGATCTCGTCAAGAACGAGGACGGCCGCTGCAGCGGCAAGCTCGGCGTCGAGGTCGTCGATACAAACGCGAGTGATCTCGACGCCGTCGTCGCCGGCCGCGTGAACCGCAGCGAGACCGCCTCCGCACTCGAAGAGGCCAACCGCCTGTTCGAGCAAGGCAAGGTCGCCGAGGCGCGAAGGCGCATCGAGAGCCGCGAACAAGACCTGCGCGACTCAGCCGCGAAGGCCAAGACGAGCGCCCCCGCAGCCCGCGCCGCCGACGTCGCCTCGGATTTCGACCGGCAACTCGCCGTCGTGCAGCAAGCGCAATCAGGCTTCGCCGCGCCGCCCCCCGTCGCCGCCGCCGCCCCGGAGCCCGCCGCGGGCCCATTCGCCACGCCTCCGCCCGCGGCCCCCACGGAGTCGCGCCAGGGCCGCAAGGCCGTCCGCTCCAACCAGGAAGCGGCGACCAACATGGGCTTCTAGGCGCCTCGCTGGGGCGTTGCCCCAGGCCCCAGCAGGGGCTGTCCGCCCCTGCACCCGGACCAGCGCCCGCGCTGGACTGAGGGTCGATAAACTGCGCGATGCGCAGTTCATCGAACAGCCGGGTCAAGACCGCGAGCGACCCTGCCAACTGAGACAGCCGCGCTGACAGCTCAACTGGCGACGCGGTCCCACCGGCCTGTGGGACGAACTGCGCATCGCGCAGTTCGTCCCCAAAGGGTCCAGGGCTGGCCCTGGTTCGGGTCGAGGGGCGAACAGCCCCCGCGGGGCCCGGGGCAGCGCCCCGGCGAGACGCCTCCTCGATGCTCAGCCGTCCGCGTCTGTCTCCGCCCTCGTCGCTGCCAGCTCGAACTCGTTCGTCTCGCCGGGCTGACGCTGCGAGGGCCGCAGCCGCCCCGCCAGATCCTCCAGGTCTGCCAGCGCGAACGTCGACGACAGGACCGCCGCCCCGCGGCTGAATGCGCGATCGTTCGCTTCCATCGCCGCTCGCTTCTGCCGCAGCGTCGCCTCCGCCTCGCGTGCTTCCCTCGCCACCGCTGCGAGCGCTTTTTCCAGCGGCGGCAGCTCGAGATCGAGCTCCTCGGCGAACGCCTCCCGATCGAGCGACAGGCCCCGCCGCCGCGGCGCCGGCAGCCGCACCGACTCGTCGCGCAGCGCATCGAGCACCGAACGGCCGATCGTCGCGAGCACGGATGGGTCTGTCGGCACCGCTTCGAGCAGGTGCAGCCGCGGCAGACCCGCCATCCCGCATGTCGTCTCCACGGCCGCGCGCAGATCCACCAGGATTCGGCGCACCTTCTCGACGGCCTCGTCTCGCGCCTTGCGGGGGGCTGCGTCGTCGGCGAGCTCCCGCTCGTGGGCCGCGTCGGCGCGCACGAGTGCCTCGTTCTCCGTCGCGATGAGCCTGCCGATGAGGCGCAGGAAGAGCCCCACGTTTGGCATCTCCTCGTCGGGCCGGAGGTGCGGCGAGAGCAGCTCGGCGACACGCCCCGCCACCTCGTTTGCGTGCGTGTGTGCGGCTGCGGTCACGGCGCGCGCGGACTTCTGCCGATCGGTGACGGCCTTCGATGCCATGCGGGGAAAGGACCTCCTCGACGGCGGCATCATCACCCTCGGAGCCGCCCCGTGGCAACGTTCGGCTTGACGCCCTTCGGCGTTTGGTGCTTTGCACGGGTCCTGCCGTGCCCACGAGAGTTCCGTCTTCCCCCGGGCGTCGCCGCCGCCGTGCGTCGCCCCAAGCGCCCTCCGAGGCCGGCGCGCTCCCCTCGTCGTCGCCGCCGCCGCCGTCGCCCAGAAAGCCCCGCGCGCGCGTCTCGCGCCTCTCGCGCCGCTCCCGGGCGGCCCTCTTCGCGCTCGCGGGCGCCGTGGGCGCCGTGGGCCTCTCCGTGCTCGCGCTCGTCCTCGGCTACGGGCACCTGCACGCCCCGGATGCTGGTGCCACGGTCGAGGTCGACTGGCCGGCCGGCCTCGACAGTGATCAGGCCGCGGCTCTGCTCGCCCGGCATGGCCTTGTCCGCAGCGAGGGCGCGATGGCCATGTTCCTGCGCACGACCGGCGGCACGGGCGCGTTCGTCCCCGGCCCGCACCTGCTCGCGCAGGGCCTCGATCCTTGGGATCTGCGCCACCTCCTCGAACGATCGCCGAAGCGCCCTGCCACGCGCGTCACCATCCCCGAGGGGTTTCACCGGTTCGACATCGCCACCCGCCTCGAAAAACTTCGGGTCGCGGGCAAGAACGCTTTCCTCCGCGCGAGCGCCGATCCGCTCCTGCTCGACGAGCTCGGCATCGAGCGCAAGGGCGCGCTCGGGATCGAGAGCGCCGAGGGATACCTGTTTCCGGCGACGTATGATTTCCCGCTCGACACCGATCCCAAGGAGATCGTCCGTCGCCTCGTCACGGAGGCCGATCGACGCTGGGCCGCGCTCGCGGTGCAGCACGCCGCGGGCTTCGCGTCGCTCCGCAATACGCTCGGGTATGGCCGCCGCGAGATCTTGATCCTCGCCTCGATCGTCGAGAAAGAGGCCGTCCAGGCCGACGAGCGCCCGCTCATCGCGAGCGTCTTTTTGAACCGGCTGCTCGATCCCACGTTCAGGCCGAGGCGCCTGCAATCCGATCCCACGGCGGCTTACGCTTGTTTTTCTGAGCCCGACATCGTCCCGGCCTGCGCCGGGTTCACGGGCAAGATCACCCCGGCCATCAACCGGGATTCGAAGAATCGATATAGCACGTACGTGAACGACGGATTGCCGCCCGGTCCCATCGCGAACCCCGGCGCTCCGTCCATCGAGGCCGTGCTCGCGCCCGCGGCGACGAAATACCTCTATTTCGTGGCCAAGGGCGGCGGCCGACACACCTTCAGCGAGGCGCTCGACCAGCACAACGAGGCTGTCCGCAAGCTGCGCCAGACCTCGCCGAGCACCGAGAGACCCGAATGAACCCCCCCGATCGAAAGCGCCAAACGTTCGTCTCGAAAAACACCCTGCGGCTCGCTTGTCTCGTGGCCGCGCCGATCCTCGTGGCCTGCTCGGGCGCCACCGCCCCCGACGGCTCGGCGCCCGCGCCGACGACCACGACCGCCGCCGCGCCCGCGTCCGCCGCCGCGCCCCCGCCTTCCGCGTCTGCCGTCGCGCCCTCCGCGTCGGCCGTCGCGCCGGAGCCTGCTGCGTCTGCGTCCGCCGCTGCCTCCGCCTCCGCGGCGGCCCCGGAAGCGCCGCCGCCCGAGGCAACACCGCTCCCGGCCGTCAAGGTCAAGAACATCGGAATGCACATCGGCGGCGGACCGAACGACGACGCCAACAAGGCGCCGTTCAATCGCTCGGTCGAGCCCCATTTCGACGAGCTCCGCCGCTGCTTCGCCAAGGTCGACGATTTGAAGAAGGGCGGCGATTTCGGCGTCGACCTCCTCGTCGACGGCAAGGGCGGCAAGGCCCAGGTCTCCCACCCTCGCACGGCGCTCAAGGGCGAAGGATTCGTGCCTTGTGTCGTCGGCGTTTTCGAAGCCATCGAATTTTTGAAGCCAAAAGGCGGTAAAAAGACGATGGTTAGTTACTCCATTCGCTTCACGCCCTGACGGCGCGGCCGCGCCAGCCTTGTCGATCCTCGCCGTCGGGGCATACTCACCCCGCTTCGATCCACCCTTCTTCTGCGAGGTCATCGACATGCGCTTGCTTTCTCGATTTGCGGCTCTCCGTTCGGCTCTCCTTTTTTCGGGCCTCGTCTCTTTGACCGCTCTCGGCCCGATCGCCTGCGCGACGAGTAGCGACACACCTGGCACCGGAGGGGAGGGGGGCGAGGGCGCGCAGGGCGGCTCGGGCGGCGCGGGCGGTACGATCGCCGGATCGGGCGGGGACGGCGGCGCGGGCGGCTCGGGCGGCGCGGGCGGCATGATACCCGGCTCCGGCGGCGCGGGCGGCGCGGGCGGC
>NZ_JARZHH010000049.1 GCF_029946515.1 Polyangium sp. 6x1
CAAGATCATCTCGGGATCGAAGGAGGACGCGGAGACGGCGCCGGGCGGGGCCGCGGGCGCGGCGGGCGGCGCGGCGGGCCCCGGTGGGCTGCCGCAGGGCGCGGCGAGCGCGTCGGCGGATTCGGCGCTGGCGAAGTACTGCGTGGACTACACGGGCCGCGCGCGCGCAGGCCAGATCGACCCGATCTTCGGCCGTGAGGGCGAGATCCGGCAGATGATCGACATCCTCGGTCGCCGCCGGAAGAACAACCCGATCATCGTCGGCGACAGCGGCGTCGGCAAGACGGCCCTCGTCGAGGGCATGGCGCTCATGATCGTGAACAACCAGGTCCCGCCGATCATGCAGGGCGTGGAGATCCTGGGCCTCGATCTCGGCCTCCTCCAGGCCGGCGCGGGCGTGAAGGGCGAGTTCGAGAACCGGATGAAGCAGGTCATCTCGGAGATCAAGGGCTCGCCGAAGCCGATCATCCTGTTCATCGACGAGGCGCACACGATCATCGGCGCCGGCAACCAGCAGGGCGCGGGCGACGCCGCGAACCTCCTGAAGCCCGCCCTCGCGCGCGGCGAGCTGCGCACGATCGCGGCCACGACGTGGGCCGAGTACAAGAAGTACTTCGAGAAGGACGCGGCGCTCGCGCGGCGCTTCCAGCCCGTGAAGGTGGACGAGCCGAGCGAGGCGGTCGCGACCACCATGCTCCGCGGCCTGCGCCCCAAGTTCGAGGAGGCGCACAACGTCATCGTCTCGGACGAGGCGGTCGTGGCGGCCGTGAAGCTCTCGGCCCGCTACATCTCGGGCCGTCTCCTTCCGGACAAGGCCGTCGATCTGCTCGACACCTGTTCGGCGCGCGTGAAGATCGCGCTCCAGCAGAAGCCCGCGCAAGTCGAGGACATCGAGGTTCGCATCGATACGCTGACGCGCGAGCTCGAAGCGCTGAAGCGCGATCGCGCCGCCGGCATCCGCCTCCAGGAGGAGGAACGCATCGAGGAGCTCGAGGGCAAGATCGCGAAGTCGCAGGTCGAGCTCGAGAACACGCGCGTCGCCTACGACCGCGAGTCCGAGGGCGCGAAGAAGGTGCTCGAGGCGCGCAAGCGCATGGACGAGGCGAAGACGACGGAGGAGAAGGACGCGATCCGTCGCGAGGTCGTCGCCGCGATCAGCGAGCTCCACAAGAGCCAGGGCGAGGTGCCGCTGCTCCGGCCCGACGTCGACGAGGCCATGGTCGCGGCCGTCGTCAGCGCCTGGACGGGCATCCCCGTCGGCAAGATGGTCTCCGACAACGTGAAGGCGCTCGTCGAGATGGAGTCGCGCCTGAACACGCGCATCAAGGGCCAGAAGTACGCCCTCGAGACGGTCGCCAAGGAGCTCCGGGCAGCGCGCGCGGGCCTCAAACCGCAGAACACGCCCCTCGGCGTCTTCCTCTTCGTCGGCCCGTCCGGCGTCGGCAAGACGGAGACGGCGCTCGCGCTCGCGGACATGCTCTTCGGCGGCGAGCGCATGATGGTCACGATCAACATGTCCGAGTTCCAGGAGAAGCACACGACCTCCCGGCTCATCGGCTCGCCGCCCGGCTACGTCGGCTACGGCGAGGGCGGCATGCTGACCGAAGGCGTGCGCCAGCGGCCCTACACGGTCGTCCTCCTCGACGAGTGCGAGAAGGCCGATCCGGACGTGATGAACCTGTTCTACCAGGTGTTCGACAAGGGCATGCTCACGGACGGCACGGGCCTGCTCGTCGACTTCAAGAACACGGTCATCATCATGACCTCGAACCTCGCGACCGATAAGATCACGAACCACGTGGTCTCGGCGTGGGAGGAGAACCGCGAGCCGGTCATCCGCGAGATCTACGAGGAGATCAAGCCGACGCTCTCCGCGCACTTCAAGCCGGCGCTGCTCGCGCGTATGACCGTCGTGCCGTACATCCCGATCTCGCCGGCGGCCCTCGGCGATATCACGCGCCTCAAGCTGAACGCGCTCGTCGATCGCCTGAAGAAGAGCCAGAAGATCGACGCGACGTACTCGGACCGCATGGTCGATCTCATCGCGAGCCGCTGCACCGAGGTCGACACGGGCGCCCGCAACATCGACCACATCCTTCGTGCGTCGCTCCTGCCGATGCTCTCGCAGGAGATCCTCACGAAGATGGCCGAGGGCGTGATGCCGAAGAAGCTCCTCATCGACATCGACGACCAGAAGAACTTCACGGCGACGTTCCCGGAGTGACGGCGTAAGACCCGCTCGGGGTCAAGGCCCCTCTCGCCGTTGGCGAGGGGGGCCTTTTGGTTTCTGGGCCGACGGTTTCGGCAAAAAGCTAGGCCACGCGCCACGCCTTCCGATAAAAAGGAGGGCCATGGCGGCCTCAGCGTCCACCACCTCCTGGAAACGCAAGCGCGCGGCCCTGGCCCTCGCCTCCCTCTCTTTTCTGGGGCTCGGGCTCGGCGCGCTCTCCTCGTTTGCGATCGGCTGCGGCTCCGGGGCCCCGCCGCCCGCGGCAGCGAAGCCGTGCGACGTGCAGATCGTCACGCTTCGCATCTACGCCGCGGACAACATCAACCCGAACGAGAACCAGAACCCGCGCCCCGTCGTCATCCGGCTCTACCAGCTGAAGGACGAGATGCGGATGCAGAACGCGACCTACGACGAGGTCCTCCTCTCCGACAAGGAGGTCCTCGCCGACGACATCGTCAAGATGGACGAAGTCAGCGTTTTTCCGAACGATCTCGTGGAGGTGAAGTTCGAGCGCGCGAAGGAGGCGAGCACGCTCGGAGGCGTCGCGCTCTTCCACAGCCCGAAGG
The DNA here is from genome assembly GCF_029946515.1 of Polyangium sp. 6x1. Taxonomy (GTDB): domain Bacteria; phylum Myxococcota_A; class Polyangia; order Polyangiales; family Polyangiaceae; genus Polyangium. The sequence continues at coordinate 2,797 of NZ_JARZHH010000049.1, forward strand.
GGCAGAGCTGGAAGACGTTCTACGCGTTTCCTCTGATGCCAGGCGAGGCCCAGTGCGGCGGGCGCGAGAGCGACGCCGGTGCGCAGGCCGACCCCAAGACTGCCTTTTTCGTCGAGTCCACGAAGATCGACAACGGCAGCGAATTCGACGAATCGATGTTCCCGAACGCGACATCGGTCCGCAGGGTCAACCTCCCCAAGGCGTCGGGCGGCAACGCTCCGCCGAAGGCGGCCGCCCCGGCCCCCTAGGGCCGCGCGGCGAGTTCTGATAAGACTGACCGGGCGATATGATCCACCCGCGCAAGCCCGTCTGGACCGAGGGGCTCTTCATGACCCCTCAGCATCTTCAGCAAGGGGACCAGTACCACGAGGCGCTGCTCCAAGCGCGGACCAACGCGCTTTTGAGTTATCCGTGGGGCGTGATGGGCGTGCAATTCGACGAGCGCGCCCTCGCCGCGGGGCAACTCAAGCTCGTCAAGTGTCACGGCTTCTTCCCCGACGGCACGCCGTTCTTCGTCGGTGATCGCGGCGAGGACGTGGTCGAGGCGCGGCCGCTCGAGGGCGTGTTCCCGGCGGCGCTCGAGGCGCTCGACGTCTTCGTGGCGATCCCGAACGTGCGCGAGACGCACCCGAACGTCGCGCTCGATCCGGCGAAGGCGAACCCTGCGATCCGGTTCGTCGCGGCGACGACGACGGTCCCGGATCTGACGACGGGCCGCAACGACACCTCGGTCGTGTGGGCTCGTTACAACCTCCGCATCCTCTTCGGCACCGAGCCGCGCGACGCGTACCAGACCGTGCGGATCGGGCAGCTCGTGCGGGATCGGACGGGCGCGATCGTCCTCAAGAAGAGCTTCATCCCGCCGATCCCGCACATCGGCAGCTCCGACCACATCATGTCGGGGCTGCGTCGCATTCTCTCGGCGATGGTGGGCAAGCAGAAGTCGCTCGCCGAGGGGCGCAGGCTTCGCACGGCGGCGTCGGTCGACTTCCAGTTCTCCGACACGGCGAAGTTCTGGATGCTCCACACGCTGAACGCGTTCATCCCCGCCGTCTCGCACATGGTCGATCACGGCAACGCGCACCCCGAGGATTGTTACATCCTCATCGGCTCGCTCATCGGCGAGCTCTGCACGTTCGCCGCGGACGGCGATCCGACGTCGCTCCCGAAGTTCAACTACCTCGATCTCGAGGGCGTCTTCGAGCCGCTCTTCGATCGCGCGCTCACGCTCGTCTCGAGCGTGCTCGCGGAGAACTACACCGTCGTGCCGCTCGAGAAGCGCGAGGACGGCATGTACCTCGGCAAGTTCGAGGATCCGAAGCTCCCGCGCACGCACGAGCTCTTCCTCGAGGCGAAGGGCGCGGACGAAGCGACGCTGCGCGAGCGTCTGCCGCGGCTCCTCAAGATGGGGTCGTGGACGCAGATCGGTTACATCCTGAACGCAGCCATGCCTGGCGTGCGTGTCGCGGTCGAATACCGGCCCCCGGGTGCGATCCCGGTCAAGCCGGGCGTCATCTACCTCCGCGTCGACCAGGCTGGCGATTACTGGAACGATATCCTCGGCTCTGGCACGATCGCGATCTACCAGCCGATCGACCCGCAGAAGGTCGATCTCCGGCTGATCGCGGTCCAGGGCGGCAAGTGAATGAAGCGCGCGGCTTTTGAGATCATGGGGAGCGCATGAGCCTGTCGCAGTCGATGTATTGGGTCTGCTCGGATGTCCTGTCGCTGATCTTGCAGCTCAGGAACTCGCGGGATCTGCCTGCGCCGGACATCCTTCAGCGCCGCGTCCTGCAGCTCTTCGAGACGATGATGCAGAACGGTCGCGAGGCTCGGATCCCCGAGCAGGACATGATCGACGCGAAGTTCGCGCTCGCGGCCTTCGCGGACGAGGTCATCTACCACTCGAGCTGGCAGGGCAAGACGCAGTGGCTCTCGAACCCGCTGCAGCTTCAGTTCTTCCAGCTGAACACGGCCGGTGATCAGTTCTTCGTGAACCTCGACAACCTGCACGGCCAGCGCAACCGCGCGCACGTTGCACAAATCTACTTCCTCTGTTTGGCCCTTGGCTTTCAGGGGAAATATCGTCTCCGGCACCAGGAAGGGCTCCAGGCGGTGGTGGAGGGGCTCGGCAACTACGTCGCGCTGGCGGAGGGCGGGGGTGATCAGCTCTCGCCGAACGCCGAGCGCAAGGACGGCGGCGGTGGCGCTGTTCGTCGCGAGCTGCCGTATCTCTTCATCGCGATCGGGTTCCTCATCCTGGCGCTGATCGTGATCTTCATCCTTTGGCTCATCATCGGCTCGAACGCCGACTCGACTGCCGAAGCCATCAAGAAGCTGCTGGGCGGCGGCAAGTAGAGCGCCGGGGGGGTTTGCCCCGGACCGAGGGAGACGTTCCATGTGGCTGTGGATCCTGAGCGCGTTGTTCCTCGCCCTGGTCTGGGGCGTATGGTTCATCCTGAGACCCACGGGGCCAGGGCCGAGCGCCGAGGTGTTCCCGACGTGGATCCCGATCGCCATCACGGCCGTCGTGGTCCTCGGGTTGATTGGTCTCGTCGTGTATCGACGGATCCGCGCGGCGCGTGCGGCGCGCGCGCTGGAGAAGGCGATCGCGCAGCAGGCCCAGGAGCAAGCGCTCAACGCGAAGCCCGAGCGGCGCGCCGAGATCCAGGAGCTGCATCGCCAGCTCCAGGAGGGCATCAACGCGCTGAAGTCCTCGAAGCTCGGGGGCGGCACGAACGCGCTGTACTCGTTGCCCTGGTACGTGATGGTCGGCCCGCCCGGCGCGGGGAAGACGACCGCGCTTCGCCACTCGGGCCTCGTGTTTCCGTACCTCGATCCGGCGGGCGGCGGCGTCCGCGGCGTCGGCGGCACGCGCAACTGCGACTGGTGGTTCACGAACGAGGCGATCCTCCTCGACACCGCGGGCCGTTACACGACCGAGGCTGACGACCACGACGAGTGGATGGCCTTCCTCGAGCAGCTCCTCAAGTACCGCCCCGACAAGCCGGTGAACGGCGTCGTCTGCGCGGTGAGCATCTCGGAGCTCGTCGACGCGACGGAGGAGCAGGTCGAGTCGATCGCGAAGAAGGTCCGCGCGCGCATCGACGAGATGCAGTCGACGCTGAAGATGGTCCTGCCCGTCTACGTGATGTTCACGAAGGTGGACCTCGTCTCCGGGTTCGCCGAGTTCTTCGGCGATCTCAAGAAGAGCGAGCGCGGCCAGGGCTTCGGCGCGACCGTCAAGCTCGACGCGAACAAGAGCGAGCCCGGCAAGATCTTCGACGCCGAGTTCGACACGCTCGTCGAGCGCATGCACGACCGCGCGCTCCGCCGCATGGTCACGGAGCGCAGCCGCGGGACGAAGGAAAAGGTCTTCCAGTTCCCGCTCGAGTTCGCGGCGATCAAGCAGAACCTCTCGCACTTTTTGAACGTCGCGTTCCAGCCCTCGAAGACGGCGGGCCTGGCGACGCCGATCATGCGCGGCTTCTACATGACGAGCGGCGTGCAGGAGGGAAAACCCCTCGATCGCGTCCTCGGCACGATGATGAGCGCGTTCGGCCTGCGCCCCGCGATCGCGGACGAGTCGTCGACCGCGGGCGCCACGGAGGCGAAGAGCTACTTCCTCCGCGACGTCTTCATGAACGTCATCTTCCCGGACCAGGACATCGCGGCGCGCACCGCGGCCGAGGTCCGGAGGCGGCGGTTCCAGCGCTTCGCGGCGGCGTTCGCGGCGGCGGCGCTCGCGGTCGTCCTGCTCATCCCGTCGGTGATGTCGTTCGCGAACAACCGCGCGCTCGTGGCCGAGACCTCGCGGATCTCGGGCGAGGCGGCGAACGTGAAGTGGACCGACGGCAGCTCGCCCCTGGAGAAGGTCGACAAGCTCGACAACCTCCGCGCACACGCCCAGCTCCTCGATCAGTACCGCGAGGACGGCGCGCCCGTGAGCTACCGCTGGGGTATGTATCAGGGCGACAAACTCTTCGAGCCGACGAAGGACCAGTACATCGCGTCCTTGCGCGAAGGCTTCATCAAGCCCGTGCGCGCGCGCCTCGAAGAGCGGCTCAACGCGGCGACCGGCGGCAAGTACCTCGAGGAGTACAACGACCTCAAGACGTACCTCCTGCTCGCCGACGAGCACAAAGTCCACCTGCTGCCCGAGTCCGAGACGGCGTGGGAGACGGGCAAGCTCCTGCAGCTCTGGACCGACATCCTGCGTCCGACGACGGACATCCCCGAAGCCGATCTCAAGGCGAAGCTCGCGCCGCACGTGAAGTACTACGTCGACCTGCTCCGCCGCGGCGCGATCCGGGGCGAGGAGCTCGACAAGCGGACTGTGGAGCGCACGCGCGACATCCTCGCCCGCGTCGGCCCGACGCAGCGCTACTACGACCGGTTCGTCACCGCGCTCATCGACGAGAAGTACGACGAGAACGGGCCGAACACGCGCGAGAACATGAAGTATCCGCCCCTCTCGCTCGACGATCTCTTCTCGGATCGCCCCGAGGTGCTGAGCAAGGTGCGGAGCGCCCAGAAGGAGCGCACGAGCAAGTGGTTCGTCGTGCGGGGTCCGTACACGGCGAAGGGCCACGCGCAGGTCGTCGCGAGCCTCGAGGAGGGCATCAAGGTCCTCGATCGCGAGCGCTGGGTCGTGCCGCTGACGCAGGAGGAAGAGCGTCAAGGCGACAAGATCGCGCAGGCCCTCGCGCGCGTGCGGCAGGACTACGACGCGCAGTACATCCGCGAGTGGCTCGAGTTCTTCCGGGACATCTCCGTCGAGATCCCGCCGAACAACAAAGAGGCGATCGAGGAGTTCCGCGTTCTCTCCACGCCGGACTGGCCCTACCAGCGCCTGCTCCGCGCGCTCGAGGACAACACGCAGTTCGACCTGGTGGACAACCAGGCCGAGCAGCAGGTCATGGCCGACGGCGGCGTGCTCGATCAGGTGAAGGAGCGCGTGAAGCGCCGCATCGACTCGTCGTTCAGCACGCGCACCGGGACGACGGGCCGCGTGTCGGACCTCGTCAAGTTCGGCGGCGGCGGCAACGCGGCCGGCCCGTACGATCCGGTCCCGGACAAGTTCCGCTCGATGGTGCGCTTCGGCGTGCCCGAGCAGCAGAAGCCCGCGGCCGAGGGCCAGCCCCCGCCGCCGATGACGCCGGCGGAGCTCTCGAAGTACATCGGCCACCTGGAGCAGCTCGCGGCCGAGATGGGCGGCATCGAGGACGCGCCGCCCGGCGCCAGCACGCAGAACGCGCGCGAAAAGTTCGGCGAGGCCGTGCGCGAGACCGAGAAGCTCCTGCTCAAGATGGACGAGACGGGCCAGGAGCTCATGACGCCGCTGCTCATGAACCCGCTCCGCCAGGCCTACAAGGCCGTCATGCGCAGCGCCGGCGGGTCTGCGAGCGGGCTCTGGGAAGTCGTCGTGTGGCCGCCTTTCCGCGAGAACATCAAGGATCGGTATCCCTTCGATCTCGCGGCGTCGCGTGACGCTTCGTTCGAGGACACGATCGCGTTCTTCAAGCCGAAGGAGGGCATCCTCTGGGGCTTCTACGAGCAGCACCTCAACGACTTCCACATCCGCGTGGGCCACGACTTCGTCCCGAAGGGCGGCCTCGAGGGTCGTCCGAAGCCGGCGAAGCCGTTCACGCCCTTCAACGCGATGCTCTATCCCTGCCTGCACAGGGCACACGAGATCACCGAGGCCCTGTGGCCGAGCGGCGGCGAGAAACCGCAGGTGACGTTCAACGTCAACCTGAAGACGGTGAGCCCGATCGTCAGCGAGGTGCTCTTCGAGATCGACGGCCAGAAGCGCCTGTATCGGAACGAGAAGGAGTTCTGGCACACGTTCACCTGGCCGGGCGAGAAGCAGACCGGCGCGCGTCTTCGCGTGCGCGGCGCTGGCGGGCTCGACGAGGAGCTCGTGCGGGAAGGCCCCTGGGGCATCTTCCGCCTGTTCGAGGCGGGCACGACGACGGCCGAGAAGGACAAGGACAGCGTGTTCACGGTGACGTGGCAGATGACCGCGCCGCCCGTGACGGTGACGATGGAAGTGCGCCCCACCCGCGCCAATCATCCTTTCGTCAACAGCTTCTTCCGCGCGTCCAACTGCCCCCCCAGCATTGGCGACAGCTTCGGCGGCAAGAAGGGCTCTTGAGATGGTGTTCCACAGGCGCCGCGTAGCAGCCTGTGGAATGCCCTCGAAGGGTTCGCCCGCGGCAGCACGCCCCCTTGTAAAAAGAGGGGGTTCGTGTATTTGTGAGCCGGGCCGGTGATGTTCTGGCGAAAGAAGAAGGGTCCCGCGAGCCCCCCGCAGATTGGCTGCTTCGGCAAGCTGCCTGCGACGGGTGATTTCATCCGCTTCAATGCCGGCGGAGACGAGCTCGCGGCGTTCGATCGCTGGCTCGGCGGGGGCCTCGATTTCGCGCGTCGCGCGCTCGGCCCCTCGTTCGACGGCGTCTACCAGCCTTCCGTCGGGCTCTTCATCTTTCACGGCGAAGGCAAAGGCGACGAACCTCCCACGCGCGGCATGGTCGGCGCCTGGGCCGCGAGCGGCGACAACGCGGGTCGTACGTACCCGATGGTCGTTTTTGCTTCGTACGATTATGGCCAGCTCGTGTCGGCCGGCGCGTCGCTGCCGATCGCGCTCTGGTCGCTGCTCGCCTCGTCGTACGAGATCGCCACGAGCGGGCGCACGCTCCCGGTCGACGCGTTCGTCGATCGCGTCTCGCGCATCGTCCCGCCTTCGCTCGAAGACGCGGACGCCGCGGGCGCGGGGTATCGCTCGTGGCTCACCACGCAGTCGATGAAGGCGCTCTGGGAGACGGGCTTCGGCACGGACGCGAGCCGCTTCTGGGTCTTGCAGAACGTCTTCGCGTCGGTCGATCCGTTCCGCGGCCAGGAGAACCCGAAGACGGGTCTCTGCATTCGTCTTCCGCTCGGCGCGGGCGACGCGTACGCGGCGGCCGTGTGGATGGACATGACGCTGCGCCTCGGGGCCTGGAAGAACACGCTGCTCAATGCGTTCTGGGTCCCGCAGCAGACGATGCTGCTGCACCTCGGCCCGCCGCACGTGGGCTCGTTCCGTGAGCTCATCGCCCCGACGGGATATGCCGATCACGTGGTGGAGCTCTGCCGTCCTCCGACGGTCGACGAGCCCACCTCGCGCCGCGCCCTCGGCGTGCAGCTCGACGGCCTCGTGGCGCGCTCGGAGCTCACGATCTCGGGCTTCCTCGAAGGCCTCGGTCAATAACGCGGGCGCGCACGCGAACGGCGCGCGTGTCGTTCGAACCGCGCACACGTGATGCGAACCTGCGCGACCCGCGGGTATGATGCCGTCCATGGCGGCGAGTGACGCGGTAGAGACTGCAAAGAACCGAGTGTCGGCGTTGATCGAGCCGATCTCGGGGGGTGTTGGGCAGGACGTCTCGTACGACGAGCTCTTCGAGGCGATCAAGGCCGAGGTCGACAAGGCGCAGTCCCTCGAGGGCGGCAAGATCGACTGGTCGAAGATCGCGACGAACGCCGAGGAGCTGCTCACCGAGAAGTCGAAGGACTTTCGTCTCGCGGTGTATTACGCGGCGGCGAAGGCACACACGGACGGGATCCAGGGCGCGGTCGATGGGCTCGTGGTCATCAACGAGCTGAACACCGCGTTCTGGGACAAGATGTATCCGCCCATCAAGCGCCCGCGAACGCGCGGCAACTTGATGAGCTGGTACGGCGATCAGGTCGCCGCCGCGGTCGGGACCTTCAGCCCGACGGCGAAGGACGCGGACATCGTCGGCGCGCTCGATCAACAGAGCCGCCAGCTCGACGGAGAGCTCCGGGACAAACTCGGCGACGCGTACCCGGGCATGGGCAGCTTGCGCGAGTCGTCGCGGCGCATGCTCGCGAGTGTCCCGAAGGAAGCGCCTCCGCCGCCGCCGCCGCCGCCGCCGCCGCCGCCGCCTCCGCCTCCGCCGCCGCCTCCGCCGCCGCCGCCGGTCGAGCGCGCGGCGCCGGCGCCTGCGGCCGTGGCGCGCCCTGCGCCGCCGCCTCCTGCGTATTCGGCGCCGGTGGAGACAGCGCCGGTCGAGGTCTCCGTGCCGGATGGGACGGCCATCACGGACCCGGACTCGGCGAACGCGGTGCTCGATCAGGTGAGCACGTTGCTCATGCGCGCGGGCGAGGCGCTGCGCGCGGCCGATCCGTCGAACGCGTTCGCGTATCGCGTCAGCCGCATCGGGCTCTGGCTCTTCTTTCAGCAGGATCCGCCGGCCGAGGGCGGACAAACCTACCTGCCCTCGCCGCCGGATCACGTGCGCGGCGCGTTCGACGGCATGGCCGAGGCGAGCAACTGGGATGGCATCCTCGCGTCGGTCGACGAGGTCGTCTCGGAGCATCGGCTCTGGCTCGATCCGCACCGGCACGTCTCGAACGCGCTCGAGCAGCTCGGGTATGCGGACGCGAAGCTCGCGCATTTGCGCGAGGTGGGACTGCTCTTGCAGCGCGCGCCGACGCTACCGGATCTCACGTTCAACGACGGCGTCCCGCTCGCCGACGATCTCACGAAGGCGTGGATCGACGCCGAGGTTCGTCCGGTCCTCGGATCGGGCGGAGGCGGAGGCGGAGGCGGCGCGGCGGCGGGCGGCGCGCCGGGAGGGAAGGGGTTCCGCGCGCTCGACAAGGCGATCGGCGAGGCGCGAAACCTCATCGAGAATGGCGATCCGCTCGGCGCGATCCAGGCCGTGGCGAAGGTCGCGGGGCAGGCGGTCACGCCGGTCGACAAGTTCCGCGGCAAGCTCGCGATCGCGCAGGTTTGTCTGCAGCTCGGACAGCTCGCGATCGCGCGCGCGCAGCTCGACGGGCTCGAGCGCATGGCGAAGCAGCACAAACTCGACGAGTGGGATCCGGAGCTCTGCGCGGAGCTCTACGGGGCGCTTTACACGGCGCTCCGCGGGTTGAACCAGGGATACGAGGTGAGCGAGGAAGCGCGTAAGCGTGAGAACGAGGCGTTCGAGCGGCTCTGCGAGCTGGATGCCGCCGCGGCCTTCCGCATCTCGGTCACCTGAGCGCCCGCGTAGTGAGAAAGAGCGAACTCGTTCGGAAAGATAACGATGGACGAAGTCGGGGTAGTTTGCGGTATTCTCTGGCCGCCTGTCGAGGTGGGCCCCGACCTGACGGCAATCACGTATTCAACGTAGGGCGGCTCGGAAAGGCCGCTCGGAGCAAGTAGCTCCCAAGCGTAGGGGAAAGGAGCCTTCCGCGATGAAAGAAGGATCAGTCGCGCCGAAAGAACGCGTGAACATCACGTACAAGCCAGCGACGGGGAACGCGAAGGAAGAGGTCGAGCTCCCGCTGAAGCTCCTCATGCTTGGCGACTACACCATGCGCCCCGATCCGACGCCGCTCGAGGATCGGAAGCCCATCAACGTCGACAAGGACAACTTCCAGAAGGTGATGGCTGAGCAGAAGCTCTCGCTCAACATGGCGGTCAAGGATCGCCTGTCGGAGAACGAGGACAACGAGCTCAACGTCAACCTCAAGTTCCGCCGTTTGTCGGATATGGAGCCGGCGGCGATCGCCAACCAGGTGCCCGAGCTGAAGAAGCTGCTCGAGCTCCGCGCCGCGCTCACCGCGCTGAAGGGCCCGCTCGGCAACGAGAAGGCGTTCCGCAACAAGATTCAGACGATCTTGAACGATCCGGCCCAGCGCAACCGGCTCATCAACGAGCTCGGTCTCAAGCAGGGGGAGGAGTAACCGATGGCTTCCGAGCATCAGGCGCAAGGCGGCGCGGGCGTACAGACGCTCGAAGGCGGCAGCCTTCTCGACGACATCCTCTCGGAGACGAAGATGGCTCCGGGCGACGAGGGCTACGAGGTCGCCAAGCGCGGCGTCCAGGCCTTCATCGCGGAGCTCATCGCGCCGAAGCGCGAGGGCGAGAAGGTCGACAAGGCCCTCGTCGACGCGCTGATCGCCGAGATCGACGCGAAGCTGTCGCGCCAGATCGACGAGATCCTCCACCACCCGACGTTCCAGAAGCTGGAGTCGGCGTGGCGCGGCCTGAAGTTCGTCGTGGACCGCACGGACTTCCGCGAGAACGTCAAGGTCGAGCTCTTGAACTGCTCGAAGGAAGACCTGCTCGCCGATTTCGAGGACGCCCCCGAGGTGCCCAAGAGCGGCCTTTACAAGCTCGTCTACTCGGCGGAGTTCGGCCAGTTCGGCGGCCGTCCCTACGGCGCGATCATCGCGAACTACGAGTTTGGCCCCGGCCCGCAGGACATCAGCCTCCTGCAGAAGTGCGCCTCCGTCGCGACGATGTCGCACGCGCCCTTCATCGCCGCGGCCGGCCCGCAGTTCTTCGGCCTGAAGGACTACCTCAACCTGCCGAACCTGAAGGACCTCAAGGCGCTCTTCGAAGGCCCGCAGTACACGAAGTACAACGCCTTCCGCGAGACCGAGGACTCCCGCTACGTCGGCCTCGTGATGCCGCGCTTCCTCCTCCGCCTCCCCTACGGCGCGAACACCGTGCCCGTGAAGGAGTTCAACTACGAGGAGAACGTCATCGGCCAGCACGATTCGTACTGCTGGGGCAACGCCGTCTTCGCGTTCGCGACGCGCCTGGCGGACAGCTTCGCCAAGTACCGCTGGTGCCCGAACATCATCGGCCCGCAGGCGGGCGGCTCGGTCGAGAACCTGCCGCTCCACCAGTACGAGGCGATGGGCGAGATCCAGACGAAGATCCCCACCGAGATCATGCTCACGGAGCGCCGCGAGTACGAGCTTTCGGAGGAGGGCTTCATCGGCCTCACCTACCGCAAGGACTCGGACAACGCGTGCTTCTTCTCGGCGAACAGCGTGCAGAAGCCGAAGTACTTCGGCCAGAGCGAGGAGGGCCGCGCCGCCGAGCTCAACTATCGCCTCGGCACGCAGCTCCCGTACATGTTCATCATGGCCCGCATTGCGCACTACCTGAAGGTGCTGCAGCGCGAGCAGATCGGTACGTGGAAGGAGCGCGCCGATCTCGAGAAGGAGCTCAACGACTGGATCTCGCAGTTCGTCGCCGATCAGGACGTCGTCTCGGCGAGCATCCGCGGCCGTCGTCCCCTCCGCAAGGCGCGTATCATCGTGACCGAGGTCGAGGGCAACGCTGGCTGGTACAAGGTCGACATGCAGGTGCGCCCGCACTTCAAGTACATGGGCGCATTCTTCACGTTGAGCCTCGTCGGCAAGCTCGACAAGGAATGAGCCGTTTCGGCTGATCCCGACAAACGCCGAAGGCCGGCCCGAAAGAGCCGGCCTTCGTGCTTTTGTGCTCTGCTCACCGCCCTTGGCAAAGGCCGCATCGCGGCCTTTGCACCAAAGGTCCAGGGCTGGCCCTGGTCCGGGCCTTTGGGCGGATAGCCCCCGCGGGGTCCGGGGCAGCGCCCCGGCGCCGCCTAACCCACCAAGAATTCGAGCGAGAACTCCTCCAGCGCGACGCCGAGGAAGCGGCGCGGGCGGATCGTGACGGCGACGGCGGTGCCGTCCGAGGTCGCGTGTGCGTTCACCACGATCTCCACGCTGCCGGGCTTGGCGTCCTCGAAGAGCGCCCAGAGCGAGCGATCCACGAGCGATTTCGCCTCGGAGGGCGCGACGTTCCCGGGCAAACGGCCGGCGATGACGCGCAGGAACTGGACGACCCGGGCCACGAAGAGCTGATCGACCAAGGAGACCCGTTCGAGCCGCGCCTCGGGCTCCGTGGAGGCGCTGTCGTACGTGCGCTTGGGCGGCGGCACGTACGACGTCGGGGCGGCGAGCACGTAGATCGAGTCGCTGTTCGGGGCCGAAGCGAGCAGGAGCACGCCCGCCTTCGAGAGCTCGCGCTGCGAGTCTGTCGAGACGAACGCCTGCGTCGGGATCGCCACGACCTCGGCGTCGTCGACTTGCCCACGCACCTCGTGGATCGTCAGGTTTCCGAGCGTGCCGCCGCTGCGGGCGCCCACGACGCGGCATGGCCAGCGCGTCTCGCGGAAGCTCGTCGTGATGAGCGCGCCCACGCCGTAGGCCGGCGCGATCCAGACCATCGCGCCCTCGTCCGCCGGCTCCTCCTTGACCACCATCTCCCGCACGCGCGAGGTCGCCTTGTCGTACGCGGCGCGCGCCAGGATGCCGTTCATCGCCATCGTCACCCAGCGCATCGCGGGCTTCTGCGCCGTGGACTGCCAGCGCACCTGATCCGGCGTGGAGAACAGGGCGATCTTGTTGTCGAGCCGTTCGAGATCGGCGAGCCGATCCAGGCCGAGGAGCGCGTGCGAGGCGTTCACCACGACGGGCACGGTCTGCGCTTCCGCGACGCGGGCGATCTCTTCGAGCTGGGCGAGCGTCGCGGAGGTGCCGGTGATCGTGACGTCCACGATCGCGCAGGAGACGGGGGGCTCGCCGCCAGCGCTCTGACGGGCCGCGCGCTCGAGCGCCATCGCCGCGAGCTCGGGCCGCGCGCAGACGACATCGATCTTGAGGCCCTTCGTCCCCTTCGAGCGATCGACGAAGAGCTGGAGGCCACGCCAGGCCTCCTCCAGGCGGCGCACCTCGGGGTGCTGGAGGATCGCGCCGAGCTGCGCGCCGATGGCCTTCTCGACGCGCTGGATGGCCTCCTGCGGGCTGAAGCGGGCCGAGCTCGACTTGCCGGCGTTCGCGACGGCCGAAATGAGCGCGCCGAAGCGGGCGTCGGCGGCGGGGGCCTGCGGTCGCGAGGGCACGACGGGCGCGGGCGCGGACTCGGCGCGGCTCGGATCGGTCTCGACCATGTCGAGGATCGAGGCGACCGATGCCTCGGTCGCGGCCTGCGTGGGCGCGGAAAAACTCGCGGCGCGGGGCGCGCTGCCCGCCTCCGAGACGAGGCGGAGGACGTCACGCACGAAGGGCGAGGAGCTCCAGATCCGGTCGAGCTCGACGCGGGCCTGATCGCGATCGAGCGATCCGTCGCGGAGCTTCTCCAGCGTCAGCTTGCCGTCGAGGAGCGAGCGGAGGAGCGGGACCTCCGTGAGCAGCCCATCGGGCCGGAAGCTCTTGAGGCTGGTCGGCGCGAGATCGACGCGCGCGCGGTTGCCCTCGGCGAGCACGCTCGGCACCTCGATGGCGACGCGCGGGCGCAGGCGCGTGAAGAGGTCGTCGAACGCGAGCGGATCGACCCGCACCGCGAGCTCGGGCGCGCTGGCGCCGGCGTTGTGCTCGTCGCGTGGCAAGAGATCCGCGACCACGAGCACGCGGAGCGGCAGGAGCGGCCCCTCGGTCTGCTCCAGTTGCTCGGGGGCCTCGTCGCCCACGTTGAAGTTCATCCCACCCTTCATGAAACCCTTCGTTTCGGCGGCCATGGCCGAGGAGTGTAGGGGGGGAGCGCGCGCGGGAGAAGCGGCAATCGCGGCGTGTGAAATCACGGCCGCGCGGCTTTCTTTGACGTGGGCCGGGCCCTGCTAAGCTCGGCGCCCATGCGTGGCCCTGCGAACCCCGAGGCGGCCTCCACGACCTCTCCGCGGCGCGGATCGATCCGGCTCGGCCTGCTCGGGTGCGGCACCGTCGGCGGCGGCGTGCTCGAGCTCTGCGCGGCAAACGCGCGCTGGCTCGAAGGTCGGGTCGGCGCGCCGCTCGAAGTGCGCCGCGTGCTCGTGCGTGATCCCGGGAAAGAGCGCGTCGCGGCCTGTGATCCGCGCTGGATCACGACGCGCCCCGAGGACGTCGTCGACGACCCGGAGATCGACGTGGTCGTCGAGGTGATGGGCGGCGAGGGGGCCGCGCTCGAGCTCGTGGAGCGCGCGATCGCGGCGGGCAAGGGCGTCGTCACGGCGAACAAGCTGCTCTTGGCGAAGCACGGGCCGCGGCTCGTGGACCTCGCGATCGCGCGCGGGACCGATCTCGCGTTCGAGGGGGCCGTCGGCGGCGGCATCCCCATCATCCGCACCCTGCGCGAGGCGTTCGCGAGCGACTGGGTCGAGCGGCTCGCGGGCATCGTCAACGGCACCTGCAATTACGTGCTCGGGCGCATGCGCGAGGGCGGGCTCAGCCTCGACGAGGCGGTGCGCGAGGCCCAGGCGAAAGGCTACGCGGAGGCCGATCCCTCGCTCGATACAGGCGGCCACGACGCCGCGCACAAGCTCGCCGTGCTGGCGATGCTGGCGTTCGGCGCGAGGGTGCCGGCGAGCGCGCTGCACGTGGAGGGGATCGAGGGCATCGAGGAGCGAGATCACCGCTACGCCGAGCGCTTCGGCTACGTGATCAAGCACCTCGCGATCGGCCGCGATTTCGGCGACGCGATCGAGCTCCGCGTGCACCCGACGCTCATCCCGAAGACGAGCGTGCTCGCGAACGTATCGGGCGTGCTGAACGCGATCCTGCTCGAAGGCCGCGCGCTCGGCCCGTGCATGCTCTACGGCCGCGGCGCCGGGGATCTGCCGACGGCCGTGAGCGTAGTGAGCGACATCCTCGACGTGGGGCGCTCGATCGTGGCCGGCGCATCGGGGCTGCTCACGCGGGGCATCGCGATGGAGCCGCGCCCGGTGAAACCACAGGCGGACGTCGAGACGCGGTATTACCTGCGTCTCTCGGCGCCGGAGCGGCCCGGGCTGATGGCGCGGATCGCAGGCGGGCTCGGGGAGCGCGGCGTGAGCCTGGAGCAGATGGTGCAATCCGAGCGCCCCGCGTCGCCGGGCGATCCCGTGGACATCGTGGTGATCACGCACGTGGCGCGAGAAGGAAACGTGACCGCCGCACTCGAACGAATGCACGGGGAGGGTCTCTTCGCCGCGCCGCCGCGCCTCTATCGCATCGAGGTCTCGTGACGGGCTCGCACCTCGATCCCGACGCCCCGCTCGGCGTCTTCGACTCCGGCCTCGGCGGCTTGACCGTCGTACGCGCGCTCCGGGCGCGGTGCCCCGGGGAGGACATCGTCTACCTCGGCGACACAGCGCGCGTGCCCTACGGAACGCGCTCCGCGGAGACCGTCGTGCGATACGCGCTCGGCTGCGCGCGCGTCCTCGTGAACCGCGGCGTAAAGGCGATCGTGGTCGCCTGCAACACCGTGAGCGCTGTCGCGCTCGACATGCTGCGCGTGGAGCTCGACCGCCCCGTGCTCGGCGTGATCGTGCCCGGCGCGCGCGCAGCCGTCGCAGCCGCAGAGGGCGGCGCAGTGGGCGTGCTCGGCACGACAGGGACAATCACCTCGGGCGCATATCCGCGCGCAGTCGCCTCGCTCTCGACGCGGACCGAGGTGTTCGGTCAACCCGCGCCGCTGCTCGTCTCGCTGGCAGAGGAAGGCTGGCTCGAAGGGGAAGTGCCGCGCCTCGTCTCCCAGCGTTACCTCGAGCCGCTGGTGCGCGCAGGCGCGCGCTGCGTGGTGCTCGGATGCACGCATTTCCCCCTGCTCCAGCAAGTCATCGAGGCCGAGGCCACCTCGCTCGCAGGCAGGCCGATCCCGATCGTGGACAGCGCATCCGCGACGGCAGACGACGTCTCGGCCTTCCTCACCGAGCGCGGGCAACGCACGACACGCACGGCGCGCGGCAAACTCGAGCTCTTCGTGACAGACCTCCCGAAGAGTTTTTCTACGGTCGCCGAGCGCTTCCTCGGCGAGCCGCTTGGTGACGTGCACCAGATCGATCTGTGACGGGGAGCGCCGGGGTTTCACCCCGGACCCGACCAGGGGTTGTCCACCCCTGGACCCGGACCAGGCGCGGCCTGGACCGAAGGTCGATGAACTGCGCGATGCGCAGTTCATCGAACGGGCCCGGTGGCCAGCCCGCTCGTGGTCTTGTCGGAAAAACCGCGCATTGCGCGGTTTTTCCGCCCCCGGTCCAGGCCGCGCTTGGTCCGGGGTGAAGGGGGCGGACAGCCCCCTTCTGGGGTGCGGGGCAAAGCCCCGCGCATCCCCTTCAGAACTGGTGAGCTTCGGTCGACTCGTTCAGCGCGAGTGTCGAGGCGAGGCCGCCCGAGACGACTTGCGCGACCTGATCGAAATAGCCCGTGCCCACTTCGCGCTGGTGGCGCGTTGCCGTGTAGCCGGCCTTTTCTGCGGCGAACTCGGCTTGCTGCAGCTCCGAGTAGGCGCTCATGCCGCGCACCTTGTACTCGCGGGCGAGCTCGTACATCCCGTGGTTCAGCGCGTGGAAGCCGGCCAGCGTGACGAACTGGAACTTGTAGCCCATGGCCCCGAGCTCGCGCTGGAACTTTGCGATCGTCAGATCGTCGAGGTTCTTCTTCCAGTTGAACGACGGCGAGCAGTTGTAGGCGAGCAGCTTGCCCGGGAATTTTGCGTGGACGCCCTCGGCGAATTTGCGCGCTTCTTCGATGTCCGGCTTGCTCGTCTCGCACCAGAGCATGTCTGCGTACGGCGCGTAGGCGAGCGCGCGCGCGATCGCGGCGTCGAGGCCGCCCTTGAACTGGAAGAAACCCTCGGGCGTGCGTTGCCCCGTGAGGAACGGGCGATCTCGTGGATCGACGTCGCTCGTCAGGAGCTTCGCGCTGTCGGCGTCCGTGCGGGCCACGAGGAGCGTCGGCACGCCCATCACGTCGGACGCGAGCCGCGCCGCCACGAGTGTCCGGACGAACTGGCTCGTCGGCACGAGCACCTTGCCGCCCATGTGGCCGCACTTCTTCTCCGACGCGAGCTGGTCCTCGAAGTGCACGCCTGCGGCGCCCGCCTCGATCATCCCCTTCATCAGCTCGAATGCGTTCAGCGGGCCGCCGAAGCCGGCCTCTGCGTCGGCCACGATCGGCGCGAGCCAGTGCCGCTCCCGTTTGCCCTCGGCGTGATCGATCTGGTCGGCGCGGAGCAGGGCCTGGTTGATCCGGCGCACCACGCTCGGGACGCTGTTTGCCGGGTAGAGGCTCTGATCCGGGTACATCTCGCCTGCGAGGTTCGCGTCGGCCGCGACTTGCCAGCCGCTCAGGTAGATCGCCTTCAGGCCCGCGCGCACTTGCTGCATCGCCTGGTTGCCCGTCATGGCGCCGAGCGCCGCCACGTAGTCCTCGGTGTGCAGGAGCTCCCAGAGCCGCTGCGCGCCGAGCTTCGCGAGCGTGTGCTCGATGTGGAACGAGCCGCGCAGGCGCTCCACGTCGGCCTCCGTGTAGGGGCGCACGATGCCTTGAAAGCGGTTCGGCACGAGGCCGTCTTCAGCGACGGCGGACGGTCGAATGGGAAGCGGATACGCGACGGACATGGCGACTCACTCCTTCAGCGGTTCATGCGGCGACGGGCGCCTTTTCGGTTTCCCCCGCCGACGTGGATGAAAGGGCGAGGAGACGTTCGTACGCGGGCAGCGTGAGGAACTCTTCGAGATCGTCCGAGGTGGTGAGCGTGGTGAAGAGCTCGCGGGCCTCCTCGAAGCGTCCGCGGGCGAACGCTTCGGGGCCGCGCTCCTCTGCGAGCTCTGCCATCGTCTCGTCGATCGTGCGGACGAGCCGCGCGCGATCGAGCGGCGTGCCCTCGACGGACACGCCGTGGTGCTGCCATTGCCAGACCTGCGCGCGACAGATCTCGGCCGTCGCGGCGTCCTCCATCAGATCGTAGAGCGGCACGCAGCCGACGCCGCGCAGCCATGCCTCGATGTAGAGCACGCCTACCTTGATGTTGTGCCGGAGGCCCGCCTCGGTGCGGGGGCCGTCGGGGACGCGCACGAGATCCTCGGCGTGGACGTCCACGTCCTCGCGCTTCACGTCGAGCTGGTTCGGTCCGTCCATGTGCGCGTCGAAGATCTGGCGCGCGATCGGCACGAGCCCCGGGTGGGCGACCCACGTCCCGTCGTGTCCTGCGTGGACTTCGCGGAGTTTGTCCGCTCGAACCTTGTCCAGGGCGGCGCGGCTGCGCGCCTCGTCGCCTTTGATCGGGATCTGCGCGGCCATTCCGCCCATCGCGTGGGCGCCGCGGCGGTGGCACGTCTTGACGACGAGGTCCGTGTAGGCCTTCAGGAACGGACGATCCATCGTGATGACGGCTCGGTCTGGCAGGATGAATGCCGGGTCTGCGCCGAGCTTTTTGATGAAGCTGAAGATGTAGTCCCAGCGGCCGCAGTTCAGCCCGGCCGAGTGTTCGCGCAGCTCGTGGAGGATCTCGTCCATCTCGAACGCAGCGGGCAGCGTCTCGACGAGCACGGTGGCGCGGATGGTGCCGGGCGGCAGATCGAGCTCGGCCTGCGCGCGCAGAAAGACGTCGTTCCAGAGGCGCGCTTCGAGGTGGCTCTCGAGCTTCGGCAGGTAGAAATAGGGGCGCTTTCCGCGCTCCACGAGGGCGCGGGCGTTGTGGAAGAAGTAAAAGCCGAAATCGAAGAGCGAGCCCGGAATGGGCCGGCCGTCCACGAGCACGTGGTTCTCCGGCAGGTGCAGGCCGCGCGGGCGAACGAAGAGGACGGCCGTGCGCTCGCCGAGCGTGTACGACTTGCCCGAGGTGGGATCGACGTAGCCGATCGAGCCCCGCACGGCGTCGGCGAGATTTTTTTGCCCTTCGACGAGGTTCGCGAATGTCGGCGACGTCGCGTCCTCGAAGTCGGCCATGAACACGTTCGCGCCGGAGTTCAGGGCATTGATGATCATCTTCCGGTCGACGGGGCCGGTGATCTCGACGCGTCGGTCCTGGATGTCGTCGGGGATGGCCGCGACGGACCAATCCGCGGCGCGCAGCTCGGCCGTCTCTTCGAGGAAATCGGGGCGCTCGCCGGCGAGGAAACGCGCGCGCCGCTCGGCTCGCCGGGCGAGGAGGGCGTCGATGCGCCCGCGAAACGCGCGCGTGAGGTCGACGACGAAGCGAAGCGCCTCGGGCGTGAGCACATCGCCCTGGGAGGGGGTTGTGGGGCCGAGGATAGCGACCTGCGAAGAGGTTCCGTGCATGGCTCAACGCTCCGCGTCCAACGCTGCGCGTCGTGACATACGAACTATTTGGTGTTCGCCGTCTGTCGTCAATGAACGAAACAAATTCAGGATGTTACGTATGTACGGCTCCAACGTTTTACTTGCAGTCACGGTTGTAAAGGTTGTAAACTCCCGCTCCGAGGTAACCGAGTAAACCTCAAGAGCTCCGCTGCTTTGCGCTATGGCCGAAAACACGATGCTGGGCGGAAAGGTGAGGGCACTGCGTCGACGCGAAAACATGACGCAAGGGCAACTCGCCGATCGGCTAGGGATCTCGCCGAGCTACCTCAACCTGATCGAGAACAACCGGCGCCCCCTCACAGCGCCCATGCTCATCAAGCTGGCGCAGCTCTTCGACCTCGACCTGTCCACGTTCGGGACAGGCGGCGACCTCTCGATCGTCTCGGATCTACGCGAAGCATTCGGCGATCCGCTCTTCGACAACCACAGCGTGACGACGAGCGATCTCAAAGAGCTCGCAGCGAGCTCTCCCGCCCTCGCGAAAGCCGTGATCGCGCTCTATCGCGCCTATCGCGATACCCGAGAATCCGCCGAAACGCTCTCCGAGCGGCTCGAAGGCGGCGAAGGCGTGGCCGGCGTGGAGCCCACACGATTGCCAACGGAGGAGGTCAGCGACCTGATCCAGCGGCACATGAACCACTTCCCCACACTCGAGGACGCCGCCGACGAAGTCCGCGCCCGCGGCAGGCTCGAATCCGACGACGTCTACCGTTCGCTCGTGCGTTACCTCGAAAAGGAGCACGGCGCCGAAGTACGCCTGCTGCACGTCGCCGACGAACGCAAGGCCATGCGTCGCTACGATCGCGAATCACGTCGCCTCAGTTTGTCCGAGCTCTTGCCCCCCCGCAGCCGCCGCTTCCAGCTCGCCCACCAGATCGGCCTGCTCTCGGCAAGCGAAGCGATCGACCGGCTGCTCGCCGACGAGAGCGGCCTCTCGACGGCCGAATCCCGCGCCCTCGCCCGCGTAGCACTCGCCAACTACTTCGCCGCCGCACTGCTCATGCCCTACGGCCCCTTCCACGAAGCCGCGCGCGCCGAACGATACGACATCGAGCTCCTGGCCCACCGCTTCGGCACGAGCTTCGAGCAAGTCTGCCACCGCTTGACCACCCTGCGCCGCCCCAGCGCCGAAGGCGTGCCCTTCCACTTTCTGCGCATCGACATCGCCGGCAACATCTCGAAGCGCTTCAGCGGCTCAGGCATCCGCTTCGCGCGCTTCAACGGAGCCTGTCCGCGCTGGGCCGTCCACACAGCATTCCTGACGCCAGGGATGATCCGCGTGCAACTCTCCCGCATGACCGACGGAACGAAGTACTTCTGCGTCGCAAGGACCGTGCGCAACGATCGCGGCGGCTACCACGCGCCACACTCGATGCTCTCCGTCAGCATCGGCTGCGAGGCCCGATTCGCGCGAGAGCTCGTCTACTCGGACGGCGTCGACGTGGAGAGCAACGAAGCACTCGTCCCCGTAGGCGTGACCTGCAGGCTCTGCGAGCACCACGACTGCGAGCAGCGCGTCTTCCCGCCCATGCAGCACCCACTCCGGATCGACGAGAACATGCGCGGCGTGAGCTTCTTCGGGCCCACGCCGAAGCGGTGAGAGCGTAGCGCCGGGGTTTCACCCCGGACCCGACCAGGGGTTGTCCACCCCTGGACCCGGACCAGGGCCAGCCCTGGACCTTTGGTGCATCGACCGCGATGCGGTCGATGCAAAGGCGATCAGATGCCCACGATCGCGGAGAGCGCTTTTTCGAGGTCGGACATGCGCGTCTTGGCGCGTCCCTCGGCCGCGGAGACGGCCTCGCCCGGCGTGATCGGCTCGCGGATGTCGAAGTAGAATTTGATCTTCGGCTCGGTCCCGCTCGGCCGCGCAATGATGCGGCTGCCACCCTCGAGATCCAGCGCAATCATGTTGCTCTTCGGGAGCGAGAGCGCCTCGGTACGGCCGTCCGGAAGCGTGCGGACCTGCGCCTGGAAGTCGGAGAGCGCAAGCACGGCGAGCGCACCGACGTGCGAAGGCCGCGACGCGCGCAGCCGATCCATCGCAGCCTGGATCTGCGCGAGCCCCTCGGTGCCAGGCAAGGTCACCGAGCGCTGGCCGCTCGCGTAGAGGCCATACCGGCGCGAGAGCGCTTCGAGCTCGTCGAGCAAGCTCTTGCCGCCGGCCTGGATGACGCTCGCAAGCTCAGCGAAGAGGAGCGCCGCGCCGATGCCATCCTTGTCACGCACGAGCGTGCCCACCGTGTACCCGAGCGCCTCCTCGTACCCGAAGACGAACACAGCGCCCTCCGCGCGCTCGAGCTCCATCGCGCGATTCGCGATCCACTTGAACCCGGTCAGCGTCTCCTCGTAACGGACCCCGTGCGCGCGCGCGATCGCGCCGAGCATGGGCGACGAGACGATCGACGCAATCACGAGCTTTCTTTGGGCATCCTCGACGGGAGCATCCTCCGTCAGGCAGGCCGGCGTGTGCGTGAGCAAGTAATGGCCGAGCAGTGTGCCGACCTGGTTGCCCGTGAGCTGCAAGTACCCGCCCTCGGGCCGGCGCACGGCAACGGCGAGCCGATCGACGTCGGGATCGTTCGCGAGGATGATCGTCGCGCCCTCGCGCTCACCAAGCGCAAAGGACAGATCCATCGCCCCCTTCTCCTCGGGGTTCGGAAAAGCCACGGTCGGGAACGCGCCGTCCGGCTCCGCCTGCTCGGGCACGGTTTTGACCCGGCCAAACCCCGCCGCCGCGAGCGCCGCCCGCACGAGCCGGTTCCCCACGCCATGCAGCGGCGTGTACACGATCGAGAGCGAACGATCGCCGTCCCCCCGCACCGAGAGCGCCGCGATCGCGGCGAGGTATCGGTCGTCGAGATCGTTTGGGAACGAACGAACGAGCCCCTTCGCCTGCGCTGCATCGAGGTCCATGCGGGGCACGTCCTTCGCCGCCGGCGAGGCGTCGATCGCAGCCGCGATGCCCTTGTCGTGCGGCGGGATGATCTGCGCGCCGTTGCCCCAGTAGACCTTGTAGCCGTTGTACTCGGGCGGGTTGTGGCTCGCCGTGATCATCACGCCCGCGACCGCGTCGAGCTCCTTCACCGCGTACGCCGCGACGGGCGTAGGGCAGGGGATCGGCGAGAGGATCGCCGGGATGCCGGCCGCGGCGAAGGCGCAGGCCGTGTCCTCGGCGAACTCACGGCTCATCCGCCGGCCGTCGTACCCGATCACGACCCCACGCGCGCGCGCAGCGGCCTCGTCCGTCACGAGGAGGTACCGCGCGAGACCAGCCGTCGTCCGCAGGACGACCGCGCGGTTCATGCGGGTCTCGCCCGCGCCGAGGACGCCTCGCAGCCCCGCCGTGCCGAACTCGAGCGGGCCCGCGAAGCGCTCGCCGAGGTCCCGCAACGAGCTCGCCTTCTGCGCCGGATCTTCGGCGGAAGAAGCGAGCTCGACGAGGCGGGTGAGCTCTTTGCGGGTCTCGGGATCGGGGTCGGCTTCGACCCAGCGTTGGGCGCGCGCGAGGAGGTCGGTCATCGTGAGGAGAGTTGTATCACCGCTTCTCTTTCGCGAGCGCCTCCGCGAAGAGCGTGTCGTACCGTCCGCCCACGAAATTCTCCGACGCGAGAACCTGGCGCAGGAACGACAGGTTCGTCCCCGCCGGTCCAAGAGGACCCACGAGCTCGAGCGTCGTCCCGGCGAGCGCCTCGTCGAGTCGAGCGATCGCCTCGGCCCGGCTGCGGCCAGACGCGACGATCTTGGCGATCATCGGATCGTAGAACGGCGTGACCTCCGAACCCTCCTCGACCCCGGTCTCGATCCGCAGATCCCCGCCCGCCGGCGCCCAGACGAGCTTCTCGATGCGGCCCGGCTGCGGGGCAAATTTCTTCGCGGGATCCTCGGCGTAGACGCGCGCCTCGATCGCGTGCCCTCGCCCCTCGGCCGCGAGCACCTCGGGCGCGAGGCGCTCGCCGGCGGCGACGCGGATCTGCTGCTCCACGAGGTCGATCCCCCACACCATCTCGGTCACGCAGTGCTCGACCTGGAGACGCGCGTTGACCTCGAGGAAGAAGATCTCGCCGTCGCCCGAAGCGACGAACTCGACCGTGCCGGCGCCGATGTACCCGACGCTCTGCACGATCCGCTTGGCCTGCTCGAAGAGGTCCCTTCGCTTGGCCTCACCGGCTTCGCCCTGGAAAAACGGGGCCGGCGAGGGCGTCTCCTCCACGATCTTCTGGTGCCGGCGCTGCACGCTGCACTCGCGCTCGCCGAGCGCGACCACGTTGCCATGCGTGTCGGCCAGGATCTGCACCTCGATGTGCTTGGGCGCGCGCATGTACCGCTCGAGGTAGACGCGCGCGTCGCCGAACGCGCTCTTGCCGCGATCCGAGCAAGCCGTGAGGGCACGCGGTAATTTTCCGATGTCCTCGACGATCTGCATGCCGATGCCGCCGCCGCCGCCCGCGGCCTTCACGAGGATCGGCAGGCCGATGCGCTCGGCCTCGCGTGTGGCGAGCTCGACGTCGTCCGCGCGGATGGGCCCGTCCGTGCCGGGGGGCGGCGAGACGCCCACGCGCTTGGCCACCTCGCGCGCCTTGATCTTGTCGCCGAAGGCGTCGAGCGCCTCGGGGCGCGGGCCGATGAAGACGATGCCGGCGTCGTTCACCGCGCGGCAGAAGGCTTCTTTCTCGCTGAGCAGCCCATAACCGGGGTGGATCGCGCGCGCGCCGGTCTGCTTGGCGGCGGCGAGGACCGCATCGATCGAGAGGTAGCTGTCCTTGACGGGCGGCGGACCGATCCGCACGGCCTCGTCGGCCATGCGGACATGCGGGGCGTTCGCGTCGGCGTCCGAGTAGACGGCGACGACGGGAATCCCGAGGCGCTTGCAGGTGCGGGCGACGCGGCAGGCGATCTCGCCGCGGTTGGCGATGAGGATCTTTTCGAACACGGTCCCAGCGATGTGCGCGCGCGGTCGCGGGACGTCAAGAGCGGGCGAGCGCGATCAGCGACTCACGACGTGGACTTCCTGAATCCTTTGACCTTTGGTTTCGCGCCGAGCAACACGAGCTGCCCGCACGCGGCCGAGACATCGTCCCCGCGCCTTCGCCGGATGAAACACGAGTACCCCATGCCGACGAGCGTCTGCTGGAACGCGAAGACGCGCGTCATATCGGGCGGACCGAGCGTCGAGGCCTCGATGGGGTTCATGGGGATCAGGTTGATCTTCACGGGCATGCCGCGCAGCAGCCGCGCGAGTTTCCTCGCCTCGTCGACATCGTCGTTCTTGCCCGAGACGAGCGTGTACTCGATGGTGATGCGCCGGCGCCGCTGCATCGGGTAGGCCTTGAGCGCCGCAAGCAGCTCCGCGATCGGGTACTTCTTGTTGATCGGCATGAGCGCCGAGCGGCTCTCGTCGTCGGCCGCGTGCAGCGAGATGGCGAGCGCGATCTGCCCGTTGAAATCACGCCCGAGCCGCTCGATCTCGGGGACGAGGCCCGAGGTCGAGACCGTCACGCGGCGCGTGGACAGCGCGATCCCGTCGGGGTGCGTGAGCAGGCGCAGCGCGCGGGCCGTGCCGTCGTAATTGTGCAGCGGCTCGCCCATGCCCATGAACACGACGTTCCGCAGCGCCTCGCCCTCGTCGAGCAGCGCGCGCCCGAGCAGGACCTGCGCGACGATCTCCTCCGGCCCGAGGTGCCGCTTCCACCCGGCCACGCCGCTCGCGCAGAACACGCACCCCATCGCGCAGCCGACCTGCGTGGAGATGCACTGGGTCACGCGGATCTTCCCGCGGAAGGCCTCCTCCACGGGCTCGTCGTCCTCGTCCTCGTCATCGTCCGCGACGGCCGCGTCGGCGTCCATCTCGGGATCCGGGCGCGCGCCGGGGCCGCTCACCGCAGGCAGAAGGACGGTCTCGATCGTGGCGCCGTCCTTCAAGCGAACGACGAGCTTGCGCGTGCCGTCGGCCGAGCGGTGGACGTGCACGATCTCGGCGATCGAGCCGAGCCCTTCCTCGGCGAGGGAGGCGCGCAGGCGCGCGGACACGTTGGTCATCGCCGCGGGATCGACGACGCCGTGGCGGTGGATCCAGTTGAAGATCTGCTTGGCCGCGAAGGCCCGCTCGCCGCGCGAGGCGAGCGTGTCGCGCCACTCTTCGGGGAGACGCGCGATGGGATGGACGGAGGCAGCGGGCTTCACGATGGCGTCGTGGTTAGTGCGCACGAGACGGAGCGGCAAGGGAACGAACAAGAGTTGCCGCAAAGACAGGGTGGATCCGTCGAGATCCGCCGGGAAACGGCCGAGACGGACCCTGCGGCCCGTTTGCTTTACGGGTGATGAAATCTGTCGTAGTGTCGAAGAATTCCGCAATAGGACGGACCTAGGGAGTAACCCATGGGTGTGAGCTTTTCCCAGGCAGCGCGGCGAGTGGCGACGAAGTACGTCGATGGCTCGTCCCTCGACGCCGCTGTGGAGGTACTGGGAGCGCGTGCCGACAAGGACGTCGAATCGCTGGATTCCGAGGGCAAGGCGAGCCTGATCAGCTTCCTCGTGCGCAACCTCCGCGAGCTCAGCGTGGAAGAGGCCACCGAGCTCGAGCGCAAGCTGCTCCGCGAGATGGGCGCGGTGCCGAAGCCGATGAAGACGGTCGTCGTGAAGGACGACATCTCGGTGATCACGCTGCGCAACTACGTCCGCTACCTCTGCGTCTACCTCGGGATGGAGTGGAACCGAGGCATGCTCCTCCAGTCGGCCGTCTCGGATCTCGCCCGCTTCGCGCTCACGCGCGGCGCCGGGACGTTCGAGATCTCCGCGGCGCGCGAGAAGGTGAGCTTCCGCGTTCACATCGACGGGCAGGTCGCGATCGGCGGCGCGTGGCTCTCCACGTCGAACGAGCCGCTGCTCGCCGGCGTGCGCAACCTCGCGCGAGGGCTCCGGAGCACGTCGGGCGCGCAAGGATCGCAGCTCGAGTTCGACGTCGAGTGGGCGGCCGCGGTCGCCTGATCGTCGGGCTCGTCTCGCGTATCTCGCGAACAAGGGGAAGAGAAGAACGTCATGGGATTCGTGCTGGACTTGTTCGCGCTTCCGCGGGCCGAGCGCTCGCGGACGCGCAGGCTTCGTAACGCGTTTTTCAGCGCATACCTCGAGAAGAACCCCGACGCGCAGCGCGTCGAGGTCGACATCGTGCGGGACGCGGAGAAGCTGCCGGCCTGGGACGAGTGGGACGTCCAGACCAAGTTCGAGATGCTCTACGGCGAGGGCAACCTCGACGAGGAGATGGCCGCGCGCTGGAACGCGCTCAGCCGGTGGACCGATCAGCTCCACCAAGCGAACCTGATCGTGCTCTCCACGCCCATGTGGAACCTCTCGATCCCGTGGCAGCTCAAGCGCTGGATCGACGCGGTCGTGCAGGCGCGCCTCACGTTCGAGGTGCAGAAGGGCGAGTTCAAGGGCCTGCTCGGCGGGCGCCCCGTCGTCCTGCTCGTCTCGCGCGACGGCGCGTATCCGCCGGGATCGCCGTTCGCTTCGTGGGACTTTCAGGTGCCGTACCTGAAGACGATCCTCGGGCTCATGGGCCTCGGCCCGTTCCACGAGATCATCGCCGAGCCCATGGGCCTCATGGGTCCGCAGGTCGCGAAAGAGGCGCTCGACGCGGCCGTGGTTCGCGCCGCCGATCTCGCCAAGACGCTCTAGTCCCTATCAAAGCGGCATCGAGGCGATGTCCTTCGGCGCCCGCTTCACCCGCTCGAAGCTCTGCGTGCTGAAGTAGACGTGCGTCGCGTCCACCGCGACGTAACACGGCCGATCTTGCCCGCTCGCGAGGGCCAAGGGCTCACCGCCCGCGAGGCGCTGCTTCAGGATACGCCCGCTTCTGCTCGCGTTGGTCCCGTCGACTTCGCCCGGATCCGACCAGTAGACCGCCTCGCCGTCGATCGCCATCGAGCACATGCGCGTCTCGGCCACCGCGACGTCGAACGCAAATCCGCCTTTGACGGGGGCCTTTCGCACGACGGCGCGCGTGCCCAGGGCATCCTTCGAGGAGATCCAGTACACGTCGCTGCCGACGATGGTGACGCGTTTGACCTGATCCTGGCCGGAGGAGATGACCTCGATTTTGCCGCCGCCGATCGGCATCCGCACGACCTCGCCCTGCTTGTTCACGTCGCGCCGCGCCCAGTACACGTGCGTCGCGTCCACTGCGATCCCGGAAGGCTCGCGCTCGCCCGCCGCGAGCACCGTGTGCGCCCCGCCCGCGAGCGGCGCGCGCGCCACGAAGCCGTCGATGTAGTCACGCTCCACGCTGCCCCCGTCGACCCAGTACGCGTGCGTCGCGGAGACCGCCACCGCGCTCGGCATCACGATCCTCGACGCGAGCACGCGCGGCGCGCCCGATCCGTCGAGCGGGAAGGCCGTGATCGTGCCTTGCCCGTCGGTCATGAGGCCGCCCGCGTCCGCGACGACGAGCACGTCCTTGCCGAGCGCGACGTCGAGCGGCATGCGCCCCGATCCGAGCGTGGTCTCCGCGTCGCCCGTGACGGCAGCGGCGAGGATCCGCTGCCCGAGGAGCGACTCGCCGAAGTAGACGCGTCTCCCGTCGGTCGCGAGGCCCGCGATGAGCGCCTTGCCCCGCGACACCACGAGGTCCCCGGGCTGCGCCGGCGCGCGGCTGCCGAGCATGCCCCGATCCTGGATCGACGGGCGCTCGAAGGGCGGGTTCGTCGGTCCAAACGCGCCCACGTTGGGGCGCTCGTCCGTGTCGCAGCGGGAGTAGAAAAACGCGGCCTGGGCGGCGACGACGACGGCGAGGACGGCCCAGCGCCACGAGCGCGCCGGCGCGGGCGGAGGGGGTTGCGAGGCGTTCACGCGCGGCATGGTAGCCGGCCTCGGGCGCGCGTGGGCAGGAGAGGAGGACGGCCGGCGTGGGCCCTCCGTGCTACGGGTTCGTCATGGCCAGGCCTTTTGACCCCGTCGTCGTGCCTCCGCTCGAAGAGCAGCGCGGCCAGACCTTTCCTCGCCTCGTCGAGCTCATGCAACGCCTGCTCGCGCCGGACGGCTGCCCCTGGGACAGAAAGCAGTCGTTCGAGACGCTGCGAAAGTACGTGCTCGAAGAGGCGTGCGAGGTCATCGACGCGATCGACGCGGGCGACCGAAAGGAGCTCCGCGGCGAGCTCGGGGATCTGCTCTTGCAGGTCGTCTTTCAAGCGGAGCTCGGGCGCGCGGAGGGGGCGTTTGGCCCCGACGACGTGGTCGCCGCGATCTGCGAGAAGCTCGTGCGGCGGCACCCGCACGTCTTCGCGGACATGACGGTCCAGGGCGCGGACGAAGTGCTCCGCAACTGGGAGCTCATCAAGGCGAAGGAGCGCGCGGGCAAGCCCGAGCAGGGGATCCTCTCGGGCGTGCCGCGCAGCTTGCCGGCGCTCGTGCGGGCGCAGCGCATCGGCGAGAAGGTCGCGCGCGTGGGCTTCGACTGGCCGGACGTCGCGGGATCGCGGGCCAAGGTGGCCGAGGAGATCCGCGAGCTCGACGAGGCGATCGCGTCGGGCGACGCGGGGGCGATCGAGGCGGAGCTCGGCGACGCGCTCTTCGCGCTGGTGAACCTCGCGCGGCACGTGAACGTGGATGCCGAGAGCGCGCTGCGCCGCACGATCGACAAGTTCACGCGCCGCTTCGACCACGTCGAATCCCGCGTGCGCGAGCGCCACGGCGGCTGGCCCGATCCGGGCGGGGAGGATCACCTCACGCTCGAGGAGCTCGACGTCTACTGGGAGGAGTCGAAGAAATCGGGTAGGTAAAGCGCATGTCCGAACAGGTCCTTTTGGTCGAGCACGAAGGCCCCGTCGCCGTCGTCACGTTGAACAGGCCCCGGGCGAAGAACGCGCTCGACAACGAGCTGCTCGGCGCGCTTCTCGAGACGCTGCCTCGGCTCGGCGCGGACGCGTCGGTGCGCGCGGTGGTGCTGACGGGCGCGGGCGGCGCGTTCTGCGCGGGCGCGGATCTCAAGAACGCGATGGGCAGCCTGCAGGCCGCGGGCGGCTTCGACGCGATCATGGAGCGTTACCACGGGATCATCCGCGCGATCGTGAACGCGCCGAAGCCGTTCGTCGCGATGGTCGAGGGCCCGGCTGTGGGCTTCGGCTGCGATCTCGCGCTCGCGTGTGATCTCCGGATGCTCGGCCAGGATGCCTATCTGGAAGAGCGCTTCGTGAAGATCGGGCTCATGCCGGATGGCGGCGGGTCGTTCTGGCTCCCGCGCCTCGTCGGCCTCGGGCGCGCGATGGAGATCATGCTGACGGGCGATCGCATCTTGGCCGATCAGGCCTTCTCGCTCGGCCTCGCGAATCGCGTCCTGCCTTCGACCGAGCTCCGCGCGGAGACGATGAAGCTCGCCGCGCGCCTCGCGAAGGGCCCGCCGCTCGCATATGCCGAGATCAAGAGCGCGGTCCGGAAGAGCCTCGGCAGCACCATCGACGAGGCGCTCGATCGCGAGAAGGCCGGGCAGGTGAAGCTCTTGCAGTCGGCCGACTGCATGGAGGGCGTGCTCGCCTGGATGGAGAAGCGCGAGCCTTCGTTTCAGGGCAAATGATCGAGTCCGGGCGCGCCTGAGCGCCCGATCCTGCGCTCAGTAAAACCGCTGGCCGAGCTCCCGCACGTTGATCTCCGCGAACACGCCGTAGTGATCGGAGGGCGCGACGCCGTCCTTCATTTCGGTCATCACGACCTCGGCCGAGAGCGGCTTGCCGCGGCCCGTGCCGAGCTCGGGCCCGCGCACGAGGATGTAATCGATGCGGCGCGGAAACTCGTGCGTCAGCGCCGCATACGGGTTCTTCTCCGAGTCGAACGTGCAGCCCGGGAGCGTGCCGAGGTGCTCGAAGCAGTCGGTGAAGTGCACGCTCTTGCCCCCGAGCGACTGGAGCCCGAGCAAGAAGCGTATCTCGGTCGAGTGTGGCACCGCGTTGAAGTCGCCGACCAGCACGGCGGGAAGATCCGAGCTCATCGGGGCCTCGTGCATGACGTGCTCGGCGATGGTGACGACCTGGGCCTCGCGCGCCACGCCGTCGTGGAACTTCCAGTTGAGGTGCGTCACGAAAAACGGGAGCGAGCCCGCGGGCGTGCGGATCCGCGTGTAGAGGAGCGCGCGCCGCTCCTCGTCGCCGGCCGTGGGCAGCGGGAGCACCGAGCGCTTCTCGATCGGGAAGCGCGAGAGCACGGCGTTGCCGAAGTGCATGCCGTCGCCGAGATCGTGGGCCATGCCGAAGGCGGCGTCGTAGCCGAGGCCTTCGCGGATCTCGTCGGCCTGCGTGCGATCGTTGTAGAGGATGACCTCTTGCAGCCCGATGACGTCCGGCGAGAGGCGACGGATCCCCTCGCGGATGAGCTCGAGCCGCCGCTCCCAGGGACCCTTTTTGTTCCAGATGTTGAGCGTGAGGACGCGCAGCCGTTCCATGCTCCTCTCGGGCTACGCCACGATGGGGGCTCAGGCGAGCGGCCGAGGAGGCGTCGCGCGGCTTAATTTTTTCGGACTCCGAGCGCGCGCGCGGCCGCGGCGTCCGCGGCCGACCGAGACGTGCGCGCCGAGCCGTGGTAGCAAGGAGCTCCGAACGGGGTTTGGGGCGTAGCTCGGCTCGTCCGAGCGCAGCCCCAAGCGTTGAACGCAAAGGACGGAGGCGATGATGCGTGTCGTGACCCTGGGAGCCCTGGCTTTCTTGGCGCTTTTCTCGTCGCTCGGGTGTTCGAGCAAGATGGACCCGAAGGAGTGCGACAAGATCCGCGGCGAGGCCTTCGATCTCCTCAACAAGGCCCAGCACTGCAACGCCGACGCCGACTGCAAGCAGAGCGACTGGCCCGGCTGCGCGAAGCCCGTGAGCGGTCACACGCTCGATACGATCAAGCCGATGGCCGAGAACTACAAGAAGGGCCAGTGCGAGGAGCCCACGGTCAAGTGCGACACGCCGCCCGAGAGCTACTGCAAGCAGGGCCTCTGCGTGCACCGCCACAAGGGCACGCCCGAAGGCGCGGGCGCGCCGGCCGGCGACATCATCATCAAGTGACGAAACGGTAGGATCGCGGGATGGAAGCGAGCTCGTTCTACGCAGGCAAGCGCGTGGTCGTGACCGGCGCGGGAGGCTTCATCGGCAGCCACCTCGTCGAGGCCCTCGTGCGCGAGGGCGCGAACGTGCGCGCGCTCGTCCGCTACACGTCGAGCTCGCAGCGCGGCCACCTCGATCGCGTCCCCGCGACCGCGCTCGCGAACGT
This sequence comes from Polyangium sp. 6x1, assembly GCF_029946515.1. Lineage (GTDB taxonomy): Bacteria > Myxococcota_A > Polyangia > Polyangiales > Polyangiaceae > Polyangium. The sequence goes on from NZ_JARZHH010000049.1 coordinate 33,913, forward strand.
GGAGGTCGTCCTCGGCAACGTCGAGGACGCCGCCTGCGTGCGCAAGCTCGTGCGAGGCGCGGACGTGGTCTTCCACCTCGCCGCGCTGATCGGGATCCCCTACTCGTACGTGGCCCCGCATCAGTACGTCGCGACGAACGTGTCGGGCACGCTGAACGTGCTCGAAGCGGTCCGCGAGCACGGCGCCCGCATGGTGCACACGTCGACGAGCGAGACGTACGGATCGGCGCGGTATGCGCCGATCGACGAGGCGCATCCGCTCACGGGGCAGTCGCCGTACTCGGCCACGAAGATCGCCGCGGACAAGCTCGCCGAGAGTTATTTCCTCTCGTTCGGCACGCCCGTCGCCACGATCCGCCCCTTCAACACGTACGGCCCGCGCCAGTCGTCGCGCGCGTTCATCCCGAGCGTGATGAAGCAGCTCGCGGCCGGCCGCGACGTCGTGCGCGTGGGCAGCACGCGGCCGAAGCGCGACCTCAACTTCGTCGAGGACACCGTGGCGGGCTTCCTCGCGGTCGGCGCGAGTGATCGGGCCCTCGGGCAGGTGATCAACGTGGGCAGCGGCCGCACGATCTCCATGGGCGAGCTCGCCGAGCTCATCTTCACGATCTCGGGCAAACCGGCGCGCCTCGAGACGGACGAGACGCGCGTGCGGCCCGACGCGAGCGAGGTCGAGCTCCTGCTCGCCGATGGCCGCAAGGCCAAGGAGCTGGTCGGATACGAGCCGCGCGTGACCCTCGAAGAAGGGCTCCAGAAGACCTGGGCGTACGTCCTCGAGCGCATCGCCGACTATCGTCCGGACGAGTACGCGATCTGATCGGATCCGAGCATGTGGAAGATTCCTCTCTGCGACCTTCATTTCGGCCCTGAAGAGGCCCAAGCCGCCGCCGACGTCGTGGCCTCCGGCTGGCTCACGATGGGCGAGCGCACGCAGGCCTTCGAGCGCGCGCTCGGCGAGGCGTTCGGCACGACCGGTGTGCTCGCCATGACGAACTGCACGGCGGCGCTGCACCTCGCCTACCTCGCCGTGGGCGTGGGCCCCGGCGACGAGGTGATCTGCCCGAGCCTCACGTTCGTGGCGACGGCGAACGCCGCGCTCACGACGGGCGCGGACGTCGTGCTCGCCGACATCACGGGGCCGGACGATCTCACGATCGATCCCGCGGACGTCGAGCGCAAGATCACGAAGCGGACGAAGGCGATCACGGTCGTGCATTACGCCGGCTACCCGTGCGACATGGACGCGATCCTCGCGATCGCCGAGCGCCACGGCGTCGCCGTGATCGAGGACGCGGCGCACGCGCCGCTCGCGACCTGGAAGGGCCGCGCGCTCGGCACGATCGGCGACATCGGCTGCTACAGCTTCTTCTCGAACAAGAACCTCTCGACGGGCGAGGGCGGCGCGATCGCCGCGCGCACGGACGAGCTGCGTCAGCGCTGCAAGCTCCTGCGATCGCACGGGATGACCACGCTCACGCTCGATCGGCACAAGGGGCACGCGTTTTCCTACGACGTGGTCCTCGCGGGGCAGAACTACCGCATCGACGAGATCCGCAGCGCGATCGGCCTCGTGCAGCTCGGGCGCCTCGCGGAGGGCAACCGCATGCGCCGCGCCGTCGTGACGCGGTACCGCGAGCGCCTCGCCACGATCGGCCGCGTCCACGTCCCGTTCCGCGATTTCGAGGCGCGCGGGGTGGGGGAGAGCTCCTACCACATCATGCCCGTGCTCCTGCCCGAAGGCGCGCCGCGCGAGCCCGTGATGGCCGCGATGAAGGCGCGCGGGATCCAGACGAGCGTGCATTACACGCCGATCCACGCGTTCTCGTTCCATGGATCGACCGATCGCGTGCGTCGGGAGGGCCTCGCCCGCACGGACGCATTCGCGCCGCGCGAGCTCACGCTCCCGCTCTACCCGCGCATGACCGACGCGCAGGTCGACGAGGTGTGCGCGGCGCTCGACGCGTCGCTGCGCGACGTCTTTCCGGGATGAACCGCCTCGCGCGTCAGAACACGCCGAACGACTGATCTTCCTCGAAGCGGACCACGTAATGCGGCAGCCCCTTGGCGAGGCGGCCGAGCGTGGCCGTGAGCTGCCGCTCGCCGAGCGCCGTCATGCGCTCGTAGAGGCGCGCGCGATCCGCGCGGACGAGGCCCGTCGACTTCTGCATGGTCATGAAGGCGGCGATCTGGCGGCGCAGGAACGCGGTCACGTCGGGGTGCGCGACGAACATCTGCGTCGCGCCGCAAGCGGGGGACACGAGCGGTACGAGCGTGAAGGGATAGACCTCCTCCGCGAGGCGCACGCTCACCACCGCGCCCTCCTGGTGGCCGCCGCCGAGCACCACGAACTCGGCCTCGGTCGAGCCGCTCCAGCGCATCGTGTAATAGGCCCGGAGAAACGCGCGCACGAGATCCTGCCGCACGCCGTACGCCTCGCCGTTCTGGAACATCAGCCGGATGTGACCGCAGCCGATGTGATCGGGCACGATCAGGTGCTCCAGGATGAGCGCCTGCAAGTGCGCGGGCGGCCGGGCCATGTACTTGCGCCAGCCCGGGCCTTGCGTCTCGCGCGGCGGCAGCTCGTCCGCGAGGCGCGGATCGGCGCGCATGGCCAGGATCATCTTGTTCAGCGCGTGCGTGTCCGTGTGCAGGTAGAGGTGCCCGAACGTGTCGAGGTACCGCTCCAGGATCGCGCCCAGCGTGGCCTCGCCGATCGGCCGCCCCGTGACGAGCTCGGTCGCGGCGAGCGCGAGCAAGAGCTCTCCTGCGTCGCCGCCCGGCGTGCCCACGACGCCGTGATCGTCGCGGCCGTCGACGCACGAGATCTTCCCGTGCGTGAGGAACGCGCTCATCTTCACCCAGCGCACCGAGCGTGGATCCCCGACGTGGCCCTGGATCTCGGAGAGCGCGAGCTTTCGCGTCCCGCCATCGGCCGGGGGCACGTAGACACCGGGGCTCCAGGCGAGCGTCTCGATCGTACGCTTTCGAAAGGACGGGTCGCGCGTTACCGCGTAGCCCGCGTTCCTCCACGCGAGCATCCCGCCTTCCATCGAGGCGACGAACGTCATCCCGCGCGCTTCGAGCAGCTTCGCCGCCGTCGCCGAGCGGTCGCCGGATCGCGAGATCAGCACGACGAGCGCGTTCGGCGGCAGGACGTCCGCGACGCGCTCGATGTCCTTCGTCGCCACCCAGCGGACCCCCGGGACGTGCCCGAGCGGGCCTTCGAGCTCGGCTTCGTCGCGCACGTCGACGAGCTCGACGAGGCGGCCTTGCGACACGACGAACGAGGGCGGCAGCGTCGGCACGCCGCTCTCCGTTCGCCGGATCTCCGTCACCCAGTTCGTCCGGAGGAGCCGCACCGGCGGGGGCTCTGCTTGCGGCTGCGCGGGCGCTTCGGGCGTGCTCATGGGCGATCCATCGATCCTTCCTGGGCTGCCGTGCTTCGGGGCGTCGCCCTTCAAAGCAGAATGCTGATCTTGCCGTTCGTGGTCGGGGTGATGGCGGGCGGCAGATCCGACTCGCCGAGCGCCTGACGCAGGTTGATCTCGATGTTGCGGGTGATGCTCATGAGCGGCAGCGCGTTCGGGCCCGTGGTGAACGGGTCTTCGAGGAACCTGCCGATCGTGTCGAGCACGAGGAACATGAGGGTCACGGCCATCACGACGACCGTCGTGAGCGCGCCGAGGTGCTCGACGAGGCCGAAGGGCAGGATGTAGCAATAGGCCCGCACGCTCCGGTGCGCGAAGACGCGATATCCCGCGGGGATCGGCGTGTTCTTGATGCGCTCGCAGCCGCCTTGCAGCGCGACGAGATCGACGAGCGTGGCGTCGATGCGGCCGAGCCGCTCCTCGCTCAAGAGGCCGGCCCTGCGCGCGAAGGCGACGCGCTCGCCGTTCGTCTGCATGAGCGCGACGGGCACGTTTTTCTGGTGCACGAGGGCCGAGAGCTCCTCCGCGGAGAGCAGCGGCGCGAGGCCCTCCAGCGCGTTTTGTTGCCGCAGCACGGCGCGCAGCGCGTGCACGTACGCGATTTGCCGGTAGAGGATCTCTCGCTTCAGCGCGGCGGCGAGCGCCGCGTCTCCGGGCGCTTCGCCCGACGTGGGCTCGGCGATCCCGGGCTCGAAGAGCGTCGTCGTTTGCCGGGCGAGGGCGCGCGAGGCGTTGACGAGGCCGCCCCAGAGTTTGCGCCCCTCCCACCAGCGATCGTAGGAAGCGTTGTTCCGGAAGCCGAGCAGGATGGCGAGCGCCACGCCGACGATGGAGAACGGCGTCGGCGAGAAAGGCACGCGTACACCGAGCATCCTGTCGGCGAGGTGCAGGCCGAGCGACACCGCGAACACGACCGCGAGGTGAGGCGCATGCATCCGGAGGATGGCCAGCCAGGGGAGCGTGTTGCTGATGACCATGCGGATCGTTCGTTGGAGTCCGAAGGATCCTTGGTTTTCCTTCCCCTTGCAATCGGGGCGGCGGATGCGCGCACCTTTCGCTCTGCCCGGGGAGAAGCCTCGGCTTTCACGAGGCTACCCTTCGGGGCGAGTCGAGGATATAAGGGCCCCCTTCCCGAGGGACGATGCCGATGAAGGATAAGAAATACCGCTGCCTCGTGTGCTCTCACATCTACGATCCGGCGATCGGCGATCCGGACAGCGGCATCGCGCCGGGCACGAGGTTCGAGGACATCTCGACCGACTGGTATTGCCCCGAATGTGGAGCCACGAAAGCTGATTTCGAGCCGATGGACGATTGAACCGTCATAACGTCGTCGGCCGGTCCGTGGCAGCGTGGGCGTGCGAGTGTACGCCGTCGCGCACGGCAAGATCCCGGCGAGGCGGCGGCGCGGCGGACCTTGACGGGCCTTTTCGACGTCGGCTAGGATCGGCTCGTTTCTTACCATCCAAAGGTTAGAGGATACACCACCGACGCCCATCGTCGGTGCTGCCGACGATGGCCGGTTGAAGCCGGCCGTTCGTCGAGCGGACGGGCAGCCCAGAGAGTCGGCTGTTCCACGGAAGGGAACGAGCGCATTCGAATGGACGTATGGATCCGGCCTCGCTGCGCGCGTTCCGCGTGGCCCTCGCTCCGCGAGGGCGTTCGTCCGGGAAGACGCGGAGGAAGTCGGGGTTTGTCCCCGTACCGAAGCTTGCTGATCGTGGTACCCTCGTGACCGAATGCCGGAAAGGGAGGTTTGCGTGAAAAAGTCCAGCTGGGCTTCGAGCTTCTCGCTCGCGATCTCGGCGCTCCTCGCCGCGACGGCGTATGTCGCGTGCACCGATTCGTACCAGGACCCTGAGGCGTCGGGCACCGGCACGGGGCCTGGAGGGCCTGGCGGAGGAGGCATCGGCGGCTCCGGCGGCGTCATCATCGACACCGACAGCGGCGTCGGCTGCGATGACACGTGCTCGAACGACCTCACGGCGGTCGTCGATTGTTATGGTCAGGTCCTGAAGCAATGCACCCCGGACCAGGGCTGCGCGAATGCGAAATGCATCGACAACCCCTGCCAGGCCGCGGAGGAGTCGAAGAGCTCGTACGGCTGCGATTACTGGGCGCTGAAGACGGCGCTCCGGCCGCAGGCGGACGGCGCGTGTTTCGCCGCATTCGTGGCGAATACCTGGTCGAAGCCGGTGCACCTCGAGGTCTCGCGGAAGGGCTCGACGCTCGACCCCGCGACCTTCGCGTACATCCCGAGCATCGGCGCGAACGGTGCGATTCAGTACGACCCCTACAACGCCGCGAACGGGATCGGCGTGGGGGAGGTGGCGATCCTGTTCCTGTCGCGCAAGTCGCAGGGCGCGAGCGTCGTCGATTGTCCGAAGCCCGCGGCGCTGAACCTCGAGACCGGCGTCGTCGACACGGGCAAGGGCGACGCCTTCCACATCACGACGGACTACCCGGTCGTGGCCTACCAGATCGTGCCGTACGGCGGCGGTCAGGCCGCGGTCACCTCGGCCACGTTGCTGCTCCCCACGAGTGCTTGGGACACCAACTATCTCGCGATCAACGCGTACAAGTCGAGCGAGGTCTTCGCCGACGCCTGGCCCTCGCTGGCGATCCTCGCGCACGAGGACAACACGAAGGTCACGCTCCTGCCGAACGTGGCGGTCGTCGGCGGCGGCGGAATCCCCGCGTCCGAGGTGAACAAGCCCGTCGAGTACCTGCTGAACGCGGGCCAGTTCCTGCAGATCACGCAGCCCGAGGAGCTCACGGGCAGCCCCATCGGCTCGGACAAGCCGATCGGCGTGTTCGGCGCGTCGAAATGCATGAACGTGCCGTCGATGCAGGACGATTGTGATTCGGGCCAGCAGCAGCTCGCGCCGGTGCGCGCGCTCGGCAACGAATACGTGGCCGTGCGGTACAAGAGCCGGTCGAGCGGGTCGGAGGAGTCGACGCGCTGGCGGCTCGTCGGCGCGGTCGACGGAACCGTGCTCACCTGGACGCCCACGAAGCCCGCGGGCGCGCCTGCGATGATCGGCCAGGGCCAGGTGCTCGAGTTCGAGGATCCGGGGCCGTTCGTCGTGCGCAGCCAGGACTCGGAGCACCCGTTCTACCTGGGCGCCTACATGACGGGCGGCGCGCCGTTCGCGGCCGTCGGCGATCCGGACTGGGTCAACGTGGTGCCGCCGCAGCAGTTCTTGAAGCGCTACGTGCTCTTCACGGACCCGACGTACCCGGAGACGAGCCTGGTCGTCGTGCGGGTCAAGTCGAAGACGACCGGCGAGTTTGCCCCCGTCACGCTCAAATGCAAGGGCGAGCTCGACGGCTGGCAGGCCGTCGGCAACTACGAGTACACCCGCGTCGACCTCGTGAAGGGCGACTTCCAGGGCGTCGACGGCTGCACGAACGGGCCGCAGGAAATGTCGAGCACGCAGCCGTTTGGCGCCACCGTGTGGGGCTGGGGCACGACGCAGCAGACACTCCGCGTTTCGTACGCCTATCCCGCCGGCGCCGGATTCCTGCCCATCAACGAGATCGTCGTTCCGCCGACGCCGAAGTGACCGTCCACGACGCCTGGGCGGACGTTGCGCGAGGGGGGCGCGCAACGTCCACCCGGTCTGGCCGGGACAATGATACAGAGGACATCGCGTGATGGTTCGACGACATACGGGACCCGCATGGGCAATGCGGGCGAAAAAGACCCTCCTGCCCGGCGCCACCCTCCTTGCGACCTTGCTCGTGCCGTTCGCGGCGAACGCGCAGGACAAGACGTTTTACCTCGACCGGTTGCAGATCGGCGGCGCGCCTGCGGACGGCCTCTCGGTCTGGCGCCCCGAGATCGGGGAGACGCGCCTTTACGGCCAGTTCGGGCTCGGCTTCTCGCTGAACCCGCTGCGCGTCGACAACCACGTCGACAACATCGACAAGGCCCAGACGCTGAAAGGTCCGCCCGTCGCGAACCAGCTCGCGGCGTACATCACGGCCGGCGCCGAGATCCTCGAGCGCGGCGCCGTGCAGGTGACGCTCCCGCTCGCGCTCTACCAGAGCGGCAACCCCACGGGGAACGCGGCCGCCGGGCTCACCCAGAACGTCAACATGCAGGCCTTCGCGCCGATGGATCTCCGGCTCGACGGCCGCTTCATCGTGTTCCGCACGGAGGACAAATCCTTCAAGCTCGGCCTGCGCGCGTCGGCGTTCTTGCCGACCGGCGACGAGTTCTCCTTCGGCGGTGACAAGGAAACGTGGGGCAGCTTCGGCCTCGCCACCGAGTACGACGCGAAGAAATTCTTCATCACGCTGAACGCGGGTTTCGCCATCCGGCCCACCGCGAAGCTGCACGAGCTCACGGTCGGTCGCGAGCTCACCTACGGGGCCGGCGGCTACGTGCCGCTCATGCAGGATCGCCTGCGCATCGGGGCCGAGATCTTCGGCTCGTTCGGCATGCTCCCCGAGACGCTCGGCGAGCTCGACGCCGCGCCACTCGAGTGGTCCGTCTCGGGCCGCATGGCGCTCGACGCGAAGAAGGTTTCATGGGCGGGCCTTTCGGTGGGCTCGCGTCTGTCGGGCGGCTACGCGCCCGACCTGCGGATCGTCGCCGTCGTCGGCGGCGCCTTCCAGCTCAAGGACACCGAGGTCGGCGCTGGCTCCGCGCGTTACCAGTTCCGCGACGACGTCGACACGGACAAGGACGGCTTCCCGGACCTCGTCGACATGTGCCCCGTCGACAAGGAAGACAAGGCGCCGCCGAACCCCGACGACGGCTGCCCGACGATGTCCGATCGCGACCGTGACGGCATCCCCGACAACGTCGACAAGTGCCCGGACAACCCCGAGGACAAGGACGGCATCGACGATCGCGACGGCTGCCCGGAGGACGACGCCGATCAGGACACGGTGCCCGACGCCGAGGACAAGTGCCCGAAGGAGCCGGGCATGCGCGGCGACGATCCCGAGAAGGAAGGGTGCCCGCAGTTCGTCCGTCGCATCAGCGGATCGAGCGAGATTCAGATCACGAAGCAGGTCGAGTTCGAGTTCGACAGCAACGTGATCTTGCCGAAGAGCTACCCAATCCTCGACGAGGTCGTGCGCCTGCTCAGGGCGAACCCCGAGATCAAGCTCGTCAGCGTCGAAGGGCACACCGACGACGTCGGCAAGCCCGAGTACAACGACAAGCTCTCGGCGGCCCGCGCGGCGGCCGTGCGCGACTACCTGATCAACAAGGGCGGCATCGCGGCGAACCGGCTCTCCTCGAAGGGCTTTGGCGCGCGCAAGCCGCTCGCGTCCAACACGACGAAGGAAGGGCAGGCGCGCAACCGTCGCGTCGAGTTCCACATCGTCACGCAGGCGATCGAGGGGCGGTGAGCCTCTCCCGGGGCGAGCGCGGAAGGCCCTTGGGGCGCGCGCTCGTCCTCGGGGTCGTCCTCGCGGCCGCGGGGCAGGGGAGCCCGGAGATCCTGCCCGCCGCGCAGGCCGACGAGCGGATCGTGCTCGGCGTCGATCGCGACGACGACGACGTCGATGGTCGTCCCGACGCGGAGCAGGACGTCGTCGCGCCGTCCACGGACCTCTTCGAGATCGCGCTCCCGAAGGGCAAGGATCGAACGATCGAGGTCCGCGGCGGCGTGGCGCGCCTGCTCGTGGATGGGCGGCCGTTCGCGGGGAGCGTCGTCCCCGCGGGCGCGAAGCGAATCGCGCTGCAGGCCGTGCGGCCGGGGCGTGGCGAGCTCCAGGCGTTCGGACGAACGCGGACGATCGCGGCGATCGACGTGCGGCCCATCGACGGGCAAGGGCGGCTCGTGGATCCGGCGCGCTCGCACGCCTCGCTCGAGCGCACGCCGCCCGAGCGGCTGCCCGCGGATCCGTACGCGAACACCACGAACCCCGACGCGGTGCGGTTCGTCGTCGTGGCCACGCCGGACGATCTGCCGCCGGTCGTGCGCGTGACGGGCCGCGCGCCGTCGGGTGTGATCGTCGATCGGCTCGAGCCCCTGGTGCTCGGCGCGGTGACGTGTCCCGACGGCGTGAGCGCGCCCCTGGTCTGCGCATCGACCACGCCGATCCGCGTGGTGCCTGACGAGATCGATCGGAACCACCCGACGGTGCGGGATCGATCGGTGCGCGCGGAGCTCGGCGGCGCGGTGGAGGTCGGGCTGATCAGTGAGCCGCGCAAGCTCGGCGGATTGCGCATCGCGGGGCCGCGCGCCTCGCCGCTCGGGCCGCTCGTGCGTTATCGCGGCGTGCTGCGCGTGTTCTTGGTGCGCCCGCGGCCGGGCGGTCCGCCGCCCGTGGGTGGGGACGACGCGGGCGCGATGGTGCTCTCACGCGCGGACGTGGCGCAGGCGAGCACGCTCTGGGGCGCGTGCGGCGTGAGCTTCGGGCCGCCCGCGGAGACGGAGATCACGATCGTGGATCCGCCGCGCCCGCACCTCGTGGCGCTCGGCTGTGATCACGGCTTGCCGGCGGCGGGCGGAGGCAAGGTGCGCGTGCGCGTGGACGGGCGCGAGGTCGCGGTGACGCTCGAGAAGGGCACGACGCCCTCGGGCGCGGCGCGCGTGCTCGCGACGGCCATCGCCGCGGCGGGCTTCGTGGCTCGCGTGTCGGACAACGCGACGATCGCTGCGGGCGCGCGCGGCAGCTCCGACGTGCTCGTGCGGCGCAAGAGCGGTGAACCGGCGCTCGTCGAGCCGCCGGCGTCGGGGCCGGTGAGCACGGACGCGGGGCTCACGGCGTGCATCGGGCGCGTCGAGCTCGAGGACGGGCTGCAACACTTCAACGACATCGATGCGATCGCGGGCACGGTCGAGGAGCGCGCGCTCATCAAGGCCCTCGACGACGGCGAGCCGTCGACCATCGAGGTGATCGTGGTGCCGAGCTTCGCGGGCAGCGGCCGCATCGGCGAGAGCTTCATCGGCGCCGATGGTGGCGCGGTGCGCAACGTGCTCATCACGGACCGCGCGGCGCTCCGGGCCGATCGCGCGAGCTTCGCCCTCGCGCACGAGCTCGGTCACGTCTTGCTCGACGATCCTGGACATCCCGACGATTTCGGGCGCGACACGCCCACGCGGCTCATGGACGCCGACGCCGCGAACGGGACGGCGTTCGGGCCGCGGCGCCTGCTCGTCGACGAGTGCGCGCGCGCGATGCGGCAGAGCGGCCCGACGGCGGCCGTCCCTCTCTTGCGCCCGTGGCCGCTCACTCCGCTCGGCAAGGAGCGGTAGCGAGCCGGCTCGTTCCGAGCGAGGGGCCGCGAGAGATTCGGCGGGTCAACGTGCTTCGACCCGTGCTAGACGATGTCCCTCGCATGTCGGTCAGCCAGTCGAGGGCCCTCGCCGGGGGGATCGCGCTTTATCTTGCCGCGTTCGTGGTGCTCTCGATCGCGCTCGTGCGGCTGTTCTCCGCCTTGCTCGGGACGCACTTCGAGCTCGTGTGGATCGCGCTCGTGCCGCTCGGGCTCGGCCTCGGCGCGTGGTTCGGCTCGGCTGTGCGTGGCATCGGCAAGCCGCCGCGCAGCGCCGCGCCGGTCGCCCATTTCGCCGCGCTCTCCGCGGGCGCGATGGCCGTCTCGGTCGTGGTCGGGGTGCGCGCTCGCTCGGTCGACACCTTCGATCGCGCGGCGCTCGGCCAGCTCGCGATCTTCCTCGGCACCTCGCTCCTGCCCTTCCTGCTCGCGGGGGTGACGCTCGCGGGCGCGCTCGGCGTGGCGCGTCGGCGCGTGTCCGACGTCGGCAAGAGCGGCCTGCTCGGCGCGGCGTGTGGCGTCGTCGTGGCGGCGTTCGTCCTGCGCTTCGGGCCTGCGCGCGTGGGGCTCGGCGCGGCCATCGCGGCGAGCCTCGCGGCGGCGCTGTTCGCGGTCGCCGCGCGGCGGGAGGTCGTCGAGGGCGAAGGCGAGGCGGCGCCCGGGGAAGCGGAGGCGCCGCGGGTCCACGTCGGGGTCGTCACGACGTTCGTGCTCGGCTGCTCGGTGCTCCTCGCGGGCGAGATTGGCGCGCCGTACCTCAAGCTCGCGGCCATCCGGTGGATCCAGCTCGACCGCGTCTCCTTCCAGCGCTGGACGAATCGCGGCCTGCTGACCGTGGACAAACCCTCGGCGGGCGCCGCGTGGTTGCGCGCGGACGGCACGATGGGCACGCCGATCTACGACGGGAAGCAGGCGCCGCCGGCCTCGCCGGACGAGCTCGGCTACGTCCTGCACAAGGACCAGGGGCCCGTGCTCGTCGTGGGATCGGCTGGCGGGCGCGGGCTCCGGACCGCGCTCCGGCAGAACCAGAAAGAGATTTACGCGGTCGAGCCGGACCCGACCATCGTGCACGAGGTCATGCGCGGCGAGTCGCGCGCGTGGAGCGGAGAGCTCTACGACAAACCCGAGGTCCGGCTCACGGTCGAGGGCCCGCGCGCGTACGTGAAGCGCCCGCCCGTGCTTTATCGCAGCATCGTCGTCGGGTACGTCGACGCCTTCGCGCCTTCGCCGGTGGGCGCCGTCGCGGCCACGCCGAGCCCGCTCTTCACGACGCAGGCCGTGCGGGATCTGCTGCTCGCGGTCGTACCCGAGGGCACCGTGACGTTGTCGCGGCCCGAGACGGAGGCGGATCGGCTCGTCGCGCTCGCGACGCGCGCGCTGCGCGAGGCGGGGGCCGAGGCGCCCGCGACGCACCTCTTCGGCTGCACGAAGGACAAGATCACCTCGCTGCTCCTCAAGCGCACGCCGCTCCGCGCCGAGGAGATCACGAACCTCCGATCGCATTGCCGGCGGCACAAGTACGGCGAGCTGCTCATGGCGGAGGCGCCGCGCGGAAACCTCCGTCGTGTGCTCGTCGAGGGCGCCGATCCGGCCGAGCTCTCGGCGCGGCAAGGCACGGATCTCCGGCCGCCGACGGACGATCGGCCCTTCTGGTTCTCCACGGTCGCGCCGGGCGACCTGAAGAAGACGCTGCTCGACGTGCGCGGGCTGAAGGAGAACCAGCGGGGGCTCTTGACGATCGCCGCGGGCCTCGTCGTGACCGCGCTCGCGGCGTTCGTCGCGCTGCTCGGCCCGCTCGTGGCGGCGCGGCGGACGCTCGAGGGGGCGACGCGTGGATCGATCCTGCGCGCGGCGCTCGCGCTCGGTTTTTCTGCGGCGGGCGTCTCGCTCATCGGCGGCGCGCTTTTGCCACGGCTCGGCGTGGTCGTGGGCCGGGCGGATCTCGTGGCGCTCGTGCTGCCGCTCGTCTTTTTGCTCGCGCTCGGCTTGGGCTTCGGGCTCGGGCATCGGCCGCGGGACGTGGGCGCGCGCGGCGCGGCGCAGGGCTTTTCGCTCGCCCTCGTGTTCGTCCTCGCGCCCCTCGCGATGGGGCTCGACCCGGCGCTCGGGTGGGCCCTCGGGCTCACGCTGCCGGCGCGGCTCGGCGTCGTGGCCTTGATCCTCGGCGGGATCGGCGTGGGCCTCGGCGCGCTCCTCGCGCTCTGCGTGCGGATCGCTTCGTCGATCGCCGATCGCGCGCTCCCGCTTTCGATGGCCGTCGCGGGATCCTTCGCCGCGCTCGCGCTCTTCGGAGGGGCCTTGCTCGCGCTCCGTCTCGGCTACAGCGCAGCCGTGCTCTGCGGCGGGCTCTCCGTGCTCCTCGCGGCCGTGCTCGTCCCTGCGGCGCGGCGTCCGACGCGGCTCGCGGAGCCTCGCCCGGAGCCGCTCCCCGGCGATCGCGTCACGCCCATCAGTGAACGCCCGACCGTGCCCGAGATCGATCTGCCCGGGGGCGCCTCGGCCCATTCCAGCTAGCGATTTCGTCTCCCCGAAAACCGACATCCCCACAGGGGATTGCTTTCCGGACGTGGGGATTTTTGGCGGGCGCGCGGTAGGATCCGGCAGGAGAGCAGGCAGCGGCTCGGGGGGGACGCTGCTGCTCTCGCGAGCGAGGGGCGCACCGATCGTGCCTCTCGCTCGTTTTGCGTTTGTCAGGACACTCGTTTCCAGGGACCCCGGTGCCGACCTCGTCGAAATCACACGTCCCGCTTGCACTTCCCGCGGCGTGATCTCGGCGGATGTGGATGCCGCGGCGCGACAAATAACGCCCCGGATGGCCGAAACGAATTCCTCCGCTATCCTGGACCGCATCCTCATGTCCAGCGCGATCCCCAAACCCGGGCGAGACACCCTCAAGCAGTCGCTCGTCGAGCTTCTCCCGGTCGCCGACGCCCTCGACGCATCGGATCTGCGGGACGCGGCCGAAGCGTGCATCGTGCTGCTCGACGCCCCGATGCGCGTCGATCAGAAGAGCCTCGCGCCTTTGCTGAAGCTCACGCACGAGCGCGCGGCCGAGGTCTTTCGCCGCGGCGCGCGGGACGCCGACGGCCCCCTGCGCGCCCGCCTCGAAGCCTGCCGCAAGCGCGCCGAGGCGCAGGCCAAGCAAATGCAGCAGTTCCTCCCCACTTTATTTTCCTGATTTCGGGTGGTGGGCGCCTCGTTTCGGGTGCGGGGCCTCTTCTGTCCCGCGATGCGTTTTTTTCTAGCCTTCTTTTTCATCGTCGCCGCATGTGATGCGCCGTCACGTCCCGACGCCGCTCTCCCCGCGCCGCTCACGAAACCAACGCCAGCTCCGGATTCGCCGGCACCTTCGAATGTGCACGCGAATCTGCCTTTGCCTCCGGCGCCGCGTCCGCCTCCGGCCTGCGCCGAGACACGCGAAGGGAGCGGGGCCTGGCCGCGGCCGGACGGGTTCGCGCGGGTCGTCCCTGCCAAACCCGGAACGATCGGGCACCTCGAGCAGGACTTCGACGGACGCCCCGTGCGGCTGCGGTTCGTCGGGACGCACCTTTTTGATCTGCTCGACAAACTCGTCTACGAGGGCGGGCCGACCGAGCTCGCTCGCCGCCGCGTCGCCTGCGCCGCGCTCGACGCGATGGCCCGCAGCGGCGCGCCCGTCGTGCGCCTGTGGGGTTCGCTGAAGCAAACGGGCTCGCCGACCGAGATCAAACACGCCGCCGACGTGCTCGCGCTCCTGCTCGACGAGAACGCGCGCCGCGAGCGGCCTTTGCGCTTCATCGTGACGCTGCAGAACCACCAGGCCGGCTACGGCGCGCCGGACAGCGCGCGCTCGCTCGACGAGCAGGACCCCAAGAGCCCCTTCTTCGCCCGACGTTTTTATCTCGAAGGCGGCTGGAGGGAACGAGGCGCCGGGTCCCTCGCCGATCGCATCGAGGCCTTCGCGGCGCGGCGCGAAATCGCGGAGGACCGCGCGATCCTGGCCTTCGAGCTCGTCAACGAGCTCGACACGTTCCGGAACGTCGCCCGCGGCACCTGGGAGGGCCCCGAGGCCGGCGCCTGGGTGCGCGAATTCGTCCATCCCGCGCTTCGCCTGCTCGGCGAGCGTTTGCCGCACCCGATCCTGCTCGGCGATCTGCGCGGGCACGAGGCGGCCTACGTGTCCTTCCAGCGCGCGTGGGTCGAGGCGCTCCCCGCCTCCCTCCGGGCGCGGCTCGTCTGGACGGCGCACGTCTACACGGACGTGGCGCCCCAGGCCCAGGACCCCGGGTTCGCCCGCGCGACGTGGAAGCTCGACCGTGACCTCACGATCGCCCGGAGCCTGGGTTTGCCCTTCCTGCTCGGCGAGCTCGGCCAGCACGTGCCGAAGAGCGCGCCGCGCTTCTGCCGGGGCGGCGCGAAACACGACCTCGGTCAGCTCTTCGAGGTGGTGCTCGGCCCGGCCGAACCGCGCGGCGAACGCCGCCCGATCGAGGCCGCGATCCTCTGGGGCGAGGGGCTCTGCGATCTCGACCTGGGCGCCGGCCGGCGTATCTCGATCGGCGCGGGCGGCGACTCGGCCGACATCGGCCCGGACGAACCCTCGGCGCGCGAGCGGATCCGCGAAATCCGGCAGGATCCTCGATTTCGCGTGGAATGACTAACGGCAGCAATACTTGACGGCGCCTTCCATCAGGACTGCGCCGCTCGGGGCGCCGCCCTCGGCCGTGCAGGTGACTGGAAGGACGCTGGCTTCGAGGGCCTGGATCGAAAAGGTGCCAGAATCGGCGAGCGCGGAGACGTTGGCGCAGGCGCTCCCCGTGACGTCGATCGGCGGATCCGCGTCCGCCCCCGACCCGGCCTCCTGGCAGCCGTCGGCATCGAAGATTCGATACGTCCCGCCCTCGCAGACGCCGACGTCTTGTTTGCACGTGCAAGCACCGCAATTGCGCGCGTCTTGCCCGCTCGTATACGCGGTGATCGTCTCTCCGTCCCATCCGCTCGGGCACACGCCGCCGCCGCTGCTCCGCACGCAGATCCGCGCTCCGTCGTCGAGCGGAGGCGCGCAGGAGGAGCCCTCCGCACAGCCCGCCCCCGCGGCGAGCTCGCAGGCCGACACGATCTGCTGAAAGAGCCCCGGATCCGTGAGCTCACCTCCGCTCGCCGGGCACGTACCATTCGACAGGAGGTCGCCGGGGTTGATGATGCGACAGCTCGCGGCGCCCGGGTTCAACTGGAAAATGAAGGGCTTCTCGCATCCCCCGACGGTCGCGATCGTCGTGTTGACCGCATCTCCCGAGCAATTCTTGGAGGCCCAGCACCGGAATTTCGGCGGGCTGCAAGCCGCGCCCTCGACGTCGCCGCACGTGCAAGGCGTGCAGGCCGCGGGCACGGGGGACATGTAATGGGCGGATCCCGTGAAGCCCGCGGGGCACGAGGGCCCGGACATGCCGTCCCAGGGCGAGCGCCGGACCCAGAACGGGCCTTCCCAGCCGGGAGGTGCGTTCGGGACGCAGAGGTCCGCACCGCAATCGGGATCGGCGCAATCGACGAGGCCGTCGCCGTCGTCGTCCACGCCATCGCCGCAAACCTCGTCTCCGGAGGCGAGGACGAGCTCCGGCTCGAGGCTGCCAACGATCTGGCACCCGCCCAAAAACGCGAAGAGCCCCACGAAAATCCCGATCCGCCGTTTGTAAGCCATGTCGTTGCCTCGTTCGGGCGAGCACCATACCCGATCCACGAGGAGGGCGTTGCCAGAGCGAGGACGCTCGGCCTACAATTGATGCGGGGGGCCTTTATTCGAAAGGTCCCTTCCGCGGGTGGTTGGCGGATTCCATAGGCTCGCCGCGACGCGGGTGACGCAGTCTTTGGATGGTTGCTTGGGAGCACGATCGCATGAAGAAGCTGACAAACGAGCTCACTCGTCCTCGTAGACCTCGGCAGATTCGGACGGCGGCCGCGCCGCTTCCCGCAGCAGCGAGCCCGACGTCCGTCGCGCTCCGCCGTCGCACCTTCATGATGGGGCTCCTCGGCGGCGCAGCCGCGGCGTTCGCGGCCGGGTGTAGCTCCGAGCCCGCCAATCCGCCGAGCGTCAAGCCGCCCACCACGCCGTGCGTCTCGATCCCCGAAATCGGGGACGGCGAGGACGTCATCACGTACGTCACCCGCATCAAGGGCCAGTACGACCACGAGTTCTACAAGGCCGTCATCGGCGCCGCGAACGAATTCAAGGAAGGCGACGACGCGCTCGGGATCGCGGCTTGCGACCAGACGTCGCGCGACAACGCGCGCAAGCTGCTCGGGAACACGACGGTCAGCGCTCTCGCGGATCGCCCGATGCTCGAAGACGCGGTGTACACGCTGATCATGCAGGCGACCGACGCGGCCGCGCTCGACGGCGTGCGCGCCTGGAAGATGTCGCAGCTCAAGTCGTTTTTGCTCGAAAAGACCGAGGACGAGATCAAGGCCGTGATGGTGGGCCTGCCGAGCGACATCATCGGCATGATCGTGAAGCTCATGAGCAACGACGAGCTCATCAAGGTGGGCCAGACGGTGTTCAATCCCCTGCCGGGCTCGAAGATCGGCGCCAAGGGCTACATGGGCGCGCGTATCCAGCCGAACTCGCCCACGGACGATACGACCGACATCATCTGGCAGGTGTTCAACGGCTTCGCCTTCGCGGTCGGCGACGTCGTGCTCGGCAACAACCCCGTGTCGAGCGAGGTTGCGAGCGTGCACGCCATCGAGGAGGCGCTGAAGGACGTGCTCGTCACGTTCAAGCTCGAAGACGTGCTGCCGCATTGCTGCCTTGCGCACATCGACGTGCAGGCCGAGGTGGAGAAGCAGTTCCCGGGCTCCACGGCGCTCTGGTTCCAGAGCCTCGGCAGCACGGTCGACGCGAACGCGACGTTCGACGTGACCGTGGAGAAGATGCTGAACCACGCGGCCGAGCGCCCGGGCAAATACGGCCTCTACTTCGAGACGGGCCAGGGCGCGGACGCGACGAACGGCCACGGCGCGGGCTTCGACATGGTCGTGCACGAGTCACGCAAGTACGGCTTCGCGCGCGCGCTGAAGAAGAAGGTGGCCGATGCGCAGAAGGCCGCGGGCAACGCCGAGGCGCCGTGGGTGCACCTGAACGACGTGGCCGGCTTCATCGGCCCTGAGGTCTTCCGCACGAAGGATCAGCTCGTCCGCTGCTGCCTGGAGGACATCGTGATGGGCAAGCTCCACGGCCTGCCCATCGGCCTCGACATCTGCTCGACGCTGCACATGTCGGTCGATCTCGACGATCTCGACTGGTGCATCGACCAGATCATGCCGGCGAACCCCGCCTACCTCATGGGTTTGCCCACGAAGAACGATCCGATGCTCTCGTACCTGACGACCGCATTCCAGGACCACGTCCGGATCCGCGAGAAGTTCGGCTACAAGGTCGACGACAAGATGTGGGCCTTTTTCCAGGAGCTCGGCGTGATCGACGCGCAGGGCAAGCCCACGCAGTACTTCGGCAACGTGAAGTACGTCTATGCGAAATACGTGAAGGCGAAGAACCCGCTCGACATGCGCACCGTGGACGAGATCATGAATGCGCAGGAGACGCTCGACGCGCTCGACGCCGTGAAGAAGCGGGGCGTATTCATCGCCGAGGGCTACGGGACGAACCCGTGGGATTTGAACCCCGAGCTCGACAAGTACATCCGCGACCTCGTCGCCGACGGCAAGAAGAGCATCTACGCCGACCTCGAGCCGGCGTTCGTCGCGACGATCCCCACCGCGGTGAAGATCTGGACGGGCGCAAAGGATCGCGACGATTACATCCTGCATCCGCCGACGGGCGAGCAGATCAAGGAGGACGCGATCCCGGAGATCGAGAAGCTGCGCGACGCGCACGCGGGCCAGTACGACGTGCAGATCATGATCTCCGAGGGCCTGAATGCCTACTCGATCTCGGATCCGGGCCACGTCGACAAGTTCCTGCCGGCGCTGCGCGCGAAGCTCGAAGAGGCCGGCTACAAGGTCGCGCCCGAGCACGTCGTGTGCACGGCGGGCCGCGTGCGCGCGGGGTATCACGTCGGCGAGGTGCTCTTCGGGAAGCTCGCGGACAAGCAGAGCACGCGCGCGATCGTGCACATCATCGGCGAGCGGCCGGGCAGCGAGCACCGCGCGTTCTCGGTGTACATGACGACCCCGAAGGTCGAGGTCTGGGCCCAGGCGGGCAAGGTCGACCACGACATCACGAGTGTCCTCGCAGGCCTCGCCGACACGACGTACGCCATGAATGCGAGCATGCAGAAGGACCCGGTCGAGTCCGCAAAGCAGGTGGTGACGCAGCTCAACGATCTGCGCGCGAAGGCCTGAAACGAAGGCCGCCCGGGGGCTCGGCTCGGGAGCGCCGAGCGAGCCCCCCGGCGCGCGGCTCATTGCGGCAGCGCGATCTCCCGGAGATCGGTGCCCGCCGCGTACGAATAACTCACGTACGAATCGAACCCGCCCACCAAAACGAGGATCGGCACGCCGGCGACGACCCGGTGGACGCCGTCATTTTGCTTGCCCGGCAAGGTGATCACGAAGTTCGAGAGGCTTTCGATGAGCGGGAAGCTGAGCTGGCAGTCGTAGACGAGCAGCTCGGGCGGAAGGCCGCCGCGCTCTTCGAGCGTGAGGCCGTCGGCCGGGGCGACCGCGCAGGCATCGGCGTCGACCAGCATCTCGTCGAGCAGGGCGCCCTGGCCCGCGGGCACGACGATCGAGATGTAATCGAATGCGTATTTGTCGGGGGTGAGGAAGACGTAATCGGGCCGAGCCTGCTCGAGCGGGGGGACGATGAGCAGGCTCGGATCGCCGCCGGGCAGGCCGCGCCGTACGCCCGCGGCGTCCTGGCTGCTCATGATCTGGGCCGCGATGACGGGCTCCGTGCTCTCGGCCGTGAAATGGCGGTACGTCGTGACCTCGGCGGAATCGCCGAGCCATTTCAGCTCGAGGACGTCGTAGGGCGGCGGCAGGCTCGTGGTGATCTTCGCGCCGGCCTTCGAGGCGGCGACGAAGCGGACGTAATCGGGCTCGGGGACCTCGTCGATGAGCCCGCCGGCCTGCTTGACCATGTGCGTGCGGCTCGGCGTGTGCGGAATGGCGAACGATTTGCCGGCGGTGCGGACCGGATCGAGCTGATCTTCGAGGTGATCGGCGCAGCAGCGGCGGTACGCGAGGGTCGGGAAATGGGGCGCGTCCGAGGCCTCGCCGCCCGTGAAGACCGCGATGGGCCCGGTCGACTCGATGGTGCTGCCCGTGAAGTCGGCGTTGAAATCGCCCGTCTCCAGGTTCAGCACGTCGAAGGCATCGAGGCGCACCTCGATCGTGCCGTTCGCCGGCGTCTCGAGCACGGGGCCGCCGCCCACGACCTTCGCCGCCGTTTTCACGCGCACGAGGGTGTCCGGCTGCGTGCCCACGACCGTGAGGAACGAGCGGAGGTGGATGGGCGCGTTCGGGTTGAAGTTCGTGTCCGGATCGTCGGTCGCGGCGATCGTCTGCGGCCAGCCGACGACGACGTACGACGTGATGAGGCTGTCCCCGACGCCGAACGAGAGCGCCTCGGTCGGCTTCAAGAGCGACGCGTCGTTCGAGAAGACGTTCACGTTCTCGAGCGGGTTGAACTGGTAAGCGACGACGGGGAAATCCGAGCGGATGCGGAAGGCGTGCCTCGTCAGCGCCGTGTGCGTGCCGGTGTCGTATTCGCCCTCGGGGCTGCCGTCGACCTCGCGCGGGCCGAGCTTGAAGACCTGGAGGTTCAGGGGCGCGATGACCGCGGTGGCGATGTCGTAGGGCGCCGCGGGCGAGCCGGGCAGGCTGTCGTCCTGCGCGATGTGCACGGAGACGGCGACGTCCGGGTGCGGGTTCGAAACGACGACCGCGAACTGCTGCGCGGCCGCGTTGCTCGTTGCGTCGATCCTCGCGTTGTCGAGGTCCACGGCCCAGTACTCGCAGCCGACGTTGCTCTTCTCGACGGTCGCGCGGCCGCAGAGGTCCACGCAGCTCCCGAGGCGGCACGCGATGCCTTTCGACGCATCACACGTGTCGATGAGCGTCGCGACGGTGCCGTCGGCGTTGCAGCGGTAGGCCTCCTGTCCCTTGCAGGTCCCATCATTCGGGAGGCAAGCCGTGCAGCGGAGCAAGGTCGGCGCGCAGACGAGGCCCTCGGCCGCGCAGTCCTCGACGAGGGTCCACGCAGGGCCCGCGCCGTCGTCCGTGCAGCGCTCGAGCGCGGTCGTGCAGCGCTCGAGGCCGACGACACACGCGGGCGGCGGCGGGGGCTTCGGCTCGACCTCTTCCCAGCGGGTCGATTTGTCGAAGCAGCTCGCGAGCACCACGAGGGCGCCGAGGACGAGAACGCCCCGGCCGAGCCTCTTCGAGCGCCTGGATCGCTCGTTCATGCGCGTTTCCTCGTCGCGGTCACAGGAACACGTTGAAGTAGTCGAGGGCGTAGGCGCTCATCCCGCTCGGTCGAATGTCGCGGTAGCGGAGCGCGCCGTAGGAGAACTTGTCGACGCGCGCGCCGTAGACGCCGATGGTGAGGGGTCCGCCCGGCAGGCCGCCTTCGGGGAAGGGGAAGCCCGAGAGATCCGGGACCTCGACGGCGTGCGAGCCCTTGGGCACGACCACGGTCCAGCGGATGAGGCCGCCGCCGCTCGCGATGTCGTAGACCGAGAGGTCGATCGCGGAGCCGCCGGCGCCGAACGTGGTGGCGAGGTGACGGCCGTCCCAGGCCGCGCCGCTCGCCGGCGTGTTCAGCGTCGGCACGCCGACGAACCCGTCCACGAGGAGGCTCTCGGCGGTGCTCGTGGAGAGCAGGCGGCCGACGACCGACATCGGCGCCGAGGCCTGCGGGCCCGTGACTGCGCGGGCCGTGGAGAGGTACGTCGCGCCAAACAGCGAGCCGTCGAGCGCGGGCAGGCCGACGAACGGGATGGGGCCGGCGAGCGGGAGGAGCGGCGTTTTCACGCCCGAGGGCAGGATCGCGTAGCCGTCGTTGCCGAGCATCACGGAGACCGTGGCGCGCACGCGATCCGGCCCCTTCGGCCCCGGCGCGGGCGGCGTGACGTCCATCGTGAGGGCTTGATCGAGCGTCCGATCCATCACGATGTAGACCTGATCGGTGTACGCGCCCGGCTGCACGCTCACGCCTTGCACCATGCCCATCGCGTAGGCCGTGAACTTGGGCGCCGCCGTGTTCGTGGTCTCGATGCCGGCGAGCGCGTAGAGGGCGCGGTTGCCGGCGCTGCTGCCGAGCTGGAACGCGTAGCCGATCTCGCCGGGCGTATCCGGGAGGACGGCCGTGGAGGGGTGCGGGAGCTGGAAGGCCGCGGTCGGGTCGAGGTTCGCGTGGAAGACGTACGCGGCCTGGCGTTCGCCCGGCGCGGGCGCTGGGATGTTGATCCAGGGAGATTTCTTGAACTCGACGTTGCCGGTCCAGACGAGCTCGCCGCGGATGCCGCCGCCCGCGCCGGGTTTGCCCCCGACCGGCGGAGGATCGCCGTCGGCCACGCACGCAGGGCTGAGGACGGGATCGAGGTAGACGGTGACGGTGTCGACGGGGACGTCGACGAACGAGATGGGGCTGTGGCACTTGGCCGCGATGGTCACGGTGCGCGGCCCGGTGAGCGAGGGATCGTCGAAGAGGATCACGCCCGTCGAATCGACCTGCTTCACGAGCGCGGACGGCAGATCGCTGCCGACGATCACACGCGCGCCGGGGATCGGATCGCCCGTGAAGTTGTTGTAAACGAGCACCTTGAGCTTGCCCGCGAGCGGATCGCCGGAGAGGCCGCCCTTGAAGCCGTTCGTGCTGTCCTCGTAGGTGTACGCGTCGAGCACGACGATCGGCTGGCCGTCGCCCGCGTCGACCGAGACAGGCTTCGCGCCCGGCGTGCCTTTGGGGACCGTGCACGTGATCGACGTGGGTCCGTTGACGGTCTGCGTGGTGCAGGGTTTGCCCGCGATCTTGGCGACCGCGCCGGGCCCCCAGCTCGTGCCGTCGCCGACGATCTCGACGACCGTGCCGCCGGCGACGGGCCCGCTCGACGGCGCCGCGTAGAGCGCGTCGTAGGCGTATCCGCCGGGCAGCGAGCGGCGCGTGGAGTCGTCGTCGCCCTTTTGCACGGTGAGCGTGACCGGGCCGGCCGTGCCCTTGGGCGCGACGATCTGCAGGCGGGTCGGGTCGATCGGGACCATCGTCGACGCATCGGCCTCGACCTCGCCGAACCAGACGCGCGTGGCCGCCGCGAAGCCATTGCCGCGGATGAGCACGCGCTGGCCGCCGGTGAAGGGGCCGTGCGTGGGATCGGCGCCGATCACGGCGTAGGGATCCGCGTTCGGGATGTCGGGCGCGGCGTCGATGGGCGGCACGCCTCCGTCGAAATTGATGAGCGGATCTTCTCCGTCACCGTCGGTCTGCCGACGGATGCCCTCGGGCGCGCCGGCGATGCACGCGGACGCGGTCAGCGCGATGAGCAGGAAGCCCCGGAGGACGAGCTTTTTCGGGCTGGCTTTGAAGTCGCGCACACCTCGAGTGTAC
This sequence comes from Polyangium sp. 6x1, assembly GCF_029946515.1. Lineage (GTDB taxonomy): Bacteria > Myxococcota_A > Polyangia > Polyangiales > Polyangiaceae > Polyangium. The sequence goes on from NZ_JARZHH010000049.1 coordinate 57,128, forward strand.
GCGATGCAGGCAGGTACGGGCGAGGCTCGCCGCTCAGGATTCCTTGCTGGTCAAGCCGAGGCTCGCCTGTTTCTCGGCGAGCGCTTTCACGGCCGGCTCGATGTCCTCGAACGGCTCGTTGAAGTGGATGGCGACGGCGTACGGCCAGATGTCCGAGACCTCGACGCTGCGCCGCTCGTCCCGCACGACGCGGCCCTTCACCTCGCGGCACTGGTTCGGATCTCCGGTCAGGTACAGCGAGAGCGTGACCTCGTCGCCGATCTTCACGCGCGCGCGGGTCAAGAGGAGCGCGCCCGAGACGCTCAGGTCGCGGATCACCGCGGTGCGCTTGTTTCCGTTGCCCGTGTCGACGTGGGCGGGGAAGACGGCCGTATGTCGCAACGCGGTGCGGCGGTCCGATGCAGGACCCGACAAGGGGCCTTCGGAAAGCGGTGCTTCTTCTTCACGATCTTGGTTGCTCATGGGCGTTCCTCGGCGCGCGCTCGGGGAGCCATCTTCCCGCGGGAGCGTCGTTCGTGACAAGGCCGAACGCCCCGGACACGGTGTGCCCTCGGACCGCTGCTAGCTCCGCGCGACCTCTTCGCGATCACCCCTACCAGCGAGGCGCGCGACCGTGTCGAGCAGCGTGCCGAGGTCGAAGGGCTTCTTGAGGAACGCCGCGCATCCGAGCTCCTGCGAGAGCCTCCGCCCCTCCGCAGCGCTCATCATCACGACCGGGATGCCCCCGAGCGAAGCGTCTTCGCGCATGAGCCGCAGCATCTCGGCTCCATCCACGACGGGCATCATGCGGTCGAGCAGCACGAGGTCCGGCCGCGATTCGGCGATGCGCGCGAGCCCCTCACGCCCGTTCGAGGCCGTGATCACGCGGTAGCCCTCCGCGGTGAGGAGGTCGCTCAGCACGTCGACAATGTCGAGTTCGTCGTCCACGACGAGGATCGTCTTCACGCGCTCCCCCGGAGGCGCCTTCGCGCGCTCGGCCGCTCCACCTCGATCCCCTGGCTCGAAATGTGGAGCTTCCGCAAGGAGGGATCGTGCTTGCCGCCGGCGACCTTGCGCGTCGCGACGAACCTGCGCAGCCGACGCCCTTTTTCTTCCTCCTCGAGGACGATCACATTGTCGACGAACGCCGCCTGCGGCAGCGAGCCCGTGCTCGGCACGCGCTCCCACGTGGAGATCGTCTCCGCGAGCAGCGTGGTCGCGCCGCGTCTCGCGAGCTCGGCCCACAGCGCTGCATGGAAGCGATCGAGTCGCTCGACGTCCGTCACCATGTTGCGGAAGCCGCGGAGCTCGTCGATGAACACGCGCTTCTGCCCCTCCTCGCTGACCTCGTCGAGTAGGCGCCACGCAACTGCGTCCGCCGTACCCTCGGTGGGAGGGTACCATAGCATCGTCAGCTCGGAGCGATCGAGCGCGCCCTGGGCGTCGAGCCCAATCCCGCTTGCGGCCTGGACGATCCGCGCCGGGCCCTCGCCGAAGCCGAGGTAGATCCCGCGCTCGCCGCGGCGGATGCCCTCGAGGAGGAAGCTCATCCCGAGCAGGGTCTTGCCCATCCCGGGGGCCCCGATGAGCGCCGTGGACGATCCGGCGAGCACGCCTCCGCCGAGCATCGCGTCGAGCCCCGGCACGCCGAAGCCGAGCCGCCCTTTCGGGGGCACCGTGGAGGGAGGCGGGAAGGGCCAGGCCTCGAGCCGCGGGTAGACGTGGAAGCCCTTGCTGTCGATGTCGATCGCGTGGGCGCCGAGCGCGTACTTCGTGGCCCGCATCTTCTCGACCACGAGCTCGCGCTCCGAGCGCGCGCCGATGCGGCGTTTGTCGAGCGTGATCAGCCCGTCCACCGTCGCCTGCTCGGGCCGCGGCATGTCGGAGGCGCGCTGCGTGGCGAGCAGGAGCATCGTGCAGCCGGTCAAGCTCGCCGACGTCGAGAGTGTCAGCAAAAACCGCTTGAACACGCTCGTCGTGGGGGCGAACTCCTCCGCGGTGCCGAGCCCGTCGAGCACGAGGAACATCGCGCCGTGTTCCCGGATCGTACGGCCGAGCAGCTCGAGCAGGCCGTCGAGCCCGCTCTGTTCGAGCACACCGTACCCGCTCATGTAGACGATCCGGTGGGGGACGAAGGTCGGGTCGAAGAACTCGAACCCCCCGAGATGCGCGAGCATGCGGGCGTGCGCCTCCGCGAGCAGCGTGACGTACACGGCCGTCTGTCCGGTCGCGGCGCGGCGGAAGGTGATCTGGTTGGCCAGGATCGTCTTGCCGCTGCCGGGCGGGCCCACGACGAGGTGGACGCTACCGGCCAGGAAGCCTCCGCCGAGGACGGTGTCGAGGCCCGTGATCCCCGTGGGAATGCGGTCGAGGCTGGGTCGCTCGGCGTCATCCTGTTTCATGGCGTGCCCCTGGGATGCCGGTGGTCCGTCCGCCGTCGCGTTCTCCTCTCTACGGATAGCGCGTGGGGAGGCTCACCGCGAGGAACCGAACGAAAGGCCAGCTCCTTCCGTTGACAAGCCCCATGTCGCGGGGCAGGATGCGCGCCCCCGTTTGCCCGAGCATTTTGCCAAGGCAAACGGACTCCACACGCTCCCCCGGCACACGCCCCAAAGGTGGGACCTGCGGCCGGTGCTCCCGAAGGATCTGAGGATCCCCGGGGGTTGTCCGCAGGATGGGGAGCGGAGGTCCAACCGAACCCGAGCAAGGAATCCGTGCCATGACTGACGTTTCGATGTCCACTGCCGAGTCTGCCGGCACCTTCGTGCCCCCCGGCCCCGGTGAGTTCCCGCTTCCCCTCCGCTCGCTGCTCGACGCGGGCGTGCACTTCGGCCACCAGACGAAGCGCTGGAACCCGAAGATGCGCCCGTTCATCTACGGCGCGCGCAACGGCATTCACATCGTCGACCTCGACCAGACGGTGCGCCTCTTCAAGCGCGCGTACGACTTCGTCGTCGACGCGGTCGGCCGCGGCGGCAGCATCCTGTTCGTCGGGACGAAGCGCCAGGCCCAGGACATCGTCCAGGAAGAGGCCCGCCGCTCCGGGATGTACTTCGTCACGAACCGCTGGCTCGGCGGCACGCTGACGAACTTCCGGACGATCAAGCAGGGCCTCGACCGCCTCCGCACGCTCGAGCGCATGAAGGAGGACGGGACGTACGAGCAGTTCGTCAAGAAGGAGGTCGCGCGCATGGAGAAGGAGCGCGATCGCCTGGAGAAGTACCTCGGCGGCCTGAAGGGCATGGGCGGCGTGCCGGCTGCGATCTTCGTGATCGACCCCCACCAGGAGTCGATCGCGGTGAACGAGGCGCGCAAGCTCGGCGTCCAGGTCATCGCGATCACGGACACGAACTGCGATCCGGACCTCATCGACTACGTGATCCCGGGCAACGACGACGCGATCCGGTCGATCCGGCTGATCACGGCCCGCATCGCCGACGCCGCGCTCGAGGGCTCGCAGCGCCGCAAGGACGTGGAGCGCGAGCAGGATCGCGAGCGTCCGCAGCAGGGCGGCCCGCAGCAGGGCGGCGGCGGCCGTCGTGACGAGATCAACGTGTACCAGGGCGGCCGTGGCGGCCGTGGCGGCCGTGGCGGCCCCCGCGGCGGCGGCGGCGGCGGCGAGCAGCCCCAGCAGTGAGCACGCGCCCGGCAGGGCGAGCGTGACGGGAGGGCGCTCCCTTTCGAGCTCGAGGTTTCACGCCTCGCTCGGGGTGGCGCCCTTCCTGCCACCTTCGGCCCCCGGGGACCGCTGAGAGCATCCTGTCCACGTTCGGGGCTTCGCTCGGACGAGCCGAGCCGGCGCCCGGACCTCGAAGATTTTCCCAACACGAACGATCCATTTTTTCGGAGGAGTACGAGCCATGGCCGGCATCAATCCGCAGGCGATCAAGGAGCTCCGCGAGCGTACGCAGGCGGGCATGAGCGACTGCAAGAACGCCCTCACCGAGGCCGAGGGCGACATGGAAAAGGCCGTCGAGATCATCCTGAAGAAGGGCCTTGCGAAGAGCGCCAAGCGTGCCGGCGCGGTCGCCAGCGAGGGCGAGGTCCGCGCGTCCGTCTCGACGGACAAGCGCGCCGCCACGCTCGTCGAGGTCAACATCCAGACGGACTTCTCCGCGCGCAGCGACGAGTTCAAGAACTTCGTCGGTGACGTGCTCTGCCTCGCGGAGGCCGCGCCCCTCGGCGCCGACCTCAAGAACAGCGAGCTCCGCGGCAAGAAGGTGGGCGACGTGATCGTCGACCTCACGGCGCGCATCGGCGAGAAGATCGACATTCGCCGCTGGGATCGCACCGAGGTCCCCGCCGGCAAGTCGGGCTTGGCGCACGCGTACGTGCACCTCGGCGGCAAGATCGGCGTCGTGCTCGCGCTCGAGACCGAGAACGACGCGCTCGCGCAGCACGCCGAGGTTCTGAAGTTCGCCGACGAGACGGCGATGCAGATCGCGGCGATGAACCCGGTCGCGCTCGTCCGCGAGGACATCAGCGACGACGCGAAGGCCAAGCAGAAGGAGATCTTCGAGGGGCAGCTCCGCGAGGACCCGAAGCCGAAGCCCGAGAGCGCGTGGCCCAAGATCATCGAGGGCAAGTTCAACAAGTGGTTCAGCGAGGTCACGCTGACCGAGCAGGAGTCGGTCGTGGTCCCTGGCCAGACGATCGACAAGCTGCGCCAGGCCGCCGAGAAGGCCGCGGGCGGCAGCGTGAAGATCGTGCGCTTCGTCCGCTTCGAGCGCGGCGAGGGCATCGAGAAGCCGCAGGGGCCTGACTTCGCTTCGGAAGTTGCGAAGATGGCCGGTGGCTGAAACGGCGCGTCTCGGCGCCGTCTCCGTCGATCTCGACGGGATCTCGCACTACCACCACATCCACGGCCTCGCTCCGCTCGCGGACGAGGCCGCGGCCCGCCACGCCGTCTACGACGTCGCCCTCGCCCGCATGGCGGACTTCGCGCGGGCGCACGATCTTCCCCTGACACTCTTCGCCATCGGCGCGGATCTCGCGAGGCCCGCGAGCGCGGCCAAGCTCGCGGATCTCGCTGCGCGTGGTCACGTCGTCGAGAACCACTCGTTTTCGCATCGTTACGACCTCACGCGTGCCTCGCGCGAGGAGATCACGCGCGACATCGCGGCCGGGCAGGACGCGATCGAGCGTGCCACGGGCCGACGTCCCGTGGGCTTCCGCGCGCCCGGGTACACCGTGACCGATGTCGTGCTCGACGTGCTCTCGGCGCTCGGGTTGCGCTTCGACTCGTCGGTCTTCCCGTGCCCTTCGTACTACGGCGCGAAGGCGCTCGTGATGGGCGCGATGCGCCTTGCAGGCCGGACGAGCGCCTCGGTGCTCGACACCCCGCGCGTGCTCGCCGCGCCGACGCGCCCGTATCGTCCGGGCAAACCCTTGTTCCGCCCGGGAAACCGCGACCTCGTCGAGCTCCCGATCCAGGTCACGCCGGGCCTCCGCCTGCCCTTCATCGGCACCTCGATCGCCCTCGCCGGTCCCCGCGTCGCGCGCCTGCTCGCCGCGCAGTGTGCGGGCGAGCCGCTCGTGAACCTCGAGCTTCACGGCATCGATTTCCTCGACGCGGACGACGGCCTCGCGCACCTCGCCGTGCATCAGCGCGAGCTGCGGATCCCGCTCGCGCGCAGGCTCGACGCGCTCTCGGCGGCGATCGACGTGCTCGCGAGGCGCGGCGCGCGGTTCGTCACGCTCGAAGAAGCTGCGAACGAGGTCGTCTAGCTCGAAGGGTGATAACGCACGGCGGCGCCGCCCTCGGCCGCTTGCTTCAGGCTCTCGACGCGCGAGATGCGCTCGGGCGCGACGCCGGAGGCCGCGATGAACTCGCGCGCGATCTCGCTCTCGCCGTAGGCGAGCTCGTCGGGCGTGCCTGACGCGACGACCTGTCCCTGGATCACGAGGAACGCCTGGTGCGCGATGCGGAACGTGCTCGCCATGTCGTGCGAGATCACGACGCTCGTCACGCCGAACCGGTCTCGCGTCTCCTCGATGAGATCGTCGACCATGCGGCTGGTCTGCGGATCGAGGCCGCTCGTGGGCTCGTCGTAGATCAGGATCTTCGGCTCCAGCATGAGCGCGCGCGCGAGGCCCACGCGCTTCCTCTGCCCGCCCGAGAGCTCGCTCGGCATGCGCTTCTCTTTGTTCTCGAGCCCGAGCAGGTTCAGCATGCCCACGACCTTGTCGCGGATGTCCTTCTCCGACATGTGCTTGCGGTGCTCGCGCAAGGGGAACGCGACGTTGTCGAAGATGTTCAGCGAGTCGAGCAGCGCGGCGTACTGGAAGACCATGCCGAACTTCTGCCGCACGCGGTTCATCGGACGCTCGCCGAGCGGGCCGATGTCCTCGCCGTCGACCCAGATGTGCCCACTCGTGGGTTTCTCCAGGCCGATGAGCAGCCGCAGCAGCGTCGTCTTGCCTGCGCCCGAGCCGCCGATGATCACCGCCGTCTCCTTGCGGCGGAGGTGCATCGTCACGCCCTTCAGGACCTGCGTCGTCCCGAACGATTTTTTCACGTTGTCGACGAAGACGTGATCCTCCGGCGGGATCCGGGGTGGTTCGCTCGTGCCTCCGGCGGACATCGCGCGTCGAGGCTACCACGCGGTCTCGTCCGAGGGGCCCTCGCGCTTGACGCGTGGGGGGGAAGGCGGGAAATGTGCCGCATGACCGAGGACATGTTTCGCACCGTGCTCGACAGCGTTGGCGTCACGACCGACCCGGAGGGCTGGCTCCGCCTGCCGGAGGGGCAGGTCCTGACGCTGTACGCCGCGCACGACGGCGTCGCGCTGAACATCGCGAAGGTGGAGTCGATCCGGATGGCCCACGGCGTCATCCGGGCACGTTCGAACAAGGGCGAGACGTTCTTCGTGGCGCGCGAGGACCTCTTCGCGGTGAGCCTCGACGGCGGCACGAAGGTCTCCACGGGCCGCAAGGCGGGCTTCTTGGGTTGAACGCGCGAGGCCGAGCGGCCGCGTCGCTCGGCGCTCACGCGGAGGGCGCGCCCGAGTCCGTTCCGCAGCGTCCGCGGGGACCGCTGTGGATGTGGCTCGTGGCGCGCCTCGTGGGGCTCCTGCCGTACCGCGCGCTCCGCTCGTTCGGCGCGGCGCTGGGCGCGTTCGTCGGTGGGTTTGTCCGGGTACGGAGACGCCACGTCGAGTCCGCCATGGCGCGCGCAGGCGTGCCGGCGCCGCGGCGCGCGGCGGCTGCGATGTACGGCTCGCTCGGCGCGGGCCTCTTCGAGCTGCTCTGGACGGCGGGGAGGCCGGATGAGCCGCTCGCGTCGAAGCTCGTGGTGTCGGCGCGGGCCGCGGACCTGTTCACGCGAGCCGTCGCGCGGGGTCGCGGCGTGGTGATCGCGACGGCGCACACGGGCAACTGGGATCTCTCCGCATGCGCGGCGGCGGCGTGGCTTCGGCAGCGCGCGGGTCCGTCGGGGCGCGCGCCGGCCTTGCACGTGATCACGAAGCGTTTGTCCTGGCGCGCGCTCGATCGCACGTGGCAACGCTTGCGCGCCGAGCGCGGCGTCCTGCTCGTCGACGCCCGCGGCGCCACGGCGCGCGTGCGGGAAGCGCTCGCCCGCGGCGACGTCGTCGCGATGATGATCGATCAAGCCCCCGAGCGCGCCGCCGGCGTCACGCGGCTGCCGTTCCTCGGCGCGCCTGCGTGGTGTGATCTCGCGCCGGTGCTGATGGCCTCACGCGCGCGCGCGCCGATCGTCGTCGCGTTCGGTCGTCGCCGCGAGGATGGGCTCCACGAGCTCGACGCCTTCGACCTGATCGAGCCGGAGGCGCTCGCCACGCGGACCGAGGTCGAGCGGGTCGCGGCGCGGATCACGGACGCGCTCGCGTCGTTCGTCGAGACGTACCCGGCGCAGTGGTTGTGGTTGCACCGGCGGTGGAAGGAGCTCCGCCGGACGAAGGGCTGAGCGCGCGCGTCAGAACGTGCCGATCGCGCCGAGGGCCGGGATCGTGCTCCCGCGGAGGTCGTACGCGACGGTCGGGCCGAGGCCTCGAAGCTCGAAGCCCGTGGCGGTGCTCTGCTTCTTTGCTTCGAGCTGCTCGCGGTGCGGCGTCGTCGCGAGGTCCACGATGCCGAGCGTGAGCGGCGCGAGGAACGCGAACGTGAGGGGGACGAGGTGCGTCGGGTCGTCCCATTCGATCATCGTGCCCGCGGCGAACGAGCCGCCGCGGAGCGCCGTGTAGAGCAGCCCTTTGCCCCAATCGCCCACGACGAAGCGCGGGACGCTCGGCGTGATCGTCAGGATCGCGCCCATCGCGTACAGGGGGGACTTCGAGGGCTCGACGCAGCCGTCCGTGGCGCCGCAGGCCGCGTTCACGCCGAGGGAGATGAGGTACGCGGCGCCGGTGGTGACCGTGCCGAGGCCGAAGATGATGCTCGACGCGATGAGCGCGCCGCGGCGGGCCGGATCCGGGGCGTATCGAGGTTTCAGCTTGCGCGGCGCGATCGCGGGCGGCGGAGGCGGGGGCGGGTAGGCGTAGGCGGGCGGGGGCGCGGCGGGGTACGGGTACGGGTACGGCAAAGCGTGGGGCAGGGGGCACGCGCCGTGAGAGGCCTCGGCCTGGTTCGAGCGCGGATCGACGTCGACGCGGCCGCATTCGTAGGCGTGGACGGTGCCGGCGCTCGTTTGCGCGTGGACGTCGACGCCCTCTTCGGGCGTGCGGGTGACGGTCGTGCGGCCGTCGGGGTGCTGGACGATGTTGGGCGGGAGGGGCGCTCCGGGCGGGAGCGGTTCGAGGGGAGGCTCCTCGGCCGAGACGGCTGGTGCGGCGAGGAACCAGGCGAGCATCGCGGCCGAGCAGAGCGTCGTCTTGCGCATGGCGGGGGCGGAACGGAGCAAGTTCCAAGCCATACGGGCTTTTCGGTTTCGAAGCGAGGGGCCTCGGGCGGCCGAGCGCCTCGGAGGCGAGGTGTATCTTGCCGGGCGAGCGGGGGCGTGGACCGTGGTTCACGGTGGACGGGGGGCGGAAAGGTGAATGTTTGGCCTGGATGGCCGAGCCTTGGTGATAAATTGGCGGCGCGATGGAAGCGGGAAGCCAGTCGGAAGACGACATGCCCTGCGTGCGCCTCGAGGACGGCGCGCGACGGAGAGCGCATGCGTCGCGTGAGCTTCTCGAGAGCGAACACGATCTTCATGGCGCGTGCGAAGGGCTCATCCGTGTCTGGACCTGACTCGGGCGATCGAGCCGTCGACGTCGCGCTGAGGCTCGCCGAGGAGCTCTTCGGCTTCGGCTCGAGCGGCGCGACGCCCGGCTGGGTGCGCGATCGCGTGCGTCGCTACCTCGAACATCAGTCGTACAAGAGCGGTCTGGCGATGAACGAGGTCGCGCGGGAGCTCATCAAGGACAAGACCGCGGTCGAGCAGATCGTCACGTCGCTCCGCGTGGGCGAGACGCGCTTCTACCGGGATGGCTCGCAGTGGGAGGTGATCGAGCGTCAGCTCGAGCGGCTCTTCCCCGCGGACGTGGAGCTCGCGGTGCTCTCGGCCGGCTGCAGCACGGGCGAAGAGGCGTACACCATGGGCATGTTGCTCACGGCGGCGCGGAGGCGCTTCCGCGTGCTCGGCGTGGATCGTTCGGCCGAGGCGATCGCGGTCGCGCGCGAGGCGACGTACGGGCGCGAGGCGGCGCGCGACATCCCGCCCACGTGGGTCGAGCGCTTCTGCGACGAACAGAACGGACGCCTGCGCGTGGGGCTGCTCGTGCGCAACGCGGTCGAGTTCGAGGAGTGCGACCTCGTCAAGCGCGTGCCGCAGGGGCCGTTCCACATCATCCTGTTCAAGAACGTGCTGCTCTACCTGACGAAACCGGCCGGCGAGCAGGTCGCCATGCGGCTCGCGAACGAGCTCGAAGACGGAGGCCTTTTGTTCTCGGCCGCGAGCGAGGTCCTTCGCCTGCGCGACATGGGCCTCGAGCCGTGCCGCCTGGCGCCCACCGTCACCGCGCTCCGCCCCCCGAAGCGACGACCATGACCACCGAGGTGAAGGATCCGACGGGCGCGCTCGTGGATCTTCGCCGCGAATGGTCCGCGCGCCGCGCCGAGCTCGAAGCGCTCGTGCCTTCGCGCAGCCGAACCGCGTCGCTCGACGGGTGCGGGCTCGTGCTCGGCCGCAAGCATGCGCGCGTTTGCGACGAGCTTCTCACGCGGCTCTTCGAGATCCTGCGGACCGAGGCGCGCGAGGGGCGCCTGCGTTTGCCCGGCGGCGAGGCCGCGCCGAAGGAGGTCGAAGGCGCGTTCGAAGAGGTCGCGCTCGGCGGCGTGGGCGGCTACGGGCGCGGCGCGCTCGCGTTCGGCAGCGACCTCGACGTGCGGCTGCTCGCGCGTGATCTCGGCGCGGCCGCGGCCGTGGCGGAGGCGCTGCTCTACCCGCTCTGGGACATGGGCGTGCCGATCGGCCATCAGGTCGGCAAGGTCGAGGCGCTCGTGGAGGCGGCCCGCACGGACCTGCCCACGGCGACGAGCTTGCTCGACTACCGGCACATCACGGGCAACCGCGCGCTCTCGGACGAGCTGAAGACGCGGTGCGACGCAGGCCTCTTCGCGCACACCGAGCTGCCTCGGTTCCTCGCGCAGCTCGAGGACGAGGTGCGCGAGCGGCACGCGCGGTTCGGCGGGTCGGTGTATCTGCTCGAGCCCGACGTGAAGAACGGCGCGGGGGGCCTGCGCGATCTCGACATCGCGGGCTGGGCGGGCAAGGCGCGCTTCGGCGTGCACGAGCTCGACGATCTCGTGCGCGTGGGGGCGCTCTTGCCGCGCGAGTCGGCGGAGATCGCCGCTGCGCGCGAGCTGCTCTTCCGCATCCGGAACCTGCTCCACGCGCACGCAGGAAGGCGCAGCGACAGGCTCACGTTCGACGAGCAGGAGTCGATCGCGTCGCTGCTCGGCTACGGCGAGGGCGGCGAGGCGGTCGAGAAGATGATGAGCGCGTACTACCGCAGCGCGCGCATCATCTCGAGCGCGCGGGAGACCATGCTCTCGCGCGCGGCGCCGCTGCTCGGCAAGAAGAAGCCGCGCGAAGAAGACCTCGGCGGCGGCGTGCGCATGTTCGACGGCTGCGTGACGATGAGCGAGCTCGAGCTCGTCACGAAGGATCCCGCGCTCGCCCTGCGCATGCTCTCGGCGGCCGTCGCGCGCCGCGCGCCGCTCTTGCCGTGGGCGCGCGACGCCATCGCGCGCGCTGCCGCGGATCCCTCCTGGACCGAGAGCCTGCGCGAGAGCCCCGAGGCCGCGCGCCTCTTCTGCGCGCTCGTCTCGACCACCGAGGAGACGCGCCTGAAGCGCGGCTCTCCGCTCGCGGAGATGCACGACCTCGGGCTCTTGCTCGCGATGATCCCCGAGTTTCTGCCCGTCGTCGGGCGCGTGCACCACGACGTCTACCACGTGTACACGGTCGACGTGCACTCGGTGGCCGCCGTCGACAGGCTCGCGGCGCTCGTGCGTGGCGAGCTCACGGCCGAGCACCCGCTCGCGTGCCGCCTCGCGGCCGAGGCGACGCGCAAGACGATGCTCTTCTTCGCGACGCTCCTGCACGACGTGGGCAAGGCGATCGGCGGCAAGGATCACAGCGTGCGCGGCGCCGACATGGCCGACGTCATCCTGAAGCGTCTCGGCTTTCCGGCCGAAGACGTCGCGGCCGCGTGCCACCTCGTGCGCCAGCACCTCGTCATGTACCACGTGGCGACGCGCAGAGACCTCGACGATCCCGCGACGATCGAGGAGTTTTTGCGCGTGATCCCCGACAGGGACTCGCTCTCCGAGCTCTACCTGCTCACCGTCGCCGACCTCTCCACGACGAGCCCGACGTCGATGACCTCGTGGAAGGCGCGCATGCTCGACGAGCTCTACCTCGCCGCCGATCGCGCACTCGCGGGCAACCCCGGCGAGGACGAGCGCTCGGCGCGCGCGCAGTCCGCCGTGCTCGACGCCGCGCTCGCGCTCCCCGCGTCCTCGGACGAGGAGCGGGCCGCGCGGCAGGCGTTCGTCCCGACGTACCTCGCGTCGATGCCCGAGCGGTACCTGCTCTCGAACGCACCCGCGGCGATCGCCTCGCACGCCGAGCTCGCGCGAAAGCATCAGGGCCGGACGGTCAGCGTCGCGCTCGTCCCTTCCCGTCACCCGCAAGCCGCGGAGATCTGCGTCATCGCCGCGGATCGCCCGGGCTTGCTCGCGTCGATCACGGCGGCGCTCACGGCCTCGCGCCTCGAGGTGCACGCCGCGCAGATCCACTCACGCCACCTGCCGGACGGCGCGGTCGAGGCCGTCGACCTCTTCTGGGTGCGCGATCGCGCCGAGGGCGTGGAGGGCGTAGCGCGCGCGCTGCCCGTCCTCGTGCGGGACCTCGACGCCGTGCTCGAAGGCCACACGACCACGGCCGAGCTTGCGAGCAAGCGCGGCAAAAGCGCGCTGCCGGTCCGCGCTACGCCGCGCGTGCGCACGCAGGTCTCCATCGACGATCGCGCCTCGCCGCGGCACACGGTCATCGAGGTGATGACCCGCGATCGACCGGGCCTCTTGCACGCCATCTCCGACGCGCTCCATCGCCTCGGCCTCAGCATCATCGTGGCCAAGATCAACACCGAGGGCACGCGCGCGGCCGACGTGTTCTACGTCAGCGAGGCGGACGGCGGTAAAGTGGCGCCGGGCAAGCGCGCCGCCGAGGTGCGGCAACGAATCGAGTCGGTGCTCGAATCGCTCGAGCAAGAAGGAAACAGCGGGTCATGGTCTTCTCCTCCTCCTCCTCGCGCAGAGCGATGAGAGCCTTCCTCCTCCCTTGCGCCGCGGCGCTCCTCCTCACGGCCTGTGGCAGCAGCACGCCGCCTCCGAAGGATCCCGATCTCGTCGCCGATCCGCCGCTCGGCGGGAACGAAGGCATCAACGGGGGCGCCGCGCAGACCGACTTCCAGCGCGCCGTCGCGTACATCGAGAAGGAGCAATACGCGGCCGGCAAGGTCCACCTCCAGCGCGCGCTCGAGGCATCGCCGGACAACGCCGAGGCGCACGCGTACATGGGCCTCGTGCTGGAGAAGGAGAACGACCTCGCCGGCGCCGAGAAGTCCTACCTCGCCGCGCTCCAGCGCAAGCCCGGGCTCGCGGCCGCCGCGCAGAACCTCGCGGCCATCTACCTTTCGACGAGCCCGCCGCGCACCGACGACGCCATCAAGTACCTCCGCGCGGCGCTCGAGAAGACGCCGGGCGACGTCGGCATGCTCCGGAACCTCGGCTACGCGCTCGGCCTGAAGGGCGACGTCGAGGGCGCGTCCAAGGCCTACGACGCGGCGATCGCGAAGGGAGACTCCGTCGAGGTGCGCTTCGAGTACGCCGCGATGCTCGCCGAGGCGAAGCAACACGAGAAGGCCGTGCCGCACCTGAAGAAGGTCCTCGAAGGCACGAAGGACGACCCCGCGATGCTCGTCACGGTCGGCCGCATGCTCGGCTACGGCAAGGCGTTCGGCGACTGCGTGGCCGCGTTCGACCGAGCGATCAAGCTCAAGGCGACCGACCCCGAGTGGTTCGTCCGCCGCGGCACGTGCAAGCACGAGCTCGGCGACGAGAACGGCGCGCTCGCGGACTACCAGGAGTCCGTGAAGGTGAAGCCCGACTACGCCGCGGGGTATTACTACATGGGCCTCGCGCAGCTCGCGCTCCAGAAGCCGCAGAGCGCCGAGTTCTCCATGGGCAAGGCCGTCGAGCTCGGAAAGGACTCGCCGATCGGCAAGGCCGCGAAGGACAAACTCCGCGAGCTCAAGGCGATCAACAAGCGCTGATCACGTCTTCTGCGCGCGACGCTGCCGCACGAACGCGGCGAGCGACACGAGCGCGCCGAGCACGATCGCCAGGGCGAGGAGCTCCGTCGGGATGTCGAGCTCCTTGCCCACGACCGCGATCACGTAGATGCGCGGCGCCCGCCCGAGCCCAACGGCCAGCGCGTATCGCAGCGCCGGATACCCCGAGAGCGGCATCAAGACCCGCACGACGATGAACGGCAGCGGCAGCGCCGCGAAGGCCGCGGTCGTGAGGAACGGCGCGACCTTCACCCAGCCTTCTGCGCGCTGGAAAAGCGCCTTCTTCCGGATCTCCGCGAGCGCCTTGATCTGGAACGTCGTGCGCACGAGCCGATGATCCACGAACGCCGCGAGGGTCGCTGCCAGGGCCGCGACGAGCGCGAGGGCCCAGGGCGGCGCCGCCTTCGCGGCCAGGAGCGTCGCGGGCGTCAGCGGTTGCGGCACGAAGGCCGCGAGCACCATCAGCCCGAAGAACATCGCGAGCGTGGGCACGACGTTCGGCACCCCGGGATCGTGCTGCGACCGGGCGGACGCCGCAAGCGCCCGCCCTCACGTCTGCGTCACGCGCCGAGCAAATTCAGGATTCGATCGAGCTCGTCGAGCGAGCCGTAGGCGACCGCGATCTCGCCGCGACCATCCTTGTCGCGCACCTCGACCTTCGCGCCGAGCTTGCGCATGAGCCGCGCTTCCAGGTCCTTCACGCCCGGCGACTTCGGCGCGGGCCCGTCAGCCTTGCCTTTGCCTCCGCCGCCCTCCTTCGGGCCGCGCGAGGTGCGCACGAGCTCCTCGACCTTGCGCACGGGCAGCCGACCGCGCACCGCCTTGTCGGCGATGTCTTCCATCGCCTTGTCGTCGGGCGCGCCGAGCAGCGCGCGCGCGTGGCCCTCGGTGAGGTCGCCGCCGATCACCATCGACCGCACGCGCGCCGGCAGCTTCAAGAGCCGCAGGCTGTTCGTCACCGTCGTGCGGTTCTTGCCGACGCGATCCGCGAGCGACTCCTGCGTGTAGCCGTGCTCCCGGAGCAGCCTGTCGAACGCCTCGGCGAGCTCGATCGGGTTCAGGTCCTCGCGCTGCACGTTCTCCACGAGCGCGAGCTCGAACGCCTCCTTCGGCGAGACGTCCTTCACCACGACGAGCACGTCCTTCAGGCCCGCGCGTTGCGCCGCGCGCCACCTTCGCTCGCCGGCGATGATCTCGTACTTGTCCGCGCCCGCTTGCGGGCGACGCACGACGATCGGCTCGAGGATCCCGTGCTCCCGGATCGACGCCGCGAGCTCTTCGAGCGCCTCGTCGTCGAAGTGCTGCCGCGGCTGCCCCGGCTGCGGACCGATGCGCTCGATCGGGCACGTGAACACGCTCTTGTCGCCGTACGACGCGCCGGAGGGCGACGGGGGCGCGGCGGCGGGCAGGAGCGCGTCGAGCCCGCGGCCGAGGGCGCGGCGCGGCGCGTTCTTCGGATCCGTGCTCATGGCCTCGGCCTCGCGACTTTGCCTTTCGGCCGGTTCACCTCGAGGATCTCGCGCGCCAGG
Organism: Polyangium sp. 6x1; assembly: GCF_029946515.1. Taxonomy (GTDB): domain Bacteria; phylum Myxococcota_A; class Polyangia; order Polyangiales; family Polyangiaceae; genus Polyangium. The sequence goes on from NZ_JARZHH010000049.1 coordinate 72,438, forward strand.
CTCAGGTAGCCCTGCGCGCCCTTCGACGAGGCGTCGTAGAGCAGCACCGGCTTTCCGTGCGACGGCGCCTCGGAAAGCTTCACGTTCCGCGGGATGATCGAGTCGAAGACCTTGAAGTGACCCTTCACCTCGTCGGCGACCTGGTGCGTCAGCGAGGTCCGCCCGTCGTACATCGTGAGCACGATCCCCTCGACGCCGAGGTCCGGGTTGAAGGCCGCCTTCACGCGGTCGATCGTCGCCATCAGGTACGTCAGCCCCTCCAGCGCGTAGTACTCGCACTGCAGCGGCACGAGCACCCGGTGCGCGGCCACGAGCGCGTTCAGCGTGAGCAGCCCCAGGCTCGGCGGGCAGTCGAGGATCACGTACTCGTAGCCTGCGGTGTGGGGTCGGATCGCGTCGCGCAGCTTCGTCGCGCGGTCGGGCGCGTCGACCAGCTCGATCTCCGCGGCCACGAGGTCTTGCGTTGCCGGCACCACGTCGAGCCGCGGCACCGACGTCGAGATCACCGTCTCGCGCAGCGTCGAGCGGCCGATGAGCACGTCGTAGAGCGAACGCTCGATGTTGGGCCGGCGCACGCCGACCCCGCTCGAGGCGTTGCCCTGCGGATCGCAGTCCACGAGCAGCGTCCGCTTCTCGGCAGCGGCGAGGCTCGCGGCCAGGTTCACCGAGGTCGTCGTTTTGCCGACGCCGCCCTTCTGGTTGGCGACGGCATAGATGAGGGGCGAGGGGGCCATGAAATGTGCCGGGAACGCCGCGCCCGGAGGCGCTGAGGAGGGTCGTCCGTCCCGGGGGACGATCCCGCGGATAGCGGCTGCTTACACGACCCTCGCCCCCCCGTCGAGGGCGCGTCGATCACGTTTTTTTGGCCCTTGACGCACTAGTATCTACAGTGGCGCACATGTCGCTCGCTGTGGGTGCATGTAGGACAACGTCATCGACGCCAACGACGTCGCGCCGCTCCGGGGGCCGGAGGGGCCCTGGGGTCCGCGGGCTGCGGCTCGCGAGCGCCCTCGTCGCCCACCACGAGTCGACCGCGTGCGACCGCGTGCTCGCGCGGGCCTTCTGGGCCGCGCCGAGCTTCAGCGCGCCTGCGCGCGTCCTCCCGCTTTTCCCGAACCACGACCGCCGATCGACCTGAGCCGATTTCCGCGCGTCGGGCTGCCGAACCCACGCGCTGCCGAGGAGAGAGCCATGCCGCTGCCGAAGAGCTTCCAGAACTTCGCCGAGTTCGAGCGTGAGATCATCCGCGCGGGCACCCGCGTCAACGTGAGCCTCGAGGACATCGTCGAGGACACCTCCTTCGAGGAGGAGATCGAGCTCGACCAGGACGACGATCCCTTCGCTTCGATGCGCGACTTCTGAGGCAGGGGGCCCGCCGCGGGCGGGCCTCCGTCCCCCGATGCGTCCCCCCGATGCCTTCTGGCATCGGACGTATCGGGGGACCGAGCCCTACGTCTCGCCAGACCTCCTGGGTAGCTTGGACCCGACCGAGCCCCGACGGCGCCTCACCGTCGGGGCTCTTTTTTTGTCTTCCAACCCGCCCTCGCTTGACCCCTCTCGCCGTGCGTGGCATGGCGCCGTTCCTTCCAACGGACTCCCATGCAAGTCACCGTCGAAAAGCTCTCCCCGGTCCTCGTCGAGCTCAAGGTCGAGATTCCTGCCGAGCAGGTTCGCACCGAGGTGGACAAGGCCTACGCCAACCTCCAGCGCTCCGCTCGCGTGAGGGGCTTCCGCCAAGGCAAGGCGCCGCGCCACGTGCTCGCCCATCTGTATTCGGGCAGCATCCACGCGGACGTCGCCCGCCGGCTGGTCGACACCACGTTGAACCGTGCGCTCGCGTCGCAGCAGGTCCAGCCGCTCTCGCAGCCCGACATCGCCCCCGTCGAGCTCCGCCCTGAGGAGTCGTTCTCCTACAAGGCGCGCTTCGAGGTTCGCCCCGACATCACCGAGGTGAAGTGGGAGGGCTTCGAGGTCAGCCGGCCGAAGAGCGAGGTCACGGCCGACGCGATCGACGCCGAGGTCGCGCGTCTCCGCCGTGAGCACGCGACGCTCTCCGCGCCCGAGCCCGAGCGTCCTGCGAAGGCGGGCGACCTCGTGCGCATCGCCTTCACCCTCGACGTCGACGGCAAGGTCCGCGAGGCGAAGGAGCAGGAGATCGAGACCGAGATCGGCAGCGGCCAGGTCTTCAAGGAGATCGAGGACGTCCTCACCGGCATGAACGTCGGCGAGGCGAAGGACGCGACGGTGAGCTTCTCGGAGCGTCACACGAACGAGTCGCTCCGCGGCAAGACGGGCACGTTCCACGTCACGCTGAAGGAGGTCCGCGAGCGGAACTTCCCCGAGATCGACGACGAGTTCGCGAAGGACGTGGGCCACGAGAACCTCGAGGCCATGCGCGCCGCGCTCTCGGCGAAGATCGAGAAGGAGCTCAAGCAGAAGGCGACCGACTCCGTCGCGGAGAAGCTCGTCTTCGAGCTCTGCAAGGCGAACCCGATCCCGGTGCCTCCCTCGCTCGTCGAGCAGCAGGCGCAGCTCACGGAGCGCGAGCTCGTCACGGCGGCGCGCCGCCAGGGCCAGCGCCTCGAGATGACGCCCGAGATCCGCGCGCGCGTGCACGCCGACGCCGAGACGAAGGTCCGCGCGGGCCTGCTCATGGCCGAGATCGCGAAGGCGAAGACCGTGCAGGTCACGCCGCAGGACATCGAGAAGGGCTACGAGGAGCTCGCCGAGCAGACCGGCAAGAACGTCGCCAAGGTCAAGGCCGAGTACCGCGATCCGAAGAAGCAGGAGATGCTGATCGGCATGATCCTGGAAGACAAGATCCTCGACCTCATCGAGGGTGCCGCGAAGATCACGGAAGCCTGAGCGCTCCGCACACGATCGGCTGCATCACGAGCGGGCGTGCTGGTGTCACCAGCGCGCCCGTTTTCGTCTTCACGTCACGCGCGGTCTCTCCAGGCTTGCTCGCTTCTCCCAGCGCGAACGAAATTCCCTCGCAGAAGCGCGAAAACGGCTCACGCTCGGCCGCCGCATTTCTTCACACCGACCCCACGGTTCGGGCTTGCGAACGGCAGGCTTCTGGCTCACGACTAGGGCCTCCCGGCACCCTTTTGCCGAACCACAGCGGAGCCCTGGATGATCCGACGAGTCGAGACACGTAAGCAGGCGATGGAGTTTCTCGAGCGGGACCACGATGCGGTGGCAAGCGACCGGGCGTCGGGCCTCACCACGCTCCGGGAGCAGGGCTACGTCCTGCCGACGGTCACCGAGGTGACCCATCGCGGCGAGCGCGAGTGGAACATCTTCAGCCGGCTGCTCAAGGACCGGATCGTCTTCATCGGGACCGAGATCGACGACTTCGTGGCGAACGCCGTCATCGCGCAGTTCCTCTTCCTCGAGAGCGAGGATCCGGACAAGGACATCCAGGTCTACATCAACAGCCCTGGCGGCATCGTGACGAGCGGCCTCGCGATGTACGACACGATGCAGTACGTCCGTTGCCCGGTCTCGACGATGTGCATCGGGCAGGCTGCGTCGATGGGCGCGGTGCTTCTCGCGGCGGGCCACAAGGGCCGCAGGTTCGCGCTGCCGCACGCGCGCATGATGATCCATCAGCCCCTCGGCGGCGCGCGCGGCCAGGCGACGGACATCGAGATTCAGGCGCGTGAGATCAAGAAGATGAAAGAGACCTTGATCGACATCCTCGCCGACGCGACGAGCAAGAACCGCGAGGAGCTCGCCAAGGACATCGAGCGCGACTTCTATCTGAGCGCGCCGCAGGCCAAGGAGTACGGCCTCATCGACGAGGTCCTTCCGAAGCGCATCAAGGGCTCGCCCCAGGCCTTGTGAAGCAGGATCGCGACGCCCGCCTGCGCAAGGCGGGCGCGGAGCGGGGAGCACGCGGCCCGGGCTGTTTCGAGCTTGTGTGGATGTGGACGCGCCCTGGACGAAACCAATCCGTCCGTACGCGTCTTCTTGTGCCGTGGGTGGGACTTGCGGTCGGGTGAATGCGCCCCGAGGTGCACGAAATGCACGCCTCACGCCGCCCGGAGCCGTAGGGACGGGCGGCGACCGAGCGCGCGAAGCACGAGCGTTAACTTGCGGGTCACAGGGTAGGGGACTAGAATCCGCTCACGGCGATACGCTGGAAAAACGCGGATTTTCAGCATCGTTTTCGTCGTCGGGCGCCTCGGTGAACGCCTCTGCGGACACCGGGAACGCTCGAATGAAAAGGGCCCCGAGCCGTTCCGGTAGAGGGGCCGCGGCGAGGCGAGAGAGGCGAGAGGCGAAGTGGAGCGAAGGCGGGACGATCACTCGAACGGCAATCTGAGCTGCTCCTTCTGCGGCAAATCGCAGAAGGAGGTGAAGAAGCTCATCGCTGGGCCGACGGTGTACATCTGCGACGAGTGCATCGGGCTCTGCAACGACATCATTGCCGAGGAGGTCGAGAAGGACGAGCCGTACACCGGCTCTGCCCCGATCCCCAAGCCGGCCGACATCAAGGCGATCCTCGACGAGTACGTGGTCGGGCAGCACCGAGCGAAGAAGGTCCTCTCGGTCGCGGTGCACAACCACTACAAGCGCATCGACAGCCGGGTTCACTCGGACGACGTCGAGCTGCAGAAGTCGAACATCCTTTTGCTCGGCCCGACCGGCTCCGGCAAGACGCTGCTCGCGCAGACGCTCGCGAAGATCATCAACGTGCCCTTCGCGATCGCCGACGCCACGACGTTGACCGAGGCGGGCTACGTCGGTGAGGACGTCGAGAACATCATCGTCCAGCTCCTGCAGAACGCCGATCACGACGTCGAGCGTGCGCAGCGCGGCATCGTCTACATCGACGAGATCGACAAGATCAGCCGCAAGAGCGACAACCCGAGCATCACGCGCGACGTCTCGGGCGAGGGCGTGCAGCAGGCGCTCCTGAAGATCATCGAGGGCACGATCGCGAACGTGCCTCCGAAGGGCGGCCGCAAGCACCCGCAGCAGGATTTCCTGCAGGTGGACACGACGAACATCCTGTTCATCTGCGGCGGCGCGTTCGTCGGGCTCGATCAGATCATCCAGCGCCGCGTCGGTCAGAACACGCTCGGGTTTGGCGCCGAGATCAGGTCCAAGAAGGAGTTCAAGCTCGGCGACCTGCTCTCGCAGGTCCAGCCCGAGGATCTCCTCAAATTCGGCCTGATCCCCGAGTTCATCGGCCGTTTGCCCATCATCGCGACGCTGCACGAGCTGAACGAGGACGCGCTGATCGACATCCTCACGAAGCCGAAGAACAGCCTCGTGAAGCAGTACCAGAAGCTGCTCGAGATGGACGGCGTGAAGCTCAAGTTCACGAAGGGCGCGCTCACCGCGGTCGCGCGGCAGGCGCTCGACCGCAACAGCGGCGCGCGTGGCCTTCGGGCCATCCTCGAAGCGGCGATGCTCGACATCATGTACGACGTCCCCTCGCGCGCGGGCGTGAAAGAGGTCGTCGTCAGCGAGGACGTCATCCTCAAGCACGAAGCTCCGCTGATCGTTTACCAGAAAGAAGCGGAGCTCGCTTAGCGCCGGGGGAGGCGCGTCCTCCCCTCACTCCAATCCTCTTCCTCGCGTCGCCTCGCTCATGTTCACGAGCGAGCGATCACCCGTAGGCCCGTTTGCCCCGGCCACGCGCCGGGGCGAGAAAGACGTCGGATGTTCTTCAAGAACGACAGCGAACGCGGCAAGTCCGCCCCGGAGCGCGGGGTCGCACCCCTCCTGCCGCTCAGGGACATCATCGTCTTTCCTTATATGGTCTCCCAGCTCTTCGTCGGCCGTGAGCGCTCCATTGCCGCGCTCGACGAGGCGATGAACCGAGGCAAGGAGATCTTCCTCGCGGCACAACGCAACGCCAAGACGAACGACCCGACGGCCGAGGACATCTTCGCCGTCGGCTCCGTCGGCGTGATCATGCAGCTCCTCCGCCTCCCGGACGGGACGGTGAAGGTGCTCATCGAGGGCAAGCGCCGGGCGAAGATCAAGAAGTTCGTCCAGTCGGACGCCTTCTTCCTCGTCGAGTACGAGGAGATCCCCGAGAAGGCCGCGTCGAGCGTCGAGGTCGAGGCGCTCATGCGGAGCGTGCAGAGCACGTTCGAGGTTTACGTAAAGCTCAACAAGAAGATCCAGCCCGAGGTGTTGATGGCCGTGCAGGCCATCGACGACGCCTCGCGGCTCGCCGACGCCATCGTCGCGAACCTGCCGACCATCAAGCTCGCCGATCGCCAGAGCCTGCTCGAGACGGACGATCCGAAGCAGCGGCTCGAGCGCCTCATCGAGCTGATGCAGGCCGAAATCGAGATCCTTCAGGTAGAGAAGAAGATCCGCTCCCGCGTCAAGAAGCAGATGGAGAAGACGCAGAAGGAGTACTACCTGAACGAGCAGATGCAGGCCATCCAGAAGGAGCTGGGCGGCGGCGAGCGCGACGAGTTCAAGAACGAGATCCAAGAGATCGAAGAAGCTTTGAAGACCAAGCGGATGAGCAAAGAGGCCACCGCGAAGGTCAAAAAAGAGCTGAAGAAGCTCAAGATGATGCACCCGACGAGCGCGGAAGCGACCGTCGTGCGCAACTACATCGACTGGATCCTCGACCTGCCCTGGTACGAGAAGAGCGAGGAGCGCTTCGACCTCGTCGAGGCCGAGAAGATCCTCGACGAGGACCACTACGGCCTGCGCAAGATCAAGGAGCGCATCCTCGAGTACCTCGCGGTCCAGGCGCTCACGAAGAAGCTCAAGGGCCCGGTGCTCTGCTTCGTCGGTCCCCCCGGCGTCGGCAAGACGAGCCTCGCGAAGAGCATCGCGCGCGCCACGGGGCGCAGGTTCGTCCGCCTCTCGCTCGGCGGCGTCCGTGACGAGGCCGAGATCCGCGGCCACCGCCGCACGTACATCGGCGCGCTGCCGGGCAAGCTCATCCAGAGCCTCAAGAAGGCCGGGACGAACAACCCCGTCTTCCTGCTCGACGAGGTCGACAAGATGTCGACCGACTTCCGCGGCGACCCCGCGGCGGCGCTGCTCGAGGTCCTCGATCCCGAGCAGAACCACGCGTTCAACGATCACTACCTCGACCTCGATTACGACCTCTCCGACGTGATGTTCATCACGACGGCGAACACCCTCGGCGGCATCCCGGTGCCGCTGCAGGACCGCATGGAGATCATCCAGCTCTCCGGCTACACCGAGTTCGAGAAGCTCAACATCTCGCTGAAGTACCTCGTCCCGCGCCAGCGCAAGGAGTGCGGGCTCGAGGACGTGAACATGAACTTCAACGAGGGCGCGGTCCGCACGATCATCCACCACTACACGAAGGAGAGCGGCGTGCGCTCCCTCGAGCGCGAGATCGCCAGCGTCTGCCGCAAGGTCGCGCGCAAGGTGGTGAACGAGGGGAAGGACAAACCCATCGAGATCACCGCGAAGAGCATCCCGAAGTTCCTCGGCGTGCCCAAGTACCGGCTCGGCAGGCGCGCCGAGAAGGACGAGGTCGGCCTCGTGAACGGCCTCGCGGTGACCAGCGTCGGCGGCGATCTCCTGCCCGCCGAGGCCGTGGTCCTGCCGGGCAAGGGCAAGCTCGTCGTGACGGGCCTGATCGAGAAGGGCATGGAGGAGAGCGCGCAGGCCGCGATGAGCTACGTGCGCTCGCACCTCGAGCGCCTCGGTTTGTCGAGCGACGCGTACCAGAAGGTCGACGTGCACGTGCACTTCCCCGACTTCGTACGCAAGGACGGGCCGAGCGCGGGCGTGACGATGGTGACGGCCGTGTGCAGCGCGCTCATGAAGGTCCCCGTTCGTCAGGGCCTCGCGATGACGGGCGAGGTCACGCTGCGGGGCCGCGTGCTCGCGATCGGCGGCCTCAAGGAGAAGCTGCTCGCGGCGCACCGGAGCGGCATCACGACGGTCGTCTTGCCCAAGGAGAACCGCAAGGATCTGCGCGACGTGCCGCGCCGCGTGCTCCGCGCGCTCCGGCTCGTGCTCGTCGAGCACGTCGACGACGTCCTGCGCGAGGCGCTCATCGTGAAGGACCCCGAGGCGACGTTCGGCCCGCCGCACGCCCGCCTGGAGTACCGCGACGGCGAGCTCGTCACGCCGAACGGCTCGCCGGCTCCGTCCATGCCGTCGCTCCCGGCGGATTCGCCCGCCGAACAGCCTGGCGCCTAGGCACCTTCTGTAATCCCTGCTGGCAAGGATCATGGCGGCGCGCTAGTCGCTCGCCGCCATGATCCGACGAGCCCTCATCTCGGTCTACGACAAGGCGGGACTCCTTCCGTTCGCGCGCGCGCTCGCGGCGCGAGGCGTGGAGATCCTCTCGACCGGCGGCACGCTCAAAGCGCTCGCAGACGCGGGGCTAGCCGTCACCAGCGTGGAGTCCTTCACGGGCTCGCCCGAGGTGATGGGCGGACGCGTCAAGACGCTCCACCCGCGCGTGCACGGCGGCATCCTCATGCGCGGCGACATCGATCAGGCCGATCTCGAGCGCCTCGGCGGCGCGCCGATCGACCTCGTCGCCGTGAACCTCTATCCGTTCACGCAGACCGTCGCGAAGCCGGGCGTGCTGCTCGCCGAGGTGATCGAGCAGATCGACATCGGCGGTCCCGCGATGGTGCGCAGCGCCGCGAAGAACCACGACCGCGTCGCCGTCGTGTGTGATCCGTCCGATTACGAGGCCGTGCTCGCCGAGATCGAGGCGAGCGGCGGCGAGGTGTCGGCCGCGACGCGCCGCAAGCTCGCGGCGAAGGCGTTCGCGCACACGGCCGCGTACGACGGCGCGGTGTCGGCGTACCTGTCGTCGCTCGGGGATCCGGATCCGGCCGAGGAGAAGGCGCCCGCGAAGCGCGAGGCGTATCCGCGGTATCTGACGCTCACGTTCGAGCGTGCGTACGGCCTCAGGTACGGCGAGAACCCGCATCAGTCGGGCGCGTTCTATCGCGAGCGTACCGCGCACGAAGGCTCGCTCTCGCTCGCCGACTCGCTCGGCGCCGGCGGCAAGGAGCTCTCGTTCAACAACCTCGTCGACGTCGACGCCGCGCTCGAAGCGGTGCGCGAGTACGAGCGGCCCGCGGCCGTCGTCGTGAAGCACGCGAATCCGTCGGGCGTGGCCGTGGCCGACGCGATCGACCGCGCGTATCGCATGGCACGTGACGCCGACGCGCTGAGCGCCTTCGGCGGGATCGTCGCGCTGAACCGCCCCGTCGATCGCGCCACGGCCGAGGCCCTCGCCGAGACGTTCCTCGAGTGCGTCGTGGCGCCTTCGTTCGCGGACGATGCGCTCCCGATCCTGCGCGCGAAGAAGAACCTGCGCCTCCTCGCCACGCGTGTGCTCTTGCCGCCGGAGCTCGACGAGCTCACGTGGAAGCGCGTGGGCGGCGGCCTCGTCGTGCAGGGGCGCGACGCGACGGCGCGCGGGGAAGTCGAGAAGGCGCGGGTCGTCACGAAGCGCGCGCCGACGCCGGAGGAGCTCGCGGCGCTCGAGCTCGCGTGGAAGGTCTGCAAGCACGTGAAGTCGAACGCCATCGTGCTCGCCAAGGAAGGCCGCACGGTGGGCGTCGGCGCGGGGCAGATGTCGCGCGTCGAGAGCGTGCGCATCGCCTGCCGCAAGGCCGATGCGGAGGCCCGCGGCGCCGTGCTCGCCTCGGACGCGTTTTTCCCGTTCCCGGACGGCGTCGAGCTCGCCCTCGAGCACGGCGTGACGGCCTTCGTGCAGCCGGGCGGCAGCGTGAAGGACGCCGACGTGATCGCGGCCGCGGACAAGGCCGGAGCCGCGATGATCTTCACGGGCGTCCGGCATTTCCGGCACTGATCGCGGCTCGTTCGCCCTGCCCGCCGCGCCCCCGCGCCCCGCCAAACGCCCCTCGCCCGGCCCTCTCGGCGGCCTTCCGGCCCGCCGATGGATCCAGCCTCACGGATCGGGGCACAAAAACGCGCACAAAAAATTTGGCCACCCCGATCTAGCTGTGCTGTTGGTGGCTTACAGCGTCGCGGCGGGGCGCCGCGGCGAGCGTCAAGGAGCGTGGCGGTGGCCGGGATCAGGGAGTCGTGCAGCGTTTGTGGGTCGGACTTCGACGTCCAGTTCCGCTACCAGATGGAGGAGCGGGACGGCGGGTTCTCGTTCTACTGCTCCCAGAAGTGCCTGGAGAAGAGCCAGCTCGGCGGCGAAGGGCAGGGCGACAAGCTCGCCACGTGTGACGCCTGCGCGAAGCGGTTCCAGCCCGAGCTCGCGTCCCAGGTGATGTACCTCGGCGGCCGTCGCACGTACGCGTGCTCGATGCCCTGCCGCACCCAGCTTCAGCGCGAGGCGAGCGGCGTACGGCTCGGCGAGATCGCCGCCGAGGTCACGCCGCAGGCCGTCGCGCCCTCGCCGCCGCCGCAGGCCGTGCCGCGGGCCGTGGCCACGCGCGCGTCGGGCCCGGCGAGCGCAGGGGCGCCTGCGAAGCGTGCTTCCTCGACGACGTCGCCGGCCGTGGCCGTGCCCGTCGTGCCGCAGGTCGCGAACAAGCGGACGGCCCCGGCTGCGCAGGCGTCGCAGGCCGCGCCCGAGGCGCCGAAGGAGCAGGCCGCGGACGCGTCCGTCCCGCGCTACCTCGCCGTGTTCAACCACAAGGGCGGCACGGGCAAGACGACGACGGCCGTGAGCGTCGCCGCGGGCCTCGCGTCGCGCGGCAAGAAGGTCCTGCTCGTCGACACGGACGCGCAGGGCAACGTGTCCGTCTCGCTCGGCGCGAACGTCGAGCGCTCGCTCTACCACGTCCTCGTGATGGGCCTCCGGGTCGCCGACGCGACGCGCGTCGTTCGTCCGAACCTGGACCTTTTGGGCTCCAACGAGACGCTCGCCGCCGCGGAGCTCTACCTCGCGGGCCGGCAGAACCGCGACCGCGTGCTCTGCGAGCGCCTGAGCGCCGCCGCCACGGGCTACGACTACGTGGTGCTCGACTGCTCGCCGAGCCTGTCCTTGATGAACCAGAACGCGCTCGTCTTCGCCGACAGCGTGCTCGTGCCCGTCGCTTGCGACTACCTCTCGCTCGTCGGCGTGCGTCAGGTCATCAAGACCGTGAAGAACGTGAACGCGCTCCTGCACCACCCGGTGCAGATCTGGGGCGTGCTCCCGACGTTCTTCGACGCGCGCGCGAAGATCTGCCGCGAGGCCGTCACCACGCTGAAGCAGCACTTCGGCGACCGGTGCCTGCCGCCGGTGCGCGCCGCGATCAAGGTGAAGGAAGCGCCGGCGCAGGGGCAGACGATCTTCGAGTACGCCGCCGGCACGCCCGCCGCGGAGGACTACGGCGTCGTCGTGGACCGCATCATCCAGAGCCGCGAGGGCGCGGCGAAGGGCGGCAAGGACACGAAGGACACGAAGGACGCGAAGCCCGCGAGCCGCGCCGCAGCGACCGCTTAGGAGAGGACGATGAAGCACGAGGGCGATTTCTCGGATGCCGCGCACGCGCTCCTCGATCGTGACGAGGTCGAAGGGGTCCTCTCCGGTGCGTTTTACACGCCCGCGGGCAAGCCGAGCGCGCGGGCGCAGAAGCCCGCCGCGGAGCGCCCGACGCACTACAAGGTCATCTGCATCTCGATGTACACCGACGACCTCGAGCGCCTGGACGAGATGGTCGAGGCCTTGAAGGCTCGCGGTTTGACCAAGGCGAGTCGCAGCGCGCTCATCCGTCACGCGCTCGAGCAGGTCGATCTGGAAAAGGTCCCCAAGGGGATCTGATCCGTCCGCGGCTCGGCGCTTGCACTGCGCCGGGGCGATGTCGAACGCGCCCATCCAGCCACCTCCGCGGGATCTCGCCGAGGCCCCTGCGACGCCAACGATCGACGAGCAAATGCCGCCGTCCGGCGTGCGGAAGATGCTCGACGCCTTCGAGGAGCGTGACCTCTCGCGCATCCGGTGGAGCTCGGTGCTCGCCGGGCTCTTCCTCGCGCTCGGCACGCTCGTGCTCCTCGGGTTGCTCGGGTTCGCGACGGGCGTGTCCGTCCTCGATCCAGGGGGCCGCGCGTCGCTCGAACGCCTCGGCGCAGGCATGGCCTTGTGGATGGCCTTCGCCTCGCTCGTCGCGCTCTTCGTCGGCAGCTACGCGGCGGCCAAGCTCGGCGGCGCGATCCGACGCGGGGACGGCGCGCTCGCGGGCGTGCTCACCTGGGCCGTCTCGCTCGCGCTGCTCGTGTTCGTCGTCGGCAGCGGATCCCCTCCGCTCTGGGGCACGCAGGAGCTTGGGCGCCCGATCGGCTTCGAGCCGGCGTTCTCGTTTGCACAGCAGACGACCGAGCCGTTCGGCCCGTCCTTCCGGTTCAATCACGGCGAGCTCGTCCGGGCCGCGTGGCTCTCGTTCGCGGGCGCCGTGGTCACGCTGCTCGCGGCGACGTTCGGCGGGGCGCTCGGCGCCGTGGGGCGACGCCGCGGCGGCGCGCTCCCTCCGACGCCTCGGCCCTCGTCGGGGGATCAGATTCCGCTTTACTGATCCGTTGGTGCAGCAACGGTAAACGCGGCCTCTTCCAGGCTCGCCCAGAACGCTTCGAGATCCGGCGGCAGCGGCGCCTCCACGCGCAGCCTGCGCCCCTCGTCTGCCGGGTGATCGAGCTCCAGCACCGCCGCGTGCAGCGCGTGCCGATCGAGCTCGAGGATCGCCCGGTCCTCGTCCGTGAGTAGGCCGTCCGCGCCGCGACCGAAGAGCTCGTCGTCCGGACCGTACAGTTTGTCCCCGACGACCGGCGTCCCGCGCGACGCGAGGTGCACGCGGATCTGGTGCTGCCGGCCCGTCTCCAGCGTGCAGCGCACGAGCGCGTAGAGCCTCCCCGTCGCGGGGTTTCTCCGCCGCCCGAGCACCGCGCAGCGCGTGGCCGAGGGCAGGCCCTCGCCGGGCCGGGCCACGCGCATCTTCACGCCGTAGCGGCTCGTCGGATCGAGCTCGAGCGGCGCCTCCACGCGGAAGGCGTCCTCCTCGTCCGCGCCCCAGGTGATCGCCAGGTACTCCTTGTGCACGCTGCGCTCTTTGGAGCCGGGCCGCGTCGCGCCGCGGGCGAACTGCCATTTCACGTGCCTGTCCGCTTCGCTCGTCCGCGCGAGCAAGAGGACCCCGCTCGTCTCTCGATCGAGCCGGTGCGAGAGCATGATCCGCTCGCCGTCGCGGGCATTTTCGAGCAGCTTGACCACGGTGCTCTGGTGGTAACGCGCCGTCGGATGCACGGGGATCCCGGCGGGTTTGTCCACTGCGAGCAGGTGCGCGTCCTCGTGCAGGATGCGCAGCGTGACGTCGGGCGTTTTCTCGTCCCAGGGCGCGCGCCAGAGCAGGATGAGCTGCTCGGCCTGCACGCGGTCGTTGCCCCGCAGGCGTCGCGCATCCGGGGCGTAGGCGCCGGCTTCGATGATCTTCTGGGCGCGGGTTCGGCTCGTCCGCTTGAGCTGCGATTGCACGAACCGGTCGAGCCGCATGCCCTTCGCCTCCGGGGGCACGCGGAGGATGGAGACGACGGACCCTTCGGGCACCTCGTCCGGACGTACGACCTTGATCCCTCGCCCGAAAGGGCCGTCCGTGGCGCCGAGCTCGCGCGCGCTGATGCGCGTCATGGTCGCCATCCTAGCCTGCTTGCCGTTCGGGGCTACCGCCCGCGGCCGAACCGGTCGAGCAAGGCGCGGGTGCGGTTGGCGCCGCGAGGTCGCTCCTGCGACCTCGCCTCTAGGGGGTGAATCGGCCGGGCTCCGCCTGGCCGAGAGGGGGACGCGAGGCGTCCCCCTCGGGAAAGAAGTCGTGCTACACCCGCCCGCGCATGGACATCCTCTTCGTCGCTTCCGAGATCGCGCCGATGGTGAAGGTCACGGGCCTCGCCGACGTCGTGGCGTCGCTCTCGAAGGCGCTCCGGCTCCTCGGGCACAAGGTCACCCTCGCGCTGCCGCGTTACCCTGGGATCGAAGCCTCCGGCGTCATGATCGCGCGGCGGCTGACCCCGCTCGTCCTGACGATCGGCGGCGAGCGCGTCGAGGTCACGGTCTTCGACGGGCGGCTCGGCTCGGGCGTGGAGCTCGTGCTCTTCGACGTCCCGGGGCTCTTCAGCGAAGGCCCGTCGCGCCTGGCCGACGAGGACGAGGGGGATCTCGCCGCTGCGCGCCGCTACGGCGTCTTCGCGCTCTCCGTGGTCGAGCTCGTTCGCCAGCGCGCGCTCGCGGGCACGCCGTTCGAGGTCGTGCACGCGCACGACTGGCCGTCGGCGCTCGTCCCGTACCTCCTGCGCGATCGTGAGGGTGACGCGCGCCCGGCCGCGGTGCTCACGCTGCACGACCTCGCGCGCCAGGGCCTCTTCCCGCGCGAGGCGCTGCGGGTCATCGGCCTCGCCGACGAGCACTTCCAGCCTTCGCTCCTCGAGTTTTACGGCAAGGTGAGCTTCCTCAAGGCGGGCCTGCTCGCCGCCGACGCCATCACCACGGTGTCGCCGACGTACGCCCGCGAGATCCTCACGCCCGAGCACGGCGAACGGCTCGACGGCGTGCTCGCGACGCGGGCGAAGGAGAACGAGATCGTCGGCATCGTGAACGGCATCGATTACGCCGTGTACAACCCGATGACCGATCCGGCGTTGCCTGCGCGGTACGACGCCGAGGACACGACGAACAAGGCGCGCTGCAAGAGCGCCCTCCTCGCCGAGCTCGGGCTCCCGATCGACATCGAGCGCCCGCTCGTCGTCGCGGTCGGCCGCGTCTCCGCGCAGAAGGGCAGTGATCTGCTCGCCACCTCGCTGCCGAAGATCCTGAAGAGCGACGCGAGCGTGGTCGTGGCCGGCGGCGGGGATCGCGCGATCGTCGCGAAGCTCGAGGCCGCCATCGGCAAGGCGCCCGAGCGCGCGCGGTTCCTCGGCGACGCTGCCGAGTCGGTCGTGCACCGTCTCTTCGCGGCCGCGGACATCGTCATCGTCCCGTCGCGGTACGAGCCCTGCGGCCTCGTGCAGCTCTACGCGCAGCGTTATGGCGCGTTGCCGGTCGCCTATCGCACCGGCGGCCTCCTCGACACCATCGTCGATTGCGACGCGGCGCTCGAGACGGGCACCGGGTTCCTGTACGACAAACCCACCTCGACGCACCTCGTCGGCGCGGTGCAGCGGGCCCTCGCGGCCATGACCTCGCCCCGCTGGCCGGCGCTCCGGCGCCGGGTGATGCGCCTCGATCTCGGCTGGGATCGGCCGGCGCGCCGCTACGTGCACGTCTATCGCTCGGCGGTCGCGAAGCGCTCGGCCTAGTCTTCGCCGAGAAGATGCGGCGGACGGACGCTTCGTAGTACAGTGCATGCGCCCCTTTCGGGCGCTTGTGTCCCAGAACGTCGAATTCTTCGTCTCCCAGCAGGGCAACATCCGCGGACCCGTGCGGCTGGATGCGGTCCGCCGCGAGATCGGCGATGGCGCTGGGAAGGACCTGCTCTTCCGCATGGAAGGGTGCAAGCGGTTCCTCCCCGGCGCGGCGTGGGATCCGCTCTCGGACCTCTTTCCCGCGCCGAGCCCGCCCGATCCGCCCGAGGGGGTGGTCGCCGAGGCGCTGCCGCGCGACCTCGCCAAGCTCGAACCGCAGGCCCGGGACAAGCTCCTCTGGTTCGTCGAGGACACCGACGGCGTCATGGGGCCCGTGACGGGCGCATTCGTGGTGCGGGGCCTCATGACCGGCCGGATTCCGATGTCCTCGGGCGTCTCGCTCGTCAGCGTCCCCGGTTGGATCCGCGGCACGGCGGTGTTTCCGGCGGCGCTCGAAGGCGCGACCGCCATTCGCAAGCGCCCGCTGTCCACGTTCACCTGCCCGTATTGCCTCGAACCCGTCATGGTCGGCAGCACGAGCTGCCTCATGTGCGGCGAGTTCGTGGGCATCGCAAAGCCGCGGCTCGGGCTTTCGCGCGTGGTGGGCCTCCTCGGCGTTGGGCTCGCGCTCGTGCTCGCGCCGCTCGTCGGAGGCGCGCTGTCCGTGCGCGGGGACGGGCGCGGCGCGGGGGTCGAGATTCCCATGGCGGCCGCCGCGCCTTCGCCGGGCGGATCGGCGTCTTCGGCGTCGAGCGTGTCCGCGGCGAGCGCACCGGGCGCGCCATCGGCGAATGCGCCGGCCGAACCTGCGCCGGCCGCGGCGAAGCGGCTCGAAGGCAAGGTCGCCGCGAAGATCGACGTCGCGGCCGACGCCGAGGCCGCGATTCTCCTGCCGCAAGGTCACGTGGCCGTCGCGCGCCGCGTCGCGCTCGACGTCGTCGATCCGAAGAGCGGCGTGGTCATGACGAGCTCGCGCGAGGCGCAATCTGCGCGCGTGATCGAGCGTGTCGGCGGCGCTCTTTATGCGCTCGGCCAGACCCGCATCGGCGCGCTCGAGCCCGACACGCTCCGCGTCCTGCGCTGGATCGAGCCTCGCACCCAGCTCCTCCCGGGCGCCGCCGCGCCCTCGATCGGCCTCGCGATCTTTCCTTCGGCCGTCGATCGCAGCGTCCTCGTCGTCGGCACCGAGCACCACGTCGAGATCGCGCGGTTCCGCTTCGGAGGCGCCATCCCGAGCGCCGTCGCGCTCGACGCCGAAGGCGCCTGGGCCGTCGCGGCCGTCGCCGATCCACGCCCGCGCGCCTATCCCGACGCGATCGAGGTCTTCGCGCCGCTCAGCACGCCGAGCGCGCAGATCGTGCGTCACCTCTCGCTCGGCGATCCCGTCGCGGCCGTCGCCGTCAAATCGGGGTTTGCCTTCGCCGCGCTCGGCTCCTCGCGCATCGCGCGCGTCTCGCTCGAAGGAAAGGGTCTGCTCGCGCCGCCCGATCTTTGCCGCGACACCTGCACCGATCCTGTGTTTGTCCGGGCCGCACCACGCACGCTCGTCGTCGGCTGCAGGGCGGGCCGCGCGCTCTCGCTGCATGCGCCGGCCACGCTCACGCAGGACACGCGCCTCGAGCTCGGCAGCCCCGTGACCGCGCTGGAGATCTCGCCCTCCGGCGATCAGGCGCTCGTCGCCACGGGCGCGCCTTCCCCCGGCGTGTACGTCGTCGATCTCGCGACCGGCGAGCCCATCCGGGTCGACGTCACCGACGAGGTCACGAGCGTCCGATTCGGCAAGGACTCCGGCAGCGCGACGGCGTTTTCGGCCCGCGCGCGCCGCGTGTGGGTGCTCAAGTGAGCAAGACGAAGTGCCCCAGATGCGGAACACTCGCGATCCGGAAGGGCGCGACGAAGTGCCCCTCGTGCCGCGCCTGGGTCAGCTCGCCCAAGCTCGCGGGCAGCCGCGTGCAGCTCGGCGCGCTCGGGCTCGTGCTCCTCGCGGCTGGGCTCGGCGGCTTCGGCATGCTCGCCGGCGGCGCGGCCGTCCTCGCCTCGCAAGGCCGCCTCGGCGGCCCGCGCGCCCCCGCCACGGTGCCTCCGCCTGCGCGCCCCGCCTCGGCCGCGGCGTT
>NZ_JARZHH010000004.1 GCF_029946515.1 Polyangium sp. 6x1
CGGCGCCGTGGCCGTCGGCGCCGCGCGCCCGCGGCCGCCGCCGCCGCCGCCGAGGCCCCCGAGCCCGCTCGTGGGGCCCCCGTTGCCCTTCTTGTCGAACGATTGGGTCCTGGCGACTTCCGAGCGCTCCTCCGCCATGTCACGCGTCGTCGTCGCGTCCGCGAGCCGCGCGTCGTCGAGCTCCGCGACCACGCGTTTGCCCCCGCCGGGCCTCCCTCCCGGCAGCGCCGGCACCCCTTCGTACGTCGATCCGCCCATGGGCGGCGCCTGCGCGAAGAGATCGTTGGTCTGCAAAGTTTCTCGCTGGACCATGCGGACCGAGCGCAGATCGAAGCGGAACGAGAGCGCCGAGCTCGACCCGACGCCGAGCTTCACCTTGTTCCAGTCCTCGCCCGAGGTGTTGTCCACGATGGCCCACGCCTCGACCTTCATCTTGCCGTCCTTGCCGACGGAGACGCGGTAGCTCGGCTTCCACGACGGGGCCTCGGTCACGTACGAGAGGAGGAGCTTGTGCGGCCTCGGCCCCTGGAGCTGGATCTCCATGTTGACGAGGGGCGCGCCGCCGTACTGCTGCTGGTTCTGGATGTTCTGCTGGTTGTTCTCTTGCCCGACGAACGCCGAGCCGGAGGTCGGGTACGCGACGGGCGCGGGTTTGCCCGTCTTCGCGTCGATGACCGTGAGTGACTTCAAGAAATCGTCGATCTTGTCCCCCGGCACGCTGAGCCGGAGCGAGTCACCGTCGATCTCGGCGTAGCGCTCGAAGTAAGCGATGCCGTTGCGGTAGACGACGACGCGGCCGAGCGTGGTGTCGCTCTTGACGAAGCTCGTGGTCTTGGCGCATCCAGCGAGCCAGAGCAGCGCGATCGGAGCCAGAATCTTTCTCATCGGGAAGACCTCTACGTGCGAGCCAGCAGGAGGCGCGGCGCGCCGAAGGCCCTTCGACGAACGACCCGCCCCAACGATCTGAGGATGGTAAACCGAGTCCTCTTGCTTCCAGACAGAAAGAACGACGACGGGGCCATCTCCTTACACACGGTGGACATCTGCAACAGCATCCCCGTTGCGACTTCTCCTCGGTCCCCATTGCGACCCGCCCGTGGCCGGAGTAGGGAACAGGCATGGCGCGCTCGACGGACCCTCCCAGCATCGACGAGCTACGGTCGCTCGTCCGGAACAAGGGCCTGCGCGCGACGGCCCCCCGCCTGGCCGTGCTCCGCCGGCTGCTCGCGCAGAAGACGCCGGTGAGCCACGGCGACCTGTGCGCCGAGCTCGCGCCGGAGGGCTGGGACCGCGCGACGATCTACCGAAACCTGATCGACCTGACGGAGGTGGGTCTGGTGCGACGCACCGACGTGGGCGACCACGTCTGGCGTTTCGAGCTGCTGCGGGAAGGGGGCGAGCACGACGGCGGGACGCACCCGCACTTCGTCTGCAACAGCTGCGGCGAGGTGGCGTGCCTGCCCGACGAGATCGTCGAGGTGAAGCCGGCGCGTGGCATCCCGCGGGCCCTGCGCAAGAAGGGGCTGGAGATTCAGTTCCGCGGGACGTGTGATCGGTGCGCGTGAGGGGCGGTCGGAAGCGGAAGGGGTGAGGGCGGAGCAGGCGCGTATTTGGCGCCGGTGAGGGGCGTGCAGGGATTGCTGCAACGACAGCGCCACTGCTTGCAGCGCGGACTCCGGCTCGTACAGCTTCTACAGTTGTCCGGACAAGGGAGATGAGGAGCGTGAACGGACATCGAGCCACGCTCCTCATCCTATGGCTCCTCGCGCTGCTCGCCGGCTGCGAGGAGCGACCGGACAAGCCGGCGGTGAACAGGAACGACGCGGGGCGTGTCGTCGTGCGCGAGGAGTGCCACGCCCCGACCAACAGTTGCTACCAGGGCTGCTTCGAACGAGGCGAGGAGCTTTATTGCCCTGCCTGCTGCTTCGACAATTTGATCTTCTGCAACGAGGGCAACCCGTACGACTTCGAGCGGTGCAAGACCGCCGAGTCGAACCCGACGCCGACACGACCCCCGTCCAAGAAGTGAACGCGGCCCCCTCCAGAAGCGCCCACAGCTGCACGCCATCCCCCACGCCCCTCACGAAGCCGACCGCGTGAAACCGACGCGCCCGCGCTTCGGACGCCCGTGCCGTCCGCTCACCGCCTCCGCGCGTTCTCTTCCCACGCGTCGAGGAAAGACAGCTACATCACACGCCGACCCTCCTACGGGTTTGCGTTTCGCTCCTACAGGTTTGCGTTTCGCTCCTGCGGGTTTGCGTTTTGCTCCTCGCGCGTCAGCGGTTTTCTCCCGCGGACGAGCGTTTCGCTCCCGCGCCGCCGCGTTTCGCTCGTACGCGCCCCGCCGCGCTCCCTGCACGTCCGCCCCGGCCTCGGGGGCGTCTCCGCGCCCATCGTGTACAGCCGTACGGTTCTACGCCACGGCTTACGCCTCTTCTGATACCGTCCACACCGAACCAGCGTACGCCGCTCGGTCGGGAGGATGTGTTGATGGGTGCGATCGACTACAAGCGTTTCTACCGGATTCTCACGCGATGCCAGGAGCTCGGCACGGACACGGGTGCGCGACCGGTGGTGGCGCGGGTGTATGCGGACGTGTTGAAGGGGTCGGTGGAGGCGTTTCTCACCGCGCACAAGTCCGTCGTCACCGGGGAGAGCGCGGCGGGCAAGGAGGGGGCGGAGGCGAATGCCGCGCTCGTGTCGATCGACCAACCTTATCGCGAGGCGCGCGCCGTCGCATTGGCCTACGTGCCCACGTTGACGGTGCCCGATACCCTCAAGCGGCAGCCGACCGACACCGACAAGGTAACTGCGCTCGAGGATCTGCTCGACGCGGTCGACGATCACCTGGGATCCCCGTGGGCCGACGAGATCGTGAACGGCGATTTCGGCCAGCGCGCACCCCAGGTGATCAAAGAAATTCGCGAATCGGTCGAGGCCAACACGGCGCTCGCCAATGCAAAACACGCGCGCGCGACGGCGTACGGGCCCGCCTACGAGAAGTACATCTCGTTCAAGCGTGTCGTGCGCGAGGTGCACGGGCCATCGTCGAAGGAATACAAGCGAATCCACCTGCGCGCGGCGAGCGGGGTGGAGGAGGGCGGAGACGAGGGCACGGAGGGGTGAGGGGACGGGCGGGGTGGGGCCTTCCAAGCGGAACGGCGCCCGCCCCGCGTCCCGTGGGATCGTTGACCGATCCGCGGACATGTGGTTGCCTGCGCACAGGCGACCATGAAGCGGCTGCAAGTCCGGGGCTTCGGCCCGATCAAGGAAGGTGATGTCGAGTTCGGGGATCTCACGGTCCTCGTCGGGCCGCAGGCCACCGGCAAGAGCCTGTTCGTGCAGCTCTACAAGGCCGTCGAGGATGCAGCGGCGATTACCAACGAACTACTCAAATACGGATTTGAGTGGTTCACCGGGCACGATCCAGCCCGTGACTATTGCTCCCTCTACTTCGGTGGCGGCCTGGAGGACGTGATTCAGAAGGACACTGCCGTCATTCGCGACCGTCGACGTGTCGACTTCAACAAGGTCGCCGCCCCGGATTCAATCGACGATGACGACGAGACGGTGTCGTTGATTCCGGCGCAACGCGTCCTCGTGCTCCAGGATGGGTGGCCCAAGCCGTTCATGGCTTATGCCAGCGGCGATCCGTATGCAATCAGGAACTTTAGTGAAACGCTCAGGCGGTTCATGGAACAGGTCCTAGGCCACCAAGGTGCTCTCTTCCCTCATCCGACGAGGCTGGAAGCCGGGCTCCATTCCGTGGTGGACGCGTCCATATATGTCGGATCGACGCTCGAGTTGGAAAGGGAGGGAATGCGCAAGCGCGTCATGTTGAAGCCTCCTGGAAGCGGAGCCGCGTTGCCCTACAGCGCATGGTCCGCGGGACAGCGAGAATTTACGCCACTCCTACTCGGGCTCTATAGACTCATGCCGTCGTCAAACGCACGCAGGACCTTTGTCCATACCGTCATCATCGAAGAGCCCGAAATGGGTCTTCATCCGCAGGCCATCATCAGCTTCGGCCTGCTCGTGCTCGACCTCTTGGCACGCGGTTATCGAGTCATCCTCTCGACGCACTCTCCCGTCATCCTGGATCTCGTGTGGGCCCTGCGCGAGCTCTCCAGCGTGAAATCCAAGGTCGGCGTCGAGGCGCTTTGCCGCGTATTCAGCATTGCTAGCCCGACGAAGCCCCTGAAGGCCGTCCTGACCTCCGCCCTGCAAAAGGATTATCGCACCTACTATTTCCACCGCACCGACACCGGCGTGATCACGGAAGACATCTCCACCTTGGACCCTGGCTCCGACGACCCGGCCGTCGCCGGTTGGGGCGGGCTCAGCGGCTTCTCGGGACGCATCGCGCAGATCGTCGGCGAGGCCGTGTCGCGATGACGGCGGGCAAGACGAAACCCCGGCCGCCAAAAGAGACATTCCGCGACGCCGTGAACCCGTGCAAGCCCCTGCTGCACCGCGAGGGGCTCCAGGCCATCAAGAGAGGCGAAGGCAAGGGGCAGATCTCCGGAGAGCACGCCAGCAAGATCCTCGGCAGCGTGGACATCGACGGCGACTGCCGGGCGACGCATCCGGAGTCGAACCGCTGGGACTACGTCGTCGGGTACGAGCGCTCGGGCCAAGCCATCGCCCACTTCATCGAGGTTCACTCCGCCGAGACGAGCGAGGTCTCGGTCGTCGAGAAGAAGCTCGATTGGCTCGAAACCTTCCTCCAGCACGACGCGGCGCGAAAACTCGCAGCACTCCCGCGCGAGCTCCACTGGGTCGCCTCCGGCCGCATCAACATCCCCCAGCACACCCCCCAGTACAAAAAGCTCCAGACCACCCTGCGCAAGCGCGGGCTCTCCTTCGCAGGCAAGACCCTCCTCCTCACCTGAGCCCGTCCCCCACCCTGCATCGAGGCGCGCGGGAGGCGTGTCACGCGTGGGGGTGGGGGGTCCTGTTGTTTGAGGGGTCGCTCTGCGACCCCGAGTTCGGGGGGACCACCCCCGCGCGTGACACGCCTCCCGCGCGCCGGTCGTCCCGTCCGAAGCTCACCTCCCCCGGCTCCCCCAGCCCCGGCAAAAACCCGCTCGCCGGAAACTCCCACCTTCGCGCGGCACGCGTTACCCTTCCAACGTGTCCGAAGAAGTCCCGCTCCCTCTCGCCACGCGGCTCTGGTTTGCCTGGGCCTGCCTGGTTCGGATCCTGTTCGACGGCCAATTCGCGGCTCGCGTGTTCAAGGCCGCCGCGCCGGCCCTCCCAGCGCCCGCGCCCGAGCCGGCCAAGCTGCCCGAAAAGGCCAAGAAACCTGCGCCTGAAAAGCCCGCGGAGCCCGACCTCTCGCCGGCCCTGTCGCTCCTCGCGCTCCTCCAGCGGGAGGGCAGGCTCGTCGACTTCCTGGAGCAGGACATCGCCACCTTCCCCGACGCCGAGATTGGCGCCGCCGTCCGCGTCGTTCACGAGGGATGCCGCAAGGCGCTCCACGACCACCTCACGATCGTCCCTGTGAGGAGCGAGGACGAGGGGCAAAAGGTGACGCTGGAGGCGGGCTTCTCTCCGGCCGAGGTGAAGCTCACGGGCAACGTGCAGGGCAAACCTCCTTATCGAGGGACGATGCAGCATCGGGGCTGGAGGGTCGCGAAGATTCACCTGCCCACGCCCACAGAGGGCCACGACCCGAAGATCCTCGCGCCCGCGGAGGTGGAGCTGTGACCGCTCGTTTCGTCGTTGGTATCGATCTCGGCACCACCCATTCCGCCCTCGCATACGCCGAGAGCGCCGAAGAAAAGCCGCGCGCCGAGGTCCTGCCCATTCTTCAGCTCGTCGCCCGCGGCACGCTGGAAGAGCGCACGCTCTTGCCTTCGTTTTATTACGCCGCGCACGAGAGCGAGGGCGCGCAGGGTTTGCCCTGGGACGCCGATCGCTCGTTCGTCGTGGGTGAATATGCCCGCACGCGCGGCATCGACGCGCCGATCCGGCTCGTGTCGAGCGCGAAGAGCTGGCTCTCGCATGCGGGCGTGGACCGGCGCTCGGCGCTCCTGCCGCTCGGCGCGCCCGAGGACGTCGAGAAGATCTCGCCCGTCGAGGCCTCGTGGCGATACCTGGAGCACCTCGCCGAGGCGTGGCAGCATCGGCAAGGAAAGGAGCAATCGCTCTCGGCGCAGGAGATCGTGCTCACGGTGCCGGCCTCGTTCGACGCGTCGGCGCGGGATCTCACGGTCGAGGCCGCGGGGCTCGCCGGGTTCGAGGACCTCACGCTCCTCGAAGAGCCGCAGGCCGCGCTGTATGCCTGGATCGACGCCGCGGGCGAGGATTGGCGCAAATACATCCACCCGGGCGACGTGATCCTCGTCGTCGACGTCGGCGGCGGCACGACCGACTTTTCGGCCATCGCCGCGACCGAGGTGAATGGCTCGCTCTCGCTCGAGCGCGTGGCCGTGGGCGATCACATTTTGCTCGGCGGCGACAACATGGACCTCGCGCTCGCGCACGTGGCGCGGCAGAAGTTCGTCGCCGAGGGCAAGGAGCTCGATCGATGGCAAATGATCGCGCTCACGCACGCGGCGCGCGTGGCCAAGGAGCGGCTCCTGTCGGACGCCTCGATCGAGAGCTTGCCCGTCGTCGTCCCGAGCCGCGGCGCGAAGCTGCTCGGCGCGTCCTTGCGCACCGACCTCTTGCAATCCGAGGTCGCGAAGATCCTCGTCGACGGGTTTTTCCCGGTCGTCACAGCGAGCGCCCGCCCCGCGCAACGCGCCCGCGGCGGCCTCACGCAGCTCGGCTTGCCTTATGCGCAGGACGCGGGCGTCACGCGCCACCTCGCGGCGTTCCTGGGCCGCCACGCGCGCGCGCTCGATCGGATCGAAGGGTTTCCGCGGCGCGAGGGCCGCGCGCTCCTGCACCCCACGGTGCTGCTCTTCAATGGCGGCGTCATGAAAGGCAAGGTCCTCGCCGATCGGATCGTCTCGACGCTCAATGCTTGGCTCGAAGCGGACGGCGGCGCGCCGGTGCGCGTCTTGCCCTCGGCCGACCTCGACCTCGCCGTCGCGCGCGGCGCGGCCACGTACGGGCTCGTGCGCAAGGGCCGTGGCCTGCGCATTCGCGGCGGCACGGCGCGAGCGTATTACGTGGGCATCGAGAGCGCGGTGCCGGCCGTGCCCGGCCTCGAACCGCCGATCACCGCGTTATGCGTCGCTCCGTTCGGCATGGAGGAGGGCACGGAGGCGGCCTTGCCGCCGCAGGAGCTCGGCGTCGTGGTCGGCGAGCCCGTGCGATTCCGGTTCTTCGGCTCGTCGGTTCGTCGGGACGACCCGGCCGGCGTCGAGCTCGAATCGTGGGGCGAAGGCGAGCTCGACGAGCTCGCGCCCATGGAAGTGACCTTGCCGGCGGACGGGCGCCGCGAGGGCGACGTCGTGCCCGTGCGGCTGCGGTCGAGCATCACCGAGGTCGGGACCTTGCTCGTCGAGGCCGTGCCAATCGAGCCGCAAAAGCCGGGCGAAAAGTGGAAGGTCGAGCTTGGCGTACGCGCGCACGGCGGCGAGGTCGCCGTGGAAGGCTAGAGGTTTTTGCATGAGCGCGCGGCGCATCGTCGGGATCGATCTCGGCACGACGCATACCGTGGTCGCGTGGGCCGATCCGGCGAGCCATCGGCCGCCCGAGGTCTTTCCGATCCCCCAGCTCGTGAGCGCCGGTGAGATCGAGCCCCAGCCGCTCTTTCCGTCGTTTCTTTACGCGCCGATTGCGGGCGAGGCATTGCCCGATCCGTTCGGCGAAGCGCCGTGGGTGCTCGGCGTGCACGCGCGGCGCCGCGGGGGCGAGGTCGCGGGCAGGCTCGTCGCCTCCTCGAAGAGCTGGCTCGCGCACGCGGGCGTCGATCGCACCGCGCCCATTTTGCCCTGGGGCGCGGGCGAGGACGAAGGCGACCTGCCGCGTATCTCGCCCGTCGACGCGGCTGCGCGATTGCTTTTGCACATCAAGCGCGCGTGGAACGAGGCGTTCCTCGCGTATCCGCTCGAAGAGCAGGACGTCGTTTTGACCGTGCCGGCCTCGTTCGACGAGGACGCGCGCGAGCTCACGGTCGAGGCCGCGCGGCGCGCCGGGTTCGAGGTGCGCCTGCTCGAGGAGCCGCAGGCGGCCTTTTACGATTACATGGCCCGCGCGGGAGAGGGCGAGCTCGCGGCGCTTTGCAAGCGGAGCGGCGGCGAGGCGCTCGTCCTCGTCTGCGATGTCGGCGGCGGGACCACTGATCTCTCCTTGATCAGGGTTCGTCCGGGGGAACAACGCGGATCCACCGAGGTCGAGCGCGTCGCCGTGGGAAAACACCTTCTGCTCGGCGGCGACAACATGGATCTCGCGCTCGCGCATCTCTGCGAAAGCCGTCTTGTCGAGGCCCCCGACCGATTGCCGCCCGCGCGCTTCGGCCAGCTCGTGCTCGCTTGCCGTGCTGCGAAAGAGCGGCTCCTCGGCGAGGATCCGCCGAGCGACGTCGCGGTCACCGTGCTTGGAAAGGGCGCGCGCCTCATTGGCTCTGCGCTCTCCACGCGCCTTTCCCGCGAGGAGGCCGAGCGCGTCGTGCTCGACGGCTTCTTGCCGCCCGCCTCCCTCGCCGATCGCCCGCGCCGCGGCGGCAGCGCGCTCGTCGCGTTCGGCCTCCCTTACGAGCGCGACGTCGCCATCACGCGCCACGTCGCCCATTTCTTCGCCCGCCACGCGCCCGGCGCGCCCGCGCCTCATGCCTTGCTCCTGAACGGCGGGGTCTTTCGCGCCAAACGTATCGTGGAGCGGCTCGCCGACGCGATCGGGGCGTGGGGCGCGGTTCGCCCGGAGATCCTGCCGCACCCGGATCCCGATCTCGCCGTGGCGCGTGGCGCTGTCGTGTATGGCTTGTCCCTCCTCGGCCGGGGCGTGCGGATCGGGGGCGGCTCCGCGCGCGGGTATTACCTCGGTCTGTCGGCGGGGCCCTCCGGGCAGCGGCAGGCCGTCTGCGTGGTGCCGCGCGGCGCGCACGAGGGCATCCGCTACGACGTGCCCGGACGAACGTTTTCGCTCACGGTGGGCCGCCCGGTGCGATTTCCGCTTTATGCCTCGGACGAGGCGCTCGACCTGCCCGGGTCCGTCGTCACGCCGGACGTCGAGCGGTTCTCCGCATTGCCGCCTGTTTCCTCGGCCTTCGAGCCGGGCGCGCGTCCCGGCGAGGTGACCGTCTCGGTCGCGGGCGAGCTCAGCGCGATCGGCACGCTGGAGCTCGCGTGTCTCGAAGTGGGCGCCGAGGCCGGTCGTCGCTTTCGTTTGACCTGGGATCTACGCGAGACGAGCCCCGACACCGCGGTCGAGACCGAGGGCGGTGTTTCCTCGGGGAAATCGGTGCGGCCGGGCGTGGTGGCCGGGGGCAAGCGGCTGGAGGACGCACGCGAGGCGATTTTCCGTGTGTATGGCAAAGGGCGCGCGGACGTCACGCCGCGCGAGGTGAAGGACCTCGTGCGAGAGCTCGAAAGGATCCTCGGCGAGCGGCCCACGTGGACGGCGGAGACGAACCGCGCGCTCTTCGATGCGCTCTGGCCGGGGCACAAGGGCCGGCGGCGCTCGGCCGATCACGAGCGGGTGTTCTGGCAACTCGCGGGGTACACGCTCCGACCGGGGTTTGGCCACGCGCTCGACGAGGAGCGCGCGGCGAACCTCTTTTCGTTGTTCCACGAGCGCGTGGTGTTCGCGCAGGAGGCGCGCACGTGGCAGCATTTCTGGATCGCCTGGCGGCGCATCGCGGGCGGGCTCGAAGAGGTGGCGCAGGTGGCGATCCGCGACCTCGTCGATCCGTTCCTCGCGCCGTCGGAAAAACGATTGAAGAAGCCCAAAGGCATTCGCGCCGAGCCCGACGCGGACGTCGTGGACCTCGCCTCGTCCCTGGAGCGCGTGCCGCCGCCGCGGCGGACCGAGCTCGGCGGGTTTTTGCTCGAACGGACCTGGACCGATCGTGACCCGCGGATCTGGGCGGCCATTGGGCGCATCGGCGCGCGCGTGCCCGCGTATGCGAGCGCGCACCACGTGATCGCGCCGAATGTCGCCGAGCGCTGGCTCGATCACCTCTTGCGCGAGAAATGGGCCGAGATGCCCACGGCGCCACGGGCGGCGATGGACATGGCGCGGCTCACGGGCGACCGCGCGCGTGACGTGTCGGAGCGCGTGCGGCGCGACGTCGAGCGGAGGCTCGTCGCCTCGGGCGCGCGCGAAGAATGGGTGCGGGCCGTGCGCGAGGTCGTCGCGGTGGAAGAGGCGGACCGAGCGGCGTTTTATGGCGAGGGGTTGCCCGTGGGGATCCGCCTCGTCTCTTGACGCTCAATCCTCGTCCTTCAGCAAGAAATCATTGTTGATGACCTTGAACGAGAGCCGGCCGCCGAGCGTCGCGGAGCGCGACTCGACGAGGGGGCGCACCACGATGCCCTCCTTGCGGTTTTTCGTCCCCGCATAAAGGCCCCGCGCCGCCTCGAGCCACCGATCGAGCGTGTGCTCGAAATGTGTAGCCTCGTCGCCCCGGATCTCGCGCTCGATCGGCACCGTGCGCAGGCCGTACTCCTTGCAGAACGCGAGGAACTCCGCGAAATCGAGGTGACGGCCCGCGCGCGCGTCGTACACGCCGAACATGAAGACGTCGACCTCGGAGAGCCCGAGCCGGTTTTTTTGAATGCCGGGGCCGCAGAGCTCGCCCTGCACCGCGATGCCCGGGGGCAAACGTCGCGCGAGATCGTACCGCTCGGCCACCCGCCAGATCGCATTCGGGCCGGGCGCGAGGGCCCAGTTGCGCGAGCACGCGAAAAACTCGCCGTCGGGCGCGCGGAAGAACGTGCCCGACGAGCCGTCGAGCTTCGTCGAGACGTAAAACTCCTGGCCCCGGATCTCGTCGAGCACCGCGAGCGCCGATTGCAGGCGGATCTCGTCCGTCTTCGGCACGAGCGCCGGAAAGGCGCCGGAGACCTCGCGCGCGTCCGGCAGGATGGCCTCGTATTTGGTGACGCCGAGCCGATCGCGCACGTCCGTCCCGACCTCGGGGATGTCGCCGTCGAGGATGGTGGTCGGCAAAGCGAGGCCCTGCGAGAGCACGCCGCGAAGCTTGACGGTCCGCACGCGAAAGCCGCGTGACCGCATGAACTCCGCCCACGGCGCGCTCGAAGGGAGCACGCTGTCGATTTCGAAGAACACGCAGCGGTCGCCGGGGCGAAACTCCCCTTTCTTGACGACCACGGTCCAGCCCATCACCCGGGCCTGTTCGATTTGATCCGCGCCTTCGATGGGCGCGAGGCTCTCCACCACCTGAATCGATACGAGCTTGCGTTCCACGACGTCCTCCGGGCGCCGCGCGCAGGTGTCCGCCCAAGCTCGAATCCGAGCCTGTGGACCGCCGCGAGCGGCGCGATGTGGCGGACGAAAAGGAGGCCGAAGGAGCCCGTACGGCCCGCCAGGGTCCACGACTAGCGGATTCACCATGGCGCGTCAAGCGAGAACGTGATTGCATTCCGCTTCGGATCCATGGGCGCGCCCAATCACTACCGCTCCTCCGGTGCCGAGCCGCGTTTCGTCCGCGTCCTCGATTTCGACCGGCTCCCGGATGTCGTGCGGGAACGGCTCGTCCGTGCGCTCGCAGATGGTGGCTTGCCCGCGCCGCTCTTGTGCGCCGAGGAGGACGTGGCAGGCGCGATCCCGGGCTCGCGGCGCTTCTGGCTCGGTGTGGGGATCTCCGCTGCGTTCGTTTGGCTCGTGCTCTGGTTCATGCACTTTGGTGACCTCGACGGCCGCTTCGCCGTGCAGCCGCGCGCGTTCGTGCTCGGCCACGTCCTCGCGGCATCGCTGCTCGCGCTCGCCGTGATCGTGCACGTCTCCTTCCGGCGATCGAAGGACGAGGGCGCGCCGTTCCCGCCGGGCCGCTATCTCTTCCCGCTCGATCTCGTCGAGGTCCGCGGGCGAATTCTCACGGTCACGTCGCTCGCGACGCTGCGACGCGTCGAGGGGCGCGCGGGCGGAAAACGCGGCGAGGTGATCCTCGTCTTCGGCGACGGCGAAGCGGCGCCGCTCGGCGTCACCGAGGACGCGACGGAGCTCGCGCGCGAGGCCCAGGCGGCGATCGACGAGGCCACGCGTCTGGTTTTACCGGACGACCAGCCCGCGATCGAACGAATCGATCCCTTTTTCGAATTGCGCATCGCCGACGACTGGTCGAGCGCAGAGCCGGCCGCGAAGGAATCGGGCCGCCGGGTCCCCGCATTTCGATGGCTCGTCCTCGCGTCTGCCGCCGTGGGCGCCCTTTTCGGCTCCGCCTTGTGGTCTGTGCGCAATCGCATGAGCGACGCGGCCCTGTTCGAGCAGGTCCTCGACGCAGCCGAGAACGGCTCGGACGACACGTTTGCCAAGAAGAGAATGCTGTACGACGACGTCGGCATGCGCCCGCGGGATGCGCTCGACGACGTCGCGTTCGAGCGGGCGAAGAAGCGCGTGGAGTCGCTCGCGGAGTATCTGTCGACGTTCCCCGAGGGCAAACACGCGGCCGAGGCGGACGATCTGCTCTTCGACATGGTGCAGACGCGGAATTACGTCCCGAGCTACGGCATGTACCTCGCCGACACGCGGGGCAGGAGGCACGTGGACGAGGTCGACGACGCGATGTTCGCGGCGGCGAAGCGGCAACGGACCCTGTTCGCGTATCGGCAATACCTCGAGAACCACGGGAAGAAACACGAGCAGGAGGTGCGCTCGAAGCTCTTGCCCGAGGCCGAGCTCGCGGAGGCCACCCAGAGGCAGGACGTGCCGGAGCTCCAAGCGATCGGGCGTCGTTATGGCGACAAGTGGGCCGAGGCGGTGCGCGAGGCGATTCACCGCGTCTATGCCGGTCGGCTCGGTCAGCTCCTTCTGCGAAGCGGGCAGAGTGGCAAGGACGCTCGTGCCATCTTCAATCCCTTGCTCACCAGGCTGGATACGACGGAAAATCCCCAGGTGGTCCTCGACGTCGATTTCGTCCTGCCGAACGCGTTCCTGGAAGCGGAAATGGGCTTGGCGCACAAGCACGGCGACCTCTACCACCCCGTGAACTCGTCCTTCTGGAAGTTCGAGAAGGACGTCGAAGAGCGGGTCTCCAATTCGATCGTCACGCGCGCGAGGGACACGTTCGGTGGGGCCATTCAGTTCCACAACCCGACGGAGAAGGCGGCACCGGAGACGCCTCGGCTCGTGGTCTCGATGACGCTCGTTTCGGGCGAAGATCCGTTCGTATCCAAGGAAGACAAACTCGTCTTCAACGATGTCCGGATCCGGCTGGAGATGCACGCGGCGATCCCAGGGGCGGGCACGACGCCCTCGTTCGTCACGACGACCCGGCGTTCCACGGATTTCCTTGCCGATGATTACGATGCGTCGACGAAGAGGATGCACTTCGCCCTCGGCATTCCGGACAAGCAGCTTGGGGACGTGTATCCGACCCTCCTTCGCAAGGCCTCGGAGGAGCTCGGCGAGCTCCTCACCCCGGTCCTTTGAGGAAAGCTGGCAACCGGGCGAATCAAGCCGCGCGCGGCTGCTCCTCCGCGTGCCGGAGCTCGATCCGGCCGTGCCTGGCAGGGAATCCCGGGGCGCCCGTCACGGCCGAGCGCACGCGGCTCACGATCGCGGAAAACAGGCCCGCGGAGGGATCCCAGTATTCCGCCCGATCGACCTCGACCCGCAAAAGGGCGATGTCCGGCTCGTCGAGCCCACGCGGGAACCAGAGGCGCAGCATCGGGCTCCAGAGCTTTTGCATCTTCTCCCGGTCGCGGACGACCCGCGCCATGCCCGTGAGGGAGACGTATCGATCGTCATCCGGATCGGAGTATGCGATGTTCACGTGGTGGTCGGCGTTGATCTCGCGCACCTTCTCGGTCTCGCAGGACGTGAAGAACCAGAGCGCGCCGTCCTCGTCGAGCGCCTCGCAGGTGGCCATCGGGCGGCTGTGCAAGGTGCCGTCATGCGTGGTCGTGGTCATCATCGCCACGCGGATGCCCTTCACGAGCCGCCTCAGCTTTCGCATCGCCGCCGCGTGACCATTGCCGTCTTTCGCCATGCGCGTCCTCCCCTCCAGCGAGACGCATAAGGCCAGGACGGGCGCCGCGCGAGCCCCCTGCGCAGCCGAGGAGCCCGGCCGTGTGCGGACTGCGCGTTTTCTCGCTGCCCCTGTCCGGCCGGTTTCGTGTTATACGCGGCGCATGGAATGGAGCCGAGACGATGTGCTCGCGGTCGTGAAGCGCTCACCCGACCGCGTCGCCGCGCACGACAAGGAAGGCTGGGTCGGGCTCTTCGCGCACGGCGCGGTCGTCGAGGACCCGGTGGGCGGCCCGCCCGCGCGCAAGGGCGCCGATCCGCTCGACGGTGACGACGAGCTCGGGCGCTTTTACGACGTCTACATCGGCCCGAACGACGTGCGTTTCGAGGTGCTCGCGGACGTGGTGCAAGGGCTGACGGTGGTGCGCGACGTGAACATCGCGACGCGCACGCCGAACGACGCGCGCGTCGAGCTGCCCGCGTATCTGATTTACGAGCTCGTCGAGCTCGACGGCGCGCTGCGCGTGAAGCGCATGCGGGCATTCTGGGAGCTGCGCCGCGTCACCGCGGACGCGCTGAAGGGCGGGCCGAAGAGCCTGATCGCGATGACGGGGCTCACCGCGCGCATGCTGCGCATCCAGGGTTTTTCCAATGTGTCGACGTACCTCGAAGGCCTCTGGCGGGGCATGTTCGAGCGCGGCCATGCGGCGGCGGAGGAGCTCGCCCGCGCGATCGGGGAGCGGGATCTCGCAGCGATGCGGGGGCTCTTTCCGGACGACGCGCCGCGAATCGAGCTCGATCCGGGCGAGCGCCATTCGCCGCGGGGCCTGCTCGACGCGCTCGGCCCGGGCGCCTCGCTCGAGGTCGAGGCGCCGATCTCCGCGGGGTTCTTCACGGCGTTCCGCTGCACGGTCACGGCCCACGGCGCGCCCCGGAGCGGCGTCGGGCTGCTCGAATTCGATCCGCGCACGAGGTTCTGCACCTCGGCGCGGCTTTATCTCGGATGAGCGAGGAGTGGAAACCGCGGGCCGCCGCCCCTATCGTCTTCTCGGCCGGCGCTCGCTGGCCGGGAGAGCACGATGACCACGACCACGTTCGAGTCGCTGCACGACGTCGCTGAAACCCCGCTGTTCCCGCGTGACCGCCCGCTCCCGCCCACGCTGACCGTGCGCGCGGCGCGCGACGCGTACCTCGCGGAGAACGGGTTCACGACGGCCGAATATACGGCCGAGACGTTCTCGCTGATGTTCTTCGGCGGGCGGTTCAAGGTGTCGCTCCCGAACCCGCCGCCGCGGCGCTGGGCGGTCGCGCTGCACGATCTGCATCACGTGGCGACGGGGTACGGCGCCGATTTCATCGGCGAGGGCGAGATCGGGCTCTGGGAGCTCATGGGCGGCTGCGAGACGTGGATCGTGTATCTCTTGAACGCGTCGGCCGCGATGCTGGGATTCGTGCTCTCGCCGAGCCGCATGCTCCAAGCGTACGAGGGCGCCAAACCGGCGAGGGCGCTCTACCGGCAGGGCGTGAAGCTCGACGATCTGCTCGACATGCCGCTCGGCGATCTGCGCGAGCGGCTCGGGATCCCGCGCGAGGGCCTCGCGAAGGGCGAGCGCGCGGCCTGCGCGAAGCCGCGCGCCTGAACGATTGGCAGGACAGACCTATCCGCGGAAGGCGCTCGTTCGGGAGGTGATGTCGTCGTACGCGGCGTCGTACTCGGCGCGCATGCGGCGGATGAGCGTCTCCACGCGCGGGGCGTCCGTGATGCTGCCGACGCCCTGGCCCGCGCTCCAGATGTCGCGCCACGCCTTCGCGGCCATGTTGCCGCCGGAGTTGAAGTTCATCGTGGATTTGTCCGCCGAGGGGAGGTTGTCCGCGTCGAACCCGGCCGCCGCGACGGAGGGCTTCAGGTAATTGCCGTGGACGCCCGTGAAGAGGGACGAATACACGATGTCCTTCGCCGTGGTGTCGATGAGCATTTGCTTGTAGTCGGGCATCGCGTTCGCTTCTTCGGTGGCGATGAAGCGCGTGCCGACGTACGCGAGGTCGGCGCCGATCGATTGCGCGGTGAGGACGTCGCGGCCCGTGGAGATCGCGCCGGCGAGGCAAACCGTGCCCTGATAGAACTTGCGGACCTCGGCGACGAGCGCGAAGGGCGAGAGCATGCCGGCGTGGCCGCCCGCGCCGGCGCAGACGAGGATGAGGCCGTCGACGCCCTCCTCCAGCGCCTTTTCGGCGTGCCGGACGTTGATGACGTCGTGGAGCACGATGCCGCCGTACGAATGCACGGCCTTCACCACCTCGGCCGGCGGGCGCAGGCTCGTGATGATGATGGGCACCTCGTGCCGGACGCAGACCTCCATGTCGTGTTCGAGCCGGTCATTCGACCGATGCGCGATCTGATTGACGGCGAACGGCGCCACGCGCGCGCCGGGGTTTTGCGCGCGGTATTCTTCGAGCTCGGTCTTGATTCGCGTGATCCAGACGTCGAGCTGTTCCTTCGGGCGCGCGTTGAGCGCCGGGAAGGACCCGACCACGCCTGCCTTGCACTGGGCAATGACGAGCTCGGGGCCCGAGACGATGAACATGGGCGCGCCGATCACGGGGAGCGTGAGGCGGCCTTCGAGGCTCTTGGGAATCGGCATGGTCGGGGTCCTCCGGGGGAGCCCCGAAGTCGTAGGCCCTTTGCGCGCCTCACGTCAAGAGGGCTGCGATCATGGCCTGTATACCAAGTGCTCGGGTTTCGCCAAATTTGTGCCCGAACACGGGCGACGTGGTAAGCGCGACTCGATGGACGCCGGGGGCGTCCCGCCGGAGGAATCATGTCGCGTCTCACGGTCATCACCCTCCTCAGCACCACGCTCGCTGCGCTCTCGATCGGTTGTGGTTCGGATCCCGTCGCCGCGCCGAGCACGGCCGCCGCGGTCGCCACGCCGAACCCCGCGGCCGCGGCGGCGCCGCAGGTCGCGAGCACGCAAGCCGCGTCCGTGAAGAAGGACAGGGCCACGCCCACCGCCGGTTCGGTGCACATCGAGGATCGCATCGTGAAGGCGTGCGGCGACATCCCGCGCGCGCGCTTCGCGTTCGACTCGACCGAGATCGAGCCGGAGGCGACGAAGGCGCTCGATGCGCTCGCTCGTTGCTTCACGACGGGCCCGCTCGCCGGCAAGGGAATGAAGCTCGTGGGCCACGCCGATCCGCGCGGCGAGACCGAATACAACTTCGGCCTCGGCCAGAAGCGCGCCGGGACCGTGGCGGACTTCCTGGGCAAGAAGGGGCTCGAAAAGTCGCGCGTGGAGACGTCGTCGCGCGGGGAAATCGAGGCGATCGGGGTCGACGAGGAAGGCTGGGCCCAGGATCGCAAGGTCGACGTGTATCTCGCCGACTGAGGAAATACCATGATCGATACGCCGATCGAATCTGCCGCGGCGCCGATCCGTCTGGATCCGGTCTCGCTCATCCTGCATTCGTCCGGGCCCGTGTTCGTCGTGGTCTGGCTGCTCGTGGCCGCGGCGGTCATGGTCTGGATCATCGCGCTCCTGAAGGCGCTGCAGCTCGGCCGGCTGAGCCGGGCGGAGCGGCGCTTCGAGCAGGAGGCGAAGCACGCATTGTCGGCCGACGCGCTGTTCGCCGCCGCGAGCCGGTATGCAGACGCGCCGGGCGCCGTGGTCGTGCTCGAGCTCGGGAAACGCGCGGGGAGCCCGAAATTGCTCGATTCCGTGGCGAAGCGCGCGCTCGTCGATCAGGAGCAGCGGGCCGGGTCGCTGATGTCGTCGCTCTCCACGATCGCCGCCGCCGCGCCGTTCGTCGGGCTGTTTGGCACGGTGTACGGGATCATGGATGCGTTCTTGCGGATCGGGCAGGCGAAGAGCGCGAGCTTGCCCGTCGTGGCGCCGGCGATCGGCGAGGCGCTGATCGCGACGGCGATCGGGCTCGCGGCGGCCATTCCGGCGGTCGTGGCGTACAACGCGCTGAACAAGCGGATCGACGCGCTTTTGTCGGCGATCGAGGCGGCGAGCGATGGCTGGGTGGCGCTCGTCTCCGAGGTGCCGGCGACGCTGCCGAAGCAGGGCTCCTGAAATGGGCATGTCGACCGGCGGATCGAGGCGGGGCAGGGGAAAAGGGTTCGGCGATATCAACGTCACGCCGCTCGTCGACGTGATGCTGGTCCTGCTCGTGGTGTTCATGGTGACGGCGCCGCTGCTCGCGTCGGGCCTGCGGGTCGAATTGCCGCAGGTCGAGGCGACGGAGGCGCCCGTCAAGGACACGAAGCTCGTCGTGACGGTGACCAAGGAGGAAAAAATCCTCTTTGGTGAGGACGACGTGACGACGAGCGTGGAAGACGTGCTCGCGACGAACCCGCGGGTGCAAAAAGAAAAAGAGCTCTACATCCGCGCGGACAAGGACGCGCGGTATGCCGCGGTGGCGCGCGTGGTCGCGGCGGCGCGCTCGGCGGGCGTTCTGGGGCTGAATTTGCTGGTCGAGCCGGAGCCGGACGAGGCGCGGGAGGCGGTCCGGTGAGCACGGACGCGGCGTCGTCCACGAAGAGCGATTTTCGGGTGCACGAAATCGTGCTCGCCGTGATCTGCGCCGTGGGGTTGCAGGGCGGGGCGCTTTTGCTGCTGCGCGCGGCGGACCTCGAGAGGCCGGCGCAGGCGCCGGAGATCGACAAGGGGCCGAGCGTGCCCGTGAAGGTGGTGCCCGTGCTCGATCTCGACGCGGCGCCGGCCTTGAAGCTCGGCGGCAAACGAGATCCGGCGAAGCTGCCGGATCGGTGGCTGAAGCCTCGCGCGAAGCGCCGCGTCGAGGAAAAAGCGTTTGTCTCGACGAAGGCGGAGAAGACCGAGGAGGCCATTCCGCCGAAGGAAATCGAGGTGGCCGAGGCGAAGACGCCGGTGCCGCCGCCCGAGGCCGAAGTCGCGAAGTCGGTCGAGACGCCGATCGAGGAGCCCGCGAAGGTCGAGCCCCCGCCGAACGTGGACGAAAAAGGCCACGAGGACGGCGTGAAGGGCGGGACGGAGATGGATCCGCTGAAGGCGCGGGCCGTGGACATCTACCGGGAGAAGATCCGGGGCTGGTTCAGCCGCAGGTTCCGCGTCTCGGGGTCGGGTTTGTCGCCCGACGACATCACGAAGTTTCGTGTCGCCGCGACGGTGACGCTGTCGGGTGGTCGATCCGTCGCGAGCTTTTCGATCGTTTCGAGCGGTCAGGCCGCGTTCGACGCCGCGGCGCGCGCCGCGCTGGAGGGCGCCAAGGGCGAGGAATTGCCGCCGCCGCCCGAGAATTACCCGGACATCGTCCAGAGCCAGATTTCGCTCACCTTCACCTGCACGCCGGAGCGATGCGATTGAAGAAGTTCCTTTTGGCCTTCGCCGCCCTCTCGTCCCTCTCGGTCGTCGCGTCCCAGGGCACGCGCGCGGAGGAGCCCGCGCCCGCGGATGTGCCGCCGTCGCCGGAGGATCTGCTCGGCAATATCGTGGTGGTCGCGGGGGCGACGCGGCCCTTGCCGCGGATCGCGGTCCTGCCCTCGTCGAGCTGGGACGAGGAGGACGTGATCATGCGGAGCGTGGCGCGGCGTGATCTCGAGCTTTCGGGCG
Organism: Polyangium sp. 6x1; assembly: GCF_029946515.1. GTDB lineage: Bacteria > Myxococcota_A > Polyangia > Polyangiales > Polyangiaceae > Polyangium. The sequence goes on from NZ_JARZHH010000004.1 coordinate 19,641, forward strand.
AATTCGAGGTGCTCACGGACGACGACGCGCCGGAGGAGGCGTGGGGCGCGGAGTCGCTCGATGTCTCGATCTGGGCGAAAAAGAAGGTCGAGGCGCTCGTGGAGGCGCGCGCGCGGCCCGTGCCGGGGCAGGGCAAGGTGGAGCTCAGGGCCCGGGTGTATTTCGTGCGTCACGGGGCGGCGGCCGTCTTCGACAAACGGTTTTTGATTCCGGCGTCGGATCTGCGCGAAGAGGCGCACCGGATCTCGGATCTCGTGATCGGGGCGTTGACGGGGCAAAATGGCGGGTTCGCCAGCCGGATGACGTTCGTCGCGGGGGTGGGCAAGCTCAGGCGCGTGTTCACGGTCGACGCAGATGGGCACGATCCGAAGCCGGTCTCGCCGACGGAGGAGATCGCGATGGCGCCGGCGTTCGGCAAAGGCGACGAGCTTTTCTGGGCGTCGAGCGCGCAGAATGGAGAATACAGGATCCGGACGGCGAGCGGGCGGGCGGTGGAGCTGCCCGTCAAGGGCTCGGTGTACGGGCTCGCGTTCTCGCGCGACAGGTCGCGCGTTGCCGTGTCGATCGCGGACGGGGGCACGATCAAGATGTTCGTGGGCCCGGATTTCGCGAGCCTCTCGCCCGCGAGCGAGGTGGGCATGGCCCTCCGGCCGACGTTCACCCCGAGCGGCAAGCTCGCCTATTCCGGCGAGGGGCGGTTCGGGCAACGAATCTACGTGGAAGACAAACCCATCTCGCCGGATGGGCTGTTCGCGTCGGCGCCGACGTTCTGCAATCACCCGGACGGGGTGCGGGCGGTCTTCGCGGTGGGGGTCGGCAAAGACACGGACCTCGTGTCGACGGACGAGCGCGGGCGAGGAATGGTGCGGCTGACGCAGGGGCAAGGGCGCAATGGATATCCGGCGTGCAGCCCCGACGGGAGGCTCGTGGCCTTTTTCTCGACGCGGACGTCGGGCGAAGGGCCGGGGCTTTACGTGATGCGGCTCGACGGCGGTCGGCCCAAGCGGATCTCGACACTCGTCGGAGATTCGTTACGATGGGATCCGCTGCCGCCCGGGCGCGGGGTGGAGCTTTCCAACTGACGAGCACGGTCGTGATCACCATCCCGATACCGCCGGAAGGGACGGCGGAGCGCTGGGCGTACGATTACGTGACGAGCGAGGAGCTCGCGCACAAGCTCGCCCCGCCGCCCGTGCCCGCGGGATGGGAAGAAGACGCGCCCGCGCGGCGGATCGAGCGGCCGGGGAGGCCGAGCTCGCTCGAGATTGCGAAACGGGCGCACAAGTCGCCGGGGCCGGACGCGATCCGGGATCCGGCGCGACGGGCGCAGCTCGTGCACACGTTCCTGCATCACGAATTGCAGGCCGCCGAGCTGATGGCCTGGGCGCTGCTCGCGTTTCCCGAGGCGCCAAGGGCGTTCAAGAAGGGGCTTCTCCGTATTGCCGGGGACGAGATCCGGCACATGGCGATGTACGCGCAGTACATGGAGGGGCTCGGTCACGCATTCGGGGCGTTTCCGGTGCGGGATTGGTTCTGGGAGCGGGTGCCACGGTCGAAGTCGCCGGCGCATTTCGCGGCCGTGATGGGGATGGGGCTCGAAGGGGGCAACCTCGACCACACGGCGCGGTTCGCAGGGCGATTTCGCGCGATCGGGGACGAGGAGGGGGCGCGCATTCAGGAGATCGTCTGCGCCGAGGAGGTGCCGCATGTGCGGTTCGGCGTGCGGTGGTTCCGGCGGTTTACCGAAGGGCTCGATTTCGAGGCATGGCGTGCGCATTTGCCGGAGCCGCTTTCGCCGATGGTGATGCGAGGGACGCCATTGAATCGAGAGGATCGGATCCGGGCGGGTTTCCCGGAGCAATTTTTGCAGGAACTCGACAAATGGGCCCCCGAACCGCGTGGCTCCTGAACCTCGGCGCGGAGGTCGAGCTCGAAGACGCGCGAAGGACGCTCGGGGCTGAAGCACGGGCGCGGCTGCCGGAGCTCGCGGGGCGGCTCGGGGCATTGGTGCGTCCGGACGATCTCGTGCTGTTTGGCGCGCCAGACGAGGCGCGGCGCGCGGAAGGGGCCGTGGGAAGGGCGTGGCTCCCGACGCCGCGGGCGCTCGTGGCGCTCGCGCAGGCAGGGGCGCGCGTGCCCGCGGCGCCTTCGTACGAGGTGCTGCGTCAGGTGAACGATCGGCGATTCTCGCTCGGGCTCGGGGCGACGCTGGCCGGGCAACGCATCGTGACGACGCTCGAGGAGGTGCGCGAGGCGCTCGCGGCGCCGTCGCCGGGGGGAAACTGGCTTTTGCGCAGGCCGCACGGATTCGCGGGGCGTGGGCGGCGGCGGGCGCGGGAGGACGAGGTGCTCGGCGCGGCGCGGGCCTGGATTGAAGCGTCGCTCCGCTCGTTCGGCGCGCTCGTGGTGGAGCCGTGGGTCGATCGCGTGGCCGATTTCGGGTGGCACGGGTTCGTGTCGCGCGAGGGGCGTCTCACGCGCGGCGAGCCGACGTGGCAGGAGACGGCGCCGGACGGGACGTGGCTGTCGACGCGGCCCGCGAAGCCCGGGGACATCGGCCGGGAGGAGACGGAGCTGTTCGCGCAGGCGGTGGAGCAAGCTGGCGCGGCGCTCGCGGCGGCGGGTTATTTCGGGCCGTTTGGGCTCGACGCGTTCCGCTTTCGGGACGGGAAGGGGAGCCTCGGGTTCAATCCGCGCTGCGAGATCAACGCGCGGTATTCGATGGGGTGGGGGATCGGAATGGGGGAGCGCCGTCCGGATCTGGAGCCGGAGGAGTAGGCGCCATTTACATCGGCCGCGCGAGCTTGCGCAGAGCGGCATCCATGCCGCCGAGCAGCGACGCCGGGTCGCTCTCGTCGTAGAAATGCTGGAACTTGGGGCGCGGCGCGTGGACGTCGGCCATGTGCGCGCCGTCCGGGGCGAGGAAGAACGTGCGCGGGACGTAGGAGCCGTCAGGGGCGTACCGGTCGCCAATCGCGGACTCGTCGTCGGGGTTCACGCGAATCATCACGAAATCCTTGGCGCGCGCCACGATGCGCGGATCCTGGAAGACGTTCGCGTAATTGCGGCAATGCGGGCACCAGGACGTGTAGAAGACGAGACAAACCGGCTTGTTCTCGGTCTTGGCCTTCGCCATGCCGGCCTCGTAGCCCTGCCACGCGATCTGCGCGTCGTTCCAGTTCTCGCCATTCGCCGATTTTCCGGGCGCGGGCGGCGGGGTGGGGGCAGGCGCGGTCGTGACGGCGGGAGGCGTGGTCGTGGCGGCGGGGGCGGGCTCGGGGCTCACGGCGGCCGTCGGATCTTCCGCCTTGAAGGAGCCGTAGAGCAGGACGCCGAGCATCGCGACGGCGCCGATCGCCGCGGCGAGGCTGCCCCACGAGCCCTTCGCGGGTGCCTCCTTGCCCTTTTTACGACCCCGGCCCCCGCGTTTCCCTTGATCCTTCGTCACCTGGAAGGTGTAGCCCCGAAAGGCGCGGAGGTCCACACACATCGCGAAGGCGCCGCGAGGGCGAGCGCGTCATTTCGCTCGCCCCCGCGGCCAGATCACGCGCGGGGAAGGTGGGCGTGGTTCACTGCGCGAGGCCGAGGAGGAAGACGTTGTCGGCCGCGCCGCCCGCGAGGGCGCCGCCGCCGAAATTGACGGTTCCGACGAACGAGCCAGTGACCCAGGGGGCGCCGGAGGCGTCGACGGCGACGGCCTCGCCGCGGTCGTTGTTCGTGCTGCCATAGCCGCGGAGCCAGACCTGCGTGCCCGTGGGGCTCAGCTTGACGACGAAGATGTCGGACATGCCCGCGGTGGCGATCGTATTGGCGCCGAACCCGACGGCGCTGAAGAATTCGCCCGTGAGAACGACGTTGCCGAAGGCGTCGGCCGTGATGTCCTTGCCGCGCTGCGCGCTCACGGCGCCGAAGCTCTTGCTCCAGGCGTGATTGCCGTTCGGATCGAACTTCACGACGAACCCGTCGTCGGCGGCGACGCTCGTGTAGGTGCCGCCGCCGAGGTCGACCGTGCCCGCATACTGGCCCGTGACGAGGAGGTTGCCGCTCGGATCCGTGGCCACCGCGAGGGCGCGCTGATCCGAGGCGTCGCCATAGCGCTGGCTGAAGAGGTGATTGCCCGTGGGGCCGAATTTCGCGAGGAAGATGTCCTCGCCGCCGGCGCTCACGAGCTGCCCGCCGCCGAAATCGGTCGTGTTTTCCATGGCGCCGACGATGACGACGTTGCCGGCGGCGTCGGTGGCGACGTCGAGGCCTTGCTGGTTCTGGGCGGTGCCGAATCCCTTGGCCCAGAGCGGGTTGCCCGCGTTGTCCATCTTCGCCACGAATGCGTCGAGGTTGCCGCCGCCCGTGAGCATCGTCGCGCCCCAGGGGAACGTGCCGGAGAACGCGCCGGTGACGGCGACGTTGCCCGCGTTGTCGACGGCGATGCCCGAGGAGGTCTGCGTGAACGTCGCGCCGAATCCCTTGGCGAAGAGCTCGGCCCCGGCGGGGTCGAGCTTCGCCACGAAGAAATCGTCGACGCCCGCGCTCGTGAGGGTCGTGGCGCCGATGGTGATCGCCGTGGCGAAGTTGCCCGTGACGAACGCATTGCCCTGCGCGTCGACGGCGATGCCCGTGGCGCTCTGATCCCCGGCGCCGCCGTACGCCTTCGACCAGACGTGGTTGCCCTGCGGGGTGAATTTCGCGACGAACACGTCGATGCCGCCCGCGCTCGTGAGCGTGCCGCCGCCGAAATCGATCGTGCCGGTGAAATTGCCCGCGACGAGGACGTTGCCCATGGCGTCGACGGCGATCGCGAGCCCCTGCTGGGCACTGGCGTCGCCGAAGGATTTGCTGGCCACGTGCGCGCCGGTGCACGCGGGCGCCACGCCATTGCAATCGTCGTCGACGGCGGTGGCGCAGTTCTCCAGCGAGGGGAGGATCTCGCCGAGGCAGGGGCCGTACGATTTGCCGTCCGCCGCGCAGGTCTTGGTGCCGCCCTTGCATTGGCCGACGTTCTCGGTGTTCATCGGGCCCGTGTAGCAATTCGTCGTGGTGCCGGGCATGCAGACGCAGCCAATGCTGTCGTCGGGCGTGCCGTCGCAATCCTGGTCGACGCCGTCGCAGGTCTCCATCGCGGGGACGACCTCACCGACGCAGGCGCCCCAGGCGCCGCTCGCGCACGTCTGGGTGCCGCCGACGCAGATGCCGACGTTCTCGGTGCCCGGCGGGCCCATGTAACAAGGCTGCGTGGTGCCGTCGATGCAATCACAGCCCTCGTCCGGGGTGCCATTGCAATCGTTGTCCATTCCGTCGCAAATCTCGGGCTGCGGAGCACAGCAGGCGCTCGGCTCGCCGGTGCACTGATACCCTGTTTCGATGGCGCACGCGGCGTCGCAGCCGTCGCCGGGCATCGTATTGCCGTCGTCGCAGGCTTCGGCGCCTTTCACGAGGCCGTCGCCGCAGATCGGCGTGCACACGGAGGGCGCGCCGGTGCAGTCGAACCCAGCCTCGATGGCGCACGCGGCGTCACAGCCGTCGCCCGCCGCCGTATTGCCATCGTCACAGGCCTCCCCCTGGACCACGCCGTCGCCGCAGACGTCGGCCGTGCCCCCCGCGCCGCCGGAGCCACCCATGCCGGCCATTCCGCCCGTACCGCCCATCCCGCCCATCCCGCCGGCCCCGCCCATTCCACCGCTGCCGCTCGAGCTCGAGTTGCCGAGCGGGAGAGGGCCATCGTCGCCGCAACCGGCGGCGCCGGCGAGCGCGACAGCCGAAAGGAGGAGGACCAGGCTCGTTCGTGTCGTTCCGATCATGAAGTTCTCTCCGAAGAATGTTGTCGTCCGATCCAGAGACGCCCAAGAGAGCGTCTCGCAGCGGATGCATCCACGATGCGGGACACCGACGAAAGGCGAGCGGTAAAAGAGCGACGGCGTCGATCGACGCGTCCGAGCTTCGGCCCCGTGATCCACGGAGTGTGAGGTGGATCGGGTAGGCGCTGCACATGTCCCCGGACAGACCCGAAGTGTCGATCGGTTGGCGCATGCGCGTGGTCACGAGCCCGCTCGGTCGACGAGAGATCGGCGGAGGAGCACGCACCCGCCCTTTCAAACCCCTAACGGGTCGTGTATCGTCTCCCACGCCGCCATGGCCGACGACGCGAACGAAGATCGTGAAGCTGCTTTCAATCGGGGTCTCGAGGCGTACCGCGCGGGTTGCCATTTCGACGCCTACGACATCTGGACGCAGGTCTCCCAGGACGAGCCAAACGAGACAAACCGCCGCTTTTTGCAGGCGATCATTCATGTGACGAACGCGATGCACAAGGTTCGTCACAACGCGGAGCTCCGCGGATCGGTGCACCTGCTCGAACGCGCACTCGTCAAGCTCGACGCGCTGCCCGATGTCTACGGCGGGCTCGATCTCGCCACGTTCCGCGATGCGACGCGCACCTCCCTCGCGGAGCTCAAGCGCCTCCTGTCGGTCGCGCAGAAGAACCTGGAAGACGCGTTCATTCCGCCGCTGAAGACCGTGGGCGCAGGGCCCGTGCTCGTGCCGCGGGCATCGCTGCCGTCGAACGACCCGGAGACGCTGTTCCAGAGCGGGCTCGACGCGTACGCCGCCGAGCGGTTTTACGACGCGCAAGAGATCTGGGAGGAGTACCGGCGCGCGCAGCCGGATACCGATCCATCGCGCGAGCTCGTCAAGGGGCTGATCCTCGTGGCCACGGCGATGCACAAGCTGTATCGCGCCAAGAGCCCGAGCGGCGCAGCCCAGCTGCTCGAGCTCGCCCTCGACCAGCTGCGCGAGACGCCCGAGGGCACGGCAGGCTTCGACACGAAGGCCCTCGTCGAGGACGTGTCGCGCGTGCACGCCGACATCGAATCGCTCGAAGCGGCGTGCGCCGAGGGGCCGATCGAGGCCCGCTACATCCCCGCGATCCGCCGCAGCGAGTGAGATCGCGCCGGGCCCGAAGGCCGCCGCCGCTCAGCGGTAGCGGCCTCGGCCCGTGCCCGTGCTGCCGTTGCCACGCGCGCTCGACTTCTTCGCGCCGCCGCGCGCCGCCGGCGCCGCGCCCGACTTGGCCTTCGCCCGAGGCTTGGCCTTGGTCACCGGGGGCGCGGCCTCCTCGCCCGAATCCGCGAGCTCTCCCTTGAGCGTCCGGAGCTGATCACGCAGGCGCGCGGCCTTCTCGAACTCGAGGTTCTCGGCGGCGGCAAACATTTCGAGGCGCAGCGCTTCGATGCGCTCGGCCAGATCGGCGGCCGTAGGCGCTGTGTCCTTGCCCGAAGGCCCAGCGCCGCGCGCGCCGCCCTTGGGGACGGCGTAGTAGTCGCGCGCGCCGGAGGTCGGCGAGAGATCGAGGATCGCCTTCGTGACCGTCGCAGGCGTGATGTTGTGCGCGACGTTGTACGCGCTCTGCAGCTCGCGGCGGCGGTTCGTCTCCTGGATGGCGTAACGCATCGCGTCCGTCTCGCGATCGCCGTACATGATGACCTCGCCCCGGACGTTACGCGCGGCGCGGCCGATCGTCTGGATGAGCGAGCGCGGGCTGCGGAGGAAGCCTTCCTTGTCGGCGTCGAGGATCGCCACGAGCGAGACCTCGGGCAGATCGAGGCCCTCGCGCAGCAGGTTGATGCCGACGAGGACGTCGAACTCGCCGCGCCGGAGGTCACGGAGGATCTCCACGCGTTCGAGCGTGTCGATGTCGGAGTGCAGGTAGCGGACCCGCACGCCGAGCTCCGTGTAGTACTCGGTCAGATCCTCGGCCATGCGCTTCGTCAGCGTGGTGACGAGGATGCGCTCGTTCACGGAGACGCGCTCGCGGATGCGCTCGAGCAGGTCGTCGACCTGGCCGGAGACGGGGCGGACGACGATCTGCGGATCCGTGAGGCCCGTCGGGCGGATGATCTGCTCGACGACGACGCCGCCGGTCTTCTGGAGCTCGTAGTCGCCGGGCGTGGCGCTGACGAGCAGGACGCGGTCGTAGTGCGACTCGAACTCCTCGAACTTGAGGGGACGGTTGTCGAGCGCGCTCGGCAAGCGGAAGCCGTACTCGACGAGCGTCTCCTTGCGCGCGCGGTCGCCGCGGTACATCGCCGCGACCTGCGGGATCGTCTGGTGCGACTCGTCGATGATGAGCAGGAAGTCCTTGGGGAAGTAGTCGATCAGCGTGGGCGGCGGCTCGCCCGGCTTGCGGCCCGAGAGGTGGCGCGAGTAGTTCTCGATGCCGTTGCAGAAGCCCATCTGCTCGAGCATTTCGAGGTCGTACATCGTGCGCTGCTCGATGCGCTGCTTCTCCAGGAAGCGGCCGGCCTTGTCGTAGAAGTCGAGCCGGTCGCGCAGTTCCTCGCGGATCGAGGCGATGGCGATGCGGAGCTGCTGCTGCTCGGTGACGTAGTGCGAGCCGGGGTAGATCGCGATGCGGTCGAGCGTGCCGAGCACCTTGCCGCGGACGGGATCGACCTCCTTGATGGCCTCGATCTCGTCGCCGAAGAACTCGACGCGGATCGCGATGTTCTCCTCGTACGCGGGGAAGATCTCCACGACGTCGCCGCGCACGCGGAAGGTGCCGCGGTGGAAGTCGATGTCGTTGCGATCGTACTGGATGTCGACGAGGCGCCGGAGGAGCTCGTCGCGACGAAACTCCTGGCCGCGCTCCATCTTGATGAGCAGGCCGTGGTAGCTCTCGGCCGAGCCGATGCCGTAGATGCAGCTCACGGAGGCGACGATGAGAACGTCCGGCCGGGACAGGAGCGCGTGCGTGGCCGCGTGGCGCATCCGGTCGATGGCGTCGTTGATGATCGCGTCCTTCTCGATGAAGGTGTCGCTCGACGGGACGTACGCCTCGGGCTGGTAGTAGTCGTAGTAGCTGACGAAGTAGTGGACGGCGTTGTTCGGGAAGAGCTCGCGCATCTCGCCGTAGAGCTGGGCCGCCAGCGTCTTGTTCGGCGCGAGGACGAGCGTCGGGCGCTGGAGGCGCTCGATGACCTTGGCCGCCGTGAACGTCTTGCCGCTGCCCGTGACGCCGAGCAGGCACTGGAACGTCTCGGCTCGGCCGAACGCCCCGCAGATTTCCTCGATCGCGCGAGGTTGGTCGCCACACGGGGTGAAGCCTGAGACGAGCTCGAAACGCCTTGACACGAGGGCGGGCAACCTAGTCGCCAAGTGGAGCCTGCGCAACCCGGCGCCCCCATGCGCAGCTTCGGCGCACGCGATCCTTCTCGCTGCGGTTTTCGCGTGCTACCCGAATGAACCTTCGCCCGAGGTTTTCCCATGGCAGACGCTCCCGCAGTTCTCGATGGCCACCCGTACGCCGCTTTCCTCGATCGGGTGGAGAAGCCCGCGCGTTACACGGGCGGCGAGGTCGGCTCGGTCGTCAAGGACTGGTCCAGTGTGGAGGCGACGGTCTGCCTCGCGTTCCCCGACGTCTACGACATCGGGATGAGCCACCTCGGGTTCAAGATTCTCTACAAGCTCCTGAACGACGATCCGCGCACGCTGGCCGAGCGCTGCTACGCGCCGTGGAAGGACGTCGAGGCAGAGCTACGAGCCCGGAACATTCCGCTCGTTTCGTTGGAAAGCAAACGAAAGCTGCGGGACTTCGACGTGGTCGGTTTCTCGCTTCAGTTCGAGCTGACGTACACGAACGTCCTGCTCATGCTGGACCTCGGCGGCGTGCCGCTGCGTTCGTCCGAGCGCGGCGAGGACGATCCGCTTGTCATCGCGGGCGGGCCGGTGGCGACGCACCCCGAGGGGCTGAGCGCGTTCATCGACGCGGTGGTGATCGGCGACGGCGAGGAGAAGGCGACCCAGGTGGCGCTGACGTGGACGCGGCTGAAGAAGGCCGGCGTGCCGCGGCGCGAGCGGCTCGTGGCCCTCGGGAAGCTCGGCGCGGTCTACGTGCCCTCGCTCTACCGGACGGAGGAAGATCCGGAGACGGGGTTTCAGGTGGTGGTCGCGCCGAGCGAGAAGGGTCTGCCTTTGCCGGTCAACCGCGCGCTCGTCGATCTCGACAAGTACCCGTTCCCCGCCGTGAGCCCGACGGGCGGGCCGGAGGCGATCTTCGACCGCGTGTCGATCGAGATCGCGCGTGGTTGCACGGAAGGATGCCGCTTCTGCCAGGCAGGCATGATCTACCGGCCCGTGCGCGAGCGCGACCCCGAGCAGGTGGTGAACACGGTGCTCGAAGCGGTGCGCGCGTCGGGCAACGACGAGGTGTCGCTGACGGCGCTGAGCACGGCGGACGTGTCGTGCATCTCGCCGCTCATCAAGAAGGTCGCGGACAAACTCGCGAAGGAGCGCGTGAGCATGAGCGTGTCGTCGCTGCGCGCCTACGGCCTCGAGCCCGATCTGCTCGACGAGCTGAAGCGCGTGCGCGCGACGGGCCTGACGTTCGCGCCGGAGGCAGGCACGCAGCGGATGCGCGACGTGGTGAACAAGAACGTCACGGAGGAGCAGCTCCTCGAGACGGCCGAGCGCATCTTCTCGCGCGGCTGGGACCGGATGAAGCTCTACTCGATGATCGGCCTGCCGACCGAGGAGGACGCGGACGTCACCGGGATCGTGGAGATGGGCGCACGCACGGCCGGCGTGGGGCGCAAGATCGGCAAGAAGAACGTGGAGGTGACGGTGAGCGTGTCGACGCACGTCCCGAAGCCCCACACGCCGTTCCAGTGGGCCGCGATGGACACGCTCGGCGAGGTCTCACGCAAGCAGGACCTGCTGCGCCAGACGGTGAGGCCCCACCGCAACGTGAAGCTCAAGACGCACGGCGCCGAGGCGAGCGTGCTCGAAGGGATCTTTGCGCGAGGTGATCGGAGCCTGTGCGACGTGCTGGAGCGCGCGTATCGGAACGGAGCGCGCTTCGACTCGTGGGACGATCGGCTGCGGCTCGACGTGTGGGAGGAGGCCTTCACGCACTTCGGGACGGATCGGTCGCGGTTCCTCGGCACGATCCCCGTGACTGCGCGGCTGCCCTGGGACCACATCGACGTCGGCCTCGAAGAAGGGTTTTTGGCGCGCGAGTACCGGAAGGCGCTGCAGAGTCGGTTGAGCCCGCCGTGCGGGAAGGTCGCGGGGACGTTCGTGCACCACACGAACGTGGACGACGCGGTCGCCGATCAACGCAGGCTCGTCTGTTACGACTGCGGCGTGGCCTGCGACATGACGCAGATGCGAAACGAGCGGGTCGACTTCCTCCGCAGGCTCGGCGCGAACAAGCGGCTGCCGCTGGTCACGGACCCGCCGGTGGCGCCGCCGGTGGTCGAGGTGCGCGCGGAGGACGGCGAGGACGAGGCGATCGAGCAGGCGCCCGCGCCGGTGAAGAAGGCCCCGCCGATGAAGGGGCGCGGTGGGTTCTTGTATCGGATCCGGTTCGAGAAGACGGGCGCGATGGCGCTGCTCGGGCACCTCGACGTGGTGCGGGAGCTGCCGCGGGTGTTCCGGCGCGTCGGCGAGCGGATGGTCTACACGAAAGGCTTCCACCCGAAGCCCGACATGATCTTCTCGCCGGCGCTCTCGCTCGGCGTGGCGAGCCTCGACGAGTACGCGGACGTGCGGCTCGAACGCGCGCTGGAGCCTGCCGAGGTCGCGTCGCTCGTCGAGCGGATGAACGCGGCGAGCCCCTCGGGCCTCCGGTTCCGCGGCGCCGCGCTGCTCGGGTCTGAAGACGCAGCGATCTCGCGCGTGATTCGGGGCGCAAGGTACGTGCTCGCGCTCGCGCGTTCGGCGCTCGTGGTGCCGCCGGGACAAACGGCCGAGGAGACGCTTTCGGCCGCGTGCCGCGCGGCGATGGCCGCGTCGACGCTGCCGATCCGTCGCGAGATCGAGGGGATCGGCAAGGTCGTCGACGTGCGCAAGTATCTGCTCTCAGCCGAGGTCGGCGGCGCGGACGCGCGCGCGGCGCTCGAGCGCGCGGGGCTCTTCGGAGACCTCGTCACGCTCGACGTCTTCGTGGAGATCACGGGCTCGGGCGCGGCGAAGTCGTCCGAGATCGCGGCCGTGATCTGCGGGGAAGGCGGCGTCGCACCAGCGCACCGCGCCATCCGCCTGGAGCTCTTCGGCGGCGCCCCGGACGCGCGCTTCTCGCCGCTCGATCTCGCCGCGGTGAAGAGCTCGTTCGCGCGGGAACGTGCAGCCGCGTCCGCCGCCCCTGCACCCGTGCTCGCGTCGGCCGACGCCGAGTGACAGCGGGTTCGCTTTTGGAGTAGGAACGCCCTCGCGTTCGTGCTCGTCCTCCCGCTCCTCTGCGCGGTCGCCCTCGCCGCCGGTCTGATCGACGCGATCGCCGGCGGCGGTGGTCTGCTCACGGTGCCCGCGCTGCTCGTGGCGCTCGCCGATCCGCGCCTCGCGCTCGGCACGAACAAGGGGCAGGCCGTCTTCGGCTCGGCCGCGTCGCTCCTCTCGTTCGTGCGCGCGGGCCGCGTCGACAAGAAGCGCTTCTGGCCGACGTTCCTCGCCGCAGCCCTCGGCTCCGCGGCGGGCGCGCGCGCCTTGCTCGCGGCGCGCCCCGAGGTGCTGCGCCCGATCGTGCTCGTGCTCCTCCTCGGCGTCGCCGTCTTCTTCGCGTCACGCGGGAGGCGACGGCCGAAGGCGCTAGCGTTGCCCGACGCGCCGCCTCCCGCGCCGAAGCCGTGGGCGGTCGCGGAGCGTCGTCCGCTCACGACGGCCGTGGTCATCGCGCTCGTGATCGGCGCGTACGACGGCTTCTTCGGGCCGGGCACGGGGACGTTCCTGATCCTGCTCTACACCACGGCGTTCGGTGACGACCTCACGCGCGCGACGGCCAACGCGAAGGTCGCGAACTTCGCCTCGAACCTGGCCGCGATGGTGAGCTTCGCGCTCGCCGGACGGATCGACTTCCAGCTCGCGTTGCCGATGGCGGTGGCGCAAGCCGTGGGCGGCGTCCTCGGCGCACGCGCGGCCGTGAAGGGCGGCGAGCAGCTCATTCGCTCGGTCGTCCTGCTCGTCTCGCTCGCGCTCGCGGCGCGTCTCGCCTACCAGCTCGTCGCGGGCGGCTGATTTTCTCCGCCCCGAGCGTCCGCGTGCCGAAGTGCTGTGCGCAGAAGACGACCCACCGATGCGACAGCGTTGTCAGAGGAGGCGCCTTCGCACCCCCGGGCAGGACGCTGGAAATGCGGGCGAGCGCGCGCGGCCCGGCTCTTGCTCGATGTCCTCGTCGCAGCGCGCGAGCGCTCCTTTCTTTGCTTCGCTTGGATCGGTTCCCCCGGCGTCGGCGTGCAATGGCAGCGAGTCGACGAGGACCACGCCGTCGCCGGGGGACCTTGCTTCTCGCCGCTTCGCGCTAGACTCGCGCGCCGTGACGACCGCACCCGATCCGAACGATCGAGACGCGCGCGCGGCGGCCCTCGCGATCGCAGGCGCCCTCGGGGCAGGGGTGGCGCACGAGCTCAGGAACACGCTCGCCGCGATCGAGTCGGCGCTGTACCTCGCGCGGCGCCACGCGGAGGATCGAGCGCGTCTCGGCGAGCACCTCGCTCGCGCGGAGAACGAGGTGCGCAAGGGGCAAGCGGTGATCGACCGCGTGCTCGGCATCGCGCGCGGCGAGCCGCTCGACGTGGAGCCCGCGTCCCTCGCTGAGATCGTGGCCTCCGCGGAGCGAGAGCTCTTCGACGTGAACGCGACGATCGAGGTGCGCGTGACGCCGCCGGATCTGGAGGCCGCCTGCGATCGGATCCTGATCGAGCGGGTGATCGCGAACCTGCTCCTGAACGCGCGTGACGCACTCGAAGGCCGCGCGAGGGGACGGATCGTCGTGCGGGCGTACGCATCCGGCGAGGCCGTCGTGGTGGAGGTCGAGGACGACGGGCCGGGGATCGATCCGGCGCTTGCGCCGCGCATCTTCGAGCCGTGCGTGACCAGCAAGCCGACGGGCACGGGGCTCGGCCTCGCCTTGTGCCGCGTCATCGCGCAAGCGCACGGCGGCACGATCGAGGCGCTCTCCGCGCCCTCGGGAGGCGCGCTCTTCCGGCTCACGTTGCCCGTGAAGGACGACGCGTCCTAGCGCCGCGTGCGCCCGCCCCGGACGAGCTGCGCCACGGCTTCGCCGAGCCCTTCGAGCGTGAGCTGGTACATCGGGAACACGTCCTTCACGATCTGCACCGTGCCGTGCGACCAGCCGCTCGGCGGATCCGGGTTCAGCCAGATGGACCGTTCGAAGTGCTCGCGCAGCATCGCGAGCCACGCGACGCCCGGCGTCCCCGCGTCGTCGCCCCAGCCCGCCGCGCCGAGCAGCTCGTAGGGTGCCATCGACGCGTCGCCGACCATCACGAGCTTGTAGTGCTTGCCGCACTCGTGGATGAGGTCCCGCACGTTCACCGGGTCCTGAAAACCCTCGGTCTTGTAGACCTTCCCGTAGACGCAGTTGTGGAAGTAGTACGTGCGTAGCTCCTTCCAGTGCGTCGCGCGCTTGGCCGCGCTGAAGAGCTGCGAGACGGCGTGCGCGTACGGATCCATCGAGCCGCCGACGTCCATCATCAGGAGGACGCGCGTGTTCGGCCGTCGCGGCGGCCTCGTCACGACCTCGAGCTCGCCCGCGTTCCGCGCCGTCGCGTCGATCGTCCCCTCGACGTCGAGCTCCTCGTGGGCGCCTTCGCGTTCGAAGCCGCGGAGCTTGCGCAGCGCCACCTCGATCGTCCGCACGTCGAGCGTGATGTCGCTGCGGTACGAGCGGTACTTGCGCGCGTCCGCCGTGTGGATCGCGCTCTTGCCGCCCGAGCCGCCGCCGACGCTCATCCCCGACGGATGGAAGCCCGCGCGGCCGAACGGCGACGTCCCGCCCGTGCCGATCCACCGGTTGCCCCCGTCGTGACGCTCCTTCTGCTCGCGCAGCCGCTCCTCGAACTGGCGCAGCACCTCTTCGAGGTCGAGCGCCTCGATCATCGCCTTCTCTTCCTCGCTGAGCTGCCGGAGCTGCTTCGGATCCTGGAGCCACGCCTGCAGCTCCTCCGCGATCTTCTTCGCCTCCACGTGCACGCCGCGGAAATGTTTGGCGAAGGCGAGGTCGAAGTCGTCGAGGTGGGCCTCGGAGTGCACGCAGAGGGCGCGCGCCACGTGGTAAAAACCTTCGAGCGACGCGTCGTGCAGCCCCGCGGCGAGGGCACGGCCGAGCGCGACCGCCTCCTGCGTCCCGACCGGCACCTGCCTCCCGCGCAGCTCGTACAGGAAATCGAGGAACATCCTGGGCTGAGCTTAGCCTCTTCCGGCTCCTCCGCTCCCCGTTCCGGACGTCCCACGCGTGTCCGGAATGCGCTCGCGGCTCCCCTCCGCGCGAGCTCTTGTGTATGGTTCCCAGAATGGCGAACAAGGAGGAACTGGTCCAGACGGTCAAGGTCATCGTCAAGCACTGGCGCGATGGCCAGCTCGACGAGGCGTACGCGGGATACCGCGACCTCTTCGCGAGGCCGGATTTCGCGGAGCATCGGCCGGAGGACCAGAGAAGCGCGTTCAAGCTCATGATCATGGCGAAGGGCGCGCCGAACCCCGAGCGGCCCACGGACGCGATGCGCGATGCGCATCTTGCCGCTGTGTCACCCCTCACGGACCTCGTGTCGGCCCACGGCGATCCGGCCGATCACGAGATGCTCGGCATGTGTCACGTCGTGCTCGGCAACATCGAGAGCGCGAGCGCGATCTTCCGGGCTGGGCTCGCGATCGAGCGTCAAAGAAATCCGCAGTCGGATCTCTGCGGCTCGCTCATGAAGCGGATCAGCCTGATCTAGTTCGTCGCCGCGCGACACCACCTTTTCGCGTGGTGTCCTGCTACGATGGCGCGAAGAGCATGCACGTCATCTGCGTGGCCAGCCAAAAGGGAGGCGTCGGTAAGACCACGATCTCGCTCAATCTGGGTCTCGCCCTCGCCCGGGCCGGTCACCGCACGCTGCTCATGGAGCTCGACGCGCAAGGCAGCCTCTGCCTCTCGCTCGGGCTCCCCGACCGCGCGCGGCCCGGCATCGCAGAGGTGCTCACGGGCGCCGAGCACATCGGCAACGTCCTGCTCCGCACCCGTGATCCGCAGCTCCACGTGCTCAGCGTCGGGCGCGTCGATCCCACGACCGTCGCAGGTTTCGAAGAAGCGCTCACGCGCACCGGCATGCTCACCGGCATGCTGAGCAAGCTCGAGAGCGAGTTCGACATCGTGCTCCTCGACTGCCCCGCGGGCCTCGGCAAGGTCACGTCACGCGCGCTCGAGGCCGCGTCGCACGTGCTCTCGCCGCTCCAGGCCGAGCCGCTCGCGCTGCGCTCCGTCGGCCAGCTCCTCGCGCTCATCGACCGCGTCCGCGCCGAGAAGAACCCGCGCCTCACGTTGATCGGCATCGTGCTCTCGATGTTCGATCGTCAGACGCCGGCCTCGCTCGAGGTCGCCGAGACGCTGTGGACGCGTTTCCCGGGCGGCATCATCCTCGACAGCGTGATCCCGCGTGACGAGGTGTTCCTCGAAGCGTCGCTGCGCGGCTCGCCGCTCCTGCTCATGCAGAAGCGACCGCCGCCGCTCGCGCGTGTCTTCGATCAGCTCGCGAACGACGTGCTCGATCGCCTCGACAGTCAGGGCGGCGCCGCCACGGAGGAGGACGATGGCCCGATCCCGCTCCTCGTTTGACCTCACGAACGCGATCGCGGCCGCGACCTCGCTCTCGGGGGAAGAGAAGGGCAAGAAGAAGGCGCCCGCCGTCGAGCCGCTGCCGCCCGATCTCGTCTCCTTCGATCCCGGAGCGGCCGCGCCGGCGACCGAGGCCTCGCCGGCGCCGCTCCCGGAGGCGCTGCCGCGCGGCGGGCAGGTCGCCGCCGCCGCCGACCCGGACGCACACGCGGGCGATTCGCCGCGGAACCTGCCGAAGCTGCCGGATCTGTCGGGCATCACGAGCCCCGTGAAGCGCTGCGAGAAGATCGTGCAGTGGATCGGCGAAGCCACGGGCGCGACCGACGTCTTCCTCGCCGACGCCGCGGGCCTGCCGCTCGCGGGCGCCGTGAGCGACACCGAGGCGAAGCTCGCGGGCTCGGGCCTCGTCGCCTCGTCGATCGCCTCGCTCGCGTCGGCGGTGCCCGGAAACCTCGGCGCGACCTTCGAGATGCACATCGGCGAGGGGCCGTGCTTCCAGCTCATCGGCTTCCAGGTCGGCGCGACGCTCTTCTTCGTCGGCCTGAACCGCACGCGCCCGCTCACGCCCAACCAGTCCCTGGGGATTCGCCACGCTTGCCGGCACGCGCTCGGCGACGCGCTGCGCACCGGAGGACCATGACGGCGAGGCCTGCTCGGCCGAAAGGAGCTCCCGCCGGCGCGTCCCTCGTCGAGCAGCTCGCCGCGAGCGCCGACGGCGTCGAGGCGATCGTCGTGTTCCACATCGCCGATGGGAAGATTCACGCGGCCTGGATCCGCCCGGGATCCGGCTACACCGCGGGCGCCGTCACGCAGAGCCTGCGCGAGGTCTACAAGACGAGCCAGGTCCACGCGCGCCGGCTCGATTTCCTCTCGCCCTCGCCCATGCTCGATCCGGGCTCGGCCGACCTCTCCGATCCGCTGATCACGCTGGAGATGCCCGGTCGCGTGATCGTGCTCCGGCGCGTGCACAGCCACGTGGTGGCGGTCTCCTTCGACGGCACGGTGCCGCTCGGCTTCGTCCGCTACCACGCGTCGCGGATCTCCATGACGCTCCGGCCCGAGCTGCCGCCGGAGTCGATCACGCCGCCCTCGGGCGTGCCTGCGGTCTCGACGCCGCCGCCGACGGTGAACGTCGTCTCGAAGCCCGCGCCGGACGAACCCGAGCACGAAGAGCCGGCGCGCACGCTCGCGTTTCCGGCGAGCGGCTCGGTCGTCGTGCGTTCGTCGCGTCCGCCGCCGCGCGGCACGAAGGCGGAGATCGATCGCGCGACGAAGCTGCTCGCGTACCTCGACGCCCACGCGCCCGATCCGCACGTCGTGCGGCTCCGCGTGTCGCTGCGCGCGGGCATCAAGCCGATCGCGCTCGACCACCCCGAGTCGCTCGGCGCCGACGCGATGGTCCTGCTCGAGACCGCGGCGGAGGACATCCTCGGCATCGACCGCGCCGAGCTCCGGAGCAAGTTATGAAGTCGCTCGGCGAGCTCGTCCGCGACTTGCAGCCGCACTCGCTCCTCACGCTGAGCGACCAGCTCGTCTACGTCCAGAGCCACCACCACGCGATCTTCCTCGACCAAACGATCTCCGACGCGCTCGGAGGCGAGGGCTGGGCCGTGCGCAAGCAATCGGCCTTCGAGAGCTCGCATGCGCTGCTCGAAGCGGTCTTCAAGGCCCAGAGCGTCGAGGGCGCGAAGGACCGGCTCGAAGCCGCGTCCGCGCTCTTCTCGGCGATGGGCCACGGGAGGCTCGTGTTCGACGTGACGGCCGAGGGCGGCATGGTGCGCGGCGAAGCGCTCTTCTACGGATCGAGCTTCGCCGAGAAGTACGGCAAGATCGTCCGCCACAAGCAGCCGGTCGACTCGTTCGCGGCGGGCTTCTCGGCGGCGGCGGCGAGCCTCGCGTTCCCCTCGGACTGGGGCCATTTCGAGGCCGAGGAGGTCAACTGCGTGGGGCGGGGCGACGGCGGCTGCGCCTTCACGCTCGCGCGCCGCCCGGAGAGGCCGCGGCTCGGGACGGCGGTCACGCGCCAGGTCGTCGCGGGGCTCCCGCTCAAGGCGCCGCCGCTCGACGCGCCGGCCTCGCAGTATCCGCACGCGATTCCCACGGCGATGCGGGTCATCCGGAACCTCGCGGCGACCGAGGAGGGCGCTTTGCGGGCGTTCGGCGTGCGCCTCGCGCTCGTGCCGGTCGGGTACGTCAATCAGATCACGTTCGACACGATGCACCTTTTGGAGAGCCGCACGCCGGAGCTCGTGCCGGTGTACGCGGCGCTCGTGCGTGAGGCTGCGCAGGCGGGGTCGTTTCATTTGCTTGGCGGGGTGCTCTCCTCGCCGGAGTGGGCGATTTCCTCGAAGGCGACGGGGCCGGTCGAGCATCGGCTGGAGAAGCTTCTGTCGATCGCCCGCGTGCTCGGCTGGGGCCGCTGGTATTCGGTCGAGTTTTTCCCGGGCCAATCGCTTGTCGTGCGGAGTCCGACCACGCAGGAGAGCATCTATTACGGCACGCGTTATGGTGCGTCCGTGCGAAACCGCCTTTTCTTTCAGCAAGGCGCGGTCCTCGCCGTGATGCAGCTCCTCCACCGGGTGGATTTCGCGGGGCCAAACCCGATCAGCGCGGCGTCGTACGCGGCGCTCTTCGGCGGCGGCGGCGTGCGGTTCCATGTGGAGGAGACGCGCTCGCCCCTGCGCGGCGACGATATGTGCGAGATCGTGGTCGAGGTGCTCTCCGAGCGCTGAGCGGCCCTGCGATCACCTGGTTCGCGCGCCGCCGGCCTGGCGCAGGTGGCGCAGCGCTTTTTCGATGAGGACCCGGATTCGACGTCCGCGCTTCGAATCGTTGAGGCGTTGTCCCATCGACAAGAAGAGCTCCCCTTCGGCGCCGATCTCGTCTTGCAGCACCGGGACGAGCTCGCTCGTGGCCGCGAAAGGGATGTCCGGCAAGAGCCCGATGCCCCTGCCCGCGACCACCATCTCGAGCGCGGCGTGCATACTGTTGGACACGAACCACGGACTCACCCGCGAGCCCCTGCCGGCCCGCGACGGCCAAAAAAAGGGAGAGACGCCGCCGGGAATGCGTAGCGCGATGCAGGAATGCGCGGCGAGGTCCGCGGCGCGCGTGGGCGTGCCTCGCGCGGCGAGATAGGCCGGCGCCGCGAAGCATCGCCACGAAAATTGCAGGAAGGAGCGACAGTAGAGGGTGCCGTCGGTGGGCGGCACCAGGCCGACCACCAGATCGAAATCGTCTCGAATGGGGTGCATGTCCCGGTCCGTGTAGACGATTTCCAGCCCGAGACCGGCGAGCGCCTCGTCGTCGGGCTTCAGAAGGGGCTCGAGCAGATCCATGCCCACGCCGGGCGGCACGGCGGTGCGCAGGCGGAAGTGCGTGCTCGCCTGGAGCGTGGCTTCGACTTGCCGCGCGGCGTCCACGAGCGGCGCACCTTGCTCGATGAGGAGCCTTCCCGCCTCGGTGAGACGAAGATGCCGCTGGCTTCGCTCGACGAGCCGCACGCCGAGCGCCTCCTCCAGCAGGGCCACGCGACGGGTGAGCGTCGTGCGCGGAAGCCCGAGCGTCCGGCTCGCGTGCGCGAGGGAGCCGTCCCGCGCAATGGCCATGATGATGACGACGGCGTCGAGATCGAGCATCGCCCGCGAACATACACGAGTGATGGGGGCGCGTGACCGGGATCGGTCATCTCTTGCCCGGATCCCGTCATTGCTGCATGCCGACGGCCGATTCATTCATGTGCGCATGCTCCTCGACACCCAGATCTTGCTCGACCCCTTCCCGATGTACCGAGAATTCCGGGAAAAGGCCCCCGTCCTCTGGGCGGAGGTCATGGATTCGTGGCTCTTGTTCCGATACGAGGACGTCAAGCGCGCGATGGAGGACGCCGACGCATTCTCATCGGAAAACCCGCTGAAGATGCAGCCCGATGCATTTTCGACGGCGTCCATGGTCTTCCAGGACGACCCGAACCACGCCCGCCTCCGCGCATTCGCGCAGCCCGCCTTCACGCCCCGTCGTGTGGCCATGCTCGAGCAGCGGATCCAGGAGCTCTGCGACGAGCTGCTCACCGAAATGGCGGACAAGGGCGGGGCCTTCGATCTCGTTCGCGCGTTCACCGGCCCCTTGCCGGCCATGGTCATCGCCGAACTCCTCGGCGTCCCGCGCTCCGATTTCAGGACGTTCCAGCGCATCGCGGACGATGTCGTCCACATCGGCACCAAGGGAAAGCAAGAGCAGGCGCAGCGGGCCGGCCGGGAGCTCGCCGAGTATTATGCCGCCCTCGTGGCCGAAAAGCGGCGCACGGGCGCCCTCGGCAATGACCTGACCAGCGACTTCCTTCGCAGCCAGGGCGCCGGCGCGAATTTCTCCGATCGCGAGCTCGTCGCCATGGGCCCCCTGTTCCTGTTCGCCGGGCACGAGACCACGACGAACCTGCTCAACAATACGGTGCGCTGCCTCAGCGAGAACCCGGAGGCCAAGGCGTTCCTCCTCGCCGATCTCGGCCGCGCGCCGATGATCCTCGAGGAAGTCCTGCGGTGCCGTGGCCCCGCCACCGGCGCCCCGCGCATCGCGCGCCGCGACATCGAGCTCCACGGCGTGACCCTTCCCGCCGGCAGCCGCGTCTGGCCTCTCAGCCTCGCCGGGAACCGCGACCCGCGCGTCTTCGACGATCCGGAGCGCTTCCTCCCCGATCGCAACCCCAAAAACATCCTCTCCTTCGGCCGTGGCATTCACAAATGCCTCGGCGAGCCCCTGGCGCGCCTCGAAGCGAAGATCGCAGTCCCCGCGCTTTATCGTCGTTTCCCCGAGCTCCGCGCCGATCCGGAGCGCGCGGCGGTGCCGACCCCGTCGCCCCTCATTCATGGCTGCCTCGAGCTCCCCGTTCGGGTCTGAAGGCCATGAACCTCGAACGATTCCACCTGACGGTCGAATCCGTGCGAAGGCCGACGCCCTCGTCGGTCGAGCTCGTCTTCGCCCCGCCGCCCGCGCCGGTCCCGCATCGCGCCGGCCAATACCTGACGTTCCACGTCCCCGTCGACGGGCGCGTTCATCCGCGCGCTTATTCGCTCGTGGGGAGCCCAGGCCGCGCGGACCCGCTCTCCATCATCGTCAAGCGGGTCCCCGGCGGCGTCGTGTCCAATCACCTGTACGCGCACGCGGCACCAGGCTCGACATTGGCCGTCTCCGGGCCGCAGGGACGTTTTTGTGTCGAGCCGCGCGCCGGGGGGCGACACGCGGCCCTGGTCGCCGGGGGCAGCGGAATCACGCCGATCCACGCCATGACGCGCGAGCTCTTGCATGGCGAGCCGGACACCACGGTGTCGCTCTTGTATTGCAACGTCGCGCCGGAGGAGATTATCTTGCGCGCCGAGCTCGATCGCCTCATCGAGCAGAGCGGGGGGCGATTGGACGTCGTACACGTTCTGGAGCGAGGCGCCGCGGACACGGGCGGGCTCCCGGGGCGCCTCGACGCCGCGCGAGCGACCCAGTTGCTCGGCGAGCTCGCTCAGGGAAAAGCTGCCGAATTCTACATATGCGGCCCCGAGGGCCTGATGGCGGTCGTGGGCGAGGCGCTGCGAGCGCTCTCCGTACCCCCCGAGCGCATCTTCCAGGAGTTTTTCGTCCGTCCCGACGCGGCGGGCGACACGCAGGCGCAGCTCATCACCTTGCGGCTCGACGGCAAGGAGCATTCGGTGCCCGTCCCGGCGGGCGCGACGATCCTCGAAGCCGCGACCGCGGCGGGCCTATCCATCGAGACCTCGTGCCGCGTGGGAGATTGCGGCACCTGCAAGCTTCGATGCCTGTCAGGAGAGGTCGAGCAGTCGTGCGTGGAGGGGTTGAGCCCCGACGAGGAGCAATCGGGGTACGTGCTGGCCTGCGTGGCCCGCCCGCGCACGTCGGGCGTGCGGCTCGTGGGGCCTTGACCTCGACGAGACCGTTTACTCGTCCGCGATGACCTCGTCCGCGCTTTTCGCGACGAGCAGGCGCGTGGCGAAGGACTCGAGCGCCTGCGTATCGGCTGCTTCGACACGGTCGACGACGGCGGCCGGCAGCTCGCCGAAGCGGCTGCGGAGGAGCTGGAGAAGGAGCGAACGCTGGCCCTCCTTGAGCCCCTCCTTGAGCCCCTCCTTCCGTCCCCGCAGGGCGCCGCGCTCCTCGGCTCGTCGTTCCCACATCTCCAGGACATCCTGCGTACTCATCAGAAATTCCTCATCCGAAGGTGTGACAGGACCGGACTCCGCCTCGATCCGGAAGCGTACCAGGATCGGCAGGGCCGTGCATCGCTCGAAGTCGTCGTCGCCGAGGGTCCGGAGCTCCGCGATGGCCCGCCGCAGGGTTCGTCCACGACCCATGAGCCGCAGGAGCAAGGTCGACCGCTCCTCGGGCAGCTCGTTTGCCGCCACGACCGAGGTGGCGAAGCCGGACGGGATGGCGTAGACGCCGCTCGGCCACGCTCGCTCGCGCCGCGCGCCCAGCGCTCGGAGCCCCTTCTGCGGCCGACCCGACGAGAGGATCCATTGCCGCGGCAGCGGGACGGGCGGATCTTTCCCCGCCAGGATGTGCCTCAGGTTGAGGTGCTTGCGCACGCACGCGATGAGCTCGCCGTCGTCCGGCGTCTCCGAGAAGACCTCGAACGTGCAGGCCGATCGACCCATCCGGCCGAGCAACGTCGACGCGATCGGCGAGGGGCGCGCGGGGTCCGGCACGTAAAACCCATCGACGCGTTGTGGATCAGGGCTGACCTCGATCTCGGGCCCGAACACGCCCGAAGGCTCGAGCGCTGCGCAGAGGATCTGCTTGCAGGCCTGATCGTACCGGTTGTGCACGCGCCCCACCGTGCCAGGACGAACCACCCACGTCAAGAATCGCGCGTTCCCGGACGAACCCGCGCCACGCTCCCCGCGTTTGGCCGGACCATCCTATCCCGCTACGGCTTCCCCGCCACCCACCGGATCCTCCTCCGCCCCGACCGCGTATCCTCCCACGCCACCACCATCCCCCCGAGCCCATTCCCTGCGGCCGCAGGCCCTGTCTGATAACTCGGCCCGTCCCCGCCGTCGTCGAGGCGCCTCTCCGCCCCGAAGCTCGCGCCACCGCCGACGCTCGTCGCCAGGTAGATGTCTTTCCCGCCCGTCCGATCGTCCTGCCAAACCGCGCCGAAGCTCCCCGCGCCGAGCGCCACGACTCTCGGCCGAAACGCGCTCGCTTCGGCGGGACCCTCGCCGAGCTTTCGGCTTTGACCGAGCACATTGCCAGAGACCAGCGACAGACGCGCCGTCGCATTTCGTTCCCGTCTCCGCACGTCGCTCCAGCCGAGCGCGACCGTCACCGCGCCTCCGCCGGGCACGAAGATCAGCGAGGGATCGTCGTGCAGGCGTTCGGGTGCGTCCGTGCCGTCGTCGACACGCACCGGCGCCCCGAAGCTCAAGCCTCCGTCGGCCGAACGCGCGAGGAAGACGTCCCAGCCATGGTTGCGGAAATCGACCCAGGCGACCGCCACCTCGTCGCCGAGG
This sequence comes from Polyangium sp. 6x1, assembly GCF_029946515.1. Taxonomy (GTDB): domain Bacteria; phylum Myxococcota_A; class Polyangia; order Polyangiales; family Polyangiaceae; genus Polyangium. The sequence continues at coordinate 43,758 of NZ_JARZHH010000004.1, forward strand.
GCCGCGACCGCTGGCGCCCACTGGTTGTTCCGGATGTTCGTGCCGGGATGCATGTTCGTGCCCTCGATCGGCTGGGCCTCGAAATCGAGCGTCCCTTCCGGCGCGCGCGCCAGGATCACGCGCTCGTTCCCCGACGAACCGTCGACGTAGGCCAGGAGCACCCGGCCCTTCGTGATCGCGAGCGCCGGGAGCCAGGCATCCGGCGTCATGCCCTCCGACGGCAGGAAGACCGGCGCGCCGAAGGTTTTTCCGCGGTCGGTCGAGAGCACGCAAGCCACGCGCGCCCCAGCCGCGCCGCGCTCCTGGTACGCCACGTACACGTGATCCCCCGTCGCGAGCACGGCCGGCGTGATCTGCGCCTCGCCCCCCGACGCCGCCGGGTGCGGCGTGCCAAACGTTTTTCCCTCGTCCTCCGACGTCGCCACGAGCACGCGCGTCGCCCCGCGGGATCCCTCCTGAAACGCGAGCACGACCGGCCCGCCGCCGCTCCACGCGAGCGCCGGATGGCTTTGCTCCGCCTCCCCGCCTGGCAACGCCTGGCTCGCGCCGAGCGCGCCCGGAGCGCCTGCGGCCTCCGCGGGGAAGGGGAGCGCCGGATCGAGGTCCGCGGCGATCACGGTCTCCACGTATTGGTTTGTCTGGGCGCCGCCCGGAAGGAGCGCCTCCCCCACGGCGCGGAGCGCGGCCCGGCGTGATTCGAGCGTCGCCGCTGGATCGTTCTCCGCGGGATCCGGCGCCACCCACGGCGCGACCTCGATCACCCCGCTCGCCTCGTTTTGCCCGACATACGCGCGCCGCGCCTCGCCGGGCACGGCGTCGCCCACGACGATTGATTGCCCGTCGAACGGCAAATCGAACAGATTGCCCGTGAGGTGCGGGACGACGCCATATCGAAGCGCGCCGTGCTTCTGCACCGCGGCCATCGCGCTCTGGCCGAGAATATCGGGCCCCCACGCGTCCGGCTCGTCCGCGCTCTCGGGAATCGTCCATCCGGCGAACGCCTCGGGCTGAAAGAAAACATCGGCCCCGAGCGCCGCGAGCCGATCCACCATGTCCGGCATCCACGCGTCCTTGCCCGTCACGATGCCGACCCCGAGCGGACCCACCTCCACCGGAGCCGCCTCGCGGAGCGGCCCCGGCGTGAGCGCGAGATCGACCTCCTCCATGAGGATCGGATAAGGCTTTTTCCGGGTCGCGACGATGGCCCCGTCGGGCCCGTACACGAATGCCGCATTGTACACGGCCGGGTCGCGCGCCACGTACACGTACGAGCCGTCTTGCAGATCCGGATCCGCGAGCGCCTCGATCTCCGCCGGATCCTCGCTCCGCTCGACGAGCCCGCTCACGGTCGTCGACGAGACCAGCCACGCCCCCGTCTCCTTCACGATCGCCTGGTTCGTCTCGTCAAACGCCCGCCAGGTCGTGTCCGTGAGCCCGAGCAGGATCTGCGTGGGCAGCGGCGTCTCAGGCCATTTCGATTTGTAGAAATCGATCGGCTTCGTGTATTGCCCGCCGAGCGTGAGGAGCGCCGCCGGGAATTCGTCGCTCGACGCCCGCGCCGTCTGCCCGCGGCTGCCCACGAAGCCAGCCGAGAGGCCTGTGTTTTCCGGGAACACGATGACGTTCGGCCGATCCGCCGCGAGGCACGGCGAGACGCGCGCCTGGACGAGGCCGACGAGGTGCGCGCGGTAGCCCTCGTAGCTCTCGAAATGCGCCGGATCGACCCGCGGCTGCACGACGAAGACCCGCGCCCCCGTCTCGCCGAGCTCGGCCGTGGGACAAGCGTCGTCGCGGCCGCCCGGCAGCGGCGACGCGCCGCAGCCGACGAGCAGGATACCCAATACGCCTAGAAGTGCGCCGCGCATGGCTGAATCCTAGTCGGCCAGGGGGCGAACGAGCAATCAGGAAAGGAAGGTACGGAGGACCTGCTCGAGCCCCCCTGCCTCCTCCATGCACCCCTTCGCACCGACGAAGACGACGGGATCGATATCCCGGACGTGGCCCATGACACGGCCGGGACAAACGATGACCACACGCGCGCCGCGGTCGGCGAAGACGTGTGGCTTGTGGGCGATATAGCCATGCATCTTGAGATGCGAGGCAGCGAGGTAGCTGAACTCCTCGCTGTTCTTGGCGTCCAGGTAGAGGGTCCGGTGTGTCGTGTGTCTCCGGTGGGAGAGACGAATGTCGGGGCGAATGGCGGTGCGCTGCCCGAAGTAGTGAGCCATCACATCATCGTGATGGCCGGACCCCGCGCTCTGATCGAAGTAAAGGTGTAGGACTTCGTCTCCGCGGGACCACTCGAAGACGTGCTCGCGGTCGGCCTCGATCAATGCATCCTTGCGTGTCGCCCCGGGGAAGAGTGCATCGATCCGTTCGGCGAGCGCCAGCAGGACGAAGATCTCGAACCGCCGATCGTCCGACACCGGTACGAGTGCAAACTCGTGCATCGATGCCGCCAGCGCTCGAAGCGACGGTTGCGGCAGAAGTTCGTCATGCCCAGCGAGCACCCGGACGGCCTGTTTCACTGCATCGAGAGGGTTCGCCACTGCGGACGCACGCTCTTGGGGCGCAGGCGCGCGGACCGGCAGGTCCCGCAAGGCCGCATGGGATGCCGCGCTCGACGCTACGCGGTGCATCTCCGGGAGAAGGCTCGTCCAACCCTTGCCCGCAGGCAGGCTGGCAGGATGGAGATCGTCAATGGCGCCGAGCACGCGCGCCACGAGCCACCGCATGAGGATGAGCTCGGCCCGCTCGAACGTACGCCGCGGCGCCGTACAGACGAACGTCGTCGTGTCCTGTGTTCGACTTTGCGCTGCGAATGTACGCGCCCAGTCGACACGCCCGCGTGCGCCGCCGTGGCGTTCCGTGATGTCTCGTTGCGTCGTCGGCAATACGCTGCGCAGGAATGCAGGCAAGGTCTCCACGATGAACGTGGCGGTCCCGATGGTCGGATCCAGCAAGAAGCCGAGCTCCGCGAGGCGCGTGAGCGCGCCTGCGCTCTCCGTGAGGCGCGCGAGCGCCGTCTCGACGGCGGGCAGGGGGCGAGGTTCTCCGCGCGCATCACGGAGGAGATAGCGCGGAAATCGATCCCGCAGGAAGCTCTCCCATGCGGGCTCAGTCATCGGGCCAGCGCACGTGGGAGAAGTTCGAGCGGAAGCTACGCTGGAGCGAGCGGGCGAACGTCGGCTCTTCGGAGAAGAGAGAGCCGATCAGCCTGTCCGCGTCGCGCGCGTCCGCGTCACCGAGGCCCTCGAACTGCGGGAACACCAACATCTCCAGGCCTTCGCCGACGGCGCGTGGTGCGCTCGCGATCCGTGCGTGCGCATAAGAGAGCACATCTAGCAGCATCGATGGGCCAAGATCCACGAACCGGCCGAGGCCGTTTTTCTTGGAAAACACGCGCAGCGCGAGCGCGCGCTTCTCGGCGTCGGCGCAACGCTTGGCGCCCTCTGTTTCGCACAATTTCTGGAGGAAGTCGTCTTCGAGGGCGGGGACGGTGATGACGGCGAAGCGCCGCAGGAACGCATACGACAGGCGAAAGAGGCTCGCCTTGTCGCGCACGTTCATCGTGGCGATGAGGCGGAACCAGGGGCCGAAATGGTAATGGGTGGCGTCAAAGCCGATCTCGATTGGCTCGTCGCGGCCATCCACCTCGCGCGTATAGGCCGTGGTCACGGTTCCGCCCGCGAGGACGGTGAACAGCTCGCCGAAGCATTTGTCCACGTCCGCGCGATTGAGCTCGTCGAGGACGAGCCAGCGGCCCTCGTGCAGGGCGCGCGTGACGACGCCTTCGCGAAAGCGGAGCCCGCCTTCGCGTCGCTGGGCCCAGCCGCCGATCGTGTCGTAGGTCGTCCAGTCGGCGGAGGCCGTGGCTGTCAGCGGCTCGTAGAGCGAATGGACCTCGCTCGCGTGCATAGCGATGCGCTCGGCGAGCGTGCTCTTCGCGGTGCCGGGTGGGCCGACGAGGAGGAGGTGCTTGCCCGCGTTCAGCGCCGCGCAGCAGCGCTCGACGAGGCCGTCCGGGAGGACGAGGTCGCCGAGCTTCACGGCGGCGGGGTCGAGCCTGATGTGGGTGATGTCGCGGAAGGACGCGGTCTCGATCGCGTCGTCACCCCCATCTACATCGGTATCGACGGACGGCGCATCCTTCGAAGAGCTTGCCTCGGGCAGGTGCGCGCGGGCGACGTCCGTGACCATGTAATGACCGTTGTCGTTGTGGAGGAACCCGAGGCCCGTGAGCCAGTACGCGCGAGTTTGCGGCTGCGCATCCGTGTCCCACTTCGTCCCGAGCGCCTGATTCAGGTGTTTGCGCAGGGCTCCGACCCGCGCGCCGGGGTTCTGCGCGAAAAACGCGAGCGTCTCCTCGAAGCCCGTATATCGGGCGGCGAGCTGCCGGTAGATGCGCAGCGGGTCGGGTCCCGCGATGAACTGCGTCCCGAAGTCCGTCGCCACGAGCACTCCATCGCGGACGTCGAAGAGGTCCAGGTTCTTGCAATGCCGCAGCATCTGACCGGCGCGTGTGACGCCCACGCCATACATTTTCGAGACGAACGCAACGAACTGGTTCTCGGAGGGCTGCGCGTCGACCACGGTCTCCGTCCATTCGCGGAGGGTGTCGAGGAGCTTGGTAGGTCCGCCGGGCACGTTGTTCAAACCGGATAGCTTTCCTTCGGGGCGCGGTGTGGCCTCGGGATATTCATCGTCCGATATAGGTGAATTGTCGCCGTCGATGGCGAAGAGGGGGGCATCGTGGATCCGCTCACCGCTTCCACGATCGAGGAAGTGCGCCTTGATGACCGCGAGGCAGACGATCCGCTTCAGCGTCTCTTTGGGCTCAGGCGTCCACGTTTGCTTGCGGATGTCGAACGTCCCGAGGTCCACGGACGACGTATTCGGCAGGCCGCTTCGGGCTGCGAACCAGATCGAGCGCTTGCTGTATTCCCGCGCCTTGCCGTCGTCGCCCCCCTTCGATCGGATCGTGTTGTAGGCGATCAATCGCGCAGGTTGCTCGTTCGCGATAGCGCCTTCGACGAAGGCATTGAAGTTGGAGTAGATGGCTTGCCCGCGGCCCGCGTTGACGTTCAGCGCGACTTGCGAGCCAACCCTCAACGAGATCTGCAATGTCGTGCGCCCCGTGCCCCAGTCGCACTGGACCATGCGCTGGTGGCCGACGGCCTTTTCGCTTGAAACTGTTACCTTGCGTCCGTCGATGAATACCTGAGACGGCGTCTCCGCCTGCAAGAGCTGCATCAACGCGTCACGCGCGATATCGGAGGCGCTTCGTTCCGTCGACATGTCTCGGCAGATGATACACGAAGCCCCTTCCCGATGCGCGGTCGAACGCAGGCGGATGCGTGGTCCCGCGACGTCGCGTCGAGCCCGGCAAGCCGGCTGCGATGAGCCTGGCGTCGGCGCGGGCGTGGTACTCAGGCGATCGTGGCGGCTCCCGCAGCGAAGGAGGAGGGTTTGGCTGGCGCTTGCGAAGTGTCCTGCGCCATCGCGGGTGCGTTTTTCGGCGCCCGAGTTCTCACCCGCACGGGCGCTTGCGCTTCAGGGGATGATCTTGGGCGCAGGCGTCTCGGACGCGGCCGCTGCGCGCGGTCGCGGGCCGTTTTATCTTGATATTGACGGAGCGTCGAAGGCAACTGCCAAATGGCGCGTCCTGTGGGAGTACAACAAGCGATGCGTCTAGCGCTGCGCGCGCTGGATGAGCTCGTTCATCGGCAGGACCGGGTCGAGCATCTGGCGAGCGCAATCGGCGCCGCGCACGGGCAGAGAGCCGTCGATGAGCCCCGCCTGGAGCATCACCGTCCCCATGTCCCAGTAAAGATTCTCCTGCGCGACCTTTCCGTCTTCGAACTGAATGATGGCCACCATCGGCACCTCGATGCGTCGATTCGTCGGCGGCACGCCGGGCAGGATCCAGTCCATCTGGACCGAGTGGGTGAAGCGGAGGACCATCTCGTCGACCACCCGATTCTGCCCCACGGTGCGAGAGATCGGCACCGTCTCGATGTCCGGGGGGAGCTGATTGAGAAAATGGCGCGAGTAGAATTCCCTCATCTCGTCCAGGTTCGAGGCGCCCACCATGAGCGGCACCACGTTCACGCGCGGCGTCGCCGTCATGGTCCGCAGCGTCGCCTCCGTGTCCTTCTCCGCGAACTCGCTCCGGAGGTGTGCATCCCATACTTCCGTGAGGACGTTCGGATTGATATTCGTCGTCATCGATGTCGTGTCCTTCGGTCTGGGTCCGGAGACGCGGGGATGCATTTACCCGACAAACGATCCGGCAAATGAGCGTGCCCGGATACATGGTGCTGCATTGCCTGTAAAAACACGAAGGCCCCCTCCCGCCGCAGCGAGAGAGGGCCCCCGTTGTCACGCTCGAAAGCGCGCTCTGTCGATCAGCCCTTGGCCGCCTGGATGCCCTTCACGAGCTCCGGCACCGTCGCGAACAGGTCCGCGACGAGGCCGTAATCCGCGACCTGGAAGATCGGCGCGTCGGCGTCCTTGTTGATCGCCACGATCACCTTCGAGCCCTTCATGCCCGCGAGGTGCTGGATCGCGCCCGAGATGCCGATCGCGAAGTAGAGCTGCGGCGCCACGATCTTGCCGGTCTGGCCGACCTGCAGATCGCTCGGCGCGTAGCCCGCGTCGCAAGCCGCGCGGCTCGCGCCCACGGCCGCGCCGAGCACGTCCGCGAGCGGGTCGAGCACCTGGTTGAACTTCTCCTTCAGCGCGCGGCCGCCCGACACGACGACACGCGCCTCCGTCAGCTCCGGACGCGCGCTCTTCACCTGGTCGAACGAGACGAACTCGACGCGCTCGGCCGCCTTGCTCGGGCCCGCGTACGCGACCGTCTCGACCGCCGACTGGCCGCCCGTGGGCTCGGCCGCGGCGAACGCGCTCTGACGCACGCTCACCACCTGGATCGGCGTCGAGATCGAGCAGATCCCGAACGCGTTGCCCGCGAACATCGGCCGCTTGTACTTGAGCGTGCCGCCGTCCGCGAGGACCTCCGTGATGTCGCTCGCGTAGCCCGCGCCGAGGCGCGCCGCGACGCGCGGGAGCAGGTCCTTGCCGTAGGCGCTCGCCGTGCCCACGACGACCGCGTAGCCCTTCGCGACCGCCGCCACCGTCGGCGCGTAGCGCTCGGCGAGGTAGTTCTTCAGCGACGCGTCCTCGACCACGAGGAGCTTCGCCGCGCCCAAGCCCTGCGCCTCGGCCGCCGCCTTCCCGGCGCCGTCGCCGATCACCAGGATCGAGAACGACCCGCCGATCGTCGCCGCCGCCTTCTGCGCGAACGTGACCGCCGAGTGCGTGGTCTTCTTGAGTTTGCCCTCGGCAACCTCCGCCACAACGAGAACGTCAGCCATTCTGATTCCTCATCTCTCCGTTGGGGTTTGTCTTGTGCCCAGGGGTCCTCAGAGGACCTTCGCTTCGTTCTTGAGCTTCGAGACGAGCTCGCCCACGTCCTTCACCTTGATGCCGGCCTTGCGCGCCGGGGGCGCCGCGAAGCCGTGGTACGAAACCTTCGTCGCCTGATCCGACGCGAGGTCCGCGAGCTTCACCTCGGCGAGCGGCTTCTTCTTCGCCGCCATGATCGCCGGCAGCGCCGCGAAGCGCACGCCGTCGTTGTACTTGTGGGTCTGCGGCGTCTTCAGCGAGTACACGCTCGTCGGCGCCACGATGCGCAGGTCGACCGTCACCACGGCCGGCAGCTTCACGCGCAGCGTCGACACGCCGCCGTCGACCTCGCGACCGACGAGCAGCGCGCCCGCCTCCTCGCGGATCGTCGCGGCGAACGTCGCCATCGGCCAGTCGAGCAGCTCCGCGAGGATCTGCCCCACCTGGTTCGAATCGCCGTCGACCGCCTGCTTGCCCATCAGCACGACGTCCGGCTTCTCCTTCTCGACGAGCGCCCGGAGCGCCCGCGCGACGAGATCACCGTCGAGTTTGTCGTCGGTCGCGTCCACGCGGATCGCGCGATCGGCGCCCGTCGCGAGCGCGGCGCGCAGCGTCGTCTCCGTCTCCTTCGGGCCGAACGTCACCACCACGACCTCGCCGGCACGGACCTTCGGCTGCGTACCGTTCTCCGTGAGCCGCAGGGCGGCCTCGAGGGCGTACTCGTCGAACGGGTTCGGCTTCCACTCGAGCCCGGCGGTGTCGATCTTCTCTCCCGATGCGGGGATCTTCACCTTGTTGGCGTTGTCCGGGTCGGCGACGCGCTTGAGGGGGACGAGGATCTTCACGGTGCGGGAGGCTCCTTTCGACGGCCAAGGGTCGGGCCCAACACGACGCGCGCGCCCGTCGGGCGGCTGGCTCATGACAGCGTTGTCGTTGTGCGTCAAGGAGCCTGCTACCCTGCCGCCCGTGGCCGTCACGACCGATTTTCTCGTCATCGGCAGCGGGATCGCTGGCCTGACCTTCGCCCTCGACATCGCCGAACACGGCGAGGTCGTGGTCGTCACCAAACGCAGCAGCGAGGAGTCGAACACCCGCTGGGCGCAGGGCGGCATCGCCGCCGTCATCTCGCCCGAGGACACCTTCGACGCGCACATCAAGGACACGCTCGTCGCCGGCGCTGGCCTTTGCCACGACGTCGTCGTCGACATCTGCGTGCGCGAGGGGCCCGATCGGATCCGCGAGCTGATGGACCGCGGCGCGCGCTTCGACCGCGAAAAAGACGGCACGATCGCCCTCGCCCGCGAGGGCGGGCACAGCGCGCGCCGCGTGCTGCACGTCGCCGACGCGACCGGCCTCGAGGTCGAGCGCGCCTTGCTCGAGCGCTGCCGCGCGCACCCGAACATCCGCATCCTCGAGCACCACATGGCGATCGATCTCATCGTCATGTCGCGCTTCGGCGGCCCCGACGTCTGCGTCGGCGCGTACGTGCTCAACATGGCCACGCGCTCGGACGGCGAGGACGACGCGAAGAGCCACCTCGTAGAGACGTACCTCGCGCGCGCCACGATCCTCGCCTCGGGCGGCGCAGGGAAGGTCTACCTCTACACGTCGAACCCCGACGTCGCGACGGGCGACGGCATCGCGATGGCGTACCGGGCAGGTGCCGAGATCGCGAACATGGAGTTTTACCAGTTCCACCCGACCTGCCTCTATCACCCGCAGGCGAAGAGCTTCCTCATCACGGAGGCGCTGCGCGGCGAGGGCGCGATCCTGCGCTTGCCCGACGGCACGCCGTTCATGGCGAACCACGATCCGCGCAAGGAGCTCGCGCCGCGCGACATCGTCGCCCGCGCCATCGACTTCGAGATGAAGCGCACGGGCAGCGAGTTCGTCCTGCTCGACATCACGCACAGGCCCGCGAGCTTCGTCTGCGATCACTTCCCCACGATCTACGCCGAGTGCCTGCGCTTCGGGATCGACATCACCTCGCAGCCGATCCCCGTCGTCCCCGCGGCGCACTACCTCTGCGGCGGCATCACGACGGACCTGCACGGCCGCACCACGATCCCCGGCCTCTGGGCCGTCGGCGAGTGCGCGTGCACGGGCCTGCACGGCGCCAACCGACTCGCCTCGAACTCGCTGCTCGAAGGCCTCGTCTTCGGCCACCGCGCCGCCGTGCGCCTCGCGAGCACGATCGGCGAGGACGGCAAGAGCCCGTTCCCCGAGGTCCCCGAGTGGCAGATCGGCGACGCGGTCCCGAGCGACGAAGAGGTCGTGGTCACGCACAACTGGGACGAGCTGCGCCGCACGATGTGGAACTACGTCGGCATCGTCCGCTCGAACGCGCGCCTGCGCCGCGCCGCCCGCCGCATCGCCCTCTTGCAGGACGAGATCCGGGAGTATTACTGGCGCCACCTCGTGACGCGCGACCTCCTCGAGCTTCGCAACATCGCTACCGTCGCCGAGCTCATCGTGGGCTGCGCGGCGGCGCGCCACGAGAGCCGCGGCCTGCACGCGACGATCGATTATCCGCAGACGAACGATCGTTTCGCCGCGGACACCGTGGTCAAGCGGGGCGTCGTGCCCCATCTCCGAGGTCGCTGATGGATCCGGACGACGACGAACGCCCGAGCAGCCCGCTCGTCCCGCCCCCCGAGGGCGGCGAGCGCCCGATGAGCTACCTCGCGGCCGCGGGATTCGCGGTCGGCACGACGTTCGTTTACATCTTCTTTCTCTCGTTCATCGGCTCGATCCGCGGCGGCGAGGACCATCGCGTCGACCTCGTCACGAGCTTCGGCTGCCAGCTCGTCTCCACGCTGATTGCGCTCTTCTTGATCTTGCAGCTCCACGCGCCGTCCAAGTCGATCCGCGACTTCCTCGGCGTGCGCACGACGCATCGCGGCTTCTACCCGCTCGCGGCGATGCTCGGCATGGCCGTGCAGATCCCGGCGAACGCGCTCTACGACCTCATCGTGAAGCGCTGGCCCACGGGGCAGCCGCGCGAGGAGATGCTCCAGGAAGAGCTCGCGGGCGGCGTGCCGAAGCGCATCCTTTTCTTCGCGATCCTCGTGGTCGCCGGCCCGCTGATCGAAGAGATCTTCTTCCGCGGCGCGCTCTTCCGGCCGCTCCGCCGACGCTACGACGCCCTCGGCACGATCCTCGCGACGAGCACCTTCTTCGCGTTCGCGCACCTCGAGTGGCAGCTCGTCCTGCCCATCTTCATCGTCGGCTTCTCGCTCGGTTTGCTCCGCAGCGCGAGCGGCTCGCTCCTGCCGAGTTGCATCATGCACGGGCTCTTCAACGGCATCACGCTCGGGTCCGTCTACTCTCGATCCCCCACGGAAATCGCGGACTCCGCGCCGATCCCGCTCCCCGTGACGATCGGCGGATCCGCCGTCACCATCGTCTTGCTGGGCCTCGTCTACCTCCTCGGGAAGAAGTCCGAGGAGGCGCGCGAAGCCCGAGAAAAGGACGAAGCGTGAGCGACGCGTCGAGTTCTTCCCACGATCCTCCGAAGACCGCCCTCTGCTTGCCCGGCGGAGGCCTGACCGGCGCGCTCTACCAGATCGGCGCGCTCGCCGCGCTCGCCGACGGCGTGCGAGGCGTCGACGGACAGAGTTTTTCCCTGTACCTCGGACAATCGAGCGGCGCGAGCGTCGCTGCCGCGCTCGCCGGCGGCATCCCCGTCGATCGCCTCTACCGCGCGTTGCTCGATCCGGTCGACAACTTCTTCCCGCTCGAACGCGGCCACGTCTTCCGCATGGACATCGACGAGTGGCGCCACGCGCTCTCGACCTCGTGGGTCGCGATCCGCCACGCCATCGCGCGCCTCTCGTCGAACCGCGACGCCGTCTCGCCGAACACGCCGGGCCACCTCTACCTGTGGGAGCAGATCGATCGCCTCGCCGACTCCCTGCCCGCGGGCTTCTTCACGCTCGATCGGTACGAGCGTTTCCTCGCCGAGTTTTTCCTCCGCCGCGGCGTCCCCAACGCCTTCCGCGCGATGCCGCGCCCCTTGCGCATCCCCACGTACGACGTCGACTGCGGTGACCGCATCCTCTTCGGCGCCGAGGGGCACGAGGACATCCCGGTCTCGCTCGCGTGCGCCGCGACGCTCGCGCTCCCGCCCTTCTTTTCGCCGATCCGCATCGGGGATCGGCACTACATCGACGGCGGCCTCGGCGACGTCGCGCACCTCGACGTCGCGGCCGAGGCGGGCGTCGAGTTCGCGGTCGTCGTGAACCCCATGGTCCCCGTCTCCGTCGCGCACCGCGCCGTCCCCACGGGGCATGGCGTGCGGCAGAGCGTGCGCGACAAGGGCCTGTTCTGGGTGATGAACCAGGCGATGCGCATCGGCACGCACGCGCGGCTCGCACAGAACGTCGAGCAGATCCAGCAGAAGACCGGCATGCACGTCCTCGTGCTCGAACCCGAGCCGACCGACGTCCTGCTCTTCCTGCACAACCCCTCGAACCTCGCCGCGCGCCGCGCCATCCTCGAATACGCCTACCGCACGACGCGCGAGCGCATCGCCGAGTGGATGGAGAAGCGCCGCGGCGTCGTCGCGCGCCTCGGCTGGGAAGCTGCCTAGACCGAGCGCAGGAGCGCGCGCTGCGTGAGGAGCCAGGCGCGGGCGCTCGCCTCGTCGTCGAAGAACGCCGTCGGCGAGCTCTTGCCCTGGACGAGCCGCGCGGCCGTCTCCAGCATCGTCATGACGATGCGGACGTGGTAGCTCGCGCCGATCATCGCCTGCGGCCCCATCAGCTTGATGCGCGGGTCTTTCGTCGCGACCTTCCGCGCCCGCATGGTCGGGCCGGACGTGCGCGACACGTCGCTCAAGAGCAGGACTTGCCGTCCCCCCGAGACCTCTTCGAACGCATCGAAGCAGGCCATCACGTCGTCCGCCTCGAGCGGACCGTTCAGCGACAGCATCACGAGGTCGGGCGGCTCGAAGGTCAGGCGATGGGCCGAGCCGATGCGGAAGATGCGGGGCGCGTCGTGTTGCAAGGCTCCTCTGCCGTCCACCCCGGATTTCGTGAGCGAGAGCGCCCACGGATATCCCCGGGTCACGACCCCGTCAACGCACACCACCGGGGCGCGCCTGTAAGACCTGCCGACCTCGGGACGTTCTTGGGACATGTCGCCCGCGCCTCGATCCAGCCCTGCCTCGGCCCACGCCTCCACGCCGGCCCTTGAAAGCCGCCCCTCGCTGCGCTCTCCTCGGGGGATCCCGATGCTCGCCCGTCCTCTCCTCCTCGCCTCCCTCGCTGCCGTCGCCCTCTCGGGCCTCACGGGCTGCACGAGCCTCGTGCCTTTCACCCACGAGATCCGCACCGAGCACGGGCTCACCGACGACGAGGTCAAGAACCTCCAGTTCTACTCCTCGCACGGCATCACGCTCCGCCGCGAGATCGAGTCGGGCGGCCGCAAGATCACCCCGGGCCACAAGTTGCTCCTCATCTCGGGCAAGCAGATCGAGGAGGTCGTGATCCCGGCGAAGACCCCGGGCGTCGCCGTGAAGGTCGGCCCGCGCGCGCTCGCCGTGAGCTTCGAGCCGGGCACGTCGCTCGTGTTCACGGTGAAGGGCTCGCGCCTCGCCATGGACGATCGCGGCTTCTTGCGTCCCCTCGCGCTCGATCCTTCCCCCGCGTCGCCGCTCGAACGGCGCGTGACGAACCTGCTCGGCCAGGAGTTCGCGCAGCCGCCGAACCCGTTCCCGGGCAACGACGGGAGCGAGCCGCTCGCGGGCTCCTCCACCGTGGCCGGCGACGACGCGAGCGGCAATTACTGGCTCGACACGGACAGCGCGGGCCGCATCTCCTTCGCGGGCAAGCTCTGGAACAGCGAAGAAGACAGCATGCAGGCGCATCTGCTCATCGACTCCGATCTCCTGGAGGAGGTCGACAAGAAGCGCAACGTCCTGCACGGCGTGAAGCTCGAACCGAAATGAGCTAGCGGCTCTTCAGGAACGGGATCGGGTGGCTTCGGAGGAGCTCCACCGTGTAGCTCGCGGCCACGTCGCACGCATACGATCGAAACCCGTCCACGCGCGCCGTGTTCTTCTGCTCGTCGGCGAGGTCCGACACGCCGCGCACCATGAAAAACTCGGGCTGACGCGCCGCCGCGAAGCAAGCGCTCGCCACGCCCGCGGCCTCCATCTCCACGCCGATCAGCGTCGGCCACACGTTTCGATACTCCGTGAGCACCCGCCCGACCGCGACAACCTTGTCGCCCGAAGCGATGGGCCCGAGGTGGATCCGCGGCGCGCCCTCGCCCGGACGCGGGGCCGTGAGGCTCTTCGTCCACGCATCACCGAGCACGTTCAGCGCCGCCGCGTAGAGCCTCCGTGACGCTTTGTGCACCGACCATCGCACCTCGATCCCCTGCTCCGTGAGCTTTTGCAGCTCGTAATCGACGACTTGCTCCGAGATCAGAAGATCCCCGAGCGAGACGCTGCGCGCCGCGACGCCGCCCGCGATCCCCACGAGCACGACGTGCCGCGGCCGCCAGCGCTTGATCGCCTCGCTCGTCGCGGTCGCCGCATTCACGCGGCCCATTCCGAGCAGCGGCAGGACCACGATTCGATAGCTGCCCGAGCCGTCCGCGACGGGCAACGTGGCCTTGAAATAGACGTGCACGTCGTCCTTGCGCGGCACGACCCGCTCGAAGCCGGGCAGGCGCCGCAAAAGCGCGTCGCGCTCCTCGGGCAGCGCCGTGACGAGCAAAAAATCGACCCGCTCGGGCTTCGTCTTCGCCGCGTTCTTGCGCTCCCGCGGCTCCTTCGGGCGATCCGTGGCGGTGATGGACTTGCGGCCGGAGAGCTCCTCCGTGATGAGATCGAGCAGCCGCTCGGCGACGTCGTCGGCCGCGTCGCGCGTGGCGATCGGCGTATCGAGCGCGCGGAGCTGCGCCCGCGTCACGCGCCGGTGGAGGCCGACGCCCTCGAAATCGTCCATGATCTCGTCGAATGCTTTCTTCGCGTCGCCGCCCGTGGACGGCAGTGGAAAGACGGGCACCTGCTCATTGCGCGCGGTTTGGTAGGTTTTGTACGTACCGCCGAGGCCGCCGATGAGGATCACGGCTTGCGCGCGCCGCACGCTCTCGACCCATTCGGGCACACCTTTTTCCACGTAAACCACGTCCCCGCCGAAAAAGGCGGGCTCGTCGGGGCGCGGGACGATTTGCTTGAGGCGCGTGGAGAGCGGGAGCCCGAGGGCTTGCAGCTCCCCGGCGAAGGCCATCGTCGCGGCCTTGTCCACGCCGTTCCAGCCGCACGTCACGAGCCCCGCGCCGCTCTGCGCCAGCGCTCGCCCGATCGCCTGCGCCGTGAGCTCCTCCGTCCTGGGCAGGGGCGCTTTTCGCGAACCCGTGCCCGCGACCTGCACCCACATCTCCTGCCCCTCTGCGGCGTCCGTCATGAAGGCGGAGTCTACCAGGCGTGGCGCCTCGGGTGTACGCTTCGAGCAAACGCGCGGCGCGGGCCGTGCGCGGAGGAGCCGGAGCATGGATCAGGGCCTGACCGATTTCCTGCGAGATTACGTCGACGCCCTCGAACGCGGGAGCGCGGCCTTGTTCGTCGGCGCGGGTTTGTCGATGGCCGCGGGCCTGCCAGGCTGGGGCAAGCTGCTCGACGGCATGGCGCGTGAGCTCGGGCTCGACGTGGGCAAAGAGCACGACCTCGTCCTCGTCGCCCAATTTTACGTCAATCGTCACGCCGGCAGCCGTTCGCACCTGGAATCGCTCGTTCGGCGCACGTTCGATCGGGAGGTGATGATCCCGGACAACCACCGGATCCTGGCGCGGCTCCCGATCGGCCATGTCTGGACCACGAACTACGATGAGATCCTCGAAGGCGCGTGGCGGCAGGCGGGCAAGGCCTTCGACGTGAAATCCAAAAGCCGCGATCTCACGACCTCGGACCCCGACGCCGACGCCGTGCTCTTCAAGATGCACGGCACGGCCTCGCAACCGTCCGAGATCGTCCTGACGAAGGACGATTACGAGCTTTACCCGCGCTCGCGACCGGGGTTCTTGGACATCCTCGGGAGCGACCTCACGACGCGCACCTTTTTGTTCCTCGGATTGAGCTTCACGGATCCGAACCTCGGCCACGTCCTCTCCACGCTGCGCCGATCGTTCGAGGACGGCGCGCGCCGGCATTACGCGATCCTGAAGCGCCCCTCGGACCCGTACGACGCGCAGCGGTTCGAGCACCTCGTCACCGATCTGCACCGGTATGGCATTCGCGCGCTCGTGGTCTCCGAATATGGAGAAATCACGGACGTTCTGCGCATGCTGGAGCGGCGTCGGGCGCAGCGCAGCGTGTTCGTGTCGGGCAGTTTTCCCGAGGACGGGGACGAAAAGGAGCGCGCGTTTGTTACGACGATCGCGCGCGGCGTGGGGCGCCTCGTGGGCGCGAAGGACCTGCGGCTCGTGACGGGGCTCGGGCGCGTCGTGGGCAGCGCCGCGGTCACGGGGCTCGTCGAGGCGCTCGACGGGCGGACGGCTGCGGCCATTTCGAGGCGGCTCGTGGTGCGCCCGGTCCGCGAAGTGGTCCCGCCCGGCGCCTCGCTGGAGGCGTGGAAGCGAAAATCACGCGAGGACCTGCTCGCGCAGTCGGGCGTGATGATCGTGATCGGTGGATTGCGGCAAGGCGTGCCCGCGCCCGGGGTGCTTTCCGAGTTCGAGATCGCGAAAACGCAGCGCCTCGTGGTTCTGCCCATCGCGGCGACGGGCCACGCGGCGCGGGAAATTCACGAGGCGATGCGTGCAGACCTCGCGGCGCATCTCCCCGCGGAAATCGACGCGGCGTCGTTCGAGGCGCTCGGGCCGGAGACGAAGGACGAGGCCGCGATCCTCGCGGCGATCGAGCGCTGCCTCGCGCGCCTCGCGACGTAGGCCTTCGGGGTGGATTTCGAGGGCGCTCGCGCCCTAGGATGCCAGGCGATGCCGAGCATCTTCTACGCGCCCGACCAGATCCGCATCGACGTCGAGGAAAGACAAACCCTTTTGAATGCCGCGCTCTCCGCGGGCATTCCTCATACCCACGTTTGTGGCGGCCACGCGCGTTGCTCGACGTGCCGCGTGATCGTGATCGAGGGCCTCGACAACGTCGAGCCGCCGAACGAGGTCGAGCGTGCGCTCGCCGAGCGCCTCGGCCTGCCGCGCGAGGTCCGCATCGCCTGCCAGGCCACGGTGCGCGGGCCGGTGCGCGTTCGCAGGCTCGTGCTCGACGACGACGATGTCGCGCTCGTCGGCCGCATGCGCACGTCGAAGGTCGATCTCACCCCGGTCGGCGAGGAGATCCGCGTCGCCATCCTGTTCTCCGACATCCGCGGCTTCACGCCGTTCACCGAGGCGCTCCTGCCCTACGACGTGATCCACGTCCTGAACCGCCATTTCGAGGCGATGGGCAGCGCCGTCGCGAGCGCGGGCGGGTTCATCAACAATTACATGGGCGACGGCTTCATGGCGCTCTTCGGGGTCGACGGGAAACCCGACGCGCCGATGCGCGCGGTCCGCGCCGCGCTCGGCATGCTGGAGGCGATGAAATCGAAAATGACGCCGTACCTCCTCGCGACGTACGGGCACGCCTTCGACATCGGGATCGGGATCCATTACGGCGAGGCCGTCGTGGGCCCGATCGGCTCGAGCGATCGAAAGGCGATCACCGCGATCGGCGACGCGGTCAATTTCGCGAGCCGCATCGAATCCGCCACGAAGGACGTGGGCGCCCGTCTGCTCGTCTCGGAGGCCGCTCACCGCGAGGTCTCCGGGCGCGTGACGATCGGGAAAACCGCGCGTGTGGCCGTCAAAGGAAAAACCGGCGAGCACCAGCTTTACGAGGTGACCGCCGTTTCCGAGCCCTGATGCTCAGTTTTTCCGGTACACGAGCAGCTCGTTGCCGTATTCGAGCAGCCGCACGCGCCGGAGCCCGTGCGGCGCCATCACGCGGTCGAGGATCCGGGGATCGAGGTATTCGACGCCGATCCACGTGAACGCCGGGTTCGGATTGACGACCACCACGTGCCCGCCCGCCGTCAGGTGCTCGGCCATGCTCGCCGCGGCCCGATCCAAGTGCGGCGCGTGGTTCAGCGTGTGGACCGCCGTCATCACGTCGTACCGCCGTCGCCGCCGCCGCGCCTCGCCCGCGCCGAAATCGAATCGATCCACCCCGTCAATGCGCCGCCCGGGGTGGCGCCCCCGCGCCTCGCGCACCACGAGCCCCGTCCCGCTCCCGACATCGAGCATCGAGCGGAACGAGAGCTCGTCGAGCATCGTGAACAGCGCCACGAGGTCCATCCGGTAGCTCGGCGATCGATGAAACGCGGCGAGCTCCCATCGGGGCGCCTCGGCGACGTGGATCGGTTGCAGGGCGAGGTGGTTCATGGTGCAGCCCGAGCAGGAAAACGTGACAAGGACGGACGAGTCCCTTGCACCCCACGTGCCACGTCCTTGACGCCCGTTTTCCCGTCGCGAGGCCCGCCGCGGCTGCGCAGGTTGGGCAGGAACGGCGCGACCTGCGCGGCGGCCGATCCTGCCCTGTCACGCCTTACAGACCCGGAATGCTTCCGAAGAGCGATGGCTCGATCTTGCCGACCGTCGCTTCGACCTCAAACCGATACACCACGCCGTCGACGTCCTCGGCGAGGACACGCCGGAGCGCCGCGGGATCCCCGCGCGAAATGAGCACGCGATCGACGTGGAGCTCGACGCGGAGAATTCCCGTGCCGGGCTCGCGCGGCGCGCCCGTGAGCACGACCATCGAGGGCGACGACGAGGCCGGCGCGATCGACAGGGAAAACGTCCCGTGCGGGCCCATCGCGAGCGCGCGCCAGAGCGCGAGCAGGGGCGTGGCGACGCGGCGCGGCGCCGAGGCGCCCTGGCCGTCGCGGATCTGGATCGAGGTGACGCCGTCGTAGACCAGCCGATCGTGGCCATGCACGTCGCTCAGCACCGCGATGCGGAAGGTCGAGCTGTCGCGCGCCTCCACCTCGACGGCGACGGGCGCCGACGTGACGACCACGCCGTCCGGGCCCGTCGCCTGCCCATGGATGAGCGCCGACGTCGGCAAACCGCGCGGGTAGAGCGCGTCGAGCGCGTTCGCGATCTCCTCGCCCGAGCCCGCAGGCGCGCCGACGCGCTCGGGCCAGGTGAGCGGGGACGCGAGCGAGACCGGGGAGATCCGCGTCGACGTCACGGGCTCGGTCGCGAGCGGGCCGAACGTGGCGAGGTCGTTCTCCGTGCCGTCGGGCGGATCGAGCAGGAGGAGCCGGCCGACGTGCACGAGCGCGGCCGCCTGCGGCAGGCCCGGCGCGCCCGGCGTGAGCGCGGGCGTGGCCGCGGCCGAAAAGCGCGCGCCCACGGGCGGGAAGGGCAGGGGAGGCAGGAGCGGCTCGGGCGGGCGGCCCGGGTAGACGAGCGCGCGGATCAACGTCACGCCGAGCGGATCGGCGGCGCGCAGCGCGTCCGTGCGGTCGCGCGGGACCCAGTCGAAGGCCTCGCGCACGGCCTCCACCAGCGCCTCCACGTCGAGCCCCTCGCCGCGCATGCGCTCCACCGACCATTGCAGCGCGGCCGTCCCGCCTTGCTCGGCGGCCTTGCGCAGGAGCGGGATGCCGCGCTGCGCCGCGCCACGCGACAGGGCCACGAGGCCCGCGCACGCGAGCATTGCCGCGTCGCCCGGCGGCCGCGATCCGGCGCGCTCGAGACGCGACATCGCCTCCTCGTAGCAGGCGCCGGCCGCGCGGTGGGCGCCGAGATCGTCGAGCCTGCGCCCGTGCCGCACGAGCTCGAAGGCCGCGCGCAGGTGCACGCGACCGTGCCGCGCGTCGCCCTCCTCCTCGCTCGCCTGGAGCAGCCCCGGCAGCCCGTCCACGCCGCGGATCTGCTCGCGCATCAGCGTGAGGTACCAGGCGACGTCGGCGCGGCGCTCGCGCATGTACACCTCGCCCGGGTGGTCGAGACAAACATCCATCCAGCGCAGCGCGTCCTGCGTCGCTTCGAGCATCGCGATCGCCGCGTCCTTCCGGCCGAGCGCGGAGAGCAGGTGCCCTTCGAGCAGCGCGGCCGAGAAGCGCACCCGGTGCACGACGGCGCCGAGCCCGCCGAGCGAGGTGCGCATCTGCCCGAGCCGTTCGAGCGCCGCCTCGGGCCGGCCAGCGCGCGCGAGCACCGCCGCCTCGTTGTACGCCGCCGCGATCGCGACCTCGTGGAACGGGCTCTGCCACGTGCCCGTGAGCCGCTCGGAGAGCGCCCCCAGCACGGCGAGCGCGTCGTCGTAGCGCCCCGCGAGCCCGAGCGCGGCGCCCTCGTTGCACGCCGCGATCGCCGCGATCGCGCCTTCGACCGGGGCCGGCGAGGGGCCGAGCCGCTCGCGAAGGGCGCTCGCCCGCTCGGCCGCCTCGTCGGGCCGGCCCGAGCGTGCGAGTACGAACGCCGAGAGGCACGCGGCCGCGGCCTCCGTCTCCCGCTGCGCCGTGCTGCTCCCGCCCGGCGTGGACAGCGCCGCGTGGTCGAGGGCCGCGAGCGCGCGCGCGTCGTCGCCTCGCTCGATCGAGATCACGCCGAGCACGAGGGCCGCGTCCGCCGCGATGGCGCGCAGATCCACGGAGGACGTTTGTCCTGCAAACTTCCACTCCCCGGCGAGCTCGAGCGCGGCCGAGAGGCTGTCGGTCGCGAGGGCGAAGCGCTCGCGGGCCGCGTGGCGTTTTCCCCTGCGGTAGAGCGCGAGCAGCACGGCCTCGAAGATCTCCGGATCCTCGTGCCTGCGGTCGTGGAACCTCCGGACGACCTCGTCGTACTCGCCCGTCTCGGTCTGCGCCGAGAGATCGCCGAGCGCGAGGAACGCCTTCGCCGTCTCCTTGCTCCCGCGCTCGTCGCGCACCGCTTCACGCACGATCGCCGCGCAGATCTTGGCGGCCTCGGCGTTCCGGCCCTGCGCCCTTAGCGCCATCGCCTCGGCCAGGCGCTCGGCGTGCTGGGCCGAGAGCTTGCGCGACGAGAGCGGATCGGGGCGCGACGGCCGCTCCGTGGGGCTCGTCGCGCGGCCCCCGGGCCCTGCGGGCGGCGCGGTGGTGGGCGGAGACGAGAGACCCGGCGCGCTCGGCCTCTCCGCGGGCACGGCGCGCAGGCCCTCCGCGGGCGTCGCCTGGGGCGCCGCGCGCCTGGCTTCGATCGCCGAGAGCAGCTCCGCCGACATGGGCCGCGCGCGCGCGCCGACCTTGATCGGGCTCGTCTTCGAGAGGCACTGCACGAAGCGAAAGTACGCGTGCGAGAGACCTTGCGGATCCGACGTCGGCTCGACCTCGGCGGCGAGGCGCGGGGCGGGCTTCGCGGCGCTGCGCTGCGGGATCTGCGCGAGCTCGAGGTAGAGCGAGAGGTCACACGCGGGCAGCGCGAGGGTTTGCCGGAGCAGCGCTTCGAGCCGCGGGCGCGCCTCCTCCACGAACGCGCGGCCCGCGGGGCCGTCGGCCACGTGCACGAGCAGCGGGAAGAGGTGGATGGGCCGATCCGTCGAGGCGATCGCGCGCCTGCCGTGCGCCCAGGCGCCGAGGTCGATGGCCTCTTCGAGCGACGCGTCGTCGAGCACCACCACGAGCTTGTCGGCGAGGTGCGAGGCCAAAAGGGCGGTCGTCTCGGTCTCGCCCGTCGGCGCATCGAGGAGCACCGCGTCGTAACGACCGCGCAGCGCGGCCGCGATCTCTTCGAGCACGCCCGGGAGCGCTTCGAGCCCGTCGAGCGGGCGGTTTCGCTCGCGCGGCGTGTCCTCGCCGCCGACGGGCAGGAAGTGCAGCTCCACCGTCCGGTCCTCGGGCAGGCCGGGGTAGCGCAGGGGCACGCGCCGGATCGCGGCGTCGTTCGCCTCGATGATGCGCTCGACGAGCTCGCGCGCGGCGCCGCCGCCGGCGGGACCACGCGTCGCGTGCAAGCGCCTGGCTTCTTCGCGCACGGCGGCGAGCAGATCGACGACGCCGGGCGCGGGCCGAGGCCTCGGGCTCGTCGACGTGGCGGCGCGGCGCTTCGTGTCGTCCGGGAAGTACCGCGTCAGCGTGGGCGAGTCGACGGCGAGGTCGACGACGAGGACCTTGTCGCCGCGGTGGGCGAGCAGGGCCGCGACGTTGGCCAGGGCCATCGCGCGACCCGCGTCGCTGCGGGCCGACGCGAACACGGCGAGATAGCCATCCCGAGCGGTAGGCAAACGAAAACCCTCCAGCGGCCTACTTTCGCATGTTGCGGCCGCGGTACAAGGGGCTTGTCCCGCGCGGGCCGGGGGGAGGCGCGTTCAAAGCGAACCCGACTCCATCGCCGCCTTCTCGGCCGCGCGAACGGCCGACTTTGCTTTGGCCTTCCCGGCGATCACGCGCGCGAGTGCGTCCGCGTAAACCTCGGTCGTATCCATCGCGTCGAAGATCATGTTTCGCACGAGCAGCGCCGAGAGCGGCTCGTCGGTGTAATCGAGGGCGACCTTGAACCGGACGGAGCCGTCGTCGAAGTCCATCTCGAAATTGCCGTCGCCCATGCCGAAATTCGCGCGCGTGACGAACTCGGCGAGCTCCGCGCGCAGCTCCTTCTTCGCCTTCGGCTCGAACAGCACGTACACGACGACCCGCTCGAGCTCCTCGGACAGACGGATCGCGAACGACTCCACGATCCCCTGACCCACCCCGGCCAGATAGTCCACGTAGCCCGCCTCGTCCTCGGAGAGGGCGAACGAAAAACCCGAGGCCCCGAGCACCTCCTCGACCACCATCCGGGCCGTCCGCGGCGCTTCTTCGACCTTCGCGCCCTTGCGCGCCTTCTTTCCGTCCTTTTTGCCTTCCATGGTACCGGTCCTCTGGTTTTCCGCGGCCTTGCGAATCGTGTCGAGCAGGTGCTGGGTGTTCGGGCGATGATGCCAGTCGGGCGAGGCGATCGCGAGCGCGCGCTCGCAGTCGTTCACGGCGCCCTCGAAATCGGCGCGCAGGGCCCGAAGCGCGGCCCGCTCGCCATAGGCGCTCGGCTCGTCCGGCGCGAGGCGAATGGACTCGTCGAGGTCGGCGATCGCGCCTGCGAGATCCCCGTGACGTTGCTTCGAAAGGCCGCGGCGCTGCCAGGCGGGCGCGAATTCCGGGGCGATCTCGATCGCCTTCGAGTAATCGTCGATCGCGCCGTGCACGTCGCCGGCGAGCGATCGGGCATTGCCGCGGTTGTACCTCGGCGCGTGCTCCTCGGGCGCGAGCTCCACGGCCTTCGTGAAATCGGCGATCGCGCCGTCGAGATCGCCGTCCTCCTGCTTGCGATTGCCACGATTGTTGAGCGCGGCCCAGGGAGGCATCCCGGCCTCGGACCCAGCCGCGCGTTTCCTGGGTGCGGCGCGTTTCGTGGAGGATGGTTTCGCCGGGCTCTTCCGGGTGGAGCTTTTCGTTGCGGGGGTTTTTTTCGTCGAACGGGGCATGGGCCGGGCGAAGCGTACCCCCGAGGAGATGCCGAGGAAACATTTTTCCCGGCCTTCCTCGCGCTTGCCCGTTTTCCGGTGGAGAACCGAATGGTGGGACAAACAGGGCGCGGCGACCGAGCGAGCGCCGCGCCCGGCGTGGTTTTACTGGATGAGCCGCTTGATCTCGCCGCCCGCGATGTACGAGCCGCCGCCCGAAGCCTCGACGACCTCGTCGCAGACGTACAGCACCCCGAGCTCGCGGATGCTGCGCGGGAAGCGGATGTTGTAGTCCGGGTTGTAGCCGTCGCTCACCACGCGCGCGCGGAGCTTCTTGCCCTCGGGCACGCATTGCACGAGCACGCCGTCGCCGATCTCCGTGCACGTCGGCAGATCCGCCGCCGTCGCGGGCGTCTTCGCCGCCTTCGAGGACGATCCCGACGAGCGCCGGCTCGAGCCGCCCGAGCTCACGCTCACCGTCTCGCCCGGCCGGAGCAGCCGCTTGATCCAGCCTGCCGCGCGGTAGAAGCTCCCGTCGTTGCTCCCCACCACGTTCTCGACGAGGTACGTCACGCCCTCCTGCCGGATCGCGCGCGGGAACTGCACGTTCTTCGACGCGTCGAAGCCGTCCGAGATCACCTTGATCCGGAGCTTGCCGCCCTCCTTCTCGCAGCGCACCACGACGCCGCCGTCCGCGCTCGTGACCGTGGGCAAACCCGCCGCGCTGCCGCCCGCCGTGCCGCGCTGCGCGAGGTCGCCGCGGCTTCGCGTTCCGGCCTGGTAGGACTGATCGCGCAGCTCCTTGCGGAGCACGCCGTCGTACGACCGCTTCTCCAGCCGATCGGCGAAGTGCTCGAGCTGCTCGATCTCCTCGGCGAACGCGAACTGGTTCGCGAGCGGGCTGTTGCGCAGATCCTCGGCCATCTTCCGAAGCTTCTGCGCCGCGTTCTTGAGGTCGCCCTTGTCCGCGAGATCGACCGCCTCGTCCTTGAGCTTCGCCGTCTCCAGGCGACGCGCCTCGCCGATGACGTTGATGTCCTGCGCCGCCGCGGCCGCTTCCTCCGCCGTGCCCGCGTTCACGGTCACGACGAACTCGCCCGACCCGTCCTTGATCGCGCCGTCGACCACGGTCTGGTACTGGAACTGGACTGACGCGACCTTGATCGTCCCGGCCTTCGTCGGCTTCACCTCGAGCTCGAGCGCGAGGACCTTGTCCTCGACGGCGTACACGTCGCCGAGCGTCACTTCGAGCTCGCTCCCCTTCTCCTGGATGCGGTACTTGTTCAGCACCCAGCCGTGCTCCACGACGTCGTCGGGCCGCACGCTCACGACGAGGTTCTGCCCGATCACGGAGGACAAACCCTCGAGCTCGATCTTGAAGACCTGCTCGACGTCCTCGGGCGACTCGATGAAATAGAAGTTGCCCTCGGCCTCGCGGGCCATGCCGATGAGCAGGTCCTCGTTGAAGCCCGAGCCGAAGCCGAGCGTCGTCGTCACGACGCCCTCGCCCGCCTTCTCGCGGGACGTCTTCTTCAGCACGTCGGGGTCGGTGATCCCCATGTTCGCCTGGCCGTCCGTGAGGACCAGGACGCGGTTCACCTCGTCCTTTTTCGCGTGCTTCTTCACGTGCTTGACGCCTTCGAGCCAGCCGCCCGAGAGGTTCGTGCAGCCGCCGGCGCGCGCCTTGCCGATCTTGTCCTGGATGCCCTTCTTGTCCTTGGCGTTCACCGGATCGACGATCGTGTCGGCGCTGTCGTCGAAGATGACGACGCTCACGCGATCGTCTTCCTTCATCTCGCCGACGAGCGCCTGCGCGGCCTTGATGGCCTGCCGCAGCGGCGTGCCGCCCATCGAGCCCGAACGATCGAGCACGAGGCTGAGGTTCAGCTTCCTCCTCGGCGCGTCTTCCTTCTTCCCCTCTGCCCCGAAGCGGACGACGAGCGATAGCTTGGTGGACTCACCGACGACGATCGTCGGCTTGCTCAATGCATAGGTCGCTTTCACGGAGTTTCCCCTCTGGACGCCCGTAGTGGCCGCCCGCGCGGCCTAGAGAGGTATCACAGGGCGACCAGGGCGGAAAATCGGGATCGGCTGGGGCTAGGGAAACTTGACCTCGCTCGGGACCAGGAGGTCCTGGGCGGTGGCCCCCCCGATGCCGGACTGGCCGTGCTCGTTGCCGCCCCAGCAGAAGACGCGCCCGGCCCCCGTCTTCGCGCAGGTGTGGAGCCGGCCTCCGACGATCTCGGTCGCGTCGAAGAGCTCCACGGGAAGGGGGACGTAGGTGGTGTCGGTCGTGCCATTGCCGAGCGGCACGCCGACGCCCGTCACGTAGACCTGGCCGCCGTCGTCGGAGATGCTCGCCGTGTGGTTGAATGCCGCCGACACGAAGATCGGCTTCGGGACCGCAGAGGGGTCCGTGGGCGTCGTGCGCCACGTGAACTCGTTCTCGATGCCGAGCTGCCCCTGGTAGCCATTGCCCCAGCAATATTGCTGTCCGCCCTTCAAGGCGCAGGTATGCGTGGCGCCGGACGAGACCCGATCCACGCCCGTCAAGCTCACGACCTTCGGCGAAGGCTGATCATCGCCGCCCCCGAGGCCGAGCGGGCCCATCAGGCCATCGCCGCCCCAGCAATGGAGCGTGCCATCCGTAAGCACGGCGCAGGTATGCTCGTATCCGGCCGAGACCTGGCGCACGCCTTCGAGCGGCACCTTCGCCGGCGTGTTCACCTCGGGGCTCGCCATCCCGATGCCGATCTGCCCTCGATCGTTCGCACCCCAGCAGAAGAGCTCGTTCTTGTTCGTCACGGCGCAGGTATGCCGCCCGCCCGCGCTCACGGACACGGCGCCGACGAGGCTGATGACCGTCGCAGGTTTGTCCTGCCAGCCGGATTGACCAATGCCGAGCTGCCCCGCCGAGTTCGACCCCCAGCACTGGACCGTCGTGTCTTCGAGCGCCGCGCAGGTGTGCGCGAGGACCTGATCCGCGCCGGCCGCATTCTTGAACAGGCCTCCGCCCGCGTCGACGTCGACGGCTTTCGTCGCCACAGCCACCTTTGCCGGCGCGGGGGTCGGTTCCGCGCCGCTCGCGATGCCGAGCTCCCCTGAATCATTGCGGCCCCAGCAAAACACCTCGCCGACGCCCGTCAGGCTGCACGTATGGTCGTAGCCCGCGGTCAAGTGCGCGGGATCGTTGCACACGCCGTCGACGCACGAACGCTGGCAAACGATCCCGCAACCGCCGCAGTTCAGGGGATCGTCCAGGGTATTCACCTCGCACCCCGGCATGTCGTCGCACGTGGCGGTCCCGGCTTCGCAGCCCGGAGGGCCGCCGCCGGTCCCGCCGCCGCCTGCGCCGGTGCCGCCCGTGCCGCCCGTGTAATCGCGTGTCTCCGGGGAACACGCGGCGAGAGCGAGACCGACGAGAAGAGCGCTCGTGAAAGGTGTTCGTCGCATGCTCAGACCTTCACCCAGTTTTCGCCGACGAGCTTCTCGACGATCCACTTGCCATCGAGCCCCTTGCGGTTCCGCGTCTTCGGACCGGGCGCATTCTGGAGGGCCTCCCGGGCCCGTTGAATCTGCCCCATGTCCACCGGGTTGCGCTGCGGCGCCCGAAGGCCGTTCGCGAATTCCCGATCGAGCGCGCGGCGAGACGGCGGGAAGGCGCAGAACCACTTCAGCGTCGAGCCCGCAACGTACACGTTGTCGCTCGCGATGGAGGCGTACTTCGTGTTGCCGTTCAGGTTCCCCTGCCATACGTCGATCGCCGCTGCCGAGCTGAGCCACGCCGCCTTGCCATCGTTCAGCCCATTCCCGTTCACCCCGGTCGCGCTCGGCCGATCGACCAGCACGAGGTGGTGATCGTAATCCTCAGCGCCCACGTGCTCGATCATGTAGTCGTCGAACGCCGGATCCATGACCATCTTGTAGATCGCCGCCGCGGCGCAGCTGAAGCACCGCCCATACCCCTTGCCGTCCGTCTGCGGGGTGACCACGCGCCGACCGAGCCGCAGCCAGAGCTTCGGCTCGTACTGCTTGTTCTCGCGCACCTCGGTCGTGTCGATGTTGGCATGGTTGCGGTCCTGCTCGGCAAAAACGTTCCCCGCGGTGAAGTCGTAGGCGCCAGGAACCCCCGTCGGCCGATCCGTGATCTCGATGTTTTTCAACGTGGCGACGTGAGGCGCGAGTGCGGTCGTGATGTCCTGCAAGAAGCTCCACGAGGGGGGCAGGGTCATGAACTTCTGGTTGAATTCGCCGAGGGCGTGCACGTTCTGGAGCATGACTGCCTTGGAGACAATCTGGTTGCGCAGCTCGTTTGCCAGCCGCCCCCGCCGCGCGTACTCCTTCGGCTTCTTGAAGCCCCAGTTGTAGAGGGCGCCATAAAGCGTGACGAGCTTCGGCACGCTCTTGTCGTCGTTCTGGAAGGCGCCCAGCGCCGTGAGCAAGGTCGTGAGCTCCGCGCTGTTAGCAATCAGCCACGAACGCGTGACGGACGTACTGAACTCGTTGTTCCCGCGATCAAGCAACCCCATGATACACCTCCCAGCGAGAGCAGCTTAGTGCCCCTGGCAGGGTGTGAGCAAGCACGCTCTCCCGTCTCCTCATCATCCAGGCCGCCACGTTCGAGGGGAGTGATGCCGGACCGTGAGGCTTACGCGCTCTCGCCCAGCGGATTGCGGTAGACGTCATCCAGATCGAGCTTGCAGCCGATCGAGGTGAGCTCCGCAGCCCCTTTTTCCGCTGTGTCGTGGTAGCTCCACGAGCCGTCTTCCCGTCGGCGGAATACCTCGATGAGCCGCTGCTCGGACGACACGAGGACGTATTCCTTCAGCGAGGGGATCTGCTTGTAATGATGGAACTTAGCCCCGCGATCGTACGCCTCGGTGCTCGGCGAGAGGACCTCGACGAGGACGATCGGGTTCGTCATCGTGTGCTTGTGCTCCGGATCCCGCTCCAGCTTGCCACAGACGACGCTGAGGTCCGGGTACGTCACGAGGCCCGTGGCGGGCACCCGCACCCGAGCATCCGAGCTGAACACGGTGCAAGGGCGATCCCGGAGCTGGCTGCCAAGCAAAAACGCGAGGTTTCCCGCGATGCTGGCGTGCTCCAGCGTCCCCCCTGCCATTGCGACGATCTCGCCGTTCCGGTACTCGTGCTTCGTCTCCGCCTTCTCCTCGAACGCGATGTACTCGGCGAACGTGACGAGCTTGCGAGCGGCCTCTCCCATGTGCGGTGCCTCCTTGCCCATCGCCCTACCACGCTCCTCGAGTTTTTCCAACTGGAACCCGTTTTACCTTCTGGAACCCCTACACGAGCAATTTCACCGTTTCTTCATGAACATTCTCGCTCGTCGACAGGTCCCCCCGCTCGGCCTTCCGCATGAGCCGCCAGATATGTCGACCGAGCACGTCGATCTCCGTCGACGCATATTGCTCGCCCCCGAACCGCTGGATGTTCTCCGTCTGCAACTTCAGGAGCGCCGCGTCCTGCGCGAACACCTTGAGCCCGAGCGGCAAGAGGAACGGCTTGAGCAGCCAGCCCGGGAAGAGCCGGACCCGGAAGCTCACCACCGCGTAAATGTGCGTCAGGAAATCCGTCACCGGCGTCATCGCGGCGGACACCAGGAAATGGTTTTCCGTGCCAATCTTGTACTCGACCTCCGCGATCGAGGGCAGGATGAACCGGTCGAAATGCGTCACCTCCCCGCCCGACGGCGAGAGGATCCGCGCGACGAGGCCCGTCGGGCGCGGCTCGCCCACGTACTCGGCCACCACGCGGTCGTGCGTGCGCGTCACGCGCGCCTCGATCTGGATGCCCCGCGGCTTCGAACGGAACAGGCCGCTGTGCAGGTACTGCGTGTGCGGCACGTCGAGCGCGTTCTCCAGCGCCGCGTGCATCGTGCTCTCGGACTCGACCCGCCGCCGCACCGTCGTGTACCCCGCGCCGAGCTGGGGAAAGCGGTACGGCTCGGTCTTCGGCGCCTCGTTCGGCGTCCCGTACACCCACACGAACCCGTCCTGCTCCCGCGCCGCAAAACTCGGCGCGTTGCGCGCCTTCGCTCCGGCGTCGCCGACGAGCGACGGGACGAACTTGCACGCGCCCCCGCGGTCGAAGCGCCAGCCGTGGTACGAGCACTGGAGCTGCCCCTCCACCACCTCGCCGATCGAGAGCGGCACGTTCCGGTGCGGGCAGCGATCGATCAGCGCCCCCGGCTTGCCCTCGCCGTCGCGGAAGAGCACGAGCGGCACGCCGAGCAGCGTCCGCGCGATCGGCCGATCCCCGAGCTCGTTCGACGTCGCCACGACGAACCAGTGGCCGGAGAGGCGCGCCACCGAGGCCCGCACCTTCGCCCGCGGCGGCGCGAGCAGGGCCTCGGCCGGCACGAGGGGCGCGCTCTCGGAAGGCTCGGCTGCGACGTCGCGATCGTCGGGTCCCATCACGGCTGAAGCCTCCCCACTTTCGGCCCCGATGGCAAGCGCGGCTTGCGTCCGCACACGCCGCCCCGCCTCGGCCCGTATGTACGATCTGTCACGATGTTTTTACCCTGTGGGCTTTCCGGAGATCTCACGCTTCGGGAGGTGCGTTATGCGATCGTCCATGAACAGAACCTTTTCGCTTCTTCTCTTGTGCGTGGGAATGGTCGGGCTTCCGATCGTCCTCGGCGGATGCGGAAGCGACATCTCGGACACGACGGGCGGCGCGTTCACGGGGAGCACGGGGACGGCCGGATCCGGCGGGACCGGCGGGATGGGCGGCGTAGGCGGGGCCGGCGGAGCCGGGGGCATGGGCGGGATGGGCGGCGCGGGCGGCATGGGCGGGGCCGGCGGGGCCGGCGGCATGGGCGGCGGCGCTCCAGCGTGCATGCAGCCGCCGGACGACTGCGCCGCGTGCATGTTCCAGCAGTGCAACGTCGCGTACTGCGACTGCGCCGGCGAGCCGTCCTGCCTTGGAATCGTCCCCTGTTTGCAGGCGTGCCCCGCGATGGACCAGGCGTGCGCGCAATCCTGTCAGCAGAAAAACTCGCTCGGCTTTACGGAGTTCCTGATCGCGTCGAGCTGCGCGGGCACGCTCTGCGCGCCCTCGTGCCCCGGCGCGGGGATGGTCGGCGCCTGCGAGCTCTGCCTGGCCCAGCAATGCGAGGCGCAGTTCGAGGCCTGCGTCGGCAACCCGGAGTGCACGGCGCTCATCGACTGCGTGCGGGCTTGCCCGCAAGGCAACATGTCCTGCCCGCAGACCTGCCTCGCGCAGCACCCGGGCGGCGCGAACCAGGTGCAGCAGCTCAACCAGTGCGGCTCGATGAGCTGCGGAAACGTGTGTAACTGAGCCGCGACGCGGCTCTTTTCTTCCCAACGGCCCCGAGGACGGCTAGGCTCCGCGCCCTCTGCGTCATGCCCCCTCGAAAGACCTTCGCTCGTAGCCCTCTTCTCGCCCTCGTCCTCTCGCTCGTGCCCGCCGCGTGTGGCTCCGGTTATGCGCCGCGGCCGATGTACGGGCAGGCGGAGCGAGGCGCCGACACCGATCAAGACGGCGCCGCCGACATCGACGACGCTTGCCCCGCGGAGGCCGAAGATGGCCTGCCGCCGAAGGCGAACGACGGCTGTCCCGCGACCGATCCCGACAACGACGGCGTCCTGCTCGCCGACGACAAATGTCCCTACGCAAAGGAGGACGGCCTGCCGCCGAAGGCCGAGGACGGCTGTCCCTCGGACGACGAGGACCAGGACGGCGTCGCCAATGCGAAGGACAAGTGTCCGATCCAGCCCGAGGACAACCTGCCGCCGAACGTGGGCGACGGTTGCCCCTCCCCCGACGGCGATCAGGACGGCGTCGCGGACGTCAACGACAAGTGCCCGAAGGAGCCCGAGACGCTGAACGGCTATCGCGACGACGACGGCTGCCCCGACCAGGCCGCGGGTGAGGTCGCGTATGACGAGAGCTCGCACGAGATCGTCATCCCCGAGACGAAGAAGGTCGATTTCGAGCTCGATTCGGCCGAGCTCACCCCGGCCGCGAAGGCGACCGTCGCCGAGATCGCCAAGGTGCTGAAGGAAGTGCCGCAGATCCAGCGCATGGAGATCGAGGGGCACGCGTCGAGCAAGGGCGACAAGAACTACAACCTGAACCTCACCGAGCGCCGCGCCCAGGCCATGGCGAATGCCCTCGTGGCCGGCGGCGTCGATCGCAACCGGCTCGTCCCGGTCGGCTATGGCGAGTATTGCCCCGCCGTCGATCGCGGCGACGAGGTCGACGACCCCGTCAACCGGCGCGTGCTCCTCAAAGCCGTGCAGGTGAACGGCGTTTGGCAAGACGTACCCCGCGGCTGCTGGCGAGCGAAGGCGGCCGGGATCGATCCCACGAAGCGCAAGCCCGGCGTGTGGCAAACCCCGTCGAGCCAGCCTTCTTCGCCGCAGACCCCGTACGTCCCGCCGGCCGGCGGCGCCTGAACGAGCACGCGTTTTCCTGGACCATCGAGGAGCTTTTTCATGTCTTTCCTGCGTCGTTTCGCCTCCCTTCCGTTCGTCGCCGCGCTGCCCCTGCTCGTCGGCTGCGGCCCCTCCCAAGCGCAGATCGACCCGAAGAACGTGGTGAACGTCTCGGTCCGGCCGGCGTCGGGGCAGCTCCTGTTCTGCCCGGGGGACCCCTTCCAGGTCGAGGTCGTCGCCAAGCTGAAGGACGGCACGTCCTGCAGCAACGTCGACCCGAACAAGGGGTGCATGAGCCAAAAGGATACGGTCATCTCCTCGAATCTCGTGCACATCCAGGGCAGCTCGGGGTTCATCGGCGGCGGCAATTTCATCTGGATGCCTGACAAGGACGTCCTCAAGACGGCCGATACGGGCATGGGCCTGCGCGGCTGGCTGGAGTCGGCGACGAGCGGCAAATCGATGGAGGGCGAGGCCCAGCTGAAGCCCGTCTACGATTGCCAGAAGGAGCAACAGATCCGCGGCGCGAAGGGGCGCGTGGGCGAGCAAGGCGGGCCGGGGCCGGAGCTCACGATCTCGATCACCACGCTCTCGACGCCGTTTTACCCCGACGCGGCGCTCATCCGCATCGATTGGCCGGGCAACCGCGCTTATGTGATCAGCCCCTCCTCCGACAAACCCGTGCGGATCACGAGCGTCGGCGGCGAAGGCGGCCGGGGCAGGGAGGGCGTGTCCGGCATTCCGGGCAAGGACGGCGTGGACGCGAAGGAAGAATGCATCGACGGCACGGACGCCACGGATGGGACCAACGGCGGCCCCGGCGGTCGGGGCGGCGATGGGGGCCCCGGCGGTCTGATCAAGGTGATCCTGGACGACGCGAATGCGGACAAACTCAAGGGGCGGCTCCTGCTCCTGAGCGTCGGCGGCCAGGGCGGCGATCGTGGGCCCGGCGGCGATGGCGGGCGGGGCGGCAAGGGAGGCAATGCCGGCCCCGTGAGGGCGGGCGATCCCGAATGCAAGCCGAAGGACGGCAAGAATGGCGCGCTGGGCAAGTTCGGTCCGGCCGGCGAGCAAGGCCGTCCGGGCACGGCGGGGCCGGCGCCCGTCTTCGAGAATGGTCAACGCAGCGTGATGTTCGCGAACGAGCTCGCGACCATCCAGCGGATCGAGGCGGGGAAGGGGAAATAACCCCTCAGAAGACGATCTTCGTCTCGCCGCTCGCGAAGGGCTCGCGCTGGAAGCGGCCGGAGAGATTCCGGCCGCTTTCGGCTTCCGGCAGCTCGATTCGAATCACGGCCGGCGTGCCCGGCACGATTCGCACGAGATCCGCGCCCGTGGTCAGCACGGCCTCCAATCGCGTTTTGCCCTCGTGCCAGAAGCCCAGGTCCTGCTCGGGGTCGCAGGGCTCGCCCCAATCGATTGGCGCCCGCCCTCGGTTGTCGAGCGTGAGCTCGACCGTCCTTTCGGAGACGGCTCGCAGCGTCGCCACGTAGGATTGCCGGTCGCCGAGGACCCGGTATTCGACGACGTTGCTCTCGGCGCCGCCCCAGCGGCATGACGCGCGGTACAAGCCGACGTCGCGCATGCTCCCGCACGCCGAGGAGGAAACGGTCATCTCGTGGGCGCCGCCCGGGGGAATCTCGATTTCCTCGGGCGGATAGGGCCACGGAGCGCGAGGGAGGAAGTTGAGCCATTGGCCCTTTTCGTCCGTCGTGAGCAGGCTCATCCCGTCCGGCACCTCGCCCCGGACCGGCGCCGGGCCCCGGTTCGTGATTCGCAAGCGAAACTGGATCGAGGAGGGCTGGAGCGCGTAGGGCGTGCGCGCGTGGAGCGAGAGCTCGAGGGACACGGTTCGGGCCTCCGGATCAGGGGCGGCCGAGCACGCTCTCGATCGGCGTGAGCGGCGCGGCCGCGAGGTTTTTGCAGCCCGTGACGCGCTTGCCGGCGAGCGTGTAGCTCGCCGCCGGCGGCTGCGTTTGCACCATGGAGACGCGCAGCTTCCCGGCATCGAGCCGCGCCTCCAGGGGTTTGCCCGCGATCTCGGTGTACGGGACGATGCACGTCGAACGAGCGAGCGCGACGTCGTATTCGTTCCCCGCGGGCGGGTTCGGCCGCAGCCGATCCTCCACGCCGAAGACATCGGTTTTTCCGGGCAATGTGCGGAGCACGAAGCGGGCCTCGCCCTCCTCGTATCCTTGGTGCGCAAACGGTTTGGCGTCGCGGATCCGCATTTCGAGCCGGTCGCCGACGAGGACCGCGTCGTATTCGCGACCGCTTTCGCTCCGCCAGCGCCCGGCGAGGGCGGCGAGGGGGTGTTTCGTGTCCACGGTCGGCCCCGGGCCCGCGTGCGCGGACGCGCTCGTCGCGTGCTCCACCGCGGGCGGGCCTTTGGCCTCCGTGCGCCGCTCGTCCTTGGGCGCGCCGAACAAGCCGAGCGAATACGAGATCCCGAGCCCCGCGAGGGCGGCGATCCCCACGGTGAGCGCCACGACGACCCCACGCTTCGAGGACGGCTCGTTCCCAGGCGCCGTGATCACGGCAGCCTGCGCGGTCTGCGGGATCCCTGGCGCCGTCGCGTCCGCGTGCAAGGGCGCCGCCGGCGTCGTCAGGTGGAGCGGCGCGGCGGGCGCGGTCTGGCCGGACAACCCCTGGCCTTGCATGTCGAGCGCCGCGAGGATCTCCTCGCACGAGCCGAACCGATCTTCCCGACGCTTGGCGGCGCAGCGCTCGGCGACGGCCTCGAGCCACGCGGGCACGTCCGGCCGCCGCGCGCGGATCTTCGGCAGCGGCTCCTTCACGTGCGCCGTCATGATCATGTAATGGCTGTCGCCGTCGAACGGCACCTGCCCGACGAGCAGCTCGTAGAGCACGATGCCGAGCGAATAGACATCGACGCGTTTGTCGAGGTCCTTCTTTCCGGTGCATTGCTCGGGCGACATGTACAGCACCGAGCCGATGACGCCCTCGGTGTTGCCCTTGCCCTTCTGCGCGTCGCTCTCTTCCTTGGCGATGCCGAAATCCGTGACCTTGACGATGCCGTCCTTGCCGCGGATGAGCACGTTCGCGGGCTTCAAATCGCGGTGGATGATGCCCTCGGCGTGGGCCGCGGCGACGCCCTGCACGATGGGGCGGAAGAGGGCGAGCGCCTCGGCGACGGAGAGCGGCGCGCCGGATTTCGCGTATCGCGCGATGCGATCTTCGAGCGTCTCGCCCTCGATGAACTGCATGACGAGGCAGAGCCCGTCCTCGTCGGAGACGACGGCGTTGAGGCGGACGACGTTCGGGTGGTCGATCCGGGCGAGCGCGCGGCCCTCGGCGAGGATGCGGTCGCGGAAATCCTTGCGATGCGCGTATTCGGCGCGAATGGCCTTCACGACGACGGGCACCTCGGTGTGCACGTCGCGCGCGAGCCAGACGACGCCCATGCCGCCCTCCCCGAGGAGTTTTTCGAGGGCGTACTTTCTGTCGACGATCGAGCCGGGAGCGAATTCTTTCATAGGGGATCCGCGCAGCAGCGGAAGCCGGTGTTCGGGGTTGTCTGGCTGCGGGTGTAGACGGAGGAGATCGAGGGGCAATCGAGATCGGCGATGCTCGTATATCCACCCCCCTGGCGTCGGCACGGGTTCTCCATGGGCGTGCCGCCGACCGCCTCGTCGCAGGAATCCACCCACTCCCAGACGTTGCCGCTCATGTCGAAGATCCCTGGAAAGCCGCCCTCGCATGTCGCGAGGCTCGCCACTGGGACGACGGTGCCGTCTATCGGATCCTTGTCCTGGCCATTGCAAGCGGTCGGATCGTACGTGTCGCCGTAGGGATAGATCTTCGTACCCCCGCCGGTGCACGCGTTGAACCATTGGCTCTTCATGGCATCCGTGGCCTCCGCATATGCCAGCTGCCCGCCGCCGATACGGCCGCAGAGGCGCTTTTGGTGTGCGGCGCAGAACGCGTACGCGTCGCACCAGTCCACGTTCGCGACGGGCAGGTCGTTCTCCTGCGGCGTGATCTGCGGTTGAAAGGTCGTGTTCCACGCGCACTGCGGGAGCGATTCCACGATCGGCATCTGCTTCAACCACGCCACATATTGCGCGTTCGTGACCTCGGTGCTGTCGATGCAATAGGTTGCCTCTCCCGGGGCCTCCACCAGCACCATGGTCGGCGTGTCAGGTACGTCGGGACAGACGGCCACCGGTCCGCCGCCCGCGCCTCCCGTGCCGCTCGCGCTGCTGCTGCTCGCGCCCCCGAGTCCGCCCGCCCCTCCGCTCCCACCGCTGCCGCCTGTACCGCCCGTCGTCGATAGCTCCGGCGCGCACGCCACGAGAAGCGTGAGTCCTGCCACCCCGAGCGTCCACGAGCCCCGCATCGCACGGATCATCTCTTTCCTCATGGCACATCCGCGCAGCAGCGGAATCCCGTGGTCGCATTCGCGACGCCGCGCGCCTCGCCTCCGGCCGTCGGGCAATCGAGATCCGTCGCGAGGCTCGCATATCCGCCGCCGCGCCGGCGACACGTGTCGTTTTCCCCCGTCGCCCCGTCGCAGGCGTCCTCCCACTCCCAGAGGTTGCCGCTCATGTCGAGGAGTCCGGGAAGGCCGCCCACGCAGCCGGCCAGGCTGCCGACGGGCACCGAGGCGCCGAGCATCCTGTCCTGGCCATTGCAATGATCCGCGGCGTACGCGATCCCGTAAGGATAGGCGAAATTGTCGCCTTTGCTGCACGCGGCATACCACTGGCTCACGGCAGCATTGTTGATGTCGCCGTACGGGACCGGCCCCCCGCCGATTTTCCCGCAGAGCCGCTTTCCGTGCCATTTGCAGAAGGCGGCCGCGTCACACCAGTCGATGAGCGCGACGGGGCGATCGTCCGCGGGTGGAGTGACGCCATCCGCAGGCACGAACGTCGTGTTGAATTCGCATTCGGGTGCCTGCTTCACGGGAGACAGGTCGACCAGCGGGAGCCAGGTCGCATACTGGGCGTTCGTGACCTCGGTGCTGTCGATGCAATACTTCCCGAATGCGGCCGGCATGGCCACCATCCCGGGCGTGTTCGGCACCTCGGGGCAGACGATCTCGCCGCCGCCCCCGCTCCCGCCGCCGCCGAACCCGGCCGCGCCGCTGCTCGCGCTCGCACCCGCGCCGCCCACAGCGTCGCCGCCCTCGCCGCCCGCGCCGCCGGTCGTCGTGAGGTTCGGCGCGCACGCCACGACGAGGGCGTAAAGGCAGAACCCGAGGGTCCCCGCGCCCCACGCCCTCGCTGTTTCGAAAAAACGTCCGGCGGACCTCACGACGCGGCCGAGGGTAGCGCAGAACGAAGCCCGATCCCACCCGACCTTGCCCGAGCGCGCGTCTCGGTCAGAGCGGATCGAACCGGATGCGGCAGCTCGTGGCGCCCCGGACCGTGAGCGAGCAATTCCACGTCGGCTCCTGGGTCACATGGATCGCCCCCACGCGAGGCAGGAGCTCCTCGAGCGCGATCCGGGCCTCGGCGCGGGCGAGCGGCGCGCCGAGGCAGAAATGGGCGCCGTGCCCGAACGCCACGTTCGGCCGCCGCTCCCGGTCGATGTCGAATCGCTCGGCGTTCTCGAATCGGGTCTCGTCGCGGTTCGCCGAGCCGAGCAGGGCGCATACCACGGAGCCCGCGGGCAATCGCACGCCCCCGAGCTCGACGTCTTCCATCACGAGGCGCAACGTCCCGTGCGCGGACGGCTCCACGCGGAGCGTCTCCTCCACGAAGGGGCCGATCGCTGCGGGGTCGCGGCGCAGTCGGTCGAGCAGATCGGGGCGCGCGGCGAGGAGCCGCAGCGAATTCGTGAGCAGGTGCGTCGTCGTCTCGAAGCCGGCGACGAGCAGGAGGAACATGAAGCTCGTGAGCTCCGCGTCGTCGAGGCGGCGCCCGTCCACCTGGGCGTCGAGCAGATCACTCGCGAGATCGTCACGCCGCGCGCGCTTGCGGTCCTCGAAGACCTCCTCGACGTAGCGCGTGAGCTCCACGATGGAAGCGACGATGCGCGGGCGCGCCTCCTCGGGCGTCCCGGGGTGGACGCCCACGAGGTCCTCGGTCCAGGTGCGAAACTTGTCGACGAGCGTGCCGTCCATGCCGAGCAGGTTGGCGATGACCTTCGCGGGCAGGGTCGTGGCGAGCTCGTCGCAGATGTCGACCTCGAGGCCTTGGGCGGCGCGCTCGGCGAACGCTGCGGCGGCCGCGCGCGCGAGCGGCTCGACCCGAGGGAGCACGCGCGCGCTGAACGCGTGGCTGATGACCGATCGGATGGCGGTGTGGCGCGGCGGGTCGAGCAGGACCAGCGACTCGGTGATCGGGTTGTACCCGAGCCATGGATGCTCGGTCGCCGCCCGGAGGCCCTGCGACGAGAAGACGGAAGGGTTCTTCAGGACAGACACGACGTCGTCGTAGCGGCTCACGGCCCACACGCCGCCCGGGTCGACGACCGAGACCGGGGCCGCGCGACGCAGCTCGGCGTAGTAGGGGTAGGGGTTCTTGCGGACGAGTGGATCGAGAAGGTTCAAGCGTGCCATCGGCGACCTCCTGCCTGTGATGCGCCCCCCCTCGGAGGACGGAGTTGTCGCAATCGAGGGTTGGTATACGCCAGGTCCGCTCGGAAGTTAGCCGCGCCACGCGCTTGCAAGCCCTGGCCCTCGGGGGTATCTCCCTCCGCCGGAGACGTCTCTCCGACGCTCGAACTCCGCGTCATGGCCTTCGTTCGGTCCTCGGTGCTCTCCCTCGTGCTCGTCGCCGCCCTCTCGTCGGGCTGCAAGAAGCGTTACGACGTGGGGGACCAGGTCCTCGTCGAGTGGGAGAACAACAACTACCCGGCGGTCATCCTCGAGACCCAGGGGCCGACGAAGTTCAAGGTCCACTACCAGGGCTACGACGCGATCTGGGACGAGGTCGTGCCGCGTGAGCGCGTGAAGGAGCTCGTCGAGGGGACGGTCGTGCACCCCGAGCCGCCGCAGAAGGTGCGCGCGAAGGCGCTCGCGGCGGCGCAGACGAACATCTACAAGATCGGCGACCGCGTGCGCGTCGAGTGGCACGGCACGATGTACCCGGCCGTGATCGTCGGCATCGTGGGGCAGGAGCGGTACCGCATCCACTTCGAGGGATACGGCGACGAGTGGGACGACACCGTGGGCCTCACCCGCATCCAGCCGCGCTGACGCGCGCGCCGCTCCGCATGCCCCTCGCCCTCGATAGGCCGGCGCCGAGCGCGGGCCCGTCCTTGCCGCAGCTCGACGCGCTGCGCGGCGTGGCGATCCTCGCGGTCTTCGTCCAGCACCTCGGCGATCGCTTCCTGCCGCTCGTGCGCGCGTCGGTCGAGGCGAACGCGCCGGCGCCGCTCGTGCCGTGGATCCTGACGGTGCTGCATCACGCGTGGTGGGGCGTCGATCTCTTCTTCGTGCTCTCGGGCTTCTCGCTCGGGCTCTCGTGGATCCGTTCCAGGGGACAACCCCCGCGCGACTTCTTGCTCCGGCGCGCCGCGCGCATCCTGCCCGCGTACTGGGTCGCGCTCGTCGTGACGCTCGTGTTCCATCGCGGCGTCCTCGGCGCGCCCTCGTTCGCCGCGTCGCTCGCCGCGCATCTGTTGGTGCTCCAAGGATACGTCTCGCCGGGCGGGATCGTGATCATCGGCGCTTCGTGGTCGCTCACCACGGAGGCCTGCTTCTATCTGGTCTTTCCGTGGCTCGCGCCGCTCGTCCTGAAGGAGGGCCGACGATCGATCTGGATCGGCGCGGGCGTCGTGATCGCGAGCTGGCTCGTGCGCATGGGGCTCCACGCGGTCGTGCTCGAGCCCGGGATCCACACGGGCCTGCTCGAAGCGACGCAGCGGCGGTGGATCCCGAGCCGGCTCGATCAGTTCGTGCTCGGCGCGCTCGCGGCGCGGGCGTTCGTCGCCCTCGCACGATCCGAGCGCGCGGCCTCGCTCGCGCCCTGGGCGCTCGCCGCGTGCGTGCCCGCGCTCGTGATCGCGTTCCGGCTGGAGGGGCTCCATTACCTCGAGCCCGGCGGCGGCGCGCCGTATGCGTGGCTCTCGCTGGTCACGACGGCGCTCGTCCTCTCGGCCGCCCTCTGCCGCGGCCGCGCGCTCGCGATCGTGGCGCCGCGCCCGCTCGCCTTCGTCGGAATCGTGAGCTACGGCGTGTTTCTCTATCACCAGCTCGCGCTCGGGGTCTCCGACCTCGAAGCCTCGTCACCGCCAACCTGGAAGAACCTCGCGCGGACCGCGTCGTTCGCGCTGGTCGCCTCCGTCATCGTGGGCTACGCCTCGTGGGTGCTCGTCGAGCGCCCTGCGATGCGGTGGGCGAGCCAGAAAAGAAGGGAATCACGTCCCTCACCGGCGTGACGAGACGGTGTCAGCCGGCACGCCAGTCCACTTTCCCCTGGCGTGACGGCCGGCTAACGATTATAGCGCGCCGCGTTTTTTGCCGAGAGCCGCCCTCCCCCAGGGGGCGGCAGGAGTCCTCTTCGTGATCAGCGATCTGTCCAGGCTCAGGAACATAGGAATCAGCGCCCACATCGACTCGGGGAAGACCACGCTGACCGAGCGCATCCTCTTCTACACGAAGAGGATCCACGCCATTCACGACGTGAAGGGCAAGGACGGCGTCGGCGCGAAGATGGACTCGATGGATCTCGAGCGCGAGCGCGGGATCACCATCCAGTCTGCAGCGACGTTCTGCACCTGGGGCAACACCCAGATCAACATCATCGACACCCCCGGCCACGTCGACTTCACGATCGAGGTCGAGCGCAGCTTGCGCGTGCTCGACGGTGCGATCCTCGTGCTCTGCTCGGTCGCGGGCGTGCAGTCGCAGTCGCTCACGGTCGATCGCCAGATGCGCCGCTACGGCGTTCCGCGCATCGCGTTCGTCAACAAGTGTGACCGCGCGGGCGCGAACCCGCTCCGCGCGCGCGACCAGCTCCGCGAGAAGCTCAACCTGAACCCGGTGCTCTTGCAGCTCCCGATCGGCCTCGAAGACAAGTTCGAGGGCGTCGTCGACCTGATCAAGATGAAGGCGTTCCGGTTCGAGGGGCCGAACGGCGAGAAGATCATCGAGTCGGACATCCCGGCCGGCATGCAGGCCGAGGCGCAGAAGTGCCGCGACGAGATGCTCGACGCGCTGAGCATGTTCTCCGACGAGCTCACCGAGGCGATGCTCGAGGAGAAGGTCACCGAGGACCTCATCAACAAGGCGGTCCGCTCGGCCACGATCAAACTCCAGATCGTGCCCGTGATGATGGGCTCGGCCTACAAGAACAAGGCCGTGCAGCTCCTGCTCAACGGCGTGACGACGTTCCTGCCCTGCCCGACGGACGTGACGAAC
Organism: Polyangium sp. 6x1; assembly: GCF_029946515.1. Taxonomy (GTDB): domain Bacteria; phylum Myxococcota_A; class Polyangia; order Polyangiales; family Polyangiaceae; genus Polyangium. Next base: position 84,337 of record NZ_JARZHH010000004.1, read on the forward strand.
CACGCCGTCGACCTGGAGAAGGACGAGGCGAAGATCGAGCTCGACAGCGACTCGGACAAACCGCTCGTCATGCTCGCGTTCAAGCTCGAGGACGGCCGCTTCGGCCAGCTCTCGTACCTGCGCGTCTACCAGGGCACGATCTCGAAGGGCAAGGAGATCACGAACACGCGCACGGGCAAGCGCCACAAGGTCGGCCGCCTCGTCCGCATGCACTCCGACGAGATGGAGGACATCGAGAGCGCGGGCGCCGGCGACATCGTCGCGATGTTCGGCGTCGACTGCAACTCGGGTGACACGTTCACCGACGGCACGCTCAGCGTGGCCATGACGAGCATGCACGTGCCCGACTCGGTCATCTCGTTGACCGTGACGCCGAAGGACAACAAGGCGCAGGTCAACATGTCGAAGGCGCTGAAGCGCTTCACGAAGGAGGACCCGACCTTCCGCGTGGGCAGCGATCCCGAGACGAACGAGACGGTCATCCACGGCATGGGCGAGCTGCATCTCGACGTGTACATCGAGCGCATGAAGCGCGAGTACGGCGCCGAGGTCGTGACGAGCCCGCCGCGCGTCGCGTACCGCGAGACGGTCACGCGCAGGACCGAGTTCAACTACACGCACAAGAAGCAGACCGGCGGCTCGGGTCAGTACGGCAAGGTCGCGGGCATCATCGAGCCCAGCGACCAGGCGTACGAGTTCGTCGACGACATCACGGGCGGCTCGATCCCGAAGGAGTTCATCCCCTCCTGCGACAAGGGCTTCCGTTCGATGCTCGCGAAGGGCCTCGTCATGCAGGCGCCCGTGACGGGCGTGCGCGTGACGATCAACGACGGTGCGGCGCACGCGGTCGACTCCTCGGACATCGCGTTCCAGGAGGCCGCGCGTGGCGCGTGGCGTGAGGCCTATCCGAAGGCGGGTCCGCAGATTCTCGAGCCGCTGATGAAGGTGGCCGCCGAGAGCCCGAGCGAGTTCCAGGGCGGCGTCGTCGGCATCCTGATGCAGCGCCGCGGCATCATCATCGGTACGACGGAGTCGGACGGCTTCTGCCGCGTCGAGGCAGAGGTCCCCCTCGCCGAGATGTTCGGATTCTCGACCGTTCTTCGCTCCGCGACGCAGGGCAAGGCAGAGTTTACCATGGAGTTCTCCCGGTACGCTCCGGTCCCCGGTGCGATCGCCGAGGAGCTCATCAAGAAGCACAAAGAAGAGCTGGCGAAGAAGGGGAAGTGAGGGCACCGATGTACCGCAAAGAGGTCAACGAGCGGAGCCCCATGCGGGTCTTCGAGAAGTCGATGCGCGGCGGCCTGGGCCGCGGCAACGTGGGCGTCGTGCTGTCGCGCGCGGGCGTCGGCAAGACGGCGCTGCTCGTGCAGATCGCGCTGGACGATCTGCTGCGTGACAGGCGCGTGCTGCACATCTCGACGGAGCACGCCGTCGATCACGTGCGCGCCTACTACGACGAGCTCTTCCACGACATCGCGACGTACACGAAGCTCGCCGAGCCCGAGTCCGTGCGCCTCGACCTGGAGCGTCACCGGCTGATCTTCTCGCTCCTCGGTCATGCGAACACGACCGAGGGCGCGTCGTCGTCGATGAAGAAGCTCGTCGACACCGTGGCGTTCGCGCGCGAGATCGCGCACTTCTCGCCGGACGTGATCATCGTCGACGGCTTCGACTGCGCGCACGCGACCGAGGCCATGATCGACACGCTGATCGCCCTCGCGCGTGATCACTCGGCCGAGCTCTGGCTCTCGACGACGACGAAGGCCGGCGAGGCCACGGCGGGCTCGGCGCCCGCGCCGGTCGATCGGTTCTTCGACAAACTCGGCGTCGTGGTCTTCCTCGACCCCGAGAAGGACGTCGTGCGCCTGCGCCTGCTCAAGGACCACGACAGCAAGGAGATCGCCGATCTCTCGCTCCGCCTCGAGCCGCACACGATGCGGATCATCGACGCGGACATCCCGCCGGCCTCCGAGCGCCAGCGTGACCCGAAGCGCTTCCGCCTCTACTCGGGCGGCGCGAAGGGCGCGGAGGCGGCGTTCGGCGCGTGTGCGGAGCGCTGGGGCCTCACGGAGACGAACTTCAGCTTCGAGGGCCACACGCTGCGCGAGCGTACGCGCGGGGTGCACGTGCTGAGCGAGGCGGACCTGCGCCGCGGCGACTTCAGCCTGGTCTACGTGTCGAAGCGCCTCGGCCGCGTGCTCAGCGAGATCCCGCTGGTGCGCAACGTGCTGCAGACGATCTGGTACCAGATCAACGCGGCGCGCGAGGTCTTCGTCGTCGGCCAGATCCAGGACGACGGCACCGTGCGCGGCGGCACGGGCTGGGGCGCGGAGCTCGCGCGTCTCTGGAAGAAGCCGCTCTACGTCTTCGATCAGCAGAAGCGGACGTGGTTCCGCTGGAGCGGGACGGCGTGGGAGATGGCGACGCTGCCGATGATCAAGAGCGAGGCCTTCGCCGGCATCGGCACGCAGAACCTGACCGACGACGGCAAGCAGGCGATCGAGGAGCTCTTCCAGCGATCGTTCGGCGACCCGATCTCGGCGCGCAGCTGACGAGCCCCGCGTGATGAGAGGAGACCCCCGGCATGGCGTGACCATGCTGGGGGTTTCGTCTTTTCAGGGCCGCTCGTGATACAAGGGCTGCCGTGTCGTCGTCGGAAGACCATTCGACCTCCCATATCGTCCAGTCGCTGATCACCAACCTCGCCATCGCGGCGGGCAAAGGCGTGGTCGCGTTCCTGACGGGCTCGGGCGCCTTGCTCGCCGAGACGCTGCACTCGACGGCGGATTGCGGCAACCAGCTCCTCTTGCTGCTCGGCGTGAACCGGGCGCGGAAGAAGCCGGACGCGTCGCATCCGCTCGGCTACGGGCGCTCGCTCTACTTCTGGTCGTTCCTCGTCGCGCTGCTCCTGTTCTCGGGCGGCGGCGTGTTCTCGATCTACGAGGGCATCCACAAGCTCGGCCACCCCGAGCCCGTGGAGAAGGTGCACCTCGGCCTCGGGATCCTCGGGTTTTCGCTGTTGCTCGAGGGCAACGCGACGATCTCGAACATCCGCGAGATGAACAAGCGCCGCGGGCAGAAGCCGTTCTTCCAGTACCTCAAGGACACGAAGGACTCGGACCTCGTCGTCGTCTTCGGCGAGAACGCGGCGGCCTCACTCGGCCTCATCCTCGCGTCGATCGCGCTCGCGGCGGCGTACCTGACCGGGGATCCGAAGTGGGACGCGATCGGCAGCATCGGGATCGGGGTCGTCCTCGTGGCCGTGGCGGTCTTCCTCGCGGTGGAGATCATGTCGCTCCTGATCGGCGAGTCGGCCGATCCGGAGGTCGAGGTGGCGGTGCGCCAGGTCGTCGCGGCGCACCCGAAGATCGATCGGGTGCTGCACGTGATCACGGTGCAGCAAGGGCCCGGCGAGGTGCTCGTCTGCGTGAAGGTGAGCTTCTACGACGGCGTGACCACGAACGAGGTCTGCACCGCGATCAACGAGTTCGAGGCGTCGCTGCGCCACCGGAGGTCCGACGTGCGGTGGTGCTTCGTCGAGCCGGACATCCCCCGGTCGGCGCAGGTCGCCTGAGGCTCAGGCGTACTTTTCGATGACCTTCGAGAGGCGCGGGACGGCCTCCTCGACGTGCTTCTTGGCCGTGCCGCGCAGCGATTCGTAGGTCGAACGGACGAGCGCGTTTTTCGCGTTTTTCGATTTCGCGTCGGTCACGGAGAGCAGGGCGTCCGCGACGCGCCCGCGGTTGTCCTGGAAGAATTTGACGGGATTGCCCGCGGACACGCCCTCGGCCCAGATCGGGTCGACCTTCGTGGCCATTTCAGGCAAGAGCGACTCGATGACGTGCGGAATGAAGCCGGGCTTGATGCCCTTGATCGCCTTGTAACCCGCCTTGAGCGGGAGCGCGGCGAGCCCCTTCGACGCGACCTCTTCGTCGATCAGCGTGGCGCAGTCGCTGATGATCCGGCCCTTCTTGTCCTTGTCCGCGAGCGCATCCGAAAGTCCCATTCTTTTTCCTCCAAGCGCGGCCTTCCTAGCACACGCGCCGCGTCACGCGCGAGTTTCACGCCCTTGCTCGAAACGCCTCGTCCGCCCCGAGCAAGCGCCTTTCGAGGCGGCCCGCGCGAAGCGATCGACGTCGAATGGACATGCACGCTCGCTTCAAGTTGGTAATATGAGGCACTAGCTGAGCATACCGCTTGGATTCGGGGGGATCCAATGAGATCGAGTTGCGGCGTCTGTGGGGGGACCCGGGAGGGAGAGCGCCCGGGGACGGAGGCGACGGTCTGTCCTCGGTGCGTGTCGAAGGAGTTCGCCGCGCGTTTTCGGGGACAAACGACCATCGTGGACGACGATCCAACGTGCATCTGGGCGCCCGGAAGCAGGCGCGAGGGGCCGCACAGCAAGCTGGATCGGCTGGAGGATCTGCACGAGCTCGGGGACCGCTCGCGTTCGTCGATGCTCCCGCCGGTTCCGTCCGACGTGTTCCCCGGCGAGGTGTCGATGAGCATTCGCGCGGCGATCCGTGGCGTCGACCTCTTCCCGAGGGCCGTGAAGTCGACGCCGCCACCGCCGCCGCCGCCGAAGAGCGACGCCGCGCGCGAGCGCGAGCCGGCGTCGTCCCGTCCACGACCGATCACGCTCGACCGGGTGCTCCTGGCCGTGGCCGTGGGCGGCTCGCTCGTGATGGGGTACAAGGTCGGCGAGGAGCGGGCCGCGCGTGCCGGGCGTTCGCTCCTGTCGGAAAACCCGGAGCTCGCAGGCCGGGTGATGCCGGGCGCGACGGAGCGGGCGCATCGCATCGCCACGTCGTTCCGGCTGGAGACGACGCCGCCGCCGCGCGCGGAGGAGCCGGTGAAGGCGCTCCCCGAGGCGAAGCCCGCGCAAACGGCCATGCCCGCGCCGAGCTGGCAGAGCCACGTGCCCCGGGCGAACCGGAGCGCGGCGGCCGTCGCGAAGGCGCCCGAGGCTGCGCCCGCGCCCGAGGCCGCGCCCGAGGCTGCGCCCGCGCCGGAGCCGGCGGCGGTCGCGGCGGAGGCCGAAGAGGAGCCGACGCCTTCGGTGCCCCCGCCGACGATGTCGCTCGTCGAGGCGATGGCGGCGGCCGTCAAAGCGAAGCCTTGAATTTCGCGCGCCCTTTTCGCGTCGCAGCCGCGAGCGAAAAGGGCGCGAGCAGCATCTCTTCTTACGTACTTAGATCCGTCGACTTCTTACCTTCGAGAGAACGACATGCGCTTTCTTTCGCCTCGCATTCGCCGCCGTCCATCCATTGCACGCCATGATCGGAGGCCCGTCCCGGTCGATCCCTGGTCTTTCACGACAACCGAATACGTGGAGCGCGTGACCTTCGTCGAGTTTGTCCTGGCCGAATTCGAGGACGAGGAGGAGGGCTCGGGCCTCGATCCCGCCGCGGACGCGCAGGCGACGGGGGCGCGGGTGGCCCGGGCGCGGCGCATCGGGCGACCGCGCGCGGGGCTGCGGCGGCGCGCCGTGGGGTGAGGCTCAGCGCGGGCAGTCGACGTCGGGATTTTGGGCGTCCGAGGGCGCGCCGGCGTCGTCGAGCCCGAGGATGCCGACGTGGAGGCCGAGGGTCCCGATGGACGTGTCCCGCGCCGGCAAAGCATCGAGGTTCCCCTGGAGGCCGATGGAGACGTAGGTGAGCGAGCGGCACAGAATGCGGGCGTTCGGATCGTAGGTCTTTCGCACGGGAATCCCGACCGCGAGCATTCCGTACAGGCCGACGTTTCCGTACGAGGTTCCTTCGAATTTCTGGAGTCCGAACGAGCCACCGGCGGTCCCGACGACCGCCACTTTCGCGCTCGTCGAGCCGACGAAGAGCCCCGGCCGTAATCCGAGGCCGAACCCCAGCGTCGATCCGCGCAGGTACGCCCCCGATGCGATGCCCCAGCGGCGCGCGACCTCGGAGGGCGGCTTGCGGTCGAGGAAGTCCTCCGCGGGCTGCATGTCCACGTAAATGTTCGTGTTCGCCTCGACCCCTCCGTTCGGCGCGCCGTTGGCGAAGGACACCGTCGGCCCGATCTGCGTGTGCCCGAGGGCATTGCAACCGGTGGCGAGGAGCGCGGGCGCAAAGAGCAGGGCAGGGGAGGCGGAGGTCATTTCATTTCAATATTTCGCCCAGGGCGTGGGCATGAAGAGAAGGACGAAGACGACGAGGGAGAGGACCGCGACGCCGCGGCGCATGGGCGAGAGCTCACCGGGCTCGGTCGGGGGATGGTCCTTGCCGCCGAGCCGGCCGAGAAAATGGACCAGGACGAACCACACGAGCCACGAGATCGAATTGCCGACGGCGTCGCCGATCCCCGCGCCGGCCCGGAGCGCCGGAGGCAGGAAGCGGGCGAGGTTCAGGAGGAACATGCCGAGCATCGTGACGTGGACGATCCGGGCATACCGATTCTGCTTCTCGCCGAAGAGGGCGTACGCGATGTGGCCGCCGTCGAGCTGGCCGACGGGGACGAGGTTCAGCATCGTGACGAAGAGCCCGACCCAGCCGGCGAACGCGGGGCCATTGAGGAAGACGTCGTGCCCCGGGGGGATCGTGCCGATGGCGAGGCGCTTCAGCGCGAAATAGAGCAGGCATTGCCCCTCCTGGATGCCGTCCTCGGGGATGGGCAGGACGGGCGAGGTGCGCAGGCCGTAGAAGATCACCGGAATGGCGACGAGGAGCCCGGCGAGCGGGCCGGCCGCGCCGATGTCGAGCAAGGCATTGCGGCTCTTGATGCGGCCGCGCATGCCGATGACCGCGCCCATGGTGCCGAACGGGCTCAAGAGCGGCAGGGGAATGAAAAAGGGGAGGGAGGCCGGGACCTTGTGGAGGCGCGCCGCGAAGTAATGGCCGAGCTCGTGCGTCAGGAGGATGGCCATGAGCGGGACGGTGTAGGTCCACGCGCCGAGCACGGCGCGGACCTGCGCGGCGAACGGCGCGCCCTCGGGGACGAGGCCGTTCGAGAGGGCGAAGGTGACGAGCGTCGAGACGATGGTGAGGACGAGCAGAGCCAGGTTTTTCTGCCACCGGAGCGGGCCCTCGTCGGCCTCTGCGCCTTCGACGTGGGGATCGGGCGGAGGCGCCTCGTCGGCCTTTGCGTCGGCCGCGGGGGAAAGGTCGGTCGTCTCGGCTTCGTCCCGTTGCATCGGGCCTAGCGTGGCCGGCCTTCGGCCTTGGCTCAAGCCGGATCGCGCGGCCGCGGGAGGCCCGCGACGTCGAGCGCCGCGAGCCAGTCTTCGGGCGTGTTGAGGTTTCGCAAAGCGAGGATTTCGTCGCCGGAGAGAGAAAGGCCAGGCGCTTCGCGGAGGCGATCTTCGGGGACGACGAGGGTGCGCACGCGCTCGAACAGGAAAAACGGGCGGAGGCGGTCCTCGGCGAGGAGCGCGTCGATCTCGGACACGACCGAGACGCCATACACCGCCGCGAGCGGGTGGTAATGCCCGCCGCCGCGAGGGACGACGACGTCATGCGCGGAGCCGCGGAGATCCCAGAGAAAACGCACGAGCGCGGGATCCACGAAAGGCGCGTCGGTGGAGGAGACGAATGCGGCGTCGGCCTTGCCGGAGAGCGCCGCGAGGCCGACGGCGATGCCTTGCAGAGGCCCGCGGCCTTCGACGGGGTCTTCGACGAGGGTGACGTCGGGCGGCAGGGGCGGGAGGTCTTGCCCGGGAGCGCGGACGACGACGAGGGGCGCGGCGACCGCGGCGAGGCGACGCACGACGCGCTGGAGGAGGACGTCGTCGCCGAAGGGGAGCCAGGCCTTGGGGCGGCCCATGCGGCGGCTACGGCCGCCCGCGAGGACGACGGCGCCGAGGCCGAGGACTCGGTCGGCGCTCACGCGCGGAGCCCTCGGTCGCGGAGAGCTTCGCGCGCCGGTGCGGACGCGAGCTCGGCGAGGAAGGCGCGCACGGCAGGCCGGCCCATGCGGTTCGAGGGGACGACGAAGTCGAAGCGCTCCTCGCCGAGCGGGAGGAAGCCGAGGCCCCGATCCCGCGCCACGATGTCGATCGCGATGCCGAAATCGGCGCGGCCTTGCGCAACGGCCGCGGCGACGGCGCGGTGGGACGAGGCCTCGACGGAGTGGCCGGCAGGGCGCGCGTCGCCGAGGAGGCGATCGTAGAGCGCGCGGGTGCCGCTGCCGCGGTTTCGGTTGATCATCACGATGCCCTCGGCGCGGGCGGCCTCGCGGACGGCGTTTTCGGCGCGCTTGCCCTCGAAGCGCGGATCGCCGGGGCGGAAGACGACGCCTTGCATGCGGCCGTAGCCGCGGACGAGCTCGAGCCCGGGGGCGAGGAAGGGCTCGTTGTAAATGCCCGTGTTCGGGTCGTAGAGGTGGACGCCGGCGACGTCGCATTCGCCGCGGCGCACGGCCGAAAGGCCGGCCTCGCTGCCGACGGCGATGAGCTTGCTCGTCGTGCCGCGCGCGGCGAGGCGGCCGAGCAGGACGTCGAGGCCGACGCAATGGCTGCCGATGACGACGAGATCGACCTGGCGCGGGCGTGATCCGGCGATGGGGTGGATCACGACGGTGTCGCCGGCGTCGAGCATCTCGACGCGCTCGTCCACGATGAAGAAGCCGTCGGCTTGCGAGAAGGTGGTGACGGAGCCCGAGCCCTTGCCGATCGGATACGCGACGCGCGCGCCGTGCTCGTCGTCGACGAGGCGCACGAGCACGTACTCCGTGCGGCCGTGTTCGCTCGTGACGCGGAACGGGAGGCGCGCCGTGACCGTGTCGTCCGCGCGCTCGGAGAGGCCCGCGAGCGCGCGGATGACGGGCGCGACGAACTCGTGGAACGTGAAGATCGCCGAGGTCGGGAAGCCCGGCAGGACGACGACGGGTTTGCCGCGGGAGACGGCGAGGCAGAGGGGTTTGCCGGGCTTGAGCGCGACGCCGTGCACGACGATGCCAGGCGGAGCGAGGGTCTCGGCGAGGACACGGGCGTTGAGGTCGCCGGGGCCCTTCGAGGTGCCGCCCGAGAGGAGCACGACGTGCGCCGCGGCGAGGCAGCGGTGGAGCGCGTCGCGGACGGAGGTCTCGTCGTCGGGCACGATGCCGGCGAGGATCGGCTCGCCGCCGGCCTCGCGGACGGCGTCGGCGAGGATGCGCGCGTTCGAGTCGTAGACCGCGCCGGACGGCAGCGGGTGACCAGGCGGGACGATCTCGTCGCCGGTCGAGAGGATGGCCACGCGCGGCCGCGCGAGCACGGCGACCGTGTCTTTGCCGATCGCCGCGAGCACGCCCGTCTCCCGCGAGGTGAGGCGCTCCTTCGCGCGGAGCACGACCTCGCCCTGCGCGACGTCGGTGCCGGCGTAGGTGATCGATCGGCCGGGGATCGAGGCCTTCGTGATGAGCACGTCGTCGCCGTCGAGGGCCGTGTGCTCGACCATGACGATCGCGTCGGCGCCGCGCGGCACGGCGCCGCCCGTGGGGATCGCGAGGGCCGTGCCCGGCTCGACGGTGACGTCGGGGAGGCGGCCCATCGCGACGCTGCCCGGCAAGCGCCGGAGCCGCTGCGGCTCGGCCTCCGTGGCGCCGAACGTGTCGGCCGCGCGCACCGCATATCCATCGACGTTCGAGCGATCGAAGCCGGGCACGTCGACGGGGCTCGCGACGTCCTCGGCGAGCAAGCGCCCGAGCGCTGCGTCGAGCGGGACGACCTCGACGCCGATCGAGCCGAGCTCGCCGATCGCCGCGCGGAAGCGCCGCTCGGCCTCGTCCCGGTCCACGACGTTGAGGAACTGCGCTTGCTTCACGACGCCCCCCCGAGGTCAATCGTACAGGAAGACCTCGACCTCCTCGCCCTCGTCGTGGCCCTCGCTGCCGGCAGGGACGAGCACGACGCCGTCCGCGCGGGTCGTCGAGGAGAGGATCGACGCGCCGCTCGTCATGATCGGCGTGACGCGCGCACCGTCGTACTTCACGCGGACGTAATCCACGCGGCCGAGCTCGGAGACGAGCTTCGCGGCGAGCCGGCCCTTTCCGCGCGGGTGTGGCCACGCGCGAGGGAGGCCGCCGAACGCGCGGATCGTTGGACCTGCAAAGAACTCGTACGCGCACAAGCAGGAGACCGGGTTGCCCGGCAGGAGGAAGACGGGGCGCGGTCGATCCTTGCCGGGGACGAAGCCAAAGCCGGCAGGGCTCGACGGGCGCATCGCCACGCCGTGCACCGTGACCTCGCCGATCTCGGCGAGCGCGAGCGGCGCGTGATCCTCGGGGCCCACGGACGATCCGCCCGAGACGAGCACGACGTCCTCGTCGCCGTCCCCGATCGCCTCGCGCACGAGCTCGTACCGATCGGCCGCGCGCACCGTGGGCGAGAGCGCGCCGCCGTCCCGCGCGACGAGCGCCCGGAGTACGACGCTGTTCGAGTCCACGATGCACGATCCTTCGGGCATGCTGCCCGGCGCGAGCAGCTCGTCCCCCGTGATCACGATCCGCACGCGCGGCCTTCGCACGACGGGCACGAGGCCCGCGCCGACGCTCGCCAAGAGCCCCACGTCTTGCGGCCGGAGCTTGCGACCGCGTTTCGCCACGATCGTGCCCGCCGGGACGTCCTCGCCGATCGCGCCGACGTGCTTGCCGGGCGACACGGGTTCCGCGACGGAGACGATCGTCTGATCGCCGCGCGTGATCTCCTCGGCGCGCTCGGCCATGAGGACCGCGTCCGCGCCCTCGGGCACCGGCGCGCCCGTCGTGATGCGCACGGCCTCGCCGCGACGCAGCGCGCCCGCGAACGGTCGGCCCGGCCTCGCCTCGCCGATGAGCACGAGCGACGCGGGCGCATACGTGCTCGCGCCGAAGGTCGACTCCCCGACGACGGCCCATCCATCCATCGCGGCGCGGCGGAAGTGCGGCACGCTCGCGGCGGCGGCCACGTCTTCGGCGAGCACGCGCCCGCTCGCCTCGGTGACCGGCACGCGCTCGGCTTCGAGCTCGGCGGCGCGGGACGCGAGCGTCGTCAGCGCCTCGTCGACACTCGCGCGCTTGCGGAAGCCACGCATGCGTACGTCTCGCACGGCCATGGCTCGATCATTCCTCCGGGAAGCGGGCGCGCACGTCGTCCTCGAAGGCGCGCTCGACGGAGAGGAACGGCGCGATCGCGACCTGGCCGAGGCCGCAGATCGAGGTGTCGGCGAGCGTCTCGGCGAGCTCGGACAGCACCGCGAGGTGGCGCTTCTTTCCGCGCCCGAGCACGGCTTCTTCCAGGATCGTCACGGCCTTCTCCGTGCCCACGCGGCACGGCACGCACTTGCCGCACGACTCGTTGCGGAAGAACGTCACGACGTTCGTCACGAGATCCACGATGTCCGCGCCTTCGCACACCACGAGCACCGCGCCCGAGCCGAGCATCGAGCCGCGCTTCTGGAGCGCGTCGAAGTCGAGCGGCGCGTCCACGGCGTCGGCGCGCAGGAAGTTCGACGAGGCGCCGCCGGGCGCGATCGCGAGGATGGGCCTTCCGCCTTTCGTGCCGCCGGCCTGCTCGATGAGCTCGCCGATCGTCGTGCCCATCGGCACCTGAAAGACGCCCGGCCGCTCGACGTCGCCCGAGAGCGCGATGAACTTGAGCCCGCCCGAGCCACGCACGCCGCGCGCCTTCCACGCCTCGGCGCCCTCCTTCACGATGAGCGGCACGTACGAGAGCGTCTCGACGTTGTTGATCAGCGTGGGCTGACCGAAGAGCCCCTTCTGTCCGGGGAACGGCGGCTTGTTCCGCGGCTCGCCGCGCTTGTCTTCGAGGCACTCGAGCAGCGCCGTCTCCTCGCCGAGGATGTATCCGCCCGGCGAGACGGCGATCCGCACGTCGAAGGGCAACCCCGGGCCGAGGGCGTCGGGGCCGAGCGCGCCGCACTGCCGCGCATCTTCGATCGCACGCGCGAGGTTCTTCCGCTCGGGACCGTACTCGTGACGGATGAACACGATGCCCTCGGAGGCCCCGACGACGAGCGCCGCGATGGCCATGCCCTCGATCACGAGGTGCGGCAGCTCGTCGAGGATCACGCGGTCCTTGAACGTGCCCGGCTCGCTCTCGTCCGCGTTGCACACGACGTACTTCGGGCGCGCCGTCTCCTTGCGGACGAGCTTCCACTTGAGCCCCGTGGGGAACCCCGCGCCGCCCATGCCACGCAGCCCGCTCGTCTCGAGCGTCGCCTGGACGCGGTCGCCCGCGAGCGCATCCCCGCGGAGCGAAGCGAGCACGCCGTAGCGAGATGCTTCATCCTCGTACGGATCACTCGCCCAGCGTCGAGGCGGGGAGGGCGCTCGTTCAGGCCGCGGCTCGTCGGCCCAGCGGACGGCGTGGGCGAGGTCGTCGAGGTCTCCCGCGTACACCGGTCGCTCGTTGAGCGCGGCGGCCGGCGCTCGATCACATCGGCCGAGGCAGCTCACCTCGCGCACTTCCACCGATGGGTCGGCGCTGATCGCCTGCCGCGCCCGCGCCAGGAAATCGCGTCCGCCGGCGAGCCTGCACGTCACGTCGCGGCAGAGCGCGACCTCCACGCGCGGCGGGGGTTTTCTGCGGAAGTGCGGGTAAAACGAGACGAGCCCTTCGATCCGGTAGAGCGGAACGCCGAGCTTCTGCGCGAGCGCGGCGAGGCGCGCGTCGTCGAGCCAGCCGTGCTCGTGCTGTAAGTCGTTCAGCGCGTCGATGATGGCGCCCACGTGCGCCCCCCTGCTCCGCGATCAGCGGCAGAGCCTGCCAATGTCCGTGATGCGCTCCTTGAGCTCCTGCGGCGGCAGGAACACGCCCAGCGCGGCCTGAAGCGTGGGGAGCGCGCGCTCGAGATCGTCACGCTTCATCTTCGCCGCATCGACCCCGATCCGCGCGAACGCTCGCTGGATCGTGCCCTTCGCGAATACCGGCGAAAGGCCGCTGCGCTGGACTACTTGATCGAACAGGGAGTCCACGCGCGCGCCATCCTTCGTTGAGCGGGTTCATGCATCCCGAGCAAGCCGATCCTAACGGATTCTGGTGCTCGTGTGGCGCCTGGGCGATCGCTGCCTAGGCCGCGATGACGCTGTTCCCTCTCGCGAGTCTGGCGCCCGGCGCGATTCATGGTTCGGGTATCCTATCACGCCGGCTCGGACGGCAACACGGCCGGTAGGGGATCCTCCGACGTTTTCCTGCCGCGCCGATGAGATCGGGCCGCATGCTCGCTCGCCCCGGACAGCCCGTGGAGCGAGCATGCGGGGCCCTCACGACGAAGCGCGCTCGCGACGGGGTTTGTCCTTGGAGACACGCCGCGAACGGTCCGGCCGCGCGAGGCGACGCAGCGGCGCGAGGATCGCGAGCAGGCCGAGCGTGATCACGGACGCCTTCGGCCCGCGCTTGCGCAATTTTTTCGCCGGAGCGCGGTGCATGGCCGACGACACGTCCTCGTGGTGGGACGCGTCGATCGTCGCGACGCGTCGAGCCGCGCTGCTTGCTTTGCGCGCCGCTTCCCAGTCGCCCCAGTCGTCACTCTCGCTGCCGTCGTCCGTGTCGCCGCTGCAGTCCGAGTCGCTGCTGTCGTCGCCGTCGTCGTCCGTGTCGCCGCTGCAGCCGTCGCTCGACGAGTCGTCGTAATAGCCGTCGTCGCCGGTGTCGGAGGTGTCGCCGCTGCAGTCGTCACTCGACGAGTCGTCGTAGTAGCCGTCGTCGCCGGTGTCGGAGGTGTCTCCGCTGCAGTCGTCACTCGACGAGTCGTCGTAGTAGCCGTCGTCGCCGGTGTCGGAGGTGTCGCCGCTGCAGTCCTCGCTCGACGAGTCGTCGTAGGAGCCGTCGTCGGAGGTGTCGCCGCTACAGTCCTCGCTCGACGAGTCGTCGTAGTAGCCGTCGTCGCCGCCGCTGCCCGTGTCGTCGGTGATCACCGGCTCCGCGGTGCCCACGCACGTGCAGGCGACGTCGCTGTCGTAGTCGTCGTACGAACCGCCCGATCCGCCGACGCCGACGCCGACGCCGACGCCGTTCGATGCGCCTTGCCCGCCCGTGTTGCTGCTCCCGCCCGAGCTCGCGCTGCCGCTGCCCGTCGTGCTGCTGCTGCTGCTGCCGTCGCAGGAGGCGAGGTCGAGGCTCGTCGTCGTGAGCAAGGGCAGAACATCCGAAGCCGCGGGGTCGAACGTCACGGGCCACGCGCTGCCGGCCGCGTTTTTCGCGATGAACAGCGTCGCGCGCGTGAGCACCGCGTCCTTCGGGACCATGCCGGAGAGCGCGACGGAGAGGTCGTCGGCGATGCCGCCGCAGCGCAGCTTCACCGGATCGATCTCCGCGCCCGCGGGCGACTCCACGCACGCGGCGCCGCCGTCCACGATGCCGAGACCGGCGCGCGGACAGCTCTCGGCCACCGGATAAGGCTCGTCGAGCGCGACCGCGGCCGACGCGATGCAGGTCGATGCGCTGGGGCTGCCGTCGCCGTAGATCGCGGCGCGCTGGAAGAAGCTCGTCACCACGCCCGTGATCGAGCCCGTGCCGTTCGCGATCGGCACGTTGCTCACGAGCGCCTCGTGGCTCGCGGCCTCGATCAGCACCGCATTCGAGCCGCCGGCGAGCAGCTCGTCCGCGCGCAGCGTGACGTAGTTCGATTCGTCGTCGCCCGCGCTCCAGTGCAGATCGTTCGTCGGGATCGTGATCGGCTTGCTGCCCGCGAGCACGGCCCTGCCCTTGCCGAGCAGCCACGCCGTGACGCGCAGATCCGCCGCGCCCGCGCGCGTCAGGGCGAGCGGGAGCACGGGCTCCTGCGTCGGGGACACGACGCGCAGGGTGGAGGTGACGAACGGCGCGTTCGGCGCGTCGAAGCGTTCGGCGAAGAAGCGCTTGCCCGCCATGCCGTCGAGCGCGGCGTAGACGTCGGGCGCGATGCTGAAGCCGTGCTGGTTCGCCCACGCGAGGACCGCGGCCATGTCCGGCAGGACGATGGATTGGACGGGCGCGAGGCTCTCGATCGCGCCGAGGTCGTCGGTCACGTGGAACGGATCCGTCTCGCCGGAGGGCTCCTGTCCGGGGCACGTCGGGGTCACGCCGTTCGGCGGGAAGACGCGCGGCGCGGTCGCCGCGTTGAGGGCTTCGAGCCATGCGTCGGAGCTGTGATCGAGCGCGGCGCCGGGGGCGACGGGGACGATGATCGCGAACGGGCCGGCGTCGGCGGAGGCGCGAAGGCTGGTCCAGAGCGTGGAGCGCGCGGGGCCGACGGCGACGGCCACGCGCTGCTCGATCGGCGTGGTCGGTTCACTCGGGAGCCAGGCGCCGGCGGCGTCGGCGTGCTGGGTCATGGCGAGGGTCGTGATCGCGGCGAGGCCCGTGAGAGGGAGCAAGCGCAAGTGCATGCAAGGGCCTTCAGCAAGCGACGTGCCTCCACCGAATTCAACCGACGAAGCGGAGATTTGTGCTTCGCCGCTCAGGATGAGAACTGTCGTTCATAGCGGGCTGCGCAAAGCTGGGAGGGCAATGAAAAAGTCGCATGTGAGGACGTAAACACACGAGCACGGCCGGGAAGCCCCCTTGCCGGTTACGTAACCTCATGTACCCTCGAACCCCGTGGATCCTCATGCACCTGCTCCGCGCACCGATTCGCCCGCCGTGGCGGATGCGCATGCGGAGGCGGACCGCCCTCGCGAGACGCAGCTCCTGACCACCGGTGAAATGGCGCGGCTGTCGAACAGCACGCTCCGCACGGTGCGTTTCTACGAGGAAGAAGGGATCTTGCGGCCCGCCCGGCGCACCGACGGCGGGCATCGGCTGTTCGAGCGCACCGAGCTCGATCGGCTGATGCTCGTGACGGACATGCGCATGGCAGGGCTGTCGCTCGACGACATCAAGGCCATCCTCGACGTGAAGAAGACGGCGTCGTCGGGGTCCGCGGCCGCGCAGCAGGCTACGCGCGTCCTCGCCGCGCGGATCGACGAGCTGAAGGAAAAACTCGCGGTCCTGAACCGCCTGCGTGACGACCTCGAGGAGACCACGAAGATCGTCGAGCCGTGCATGCGCTGCGAGGACGAGCGGGCGTTCCCGACGGCTTGCGAGACGTGCACCGTGATGACGTCGCATCCGGTCTTGCCGCGCAGCGTGCGCGTGCTGTGGTCGATCAACCCGTGCAGCCACGAGCAGGCGCGCAAGGTCATGGCGCAGCCGGGCGGGGCCGAGGGCGAGAAAGAATCGCCTTGAGCGTCCGGCGGATCTGGACGGTGAACGAGGCGAACGCGCTCGTGCCGCGCCTGTCGCTCCTCGTCGGTGAGCAGATGCGTCGCGCGTTCGACATCGACCAGCGCCTGCGCGCGATGCGAGCGCGCGGCCAGGGCGGGCGCCTGCTCGTGATGATCGAGGGCGAGGAGGCGCTCGACCCCGAGGAGCGCGCGCTCCGCGCCGAGCTTCTGGTCTACGAAGAAGGCTGGCGCGCCATCGAGGAGCTCGGCGTGGCCGTGAAGGATCCGCGCATCGGCCTCTGCGATTTCCTCGGGCAGATCGAGGGCCGCGACGTGTGGCTCTGCTGGCGGTACGGCGAGCGCGCCGTCGAGCACTGGCACGAGCTCGATCAGGGTTTTTCCGGGCGCAAGCCCATCGGGATCCCCTCGAAGCCGCTGTATAACTGACCATCATGATCGATCGCAGAGCAGCCGCGCGCGCCGTGGAGGATTTTCTGCGCGCCCTCGGGCACGAGCCCGTGGGCGAGCTCGAGGGCACCGGCGAGCGCGTGGCCGACGCGTGGGCGGACGACCTGCTCGAAGGCGAGTCGATCGACGCCGCCGCGGTGCTGCGCGAAGGCTCGCTTGGCGTGACCGATACGGGCACGGGCATCGTCGTCGTGCGCGACCTCGCGGTCACCACGATCTGCCCGCATCACCTCTTGCCCGCGTTTGGCTCGGCGATCGTCGCGTATCAGCCGGGCGCGCGCGTCGCGGGGATCGGCACGCTCGCCCGCGTCGTCGACGTCGTCGCGCGCAGATTGACGCTGCAGGAGCAGATCGGCGCGACGGTGGTCGACCTCATCGGCCGCGAGCTCGAAGCGAAGGGCGCGCTCTGCAAGCTCTCGCTCACGCACACCTGCCTCGTGTCGCGGGGCGAGCGGAAAACCGGGGCGATCGTGGAGACCCTCGCGTTCGGCGGATTGTTCACCACGAGCGAGGGCCGCGCGCTCGCGCTCGCCGCGCTCGGCCGCTGAGGCTCGTCCGTTCAGGGGTGTCGGCGTACGCCCCACCTGTGGTGCGTGCTACGTTCGGTCGATGAACACCCTTTCGGATCTGCTGGAGGCGCTCCCGGCGTTGCCCCTCTTCCCGCTGCCGAACGCGGTGCTCTTTCCAGGCGCGCTCTTGCCCCTGCACATCTTCGAGCCCCGCTACCGCGCGATGGTGGCCGATGTGCTGAAGACGCACCGCTCGATGGCCATCGTGATGATCACGAACGAGCGAGCCGTCGACGCGCATGGACATCCCGAGATCGCGGAGGTCGCCGGGCTCGGGACGATCCTCGACCACACGGAGCTCCCGGGCGGTCGGTACAACATCCTCCTGCGGGGCCGCGTGCGGGTTCGTCTGTCGGAGCTCCCGTTCGAGCCGCCGTACCGGCGTGCCGCGGCGGAGGTGCTCGTGCCGCCGGACGAGGACGTCACGCAGAGCGAGCTCTCGGCGCTGGTATCGACCGCGACGGCGTTCGCGCAGTTCGTTCGGGAGCGGGAGCGTGGCTTCGAGTTTCGTTTGCCGCGCGACGCCAAACCGGCTTTGCTCGCCGACCTCTGCGCCCACCACCTCGTGCTCGACGCACGCGAGCGTCAAGCGATCCTCGAGACCCTGTCACCACGTGCGCGTGTTCGCCGCGTGGCAGAGGTCCTCGCGATGCAGAGGCACGCGCTCGGGCCGGGCGGGCGCGACCTGAATTGAGCGCGGACAGCGCGTGCGCGGCGCTCCTCATGGGCTACTCTGGCCGCCCATGACCGTGAACGTCCCCCCTGCCTCCGCCGACGCGCCGATGATCGTCAAGCACCCGGGCTGCCCCGAGTGGGGCCTCGGCTATCTCTCTGAAGAGCGCGACGACAAGCGCTTCTACGACTTCGAGGACGGCATGAGCCACTCGATCGCCAAGGCCTTCTGGTCGAAGCTCGAGCCGGTCACGCTGGGCGCTGCGGAGGCGCGCGCCCTCGAGAAGAAGGTTCGCGGTCTCAAGGATCAGCGGTCGCCGTCGGGCAAGCCCAAGCAGAAGGCGGTGGCGCCCGTCCTGCCGAACTTCGACGCGCAGTTCGCGTTGTTCCTGGAGATCTTCCCGGGCGGCTTCACGAGCGCGCGTTTCGCCAAGGAGGAGCGTGGGGTCGAGGATCCGAACCCGACGGCCAAGAAGGCCAAGGCCACGCGTGCGATCGCGATGGCCACGGCGCGTGATCTCCTCGCGCGCGACGTGCTCGACAAGCAGATCCAGGCCGGCGCGTTCGCGGAGATCGTGGCGAACGTGCGCGCGGTTCACAAGGCGGCGACGGGCCTGCTCCACCCGCTCGGCGACATCATCCCGTTCGGCAAGATGGCGGCCGAGCACGACCGTGCCGTCGCCGAGGCGGTGCGTGATCTGCTCCATGGATCCGACGCGTACGACGCGCGCTTCGATCGGCTCGTCGCGGTCCTCGGCAAGGCGAAGCTCGCGACGTGGCCGCTCGCGACGGTGCTCTCCGCGCTCCTGACGCCGGAGGAGCACGTCTTCGTGAAGCCGTCGTTCTACGAGAAGCAGGCGGCGATGATGAGCTTCCCGCTGAAGTACGAGCGCGCGCCGAGCGCCGCCGCGTACGAGCGCATGCGCGCGCTCGTCGACGACATCACGCAGAAGCTCACGGAGAAGGGGCAGGCGCCGCGCGACAAGATGGACGTCTACTCGTTCATGGCGCGCACGATGTCGCCGCAGCAGCCTCCGAAGAAAGGCGCGTAGTCCCGAGGAGCGAAGATCGCTGCGCGATCTTCCGAGCATCGAACCGGTCGATGCTCTCCTTCAGGCTCCTTCGTCCTCACCCAACGAGAGTGTCGCGTCGAGCAGCTCGCCGAACGTCGCGGGGCGGTGGGCGCGTGCAGGGGATGCGAGCGCGACGAGCTCGTCCTCCGGCAGCACGCGCCGCACGATCGCAGGCCCTGCGGCGGCGGTCGGCTCGATGAGCACGCGCGCGTCGTCGACGGGCGTCTTTCGCTCCACACCGAGCCATCCCGCCTTGCGCGTGGGCGGCGGCTCGGCCGTGAGGCCGTCGATCTCCCAGGTCGAGTAGTCGTCGACGCGCTCGTCGCCGCGGGCCTGGGGCGCGCGCACGCTCGCGACCTTGCGCGAGGCAGGAGGTCGCTCCTCGGACTCGGGGAGCGGCTCGGCCTCGGGATCGAGGATGCCTGGCAAGGCGTCGTCGAGCGGCAGCTCGTCCTTGAGCGATCGGGGTTGTCGCGACGAAGCGGGCGGCACGAGGTCCGGCGTGGACTTCGAAACCTTCGTCTCCGGCGAGCCCGGCCAGTCCTGGTCGTCGTCGTCGCTCAAGCGTCACCTCGAGAGGCGGGCTCGTCGAGCTCGGCGAGCACCTCGGCCCATACCGTGCCTCGCGCGAGCTCCGCGCGCATCCTGGCCGTCGCGCCGGCGTTGCTCACGAAAAACCGCGCGCGCCCCTCGATGCGTTCGAGCCGCACGACCCGCGCGCTCTTGCCGCTCGCCACGGACAGCGCGCCTTCGAGCGCGATCTCGCAGAGCTCGTCGCCGTCCGCGCCGAGCGGCGAACCTGCGATGACGAACACGAGCGCGCGTCCCCACCGCTCGAGGTCGAGCGCGCCGAGGCCGGCGAGCGCCCACGCGGCGGCGAGCTCGGAGAGCGCGGCTTCGGGGCTCGCGTCGAGCATCACGCGTGAGAGGTCTGCGCCTTCGGAGGCGAGGCGTTTGGCGGCGGCGCGCCCGATCGACTCGCCGAGGGCGCGACCGAACACGCGACGCGCGGCCGGGCTCGCGCCGCCCCAGAGCGCCATGAGCGCCGAGGCAGGCACGACGAGGCGCGCCTCTCCGCCGAGCCGCACGAGCCCTTCGGCGAGGTCGAACGACAAAGTCCCCGCGTTCGTGTACATACGCTACCCGTGTCGAGCGGCCTTCGGAGCCCGACGAGCTCGGACCTCATGGTTGTAGGGCGTCGCGCCGAGGGGTGTCAAATGGCGGCGTCGCGCTCGTCACGCATACGCGGGGCCGTCGGGTGGGCGGTGCTCCTGGTCGCTGCGGCTGCCGCTGTCGCGCCTGCGGCTGCGTCCGCGCCTGCCGCCGCCTCCGCTTCCGCTCCCGCCGCCGCTTCCGCCGCCGCTCCCGCCGCCGCTCCCCCTCCCGCTCGCCCCGCCGGGCCCTCCGTTCTCCCGGCCCGCGAACGCCCGAACGCCGCCTCCGTCCCCAAGGCGGCCTGCTCCTTCCTCGCGCCCGTCTGCGTCCATGCCGGCGCCTCCGTGGCCGACGGCTCCATCCTCCGCGCCCTCGCCTCTGCCGAACGCTCGCTCCGCGCCATGACCGCGCTCGGCTTGCCGCTCCCCTTGCCCGACGACGCGCGCGGCGGCGACGCGCGGTACGACATCTACCTCGACGAAGGCGCCCTCCCGCCGTCCACCGTCCCCGACGGCATTGCCACGGGCGACGCCTGGGACCGCGCCGCGGCATTCTCCGTCCTCCCGCCGCCCGATCCTGCGGCCGGCTGCGCGTTCGACGCGGACCTCACCCGCGCCCTCGCCCATGCCTCCGCGCTCCGCCTCGACGCGGGCGCCGAGCCCTCCGCGATTGCGATGGCCTCTTCCGAGCTCGCCGCCACGATCGTCGATTGTGGCCTCGTCGACGCCGCCGCCGTCGACGACTTTCAGCGCGCGCCCGAGCGTGCGCTCACCGCGCTCGCGAGCCCTGACGAACCCTCGGGCGCCTTCCTCTTCGCGCGTTTCCTCGACGAGAACTACGGCACGGGCGTCCCTTCCGGCGTCCTCTGGGGCCTGCTCGCCGTCGCCGGCCAGCGCACCGAGCCTTCCGCGCTCCATTTCGCCAACGAGCCCGACGTCTTCGACGCTTTGCGCAGCAATGCCCGCGCCCGCGACAAACCTTTCGAGGACCTCCTCCTGGATTTCGCCATCGACCGCGCGTTCGTGGGCTCGCGGAGCGACGGCGGGCACCTCGCGGACGTCGAGCGATTCGGCGATTTCGGCCGCGTCCGCTTCGAATGGTCCGTCGCCTACGACAGCCTGCCGCGCAGGCTCGCGCCGCTCCGGCCGATCGAATCGACCGGCACGACGTACCTCTGGCTCGATTTGCAAGGCGCGCCCGAGGACGCCGAGATCACGTTCGCCGCGGACTGGGAGCTCGGCGTGTTTTTCCACTGGGCACTCGTGAAGATCGACCGCGCCGGCGCCGAGGTCGGCCGCGTGGTCCTCGCCGGCATCAATGGCGCGACCCACGCCGACCGCACGATCCGCGACCTGCGCGGCCTCGCCGGCCTCCTCGTCGTCGGCGTGAATGCGGGCAGCATCGACCGCAGCCACCCGTTCGACCCCGACGAGGGCCCCGACTTGCCGCGCGCATATACCGTCACGCTCTACAAATGATTCACGTGGCGGCCTCACTCGCCATCGAGGTGTCGCAAGAGCACGCGCGTCAGCCACGCACGGAAGCGCGCGCCCGCGTCGTCGCCTTCGAGCCCGGCGTTGGTGAGCATCGTCCGCCCGAGAACCGATGAGCCGAGCAGCGCGAGCGCCGCGAGCACCACGACGTGCGCGGTGTCCTCGCGTGTCTTCGGCTTGAGGCCCTTCTCGTTTCGCTTCGCCTTGCGCATGGCGTGCGTCGCGTCGACGACGTCCGCGAGGCGCACGTCGGCGGAGTCGACCGACTCGCCCTCGAGCGCGAGCCACATGAGCACGCGCCCGCGACCGCTCTTCGTCAGCGCGTCGAACACGGCATCGAGCATGGCCGAAAGGTGCGCCTCGTCGCCGCTCGACGCCTCGATCGCCTCGATCAGCTGCCGATGAATCGATTCGAGCGCGCGGCTACAGACCGCCTTTACGAGCGCCTCGCGGCTGCCGAAGTGGTGGAGCACCGTCGGGTGCGACACGCCGACGTCGGCGGCGACCTCCTGCAGACGGATGCCCGCAGGGCCGCTCGATACGAGGCGCTTCTCCGCGGCCTCGAGGATGAGCGCGCGCGCGCTTTCAGCATCCCGACGAACACGCGGTTTCTTGGGTCGACGCGAGGTGGACACGTCCCCAACGTCGCACGTCCCGGTGTTGCCGACAATCTTGTCGGTAGTTGTTGACAAGATTGTTCATAGTGTTCATCCTCCGGATCGTCCTGATTTGGAGGTCTTCCCATGGCCACGTCGCACTCCCGCATCGAGCTCGGTCGCGCGCTTCGTGCGGCCCGCATCCTCGCCGCGGATCCCGATGACCTGCCGCAGGTCTTCACCATCATCGAGGCGCTCTCGGGCGCCACGCTGAAGCGCATCGCCGACCGCATGGCGACGAGCGAGACCGGGCGAAAGCTGCTCGGCGAGCGCCCCGACATCGTCGACGTGCTCGCCGACCGCGAGGCGCTCGCCCGTCTGCCCGAGGGCTCGCTCGGTCGCGCCTACCTTTCGTTCGTCGAGCGCGAGAACATTTCGGCCGAGGGGATCCGCGACGCCGCCGTGCGCGGCACGACGGGCCGAACGCCGCTGCCCGAGCCGGTCGAATGGGTGCATGGCCGCATGCGCGACACGCACGATCTGTGGCACGCCGCGGTCGGGTACGAGGGCGACGTCCTCGGCGAGACGGCTTTGCTCGCCTTCTCCTTCGCCCAGACGCAGAACCCTGGGATCGCGCTCATCATTGCGATCGGCCTCGTGAAGACGCTCGGCAAGCCCGAGGCGCGCAGCGTGATCCTCGATGGTTTCCGCCGCGGCAGGAAGGCGGCATGGCTCCCTGGTCAAGACTGGGCGTCGATGCTCGCGCTCCCCGTCGACGAGGTGCGCCGCCGCCTCTCGCTCGAAGCGCCGCCGGTGTATACGCGGGTCAATAGCTCCGAGGTCAAGGCCGTCGCCGCCGCCGCGTGACCATTAGCTGACGATCGGCACGCACAAGGCCTGCGTGCTGTTCACCGTGCCGGCGGCGTAGCCGAGCAATCCTTGCAAGAAATACCCGGGCGGACACGTATCGGTGAACGGGACGCCGCCCATGCCCCCGAACGAGGGCTTGATGCTCCCGGGCGCGCCCATTTCCACCCAGGGCCGCACGCGCGCGCAGCGTACGCCGATGCGATCGAGCGTGGTGGCGGCGCGGCCCCGCACGGCCATCACGGCCTCGTTGTGCGGGCATTCCGAGGAAAACGCTTCTCCCGTCGTGCCCCCGATCATCGGCCTCTCGTCGCGATTCGCGAACGCGCCGTTCTCCAGCATGCGCGCGCAAATCAGCCCGAGGGCGCCGACGGTCGTATCGATCCGGCCCCGAATCCCGACCACGAGCTCGTCTTGCGCGCACGTCAATGCGTAAGGGTCGCCGGCCGAGCCGCCGCGCAGGTCGAGGAGGAGCGGCGTCGTCGCGTCGATCGCGTACGTGACCTGGTACTCGGCTCCGGGGACGGGAGCCTCGGAATCCAGGGTGAGACGTTCGGACGGCGCGGGAGAGGGCTCGCACGCGGCGAGGGCGACGCACGCGGCAAACGTGAGCAGAGGCTTCGCAGGGGAGGGGGGCGCGGGCATGATGAGGGGGGAATGGGCAGCGGGCGTGCCAGGGGGGCGGACCGGGGTTTGCGCGTGTTCCCCTGATTTTCGTAGGGTTCTCGTCGCCGAAAATGAGCATGCACGAGGGTGGAACGCGTGGAGCTGGCGAAGAACGCGCGTTGCGACGGTTCGCAGCAGGCATCCCTCCGGAAGGATGCGCGCTCCGCGGCCGGGGAGGACGTGGATGCCTGGAAGGACGCCCGTTGCCAAGGCGTGAAGGACGGGTCGTTTCGGCAAAAAACGGGCGTAGGCCGGTGTGGAGGGCGCGTCCCGGCGGAAGGAGGACGCCTCCGGGCGGGCGGAGAGGGCGTCCTTCCGGAGGGATGCGTCCTGCGACGCGCCGGAGGCGGCGTTCTTCGAGATGCGGCGACGGCTGCGAGATGTAGAAAAGCGAAATCTGGCGAGGGACGCCGGCTGCGAGAGCCTGCGCGTGCCCGAGGTTCGCCTGGCTCAGCCCGTCGGCTCTTTCAGCGCCCGCCGCCGGCCTTCCTTCAGGAAGAACGTCTCGGTGACCGCTGGCCTCGCCTTGTAGAGATCCCTCAACCGACCGTAGGCGCTTTCGAGCTGCTCACGGACGATCCTCCGCGCGTCGACCTCCGCCCGGAAGGCCGCGTCGGCCAGGTCTTCCGCGGCCTGCTCCGCCTTGATGGCCTGTTCGAATGCGGCGCGCGCAGCGTCGAACTTCGTGAGGATCGCCGCGCAAATCGGGTGTCCCCCGAATTTTGCCAATCGGTCGCGCAATGCACCGAGGGTCGTGAGCTGCGATTCGCCCTCGGGGTCGATCTCCTTGCCATACCCGTCAGGGAACACGGTGGCGCGCGCATTCAGCGTCGGATCCTCTCGATCGAGCTTCGCCAGATCCCCGTCCATATCACGAATCACGTTTTCCAGCGTGATTTCCGCCGCATCACTCGCCGCAGACGCGGCGACCGCGTCCTCCTCCGCGTCCTCGTGGGCGCGCGCCTTCGTCGTGAGGTCGGCGAGCTTGAGGGCCATTTCCTCGTGGAGGTCGGCGTGGAGCTTCGTGTTGCCCGTCTTGACCGTCGTGCAGTGATATCGACCGGCGCGCTTGTGGGCAGGGGTGCCGTCGGTGGGGCGGAGGCGACGCATGAGGACTCCTTTCAGTGAGTGAACGTGCGGGAGCGTACGGAGGAGAGTTGGTAGGGGGCAAGGGAAATGTGGGGAGACAACCGAACTCGCGGTAACGTCGGATCGCCCCGCCATCGCGGAGGCCTGCACGCTCAGGCAACGACCTCCGAGGGGGAGCGTACAAGCAGAGCCACCCCAAGGGCGCTGAGGTCGTTAATCACCCATGGGCATTCTTCCATGGGTTCGATGCGAATAATGAAGGGCACTACCTCAGCTTCACCCGCTTCCAGATAAAGGTGAAGAAGCACTGGTCAGAACAGTGGCCTTATGAAAGCAAGACCGATTCCTGCAACAGCCACGCGCCGATGGTGGGTGTATACACCAAAATGTTGAAGACATGGGAGTCGTTTGACAAACCGTATCCGCTCTCCCGGGAGCAGATCTTGGCGATCGTGAATGCTGCGCGAGGGTAAGCCGGGGATTCACTCCGCTCGAGGAGCCTGACAGCAGAAAACCTTCGGCTTCGCTGGCTTCGCTTCGCCGTCCGGCTGGCCTCCGCTGGGCACGCAGGCGACTGCGAGTTCGCCGTGCTCGAGCCGCCCTGTTCTCTGCGGATTTTTGACATTCGCTTGGAGGTCGCGTAGTGTCCCCTACCGTCTCGGGATGCGCATGGCGATCAACATCTACGTCTCGTTCGCGTCGAGCTCGCCGAGGGACGTGGCGGCATGTGAGGAGCTCGAAAAGCACCTCCAGCCGCTCCTCCAGACCGGCCGCGTTCAGGTTTGGCATGCGGGATACCTCCTCGGAGGGGATTCAAGGTCGACCCGCGGCGCTCGGCTCGAGCAGGCGCAGATCATCGTCTGTCTGCTCACGCCCGATTACCTCCGAGATTCGCAATGCCAGGCCGAAGAGGCGCGCGGGTGGGAGAGGCACGAGCAGGGGAGCGCCAGGCTCGTCCCGGTGCTCGTGCGCGCGTTCGACTGGAAGGCGACGAGGTTGTTCCCGGCGGGTCGCGTCGTGCTCCCGTCCAATGAGAAGCCCGTCGAGAGCTGGGGCCGGGACGCGCGCGACGAAGCCTGGCAGGACGTGGCGAAGGGAATTCGCGGTATCGTCAAGCAGCTCGCCGGGTGGTCGATGACGGAGAGCAGCATACGATTCGTCCCTCCGCCGCTCCCCGCCCGCCGCTTTCCCTCGTTCGTGTTCGTCGGAGTCGCCGTGGCGCTCCTCTCGCTCGGGCTCATCATTGCTCTTCCGAAGTTCCTCCCCGACGAGCCCTCTCCGCGCGCCGTGACCCTGCCGCCCATCCGCGACTCTGTCACCGCGACCGCGCCACCCAAGGCCAAGGCCTCCGTCGTCGCCGGCCATTCGACCTGCGGTGCTCCTTGTTGTGGGGGCAGCGAGTGTGCGACGACATGGGACAACACGAACGCCGCCGTCATGAAGGCGATATGCCCGGCGGGGGCGCAAAGCTGCACCGATTGCCCTTCGGAGCGTCGATGCGTCCCTGGAGGATGTTCGGACAACCTGTCACCCTCGCATTCCTATGTCATTCGGCTGTCTCATGCGATCGTGAACGGGAACGATGTCCCCGCGGAGGGTAAGATTTGTTTTCGCCGCGCCGGAGCCAGGGAGTGGCTGGGGTGCATTCCGAACACCGATGCCAAGGCGAGGGAGAAGGACAGGAAACCCTGGGCAGGCCCTTTGACCCGGATCCCGGTGGTGCTCGGGGATCTGCTTGAAGGCAATGGGCTCGTGGCTGAAGTCTGGGTGGAGGAGCAACGGTGGGCGACGGGCACGATCGCGCTCGAAACCAACCTCAAGACGACCGCCCTTTGCGTCGGCGTGACCATGCGCCTCGACCCGGCGGAGTTCGCCCCTCCACCGGGCGGCGACAGATCCACGCGTGTGCTGTTTTTTCTCGATGAGCCGTGATTTCGAAATTCCTCGAGGAGGTCTCCGTGACCGCGCCGATCGACGTCTTCATCTCGTATTCCCACCGCGACGAGCCCTTTCGCGAGGAACTGGAGAAGCACCTCTCCCTCTTGCGGCGCAGCGGTGCGATCCGGAGCTGGCACGATCGGCGGATCGGCGCCGGGGATGATTGGAAGGCCGCCATCGACGAGAACCTCGACCGAGCTCGGATCATTCTCCTGCTCGTGAGCGTCGACTTCATCAACTCCGACTATTGCTATGATATCGAGCTGAAGCGGGCGCTTCAGCGTCGCGCGTCCGGGGAGGCGGTCGTCATTCCGATCATCCTACGGCCATGTGACGATTGGCAGAAGACGCCGTTCGGAGCGCTTCAGGCTCTGCCGCGCGACGGAAAGCCGATCAAGGCTTGGGCCGATCCGGACGAGGCGTGGACCGACGTCGCACGAGGGATTCGCCGGGTCGTGGAGAAACTCGCGGCGCCGTAAGAAACCTTCTCCTTTGCCCCGGCCCGAAGGCTTACTCGTGCATGGCCTCCCCGAGCACGCGAGCCATGAGCGAGAGCAAGGAAGATCCGACCGACGCAGCCGACAAAGACGCCGACCGGCCGGAAGAACGACCCGCCGCGGCGACGGAGACGGAAGCGGGCCCGGCCGCCGAAGCGGACGCGGAAGCGGAAGCCAAGGGGAAACGTGTCGGCGACGCGAGGACGTTCCACCGGGCTTCACCGGGCGGCGAGGAGCTTCGCGGGCGAATGCATTGTGAGAGTGAACACGCGCCGAGTTGACGGAAACCGGGATTCCTGATCACATCCCGGCAATGACGTCCCCGCGTGTGCGAACCCTCGTGTCCCTCGGGCTCCTCGGTTCCGCGACGACGGCGTTCGTGCCGCTCGGCTGCGGGGCCAAGATCACATACCCGGCGGCGAGCGAGGGCCCGCGCGTGCCGGACGCGACCGCGGAGCGGCTGCGCGAATGCGTGGATGAGTTCGGTGGCGACCTTGCCCGGGGGTACTACGTGTTCGACGCCGCGGTGAAGGTCGACGAAGAGGGCCGCGTGGTCGATGTGGCGTCGAAGGGCGTGCCCCACGCGGATCTTGCGGGCTGCATGCGGCTCGCGCTGCGAGCGATGACGGTGCCGGAGGATCTGCTCCGGCTGCGCAAGCTACGCCTGTCCGAGTCGCCCGCGCCTGCGAACGGGCAGACGCCGGCTGAGCGTGGGCTCGTGGGGAACCCCGCGGTGCTCGTGGCCGTGGCGATCGCCCTCGCCGACCTCATCATCGAAGCGGGACCCGTCATCGTCGTGATCGCCGCGTCGGTGGAACTTGGCAAGTCGGATATTGCGAAGACGGCTCGGAAGAAGGACGACGACGACGACCCGTGTCAAGAGCACCTGAACGACTGCCTCGACTCGGCTCTACAAAGCAAAAAGGGGAGTGTATGGAACCATTCGAGATGTAGGACGTGCTTTGAAAAGTGTCGTGGGGACGGCAAATGGCCCGACAAGATCATGATGTCCAAATGGGAGACGTGTAAATGAGCGATGAGCTGGACCCCGACCGAGAGATGGAGGGGGAGGAGCTGGCTTTCTGCAACGCCAGCGACCGCCTCTTGGTCAAGTCTCTGGATAAGGAGCGAAGCTTCGCCGAGGCCGTCGACGACTTCCGCCGGCTCGAGGCGGAGTTCGTGGCGCGCGCAGGCGACAATGACTTCTACGTGCGCGAGACGAGGCGGCGCATCGCCGAGACGATCCTCACGCTCGCGAGCAGAAAGCGCCCACCCTTCGAGGTCTGCCGCGAGGCCTGGAAGGACATCGTTCGCCTCGGCTTCTCGAACACCGACCGAGAATGCGTGATGTCCTGGAATTTCGCGGATTGCTGTAGATACGACGAGAACCCCGAGGAGGGGCTCGCCGTGCTTTTGCCGCTCGTCGCCGAGCTCGAGCGAGGGCTCGAAGAAGCGAGGGCGACGCAGAGCTCCACGGATTTTTACGAATACCAGCTCGAACCTCTGCTGAAGCTCCGTGACGATCTCCTGACCCAACGAAGCGGCCAACCAATCCCGGGGCGGAGGACGCGTCGGATCGACGAGGCGCGCCGCAGCACCCCGGAAGAAGACGGAACCCCGTGAGCTCCGCGACGAGCTCTCGAAAGCGCGCCTCGCCGTCGACCTGAGGACCGGCGTGGACCGACGTCGCGCGAGGGATTCGCCGGTTCGTGGAGAGGCCCGCAACGCCGTGAGAAACCTCCCCCTTTGCCCCGGCCCGAAGGCTTGCTAGTGCATGGCCTCCCCGAGCCCGCGAGCCATGAGCGAGATCAAGCAAGATCCGACCGACGCAGCCGACGAAGAAGCCGACCGGCCGGAAGAACCGGCCGCGGAGACGGAGACGGAAGCGGGCCCGGACGCAGAAGCGGAAGCGGGCTCCGAAGCGGACGCGGATGCGGATGCCGAAGCGGACGCGGACGCGGAAGCCGACACAGACGCGGACGCCGGCGACGACCCCGACGAAGCCGAACAGCCTCCCGCCCCCGAACCGCTCCTCCGCCCTGGCAACCCGCTCCAGCTCGTCCGCGGCGCCTCCACGCTCGCCACCGGCGCGCTCGTCGCCTTCCTCCTCATGGCGCTGCGCCCGCAGTACCGCGTCGGCGTTCCCATCGGCATCCTCGCCATCCTCGTCGCCACCTTCGGCCTGCTCGACCTCTGCGGCACCTTCGACGACCCCGACGACCGCGTCGCCAAGCGCCTCGCCCTCTCCGACCTCACCGGGCCCCTCGCCCTCCTCGGCGGCTCCGTCCTCGGCCTCTTCGCCACGGTCTCCCTCGCCGTCTCCGGCTACCTCGGGCCGATCGGCGCGGGCATCACCGTTCCTGTCTGCTTTCTCGGCGCCGTCGTTGGCATCTATCGCATCGGCGAGAAACTCGGCGCCTGGGAGAAAGATCCCACGGGCAAACCCATCCCGCTCCTTCGCCGCCACGGATTCTGGCTCGTCGCCCTCGTGACGCTCCTTTATCTGCCGGCCCTCGGCAGCCATTCGCTCAGCGATCCGTGGGAGACCCATTATGGCGAGGTCGCGCGCGAGATCCTCGCGCGGAACGACTGGATCTCGCTCTGGTGGGCGCAAGACGGCTGGTTCTGGTCGAAGCCCATCCTCGATTTCTGGATGCAGGCGCTCGCGATGGCGGCGTTCGGCGTCCGTCATCAGCCCGGCGCGATGCTCTCCGCCGTCGCCGAGGGGCGCGAGCCCTGGCCCGAGTGGGCCGTCCGTTTGCCCTTTTTCCTCGTCACGCTCGCCGCGACGTACCTCCTTTACAAGGCCGTCGCGCGTGTCTTCGGTCGTCGCGCCGGTTTCCTCGGCGGCCTCGTGCTCACCACGATGCCGCAGTGGTTTTTGGTCTCGCACCAGACCGTGACCGACATGCCGTTCGTCGCGACGATGTCCGCGGCGATGGCCCTCTTCCTGCTCGGCATTCACGAGGACGCGGAGCGCGAGGTCCGCGTGTACGAGATCTCCGTGGGCGGCGCGAAATACCGCCTCTCCGGGTATCACATCGTCCTCGGCGTCATCATCGCCTGCGCGCTCCCGCAGATCCTCTATCTGCTCTCGCGCAACCTCGAGATCATCCCGAAGCCGTTCTCCCTTCATTTCCACGCGGACGCCTTCCGCTCCGGCTCGCCCATGAATTGCGGCCTGCCGGGCAACCAGCCCTGCGGCGACGCGTTCCCCATCCTGAAAGGCCTTCAGCCCTCGCTCCAGGCCGTCCTCTGGATCCAGGCGCTCGGCCTCTTGCTTTACATGTGCTGGGGGGAGCGACGCGCGCAGCGGCTTTATTTCCTGGCGGCCTGGTTCTTCGCCGCCCTCTCCACGATGGCCAAGGGGCCGGCCGGCTTCGGTTTGCCCGTGCTCTGCGCCCTCGCCTACATCGTGGTCTCGCGCCGCTATCGCGACCTGCTCCGCCTCGAGATCGTCGCCGGCCTCTTGATTCTCCTCACCGTCGCATTGCCGTGGTTCGTCGCGATGTACGCGCGGCACGGGCAGCCGTTCACCGATCGGCTGCTCTTCCACGACATGTTCAAGCGCGCCTTCACGCACGTGCACGACACGAACGAGGGCGACGACGTCGGCTTCCGCTTCTACATCTGGCAGCTCGGTTATGCCACGTTCCCGTGGAGCGGACTCGTGCCGGTGGCGCTCGTCGCGTGGCTCCGGCGCCGCGAGGAGGGCGATCGCAAGAGCGACGCGTCGATCTTCCTCGCGATGTGGTTCCTCTTCGCGTTCGCGCTCTTCACGCTCATGCTCACGAAGTTTCACCATTACATCATGCCGGCCCTCCCGCCGGCGGCGATGCTCACGGGCATTCTGCTCGACGAGATGGTGCGGCGTTCGGGCGCGCAGAGGGCCGAAGCCTCCTTCGCCGAGCAATACGAGCGCGTGCTCTGGGGCGCCGCCGGCCTCGCGGGGGGCCTCCTCGTCTTCTTCGTGGGCCGCGACCTCGTCGGCGCGCGCGAGGGCATGCTGGGGCAGGTGCGCCTGCTCCACCTTTTCACGTACAACTACAAGCGGCCGTTCCCCTCGACGCTCGATTTCCGGACCGCGCTCCTCGTCTTCACTGCCGCCGCCGCGCTCTTCACGCTCGCCCTCGTCTGGGCCCGCGCCCGCCGCCACGTCGTCACGGGCCTCTGCGCCGTGTCC
The DNA here is from genome assembly GCF_029946515.1 of Polyangium sp. 6x1. Taxonomy (GTDB): domain Bacteria; phylum Myxococcota_A; class Polyangia; order Polyangiales; family Polyangiaceae; genus Polyangium. The sequence continues at coordinate 115,719 of NZ_JARZHH010000004.1, forward strand.
GTGCTCTTCACCGTCTGGGGCATCGACGTGTATTTCGTGAAGACCTCGCCGCACTGGGGACAACGCGAGACCGTGCTCGCGTATTACCGCGCCAACCGAGAGATCCCCGGGCCCGTCATCGCCTTCCAGATGAACTGGAAGGGCGAGAACTTCTACAATGGCAACGCCGTCCCGGCCTTCGTCTCCAGCGGCAAGAAGTTCCAGGACTATGTGCTCGAGCAGAAGAAGAAGGGCGTGAAGACGTTCTACTTCATGACCGAGCACGGCCGCATGGGCTCGCTCGCGAACGAGCTCGGGGGCCCGCGCATCTTCGACAAGCTCACGACGCCGGAGCTGAACAACAAATTCGGGCTGGTGCGCGCGACGTTCGAGTGATCAAGGGCAGGCGTCGAGCGCGGGGATCGTCTTGGGCTTCGTCTGCGCTGCGGGCGACGCGCGCCATTGCTTGTAATACCGGCACGCCGCGTCGTGGTCCCCCTGGGCGTGCGCGGCCTGTGCGAGGTGGAAGAAGAGGCTGTCCCCCGGAAAGAGGCGGTACGCCTCCTCGAATTGCCGGCGCGCCGTGGCGTGGTCCCCCCGCTGGGAGGCAAGGAGCCCCTCCTTGAAGGCCGCCTTCGCCTCGAGGTGCTCCGGACAGCCGTCCTCGTCCTCCGTGCCATCCCTGTTCTCGGGCTCATTCGGGCATTTGTCGCGCACGTCCGGCACCCCGTCTTCGTCGTTGTCGACGTCGGGGCAGCCGTCGTCATCCTCAAAACCGTCACGGTCCTCGGGTTCGGTCGGACAAAGGTCCCTGTCGGCGGGGATCTGGTCGTCGTCGATGTCGTCGTGCTCCGTGTCCTCCGAAGCGAATCCATCCGTCTTCGCGGCGGGCGCGGCGACATCGACGAGCGGCGTCGCCGAGCGCTCGGGCTGAGCTGCACAACCAACACACACGAGCGCGAGGAAGAGGGAGGAGCAGCGCACGGCGGGAGTTTCGGCGTGGCGTGGCGCCGGGGCAACGGCGTTCCGCGGGCTCCGTGCCCGAGGGCTGTCCAGGCCCGTGACCTCGGGCTACGCTTGCTCCATGCGCTCGCGCGCCACGCTCCAAGATGCCCGCTTCGAGCAGGCCGATCCGCGGCGCATCGTCGAGTACCACGACGTCGAGGAGTTCGACCGCATCGACTTCGCCATGCGCGCGCTCGACGTCCTCCGGCCGAAGCGGCTGCGCATCGCCGTCTACAAGACCGTGAGCGCCGTCCAGATCGAGACCGTCGAGGACCTGTCCCGCGAGGGCTACCGCATCGCGAGCGTGGGCATCCCGCCGCACGCGAGCCGCGAGCACATCGCCTACGCGCTCGCCGAGCTCGCGGGGGTCGCGTCGGTGCCGTACGTGGTGCGGACGCTGCTCGCGATGGAGCGGCTCAAACCCTATCGCTAGAACATCGATCGGTCTACGACCGCTCGATATTCTAGCTCTTTTGTCCCGAGGGGGACGCCTCGCGTCCCCCTCTCGTCCGGGCAAAGCCCGGACGATTCACCCCCCGAGGGAAGATCGCTTCGCGATCTTCCGAGCATCGAACCTGTCGATGCTCTAACGGCCGAATTTCTTCCGGAGCGCCTCGCTCACGGCGGGCGGCGCGTAATGGCTCACGTCGCCGCCGTGGCTCGCGATTTCACGCACGAGCGAGGCCGAGACGAATCCGTAATTCGTGCGCGTCGGCAGGAAGATCGTGTCGATGTGCGGCGCCATGTCGGCGTTCGCGTGCGCGATCTGCAGCTCGTACTCGAAGTCCGTCGCGGCGCGCAGGCCCCTCACGATGACGCGCGCGCCGACCTTCTCGCAATACTGGAAGAGCAGGCCATCGAACGAGTCGACCGTGAGGTTCGGGATGCCCTTCGTCACCTCGGCGAGCAGCGCGAGGCGCTCGTCGAAGTTGAAGAGCGGGTTGCGCGTGGGGTGACGGCCGATCGCGATGATCACGCGCTCGAAGAGCTTCGCCGCGCGCTCCATCAAGTCGAGGTGTCCGAGCGTCGGCGGATCGAAGCTGCCCGCGTAGACGGCGATCGGGTGCTGCATGGCTCAGCGCTCCGGGGCCTTCTTCGGGGCCGGCGCGTTGCCTCCAGGCCCAGGCGCAGGCGCGAGTCCGCCGCCCGGCGGCGGCAGGAGCCCACCCCCCGGATCGCCGAGGATAGGCTGCGGGCCGAAGGGCGAGAGCGGATCGGGGATCCCCGGGAGTTCTTCGGTCATGGGCTGCCCGCCGCCGCTCTCGGCCATCATGCGCTGGAGGAAGAGCGTCGTGTCCTCGAGCCACATGAGCCGGCCCTGATCGCCGAACGTCACGCGGAACGGCGCGAGCAGGCCCGTGCCGAGCACGCCGTCGATGTCGAGCGAGATCTGCCGCTCGATCTGGTCGACGGGCGTGCCGAACACGCCGGGGACTTTGGGCACGTCGAAGGCGCCGAGGCGCACCATCGGCACCACGCCCTCGCGCAGCTTCTGCTCCGGATCTTCCGCGACGATCTTGAGGTCCTTCGCGACGGAGCCGGCCTTCTTCCAGCCGCCCTCGTCGAGCGCGAGCGGGAACGTCATCGACGTGTCGAGCAGGAGGCTCACCGGCTCGCCGCGCTCGCCGCCGAACTTGCCGCGCAGGATCATGCCGCCGCCGCGGATGTACGAGAGGTCCACGCGCGTCGCGTCGGGAGGCGGGGGCGGCGCGTAGCTGCGCGCCACGAACTGGTGGCCGTCGTAGTCGATCGTCGCGTGCAGGTGCCGGAGCAGGTTCACGCCGAGCAGCGCCTTGATCGGCGCGCCCATCTGCTTCGAGACGCCCGAGAGGTCCTGCGTCAGCGCGGGCACGTCGTGCACCTCGAGCTTCTTGCCGAAGCGGAGCGAGATCCAGCTCGGCTCGGGCCGCGTCGCGCTGTCGAGCACGACCTCGGCGTTGCCCGTGGAGATCATCGCGAGCGCGCTCTCGCCGTCGATCTCGACCGGCACCACGAAGAACGGCGCGAGAGGGCTCACGTGCGGAAGCTCCACGGCCGCGAGCAGCGCGCCCGAGAGCGCGAACGGCGTGCGACCCGCGCCGCGCCGCGCGAGCTTCGTGATCCCCTTGGCCCAGTCGTCGACGATGTCGGGATCGTTGAGCATCGCGTCGAGCTGATCGGCCGCGGCTTCGAGGTCGCCCTTGTACCAGAGCGCGCGGCCGCGCAGGCCCGAGGCCTCCGAGCCCTTGATGCCCTTCAGCAGGCGGATCGTCTCGGCGTAGTCGAGCTGCGCGAGCGCGATGCGGGCCGCGAGCTTGCGGACCTCGGGGTCGTCGGGGACGATCGCGAGCGCCCGCTTCACGGCGTCGCGCGCGTCCTCGATGTCGGCGACCTTGAAGTCCTGCTGCGCGCGCTGGAACCATTTGTCGGCCGTGGCAGGCCGCGCATTCTGCAGCGTGCCCGCCGTGGGACACCCGGAGAGGAGCAGCGCGAGGGCGGCCGCGCCGAGGAGGGAGACGCGGCGCATCGGCCGATCGGAATCTCGTCGAGACATACTGCTTCCCACGGACGTTTCGCTTTCTACTTTCCCGCTTCGCCGGGAGCTTCGATCAGCAGGATCCGATCGGCTCGTAGCTCCCTGCGGCTGCGCGAGGGAAGCAGATAGCCGAGAACCCGCGGAGGGTCGAGGTCCGTTCGCACGTCGGTCACGCAGAACTCGAGGTCCTCGGGCCCGCGATGGGCAGGGCGGTAGCGCAGACGCACGGGTCTCCCGATCTCGGCCGCCGCGACGGCTGCCGCCACGATGGCCGGGCGCGCGTAGCGTTGTCCGATCCGAACGTGCCAGAGGTCCCGCGGCGTCGTGGGCGCGAGGACGTCCCGGATCTTCCTCCAGATCTCGCGCAGCGCGTGCACGTCGTCCTCGGCCCGATGCGCGCGGGCCTGCGCGACCCCGAGCGAGGCGCAGAGCGCTCTGAGCGCGTGCGTCGGCAGCGCGAAGGCGCGGCGCGAGAGGACGAGAGTATCGAGGAAAAACGGAAAACGCTCGGGCCGGTTCGCCCGCGCGAGCTCCGCTTCGAGGAACGTCACGTCCCACGAGGCCGCGTGCGCGACGAGGATCCCGCCCGCGCATACCGCGAGCAGATCGTCGGCGATCTGGGCGAACGTCGGCGCGTGCGCGAGGTCCTCGCGCTGGATGCCGTGCACGTGGGCATTGCCGAACGTGCCGTCGTCGGGGCGCACGAGCGTCGTGAGCGACGCCTCGACGCGGCCGCCGCGCGTGCGCTCGGCGCAGAGCTCGATCACGCGGTCCGACGCGGGCCGGAGCCCGGTCATCTCCAGGTCCAGGAAAACGAGCGGAGCCTCGTCGATGGGATCGTCCCACGGCGAGCCCTGCGGCGGCCCGGCTGCCTCCGCGGTCGCCATCAGTCGCTCGACTTCGGCTTGCCGCGCATCATCGCGATGACGGGCTTGATCGTGTCGGGCTCCATCATGGCGATCTGGTTGAACGTGCCGCCTTCGGTAAGCCACGCGCCGCCGTCGATCGTGATCACGTCGCCCGTGATGTACGCGGAATAGTCGCTCACCAGGAATGCCGCGAGGTTCGCGAGCTCCTCGTGTTCGCCGTACCGGCCGAGCGGGATCTTGCTCTTGCCGACGCTGTCCATTCCTTCCGGCACGAGCGCCTTCCACGCGCCCTCCGTGGGGAAGGGGCCGGGCGCGATGCCGTTCACGCGGATCTTGTATTTCGCCCACTCGACGGCGAGCGAGCGCGTCATCGCCATCACGCCCGCCTTCGCCGACGCGCTCGGGATCACGAAGCCCGAGCCCGTCCAGGCGTACGTGGCGAGCATGTTCAGGATCACGCCGCCCTTGCCCGCCGCGATCATCCGCCGGCCCGCGGCGAGCGTCGCGTGGAACGTCCCGTTCAGCACGATGGAGACGACGGCGTTGAAGCCGTTGGGGCTCAAATCTTCCGTGGGGCAGAGGAAGTTTCCAGCGGCGTTGTTGATGAGGATGTCGATCGATCCGAACGCGCGCTCGGCCTCGGCGACCATCGCCTCGACCTCGGGGAAGTGCCGGACGTCGCAGCGCACCGCGATGGCTTTTCCGCTGCGCTCGCGGATCTTCTCGCACGCGGGCTCGATGTGCCCGGGGTCGCGGCTCGTGAGCACGAGGTTCGCGCCGAGATCGGCGAGACCGAGCGCCATCGAGAGGCCGAGGCCCGTTCCGCCGCCGGTCACGATCGCGGTCTTGCCTTGCAAGCATCGCTCTTTGAACATGCGGAGCCTGTAAGCGATGGAGAGCGCGGGGCAAAGACCCGCGGCCGGCGGCTCACTTTTTTTTCGTGCGGGGGGCCGCCAGGCCGGGCCATTTGTTGCTACATTCTGGCTGTGCCAAGGCCTGAGCTCTCCGAGCGATTGGGGGCCTCGCTCCTTCAGACGAGCCCCTCGGATGTTGGTGACGCCGACGTGGTGGGCGGGCTCGACGAGCTCGATGGGTCGTTCGAAATCGACGACGACCTCTCGGCCGCGCACCCGAGCCTCCTCCATCCCGAGAGGCGGGGCCGCGATCCGCTCACCTTGCCCGTTCTCGCGTTGAACCGGCATTTCCACCCTGTCCAGGTGACGACCGCGCGCCGCGCATTCCTGCTTCTCTTCGGCGGCGCCGCGCACGCGATCGACGAGGCCGGCGAGGTCCACGATTTCACCTCCTGGCGCCGCTTGCCCGTTCGCGAAACCGACGACGGTCTCCCCATCGTCGGCGGCTCGCTCCGCGTGCCGCGCGTACTCCACCTGCGTCGCTACGAGCGCGTACGAAGGCCGACGGTGCGCCTCTCGCGCCGCAACGTGATGCTGCGCGACGCGCACCAGTGCCAGTACTGCTTGAAGCGGCCGCCCGTGCGCGACCTCAACATCGACCACGTCGTGCCGCGATCCCGCGGCGGCGTCGACTCGTGGGAGAACCTCGTCACCGCGTGCCGCCCCTGCAACTTGCGCAAAGGCCGGCGCACGCCCGAGGAGGCCAGCATGCGCCTTCTTCGCACGCCGACGGCGCCGCGCTGGTCGGCCTCGATGCTCCTCCTGCTCGGCAGGCCCGAGCCGTTCAAGGAGTGGGAGCCGTTTTTGAAATCGGCTTGAAGCCCTGATTCACAGCTCGTGCCGCTTGCGCACTTCGAGCGTGACGGCGAGCTCGAACCGCTCGCGTGACGGCGTCGTCGGGAACCGGAGCGCCGCCACGATTCGTTCGACGCACGCGCGCGCGTCATCCGTGCCGTAGGTCGTCGCTTGTTGCGAGGCCACGTCGAGCGTCGCGCCGTCTTCCTCGACGCCGAGCTTCAGCGCGATCATGCCCGTCGAATCATCGGGGTCGAGGCACGCGAGAAACGCCGGCTCCGCGTCGCGCAGCACGGCGCGCACCGCCTCCGCATCGATCGTCGCCTCCGAGCGCGCCGAGACGACCTCCACGGCCATGCCGGAGATCGGCGGGCGCGCGCCTTTCGCCGCGGTCTCGGCCGTGGGTTCCACGACCTCGACCGAGCCACGTTCGTCCGGACAGCCCACGAGCGCCATCGCCATCGCGAAGAACGCCGCGGCTCCCGGGACTCGATGCAGACCTCGTCGCCTCACTGGGTCAGTACAAGCGTCCCTTCTTCATTGCAGTATGCCACGAGGCTCCAGCCTTCTCCGCTGCAAAGAAAAAAATCCACGCAATCGGTGAGGCAAACGCTCTCGAAGCACTGTTCGGCCGCGACCGCAGGGCAGTCCGGGTTCTGCAGGTCGGGCTTGCACCCCGTCGTCTCACCCGTGTGGTCAATCACAGGTTTGGCGCAGCCATCCGGGGAGGTGCCGGCGTCCGGGTCGTCTCCGCCGTCGGGGCAGACCTCGGTGCGACGCCAGGCGCCGTCCAGGCAATCGTAGAGAGCCGCGCACGTCGCGTCGTCGCACGTCCCGCCGCGGCCGACGGGGCAGCCTTGTTCGGGGATCTGACCGCAGGGACGAACCTCGTAGCCGTCGCCGCACGCGGCCGGGAGGGCAAATGCGAGGGGGATCACGAGGAGCGCGAGCTTGGCGGGGAGCCTACCCATGTCGGAAGGATGCCGCGGCGCGCGCCTCGGGGCGAGGTGACGCACGGGCACGAGGCAGGATCGGGTAGGATGGCCGCCATGCGAGCCTGCGCGACAGCCTCCTTCTTCGCGACGTTGAGCCTCACCTTTGCGGCGCTGTTTTCGGCGTGCGCCAGCGGATCGCCTCCGGAGGCGAGCTCGCCGGAAGCCTCGCCGGACAAGACCGCGAGCGGCGAATCCGCTGCGGCGAAGGACGAGGCGAAGGCCACGCCGGGCGGCGCCGCGGCGGCCGATCAAGCCCCGGGCGCGGCCCCGACGCCTCCGCCCGTGCAGCGCAAGCCGCCGGAGAAGGCGTCCGACTGCAAGGACATGCTCGCCGAGATCACGAACGAGCCGCCGGCGAGCGGCGTCGTGATGAACAACGCGCAGACCTCACCCGACGCGGGCTCGAGTGATCGCTTCCAGCCGATGAGCGACCTCATCAAGTCGAAGCGCGACGCGTTCCGTTGCTGCTTCGATCTGTGGGCGAAGAACAACCCGGGTCAGAAGGGCAAGATCGCCTTCACGTTCGAGCTCGCGCCGGACGGCCGGCTCAAGGACGCGAAGATCAAGCGCGAGGAGAGCGACATCACCGTGCCCGAGATCGAGAGCTGCATGCAGGACGTCGCGAAGGGTCTCACGTACCCGAAGTCGCCGAGCGGCAAGGACACCATTTTTACGTATCCCTTCGAGTTCAAGGCGCGCCGCTAGGCGCCGGACGAGCCTTTGACGAGCGATTCGACCCCTCCCACACGCGGCCAGGGCCTCGGCGGCGCGCACAACGCGTACGTCGAGCTCTTGCGCGACTCGCGAGGCCTGCGCCGCGAGCAACGCGAGGCGCGCGACGCCTGGTTCTCGAAGCTCGCCGAGAAGCAGAAGGACGAGATCCTCTTCGAGCTCGAGATCCTTCTGAAGGGCCTCGCCTGCTTCGCGAATCCCCGCAACCACCCGGGCTCGGGTCGAAGACAAACCATCGTCAGCCACGACTTCCGCGAGCAGCTCGCGCACGCGAAGGACGGCATGGCGCGCGTCGTGCAACTCGCCCGCACGATGCTCGGCGAGCGCGATCGCGCGTTCGTGTTTCAGCGCTACCTCGAGACCGTCCTGCCCGAGGACAACTCGCGCACGCGGCTCGTCTACGCGACGATGGCGCAGGAGTCGCCCGAGGCGGCGCTCTTCCTCTTGCGGCAGGCGTTCACGAACCTGATCGAGACGGGCACGGCGATGCTGCGCCTGCCGCGCGTGAGCTACCGTGTCTTCTACGCGCACCTCTCGATCACGATGCGCGAGATCACGCAGAGCGCGTTCTTCAACCCGCTCTCGGCGCTCGAGTTCCGGCCCGAGTTCGATCGCATCGGCTCGTCGGCGGTGCTCGAGCTCATGCAGAACGTCAACGGCGAGCACCCGCATCGGCTCGTGGCGCTCACGTTCCTGTCGCTCTACCGCATGCTCCGGTACCTGCGCCTGCTCGACGCGATCGCGCTCGACCACACCGATCGTCGCGTCGCGGGGCGCGCGTACCTCGTGCTCGCGGTGCTGCGCAGCGACGGGCGCGCGCTCTCGAACTACCTGCGCCGGCGCGCGGGCGAGCTGCTCGCGGAGGGGTTTGGCCGGGAGATCGGGCGCGTCGGCGCGTCGGACATCGCGGCGCGGCACGAAGCGCTCGTGGCCGAGGGGCAGAGGCTCTCGGCGATCAAGGACGCGCTGCTCACGGTGTCGGCGAGCCTGCGCGTGGAGCTCCGCCGAATCTTTGAGCACGAACTACCTCCAGCCGACGCGAAGCTCACGGAGCAGGACCTGCGCGCGCGGATCCAGGGCGCGACGTCGCTGCTGCGGCCGGCGATCGAGCTCTGCGTGCTCTTTCTCGGGCGCGCGCTCGGGGCGACGCTGGAGGAGGGTCGCGTCTTCGAGGACGTCGGCGTGCGGCGCGGGACGATCGCGCGCGTGCGGCAGAACGTGTGGATGTTCGCGCAGATCACGCGCGCGTTCGCGAGCAAGCTCCGGCACGCCGATCCCACGAGCGACAGGTGGGCCGTACCCGAGAGCTTCGGCTTCGTGCGTGACTTCCTCGGCTACTTCCGCGCGATGGGATATCCGCTCGTGGTGCTCGGGGACTACCCGCGCGCGCGAGAGCTCGTCGCCTCGCTCGCGGCGCTTCGCGACACGGATCTGCTCGACCCGACGCGCCTCGATGGAGCCGCGGGCGAGTGCGAGGCCTTCTACGATTTCTCGATCCAGCTCTTCGAGCGCATGTCGCAACGCGAGCTCGCGGGCGTGCCGTTCGATCGCCCCGCGGCGGCGCGATCGCTCAAGCTCTACCTCGGCGACTAGCTCGACGAGGAGGGAGCAGGGTTCGTCCGGCGCACGCCGACAAACCAGAACGCGGCCGAGAGCGCGAGCGCGACGGGCAGGAGGAGCATGCCCCAGAAGAGCCCTGCGCTCGACGTGCACTGCGCCTTCGAGTCGCGGAACGCGTCGCTCACCGTGCCGACGATCGGCGGTGAGATCATGTCGCCGAGCAGGTGGATGAGGAAGATCGACAGCGCCATCGCGCTCGCGCGTCGCTCCTCGGGCACCGACTTCAAGATGGCGAGGTTCGTCGGGGCCATGCTGGCGAAGACCGCGAGCTCGCAGAGGCCGAGCAGCACGAGGAAGCTCGTCGACGTCGGCGCGAGGATCGCGAAGACGGCGAGCGGCGTGGCGACGGCCGAGGAGATCGCGCAGACCCAGAGCGCCGCGCGCACGCGATCCTCGCCGGGCACGCGCTCCGCGACGAGGCTGCCGATCCCGGTGCCGATGAGGCCCGTGAGCACGGCGAGCTTGCCGAACGCGTCGTCGGCGACGTGCATGTCGAGGCAGTGCTTTCGATAAAGGAACGGCACCGCCCACTGCACGAAGCCGCCGAGCGCGAACGTCTGCGCGATGTAGCCCGCGACGGTGAGCACGTACGATCGGCTTCGCGCGAGCGCGCGCGTGTCGTCGAGGAAGCTCGCGACGACGCCGCGCTCGTCGTTCGTCTGCGCGAGCGCGCGCGGTGGCTCATGGAGCAAGAGCGCGACGAGCGCGAGCAGCACGCCGGGCCCGCCTGCGATGAAGAAGGCGTTGCGCCATCCGTAGCGATGCTCGAGCTGACCGCCGAGGATGAAGCCGAGCGCGGAGCCCGCGGGGATCGCGACGTAGAAGACGCCGAGCCAGCGGTTCTTCTTCGCGGCGGGCGCGACGTCGTCGATGATCGTGGGGCTCAACGTCGCGTAGCTCGCCTCGCCCACGCCGACGACGACACGCGCCGCGAGCAGCGACGCGAGCGTGGCTGCGAGGCCCGAGGCTGCGGTCGCGGCGGACCAGACGAGGACGCCGGCGGCGATGAGGGTTTTGCGGGGGAACCTGTCGCCGAGCCACCCGAAGACGGGGCTCGTGACGAAGTAGCCGAGCATGAAGGCGCTCGTGACGAAGCCGAGCTCCTTGTCGGAGAGACCGAGGTGTTCCTGGATGCGCAGCCCGACGGCCGTGACGACGAAGCGGTCGACGTAGTTCAGGAGGTTCAGGGCCGTGAGCAGCGCGAGGATCGCGCGCGGGCTCTTGATCACGGGACGAGACTACGGAAAGAGGCGCACAAAAACACGAATGGACGTGCGGTGAGTTCCGACGTCCATTCGGTCGAGGCTCTTCGATGTCCCTGTCGCCGCGGTTTCAAGCTGTGTCGGGGCACATCATCCTCGATCATCGTCGAGGCCCCGACGCCCGCGAGGCGGACTCGAAGTCCGCCTCCGGGACGGCTGCGAAGAGCTTGCGGGCTAGCTACCGGGCCTATTCCTCTTCGTGCGAGGCGGCGGGCGCGGGAGCGGGCGCGGACTTCGGCGCGGCGGCCTTCGAGGCGGCGCGGCCCCGTGGAGCGGCCGACTTCTTGGCCGGAGCGCGCTTCGTGGCCTTCTTGGCCGTGCGCTTCGTCGTGGCGGCGGCGCGCTTCTTCGCGGGGGCGCGCTTGGCGGCCGTCTTCTTCGCGGGGGCGCGCTTGGCGGCCGTCTTCTTCGCGGCAGCCTTCTTCGCGGGCTTCTTGGCGACCTTGGCGGCCTTGGTGGCCTTCGTGGCAGCCGGCTTCTTCGTCGCCTTCTTCGCGGGCTTCTTCGCAGTCTTCTTCGCAGCCATCTGAGACCCTCCTGATTGGCCGCCTCGCTCTCGCTCTCGCTGGTTGGATTGCCTGAGTCGCGAGCCCCGAGACAACAGATGTTGCACGACGTATATTGCCACGCATGGTGACGGTCAAGGAAATTCTTGCAAGGTCTGCTCTGATGTACCCCTTCGGTTGAAGGGAGATCGCTCTGCAAGCATTGCGAGGGCGGAACGTAGGAACAGATGGGCTGTAGTGTCCCTCGCGATCCCAGGCTCCTACAACCTCCCCTTTCGTCGTCAAACGTCGCCTATTGACATCTTGTTCGACTTGTGTATCGGGGCCCGCGGAGCATGTCTCCCCTTGTGCGACGCCGGGGACCTCGGCTACGGTCCGGACGTTCGTCAAGCGTCCAGGAGGACAGGATGTCGATGCGTCGCACGACCTCGTGGCTCCTGCTCGGATCCGCGCTCTTCGCCTTCACGGGCGCTACCGGGTGCGGCTACTCCGAGGAGGAGATGCAAGCCAAAGTCCGAGAAATCGAGGCCCTGAAGGGCCAGCTCTCCGATCAGGAACGGCAAAACAAGAAGGCCCGCGGCGAGCTCGACGACGCGAAGGCGCAGATCGAGCAGCTCAAGCAGCAGCTCAAGAACGCCGGCGTCGATATCTCGAAGCTCAACGCGAACCTCGAAGAGCAGTCGAAGGCCCTCGAGGAGTACCGGCGCCGCGCCGAGCAGCTCGAGGCGATCAAGAAGCGCTTCGAGACGCTGCGCGAGAAGCTCCAGGCCCTCACGAAGCTCGGGCTCAACGTGACCGTGCGCAACAACCGCATGGTCATCCAGCTCCCGGGCGACGTGCTCTTCGATCCGGGCAAGGAGACGCTGAAGAAGGACGGGCAGGACATCCTGCTCAAGGTCGCCGAGGTCGTGCGCAACGACTCTGCCCTGTCGCAGCGCTCGTTCCAGGTCGCCGGTCACACCGACAGCGACAAGCTCACGGGCGGCCGCTTCAAGGACAACTGGGGCCTCAGCGTGATGCGCGCGCGTGAGGTGCTCGCGTTCCTCATCGAGACGCCCGAGAAGAACGGCGGCGGCCTGAGCCCCGCGCGCTGGAGCGCCGCGGGCTACGGCGACACCGACCCGGTGAAGCCGAACGACACGCCCGAGAACAAGCTCGCGAACCGCCGCTGTGAGCTCGTGGTGCTGCCGAACGTCGAGGAGATGCTCGACCTGAAGACGCTCGCGAACTGAGCGAGCGTCCGTTCCTTCGACCCCCAACCGTTTGAGCTCCATGCGATTTGCCGCGATCGACATCGGCACGAACTCCGTCCTCTTGCTGGTCGTCGAGCAGCGCGGCGACGAGCTCGTGCCGATCGTCGAGCGCGCCACGATCACGCGCCTCGGGCAGGGCGTCGACGCCACGCGCAAGCTCGCGCCCGACGCCGTGACGCGCACGCTCGACTGCCTCGCGAAGTACGGCGAGGAGCTCCGCGCGGTCGGCGCCTCGAAGGTCGTCGCCGTGGGCACGAGCGCGATGCGCGACGCGAGCGGCGGTGACGCGTTTCGCGCGGAGGCGAAGGCGCGGCTCGGCGTGGAGCCGCGCGTCGTGTCGGGGCGCGAGGAGGCAGAGCTCACCTTCGAGGGCGCGCTCTCCGGGCTCGGCCTCTCGGGTCCCGTCACGGTCTTCGACGTCGGGGGCGGCAGCACGGAGATCGTGACCGGCGACGCGGCCGGAGGGCTCGTGAGCGCGACGAGCCTCGACATCGGCAGTGTGCGGCTCACCGAGCGGCACGTGAAGAGCGACCCGCCGACGGCGGCGGAGCTCGAGGCGGTGCGGGCGGACGTGCGCGCCTCGCTCGGGAGCACGGGCTTCTCGCCGAGCGGCGCGCTCGTCGGCGTGGCCGGCACGGTGACCACGCTCGCGGCCTATGCGCGGGACGTGTTCCCGTACGACGCCTCGCGCGTGCATGGCGCGCGTCTCTCGCAGGACGAGGTCGTGCGTGCCGTGGGCTCGCTCGCTGCCATGCCGTTGGCGCAGCGTCGCGCCTTGCGAACGATCAAGCCGGAGCGTGCGGACGTGATCGTCGCGGGTGGGGTGCTCGTCGCGGAGGTGCTCGCGTGGGCCAGCGAGCCGCGCGCGACGCCCGCCGTGGATTCCACCGTCGAGCTCGTCGTATCGGATCGAGGCGTGCGCTGGGGGCTCGCGCGAAGGCTGGCAGAAGGGCGCCTTTCGTAACGCCGCGCGCTCGCTTTACCGCCCATCCATGCGCGTGTCCGTTGCCGTTTCACCGGACCGTTGCCATATCTGTATGGGAGATCGCCGGGAGAAGCCAATTCGGTTGACAGATCCCGGCGTTCTAACTAGAGTGCGCGCGCCTGGCGCAAACTAACCCCTCACCGAGGCGTCGAGATCTCGAGCCGTGAGGGGACTTCTCTCAACAACCCCGAAACCCCTTCCACCGTCAGCTCCCCCGCGGTGTCTTCGATGGTGACCGAAGCAGCAGCGCTCTGCGATCTCCCGCATCCCCCAGGCCCTTATCGTGGTCTTCGCGGCAGCGCTCCTCTCTTCGGAATGAGACACCAGATCCAACGGTTCCTGGCCGACCTCGAGCGATCGCATCGCTCGGCCCAGCGGGGACACGTGATCGAAGCGGCGGGGCGGTAGGCAAAGGAGACAGTATGCAGGCTCGTTCGGAGATCCAGTTCAAGGTAGGCGACAAGGCGGTTTATCCGGCCCAGGGCGTGGCCGAGGTCGTCAACATCGAAGAGAAAGACATCGCCGGGAACCGCCAGCGCTTCTACGTTCTCCGCATCCTCGACACCGACCGCAAGATCATGGTGCCGGTCTCCAACGCCAGCGCCGTCGGGCTCCGTCAGGTGATCTCGGAGCAGGAGATCCGCGAGATCTTCGACATCCTGCGCGAGCGCACGATCGCGTTCGACAACCAGACGTGGAACCGCCGCTACCGCGGTTTCATGGACAAGATCAAGACGGGCTCGATCTACGACGTCGCCGAGGTTCTGCGTGATCTCTACCGTCTGAAGACGGACAAGCAGCTCTCCTTCGGCGAGCGCCGCATGCTCGACACGGCGCGCTCGCTCATCGTGAAGGAGATCGCGATCGCGCGGGGCCAGACCGAGGAACAGGTGAAGACCGAGATCGAGGCGATCTTTCTCGCCAACTGAACCATAGAACCGCACGGGCAAGGGGGCGGCGCGGTTCCCCGAAGAGGGCCGATTCCACGAGGAATCGGCCCTTCGTTTTTTAATTATTTCCCGGACGAACCTGCACGGGCGGCAGCGCCGGAAGCGGCAGGTCCACGCGCCACGCCTCGTCCTCGAACACGCACGCCACCTGCGCGCGATCGTCCGGTCCGAGGCCGATGATCTCGACGAGCGCGTGGTTGCCGGAGATCTGCGCCGCATATCGCTGGGGCTCGAAGCGCACGACGAAGCGCGAAGGAACGATCATCGCCTCGGGCGCGATCGTCTTGCCGCTCGCCGCGCTGTAGCGCTGGGCTCGCTCGGCGAGGTTTCCGCGCGCGCGCTTCGAGAGCAGCTCGAACGCAGACTTCGCCGCGGCCGGGTCGCCGTTCACGAGCCGCAGCCGCTCGACGAGCTCGCGCACCGCGCCGTCGGGCGAGGCGTTCACGGGGCGCCGGTTGCAGCCCGCGGCCGGGACGAGCAGGGCCAGACAAAGCAGGAGGGATTTCGTCATCGAGATCATCCGAGCGTCGTCTGCGAGAGCGCGCCGATCTGCCGCAGCGCCTCGTAGAGCACGATGCTCGCCGCGTTCGCGAGGTTCAGCGAGCGTACGGGCCCGAGGGTCGGGATGCCGTAGACATCGTCGGGGAAGCGCTCGAGCAGCGCGTCGTCGAGGCCCTTGCTCTCCTTGCCGAAGACGAGCGCGTCGCCCGGCTGGTAGCCCGCGTCGAGGTAGCTCTTCGTGGCGACGGCGCTGAAGAGGCAGAGCCGCGTCGCCGGCATGCTCGCGCGGAACGCTTCGAAGTCGGCGTGTTGTTCGAGCTCGACGAGGTGCCAGTAATCGACGCCCGCGCGGCGGACCGAGTGCTCGTCGATGCGGAAGCCGAGCTTGCCGACGAGGTGCAGCTTGCTCTTCGTGGCCGCCGTGAGCCGGGCGATGCTGCCGGTGTTCTGCGGGATCTCGGGATCGACCAGCACGACGTGCAGGGGTCGGTCGAGCGGTCGTGCGCGGAGGCGAGGGCGCTGGTCCTTGGCCACGCGGTCTTTCTAGCCCCACACGCCCCGGGCACAAGCTTCCGCCCTCAGAGACCTTGACGGGAAAGCGGCCCCCACCGTAGCCTCGCGCCTCGGAGATCCTGGTATGCGTCGATTCGGGTGGATCGCGGCGGCTGCCGCGCTCGTCGCGGCGGTGGCGGTGCCTCGCCAGGCAGAGGCGGACACGATGGACCCCGCCCTCGCGCGCCTCGTGACGGACGAGAGCTGCCGTGCGCCGGGCGGAAGCGGCGGCCTCTACTACAACCCGCAGTCGGGCTATTCCCGTTGCGGAACCGACGATCTCGCGTTCGCCAAGCTCATCGGCGAGTGGGGCTTCGCGCTCGCGCCGACGGCGATGCATCCGGCGCGGACGACGGGCTACGGCGGGTTCGATCTCGCGTTCGAGGGCGCGTTCACGAACATCTCGTCGGACTCGCAATACTGGGCGCTCGGGACGCAAGGCAAGCAGGACCCGAACAACAAGCTCTTCTCCACGCGCAACACCGGCCCCGACGACTTCATCCAGGTCTTCTCGATGAAGACCCGGTACGGCTTCGCGCCGCTCTCGCTGCCGCTCGGCATCCTCGGCATGGAGCTCGGGACGAAGATCGGGTTCATGTCGAACTCGAACATCGGCATCCTCGGCGCCGACGTCCGCATCGCGCTCCTCGAAGGCTTCCGCACGGGCATCCCCGCGATCTTCCCGGACATCGCGGTCGGCGGCTCGGTCACGACCCTGACGGGCAACCCCGAGTTCCAGATGACGGTCGCGGGCGCCGACGCGCAGCTATCGAAGCCCATCCCGATCGCGGGCAGCGTCGTGCTCACGCCGTACGTCGGCTACTCGTTCCTCCGCATCTTCGGCGACTCCGGTCTCATCGATCTCACGCCGAACACCGACGCGCTGAACTACTGCGGCTACCGGGGCGGTAACTCCCCCGCCACGCCCGATCCGAGCAAGACCTACCGCGACGGCCAGCCCGTCTGCGCCACGGGGACGAGCGCGGACTTCAACAACACGGCCGTCTTCGATCCGGTCCGCATGACGCGCCACCGCATCGACGCGGGCCTGCAGCTCCGCTTCCAGATGGTCCGCATCGGCGCGCACTTCGTCACCGACGTCGTCGATCCGGAAGAGGCCAACCAGGACGAGGACTCGCAGGTCTTCACGCCCGATCCGAACGACGCCGCGGATGCGAAGGTGAACAAGTTCGCGGGCATGCCCCGGCAGTACACGCTCGCGTTCGACATCGGCCTCGTCCTCTAGGAACGCGCCGGCGCACGAAGCAAAACGGGCCACCTCGTTCGAGGCGGCCCGTTTCGTTTTCAGCCCGCGCGGTCGTTCACTTCTTCGTGTTCACGTCCGGCAGTGCGTAGCCGAGCTCCCGCAGGATCGCGCGGAAGTTGCGGTCTTCGTCGCGCGCGGTGTTGAGGTGCTCCATGAACTTCTTGAAGTTCCCGTCCTCGGCCGCGGACGCCGCGCGTTCGTAGTTCGCGAGCACGAGCAAGAGGTGCGGGTGCGCCTTCGTCACGGCCGCGGGGACCTCCATCTTGCGGCCTACGCGCGCGCGCGCCTCGGCGAGCGCCTTCACGACGAGCACGAGCTCCTTGTCGAACGTACGGGGCTGGAGCATGTCCCCTTCCTTGCGCGCCTCGTCGAGCAGAAGCGCGGCGCGGTCGAGGTAACTCCCTGCCCACGCGGGCAGCACGGTGAAGACCAGCGCGAGCGTCACGAGCACGGCGAGCGCGATCCGGCGCATCCTCGAAAACCTCCTCGAATGAATCAGGTGTCCTCCGTCCCTGGGAGGGCTCCATGGGACGGACGAACCGCAGACGCATTCGATTCCGAAGATAGCTCCGCTCGCGCGTTTGCGTCACCTGACCACAAGCTCAGGATCGCGGCTTGCGCGGCCTCCTGCTCCGCGAGCTTCTTCGAGCGGCCCTGGCCTTCGCCCACGACCCGCTCGTCGATCTCCACGACGACCGTGAACTCCCGGTGGTGCGGCGGTCCGTCGACGCGCACGACGCGGTAGCGGGGCGAGGTGCCGCCGTTGGCCTGCACGCGCTCTTGCAGCTCGCTCTTCGGATCTCGCGTGCGCTGCGGTCCCTCCGTGAGGCGCGCGAGCGGCTCGGCGATCACCGCGTGCACGAAGAGCCGCGCCGCGTCGAGCCCGCGATCGAGGTAGATCGCGCCCATCATCGCCTCGACCGCGTCCGCGAGCACGTTCATGCGGTCGCGCTCGCCTGCTGCTTGCGCGCCGCGACCGAGCCTCAGCGCAGCGCCGAGCTCGACGGTCCGCGCCCACGCGGCGAGCGGGTTCGGGTTCACGAGCGCCGCGCGCATGCGCGACAGCTCGCCCTCGTCCGCGCCTGGAAAGCGCTGCATCAAGAGCTCGGCCACGCAGAGCCCGAGCACCGCGTCGCCGAGGAACTCGAGCCGCTGGTTGTCCGCGCACGCGCCTTTGCGTTGCTCGTTCGAGAAGCTCGGGTGCGTGAGCGCCTCCTCCAGATGAGGGAGCTCGCCGCTCATGCCGAGCCGCGAGAGGAGCGCTTCTCGAGGGGAATCCATCACCGCGTCGGATCCTCGCTCACGGGCCTGCGTAGAGCCGATCGGTCGCTTCGGCCATCTCCGTGTCGACGCCCGTGATCCCACCGGCGTCGTGCGTTGACCAGGCGACCGTCACGCGGCCCCAGCCGAGGTGGACGTCGGGGTGATGATCTCGCTTCTCCGCGGCGAGGCCCACGCGCACGACGAAGGCGAGCGACGTGGAGAAGTCGGGGAACTTGTACGTCTTCTGGATGGCGTCGCCCGCGCGCGACCAGCCTGCGTGCGCGGCCAGGAAGCCGCTGACGGCGCCGTCTTCGAGCTTCTGTCGGTTCGACATGGTGGGGCATTTGTAAACGGTGGGACGCGCGCTGGGAACCCGGCGCGCGCTAAACTCCTCGTCGCCGATGCCTGCCCTCGTCGCGTGCCCCTTCTGCCGTGAGATGTTCGAGCCCTCGGAGGCGCGCGTCTGCCCCGAGTGTGGCTTGCCGCTCGAGGACATCCGCAAGCTGCCGCCCTCGCGCGAGGCGCTCGAAGACGAGGAGCCGGTCCCGCCCGAGATGGAGACGGTGCCGTTCACGTACGTCGCGCGTGGACGCGGCGCGCTCGTGGGGATCGCGCTCCTCGGGCTCGCCGCTTTTTTTCTGCCCTGGATGCGCGAGCAGGCGCCGGAGCTCCAGGTGTTCACGGGGTTCGGGTTTGCGGAGCGCTTGCAGTGGATGTGGGCGCCTTTCGTGTCGTGGGTCGTGATGCTCCCGCTCGTGCTCTCGCGCCGCTCGATCCACGCGATGCGCGGGGCGCGGCTCGCGGTCGGATTCCTCGCGGCGATCGTGATCATGACCGTGATCATGCGCGTCACGGTCGTCCCCGAGAGCACGCGCCATCGGCCTCGTCACTTCGAGTGGGCGTACGGCCTGCACGTGACGTTCGTGCTCGGCTTGCTCGCGCTCGCCGCCGCGACGCGCTTCGGCGGGCGCGTCGACGACCTGCCCTCGAACGAGGCGCGCAAGGGCGGCGAGACCTTGCACTGAGCGGCTTTTGCGGCCGCCCCGGGTCGACACGGCCCCGAGACTCGCGTAATCTGTGGGCGGCGGCTTTTCTTCGCGCGGCGCGGGGCGGGTCCGTCGGAGGTGCGCCATGGCCAAGACACCGATGAGCGCGCAACGCGTCCGGCCGAGGGCGGACTCGTCCGACGGGGATGCATTCGAGGTGCCCGCGGCCGTGCTCTGCACGATCTGCGGTCAGTCGGATTGTTCGGGGTGCACGCCCGCGGACGAGACGGCCTCGGGCGTGATGGCCATCGTGCCGTGGGAGCGCCCTGGAGGGACGTCGTGGTCGCGGCTCTGGGGGACGGCGCTGGCGACGACGCAGGGCGCGGACGCGTTTTTCTCGGCGCTGCCGGACGGCGCGCTGCCGCCGGCCGTGCGGTTCGCGATCGTCGCCGAGATGCTCGCGGTCGGCTCGATGGTGGCGATGCTCCTGCCGATCGCGGCGCTCGCGCTGCCGCACCTCGCGCTGCAGGTGATCGGGGATCCGGAGATGCGCGTGCGGGCGGTCGAGTGGTTCGTGATCGGCGTGCCCGCGCTCGCGCTCTGGATGGTCCTGGCGCATGCGAGCCACGGCGCGGCGCTCGACGCGGGCGCGCGAAAGCAGGGGGCGCGGCCGCAGCGGAGGCGCGCGCTCCGGTTTGGCCTGTACTCCTGCGGCTGGGACTTGATGACGGGCCCGCTCGGCGCGATCTGGATGCTCGGATCGCGGGGCGCGAAGGCCGCGGCCGAGGTCCTCGCGTTGTCGATGCGCGTGCCGGGGCGGGCTTCGGACGCGTTGCTCAAGGGCGTGTACGGTTTGCCCGAGGACGCGGCGGCGCGCGCGCGGCGCACGGGCACGGTCGTCGCGGTGATCTCGGCGATCGTGTCGGCGTTCGGGCTGCTTCTGGCGTTCGCGCTCGCTTGACAGCCTGTGGACTGCTCTGCTGCGCGCCCCGAATCGTCGGTCGACATCGCTCGAAATCCTTCAGGATTCCTCGCTCCGTCGCCCTAGCTTCGGGGCGCTCGCGACGAGCATTCCACAGGCTGTCGAGCTCCGCGTCAGCGCGGGCCCGCGGGCGTCTGCGAGGGCGCGGGCGGGCCTGCGGCAGGGCGCCGCGACGAGGGCAAGGTGCCGGGGCGTTTGGCCGGCGCTATCTCGCCCATCGCGCTCACGCCGAGCATCTCCAGGAGGTCGGCGTTCGTCTCGCCGAGGTGCTCCTTGCGCAGCGCGGCCACGAGCTCCTGGATCTTCTTCTGCGTGCGCTCGTGCATCAGGATCTGCTTGATCGACGGCGCTTCGAGCTCGAGCGGGCGATCGACGGCCTTGATGCTCTGGCGCCGCCAGACGACGGCAAAGGACGCGCCCTCGGCGACGGGCTCTTGCACGAGCTCGCTGTCCTTCACGCCCTCGGCGGCTTTGACGAGCGCGACGTCGACCTTCACGTTCGGGTCCGTCGTCGTTCCATCGGGCGCCACGAGGCCGAGGTTGCCGCCGCGCATGCTCGTGGACTTGTCGAGGGATAGATCCCGCGCGAGCTCGTTCCAGCGCTTCGGCGAGAGGTCGGCCTTCGCCTTCTGGATCACGTCGAGCGCTTGCTCGCGGCTGCCCACGAGGATGCGCCAGATCGCGACGCGCGGCGGCGCGTGGTACTTGTCGCGGTTCGCGTCGTAGTACGCGCGCACCTCCGCCTCGGTCACGCCGCCCTCTGCGGCCACCTCGGCGCGGATCTGCGACACGATCGCGTTCCGCAGCACGCTGCGGATGCGCTCGCCGACCTCGGGCAGATCGCGCATCTTCGCGGCCTCGGCGCCCTCGGCGTAGAGCGTCTCCTTGAGCACGGTCTCCTCGACGAACTTGCGGCGGATCTCGTCGTGCGTCTTGCCGAAGTAGCGGAGCTGGAACGGCGGCATCGCGGCGAGCCTCCGCTCGACCTCGCGCACCGTGATCGTTCGAACTCCAACCTTCGCGACGACCGCGTCGCCGTCGCTCGGCGCGGGCGCCTGGGCGAGCACGTACGAGCTCGCGGCCGTGGCGGCGACGAGCGCGATCGAGGAGGCGAGGATCGCGCGCAGGATCGAGGCAGGGCGCATGTCGACGGCCATTCTTGCCGGGCGGGGGCCGAGGTCAAGCCGGCTCGCCTCTTTCAACGGCAGAATGTGAAATACGTGGCGACGAACGCGATCACGAAGAGCGGCCACGTCGTTCGCACGAACCCCGCGAAGTCCGACGCGAGGCCTTTGCCCGCGCGGCGCGCGGCCTCGCGCTTGCCGATCCTGCGGATCGTTTCCTTCTCGATCACCGCGTGTTCTTCGTCGTCGAGCGGGTCGTCGCCGGCGAGGTGGTGCAGGTGGTGGGTGATCTCGTGGTCGATCGTCTCGTCGATCTCGGCGGCCACGTCGAACGATCGATCGTGGCGGTGCTCGGCCTGGAATGTCCGGTAAAACAAGCGGATCTCGGGCGCCCGTGGGATGCCGAGCGTCGCGTCCGTGCCGCCGGGCGTGTAGCAGCCGAGCAGCGGCTCGCCGCCGTCGTCGCAGGCGGGCACGTCGTCGTCGACGACGAGGTCGATGTTGCGCACGCCGCGCGCGCGGTAGATGCGATCGGCGGCGCTCGCCACCATCGCCTCGAACGCGTCGAGGTCCGGAAAGTCGCGGCGCGCCTTGCGCGGCTCGCCGATCTCGTAGGGGATTTCTCGCTGCCAGGGGACGTCGAGGTCGTTGCGCGCGCCGCACGCGGCGCAGCGGTGCACGGCGACGAGGCGCGCCGAATAGTGCGCTTCGTAGAGCAGATCCGCGACGGCCTGGTAGGCCTCGGGCGGGGCGTCCGTGAGCGCCTTGGTGATCGCGGAGGCGCGTCGCTCGCGGCCGATCGCGGTGATGCCCATGGCGACGACGATCGCGGGCGTGATCCGGGCCTGCGAGGACTCGGCGCGGAAGAGCGGCAGGGCTTCCTCGACCGTGCGCGCGGCGATCCGGATCGAACGGGCGAGCTCGGTGCCCACGCGGATCGCCGGGATCGCGTGGGACGCCTCGTGATCGAAGGGCGCGTCGAGCTCGGGGTCGTCGAGCTCTCCGTCGATGAACGGCGCGATCTCGAGCAGGCTCGACGGGCCGACGCGGAAGGCTTCTCCGCAGTTCTCGCACGCGAGCTCGGCTTGCTCCTCGGCCTGCACGCCTGCGTGGACGAGGAGCGCGCGGAGCACGTGGAAGTCACGCAAGGACAAACCCCGCACGTCGAGCGGCGCGCCCGCGTCGGTCCGGGCGACGTCCTCGGCTTCGAGCAGGGCGAGCGCCTCCATGCAGCCGCCGGGGCGCGTCTCGGGCGCGCGGGCGCGTGTTCCGGCACGCCGGACGGCCTCGTCGGAGAGGCGCGCCACGCGGCCAGAGGGCAGGTGCACGCGAGCGGAGAGGCGGGGCACGTCGAGGCGATGAGGCCGGAGCGCGCCAGCGTCAACCCGTCGGCTCGTAGGCGCGGCCCGATTGATTCGTCCGCCGGGCTCCCGTACAGTCGATTCCTCCCCCAGCGCGTTCTCGGCGCGTATTGCTTTTCGCACAGGAGAATGGTCATGCCTCACGCGGGTCGTCGGATTCGTCGTTCTCTAGGTTTGTTCGCCGTGCTCGGCCTCTCCGCGGCGCCGCTCGCGTGCCTCGACACGAATGGATCGCTCCCTGTGGAGACGGGCGGCACGGCCGGCTCGGGAGGGATGGCGGGCGCAGGCGGGGCGGGCGGCGCGGGCGCTTCGGGGGGCGCCGGCGGCAGCGAGCCGTGTACGCCGGGCGAGATGAGGGCGTGTTATTCGGGGCCCGACGACACGGAGAACGTCGGCGACTGCAAAGCCGGCACGCAGATCTGCGCGGACGACGGCTCGGAGTTCGGCCCTTGCGAGGACGAGGTCGTTCCGGCGGCGGCCGAAGATTGCACCCTGCCCGGAGACGAGGATTGCAATGGCGAGGTCCAGGACGCGGCGATCTGCGTCTGCGAGCCGCTCCAGCCCGCCGCGTGCAGCACGGGATTGCCGGGGAGCTGCGGCGCGGGTACGGGGACGTGCAGCGCGGATGGTAAAACGATCGAGTCGTGCATGCAGGTGAACGAGCCTGCGTTCGACGATTGCGTGACGGCGGAGGACGAGGATTGCGACGGCACGGCCATCGCGATGTGCACCGGCGCCGTGGAGCAAGGTGTCACGCCGGCCGGGAAGAACATGGACCCGATGGACGACGCGATTTACGACGTGGCGTTCACGCCCGACGGCGGATACGTGATTGCGGGCACGATCGACGCGGCGCTCGGGTCAGACCTGTTCGTCTTCAGCGCGAACGAGGGCAGCGTCTACGTCGCGAAGGTCGACGCCGACGGACAAACGGCGTGGGAGAAGACGTATCCCGCGACGGAGGTCGGCCTCGCCCGTGGCGTCGCCGTGGACAGCGCGGGTCGTATCACCGTGGTCGGCGAATTCACCGGCACGATCAATTTCGGCGGATCTGATCTGCAAAGCAATGGCATCGAGCTCTTCATGTTCCAGCTCGACGGTGCGGGCGCGCATGTCTGGAGCAAGAAGTACGGCGCGGGGAATACACAATCCGCGCAGGACGTGGACGTCGACGCCGCGGGGAATCTTTTCGTCACGGGGTGGGTCACCAGCGACAACGTGAGCCTCGGGGGCGATACCGTGGACCCGAACATGGACGACCTGTTCGTGGCGAGTTACGATTCCGCGGGGAACCATCGCTGGAGCCGGATTCTCGTCAACAACAGCAATCAACGAGGACGGCGCCTCACGGTCATGAAGGACGGCAACGTCGCAATCATGGGCGAGACGGAGAGCGGCCTGGACCTCGGCGGCGGCAATCTGCAGGGCGGCGGCGGTCGTGATTTCGTCGCCGCGATGTACAACGGGTCGAACGGCAATCACATCTGGAGCAAGCTTTTCGGTGGGGGCCAGGATCAATTCCACGGGAACATCGGCGCCACGCCGAATGGGAACGTCCTCGTCACGGGCCGTTTCGCGGGCTCGATCGATTTCGGCGGCAGCTCGATGACCGCCGTGGGCACGCAGGATGTCTACGTGGCCGAGCTCGGCGCCGGCAGCGGCAACCACGTGCGCAGCAAGCGCTTCGGGCTCAGCGGAACCTCGCGCGGCGCCGGGATCACGGCCGACGGCGCGGGGAACGTCATCGTGACGGGGCATTTCGACAATTCGATCGATTTCGGCACCGGAACGATCAACACCGGCAACGCGAATGACATCTTCGTCGTCAAGCTCGCCGCGACGGACTGGGCGCCGCTCTGGACGAAGACGTTTGGCGTGAACGGCACGCAGACGGCCTGGGCCGTCGCGGCCGACGGGAAAGGCAACCTCGTCGTGGGCGGCAGCTTCGAGCAGCAGATCGCGTTCGGCAACCCGCTCGGGACCGTGACGAGCAGCGGCGGCGCCGATCTCTTCAGCGTCCGTCTCGCACCCTGACGAAACTCCGCGGCGATCGTTGCCTCCTTCCCTTGGAGGACCCACGATCGCCGCGCCCCCGCTACGACCGATACAAGCCGCTCGGCCGCTTCGCCGGTTTGCCCAGGGCGATCCGCTGGAGTTCCCGCGCGGCGTCCTGGTGGCCCGGATCCAGGTCGAGCACGCGACGAAGGTCCTGCACCGCGCCTGGCTCGTCGCCGATGCGGCGACGCAGGTAGCCCCGGTAGAACAAGGCCTGCGCGTGGTCGTCGCGCGCTTCGAGCAGCGCGTCGAGCTCGGCCACGCGGGCGCGCAGATCCGCGCCGCCGAGCAGCGAGCGGATCCACACGGCGAGCGCAGCATAGTCGGGCTGCGTCGGATCGACCTCGCGCGCGAGCTGGCAGGCCGCGAGCGCGCCCGCGAGATCACGCTCGGCGATGCGCGACGTCGCGAGGCAGTAGAGCGCGTGCGCCGGGCGCGCGGCGTCCGGCTGCCCCTCGGGCGGCATGGGCACGCTGGGCGCCTTGTCGCTCTCCGACGAGGGCACGTCGTTCGCCTGTGGCTCCGTCGCGGCAGGCTTCGGAACGTTCGGCGGTGAAGGGTCGATCTCGACGACCGCGGACGGCGGCGGCTCGGTCACGGCCTCTCGCGGGGGCGGCGTCTCGATGCGGCGCGCGGCGAGCGTGAACGCGCTCGGACGACCTCGCTTGCGCGGGCGCGGCTGCACGCGCGTGCGCTCGCCGTCGCCCGCGAGATCCGGCGCCGCGGCGCCCATGCGGTGCGAGGCCGCGCGCAGGCGGATCCGCGCGAGCGTGACGGGGCGCGTCGCGGCCGGCTGCGGCGCGGGCGTGCTCTCCGCGCAGAGCGGCGTCGTGTCGAGGCCGAGATCGAGGCTGCGCGTGATCACGAGCGCGTAGACCATCCACGCGAGCGTCTCTTCGGGCGCGAAGCCAGCGGCGAGGAGCTGCGCGAGCGAGAGCGGGTTTTCCCGGATTCGATCGAGGATCTCGCGCTCCTCGGCCGCCATCGCGAACCGCTCGATCGCGGCCGCGGAATGGATGCGGATCGTGACGTCGCGCAGCCGTTCGATCGTCGCGGCCATCATCGACGAGGCCGCCGCGTGCGCGCGCACGCCGGCCCAGAGGACCGCGAGCGGATGCATCGTCGAAGCGGGCGCCGCGTCGTCGACGAGGTCGGTGCGGCCGTCGAAGTAGCTGTACGTCGTGTCCGCGCCGAGGCTGAAGAGGCGCGTCATTCGCGTCAGGAACTGGTGCGCCGCCGTGGACTCCAGCACCTCGCGCTCGACGCAACCTGCGAGGAGGAGCGCGTCGCCGAGCAGCCCGTGCATCGAGAGCGCGCCGCGCAGCGTGGCCTCGTCGATCGCTCCTGCCTCGACGAGCATCTCGCCGAGCATCGCGTGCCCATCGCCCGGACGCACCTTCACGGGCGCGCCGGCTTCGAGGCGGATGGCGTGCTCGACGCCCGAGGCTTCCCGCAGAAAAAGCGCGCCCGTCAGCTGCTTGTCGAGCACGTAGACGAGCAGGTGTGCGAAGGGCGTTCGCCCGAGATCGCCTTCTGCGGTCGGAAGGATCTCGGCAGGCATGGGTCTCGAAACGTAACACGAAGAGAGATGTGTTCGTACATCCCCAACGCGCCCCGCCGCGCGAGGCTCGGCCGGAGCGCGATTTTGCGCTGCGCGAAGAATCGCCGCGCCTCCCGGCCGCCTCCCACGTCCTCCGCTCGCTCGCTTCCGCGTCGCGGAGCTGCGTTACAGGTCGTGTTCGAACCCGTGCCGTGACGGAGGCTTCGGGCCCGGGCCCGTCCCACCCCCGGCGGACGGGTGCTAGGGTCTCCCGATGCCGCGCGGCCATGTGCTCGTCGTCGATGACGAGCCCTCCATCCTCACCACGCTCCAGAAGGCCCTCTCCCTCGAAGGGTATACCGTGGATGTCGCCGGCGGCGTCCGCATCGCCGAGGAGAAGCTCGCCAAGAAGAGCTACGACATCGCGCTCTTCGACGTCGCGCTGCCCGACGGCGACGGGGTGTCGCTCCTCGAAAAGGTCCGCGTCGGGGGGTCGGACCTGCCCATCGTGATGATGAGCGGCCACGCCTCGATCGACGCCGCCGTCCGCGCGACGCGCCTCGGCGCGCTCGACTTCCTGGAGAAGCCGCTCTCGACCGATCGGCTCCTGCTCGTCCTCGACAACACGCTGCGCCTCGTGCGGGCCGAGGCCGAAGCGAAGGTGCTGCGCGCGCAGGCCGGGCAGCTCGGGGAGCTCATCGGCGAGAGCCGGTCGATGGTGGCGCTGCGGGAGCAGATCGCGCGTGCCGCGAAGGCGAGCGCGACGGTGCTCGTGACGGGCGAGCGCGGGACGGGCAAGGAGCTCGTGGCCCGCGCGATCCACATCGCGGGCAAGCGCGCGAAGGGCCCGCTCGAGAAGATGAACTGCGCCGCCGTCCCGAGTGAGCTCATCGAGAGCGAGATGTTCGGGCACGAGGCCGGCGCGTTCACGGGCGCGACGAAGCAACGGCGCGGGAAGTTCGAGCGCGCGAGCGGCGGCACGCTCTTCCTCGACGAGGTCGGCGACATGCCGATGCCGATGCAGGCGAAGCTGCTGCGCGTGCTGCAAGAGCGCGAGATCGAGCGCGTCGGCGGGCACGAGACGATCAAGGTCGACGTGCGCGTGGTGGCCGCGACGAACCGCGACCTCGAAGCCGCCGGTCAGAAGGGCGAGTTCCGCGCCGACCTCTACGATCGGCTGAACGTCGTGCCGCTCGCGCTGCCGCCGCTCCGCGCGCGCCGCGAGGATGTGCCCTTGCTCGCGCGGCATTTCCTGGGGCTCGCGATGGCCGCGAACGATCGGCCCGGCATGGTCCTGACCGAGGGCGCGATCGAGGTGCTCACGGGCTACGGCTTCCCCGGCAACGTGCGCGAGCTTCGGAACCTGATCGAGCGGCTCGTGATCTTGACGCCCGACGCGAAGATCGACGCGGAGGACGTGCGGGTTTGTCTGGGCGGCGCCTCCGCCGGGACGCCGACGGGCCTGTTTCGTCCGGGCACGCCGTTCCGGGTCCTCAGCGAAGAGGCGGAGCGGCGGATCCTGGAGGAGGCGCTCGCGCATCATGGTGGGGCGATGGCGTCGACGGCGCGCGGTCTCGGGCTCGAGCGGAGCCACCTTTACAAGAAATGCAAAGCGCTCGGGCTGCGTGGCGACAAGGCGGAGGCCGAGGACGAAGGGTAGAGCATCGGTTTCGATGCTCGGAAGATCGCGAAGCGATCTTCGCTCGGGGGGTGAATCGACCGGGCTTTGCCCGGGCGAAAGGGGGACGCGCGGCGTCCCCCTCGGGACAGAAGCTTGGTCGTGGCGCAGGCTGCCGCGGCGAGGAGACGGGTCATGAAGTCGAAGACGTACATTGCTTTGGTTCTTTCGGGTGCACTGGGCCTCGGGCTCGGCGCGTGTCGCGCGACGGGCAGCAATACGACCGGAATGGGCGGCGAAGGTGGCGAGGGCGGCGCGGGCGCGTCGGGCGGCGGCGGCGCGGGCGCGTCGGGCGGCATGGGCACGGGCGGAATGACCACGTCGAGCACGGGCGCGGCGGGCGGCTCGTCGTCGTCGTCGAGCGGCTCGATGTGCACGCCGACGGGCGACGAGAACACCACGGAAGCGTGCAGCGACGGCGTCGACAACGATTGCGACGGCTTCAAGGACTGCAACGATTTCAACTGCGACAGCATCGCGCCGTGCGCGAAGATCCAGGAAGCGTCGAACCCACTCTGCTCCGACGGTGTCGACAATGACATGGACGGAAAAACCGACTGCCAGGAGACGGCGTGTCAGGGGCTCGCGTTCTGCAAGCGTGAATGGTCGAACGGCCGCTGTTCCGACGGGATCGACAACGACGGCGACGGCAAGAGCGACTGCATGGACACCGATTGCCAGGCCGAGGGCATCGTCGTCTGCGCGGGCGACCAGCCGGCGAGCCCGATGCCCGCGCAGGCCGATTGGCAGATGCTCGCGAACGACGCGTGCACGAACGGGCAGAACGAGGACGGGAACAACTTCATCGATTGCAGCGACAATGCCTGCCTTGTGAACCCGGACGTGACGGCGTGCAAGAACCTCGTCCGCGAGGACTCGAACGTCTTCTGCTCGAACGGGCTCGACGACGACAAGGACGGGGTCGCCGATTGCGAGGATCCCGGCTGTCAGCGCGAGGGCATCATCGTGTGCGACGCGAACGTGCCGGCGAACCCGATGCCGCCGCCGAACCAGTGGACGGCGCTCGCGAACGCGGAGTGCTCGAACGGCGCGACCGACGACGGGAACAACTTCATCGATTGCGCGGACTTCGGCTGCTCGCTGAACCCCGACGTCACGATCTGCCCCGAGGCGAACGACGCGGAGTGCTCGGACAACGTCGACAACAACTCGAACACGTTCGTCGATTGCGCCGACAACTCCTGCAGCCGCAAGCCGAGCATCACCGTCTGCCAGCACGAGCTCACGTTCGCCGAGTGCAGCGACGGCATCAGCAACGACGGCAACCCGTTCGTCGATTGCGATGACTTCGCGTGCAGCGGCAGCGGCGCCTGCGTGAAGTGACGTCTCGCCCCGCCCTCTCCCGCGAGGGAGAGGGCCGTGGGTGAGGGGATCCTCTAAAAATATCCGTGAATCGTCGTGGCGACGCTCTGGTCGAGGAATTTTCCGACGCCCGGGGCGGGGTGCTGCGTCCAGTGCGCGTATTCCACGAGGAATTGCAGGTGGTCGTTCATGTTGTAGCCGAGCCCTGGCTGATGCATGAACTCCGTGTAGCCGACGTCGTGGAATTGCACGCCGCTCAGGTTGTAGCGGGCCACGAACTTCCAGATGCGCGCCTCGCCGCCGACGAGGACATAGTCGTTCTTCGCCGAGGCGCGGCCCGGGACCGCGGGCGCCGTGGCCGTCGCCGGGACGGGCGGGATCGGCCAGTCCGTGACGCTCTGGCCGACCTGGCGCATGACCTCGCCCCACACGCTCACCGGGCCGACGTTGATCGTGGCATCGAGGGCGAACCGGACCACGTCCCGGTTTTTCCCCGCGAGCGCCGGGATGTCGGCCTGGAAGTATTGCCCGGACACACCCAGGAGGAGGGACGTGTCCTTGCTCCAGGAATAAGAGGGCTCGGCGCGGACGATGGTGATGTTCCTGCGCCTCGCGTTGGGGATGCTGATCGTGTCGCGCCCGACGTACGAGCCGTTCGTCCGGCCGTCGACGAGGAAGTATTGTGCGAAATAGGCGAGGTGCAGGCCCTTGTCCTTGCCCGCGGTGCCCTCGATCGAGATACCGTAGTTCGGGTCGAGCTTGATGCCGTCGTAGAAATGGATGGGCCCGAAAAACGAGTTGTCCCAGAAGAGGCCGAAGCGGCTGTACGATTTGCCGACCTTCACCATGACCTTCGGGTGCTTGTAATAAAAATACCCCTCTTCCAGCCAGGCCGGGCCCTCGTAGAACTCGCGCATGCGGGTGTCGCGCACGCTCGCGTTGAAGAAGAGGCCGAAATCGCCGATCGAGCCGTCGAAATTCAGGTGCGCGACGTGCATCCGGAGGAACGGCTTCTCCTCGGGAGGCTGGAAGGGCTGGTAGTAGAAGAGCCAGGCGCCGCCGTGGAGGTCGATCTTGAAGAGGGGCTTCGCCGGCGGCGGCTCCTTCGGCTTCGCTCCGTCCTTCGCCGGAGCCTTGGCCGCGCCGGCGTCCGAGGGCTTGGGCGTCGCGTCGGGGGCGGCCTCCGCCTTCTTCGCGTCCGCGTCCCCCTGGACACGGCGCGGGGGCGTGGACGTGATGCCCTGTCCCAGGGCAAACGACGGCGCCGCGAGGAGGCAAGCGGCCCAAACCCATCCGACGATCCCACGCATGCCCGTTCTCCGCTCGCCCTCGACGGTCATCGTACCGGATCGAGACGCGCCGCCGAAAAGGTTTCGGGGGATGTGGCGAAGGTCACTTGAAAGGCGCCGTGCACGGACGCTTGACAGAGGGCGCGGGATGGTGCAAAAACGCGCCCTCCTGAGCGGTGCTTGGGGCGAAGGGCGCCGTGAGGCGACCCGGAGCCCCAAACCTCGACTGGTGAGGTAGCCAAGCGGTTAGGCAACGGTTTGCAAAACCGTTATACGCGGGTTCGAATCCCGTCCTCACCTCCAAGAATCGCTTTCCCCCGGCCGAAAACCGGCACGAGGGAGTCCTCAGGCGTCGAGCACGCGCATCCGCGCGTGGGACGCCTCGAATCACCAGGCGTCGTGATCGGCGCGGTACGAGAGGGCGTCGACGAGAGCCTCGACGACCGCGAGCTCGCTCGCGCGGAGGCGCGGCGCCTTGCGGCCGAGCTCGATGGCCGCGAGGAGACGGCTGCCCGCGAGCACGGGGACCATCCACGCCGCGTCACACGCGACGCCGAGGTGCAGCAGCCGATCCCGGACCGCCTGCCCCGCAGGGCCCGGCGCAGGCTCAGCGATGACCGTGTTGCCCTCCGCCGCCGCCGCGAGCGCCGGATCCACGAGGCTCGTCCGCTCGCCCAGCATGTCCCGCGCGAAAGGGCCATGGGCGTACAAAACGACCGCCCCGTCGGGACGAACCACGTGCACGAGGCCCGCGTCGGCCCCCGTGCGCACGACCGCCGCGTTGAACAGGAGGAGCAGCGCGTCATCGAGATCCGCGGCGCCCGCGAGGACGTCCTGCGGCATCACCTCGTTCGGAAAAACCGGCCGACCCGGCAGCGTGATGTCGTCCCCCGGGATGGTGTCCGCGGGGCGAGGATGGTAGGGCGGCGTGGGCGCCGCGGAGTCGACCGAGACCACCGCGAGCTCCGACAGAGGTCGCCACACCTTCCACGCCTCGTGACGAACGTAGCTCTCCAGCGGCACCTTTCCCGCCTCGAGGCCTCGCGCGATGAGCTCGATGCCGACAGGACCGACCGCGGTCGCCCCATCGGACACGTACCATCGATCGACGACGCCCGCGCTGGGCTCGGTGAGCAGCTTGATGGATCGCATACGGCAAATCCCCAACGAGGAAGGGATGTGATGGGCGGAATCTAGGCCAATTGCGCATTGTGTCAAGGATGTGGCAATCGGGTGAAGACGAAAGTAAGCGCGGTCATCATGAAAAATCGGGCAGAAGGCGAAGAAGGCGGGGATTTGACGCGCTCCGGGGCACGTGCTGCCGCGCCTGGGACGGTGTACCTGGTGGGCGGCGGGCCCGGAGATCCGGGACTTTTGACCGAACGTGGGGCCGAGCTTCTTTCGAGCGCCGACGTGGTGCTGCACGATGAGCTGATTCATCCGGCCTTGCTTTCGCGCGTGCGGCCCGACGCAGTCGTGATGGCGGTGGGCAAGCGAGGCGCGGATCGCGCGTCGAAGCAGGCGAAGCAGGACACGATCGAGGCGGAGCTCGTGCGGTTCGGGCGCGCCGGAAAGAGCGTGGTGCGGCTGAAAGGCGGAGATCCCTACCTGTTCGGGCGAGGCTCGGAGGAGGCGGAGGCGCTCGCGCGCGCCGGCGTGCCGTTCGAGGTGGTGCCGGGCGTGTGTTCGCCGCTCGGGGCCACGGCGTACGCAGGGTTTTCCCTGACGCACCGGGACCTCGCGTCGAGCGTGACGCTCGTGAGCGGGACGATGCGATCGGGCGCGGGATACGACTGGTCGGAGCTCGCCAGCGTGAAAGGCACGATTTGCGTGCTGATGGGGATGCACAACCTCGATGACGTGGCGGCGGGCCTTTTGGGGCCGTCGCGGCGTGATCCCGCGACGCCGGCGGCGGTGATCCAGTGGGGGACGCGGGCCGAGCAGCGGGTCGTGACGGGGACGCTCGTCGAGATCGCGGAAAAGGCGCGGGCGGCGGGGCTCGGGAGCCCGGGGATCGTGCTCGTGGGCGCGGTCGCCGCGCGGCGGGAGGCGCTGCGCTGGTTCGATACGCGGCCGCTGTTCGGGAAACGCGTGGTTTTGCTCCGGCCGCGTGGTCAAGCGCAATCGGTGGCGAAGCGGCTGCGGCAGCGAGGGGCCGAGCCCTACGTGTGGCCGGCGATCGAGATTGGACCGCCGCCGGATCCGTCGGCCGTGTCGGCGCTCGCCCGGGAGCTCGGCGCGTGGGACGTCGTGGCGTTCACGAGCGAGAATGGCGTGGAGCGGCTGTTCGCGGCGATCGCGGAGGCGGGCCTCGACGCGCGCGCCTTCGGGCGCGCGAAGGTGGCGGCGATCGGGACGGGGACGGCGGCGGCCCTCGCCGAAAGGGGAATTCGCGCGGACATCGTGCCCGCGGATTTCCGCGGTGAAGGATTGGCGGCCGCGATCCTGGCGGACGAGGAAATACGGAAACGTTTGTCTAGCAAAGACACTGTGAGAGTCGTCATCCCGCGCGCGCTCGTGGCGCGGGAGGTGCTGCCCGAGGCGCTGCGGGCGGCGGGCTGCGAGGTGCGGGTGGTGCCGGTCTACGAGACGCGGAAGGCGGGGCCCGAACGGACGGCGGAGCTCGCGCAGCGATTCTCGGAGAAATCGATCGATGTCGTGCTGCTGTCGTCGACGAGCACGGTGGAGGGGCTCGTGTCGGCGCTCGGGGCGCAGGCGGGCGCGCTGCTCGCGGGGGTGACCGTCGCGAGCATTGGAGAGATCACGACGGAGAGCGCGCGGGCGCGGGGGATCGAGGTCGCCGTGACGGCGGAGACGAGCACGATGGAGGGGCTCGTGGAGGCCGTGGAACGGTATTTCGCGCGAAAATGAGCGGGAGGCTCAGCCGAAGATGCGCTTGCGCGCGGCGTCGGCGACCGCGCTCGTGGCGGGGTTTTTGATTTTTCGTTCGCCGGTGATCGCGTAAAAACGCTCTTTCACGGCGTCCGTGTGTCCGATGACGCGGAGGTCGTATTGGTTCTGGATCTCCGCTTCGATCACCGAGGGCGCGGCGAGCACGCCCGCGCCGGCCTGGCCGAAGACCTTGAGGAGCGCGCTGTCGTCGAACTCGCCCACGACGCGCGGCCTCACCCTTTCGGACTCGAACCATTGCTCGAGCGAGCGGCGGAGCATGGTGCCCTCGGCCGGAAGGAGGAAGGGCGCGCCGTCGAGCAGGCCCGGGAAGGGGCGCCGCGTATCGAGCACGACCGAAGGCGCGGCGAAGAAGCTGATGCCGCATTCGCCGAGCAAATGGCTGTAAGCTTTGATCTTCATGCCGGTGCCGAGCGGCGCGTCGGTGATCACCATGTCGAGGTTGTGGAGCGCGAGCTCGGCGATCAATCGATCCGCCTTGTCCTCGCGACAAACCATACGCACGGGCTCTTCGAGGCCGAGCGCCGGTTCGAGCAGGCGGTGCGCGATGAGCTTTGGCATGACGTCGGCGATGCCCACCACGAACCGCAGCGGCCTGCCCGTCGGCCGGCCTTTGACCGTGTCGAGCAGCTCGCGGCCCAGGGAGAAGATGTCGTCGGCATAACGAAAAACGACGCGCCCGACCTCGGTGAGGACGAGGTGGCGGCCGCTGCGCGCGAAGAGCTTTTCCCCGAGCGCCTCTTCGAGGGCGCGAATCTGTCCGCTGATCGTGGGCTGGGCGAGCCGTAGCTCCTGGCTCGCCCGCGCGATGCTCCCTTCCCGCGCGACGACCCAGAAGTACAGGAGGTGATGATAGTTGAGCCACTCCACAGTGGACCTATCATACACATCGTGTTTCCCGATGTCTCGTCCTCGACACATCGGTTTTTCGGGCACTCGACCTCGCTTGGGCTTCAGGAAATCCGGATCGGATTGGCGAGGAGCCACAGGCGTTCGCGGATGTACGGTTCGCCGGTGTCGCCGACGTGCGGGCGGAGGTGCGTCGGCAGGATGCGGACCTCGACGCGGTAGACGCCCGACGGCGCATTCTCGAGGCGGATCGTGTCGCCCTCGGCCGCGATCGTGGTGCCGGATGCGTCGATGCGGAGCAGGCGCATGGAGATGGTCGGCGCCTCGACGGCTGGATCGAGGTTATGGACCTTGGGAGCACGGGCCACGATTGTCGCGCCCGCAGCGGCCTCGCCGCCCATTTCAATGACGGTGCCGGTCGTCTCGGCGTGGAAGTCGAAGCCGGTCGGCGCGCCGAGGATCTCGAACGCGACGTAGCTCCGGCCGGCGGCGAGGGCGGCCTTGACCGAGGTCGGGGTGATCGGGCCCGAGACGAGCGCGACGTTCGAGAACCACCGCATGAGGCGGCGGTAGCTGTCGCCACGCTCGCCGTCGCGAAGGACGCCCGGGAAGCTGTTCTCGTGGACGTCGGTGCCCGCGATGCCCGTGATGTGGCGCGTGGGGAGCAAGGCGTCCCAGCGCTTGCCATAAATGGGCAGCTCCTCGAAGAAGCCGAGGAAGGCGAGGTCGGGCTGCGGGCCATCCTCGTCCTGGCGCGTGAATGGGAGGATGGAGGCGCCTCCGCCGAGGGATTCGAGGCCGAGGTAGTCGCGCCGGATATCCGGGTCGATGGCGGCGTGGATGTTGTAAATCTCGAAGCCGTCGTAAGGCATCGAGGCGAGCCACTCGGGCGTGCGGGACTCGGTGTGCGCGACGAAGACGAGGGCGCCCGCTTCGTGCATGGCGTCCACGGTGGTGGCGTCTTCGCCCTCGTAGATCGCGCGGCGGGTGGCCGGGTCGCCAGGGAGGTGGCGCTCGAGGCCGACGGACATGAAGGTGTTTTCGTTGCCCGCCGTGACGAGGACGCGGCGGCCGTCGCCACACGCGACGTAGTTGCCGATGGGCGCGCCGTCCGCGCCGAGGATGGGCTCGTCGCCGGGCTGGATGAAGAGCAGCGAGGGGAACTCGGCGTCCGCCATGTGGGCGGCGTGGTCGGTGAGGAAGACGTAGTCCTCGGCGGCGTCGCACATGCCGCGGCGGAGGTTCGCGACGCAGTCGGCGCGCGGGACGCCGCTGTCGTCGAGGCCTTTGCCGTCGCAAGCGTCGTGCGAGTAGGGCGAGTGGCTGTGAATGATGCCGCGGGCCTGCGTGAAGCCACGCACGGGGCCGAGCGCGACGTCGCTCGGCGTGGCGAGTTTGTCCCAGGCGCGGGGCGTGGGTTTGACGGCGGGAGGTGTTACGTCCTCACCGGAGCAAGCGAGGGCGAGGAGCACGAGCGGAGCCGCGAGGAGCGAGAGGCGAGCCATGGCCCATGATAGGCCGCCCGCTCGCCGACGGACTACGCAGGCCTGTTCGCCGAGAGCTCGACGGAGACGGCGTCGACCGAGACCGAGGTAGGCGGGCCGAACTTCTTGACCTGCACCGTGACCGCGAGCGCGGGCGTGTCCGCGAGGATGCGCGCGATGAGCCGCTCGGCGAGGATTTCGAGCAGCTTGTACGAGGCGCGCGTGCCCTCGTCGACGACGAGGTTCGCCAGGCCGTCGTAGTCGAAGACCTTCGCGAGGCTGTCCGTCCGCGGCAGACTCGTGATCGGCAGCGCGACCTCGACATGGACGACGAAGTCCTGCGGCAAGCCGCGTTCGGCCCGCGAGACGCCATGGCGCGCGCGGAACCGGATCCCTTCGAGTCGAATCCGGTAGCTCTGGGCGATCGACATCGCGGTCGGGCGATAGCACGCCCGGCCGCGAGCGAGCACGCGAAAAGGACGGCCGAACGAAGCGAGCCGCGCCGCTCAGCGACGCTTCACGAGCGCGTCGCGGTCGACCACGATGAGCCGTCGACCCGCCACGGCGAGCAAGCCGTCCTTGCGGAGCGCGCCGAGGGTGATCGTGACGGTCTCGCGCGTCGAGCCGATCGACTGCGCGATCTCGAGGTGCGTGATCGGCGCAGAGATCAACGTGCCGCGCGTGTCGGGCACGCCCCACCGATCGACGGCCGCGAGGAGGAACTCGACGAGGCGGCCCTCCACGTTGCGGAAGAGCAGCGACTCGATGCGATCCTCCGCAGCGCGCTGGCGGTCGACGAGGAGGCCGAGCAGCGCCAGGCCGAGCGCTGGATCGTCCCGGAGCCACGTCTGAATCGAGGCGACCGGGAAGCGGACGACCTCGCTCTCGTCGATGGCGACAGCGCTCTCGGTGTACGTGCTCGCGCCCGCGAGCGCGGCCTCGCCGAGGAGATCACCGCTGCCGCGGTACCCGAGAGGGACCGTCTGTCCCGACGGTAGTTTGCGCTCGAGGCGCGCTCGCCCGTGCCCGAGGAGCGCCAGCGAGGTGACGTCGTCGTCCTGCTTCTGGATGGACAGGCCCGCGCGGACGACGTCGAGCTCGGCGACCTCGAGCGCGCTGTCGAAGGTCGCGCGAGCCACCTTTTCGAAGAGAGGGCAAAGCTTCAGCGCACGGTTGATGCGCACCTTCGGTGCGTCGACCGAGGGGCGCCGGTTATCCTGGATCGTGACCATGATTCATGGTCCATATTACCAGGATTGGGCGTAACGCGAGATCGCTAACGTGAGCCCACTGAAATTACGATGTCGCGGTGCAGCGCAGCCTCGGCCTCGCGGACGAAGCTCTGGAAGGTGCCATACGCATCGGGCTGCACGCGGCCGGCGGGGATGGTGATCGCCCGCTCGAAGACGAGCGTGTCGCGATCCACGCGATCGCTGACGGTGGCCGTGCGGCCGCCGTCCTGGGCGTCCGCCGAGGAGAGTTGTGTGGTGACCCGCGCGCCCTCGGGGAGCTTCACCCGCAGGCGAACATTCGAAAAGACCGAGGATTGCTCCGAGATGTAGAGCGGCGTTTCGCGCGAGGGGAGGGCGGCGAAGGGGGAGAGGCGCAGCGCGAAGGGCGGCGAGATGACCATGTCGCCGGTGCGGACACGCGCGAAGTCGTTCATCTCGAGGTCCATGACGAGGACGAGCGGCGCGTCGAGGTCGGTCGCGTTCTTGATGTCGAGCGAGCGCAGGCGCGCGCCGGGCAAGGCCTGGCCGATGAGCTTGGTCTCGATGGCCTCGTCGCGCTGCGCGTCGGGGAGGCTCTCGAGCGCGCTGCGGAGCATGATGGCGAACTTGCCCTCGAAGCGTTGTTCGAGCTTGAGCGCGGCCGATCCGTCGGCGCGGAGCTCGACCGTGCCCTCGTAGGTGACGCCGTCGCGCGAGCCCGTGAGCGGCGTGGTCTCGCGCGGCGCGCCTCCCGTGAGCACGACGGCAGGCTGGCCGCGCAAGCTGCTCGGGAGGTAGCCGTACGGCGCGAACTTGTCGCGCACGACCATCCAGCGCACGCCACGCTCGGTGCCGAGGCGGACCGCGAGCGCGTTGAAGGACTCGGCATCGCTGAGCGGGCCGTTGGGCGGCGGCGTGAGGCGATCACGCACCATGCCGAGCGAGGCGTCGATGCCGACGAGGCGGCAGAGGTAGAGGAACGCCTCGGTGCGGTTGCCGCTCTTGCCGATGACGACGCGACGTCCGTCATCCTCGCGGCCCTGCTCGACGTTCGAGAGGACCCAGCGATAGATGCGCCGCGCCTGCTCGTCGATGGAGGTGGGGCGAGCAGGTTTGTCCGTGTCGTCGGGCGCGGCGCCGGTGACGATGCTCTCGGCGATGCGCTTGAGGCGCGGGTCGCGCGGGAGCTCGTCGCTCGTGGCGTCGACGAGGCGATCGATGCGGTCTTCGAGGTTGATGCCCCAGCCGACACGCACGTTCGGCAAGAACTCCTGTGTCGGCGCGCTGCCGGGCTCCTCGGGGAGCGCGGGGCTGCGATCGACGCGGAAGCGGCGCTCGACGAACGCGCCGTTCTCCTTGGTCGTCGGCTTCGGGACGCTGCCGCCGATCTCGACGTCGAGCGGGCGGTTCTTGGGCGTGACGACGACGTACTCGCTGATGAAGTAGGGGATCTTTTCTTCGCGGAAGAACCAGCGCGGGCCCTCGAAGCTGCGGCCGCCGTGGCCGTCGCCGCGCAGCGTGTAGAGCGTCTCGGTCTCGATGTAGTCGCCGACCTCGAGGTGCGGCATGGTGACGGTGGGCTTGCCGTCGACGAACTCGGGCTCGAGGACGCGGCCGTCTTTCTTGACCGTGCGGAGCTTGAGGACGAGGCCACGCGGGACGCGCTGCTCGGCGAGCTCCTCGATGGCTTCGCGCGACTGGATGCCGATGATCTCGTGCTCCAGCATGCGCGCCGATCCATCGGCGTGGACCCACAACGTGGCGTAGTCGAGCACGCGCGCCGCGGTGCCGGGCATGGTGACGCCCGACGCCTCGAACTGCGCGATGACCTTCTTGCCTTCGATGCGATACGGCGTGAGCTCGGTCGTGCCCTCGACGAGCTCGATCGCCTCGCGCAGCGCAGAAGGATCGGCGCCGGTCTGGATGGCCTCGACGAGCGCGGCGCGAAGGGCCGTCTTGTCGCCGCGGGCGAGGCGCGCGTCGGCGAGCGCGAGGCGCGCGGAGGCGTCCTCGGGGTCGTTCTTGACGGCCCGTTCGAGGGCCTCGATCGACTCGCGTTGTGCGCCGGCGCGGGTGAGGAGATCGGCGATCTTGATGGCGATGTCGGCGCGATCGCGGCGGGTCTTTCCGATCTTTTCGAGCTCGCGGATCGCGCCGCCCCAGTCGCGTCGTTCGAGCGCGCGCTGGAGGGCGACCTCGGCGTCGGGGTCGAGGGCCTCGATGCGCTTGGCGATCTTGTCGGCCTCGACGATGTCGCCGCGCTCGTCGTGGAGGCGCAGGAGCGCGAAGAGGGCCTCGGTGTCCTCGGAGAAGCGCGCCGCCGTGTCCTTGACGGTGCGCGCGTGCTCGACGCTCCAGCCGATCTGCGCGTACATGCGGCCGAGTCCCTTCAAGATGTCCGGGACCTCGCGGAAACGATCGGCGAGCTTCGCGACCTTCGCCGCAGCCTCGGGCGCGCCGACCTTGTCGGCCTCGTCGAGCGCGAGCCAGAAGAGCGAGAGCCAGAGGTCAGGGTCCTTGGCGACGGCGCGCGCGCGGACGTCCTTCACGAGATCACGCGCGTCGTTCTGCGGAAAGATCGGGTCCTTCTCGATGAAGAGCGCCTGCGTGGAGAGCGCCGGTCCCGTGGCGCGCGACGGGTCCTTCACGAGCGGCTCGAGCAGCACGGAGGCGAGGTCGTCCTGCCCCTCGATGTGCGCGAGCCACGAGGCGAGGTAGCGCGCGATGGGATCGTTCGTGTCGCGCGGCGCAGGGCGCGGGGTGCGCGGCGCGGCAGGGACGCCGAGCGCGAGGAGGAACGGTTCGAGGACGTTGGGATCGGGCAGGACGAGCGGCGGTTCGAGGACGTACGGCGCCGTAGGATCGTCGGAGGTCTCGGCGCCGAGGGGCAAGCCGTTCGGCGCGAGGATGCGGATGCCGGTCTCGGCGCTGCCGATCCGCGCGAGGATGCGGTGGCGGCCCGCGGAGAGGCGGACGCGCGCGCCGAAGCGAGGCCAGATGCCCCAGTCGCGCGGGTCGCGCGCGAGGACCTCGACGTCGTCGACGCGGATCGAGAACGCGCCCTGCACGGCGACGATGAGCTCGCGCTCGGCCGGCAAGTCGAGGAAGGTCTCGGCGTAGAAGACGCCGCCCGAGACAGGCTCGGCGGCGCGGACCTGGCAGCCGCGCCGCTCGGTGGCGAGGACACGCGGGCGATCCTGGCGGCGCGGATCGGCCGGGAAGAGGCGAGGCCAGGGGCCGGCGCGCTCGGCCTCGTAATGCACGCGGTGATCACTCGCGGCGAGGTGACCGAAGGGGCCGGCGAGGCGCGCCTTCTTCGCGCAGCCGAAGCGCTCGGCCGCGATCTCCATCGGGCTCTTGTCCTTGCCCTCGGCGTCCTTGTGCAGGCCCTCGACGCTCCACCACTCCGCGAGGTCGCTGCGCGCGCGCCAGCCGACGTGGCCCGGCTGATCGATCGTGCGCAGGACCGTGTCCTTCGCGAGATCCCAGATGCCGGGGACGCTGGAGCGCAGGCGGAGCAGGTGGCTCGCTGCGTACCATCCGACGAGCGGCGCGTCGGGGTGATCGGTGACGCGCGCGGCGCTCACGGCGTCGAGGTGGGCGAGGGCCGCCGCACGGAAGCGTCCATGGATCTCGTCGTCGACGGCGCGCGCGAGCGAGGCGTAGAGGCCCTTGTTCGAGGAGGCCTTGTCGAGCTTGGCGCGCGCTTCGCGGACCCGCGCCGCGTCGCCGCCGGGGACGAGCAGCTCGCCGAGCAGCCAGCGGCCGAGGACCTCGCCGTCTTGCGAGGCGCTCGCGCCCGCGCGCATGGCCTCGATCGGATCGGCGGCCGGCTTCGGGAGGGCCGATCCGCAGGCGCCGAGGGCCGTCACGAGCGTGGCGGCGGTTGCGATGCGAGCGATCGCGGCGATCAGGCGAGGACGCATGGCCGACGTGTTAGCGCGGCCAGGCAGGGGGGGCGAGCCGTCAGGGGATGACGCGGTCGATCTGCGGGGGGGTTGGGGGCGCTCCGTTTACGGAGCGGAGTCCCCGATCGCGGACGTGGAGATCTGGTGCAGCAGGACCGCCTGCTCGATCACGCCCGGCGCGACGTGCTCGCCCTCGGGACCGACCGCTCGGCGCAGCGTCGCGAGCTCCTGGTGCGCCGCGAGCAGCGCTTGCTCGAGCTCGACCGCCACGGCCGCCGGCTCTCCCTCGCCGCGCTCGGCGGACGTGAGGGCGAGCTCGAGCTGCGCGATGCGCCACTCGGCGGCCTTGAGATCGGCCTCGGAGCGGGCCGCGCGGGCCGCGAGCGTGTCGAGCTGCGTCTTCAGGGTCTCGCTGTCGTCGACGGGCGGGCTCGGGAGCGCGGCGTCGGCGGTCGCCGCGGGAGACGCCTCGGTCGCCGATGCGAACCCGCCGAGCGTCGACGGGGGCGTGGGCGCTCCGTTCTGCGGCGTGGCGGCCGGCGGAGCGGCCTCGCCCGTGGGGACCACGGCGGCCGCGCGGAGAGATTCGAGCTCCTCGACGAGCTCCTTGCCGACCCGCAGGCCCTCGCGGAGCTCCGCTTCGAGCACCGTGATGCGATCCCCGCGGTTCCGAAGCTGCGCTTCGAGCGCGTCGATCTCCGGCGCGAGCGACTCGCTCGCGGCGCGCTCGGCGAGCAGCGCGGCCGTCTGCTTTTCGAGCGTCTGGGTCTTCTCGGCCAGGTGGAGCCGCTCGGCCGTGGTCGCGGCGAGCGTCTCGGCGAGCTCGTCGGCGCGGCGCACGGCGGATTGACGGTGGGCCTCCGACCGTTCGAGCGCGGCTTCGAGCTGGGCGACGCGCGAGAGCAGGCCGGGATCCGGCTCCCGCGCGGCGGCCTCCTGGGCGGCGAGCCGGAGCTCGAGCTCGGCGACGCGCGCGCGCAGCCCGGCCCGATCGTTCGAGAGCTCCTCGATGCCCACGCCTGCCGCGCTGAGCTCGCCTTCGAGCTCCAACGCTCGCGAGCGCGTCGCGGAGAGCTCGGCCGTGAGCTGCTCGATGCGCTCCTTCGCGCCCGGGATCTCCGGCCGGCCGCGGGCGAGCCCGAGCTCCACCTCGGCCTTCGTGCGTAGCTTCTTCTCGTCGTCGAGCTGCTTGGCGAGCTTGGTCGCGCGGTCGCGCTGGCGGCGCAGCTCCTCGTCGAGGTCGCGGATCTGGTGGGTGAGCCGCTCGGCGCGCACGTGCGTGTCGCTCGCGCGCGTGTCCACGTCGCGCAGCCGTTCGAGCTTTGCTTCGAGCTCGACCACGCGCGCCGCGGTCGCGACGGCGGCGGTCGCGCGCTCCTCGGCGGATTTTTCGTCCGTGCGCCTTCGCTCGTCGTGCGCGGCGAGCGCGGCTTCGAGCTCCTTCACGCGGCCCGTGTCCGCGGCCTTCGCGCCCGCCGTCCCGATCGCGTCGCGCACCTCGGACAGCGAGAGCTCCACGACCACGAACGCGTCGACGGAGACCTTGCGCTCGCTGGCGATCGCGATGAAGTGCTCGGGCTCCTCGGTCGCCTTGAGCAGCGACGTGTCGACGCTGACCTCGAGATCCGGGCCGGCGGCGAAGTCCGCCACGGTGTACCCGACGAACGGCGCTTGCCCGAGCATGCGCACGACGGGGAACTGGAGCGAGACGAGGTCGTAGAGCGCGTAATACCCGGGCGGCGCCGTCTCCTTCCCGTGCTGCGCGGACAGCGCGAGCAGCCGACGCGACGCGTCCGGGTTCGGCGAGGCGATCACCGCGACGCCGGCCGAGCCGACGAGCTTCCGTGCTCTGCGCAGCACCTCGGACGGGTCGGCGAAGATCGACAGGTCGGGCAACACGACCACGTCGAAGGCCCCGTCGCGTACGCCGAGGTCTCCTCCGAACACTGCGTGCGTCACGTGCCGGTCGCGATCCTGTGCGGTGCGCGCAAAGGCCTCGGCCGCGCGGGCCGCATCGGGATCGTAGGCGTGGACGAGCCTCGCGCCGCGCTCGACGAGCTTCTCGGCGAGCTCCAGGGTTGCGTCGCCGAGCACGGCGACGCGACGCGCGCGGACGAGGCGCTCGAGGTAGGCCCCGAGCACCATCGACGGGTGGACCGGCCTTTGTGACGCAGCGGTGCTCATACTGACGCTTCGTCCTCGGCGCCGTGGCACTGCATGAAGGGCTTGCCGCTGCCGCAGGGGCACTCCATCTCGGCCGTGACGACCGCCGCTTGCGCGGGCGGCTCTTCGGAGGCGCCGGGCGGCAGCTCCTCGTCGTGGTGGGCCACGGCGTGATCGAGCTGCTCCTGGTGGCGGGCGAGGTCTCGCTCCTCGATCGCCTGCTCCTCCTCCTCGCGACGCACCTTCATCGCGAAGACCTTGGTCATCACGTTCGACTGCACGCGCGCGACCATGGTCACGAAGAGGTTGTAGCCTTCCTTCTTGTACTCCTGCTTCGGGTCCTTCTGGCCGTAGCCGCGCAGGCCGATGCCGTCGCGCAGGTGGTCCATGTCGGTCAGGTGATCGACCCAGGACTTGTCGAGCTCTTCCAGGTAGATGTGCCGGAAGATCCTGAGGAGCAGCTCCGTCCCGATCTCCTTCTCGCGGGCCTCGAAGGCCTTCTCGGCGCGATCGAAGAGGTCGTGGGCGAGCTGCTCGGCGTCGGCGGCCTCGGAGATCTCGTCGGGCAGCTCGATCCCGAAGTGCTCGCGGAAGCCCTGGAAGATCCCGCCCCAGTCCCAGTCCTCCGGCGGCTTTCGGGGCGGGCAGTTCTCCTCGACCATCGCGCCGATGATGCGGTCCATCAGGTCGAGGAAGCGCTCGCGTTGCTCGGTCAGCGCGCGCGGGATCAGGTCGACGCACTCGTCGTAGATCTCGACCCCCTCGTCCTCGCGGCCCTCGAACTCGATCTTCACGCCGTAGCGCG
Organism: Polyangium sp. 6x1; assembly: GCF_029946515.1. Taxonomy (GTDB): domain Bacteria; phylum Myxococcota_A; class Polyangia; order Polyangiales; family Polyangiaceae; genus Polyangium. The sequence goes on from NZ_JARZHH010000004.1 coordinate 159,350, forward strand.
TGTAGAGCTCTTTCTGCAGGTTGTCCGTCTCGACGAACTTCTCGACCTTCTCGAAGTCCTTGCGCGTCAGCGTCCGCGGGTTGCCTTCCTTGTCGCGCGGCGAGATCGGGTCGGCGGCGAACATGCCGAGCAGGTAGCCGACGTCGGGCACCACATCCTCGAGAAGCCTCGGGAGCGCCTTGATCGTGCGCTTCTCGCCCGTCGGCTTGCCCTCCTCGTCGACGACCTCGGGGATGTAACGACCCTGGAGCAGCTGCTGACGGATGTCGTAGATCGTCTTGCGCTGCGCGCTCATCACGTCGTCGTATTCGAGCAGGTTCTTGCGGATGTCGAAGTTGCGCTCTTCGACCTTCTTCTGCGCGTTCTCGACGCTCTTCGTGACCCACGGATGCTCGATGGGTTCGTCGTCGGGCATGCCCATCTTCTCCATGAGGTTCTTCACGCGGTCGCCCGCGAAGATCCGCATGAGGTCGTCCTCGAGCGAGAGGTAGAAGCGCGACATGCCCGGGTCGCCCTGGCGGCCGGCGCGGCCGCGGAGCTGGTTGTCGATGCGCCGCGACTCGTGCCGCTCGGTGCCGATGATGTAGAGCCCGCCGATCTCGCGCACCTCGTTGCCCTCGGCCTCGCACTCCTTTCGGATCTGAGCGACGAGCTCGTCGAACGCCTCGGGCTCGGCCTCGGGCAGGCGGTTCTGCTCCTTGAAGCGCAGCTTCGCGAGCATCTCGGGGTTGCCGCCGAGGAGGATGTCGGTGCCGCGGCCGGCCATGTTCGTGCTGACCGTGATCGCGCCTTTGCGACCGGCCTGCGCGACGACATAGGCCTCGTTCTCGTGCTGCTTGGCGTTCAGCACGCTGTGCTTGATCCCCTTCTTCCCGAGGATCTTCGCGATCGCGGTGCTCTTCTCGACGCTCGTCGTGCCGACCAGGATCGGCTGACCCTTCTCGTGCTTCTCGATGATCTCGTTGACGACGGCGGTGAACTTCTCGCGCTCGGTCTTGTAGACGACGTCCTCGTAGTCCGTGCGGACGATGTTCTTGTTCGTCGGGATGATGACGACGTCGAGCTTGTACGTGCTGTGGAACTCCGAGGCCTCGGTGTCCGCGGTGCCCGTCATGCCGGACAGCTTCTTGTAGATGCGGAAGAGGTTCTGGAACGTGATCGTCGCCATCGTGCGGCTCTCCTCCTGGATCCGCACGTTCTCCTTGGCTTCGACTGCCTGGTGCAGGCCGTCCGACCACCTGCGGCCCGCGAGCACGCGGCCGGTGAACTCGTCGACGATGAGGACCTTGCCCTCCTTCACCAGGTAGTTCACGTCGCGCTTGTAGAGCGAGTGCGCGCGCAAGCACTGGTTCAGGATGTGCAGCGTCTCCAGGTTGACCGGGTCGTAGAGGTTCTTGCTCTTCAGGGCCCCGATCGCTTCGAGCAGCTTCTCCGCGAGCTCCACGCCGTCGTCGGTGAGGGTGACGGAGTGGCCCTTCTCGTCGACGTTGTAGTGCTCCTCGTTGCGCAGGCGCGGGATCACGTCGTTGATGACGCGGTACTTGTCGCTCGACCGCTCGCCCTGGCCGCTGATGATGAGCGGCGTCCTGGCCTCGTCGATGAGGATCGAGTCGACCTCGTCGACGATCGCGTAGTTCAGCGGGCGCTGGTGGTAGTCGAGCGCCGAGAACTTCATGTTGTCGCGGAGGTAGTCGAAGCCGAACTCGTTGTTCTGGCCGTACGTGATGTCGCAGCGGTAGGCGTGCCGTTTGTCGGCGTCGTTCTGCTGGTTGACGACGACGCCGGTCGAAAGGCCGAGGGCGCCGTAGAGCTTGCCCATCCACTCGGCGTCGCGCTTGGCGAGGTAGTCGTTCACGGTGATGACGTGAACGCCTTTGCCTTCGAGCGCGTTGAGGTAGCAGGGCAGGGTGGCGACGAGCGTCTTGCCTTCGCCGGTGCGCATCTCGGCGATCGAGCCCTGGTGCAGGACCATGCCGCCGATGAGCTGCACGTCGTAGTGGCGCATGCGCAGGACGCGCCGGGAGGCCTCACGGCAGACGGCGAAGGCCGGGATGAGGATGTCGTCGAGCTTCGCGCCGTTGTCGAGCTGGGTCTTGAACTCGGCCGTCTTGGCTTGGAGGTCGGCGTCCGAGAGCTTCTTCAGATCTTTTTCGAGGGCCCCGATGGCCTCGACCTTCGGTCGCATGCGGCGGATGGCACGCTCGTGCGAGGTGCCGAAGATCTTCTTCATCGCCCAGGTGAGCATCGTCTTTCGCCTTGGCTCCGGGGCTCGTCGTCCCGGTCGGATCGTGCGGTGCGTGGGGGTGGCGCGGAGCCTGCCGAACGTAGTCCCTACGGCAAGCGGGCGCAAATCCCCAGGATGGGGCCCGAACCCCCGCGAGGGGCCTGAACACGCCCCCACGTGAGGCCTGAACACGCCCCCACGTGAGGCCTGAACACGCCCCCCCGCGAGGGATCTGAACACGCCCTCCCCGGAGTGGGGCCTGAACACGTACCGGTTCGAAGCGCTTCCCGCAACGGAGCGAAGCGAAGTGGAGGGGAGCGCGCGGGGGGTGTGGGGGGCAGAGGAAGGCCCGGCGATTTTTCGCGAAGCGAAAAATCGCTTTTAGGTCGGGCCGACCGGAGCCCCCCACCGAGAAAAGTGCACGAGGAGGGAGTCGAACCCTCAATCCTTGCGGCGCCGGAACCTAAACCCGGTGCGTATGCCAGTTCCGCCACTCGTGCGCGGGGACCGGCACTCTATAGCAGCATGTGGCAGAGCTGCGCATTCTTCCAGCGAAAGGCGGGATTTTCGGGGTCAGGGCGCCACGCAGACCTGGTTTTCGCACTTCGGCTTGGCCGGGTCGGTGCAGTGCTCGTCCTTGTCGCACTGCACGCACGCCTCGCCCTTGCAGATCGGCGCGAGCGGGTCCTTGCAGTCCGTGTTCGCCACGCAGCCGACGCAGGCGTTCTTGTCCTTGCAGACCGGCGTTTGCGGGTTCGCGCAGTCCGCGTTCGTCACGCAGACCCGGCAGTTTTTCCCGTCGCAGATCGGCTGGGCCGCGCCGCAGTGGGCGTTGGCCAGGCACTCCACGCAGCTGTTCTCGGGCACGTCGCAGACCGGCTTGCCCGGGTCCTTGCAGTCGGTGTCCGACGTGCAGGCGGAGTGGCACTTCGCGTCCGTCCCGCAGAGCGAGCCGGCCGGGCAGTGGCTGTCGACCAGGCACTCCTTGCACTCGCCTTTTTGCAGGTCGCAGACCGGCTGCCCGACGCCGCAGTCCGTGTTCGCCGCGCACGCCCCGCACTGCTTGCGCGTCGGGTCGCAGATCGACTTCTTCGAATCGGTGCAGTCCGTGTTCGACAGACAGCCCATGCACACGCCCGTGGTCGGGTCGCAGATCGGCGCCTCGCCGGGGCAGTCGCCGCTGCCCGCGCAGGCCGGCTCGCACGTGAATTTGTTCGGGAAACACGCCTTGCCGGCGCCGCACTGCGCGGTCGTTTCGCATTCCTCGCATCGGCCGAGCACGCAGAACGGCGCGCTCGCCGGGCACGCCTCGTCGGCCGAGCACTCCACGCAGCCGAGCGTGGGGCTACAGCCGGCGGCGCACTTGTCGCCGCCGAACGTGCACATGTTGTCGCCGCTGTTGCCGCCGCCCGACGTGTTGTCGCCATCCGAGCTGCATGCGCTCGCGAGCACCGCCGTGGCCGCGAGCGTCACACACGCGACGAGCCAGGACTTCCAAAGACGTACGTTCGCCATGGTCACCTCCCAGGGGGGAAAGAAAGAGGACCGAAAAAGCCTTGTTTTTAAGGGGGAAAGGGAGCGGGAGGGGTCAGCGGGCGATGAACACGCCGCGGAGATCCTCGGTCTGCGAGATGGGCACGCCGTCCTTCATCGACGTCGCGCGGAACTGGTAGATCATGCCGGGGATCAGCGCGTCGCCCTTGTACTCGACGCTCACGTCGCCCGAGCCGCTCACGCTCGGCACCGCCAGGTCCTCCCAGACCTTCACGCCGAACGCGTCGAACACGCGCAGCTCGTACATGTCCTCGCTCGAGTCGTCTTTCCAGACGAACGTGGGCGTGCCCGTCACCTCTTCGAGCGCGTCCTTGCCGGGCGACACCGTGCCGAGCGAGCCCGTCACCTTGAAGCCCTCCTTCGTCACGCTCTGCCCGCCTTCGATCGTCACGTCGAGGATCGTCGTGCCGCCGATCGAGATGTCGGGGTCGCGCACGAGGCCGTCGTTCTCGAAGGCCGCGAGGATCACGTAGTCGCCGTCGGGCACGCCGGTGAACTCGTAGGCGCCCGTCACGCCGCCCACGCGCAGGCCCTTCGGCACCTCGCCGCGCGCCGCGTCCGCGATGAACGTGTCCTTCAGCGCGAGCACCACGCTCGTCGTGCTGAAGCCGTTGCCGTTCACGATCTGCACGCTGCCCGTCACCTTCGCCGTCGCTGCGCTCGTGATGTGCAGCTCGACGTTGCCCGTCTCCTTGCCCGCCTCGACGGCCACCGTCTTCGGCGTGATCTGCAGGCCCGCGGCGTAGGCCTTCACGTCGACCATCGCGCCGACGGGCACGTTGTAGACGACGAAGTTCCCCTTGAAGTCCACGATGCCCGTCGAGCCGCCGGCGACGACCAGCGCGCCCGCGGGCGCGAGGTCCACGCCGTCGTCGGCCACCACCTTGCCCGCGATCGACCCGAGCCCGGACGCGTTTTGCAGCGGCACGAGCGCGATGTCCGTCGACGCGTTTTGCACCACGGGGGGGCTGCCCACGGCCGTGTCCACGTCGATCGGCAGCGCGACGCGCGGGGCCAGCGGGAACGTCTGGTAGCCCGACGCGTCCGCGCGCAAGGTCAGCTTCGCGGCGAGGGGTTTGCCTTCTGCATTGCGTTTCGACGGCACGTTCAGCGTGTACGTCCCGTCCGCGGCCGAGATGGCGACCGGCGAGACGGCCGCGTCATTTGCGTCGCGGGCCACGATGCGCGCCCCCTGGACGGGTTTGTCGTCGAGGGCGTTCACGACCATTCCTTTGAATGCCACGGGCGCAAAGCAGGCCGGGTTGGCTCCTTCGACCTCCTCGCATACGAGCCCGGTCTCGCAGCCGGTCTGGGCCTGGACGGAGCAGCTCTTGTTCTCGTTCTTCGGCGGTTCGTCGTCTCCGCAGCCCACGAGCGCGGCGGTCGCAAGGGAAAGCGTGGCAATCGTCAATACGCGAAGCGCATGCATCATCGTGCCTCCAAGGAAGCCTGGGACGGGAAGACCGGCCCGGCAGACCCGGTATTGCACGATTCGATCCAGGACGTCGAGGACGTGTAAGTGCTCGAAATCACGCCGATCTTGGACTTCCTGGAGGACGTGCAGGGCGACCTTGGTTGCTCTGTCTGGTCGAACGCCTTTCCACGTCCCGACCGCTCGTTGATGGGAAGAAACCGCGCACGGCTCCTACGCTGCAATGTCCTCGGACGTCGATTGCCCGTGTTTGGTCACCGATTTGCGCGCAAGGAGGCTCACGCGAGCCCCATTCGGGCACAGCGCGTCATCATACGAAAAGGGACCAGGCAGCCTCGGGGGCGCTGTTTGAACCAGGGATCTTCGGGCGCGTCGATGAACACTGGTAAGCTCTGAAACCAATTCGCCGCGACCGAACCTTGACGGCACGCGCGCTGCAAGATGCCGCGGCGCCATGCTCAACGTACCGACGATCCTGCTCTTGGATGAAGAACAACTGATGCGTGAGGCCACGGCGCTCTTGCTCACGAATCGCGGCGCGAAGGTGACGAAGGCGGCGACGCTCGACGAGGCGCTCGCGGAGCTCGGGCACCGGACGTACGACGTCGCGGTCATCGATCTCTCGAGCTCGTCGCCGAAGTGCGTCGAGATCCTGCAGCAAATGCGTGCACACGGGAACGTGCCGCACCGGGTGATCGTCACGACGAGCCAGCCCTTGCCGCGGCACGAGGCCGCGGACCTCACGGACGTGATCGTCAAGCCCTATCCGTTCGAGCGGCTCCTCGACGCGGTCTTCGGCGCGCGTTCGCAGCGGCGCGCCGCTCCGCGTTCGGGCATCTTCCCGCTCGTCCGTCGCATCACTGCGTCTCGCCGAACCGCGCAAGCGCGTCGCGGTCGGGTATGACGATCCGGCGCCTGTCGAGCTCGATGAGCTTGGCGCGGCGCAACTTGCCGAGCTCGAGCGTGACCGTCTCGCGCGTGGAGCCGATGAGGCTCGCCAGATCGGCGTGGGTGAAGGGCGCGGAGAGCGAAAGGCCGTGGAGGTGGGGTTCGCCCCAGCGTTCGAGCCCGTCGAGGAGGAGCTCGACGAGACGCGCGCGGACGCTGCGCACGAGGAGAGAGGCGAGCCGGTCTTCCGCGGCGCGCTGCCCTTCGAGCAGCGCCCGTGCCACGGCGGCTTGCAGCACCGTGTCCGTGGTCGTGAGCTGACGAACGAAGGCTGCCGGGAGGACGAGCGCCTCGGCCTCGTCGGCGACGATGGCGTGCTCCGGAGCGAGGTTGCCTGTGAGCGCGGCCTCTCCGACGAGGTCGCCTGGGCCACGGTGACCGACCGGGAAGACGTGCCCGCTGCCTGCGCGCTCGAGCTTCACGCGACCCTTGCCAAGAAGGAAGAGAGCCAACGCTGGCTCGCCTTGCTGGGCGAGGCGCTGGCGGCGGGCGAGGCGCTCGACCTTGCCGCCGTCGAGCAAGGCGCGGCGTGTGGGCTCGGGGAGGCCGCGCAGGCTCCCGCGCTCGAGGATTTCGAGCGCGCGAACGCTCGGCTTGGTTGTCGTGGTTTGTGACTCGCCTTCCTGCGAACCCATGGCACCCCCCTGTCTGACAGCACAGCGCGTGAGCTGGGCTGCTCGTACAACATCATGGGCCTGGCCTCACGTCCATCCCTGCGTGAGGGTGCCCTCAGGAATTTCCCGAGGCACGAGGGAGCCTCTCCAGTTATTGTGTTTCACAACACTTTGTGGCAAGGCTTGTGGGGGGGCTTGGGGATGCGCAATTTTTGAACCAGGAGTTTGTTGACGAGACAAAGCAAGACTCGGGCCGAGACCGGTTTCAGTGCTAGGGTGGGATGCGGTACCGGGCATGTAGTCGGCCCGAACCTCCCCCCCACGCCGACGGAGGCGTGGGGGTCCCAGGGTGTTCGACCAGGTAGGAGCTCTCGATGGCCATGGAGATGAAGCTCCAGTTCAAGCTGTCCCAGCAGCTGGTGATGACACCGCAGCTGGTGCAGGCGATCCGGCTGCTACAGCTGTCGCGGCTCGAACTCGTAGAGGAAATCCGCAAGGAGCTCGACGGCAACCCGTTGCTCGCCGACGACTCGGGCGAATCGGTGTCCGCGAAGTCGAGGGACACCTCGGGGGCGACGAACCGGGAGGGGCAGGACCTCGACGGTCGGTCGAACATGACCCTCGAACGGGCGAACTCGGAGCACTCCGACACCGATCTCGCCATGCGAGATACGGAAAAACGGGTGAAGGAGGTCGACTGGGAGCAGTTCCTCGAGAACCGCCAGCTCCAGCAGGCGATGCCCTCCCAGCGCGGCGGCTTCGAGGAGCTGCCGCCGATCGAGCAAAACCTGACCCGGAACCTGAGCCTGCAGGAGCACCTGCTCTGGCAGCTCCAGATGAGCGACTTCGTGGAGAACGAGTGTCGCTTCGCCGAGCTCGTCATCGGCAACCTGGACGAGCGCGGCTACCTCGACATGTCGGGCGGGGAGAACCCGGACGGGACGAAGCGGCCCGACCTGACGCTCGACGACCTCGCCAACGAGGCGGACCTCAACCCGGAGGACGCGCCGGAGGTGCTCGCCATGCTCCAGCGCTTCGACCCGGTGGGGGTCGCGGCGCGGGACCTGTCGGAGTGCCTGCGCATCCAGGCGGAGGTTCTCGGCTACGACGCGGTCGAGATGGCCATCATCAAGGACCACCTCCACAACGTCGAGCGGCGCAACTTTCCGGCGATCGCGAAGGCCCTGAAGATCTCCCTGGAAGAGGTCTACGAGGCGGTCCAGGAGATCCAGAAGCTCGAGAGCGTCCCGGCGCGAAACTTCGCCGAGGTCGACGACAAGACGATCGCCATCACCCCGGACGTCTACGTCATCAAGGACGGCGACCTGTGGGTCGTGACGGACAACGACAAGGGTCTGCAGCGGCTCTTCATCAACGAGGGCCTCGCGCAGCGGATGCTGAAGGACCCGAAGGCGAAGGAGTTCATCAGCGAGAAGCTGCGCTCGGCGCAATGGCTGATCCGCGCGATCGAGCAGCGGCGGCGGACGATCATCAAGGTGACCGAGTGCATCGTCGAGAAGCAGAAGGACTTCCTCGAGCGAGGCGTGGCCTACCTGAAGCCGATGATCCTGCGCGACGTGGCCGAGAGTGTGGGGATGCACGAGTCGACGATCTCGCGCGTGACATCGAACAAGTACGTGCACACGCCGCAGGGGCTCTTCGAGCTGAAGTACTTCTTCAACTCGTCGATCCACCGCGTCGCCGACGAGGACATCGCCTCGGAGAGCGTGAAACAGGCGATCAAGAAGATCATCGCGGCGGAGGACAAGTCGAACCCGCTGAGTGATCAGGCGATCGTGAAGATCCTCGAGGACCAGGACGGCATCCGCATCGCGCGGAGGACCGTCGCGAAGTACCGCGAGATGCTCGGCATCCTGTCGTCGTCGAAGCGCAAGAAGATGTTCTGAGCGCGCCCGCCTCGCCCTCCTCCCTCCATGAGCGCCGAAAAACTCACGCCCGAGCTCCTCTTCGCCAGGTTTTTCCAGCCGTACTACCCGAAGGACGTCCGGTTCGACCTGGCGAAGGCTCGAACCGAGGACGCAAACCCGGCCGGGAACCCGGCAATCTTCGGGCAGATCGAGGCGATCGCCGAGACGTTCGCGCACCTCGCGCCGAAGGTCCTCGGCGCGCCGGACCTCGTGCTCGACTTCTCGGACGCGTCGGTGCATCGGCTCGGCGCGAAGCTCACGCGCGAGAAGCGCGACGCGTGGCTCGAACCGCAGGGGAAAGGAGAACCGCCGTTCCTCGTGCAGTTCGTGACGCACGGCGCGCTCTACGTGGGCGCGTGCGTCGTGAAGAACCACGGGGGCGTGTGGCAGGTGCGCAGGCCGCTCTGGGAGTCGCTCGTGCGGCTCACGTCACGCGCGGGCACGGGGGATCTTTCGATCTTCGGCTGGTGGCTGAAGGCGCTGTCGGAGGACGAGATCGAGCACCCGCGGCTCGTCGATCGCTACCGGACGCACGTGGAGGTGCCGACGTTCGACGCGGACGCGTTGCCCGTGATCGCGCCGCCGGACCGGCGGATGCCGCGGCTCGCGAAGGTTCGGTACGACCTGCTCTACAAGCACCTGCGCGCGCACCTGCCGGAGCTGCGCGACGTGGGCGACGACTTCCCGTCGGCGGAGCGCTTCACCGAGCTCGGCTTCAAGTGGCTCGACTTCGTGTGGCTCGGCGGCGGGCGGATGCTCTTGATGCACGGGCCGACGCCCGAGGGCGTGCACCTGTTCTGGCTCGACACGAAGGGGTTCGTGAAGAGCGCGTTTTATCCGGCGGACTCGTTCCCGGCGCACGTCGTGGAGACGGACGGGGACAAACTACGGGTGATCGTGAGCATCCAGGGGCAGATGCAGGTGCACGAGATGCTCTGGTGGGGAGCCTAGGGCCTCAGTCGTCGAAGACGCCGCGGTAGATCTCGTCGAGCGAGAGCACGATCCCGAGCGAGGGCAGTACGAGGGGCTCAGGGGGCCGCACGTCGCTGAACGTCCACGTACCGCTGTCGTTCAGCGTGTAGAGCGAGATCCAGGGCTCATTCTGGCGGACGAGCACGTACTCGCGCAGCGTCGGGATGCGCCGGTAGTGATCCCACTTCAAGATCCCGTCGTACCTCTCGGTGCTCGGGGAGAGGACCTCGACGAGGACGATCGGGTTCGTGTACGTGGTCGTGCTCTCCGGATCGTACGAGATGTTGCCGCAGACGACGGCCACGTCGGGGTAGGTCGCGAGTCCCGTCTCTTGCACGCGAAGGCGCATGTCAGGGCTGAAGACGCGGCACGGGCGGCCGCGGAGCGCGACACGCAGCTCGCCGCTCATCGCGGTCGTGAGCAGCGAGTGCCGGCCCGTGCCGCCCGCCATGGCGTAGATCTCGCCGTCGAGAAACTCGTGCTTGGTCTCGCTCGCCTCGTCGTACGCCACGTACTCCGCGAACGTGTGCTCGAGCTTGTGCGCGGGCTCGTTCATCCCGGGGCCTCCCTGGACAAACGATACCTTGTTCATCCGAGCTCCGCCGCCAAACTCTTGGCCTCTTCCAGCGCCGCCCGCTTCTTCTTCAGCTCCTCCAGCTGATTGCGCGACTCGGCCACGACCTCGGGCGGCGCCTTGTCCGCGAAGCTCGGCAGCGAGAGCTTCTTCTCCAGCGCGGCGACGTCCTTCTCCGTCTTCTTGATCTCGCGCTCGATCCGCGCCGCTTCCTTCGCGCCCTCGACGAGGCCGCGCAGGTCGACGAGCACGTCGACGCCCGACGCCACGCTCATCACCGCGCCCTTCGGACGCGCCGCGCCGCGCACCTCGATGCCCGGCTCCGCCGCGGTCTTCACGAGCGTCTTGATCGCGCGCGCCTCGGCGCGGAGCAGCGACAGCAGCGCCTCGCCCTCCGCGCGCAGCAAGAGCGGCACCTCGGCGCCCGGGTGCACCTCGTGCTCGCTGCGGATCGTTCGCGCCGCCGAGATCACGGCCATCACGACGCCCATCTCGCGCTCGGCGTCCGCGTCGCGAGGCACGGTGCCCGGCTCCGGGTACGCCGCGAGCGCGATCGACTTCGGCGCGTCCGACGGACGCGGCAGCCGCTGCCAGAGCTCCTCCGTGATGTACGGGATGAACGGGTGCAGCGCGCGGATCGACGCCTCGATCACGTACGCGAGCACGTCCTTCGTCTCGTCCTGCTCGGGCCCCGGCACGGCGCCCGCGCTCGGGTTCAGCACGGGCTTCGTGAGCTCGAGGTACCAGTCGCAGAGCTCGCCCCAGAAGAAGTGGTAGAGCGCGAGCGCGGCGTCATCGAGGCGGAACTCGTCGAGCCCGCGCTTCGTCGTCTCCAGCGCGGCGCCGAGCCGCGAGAGGATCCAGCGGTTCGTCCGCGTCGTCGCCTTCGGCGGCTCGCGCCCGACGCGCGCGCCTTCGAGGTACGGCAGCGCGTAACGCACCGCGTTCCAGATCTTGTTGCAGAAGTGCCGGTTGCCCTCGATCTTCTTCGGCGAGAGCGGGATGCGCCGCGCCTGCGGGGAGTACGTGCTCAGCGTGAAACGCAGCGCGTCGGCGCCGTACGCGGAGAAGCCCGCGCCCATCTGCGAGGCCGAGGGGTAGGCCTTCTTGAACTTCTTCAGCGACTCCTCGCGCGGCGCGCCGGGCAGCGTCTTCTCCACGACCGCGTCGAACGTCGAGCCGTGCACGAGGTCGAGCGGATCGATCACGTTGCCCTTCACCTTGCTCATCTTGTCGCCGGTCTCGTCGACGACCATGCCGTGCAAGAGGATGCGCTTGAAGGGCGGCGCGCCCATGAAGTGGATGCCCATCATCATCATGCGCGCGACCCAGAAGAACAGGATGTCGTAGCCAGTCTCGAGGTCACTCGCCGGGTAGAACTTGCGGAGCATGTCCGTGTCGTTCGGCCAGCCGAGCGTGGAGAACGGCCAGAGCCCGCTCGAGAACCACGTGTCGAGCACGTCCTCGTCCTGGCGCAGCTTGTCGCTGCCGCACTTCTCACACGCCGTCGGATCCTCGCGCGTGACCATCAGGTGATTGCAGGCGTCGCAGTAGAACGCCGGGATCCGGTGGCCCCACCAGAGCTGGCGCGAGATGCACCAGTCGAGGATGTTCGTCATCCAGTGCTCGTAGGTCTTCGTCCAGTCCTCGGGGATGATCTTCGTGTGGCCGTGACGAACCGCTGCGAGCGCCGGGCCCGCGAGCGGCTTCATCTTCACGAACCACTGCGTGGAGATCATCGGCTCGACGATCGAACCGTTGCGCTCGCTGCGCGGCAGCACGAGCGCGTGGTTCTTCGAGCCGCGCACGAGGCCCTTCTCTTCGAGCGCCTTCTTCACGGCCTTGCGCGCGGCGAAGCGCTCCATGCCCGCGAACGGCCCCGCCTCGGCGTTGAGCGTGCCGTCCTTGTTCATGATGGAGATCATCGGCAGCTTGTGGCGCTTGCCCGTCTCGTGATCGTTGAAGTCGTGCGCGGGCGTGACCTTCACGGCGCCCGTGCCGAACTTGGGATCGACGAGGATCGCGTCCGTGATGATCGGGACCTTCCGATCGACGAACGGGTGATCGAGGAACTTGCCGTGCAGGTGCTTGTACCGAGGATCGTCGGGATGAACTGCGACCGCGGTGTCGCCGAGCATCGTCTCGGGGCGCGTCGTCGCGACGACGAGCTCGCCTTCACCGCCGGCGACCGGATACGCGAACTCGAAGAGCTCGCCGTTCGCCTCTTCGTTCTCGACCTCGAGGTTCGAGAGCACGGTCTGCGCTTCGCAGTCCCAGTGCACGAGGCGCGTGTCGCGGTAGATGAGCTCCTGCTCGTAGAGACGCACGAACGCTTCGCGCACGGCGTGCGACATGTCCGCGTCCATCGTGAACTTGCTGCGCGGCCAGTCGGCGCTCGCGCCGAGCTCGCGCTGCTGGAGCGCGATGCGTCCGCCGCTCTCGGCCTTCCACTGCCAGACGCGCTCGGTGAACGCCGCGCGGCCGAGGTCGTGGCGGCTCTTGCCTTCACGACGGAGCTGACGTTCGACGACGGTCTGCGTGGCGATGCCCGCGTGATCGATGCCGGGCTGCCAGAGCGTGTTGAACCCGCGCATGCGATGCCAGCGGGTGAGGACGTCTTCGAGCGTGACGAAGAGCGCGTGCCCCATGTGCAGCGACCCCGTCACGTTCGGGGGCGGCATGGGCAGGACGTACACGGGTCGCGTATCCGCCGGATCGGGGTTGGCGGCGAAGACGTCGTGCTCGACCCAGTAGGCGTACCAGCGGGGTTCGACGTCCTTCGGCTCGTAAGCTTTTGCGAGTTCAGCGGTGCTCATCGGGGGCAAGCACATTGCCACACCGCGGCAACATGCACGAGGCCCCGACGAACGAGAGGGCGGGGAAGTCAACGTCAGGGGGGCCTGGGAAGGCCCCCGTCGTCACTTCGTCAAACGGGCAATCTCTTCTTTGATGAGCGTCTCGGCGAGGACGGGGACGACCTCCCACACGACACGCTCGACGACCTCGCGCGAGAGCGCGAGCACGCCTTCGATCTGCGTGGGCGTCAGCCCCATCTCCTCGAGGCGCGCGGCCATCTGACCCCCGTTCACCGCGGCGGCTGCCGCCGTGGCCGGTTTGGCCGAGACGTCCGTCTTGGAGAGCGCGGGCTCGGGCTTCGCGGCGACGGCGGGCGCGCCCGGGAGGCCGGCGTTCACGCCGCCCGGGTTGTAGAGCATCGTCTTGGCGCGCTGGGGCGGCGCGGCCGCAGCGGCGGCAGGCACGGCCGCGGCGGGTTTGGCGGCGGCGGCGGCCACGGGGACCGGGGTCGGCGACGCGACCGGCGCGGCGGCCTTCGGGGCCTCGGCCGGCTTCGCGGGCGACGCGAGCATCTTCTTGACCTTGTCGATCATCGCCGTGCTGTCGTACGGCTTGTCGGCGTGGTCGTCGGCCTGGGCCGCCGAGCCCTTGGCCTGATCGTAGGGGTTTTGCTTGGACGACAGGATCAAGACCTGGGTCGCGGGCGACGCCTGCTTGATCGCCTTGCAGAGGTCGTAACCGCTCTTGCCCTCGAGCGTGACGTCCGCGATCACGAGGGCAGGTTTTTCGGTCTTGAGCTTCTCCAGGGCCGCGTCGTGCCCATTGACCGTGACGCAGCGAAACTCGGGACCCGCAAACGTGATCTCGAGGACCTTGCGCATGGTCACGCTGTCGTCGACGGCGAGGATGGTGCTGGCCACGGAACGGTCTCCTCTGGGGTAAAGCGCCGCTGGGGCTGCCTTTCGCGCTATCTTCGGTCTCGCGCGCGCAGCGTGTCAACAAGCCGGATGATTTTCCGCCGCGGGCGCCCCATGCGGCGTGCAATGTCGAGCGCCCACGATCGAACGATGCTCCGAAGAGCGGCGCGAGCATAGCGCAGTCGAGGCCCGCGAGGAAAAATCGAGCGGCGTATTCATGCGCGGCACGTCATCGTGAGCGCAAGGTTGGTCCGCCTCCCCGCTGATTTCCTGCATGTCCTCGCGTCCCCCGCCCCGTAACCGCCCCCGCGCCGCCGTGCGTGGTTCGCCTCGCACTCCTCCGCCCGCCGGCCAGCCCGCGAGCGCGCTCGGTTCGCCCGACGCGACCTGGGTCGTCCCGCCCGACCTCGGGGGGCGTCCGCTCGACGGGGTCGTCCGGACGCTCGCCGCCGTGTCCTGGTCCGACGCGCGAAGGCTCATCGAGACCGGAAAGATCGCGGTCGACGGGACGCAGATCCTCGATCCGACGCGCAAGACGCGGGCCGGCGCGGAGATCACGCGGCACCCGCGCGCGCCTTCGCGGAAGGTCGCGCGCCTCGCGGAGATCGGCGAGGAGCTCGTGGTGCACATGGATCCGGCCGTCGTCGTGGTGCGAAAGCCGGCGGGGATCTCGACGATCCCGTTCGGGGACGAGTCGCCCGCGGAGCGAGAGAAGACGCTCGACGCGCTCGTGCGTGATCTGCTCGCGAAGCGCGATCGGATCCGCGGGCGCGCGCCGCTCGGCATCGTGCACAGGCTCGACAAGGCGACGAGCGGCCTGCTCGTCTTCACGCGCACGCTCGCGGCGAAGAAGCACCTCACGCAGCAGTTCCGCGAGCACTCGGTGCGTCGCGTCTACCTGGCGATCGTGCACGGCGACATCCGCAAGCAGACGTTTCGATCACGGCTCGTCGCGGATCGCGGCGACGGGCTGCGAGGATCGCTCGACGAAGGAGAGCGACGCGGCGAAGGTCAGCTCGCCGTGACGCACGTCGAGCCGCTCGAACGTTTGCGCGGCGCGACGCTCGTCGCGTGCAGGCTGGAGACGGGAAGGACGCATCAGATCCGCATCCACCTCTCCGAGGCGGGACATCCGATCGTCGGGGAGAACGTGTACGTGCGCAACTACGCGGGCACGCGCATCGACGCGCCGCGGCTCATGCTGCACGCGGCCGAGCTCGGGTTCATCCACCCGCAGTCGGACGACGATGTCTTTTTCGAAGAACCTCCGCCCGAGGATTTTCAGAGCGTGCTCGAGCGGCTGCGCGCTTCAGGATGATCCGCGCCTTCCGCCGAGCGCCTCGCTCATCGCGGTGGCCGTCGCGTCGACGAGGGGCATGACCTTCGCGTAGTCCATGCGCGTCGGACCGAGCACGCCGACCGTGCCGGCGACACGTCCATGCTCGGTGTACGGCGCGACGACGAGGCTGAGATCGCCTTCGCCGAGCTCGCCGGCCTCGCTGCCGACGAACACCGTGACCGCGCCCGCGGCGATGACCTTGTCGAGCAGCTTCAGCAGATCCTCGCGCTCGGTGAGCACACAGAGCAGCTTCTTCAAGCGCGACGCGTCGGCGTACTCGGGCAGATCGATCAGTTTGCCCTGTCCCTCGATGACGACGTCGCCGCCGCGTCGGTTCACGTCGGCGGTGGCGCGGCTCCCGAGCTCGAAGGCACGACGACGCAGGGCGTCGAGCGCGATGCGTTCGTCGGCGAGGCGGCGCGCGAAGAGGTCGCGTGCTTCGCCGAGCGAGCGGCCTTCGATGACGTCGGCGAGCAGGTTGTGGATGCGCGTGAGCTCCGGCTCGGCGGGGACCTCTTCGATCTGGATGAAGCGGTTCTCGACGCTGCCGTCGGAGAAGACGAGCACGGCGAGGAGCTGGCCGGGGCGCGTCGGGATGAAGCGGAGCTGCGAGAGCGCGCGCAGCTCGGTGCGCGGCGAGGCGATGACCGCGGCCGTGCCGGAGAGCTCGGACAGATACCGCCCGGCTTCGCGCATCGGGTCTGTCGCGACTGCATAGATCTCGGCGAAACGTTGGCCGAGCTTCGCTTGCTCCTCGGGGCTGTAGGCGCGCGCCTGGACGAGCGTGTCGATGAAGAGGCGCAGCGCGCGATCGGTGGGGATGCGGCCCGCGGACGTATGCGGCTGCTTCAGGTACCCGGCCTCTTCGAGATCGGCGAGCACGTTGCGAACGGAGGCCGCCGAGAGATCGAGGCCATACTTGCGCGCGAGCGTGCGACTTCCCACCGCGGCGCCTGTCGAGATGAACTCGGTCACGACGGCGAGCAGGATTTTGCGAGAGCGGTTCGTCAGGTCACTCATGATCGCATCCGTCCCTACGAGTCACCTGGGCTCGTCGTCTTCCTCCCCTGTGCTAGCTTGCTTCGCTTTTTGTAGGCCTGCTCGATGGCGAGGTCAAATCCGACCGACGAATCCCGGGCAAATTCCTCCACGGGGCTCCGAAGTGCCGGATTCGTGCCCGGATTTTAGGGAGTGGGGCCTCCGGGGCGTCCAAGGAGCATCTTTCTCCGCTCCTTCCACCTTTCACGGAGCGCGCCCTGGATCCCGGCTTCCTGGTGCAGGTTCCAGGACACGCTCGCCCGCTCTGTCGCTATGGTAATCCGCGTGTTGCGATCCCGTCGCAAGTCGTCCGCCCGACCGGCGGGCGCGTTTCTGGTCCTGCTCGTGCTCGCGCTCTCCTTCGCCGTGGCCGGCTGCCCATGCGCCGGCACGGTGGTGAACGCGAACCCGCAGCTCCGGTGGTGGCTCTTCTCGAACTTCGGGGCGAGTCGGATCTGCCCGGAGATGCTGAAGATCGGCGTACCCCTGAAGACCGACTCGAGCTCCCCGGCGATGGGGCGCTTCTTCCCGATGACGTGCAACTACACCGTCGACGACGCGCGTCAGACGGTGGCCGTCACGTTCGCAGGGACGGGGTACGGCTACATGATGCCGGCGAAACGCGTCGGCTTCTCGACGTCGGCGACGATCGAGCTCCGGCCGGACTTCGCGATCTCCGATGACGACATCTACGTCTGGGGACGGCTGAACCGCATCATCTCGGGGCCGGACTTCCGCGTCGGGTACATCGAGAACGCCGCGTTCAACGTGGCCTCGAACATCCCGCCGTTCGGCACGCTGACGAACTTCTTCGGCAACCAGGTGATCACGGGCGAGCTCACGCGCGGCTTCACGGTCGTCGCGAACGAGGACCGCGGCAACGAGTTCACGCTCGGGATCCTCATGCCGCCGAACAAGCCCGCCAAGCCGTTCAAGGTGCAGGACGACGAGCGCTTCACGTTCGCGAACGAGAGCGTCGACATCCACGGCAACGCGCGCGACTTCCTCGGCCCGTTCGAGGTCGGCTCGGGGCAATCGCTCTACCTGACGATGAGCGTGCAAGGGCCGACGGTCGACGTGATGATCGTCAGCAAGATGGTCGGTGACCCGTGGCGCGAGGGCTACCAGACGGGTCAGCCGCTCGGGCCGGCGCCGGGGCCGGTGCTCGGCGGCGCGCCGCTCGCGCCGGGGCCGGCGCAGACACGCAAGTTCGGCCTCGCGCCGGGGCTCTACTACGTGGTGCTCGACAACACGCAGTACGCCGGCCTCGTCGCGCCGCCTACGCAGGTGCTGAACCCGCTCTACGATCCGGTCGCGCGCGTCAGCTACGTCGCGCAGGTCGGCGAGTAAAACCCCGCCTCTTCGCAGAGCCCCTCTCCCATGCTGGAGAGGGGCGATCGTCTCAGGACACCTTCTTCTGACAGTCGGCGCAGGTGCCGTACATCTCGTGCTTGTGCGAGATGACGTGGAAGCCGTAGCGGCGCGCGACGTCTTCTTGCAACGCCTCGATGCGCGGCTCCTCGAACTCGACGATCGTGCCGCAGCTGCTGCAGATCAGGTGGTCGTGGTGCGCCTTCGCGTCGTCGGCGAGCTCGTAGCGACTGAGGCCGTCGCCGAAGCGTCGCTCGGAGGCGACGCCGCACTCGGCGAGGAGCTTGAGCGTGCGGTAGACGGTCGCGTAGCCGATGCCTTTGTCGCGCGCGCGGACCTCGGTGAGAAGGTCCTCGATCGTCATGTGCGACGCGCCCTCGAAGAACGTGTCGACGATGAGCCGTCGTTGCGCCGTCGAGCGCAGACCCTTCTTGGCCATGTACGCCTGGAGGCGAGCCCGCAAGCGATCCACGGCGGCCCGGTCCAGGGTCACGGCTTCCTCCCTCACGCTCGCGACCATGGCGTCATTTATCCCGTCCGAATTTCCGGGCGTCAAGTGGCGCCTGGGCCGTTTTCCCACGTGTGTCCTCGCGTCGTCCCAGACTCTCGCACGCGATCGAGCGCTCGCACGTGCAAAACCGCCATCGCCCCGCCGAGCAGCGAGGCGAGCGGCGCATACGCAGGGGGAAGCACGCCAAACGCCACCGCGATCGCCCCGACGAGCGCAGGCAGGACGGCGATCGCGAGCCCCACGCGCGCTTCGAGGCGCGCGCGGTGCGCGATGGCGAGCGCGAGCGCCGCGTCACGCACGTCGTCGGAGGCGAGCGCGACGGAAAGATCGCCCGGCGACGAGCCCGCCGCGCCGAGCGCGACCGCGACGTCCGCCGCGCCGAGCGCGCCATCGTCGACGCTTGGATGGCCGAGGACCGCGACGGACATGCCCGCGTCGATGAGCCTGCGGACCTCGGCGGCGCGTTCGGTCGGCAAAACCTCGGGGCGGATGTGGTCGACGTCGAGCGAGTGGCCGATGGCCTCGCACGTCTCGCGCGCGTCGCCCGACATGATCACGGGCTCGATCTGGGCGTCGAGAAGATGTTGCACCGCAGCACGCGCGCCGGGGCGCAGGCCGTCCTGCAAGCCGAGGATGCCGACGAGGCGCGCGCCGACCGCGACGAGGACGACGGTGCGGCCGAGGGCTTCGAGCTCGGCGATGCGTTGTTCGGCCGCGGCGATCGAGATGCGGTTCGCGAGGAGGAGCGCGCGGCTGCCGACGCAGAGATCCTCGCCCGAGCTCGTGACGGCCGTGACGCCGAGTCCAGGGACATGATGCGCGTTGCGCACGCCGTCGGGGCGCACCGATCGGGTCACGGCGGCGCGCACGATCGCGGTGGCGATCGGGTGCTCTTCGCCGCGCTCGGCGCCGGCCGCGAGGGAGAGGACGTCGAGCGGTTCGAGTTTGCCGCCCGGGGCTTCGAGCTCCGCGAGCTCGGGCTCGCCGAGGAGGAGCGTGCCGCGCGCGCAGAAGACGGCGACGTTGACGCGCGCCGCGCGGTCCCACGCGCCCTCGCTCTTGTAGGCGATGCCGCGGCGCTGCGCGTGCAGGATGCCGCGCGCGACGTGCACGCCGGCGACGCCCGCGACGAGCGTGGTCGCGAGCGCGGCGTGGGATGCGACGGCGGTCATCGAGATCTCGACGTAGGTGCGGCCGCCGGCGATGAAGGCGGAGAGCGCGCCGGTCACGAGCGCGGCGAGCGACCAGCGTTCGGCGAGGGCACGCGAGGCGCGCGCGATGGGCGCGAGGGCGTCGGCGCGGCGGCGCGGATCGATGAGGACACGCGCGAACGCGCGGTCGTTGCCGGCGAACGTGCAGGTGCCGCGGAGCCTGCCACGCACGACCTTCGCGCCGGCGACGACAGGCTCGCCCGAGCGCCTGCGCACGGGCGTGGTCGCGCCGAGCCACGGCAGGACGAAGACTTCACCCGAGCCGACGACGAGATCGACGGGGACGACCTCGCCCGGCTCGACGAGGACCTGCTCGCCGGGGCACAGGTCGAAGACTTTGTTCTTGGCGATCTCGCCGGTCGCGCCGTCCTCGGGCGCGCGCCTGCCGGGGACGGCGAGCGATTGCGCGACGAACGCGCGTTCGGCGAGGGAGGCGTGCCGCGCGCCTTCGAGCAGCCACGCGCCGACGGCCGTCGCCGTGACGATGATGCCGGCGAGCGAAGCGGCTTCGGCGCCGAGGGAAGGAGCGGCGCGGAGCGCGGCGCCGATCGCGAGGACGAGCGAGAGGATCGAGGGCGCGAGGATCGGCGCGGGGTGCGGATCGGAGGGCTCGCGCGGGGTCGTGGCGGCGCGGCCGACGAGCATGCCGGCGCCGACGGACGCAAGCACGATGCGGGCGCCGATGACGAGAGCCGCGTCGCCGGCGAGGCCGAGCGCGACGGCGAGCGTGCCGGCGATCGTGGCGATGACGAGCAGCAGCGCGCCGATGTCGCGCGGCTCGGGCACGTCGATACGTGAAGGCTCCTCGGTGAGGATGGCGTGCGCGATGGGCTCGACGAGGGTCCGATCGTCGAAAGGAGCGGGCGGCTCGGGGAGCGCGGCGTCGCTCGACGCAGGCGCGTGGAAGGGGACGATGGGCGCGTCGAGGTTGCTGCGCGCGGGCTCGGGCTCGGATCTGCGGGGCGCGAAGAGCGAGAGTGGGACCCGCGCGGGGCGCGCGCCTTCGGCTTCGCCGGGGGGCTCGCCGAGGAAATGCGCGCGGCAGCCGTGACGATCGCAGAAGAAGTGAAACTTGCTGTCGAAGATCGCGACGTGGCCTGCGCGCAGCGGATCGAGCAGCTTGCCGCACCCCGAGCACGGCACGGGATCGGCGACGGGTCCGAGCGCTCGCAACGTCGAGCCTCAGCCTGCCGCGCCGCCGCGGCCGACAGCGAAGGGCGGCGGGCCGAACCCGGGCCCTTGCGCGGCCCATTCGAGCAGCGCCTTGCTCGTGTGCAGCCGCGACTCGACGGCGTCCCACACGAAGCTGCGCGGGCCTTCGAGCACGTCGGCGTCGATCTCCTCGCCGCGATGCGCGGGCAGGCAGTGCAGCACCACGACCTCGGGCGAAGCGAGCGAGACGAGATCCTGCGTGATCCGGTAAGGCGCGAGCGCGCCGATGCGGTAGTCGCGCTCGGCTTCCTGCCCCATGCTGACCCATACGTCCGTGAGCAGGACGTCGGCGTCCTTCGCGGCCTCGCGCGCGTCGGTCGTCACCGTGATGCGACCGCCGCGGGCGCGCGCCTCGTCGACCTCGGGCAAGGGCGGGGCGAAGGCGGGCGGCGTGGCGAGGGTCATGTCGAGCTTGAGCAGGCCCGCGGCCTCGATCCACGAACGGGCGACGTTGCTCGCGTCGCCGACCCAGCAGATGCGCAGACCTTCGAGCCGGCCGCGCGCCTCGCGCGTCGTGTGCAGGTCGGCGAGGACCTGCATCGGGTGCGCGTCGTCGGTGAGCGCGTTCAGCACGGGTGCGCGGCAGGCGCGGGCCATGGCCTCGAAGCGCGCCGTGGTGCTCGTGCGGTACGTGACGGCGGAGACCATGCGGCCGAGCACGCGCGCGGTGTCCTCGGTGGGCTCGCCGCGGCTCATCTGCGTGGAGTCGGGCGTGACGATGATCGGATGGCCGCCGAGCTCGTAGGTCGCGACCTCGAGCGAGAGGCGCGTGCGGGTCGAGGGCTTGTCGAAGAGGAGGGCGACGGCGTGGCCCTCGAGCGGCTTCGGATGCTCCGCCTTGCCCCGCGCGCGAGCGAAAAAGGCCGAACGATCCAGCATGGCGACGATGCCGCCGTCGCCGAGGTCCGAGAGTCTCGTCAAGTCACGTTTCAAGGCTTCATCTCCGCGAGCGCACGGCCCGTGATGGCAAGGGCTTCATCGATTTCGGCCTCGCGCACGACGAGCGGAGGCGTGTAGCGAAGCGTGCTCGCGCCGGCGACCGTGAGGAGCAGTCCGTGGGCGCGGGCGCGGCCGAGGACGGCGCGCGTGTCGACGCCTTGCGCGAGCGTGAGGCCTTGCAAGAGGCCACGGCCGCGTTGTCCGGCGCAGAGCGTGGGGTGCTCCTTCGTGAGCGCCGCGAGGCCCTCGGCGAGGCGCTGGCCCTTGGTGACGGCGCCTTCGACGAGCTTCTCCTCGTCGAGGACGGCGAGCACGGTGCGTGCGGCGCGCGACGCGAGCGGGTTTCCGCCGAACGTCGAGCCGTGCGTGCCGGGCGAGAGCACGCCGTTCAGCCGCTCCTTGATGAGGAGCGCGCCGATCGGAAACCCACCGCCGAGGCCCTTGGCGAGCGCGATCGCGTCGGCCTCGACGCCGTCGTGCTGCGCGCCGAGGAAGGTGCCCGTGCGGCCGATGCCCGTCTGCACCTCGTCGAGGCAGAGGAGCGCGCCGTGCTCGTCGCAGAGGCTCCGAAGGGCGGCGAGGAAGCCTTTCGGCGGCGGGATCACGCCGCCCTCGCCTTGCACGGGCTCGACGAAGATCGCCGCGACGTCGGGGCCCATCGCGGCCTTCACCGCGTCGAGATCGCCGTACGGAACGTGCGTGACGCCGGCGAGCGGCGGGCCGAACCCTTCGCGGTATTTCGGCGTCCCGGTGAGCGCGACCGCGCCCATCGTGCGGCCGTGGAAGGCGTTGTCGAAGGCGATGATGCGGTAGCGATCGGGCTCGCCTTTCGTGAAGAACCAGCGGCGCGCGAGCTTGAGCATCGCCTCGTTCGCCTCGGCGCCCGAGTTGCAGAAGAAGGCGCGGTCCATGCCGCTCCTCTTGCAAAGCTCGTCGGCGAGGCGCGCGTTCTCGGCGTTGTAGAAGTAGTTCGAGACGTGCATCAGCCGCGCGGCCTGCTCGGCGATGGCGGCGACGAGGCGCGGGTGCGCGTGGCCGAGCGAGCAGACCGCGACGCCGGCGCAGAAGTCGAGGTAACGACGTCCCTCGGTGTCCCAGACCTCGGAGCCCTTGCCGCGCTCGAGGACGAACGGGGCCTGGCGGTAGTTGCCCACGAGCCTGCGCTCGGCGAGCGGGAGGAGGTCTTCGGGCTCGAGCAGCTCGGCGATGGGGCTCTCGGCTCCGTACGCGGGGGCGAGGGTCATGCGAGGCGATCTACGCTGGTCGCCCCGCCGGGGCAAATGCCACGCGCGCTCCTTGCGACGCGGCTCGGCCGCCAGGTGACCGGGGCCCGTTGCCAGTCGATCTTGGGAGGTTATAGTGGCCCGCACCCATGTCCGAAGCCGAGTCCACGACGAAGTCTGCCCAGGATCCGAACGGTCAAACCAGCGAAGCGACGAACGGCGAGCAGCCGTCGGCCGCGGCGGAGCCCTCGACTCCTCCGACGCCCACGGTCGAGCAGCGCCTCGCGGACGCCCTGGCCGAGACCGCCCGGACGCGTGAACAGCTCCTCCGCACCGCGGCCGATTTCGACAATTTCCGCAAGCGCTCGCGGCGCGAGGTCGACGACGCCCAGCGGCGGGGCCGCGAGACCACGGTGAAGGAGCTCTTGCCCGTCTTCGACAATTTCGAGCGCGCGCTCGTGCACGCCGAAGGCTCCTCCGAGACGAAGGCCGTGGCCGAGGGCCTGCGGATGGTGCTGAAGCAGTTCCTCGACACGCTGGAGAAGATGGGGATCCATCGCGTCGTCTCGGTCGGTCAGCCGTTCGATCCCGCGCAACACGAGGCCATCCAGCACCTCGAGTCGCCCGAGCACCCGGCCGGCGTGGTCCTGCACGAGGTGCAGCCCGGCTATCGCATCGGGGACTACCTCGTCCGTCCGGCGATGGTCGTCGTCTCGAAGGGCCCGCCCGGCGGCGGCGCGGCCGTCGCGAGCTGATCTCGCTCGGACGTCACGCAAAACCGGCGCGGAGGTCTACCGAGGCCCATCGTTCGCCGCGTCTTTGATATCCTCGCCCGCGCATGGGAAGGATCGTCGGCATCGACCTCGGGACCACCAACTCGTGCGTGGCCGTCGTCGACGTGGCGTCGGCGTCGTCGGCGAGCGACGTCAAGGTGATCCCGAACGCCGAGGGCGCGCGGACGACGCCCTCGGTCGTTGCGATCGTCGCGAGCGGCGAGCGGCTCGTCGGGCAGGTGGCCCGAAGGCAAGCCGTGACGAACCCGCAGAGCACGGTCTACGCGGTCAAACGCCTGATGGGGCGCAAGCACGACGTGCCCGACGTCGAGCGGGCCGCCACGCTCGTGCCGTACTCGATCGTGCGCGCGCCGAACGGCGACGCGTGGGTCGATCTGCGCGGCAAGGCGTACGCGCCGCCCGAGGTCAGCGCGATGATCCTCGCGCAGATGAAGGAGACCGCCGAGCGTTTCCTCGGCGAGCCGGTCACCGAGGCGGTGATCACGGTCCCGGCGTACTTCGACGACGCGCAGCGGCAAGCGACGAAGGACGCCGGCAAGATCGCCGGCCTCGAGGTGCGCCGCATCATCAACGAGCCCACGGCGGCGGCGCTCGCGTACGGGCTCGACAAGAAGGGCGCCTCCGAGACGATCGCGGTCTACGACCTCGGCGGCGGCACGTTCGACATCTCGATCCTCGAGATCAGCGGCGGCGTCTTCAACGTGAAGGCGACGGGCGGCGACACGCACCTCGGCGGCGAGGACTTCGACGGGCGCGTGATGGACATGCTCGTCGGCGAATTCCAGCTCGAATTCGGCGTGGATCTGCGCGCGGACCGGATGGCGATGCAGCGCTTGAAGGAGGCCGCGGAGAAGACGAAGCACGAGCTCAGCTCGTCTCTGGACACGCAGATCAACCTGCCCTTCATCGCCGTCGGCCCCGACGGCGCGCCGCTCCACCTCGAACGATCGATGCAGCGCAACGAGCTCGAGATGCTCACGCAGGACCTCGTCGAGCGCACGATCGAGGTCTCGCGCGACGTCCTCCGCGACGCGCAGCTCGCGCCGAGCGCGATCCAGACGGTGGTGCTCGTCGGAGGCATGACGCGGATGCCCGCGGTGCAGGCGGCCGTGAAGGAGCTCTTCGGCAAGGACCCGTGCAAGGGCGTGAACCCGGACGAGGTCGTGGCCGTGGGCGCGGCGCTCCAGGCGGCCGCGCTCTCGGGGCACGCGGACGAGATCCTCCTGCTCGACGTCACGCCGCTCTCGCTCGGCGTCGAGACGGGCGGCGGCGTCATGACCAAGCTCATCCCGCGCAACACCACGGTCCCCACCTCGCGCGGCGAGATCTTCACGACGAGCCTCGATCGGCAGACGTACGTGCCGATCCACGTCCTGCAGGGCGAGCGCGAAATGGCCGCCGACAACCAGAGCCTCGCGCGCTTCGAGCTCTCGGGCATCCCGCCCGCGCCGCGCGGCGTGCCGAAGATCCAGGTCGTCTTCCACATCGACGAGGATGGGATCGTGCACGTCGAGGCGACGGATCTCGGTACGAAGCGCGCGCAGAAGGTGCGCGTCACGCCGACGAGCGGACTCGCGCCGTCCGAGGTCGAGCGGCTGGTCGGCGAGGCCGAAAAATTCCGCGAGGAAGATACGAAGCGGCGGGATCGGGCCGAGCTCAAGAACCAGTCCGAGACCCTGCTCTACACGACCGAGCAGGCCCTCGAGGCGTACGCCGAGCTCGTCGACGAGGCGACGCTCTCCGGCGTGCGGGAGGGCTGCGTGATCCTGCGCAAGCTGCTCGACGAGGACGCGCCGAGCGGCGATCTGCGCGGCGCCTACGGCAAGCTCGAAGCCGCGGCCTACCGCCTCTCGGAGGCGATCTACGGCGGCAGCGCCGGCACCGCGTAGGGGCGGATTTCGGCTTGGTTTGGGGTCCCCCGATACGAGCGAGATGGTAGGATTCGTCCCCGCCGCGGGCATGCTCGGGGGGCGAACTTGGAGAGACAGTTCGGGCGTTACGTGCTCCTCGAGCGGCTCGGCGCCGGGGGGATGGCCGAAGTCTGGAAGGCGAAGAGCTTCGGCGCCTTGGGTTTCGAGAAGACGCTCGCGCTGAAGCGCATCCTGCCGGAGCTCGCGCGCGAGCCGGAGCTGCTCGAGATGTTCGTGCACGAGGCGAAGCTCTCGGTGCGGCTCTCGCACGCGAACATCGTGCAGGTCTTCGATCTCGGCCGCGTCGAGCAGGAGGGCGATCCGCCGGGCTACTACATCGCGATGGAGTACGTCGCGGGGCTCGATCTCGCGACGCTGCTCGCGCGGTTTCGCCGGACGAAGACACGGCCGCCGTTCGGCATGGCGGTGTTCGTCGCGGCCGAGGTGGCGAAGGCGCTCGACCACGCGCACAGGCGGCGCGACGAGCAAGGCAAGGCGCTCGGCATCGTGCACCGCGACGTCTCGCCGCAGAACATCCTCGTGTCGTGGGAAGGCGAGGTGAAGGTCACGGACTTCGGCATCGCGAAGGCCAAGGGCTTCATGCGCGAGGACGAGCAGGCGGGAGGCTCTGTCCTGCGCGTGCGCGGAAAACTCTCGTACATGAGCCCGGAGCAATCGCTCGCGCAGCCGCTCGACGGGCGGAGTGATCTGTTCTCGCTCGGCACGGTGCTCTACGAGCTCGTCGCGGGGACGAACCCGTTCGCCGGCGCGGGCGAAGCCGAGACGCTGCGTCGCGTGCGCGCGGCCGAGGCGCCGCCGCTCGAGATCGCTCGGCCGGACGTGCCACGCGAGCTCGCGGCGATCGTGCGGCGCTTGCTCACGCGGCGGCCCGAGGAGCGCGTGGCCGACGCGGGCCGGCTGCACGAGCTGCTCCTCGGGTACTTTTACGCGACGGGGGATCGTTTCGGTTCAAACGACCTCGCGGAGCTCGTCGCGCCGTTTCAGGACGACGCGAGGAAGGGGCCCGAGATCGAGGCGGGCTCGGTGCTCGGAGATATCCAAGGCGCGGAGCAGGAGCGGACGCCCGTCGAGGTGCCGACGACGTCGGCGTCGCTGAAGGTCGCGACGGAAACCGTGGCGACCGCGAATTTTTCGGAGCCCGTGGGCGAGCGGCGCGAAGGGACGGTGCTCGTCGTGACGGGGACGTGCCGCGTCCCGGCGATGCCGTTCGACGTGGAGGGCGCGCGCGAGGTGATCACGCGGTACGGCGGGGTGATCCTGGAGCAGGAGCCCTCGCAGGTCGTGGCGCTCTTCGGGCTCGAAGACGCGGACGGTCGCGACACGGAGGCGGCCGTGCGCGCGGCGCTGGTGATCATTCGTGCTCAAAAGGGTCGCGGCGCGTCGGCGGGCGTGCACGTGGGGCGCGTGCTCGTGGACGCGCGTGGCGTGCCGATCGTCGACGCGCGGCTCGGGACGCTGGTCACGCAGGCGCAGGCGCTCGCGCGAGCGGTCGCGGAGCAGGTCGCGGTGTCGCACCCGGCGGCGCGGATCGTGCGCGCGGCGTTCGGCTTCGACGAGCTGCCGGACGGAGGAGGATCGGTGCCGGAAGGCGGTCGCGTGATCACCTCGGCGCGTCCGCCGATCGCGGCGAGCGGCAAGTTCGTCGGGCGACAGGAGGAGCTGCGCCGCATCGGCGAGATCCTCGCGGCTGCGACGCGCAAGCGCGCGCAGGTGATCTCGATCCTGGGCGAGAAGGGCATCGGCAAGACGCGGCTCTGCGCGGAGATCGAGCGGCGGCTCGGGCGCGGCAACTGGTCGGTGGGGTTTTACGCGGCGAGCTGTCCGCCGAGCGGCGCGGAGCTGCCGTGGAGCGGGCTGCAGGCGATGCTGCAGGTGCTCTGCGGCGTGCAGGAGGGCGACGGCGAGCAGGCGATCCTCGCGACCTTGCCGCGGCTCCGCGCGCTCGGCCTGCAAGAGGAGGAGTCGTCGGCGGTGCTGCGTCAGCTCGGCGCGCGGCTCGGCGATCGGCCCTCGCGCCCCGTCGGCGGGATGGGGACGGCGCTGCGCGCGGCGTTCACGCGCATGGTGCACAAGCTCTGCGAGGACCGGATCCACTGCTTCGCGTGGGACGACGCGCAGGCGATGGACGCGGCGACGGCGGAGGCGATCGCGAGCGTCGCGAGCCGGAACGAGGGCGCAGCGTCGAACATCCGCGCGGTGTTCATGCTCGCGACGCGCACGGCGCCGCCGAGCGTGCTCTTGCCGCTCGCGCGTCATCACGTGGTCGCGCTCGGTCCGCTCGGCGGCGAGGAGAGCGAGCGGCTCGTGGCGGAGCGGATCGGCGTGCGCGCGGCGCCCCGCGAGCTCACCGCGTTCTGCCGCGAGCGTGCCGCGGGGCACCCGCTCTTCATCGAGGAGCTCTTGAAGGAGCTCGTGGACGCGCGCGCCGTGGAGGTCGAGGACGGCCGCGTTCGCCTGCGGCTCGACGGCGCGAGGGCCGTGCCGCGAGCGCTGCGCGCGCTCATGGAGGCGCGCGTCAGCCGCCTGCCGCAGCGCGAGCGTGGGGCGCTGAACGCCGCGGCGATCCTCGGCGATCCCGTGCACACGCAGGTGCTCGCGGCGCTGCTCGGCGAGAGTTTCTCCGTCGTCGATCGAGGGATCGGCGAGCTCGTCGCGCGCGGCTTCTTGCGCGCGGCCGGCCCCGCGGAGGTGAGCTTCCCGTCGCCGATGCACGGCGAGATCGTCCTCGACACGATCCCGCACGAGGCGCGCCGTGATCTGCACGGCAAGGCGGCCGAGGCGTACCGCGCCGTCTTCGGCGACGAGGTCGCGGAGGCGCACGGCGAGCACGTGGGCAACCACCTCTACCACGCGGGCGATCGCGACCGCGCCGCCACGTTTTACGCGCGCGCGGCCTCGCGTCGCGTGCGCCTTTACCAGCTCGAGCCCGGCATCCGCCTCTTGCTCCGCGCGATCGACCTCGCCGACCTCGACCGGCGCCCCGCGACCGAGATCGCGAGCTGGCTGCGTGAGCTCTGCGCCGCGATCCTGCCCGTGCGCGCGGCGCCTTCGCTGGAGGATCTCTCCGCGCGGGCGCTCCGTCGCATCGACGCCGCAGGCACGCTCGAGCAGCGCGTCGCGGCACGCGTCGACGTTGCGCGGGCGCTCGGGGCCGTGAACCGGTTCGATCGGGCGTACGCCGAGATCGACCTCGCGTTCAAGCTCGCCGCGCAGGACGAGGAGCTCCAGCGTCGCGCGCTCGTCGCCGAGATCGATCTCGGCGCGCGGAGCGGTGACTTCGCCCGCGCGGCGCGCGCCGCCGATCGGCTCGAAGCGATGGGGCCGGCCGAGGATCCGCGCACGCTGCTCGCCATCGCCCACGTGCGCGCCGCGACCGGCGTCGCTGCGGCGGCGCTGCTCGCGATCGATCGCGCCGAGGCGAAGAGCCCGGCCGGCGACCTCACGCTCGCGAGCGAGCGCGAGAAGGAGCGCGTGCTCGTGTACGCCTTCATGCGCGATTTTCGCGCCGCGTCGGAGGCCTCGGCGCGCGCGGTCGAGCTCGCTCGTGCTGCGGGGCTACGCGCCGAGGTCGCGACGTCCTTGCACAACCTCGGCGACACGACGCGGCGCCTCGGCGACTTTCCGCGCGCCTACGCCACGCTCACGGAGTCGCTGCAGATCGCCGAGGAGGCGGGCTACGAGCGCCTCGCGTCGCTCAACCGTGTCCACCTCGCGTACCTCGATGGACAGAGCGGCAAGCCGGGCGCCGAGGTGCGGATCCGCGAGCTCGTGAAGTACGCCGAGGCGCGCGGCTACCACGCCGATGCGCTCGAAGGCCGCTCGCTCCTGGCCTCGCTCCTCGCCGAGCGTGGCGCGCGGGACGAGGCGAGGCTCGAGCTCGAGCTCGTGCTCCGGATGGCTGACGCCTACGGCAACGGCTTCATCGCCGACGACACGCGCGAGGCGCTCGCGAAGCTCGGCTAGCTCGATCGCCTCGCCCGTTCACGGCCCCTTCGGAGGCGTGAGGCCGGTGAACGCGACGGGCGCGGCCTCGCCGCTGCCGGTGATCGCGCGCCGCACGACGCGGCTCTTGTTCGTATCGGCGATGACGAGGTCTTTGCCCGAGATCGTGATCCCGGCCGGCTCGGCGAGGCCCGCGAGGACCGTGCGTGTCGTGCCCTTCGCCGGGTCCACGCGCTTGACCTTGCCGTTGTACGAGTCGGCGACCCAGAGCGCGCCTTGCCCGTACGTCATGCCGATCGGGTGCTGCAGCCGCGCCTTCGCGGCCTCGCCGTCGACGTCGCCGAACACGAAGAGATCGACGCCGATCACGGTGCGCACCGTGGCCGTCGCGAACTCGATCGCGCGGACGCTCGACGTCTCGCTGTCGAGCACGAAGAGGCTCTTCTCGTCGGTGGCGAGCGCGCTCGGCTGGGCGAACGCGGCGTCCTGGGCCGGCCCGTCCTCGCGCGCCTCGCGCCCGCTGCCCGCGTAGAGGCGCACCGTGCCCATCTTCGGATCGAACACCGCGATCTGATGCGAGCCGGCGAGCGCGACGTAAATCGATCCTTTGTGGTGCAACAGATCCCAGGGCGAGCGCAGCGGGGCCGTTCGAGCGGTGTGCTCCTCCCTTCCGAGCGGCTCCGTCCCGATCTCGCCGGTGCCCGCGACCGTGATGACCTCCCGCGTCTTCCGGTCGATCTTGCGGATCAGGTGGTTGCCCGTGTCGGCGACGTAGAGATCGGAGCCGACCTCCGTGAGCCCCTGCGGCCGCTGGAACGTCGCGCTCTCCGCGGCCCCGTCCTTCGCGCCCGCCTCGCCCGTGCCGAACACGGCCTCCACCGCGCCTGCGGCGTTCGTCAGCACGACGCGGTGGTGCCCCGTGTCGGCGATGGCGAGGCCGCCGCTCTGCAGCGCGAGCACCTTGCCTGGATATCGCAAGACGCCCGCGGGCCCGCGATCGGGGCGCAGCCCTTCGATCGGCGCCTTCGCGAGCACGTTCGCGGCCCGCCCTTCGGCGAGCGCCTCCGCGACCGCGTCGCTGAGCTCGGCCGGATCCGGCTCGCCAGATCCGACCCACGCGAGCCTGCCTTCCGCGTCGATCAACGCGACCGTGGGCCACGCGCGCACGCCCCACGCGTCCCAGATCGTCATGTTCGCGTCGACGGCGACGGGGTGGACGATCTCGAGATCACGCAGCGTATCGCGCAGGCGCGCCGCGTTTTTCTCCTCGTCGAACTTGGGCGAGTGCACGCCCACGACGAGCACCCGATCCTTCGCGAATCGACGCTCGATCGCGGCCAGCGTGGGCAGCGTCTGCAGGCAGTTGATGCAGCAGCTCGTCCAGAAATCGACCACCACCACGTGACCACGCAGCGCGTCGCGGCGTAGCGGCCGATCCACGTTGAGCCACGCCGTCGCGCCGTTCCATTCGGGGATCGAAGGCCTGTCGCCCGGCGGCAAGAGCAACCTCTTCCTGGGCGTGCTCGCCTCCTTCGGAGCCGCGTCGAGCACGGGCAGCTCGATCTTCGCAGCGGGCTTTGCAGCGGGCGTGGGGGCAGGGGAGGCGCACGCGCTCGTGGCGACGAGCAGCGCAAGGGGCGGGATCCAGCGCATGGCCCCAGTCTACGCGCGGGGGGCCTTCGGGGATGCCGCGTCGCGCCGGGCGCTCAGGAATCGCCGGCGAGCTTGCGCTCCAGGGCTTCGAGGTGGGCGCGGACCTGCGGGTCGGTGTCGCGCTGGGCCTCGATCTTCCGGACGGCGCTCATGACGGTCGTATGGTCGCGGTTGCCGAAGGCGCGGCCGATCTCGGGGAACGAGACCTTGAGCCGCTGCTTGCACAGGTACATCGCCACGTGCCGCGCGAAGGCGATGCTCTTGTGGCGATCTTTGGAGGTCAAATCGATAGAGCGGAGGTGGAAATGGTGGCAAACCGCGCGCTGGATGTCCTCCACGCTCATGATCGACGCGCGGGGTGTCGCGGCCGTGATCTCGGCGCGGGCGAAGGCGAGATCCACCGGGCGGCCGGTGAGCGAGGACTTGGCGGCGAGGCGGATCAGCGTGCCTTCGAGCTCGCGGACGTTCGAGCGGATCACCTGCGCGAGGTAGAGCGCGACGTCGTCGGGCAGGACGATGCCCTCGAGCGCGGCCTTGTTGCGGACGATCGCGACGCGCGTCTCGAGCTCGGGCGCCTGGATGTCGGCGACGAGGCCCCACGAGAAGCGCGAGACGAGCCGCTCCTCCATGCGCTCGAGGTTCTGCGGGTACTTGTCGCTCGTCACCACGATCTGCCGATCGAGGCCGTGGAGCGCGTTGAACGTGTGAAAAAACTCTTCCTGCGTCTGCTCGCGGCCGGCGAGGAACTGGATGTCGTCGACGAGCAAGAGGTCGCAGTGGACGCGGTACTTCGCGCGGAAGTCGTCCATGCGGTGGTGCTGGATCGCCGTGATGAAGTCGTTCGTGAAGCGCTCGGCGGAGACGTAGATGATGCGGGCGCCGGGGCGCTCGTCGAGGACGCGGTGCGCGATCGCGTGGACGAGGTGGGTCTTGCCGAGGCCGGTGCCGCCGCAGATGAAGAGCGGGTTGTATCGCCTGCCGCCGCCGCCCGCGGCCGCGATCGCAGCGGCGTGGGCGAGCTGGTTCGAGGGGCCGACGACGAACGTCGCGAAGGTGTGCTTCGGGTTCAGATCATCGGGCAGCGCAGGCCTGCGCTGCGGGGCGGGCGCGGGCGCGGGCGCCGGGGCGCGAGGCTCGGCAGCGACGGGCGCGCTCGGGGACGACGCGGGCGCGCCCGGCGGATTCGTCGAGGGGCGCACGACGAGGGAGCGAGGGCGCACGGGCGGCATTTGAGGGACGTTCGCGATGGGAGCCTCGAGGTGC
The DNA here is from genome assembly GCF_029946515.1 of Polyangium sp. 6x1. Taxonomy (GTDB): domain Bacteria; phylum Myxococcota_A; class Polyangia; order Polyangiales; family Polyangiaceae; genus Polyangium. The sequence continues at coordinate 191,736 of NZ_JARZHH010000004.1, forward strand.
TGGTCGATGGTCCAGGCGACCTGGACGCTCCAGCCGGTGAGCTCACGGATCTTGTCGGTGATCGTGGGCAAAAAGTTCGTCTTGACCCACTCGAGGACGAACTCGTTCTGCACGCGGAGCGAGAGGACCCCGTCCGTGAGGTCGTCGAACTGCACGCCGCCGAACCACTGATCGAACGTCGCAGGGGAAAGCCCGCGCGTATGCTCGATCGCCCGTTCGAAAATCGCTCGCGATTCGTCTCTCGAAGTGGTCATTCCTGCCCAGAAATCGCTGCGAATACAATGCCGCGGCGATCCTTCTGCAGGATCGCCCCCAGGTTTTCCACAACCCGCATCAGCGATGCGTCTCGCTATCGTGCGGAATCGATACGGGAAGTTCGTGTCCCGTGATGAAATCCCCGCGTCGTCCACAAGATATCCACAGGATGCCGAGGGGAACGCATGCTGTGGGCACGAAGAGCACGATCAGGGGCCGGCGGCCCAGCGACACCTCGGGGCTCGCCCGGCTTGGGGATGGGGGTCGTCCCTCGTGGGTGACCCGCCCATTTCCAGGGGGGCTGTTCGAGCTTCGCGCAATGGTTCATCACGGAACGCGAAAACGACAATACAGGATCAAGCCTCCCCTGCGTAAGCCCTTGGGAGGTTTCCTTCACGATCGTCAGGAAAAATCCGATGCCCGACGGGCCCCGCCAAGGGGGCCGCGACGACGACGAACCGGAGGTAGCACCGGCGACGGGCGGGCGTCCATCCCCAACGCAAACAAAGGCCGCAAGCCGCTGATTTTACCGCAGTTTTTCCGTGTTTGGCGATCCGACGCGTAGCGCCGTTCGCGCTCTCTCGGGCGTCACGTTGCGGCGAGGGCCGAAACCACCGCGTCCGGACGAAGCGCGTCACCCGGACGCCCGAGAGAGCCGGGCATTGGCAGACGCGTCCGTCCGTCAAGAGGGAAGATTGTCCATGATTTCCGATGTTTGCCCGCGACGGCCGTGACCGGTTCCGACGCCTCTCGGCGCGTGGCCCGAGAAGTTGCCCTGGACCTCGACATGTGGCTAAGGCCCCCCCATGCGTCCGGTAACGAGAAGTGGCACCGCCGCGGTCCTGTCCGCGCTCGTGGTCGGATCGTGGGCTTCGAGCGCGTCTGCGCAGGAAACCGCCCTCGCCCCGCAGCTCGCCTACTCCTACGGGGAGAACGAGACGGCGCGGAGCCTCGCCATGGCCGGCGCGACGCGCGCGGTCGGCAACGGCACGACCGCGATCTTCTCGAACCCGGCGAACATGGCGCTCACGCGCCTCTATCACATCGAGGCGATCGGGCAGTTCACGCCCGAGGTGACACGCGCCATCGGCGGCGGTGCCATCGTCGACTCGATCACGTCGTCGTCCCGCATCGCCGGCGGCCTCGCGCTCCACGGCGGCATCATCGATCCCGATGGCCTCGATCGCGGCTTCATCGACGCGCGCGCGGCCGCCGCCTACCCCGTCGGTGAACGCGTCTTCCTCGGGATCGGCGGTCGCTACCTGCGCATGATCCAGGACGGCTTCGGCCCGCTCGATGACGCCACGGCGTCGCGTTACAGCGCCGTGTCAGGAGGCCTCGTCGACGCGGCAGGCAAGCGCATGCCGTCGGTCGACACGCTGACCTTCGACGCGGGGGCCACGATCAAGATCACCCAGACGGTGCACCTCGGCATCGCGGGGCAGAACCTCACGCACCCGGGTCACGGCCTCCTCCCCACCACGATCGGCGCCGCGCTCGGCTACGGTTCGAAGGACATCACGATCGAGGTCGACGGCGTCGCCGATCTCGACTCGTGGAACAAGGCGACGGCGCGCCTCATGGCAGGCGGCGAGTACCTCGCGGCCGACCATTACCCGATCCGCCTCGGCTACCGCTTCGATCAAGGCGCGGGCGTCCATCAGATCTCCGGCGGCTTCGGCTACATCGGTCAGGAGATCGCCGCCGAGGTCTCCGTCCGCCGGACGCTCTCGACCACGATCAACAGCACGATGATCGGCATCGGGCTGACGTATCACCTCGAGTCGAGCGGCCTCACGCGCACGCGGGTGAGCGGCGAAGGGGCGAGCAGCGAAGCGGCGGGCGGCGAAGGGGAGAAGTGACCCGAAGCGCCCCGTCGCGCGGGCGCATCTCGGACGGAAGGCCCCCGCCGCGTCTTGCGCCCGGAGACGTCGTGCCGTAGTTCGGGCCTCGTGCTCTGCCTGACCCGACCGACCGATCCCGGCTGGGCGACCCTGGCCCTCGCGGACCTCGCCACCCTGCTCAGGGATCACGCGCATTGCGAGATGAAGGCGGCGTCGAACGCGCTCTCGCTCGCGGCGCGCTGGCCCGAGCGGACGGAGGTGGCGCGCGCGCTCGTCGAGCTCGCCGAAGAGGAGCTGCGTCATTTCCGGGGCGTGCTCGACGAGCTCTCCCGGCGAGGCCTCACGCTCGGCAAGCCCGAGGTCGACGTCTACGCGGCCGAGCTGCGCAAGGCGATCGGCGTCGGTCGCAAGGGCGCGCCGGAGGATCCGCTCGTCGATCGGCTGCTCGTCGGCGCCGTGATCGAGGCGCGCTCGTGCGAGCGGTTTCGCCTCCTCTGCGACGCCTTGCGGTCACGCGGCGACGAGCCCGAGCTGCTCGCGTTTTACGAGGAGCTCTTCGCTTGCGAGGCGCGGCACTACCGCACGTTCGTCGACCTCGCGACGAGCGTGAAGGCGGATCCCGCCGCCGTGCGCGTGCGCCTCGAAGAGATCGCGCGGGCCGAGGGGAGGCTCGTCGAGGTGCTCGGCAAAGAGCCCACCGTGCACGGGTGACACCATGGATCTACCTCCGCACGAGATCGATCGTCTGATCGCACGCGCCACGGACGAGCTCCGCCAGAAGGAGCGCGCCTTCCGCGTCGAGGGACCCGCGCTGCGCGGCAACATGCTCGAAGCCTTCCGCGCGGTGAGCACACGCTCGATGTGGATCGAGCTCGGCGAGCGCGGCGCGAAGGATCCGATCCTCGCGGCCGCGCGCGCCCACGTCGCAGCACTCACGATCACGCGCGTCACCTGGGCCGAGCGCGTGCGCCTCGCCGAGGCGTGGCACGCGCCCACGATCGAGATCGAAGGTCCCGTGCCCGAGCGCGTGAGCCCGCGCGTGACACTCGAACGCCTGCTCGACGAGACCGCGCCCGCGCGCCGCCACGTCCTCGCCGATGCGCTCACGCGCGGCGCGGGCGATCTCTCCGACGCGGCGCTCATCCACGAAGAGCGCCGCGCCCAGGCATTCCGCCGCCTCGGGATCGAGGACGTCGACGCTCTCGAGATCCCTGTGCAGCCCGCGGCCTCGCTCGCGCGGATCGCCGAGCGCCTGCTCGACGTGACGGCCGAGCTCATGCCGAAGCGCGCGCCGCGCTGGGACGACGCGCTCGCCGCGACGCTCGCGCGTGACGCCGGCGAGGGCTGGCCTGCGCGCCTCTCACCGCGCTGGTTCCAGGGGCTCTTCGGCAAGACCGGCCTGCTCGACGGACTCGCGATCCCGCCGTTCGTGCTGCCCCGCCTGCTCGGCGCCGCCTCCTTCGCTCGCGCGCTCGCGGCCTTCGGCGCCGCCTTCGCCGAGGCCGACGTCCCGCGCGCGGCGCCCTTCGTGCTCGCTCGCCCACCGTTCGATCTCCGCCGCGCGCGCAGGGCCGCGCTCTTCGGCGCGTTGCCTGCCGACCCGACGTTCGGCGTGCGCTTGCTCGGCCTCGGCCGTTCACGCGCGCGGACGCAAGCACGAGACGTCGCCCGCGCGCTCCTCCTCTCGCTTCGCCTCGACGCTGCCCGCGTCCTCCTTCGAGGCGTCGTCACCTTGCCGCATCGCGCCCGACGTGAGCGCTTCGAGGAGCTCACCGATCGCGCCCTCGGCGTCTCCCTCCCCGGCGTCTTCACGTTCGTCCTCCCCGCCTCCGATCCGCAGGATCCGACGCGCCTCGCGGGCGCGCTCCTCGCCCTCTCGGATCGACGCGCGCTCATCGAGCGCTTCGACGAGGACTGGTTCCAGAACCCGCGCGCCGCGATCGCCTTGCGTGAGGAGCATGCCCTCCGTCCGCGGGATCCGACGAGCCCCGAGGCTGCGATCGAGGCGGGCCTCGGCGAGCTCTCACGCTCGCTCGCCGAGCTCCTCGGCTGATGCGCGCTCGTGACTCTGGCCGCCCGATCCGGTAGGTATCTGCCGTGGTGCAGAAGTACGGGATCCCCATCGCCGACCTGCCGGGTCATTGCCTCGATGCCGTCGATGCGGCTGAACGCGTCCGCGCGCGCACGCTCGTCACGCGCGAGGGGCATCCGATCGCGGCCATCGTCCCGATGAGCGACCTCGACAAGATCGACCCGCCCGATCCTGCGGTCGACGGCGTCGACCCGCTGCTCTCCTTGTGCGGCACGTGTCGCCACGACGAGTTCGTCGACTCGCTCCTCACCGACATCTCGCAGACTGGGCTCTGGCGTCGGGGTTAGCGCGCGTGGGTTACCTCTTCGATACGGCCACGCTGGCCGAGGTCCTCCGCACGGTCCCTTCGCGGCTGCTCGTCAAACGCCTCGCCGGCGTGCCCACGTCGGAGCGCTGGACGACGTCGATCACGGTCAGCCAGATCCTGATCGCCGCGCGCCGCACGAAGCACCCGAAGCTCATGCAGGACGTCATCCGCCTCGTTGCTGCGGTGAAGGTCGCGCCGTTCGACACGCTCGCGGCGCAGTCCTTCGCCAAGCTCCGCACGACCGTGGCGCCGGACGTCGACACCGACGACGTCATGATCGCGGCCATCGCCGTCACGCACGACTTCACGCTCGTGACCCGCAGGCCCGCCGCGTTCCGCATCTATCCGCACCTGCGCGTCGAGGACTGGACGCTCTAGCGCGCAGCGGCGCGCGATCGGACGGGTTCGTCCACGCGGCCCCTTGCGTTCGTGGGTGTTCCGTCGGGGCCGACCTCGGACCCGACGCACTTTTTTCGGGAAACGGCGCGCTCGGACCCCGCTCCATTGCCCCCTTTTTGCCGCGGTCTGGTGGGCCTGCGTCCGGCGAGCAAAAGGGCCCTTCCCGTTCCCTTCGCCACGTGCTAGTTGCCCCCGCGCCCATCGAGAGGGTGTCTTTTGGCCTCTCGCGCGGCCCGTGACGTTCGGAGGCTCTCTCCTCGGGATCAACCGAGGGCCGTGATCGCTGGCCTCCCCGCCTCCCGAGCCGATCGAGACATCGAGCCCTCCGGAGACCGCCGGATCCCGTGAACCACCTCGCCTCAGCCAAGCTCTTCGCCTCGGCGATCAACGTCGATTTCGATCCGACGTTCATCGCCCAGTTCATCCTCTTCACGACGTTCGTCGTCGTGCTGCGGCCCTTGCTTTTCGACCCGCTGCTCCGCGTATTCGAGGAGCGCGAGAAGCGCACCGAGGGCGCGAAGCACGAGGCCCGCTCCATGGACGAGAAGGCCGGCGAGCTGCTCACGAAGTACGAGGCCGAGCTCGACAAGATCCGGCGCGAGGCGAACCTCGAGCGCGAGAAGATGCGCCGCGAGGCCAAGGAGCTCGAGACCAAGATCATGAACGAGGCGCGCGACGAGGCGGCGCGGATCCTCGAGACGGGCAAGGCGCGGATCGCCGCGGAGGTCGGGCAGATGAGGAAGGAGCTCAAAGACGCGCAACCGGCGCTCGCCGCCGAGATCGCGTCGCGGGTCCTCGGTCGGGAGGTCGGTCGATGATGTCGCGGAGGCTTGCGAAGGTCTTCTTCCCGCTCGCCGTGGGACTCGCGGGCGCTTCGGCGTTCGCGCAGACGAACCCGAACCAGGGGCTGCCCGCGGGGCATCCGCCGCTCGACGTCCCGCCGGGCCAGGCGCGTCCGGCGCCGGGTCAGGCGCGTCCGATGCCGGGTGGCATGCCGCAGCAGGGGATGCCGGGGCGTCCTGGGTTTCCGCCGGGCATGCAGCGGCAGCCGCAGCGCGCGCCCGCGCCGGCGCACGTCGAGGCGGAAGCGCATGGCGGCGGGCACGGCGGGCATTGCCCCGGCCACGGCCCGGACGACGCCCCGCACTTCGACCAGATCAACTGGTGGCACGGCATGATCGCCGTGAACAACGAGAAGGCCGTCCAGCCGGGCTTCGCGAACAAGCTCCTCTGGCGGTACGAGAACCACGCGGATCCCTGCGATCCGAAGAACGAGCCGCCGCCGTTCCTCGCGTCGCTCCTGAACATCGGCTTGCTCGGGTTCCTCGTCTACCGCTTCGGCAAGAAGCCGATCGGCGAGGCGCTCGTGAAGCGCAAGCAGTCGATCATGTCGGAGATCGACCTCGCCGCGAACCTGAAGGCCCAGGCGCAGAAGCGGCTCGAGGAGTACGAGGCCAAGTTCGAGCAGATGGCCGAGACGCTCGACGCGATCAAGGCCGAGTACGCGGCGCAGGCCGAGCTCGAGAAGAAGCACATCCTCGCCGAGGCCGAGGAGCGCCGGGCGCGCATGCGCCGCGACGCCGAGTTCCGCATCGAGCAGGAGCTCCGCACGGCGCGGATCGAGCTCATGCGCGAGGCGGTGCAGGGCGCGACGGTGGGGGCCGAGGACATCATCCGCACCCGCACGGCGCAGGCCGATCTCGATCGGATGAGCGAGGACTACTTGACCTCGGTGCGTGAGGCGCTCGCTTCGAGCGGGCCGACGGGAGGAGCGCGATGAGCAGCGAGACGATCGCCAGGCGGTATGCGCGCGCGGTCTTCGAGCTCGGCAAGGAGCTCAAGAATCTGGCTGTCATCGCGCGCGATCTCGCGGATTTTTCGACGAGCTTCGAGAAGTCGGACGAGCTCCGGATGGTGCTTCAGAGCCCGCTCATCGCGGAGGATCAACGCGAGGCGCTCCTCAAGGAGGTCGGCCAGCGCATGAGCCTCTCGGAGACGGCGCTCTCGACGTTGCGCCTGCTCGCCAAGCGAAGGCGCCTCTCCGCGCTGCCGGTCATGGTCCGCCAGCTCGAGAAGCTCGTGGACGAGGACGCGGGCACGCTCCGCGCGACGGTCACGAGCGCTGGGCCGCTCGGCGAGACCTACCTTGCGAAGCTCCGCGCCGAGCTCGAGAAATCGACCGGCCGCAAGGTCGTCATCACGCACGCGCAGGATCCCTCGCTCATCGCAGGCATCGTCACCCGCATCGGCGACCAGGTGATCGACGGGAGCGTCAAGGCCCGCCTCGAGAGCTTCCGCGAGTCGCTGCTCCGCACCTAGTCGGTAGGCCGACCGAGCCCCCAGAACTTCCACCGCCCCTCGCACGGGCCGGGTCGAAACAGGATCAAGGACTTCCCCCATGCAGCTCAGAGCCGAAGAGATTTCCCAGATCATCAAGAAGCAGATCCAGAACATCGACAAGGCCGCGCTCGTCACCGAGGTGGGCACGGTGCTCACGGTCGGCGACGGTATCGCCCGCGTGTACGGCCTCAGCCGCGCGATGGCCGGCGAGCTCGTCGAGTTCGTGGGCGCGGGCGGCGAGACGCTCGCGGGGCTCGTGCTGAACCTCGAGGCCGACAACGTCGGCTGCGCGATCTTCGGCGACACGAGCCTCATCAAGGAGGGCGACTCCGTGAAGCGCACGGGCCGCATCCTCGACGTGCCGGCGGGCGAGGCCGTCGTAGGCCGCGTCGTGAACGCGCTCGGCATGCCGATCGACGGCAAGGGCCCGATCGAGACGAAGGAGCGCCGCCGCGTCGAGGTGAAGGCGCCCGGCATCATCCAGCGCCAGCCGGTGAAGGACCCGCTCCAGACGGGCATCAAGGCGATCGACGCGATGATCCCGATCGGCCGTGGTCAGCGCGAGCTCATCATCGGCGACCGCCAGGTCGGCAAGACGGCGGTCGCGATCGACGCGATCATCAACCAGAAGGGCAAGGGCGTTCACTGCATCTACGTCGCGATCGGCCAGAAGCTCAGCACGGTCCGCCAGGTCGTGGATCGGCTCGAGTCCTACGGCGCCATGGAGTACACGACCGTCGTCGCCGCGACCGCGAGCGAGACGGCGCCGCTGCAGTACATCGCGCCGTACACGGGCGTCACGATCGGCGAGTACTTCCGCGACACGGGCCGCCACGCGCTCTGCGTCTATGACGACCTCTCGAAGCAGGCCGTCGCGTACCGCCAGCTCTCGCTGCTCCTCCGCCGCCCGCCGGGCCGCGAGGCGTACCCGGGCGACGTCTTCTACCTCCACTCCCGCCTGCTCGAGCGCGCGGCGAAGATGGCCGACGTCTTCTGGGTCGTGAAGAAGGGCACGCCGGCGCCGCCGCACGGAGACCGCGACTACCGCGGCGCCGACGGCAAGATCCACATCGGCGAGCAGGGCAAAGAGTCGTCGCACCACAGCCTGAAGGAGATGGGCAGCGACTACGAGATCATCAAGGACAAGTGGTCCGGCGGCTCGCTCACGGCGCTCCCCGTCATCGAGACGCAGGCCGGTGACGTCTCGGCGTACATCCCGACGAACGTCATCAGCATCACGGACGGGCAGATCTTCCTCGAGGCGGACCTGTTCTTCTCGGGCGTTCGTCCGGCCATCAACGTCGGCATCTCGGTCAGCCGCGTCGGCGGCAACGCGCAGATCAAGGCGATGAAGAGCGTCGCCGGCACGCTCCGCCTCGACCTCGCGCAGTACCGCGCCATGGCGGCGTTCGCGCAGTTCGCGGGCGACCTCGACGCGAAGACGCGCAAGCAGCTCGAGCGCGGCGCGCGCATGGTCGAGATCCTGAAGCAGGGCCAGTACGTCCCGCTCTCGGTCGAGAAGCAGGTCCTCATCATCTACACCGGCATCAACGGCTACCTCGACGACCTGCCGGTCGAGTCGCTTGGGCAGTTCGAGGAGGAGCTCTACAAGTACGTCGAGGCGAAGCACGCGACGCTCTTGCCGGAGATCGCCGAGAAGAAGGCGCTCGACGACGAGCTCAAGAAGAAGATCAACAAGGCGGTCGAGTCCTTCAAGAAGACCTTCGTCCCCGGCGGCAAGTCGAAGCCCGCCGTCGAGGAGGAGGAAGCCGAGGCCCCGAAGGCCGAGGCGAAGGCCGATGGCAAGGCGGCCCCGAAGAAGGCCGCGAAGAAAGCGAAGTAAGCCGTGCCTTCGCTCAAAGCGATCCGCAAGCGCATCACCAGCGTCCGCTCGACGCAGAAGATCACGCGCGCGATGAAGATGGTTGCTGGCGCGCGGCTCAACCGCGCCCAGCAGCGCATCACGGAGCTGCGCCCCTACGCCGTCAAGACGCAGGAGGTGCTCGCGGCGATCACGGCTTCGGCGCGTGCAGCGAGCGCGCAGGACAGCGCGCAGGGCGTGTCTGCGGAGACCGAGGTCGTCCTCGAGCGTCCGCTTCACCCGCTGCTCGTCGAGCGCCCCGAGCGCCGCGTGATGCTCCTGATCCTCACGAGTGATCGTGGCCTCTGCGGCGCGTTCAACACGAACATCAACAAGCGCGCCGAGCGCGAGTGGAAGAGCCGCGTCGAGCAGGGGCAGGAGGTGATCATGAAGGTCATCGGCCGCAAAGGCCGTGACTACATGAGCCGCCGCAACGCCCCGAACCTCGGCTACCTCCCGGGCGTCTGGGAGAAGCTCGCCCTCGAGACGGCGCAGCGCGTGGGCAAGGAGATCCTCGATCCCTTCCTCAAGGGCGAGGTCGACAGCATTTACGTCATCTACAACGAGTTCAAGAGCGCGGTCACCCAGCAGGTCGTGGTCGAGCGGCTCTTGCCCGTTCGTCCGCTCGCCGAGGAAGACCAGGCCGCGGCGGCGTCGGCGACCGAGTTCCTCTTCGAGCCGAGCCGCGAGGCCCTGCTCGACGTGCTCGCGCCGATGTACGTCGACATCTCGCTCCTGCGCGCGCTCTACGAGTCGATGGCGAGCGAGTTCGGCGCGAAGCTCACGGCGATGGATGCGGCCACGAAGAACGCGAAGGAAATGGTCGAGCGCCTGACGCTCGAATACAACCGCGCGCGTCAGGCCGCGATCACCAAGGAGCTCATGGAGATCATTGGTGGTAGCGAGGCGCTGAAGGACTAAGTCCTTCGACGTCGAGCTTCGGGGGCGCGTCGCTCGGACGGGCCGAGCCGCGCCCCACCACCCGCACCTCCTCACCTCCGAGCCGCACCCGTGGCCATCCTCCTGCCCATCAACCCCGAGCACCCCGAGCCTCGCAAGATCCGGCGCGCCGTCGAGATCCTCGAGAAGGGCGGCGTCATCGGCTACCCGACGGACACCGTCTACGGGCTCGGCTGCGACCTCTTCAACAAGCAGGCGATCGAGACGCTCTACCAGATCAAGGGGATGCAGCGAGACAAGAACCTCGCCTTCATCTGCCCGGATCTCGGGGACATCGCGCGGTACGCGATCGTGGAGAACGCGGCGTATCGCGTGCTCAAGCGCTTCCTGCCCGGTCCGTATTGCTTTGTGCTCCAAGCGACGCGCGAGGTACCGAAGATCGTGCAGATGAACAAGAAGACCGTGGGCATCCGCGTGCCTTCGAACCCCGTCACGCTCGCGATCGTGCGTGAGCTCGGGCGCCCGATCATCAGCACGACCGCCGCGCCGCCCGGCGAGGAGCCCATGGTCGACCCCTGGGAGATCAAGGAGCGCTTCCCCGCCCTCGAGCTCGTCCTCGACGCCGGCGCCGGCGGCAACCTGCCCACGACCGTCGTCGACCTCAGCGAAGGCGACGTGCGCATCCTGCGCGAGGGCGCAGGTCCCATCGACGACCTCGTTTGAGCTCGAACGAACGCCGGAGCCTCAAGGCTCCTTGACGTGAACCTCGTCGCCCTCGCCGGGCGCCCCCTCGGGCTTCAGCGTCGGCACCGGGATGACGGGGAGCGGCTCGGCCGCGCCCGCCTCCGCGCCTTCCTCCGCCTCGCCCGTCTCCGCGTCCGCCTCGCCGTCCGGCGCGGCGTCGACGCCCGCGTCGGGCGAGGTGTCCCGCAAGAACACCTCGTCGATCGCGTTCTCCTGCCCCTCGTACGCGAGCAGGCCCGTCTCCGGATCGATCCGCTTGTGCTCGAGCCCCGCGGGCTCCACGGGCGCTCGTTTCGGTTTGCCCGCGTGCGCCTCCCGCATGAACTCCACGAACGCGGGGAGCGACGCGACCGCGCCCGTCTCGCCCGCGCCGAGCGGCGCCGCGTCGTCGAACCCCGTCCACACCGCGCACGCGATGTCCATCGAGTAGCCGACGAACCACGCGTCCTTCGACTGGTTGCTCGTCCCGGTCTTGCCTGCGATCCATCGATCGATCGCCTTCGCGCGCGTCGCCGTACCTCGCTCCACCACGGTCCGGAGCAGGCTGTTCACGAGGAACGCCTCCTCCTCCGTGAGCACGCGCTTCGGCTCCGGCTCGTCGTCGAGCTTGATGTCGACCCCGTTCGGCCCCGTGATCCGCGTGATGAGCCGCGGCTTCTTGTACTCGCCGCCTGCCGCGAGCACCGCGTACGCCGCGGCCATCTCGCGCGGCGTCACCTCGTAGGCGCCGAGCGCGAGCGACAGATCCGCGCCGAGCTTCGACTCGATCCCGAGCTCCTGCGCGAACGTCATCACGTTCGCCGGACCGAGCTCCTGGATCGACCACACCGCCGCGACGTTCACGCTGTGCGCGAGCGCCTCGCGCAGCCGCGCCGGGGTTTTTCCTTCGCTCTCGTCGTAGTTGTTCGGCTGGTAGCCCTTCAGCGCGAGCGGGTTCGTCTCGAGCAACGTGGCCGGCGTGAGCTTGCGCGTGTGGATCCCGTACGCGTAGACGAACGCCTTGAACGTCGAGCCCGGCTGCCTCTTCGCGAGCGTCCGATCGAGCCCGCCGCGCACGCCCTCGTAGCCGCCGACGAGCGCCACGATGTCGCGCGTCGCGACATCGATCGCCACGAGCGCCGACTGCGGACCGAGCTCCAGGCGTAGCCCCGCCGGCTGCGCCTTCTCCTTCGGCGCGGGCTCCGGCGTCGGCTCCTCCGCGCCCGGCTCGGGCGCGCCATGGCGAGGATCCGCGGCCGACGCGGCGGCCTCCTTCGGATCCACGAGGCTCACGCGCAGCACCTTGCCGACCTTCGCGAACTGGCTCGGCAAGAGATCCTTCGGGTTGTACCGGGTCTTGCCGCGCAGATCGACCGCGCCCGCGAGCGCGCCGATCCGCACGAAGAGCAGCCCCTTCGTGTCGTCGTGTCCCGTCACGACGCCCGCGTACACGCGATGACCGACAGGCTTCGGCGCGCCCTCGAACGCGGGCGGCTCCTTCTTCCCCGGCGCGAGCGGCGCGACCATGTTGTGCCGCTTCAAGTACCCGTCGAGGCTCGACCGCACCGCGCCGCGCGCCTTCGACTGCATCGTCGGATCGATCGTCGTCGTGATCGTGTAGCCGCCGCGATCCGCGTCCGGACCCACGAGCGCGCGTAGCGTGCGCTTCGCTTCCTCGACGACCTCGGGCGCGAGCTCGCGCATCTCCTCTTGCGCGGGGGCGAGGTTCACCTCCTCGGCGCGTGCGCGCTCCACCTCTTCCGCCGTCGCGAAGCCCTTCGCGAGCATCTGCCCGAGCACGTACTCGCGCCGCTTCTTCGCGCGCTCGAGGCTCACGCGCGGCGAGTAGATGCTCGGCCCCTTCACGATCCCCGCGAGCAGCGCCGCCTGCGAGAGCGTCGCGTCGCGGATCGACTTGCCGAAGTAGTAACGGCACGCCTCCTCGATCCCGTAGCGCCCGTGCCCGAAGTAGATGTGGTTCAGGTAGAGCCCGAGGATCTCGTTCTTCGTGAGCTCCTGCTCGATGCGACGCGCGAGGATGACCTCCTTCATCTTCCGGTCGAACGTGCGCTCCGACGTGAGCAGCACGTTCTTCACGACCTGCTGCGTGATCGTGCTCGCGCCCTGCCTCGTCCCGCCGCGCAGGTTCTTGTAGAGCGCGCGCAGCATCCCCGGATAGTCGAGCCCCTTGTGCTCGTAGAACGCCGCGTCCTCCGCAGCGAGCGCCGCGTAGCGCACGTGCGCGGGCAGCGACTCGACGTCGACGATCGTGCGCCGCTCGACGAAGAGCTCGCCGAGCACCACCTGACCGTCGCGCGCCATCACGCGCGTCACCTGCGGCGGGCGGTAGGTCTTGAGCTCCTCCGTCGACGGAAGGTCCGCATCGTAGTGCCGGATCGTGAGCGCCACGCCGAGCATCGCTGCCGCCGCGAGCAGCACGATCGCGATCCCCACGCGACGCACCCATCGCTGGATGGCGCGCTTGCGCCTCCGCGCGGCGCGGCGCTTCTCGCGCTCGTCGTCGCTCGTCGTCTTCGCCTCGTTCGGCGCCTCGGCGGTGCCCTTCACCTCGTTCGGCGCTGCGGGCACGCTCTTCCCAGTGTCGCTACCGTTCTGCTCTTCGGGGGGGCGATCGGCCGGCATGATGGGTGTCTCGGAAACGCCGAACGCGTTTCGGATCGTCCGCTAGCGGAGCAGCTTGAGGACGATGACCGCGAGCAGCACGCCGACGATCAAGAAGCCCACGGCCACGCCGACGAGCGTGAGCGTCGACGGGCTGCCCTTCACGACGACGGGCGCGGGCGCGGGCGTGGGACCGGACGCCGACCTCGACGCGGGCGGCGCGATGCGCAGGGACGACGGGCCTTCGTTGCTCCCCGACTTCATCGCCGGCCGGACCGCGTGCGGCGATGGCATCGGCCGCGGCGACGAGAGCGGGTTGCCCGTGCTCGTCATCGGATTGGCGCCGTTCGGCTTGCGGTTCGAGGGCGCGCCGTCGACCGCGGCCGACGCGGCTGCGCCTCCTTGCCGTGACGACGAGGGCGCGGGCGCGGGCGGGGGCTGCCGCTGCGACTCCGGCTTCTGCTCCGGCATGTGCGCGACCTCGGCGTGCGAGCGCGACGCCTTCTCGAGCACCTCCATGCTGCTCGCGGGGAAGAGCCCGGAGAAACCCTTGCCTCCGCCCGGTGCGTACGGCTTCAGCGCGTCGGCGAAGTCCGCGGCGGTCGTGTATCGATCCTCGGGCCGCTTCTCGAGCGCCTTCGCGATCACCGTGCCGAGCCCTTGCGGGAAGGTTTTCCCCGGAACGCGCGTCTCCAGCGCGAGCGGCGGCTTCGTCACGTGGTGCTGGATGAACTCCATCGGCGTGCGCGCGTCGAACGGCAGCTTGCCGGTGAGCATCTCGTAGAGGATCACCGCGAGCGAGTAGATGTCGCTGCGCGCGTCGAGCGGTTTGCCCTGGGCTTGCTCGGGCGACATGAACTCCGGCGTCCCGAAGACCATGCCCTCTTGCGTGAGCATCACGGAGCCTGGACGCAGCTCGCGCTCGGTGACCTTCGCGAGGCCGAAGTCGAGCACCTTCGGGAAGTCGCGCAGACCTCCGTTGGTGGACAAAAAGATGTTCTCGGGCTTCAGGTCGCGATGGACGATCCCTTGCGAGTGCGCCTCTTGCAGCGCGCCGCAGACCTGGATGAGCACCGGGATCGCGCGATCGAGGCCCATCGGCCCCTCTTTGCGGACGATCTGGTTGAGGTTTTTCCCCTCCAGGTACTCCATCACGATGTAGAGCGAGCCGTCTTCGAGCTCGCCGTAGAGCAACACCTTCACCGTGTTCGGGTGCGTCAGGTGGCTCATCGCGCGTGCTTCGCGGCGGAACCTCGAGACGAGGTCTTTGCGGTTCGCGAGCTTCGGATGGAGGATCTTCACGGCCACCATCCGGTTCATCGCCGGTTGCGCGGCCTTGTAGACGGATCCCATCCCGCCCGAGCCGATCTTCTGCAGGATCTGGAACTGACCGCCCAGAATGTCTCGGCCGATGTTCGGGTCTTGCGGGCGCATCGGAGCTTCAGCCGGAAAATATCACCTCGCCGGCCTCCCTCGTCCATGACAGCCTCACGTCCGGCGAGGAAGATCCGTGAAAAGCCTGAATGGAGAGCAGGCGTCCCAACGCCCCACGCCAACCCGGGATTCCGGAAGCCCCCCGGCAGAGGCCCTCGAGACCCCCCCCGGAGGGCCCCCTCTGGCGAGCGCGCCGAGCCCTGTTTTCTCGGCAATTCTCGACGCCGAAGGCTTCCGCCACGCGTTCTTCACACGAGCCGGCGGGGTCAGCCGTGCCCCCTGGGACTCCCTCAACGTGGCCGCCGCCGCCACCGGCGACGATCCGGCCGCCGTGAAGGAGAACATTCGTCGTTGCGCAGCGGCCCTGGGTGTGCCCGTGCCGCGCCTCTACATCCTCAGCCAGGTTCACGGGACAGACGCCCACATCCTCGACGGCACCGAAGACCGCGAGGAGGTCGTGAAGCGTCACGGCGACATCACCGCCTCACGCACGCCCGGCGTCGCGTGTGGCGTGCGCTCGGCTGACTGCGTGCCCGTCTTGCTCGCCGATCGCCGGAGCGGCGCCGTCGTCGCCGTGCACAGCGGTTGGCGCGGCACCGTGGCGAACGCGGCGGGCGCAGGTGTCGCCGTGCTCCGTACGCTCGCTTCGTCTCCGAGCATCGTCGCGGCGATCGGCCCGCACATCGAGCCTTGCTGCTTCGAGGTCGGCGACGACGTCGCGGCCTCGCTGCTCGGCGCCTCCGATGCGGGCGACGACGTCGTCGATCGCAGCCGCGCGCGCGCGCACGTCGACCTTCGCCGCATCGTCCGCGCGCAGCTCACGGCCGCGGGCGTCGAGCCCTCGCGGATCGACGACGTCCGCGGCTGCACCGTGTGCGACCCCGAGCGTTACTTCTCGTATCGTCGCGACGCCGCGAAGAGCGGACGGCTCCTCTCCGCGATCGTCGCGCGCGCCTGACGAGCAGGCTGTCGATAAACTTGCTGCGCGCCCTGGATCGTCGGTCGTCGTCCTCGGAATCCTGGAGGATTCCTGCGTCCTCCTCCCTAGCTCCAGGGCGCTCGCTGCGTTTCTCGACAGCCTGCTAACTGCCCTGCGGGACGAGGACGATCTTGCCGCTGCGGCCTTCGCGCTCGGCGTGCGTCACGGCGTCCTTGATGCGATCGAGCGTGTACGTCGCCTCGACCGGCACGGCCACGGCGCCCGTCGCGACGAAGCCCGCGAGCTGCTTCCAGAGATCGCGCAGCTCCTCCTTCGGGATCGTCGCGAGGTGCGAGGCGAGCCAGAAGCCGCGCAGGTGGATGTCGCGGAACACGAGATCGTTCGTCGCGATGTGCCCAGGCTGCCCGCTCAGCATGCCGTAGCTCACGACCGTGCCGCCGCGGCCGAGGCAGCCGGCGATGCGCGTCGTCGCGCCGCCCGCGACCGCGTCGAGCCCGAGCTTGATCGACGCGCCGCGCGTCGCCGCGGTGATGCGCTTGCCGAGCTCGGGGCCGTCGACGAGCACCACGTTCGCGCCGAGCGCGCGCAGCGGCTCGCATTGCGACGCGCGCCGCACCACGTTCACCGTCTTGATGCCGCGCTCCTTCGCGAGCGTGACGATCCACCGGCCGATCGCGGAGTTCGCCGCGTTCTGCACGAGGAAGTCGCCGGGCCCGAGGCTCACGAGCGCCGTCAGCAGGAAATGCGCGGCGAGCGGGTTCATCGTCGCCATCGCGAGCTCTACGGCCGGCACGCCTTCCGGCGCGGGGATCACGTCCTCGGCGAGGACCTTCACCCGCTCGCGCCACGCGCCTGCGCTGATCGGCAAGAGCACGCGCAGGCCTCGCTCGATCCCGCGCACGTTCGGGCCCACGTCGATCACGCGGCCCACGCCTTCTTTTCCGGGCACCGTGGGCAGCCGCGGCAGCGCGCCGTAGATGCCCGACAGGATCAAGAGGTCCGACGGGTTGATGGGCGTCGCCTCGACCGAGACCGTGATCTCGCCCTCGCGCGGCGGCTCCGGCTCGGGCACCTCGAGGTAACGAACCACCTCGGCCGGGGGCCCGAACGCATCGACTCGAATTGCCTTCATGTCTCGCTAAAAGGGCCGCTTCTTCAGGTCCTTGACGTCGCCGGGCGGGCTGTCCTCGGGTTTGTCCTTCATCAGCCCGCGTAGCACTTCCTTCACGTCTTTTTGCGGCGGCCGTTCGTCCGAGGGCGACTTCTTGTCGCCGCTCGCGCTCGGCTCGCGGCTCTTCGCGTCGCCGAGCTGCGAGGCCGCCATCGAGCGCTGCAGGAGCACCTGCGCGATCTTGCGATGGTAGGCCTGGCGCGTGTTGTGGAGCAGCGACTCGTACGCCGTGTCCTGCACGAGCACGTACTTGAACGTGTACGTCGCGCGCGGAATGCGCCCGCGCTGGTAGAGCACGTCCGCCTCGACGAGCCGATCGAGCTCGCGCTGCAGCGCCGACGGATCGATCGGCGAGACGGCCTCGATGAGGTCGTAGGTGAACTCGCGACCGAGGATCGCGCCGAGCTGCGCCACGCGTTTGGCGGAGCCGAGCCGATCGAGGCGCGCCATGAGCGAGTCGCGCAGCGTCGCGGGGATCGCGAACGCGGGCAGCGGGCCCGTGAGCTGGTAGCGACCGCCGCGCTCCTCGAGCAGCCCCGACTCGAGCAGCATCTTCGTCACTTCCTCGACGAAGAGCGGCACGCCGTCCGTCTTCTCGACGAGCTGATCGAAGACCTCCGAGGGCAGCTCTTTCCCCTTCGTGATCTCCTCGACCATCATCTTCACGCGCTTCGGCGTGAGGCGGCTCAGGGTCACGGTGCTGACGTGCGAGCGCGCGGGCCACGGCGGGACGAACCCGGGGCGCGCCGTCCCGAGCAGCATCGCGCTCACCGTCGGCAGGTCGTGCACGATGTCGCCGAGGATCGCGAGCGTCGAGGGATCGGCCCAGTGCAGATCCGCGAACATGATCACGACGGGCCTTCGCCGCGCGAGCGACTCGATCGCGGTGAAGAGCACCTCTTGCAGCTTCGCGCGTTGATCGTCCGCGGGCATCGCCGTCGGCGGGTAGCGATGCCAGACCGGCAGGCCGAGCAGCGCGCCGAAGAGCGGCATCACCTCGGGCAGTTGATAGCCGTAGTGCGTGAGGGCGCGCTCGAGCTTGCTGATCTTCTCCTCGGGCGTGTCGCGCGGGACCAGCACGAAGAGCTGGTTCACGAGGCCCGCGATCGGGAAGAGCGGCCGGTCGCGCTGATCTTGCAGGCAACGCGTCTCGACCCAGGTGTGCGGCGAGGCTTCGAGTCTGTCGCGGAACACGCGCGTCAGGCGTGACTTGCCGATGCCCGCCTCGCCCGAGATCAAGAGCAGCTGCCCCGATCCCTCTTCCACGCGGGCCCAGCGATCGAGCATCAGGCCGAGCTCCAGATCGCGGCCGACCATGGGCGTGAGCCGGCCCGTGGTCATGCCCTCGATGCGGCTCTTCGCGCCGCTCTCGTCGCTCACCTGGTACGTCTCGACCGGCTGCGGATAACCCTTCAGCGTGCGCAGGCCGAGGCCCATGCACTGGTAGTAGTTGCGCACGAGCC
The DNA here is from genome assembly GCF_029946515.1 of Polyangium sp. 6x1. GTDB lineage: Bacteria > Myxococcota_A > Polyangia > Polyangiales > Polyangiaceae > Polyangium. The sequence goes on from NZ_JARZHH010000004.1 coordinate 210,087, forward strand.
GGTAGGTCGTCCCGCTGATGAGCACGGTGTTGCGCCGCGCGAGGTTCGCCAGGCGCCAGGCCATCGTCGGCGTCGCGCCCGCGATCGCGGCCTGCTTGGTCACCGCGTCGTCGATGATCTCCCACGTCAGCACGAGGCCCGTGTGCACGCCGACCCGCACGTCGAGCAGCGGTTTGTCGTGGCGGCTGTTCAGCTTTTGCGCCGTCTCCACGAGCTCGAGCGCCGCGCTCACGGCGCGCCGCGCGTCGTCCTCGCGCGCGATCGGGTAGCCGAAGTACGCGATCTGCCCCTCGCTGAGCGGCTGCGCGGTCTGGCCCTTGTAGCCCTTCATCACCTGCGCGAACGCGTCTTCGTACTCCTTCATCGACTCGCGCAGCTTCTGCGGATCGAGCTTCGAGGCGTTCTCCGTCGAGGGGAGCAGCTCGTACGAGACGATCGTGAGCTGCCGGCGTTCGCCCTCGGGTGTCAGCGTGTCGCTGCCGGCGCGCAGCACCGTCCCGATGCCCACCTGCATCGGCTCTGAGCCCTTCGGCGACGGCATCGGCGTCACGGTCCCGGGCTGCGCCTTCGCCTCGGCCTCGGCTTTCGCTTGCGCCTCGGCCTCGGCGACCTTCTTCATGTTGTGGCGCGAGCGCGACGAGGGGCGCGTGTGCGTGCGCTCCCGCTCCGATCGCGCGAGCCCGCCCGAGGGCATCGTCGCCGGCGGCGGCGGGTTGCTCGGCGTCTGCGGCAGGTGCTGCGGGCGCAGCGTCTCGGCGTGCTCGGTCATGCGGACCGGATCGCCTTCGACCTTCGGCGCCTGGCCCGTGAGCATCGTGCGTTGCGCCTCGTTTGGCTTCTCCGGCGGACCGATCCCGAGGCTCTCGGCCAGCGCCTTCACCTGGTCCCACACGGTCGCGAACCGCTTCTTCGGGTCCCGATCACACGAGCGCAAGAACCACGCGTCGAACGCCTCCGGCAGGCTCGCATCGCGGACCGACGGCGCTTCCATGGGGCGCGTCAGGATCTCGACGAGCAGCTCCGCCATCGTGTGGGCTTTCCAGTAGACGAGCCCCGTGAGCAGCCGGAACGCGATGAGCCCGAGCGCCCACATGTCCGCGGGCGGCCCGACGCGCGGCGTGTCGCCGGTGGCTTGCTCGGGCGGCATGTAGAGCGGCGTGCCGAGCACCGCGCCCGTGCGGGTCAGGCGCGCCTCCTCGATGTTGCCCTCGTCGCCGGCCATCTTCGAGATGCCGAAATCGAGCACCTTCACGATCACGCGGCCGTCGTAGTGCTCGTGCAGGAAGATGTTCTCGGGCTTGAGATCGCGATGGACGATCCCGAGCGCGTGCGCCTTGTTCAGCGCGTCCGCGACCTGCCAGTAGATGCCCACGACCTCGGCGGCGGGCACCTTCCCCATGCGCTGCACGTAGGCTTCGAGATCCGAGCCGCGGAGCAGCTCCATCACGAGGAACGGCGCGTTGCCGAGCTCGGGCGCCACGTCGGCGTCGATCACGCGCACCACGTGATCGCTGCGGATCCGGGCGGGCAGCCACGCCTCGCGCTTGAAGCGCTTGACGAGCTTCGCATTGGTGCCGACGTGCGCTTGCAGCACCTTCATCGCGAGCTCTTCGCCGGTGTACACGTGCTCGACGAGGTACACCGTCCCCATGTTCCCCTCGCCAATGGGGTGAACGACGCGATATCGCGAGGCGATGAGCTCGGGGATCTTCTCCGGCAGCATAGTCAGCGACGCGCACCCCACCGGGCGGGCGGCCGGGCAGCTTCGTTCCCGTGCGCGCGCGCGTGGCAGGCGTGCCTCGATGCGCGCGCGACAGGGACAGGGAAGGGCATCCCGAACATCGTATTCTTCCTCTTAGCGCCTTACCAGCCTTCTACATGTGGATCGTTCGCCTCGCCGCGCGTGGTTGCCTTACGGAACGTCGGCAATTTCTTCGCGCCTGGTCACCTCGCTTGCCACCACCCGCCGCGGGATCGATCGCTCCATTCTTGGCCTCGGGGGGCCCCTCCAAGGTAGTGTCGTGTCCCACGCCACCGGAGGTTCTCCTACATGAAGAACGAACGACGCAGAAAACGGAGCGAGATGGTCCAGGAGGCCGCCTGCCTGTATCTCGAAGCCGTGATCGAGAGGAGCCGGATCAAGGCCATGGCGCTCGCGAGCGACGAGGGTCTGCTCGTGGCCGGGGCCGGGGCCGGGTACGACCACGACTGGCTCGCGGCGCTCGGCGTCGTGGAAGGGCAGCCCCATTTCGACGACGTGATCGCCGAGATCACGCGCGGCGAGGGGATGGTCTCGTTCGACGTCCCCGTCCATGGCCGCGTACTTCGGCTCTCGGCTGTGGGGAAGATGCCTCCTTCTCTCGAAGACGCGAGCGCCGCGCTCTCGCGGATCTTCGCGCCTCTCTTCGGGGCCAGCAGCCCGGTCGTCGCGTCTTCCTGAGCTCGCTCCCTTTCTGATACCGTCCGGCGGTGCTTACCCTCCGGCCGAACTCTGCCATTTTTGCGCTTCTCGCGGCGTTCTCCGTCATTGCGACTGGCTGCGCGCCTGCGCTCTCCAGCATGCAGCCGGCGCACGTGGCGCCGAAAGGCCACGTGCAGGCCGAGCTCGGGATGGACGTCTCGGTGCCGACCGGCCCGATATCGGACCTCGTCGAGGTCGCGACGGTGCTCGTCGACGCCTCCGGCGACCGTGAGCTCACGCAGGCCGAGGTCGATCAGATCTACGACGCGGCCGGCGGCCTTTTCCTGAATCCGCCTTCGGTGACGCCGCACATCGGCGTCGGCTACACGGCCGTCGACAACCTCGAAATCTCGCTCCGGTTCGCCACGAGCTCCATTCGCCTGGGCGGCCGTTATCAATTCTTGAACAAGGAGCGGCACGGCGTCGACGCCACGGCCGGGCTCGGCCTCGGCTATTACGTCTTGCCCTTGCCGCTCGGCGATACGCTTCAAATCATCGAGCTCGAGGATTTCTCGCGCTGGCAGATCGACGTCCCGATCGCGTTCGGCACGCACGGGAGCTGGTATCGCCTCTGGGGCGGACCGCGGTTCATGTACACGCATTTCGGCACCTCGCTCCGGCTCGCGATCCCGGAGGTCGTCGCGGACGATATCGTGGGTCGCACGGAGATCGCGTCGTTCGGCGGAAATGCGTTTTACGTGGGCGGACAGGGCGGCGTGGCCGTCGGCTACAAGCACGTTTTTTTCGGTTTCGAGCTCACGCTGGTGCAGCTCATCTCGAATGGCACCCTGAAGGTGCTCGACAAAAACGTGCGCGAGCTCGACCACGGTAGCTTCATCGTCTATCCGGCGCTCGGATTCATGGGCGAGTTCTGAGCTCTCGGCGCCGCGTTTCGTGCATCGTGTCTTGGCGGGGCTAAGATGTCGTCGCGCCGACCCGCGGCGCCCGAGGAGGCACGATGATCGATCTTCATTACTGGCCGACGCCGAACGGCCGCAAAGTCAGCATCATGCTCGAGGAGGTCGGGCTCCCGTACCGGGTCGTCCCGGTGAACATCGGGCGCGGTGAGCAGTTCAAGCCCGAGTTCCTGGCGATCAGCCCGAACAACCGCATGCCGGCCATCGTCGACCACGACCCCGAGGGCGGCGGCGCGCCGATCAGCGTCTTCGAATCGGGCGCCATTCTCGTCTATCTCGCCGAGAAGACCGGCCGCTTCATGCCGAAGGACGCGCGCGGCCGGGCTGAAACGTTGCAATGGCTCTTCTGGCAAATGGGCGGGCTCGGCCCGATGGCCGGCCAGGCTCACCATTTCCGCGTCTATGCGCCCGAGAAGCTCGAATACGCGATCGATCGATACACGAAGGAGGTGAACCGCCTCTACGGCGTCATGGACAAACGCCTGTCGGACCGCGACTACCTCGCCGGTGACTATTCGATCGCGGACATGGCCGCCTGGCCGTGGATCGTCCCGTGGAAGGCGCAGGGGCAAAACCTCGATGATTTCCCGCACTTGAAGCGCTGGTTCGACGCGATCGAGGCCCGCCCGGCGGTCGAGCGTGGTCGCGCCGTCGGCCGCGAGCTCGTGCAGAACCAGAGCCCGACGATGGACGATGAGGCGAAGAAAGTCCTCTTCGGACAAACGGCCGCCACGGTGCGCGGTCGCTGAGGGAGGGAAGGGGGGCGAGCTCGGCCCTTGCGCGCTCGCCCCTGCCTGGCTCAGACCGCGGGCTCGGCCGCGCGCTTCGCCAGGTAGTCGATCAGATCGATCTTCGAGATGATGCCGACGACCTTCGTGCCGTCGGTGACGATCGCGACGCGCGCGTCGTTCAGGACGCCCTTCAAGAGCTCGACCTTCGTGTCGACGGTGACCGTCGCGTATTCGCTCTCGATGAGCTCCTTGATGTGCGAGTCGAGGCTGCCCTTGCCGCCGACGAGGTGGCGGAGCAGGTCGACCTCGTGCACGAGGCCGCAGAGCTTGCCCTCGTCGACGATGGGGATCTGGCTGATCCCGTGGGTCTTCAGCTTGCTGATGACCTCGCCGACCCGGTCCTGCGGCCGCGCCGAGACGACCTCGCCGAGGGTCTTGCCCGCGAGCAGATCGCGCACCGTGCCGAGGCTCTTCTCTTCTTCGAGGAAGCCGTTCGAGCGCATCCAGTTGTCGTTGAAGATCTTGCCGAGGTACTTCGAGGCCGCGTCGGGCAGGAGGATCAGGATGTTCTCCTTCCGGCCGCTCTGCCGCGCGTACTTGATCGCGCCCGCGACGGCCGCGCCCCCGGATCCGCCGACGAACAGGCCCTCGAGACGCACGAGATCACGCGTCATGAGGAAGCACTCCTTGTCGTCGACGCGGATGACCTCGTCGAGGATCTCGAGGTTCATCGTGCTCGGGAAGAAGTCCTCGCCGATCCCCTCGACCTTGTAGCTGAAGGGCTTCGTGATGCGGCCCGTCTTTACGAAGTCGTAATAAAGCGAGCCCACCGGGTCGACGCCGACGAGCTTGATCGCGGGCTTCTTCTCGCGGAGGTACTTGCCCGTGCCGCTGATCGTGCCGCCCGTGCCCATGCCCGCGACGAACACGTCGAGATCCTCGCCGACCTGCTCCCAGATCTCGGGTCCCGTCGAGAGGTAGTGCGCGCCCGGGTTCGAGGGGTTGTGGTACTGGTTCGCGTAGAAGCAGTTCGGCGTCTCCTCCGCGATGCGCTTGGCGACCTGGTAGTAGCTGCGCGGATCGTCGGGCTCGACGGCCGTGGGACAAACGACGACCTTCGCCCCGAACGCGCGCAGGGTGTCGACCTTCTCCTGCGACATCTTGTCGGGCATGACGAAGACGCATTTGTAGCCTTTGACGGCCGCGTTCATCGCGAGCGCCGCGCCGGTGTTGCCGCTCGTCGCCTCGACGATCGTGCCGCCCGGCTTGAGCCCGGCCGCCTCGGCGTCCCGGATCATGTTGATGGCGACCCTGTCCTTGTGGCTCCCGCCGGGGTTCAGGTACTCGCACTTCACATAGATGTCGCTCGCGATTCCCTCGGTCACCTTGTTCAGCTTGACGACGGGAGTCCGACCGACGGCCTTCGTGATGTCACTCAGGGCGCCTCGCATCATGGGGGACGTTTCTAGTAGGCCACGGGAACCGATACAAGCTTTGTCGGGCACAGCCGCGCGCACCGAATCCGGGTGGTGTGCGTGCGGACGGACGGGAAAAAGTGCCACGATCGCCCGCAAATGGCCTTACCCTCGGAGGGTGGCCGCGCGGCGCCGAGCGCGCGAGGTGGCCCGTCCCTCACCATGGCGGATCGAGAGATACGCGCGCGATACGAGCTCCTCGGAGGCTCCCACGGCGAGCCGGTGAGCCTCTTCCGCGCGCTCGATCGCGTCACGGGCAAGGCCGTCGCGGTCAAGATCCTCCGCGGCGCCTCTCCGGATGACGCAGCGCGTTTCGCGCGCGAGACGAGCATCCTCGCGACCCTCGATCACCAGGCGATCGTGCGGTACCTCGATCACGGGACGACCGAGGCGGGCGAGCCGTTCCTCGTGATGGAGTGGCTCGACGGCGTCACGCTCGCCGAGCGCCTCGCCGAGCCCGCGCCCCTCGCGCTCTCCGAGTCGATCACCATCGCGACGCGCGTCGCCGAGGCGCTCGAAGCCGTGCACGCGCTCGGGATCGTGCACCGCGACGTGAAGCCCGAGAACGTCCTGCTCGTCTCGGGCAGGCCCGACGACGCGCGCCTGCTCGACTTCGGCATCGCCCGCGCCACGAGCCCCGCGCGCGCCTTGACGTGCGACGGGCTCGTCATCGGCACGCTCGGGTACATGGCCCCCGAGCAGGCGCGCGGCGAAGGCGAGATCGACGCGCGGACGGACCTCTTCGCGCTCGGCTGCTTGCTCTTCGAATGCATCGCGCGGCGCAAGCTCTTCGCGGACGCGACCGAGGGCGAGGTCCTCTCCGCGGTGCTCCACACGGCACCGCCGCGCCTCGCCACGATCGCGAAGGGCGTGCCGCCCGCGCTCGACGATCTCGTCGCGCGGCTGCTCCACGAAGACCCGGCGTCGAGGCCGCAGAGCGCGGCGGCGGTGCTGCGCGCGCTCGCCGCGATCGACGTCGAGGAGGCCATCTCGGAGCGACCCCCCGGCGCGCCGCCTGCGCTCACCGAGCGCGAGGTGCGCACGCGCGACGTCACGGCGGCGCGGACGTTCGGCGAGGCGAGTGCGGAGCTGCTCGGCGCGCCGTTCGTGGGCCGGGAGCGCGAGCTCGGCGCGCTGCTCTCGGCGCTCGAAGCGTGCCTCGAAGAGGTCGCGCCGCGCGCGGTGCTGGTGACGGGCCCGCCGGGCATCGGCAAATCGCGGCTCGGGCGCGAGCTCGTGCGCGAGGCGCGGCGCCGCGGGATCACGAACGTGGCAATCTCGCGGGCGGGGCGCTTGACCGCGGACACCTCGATCGACTGCGCGGAGGCGCTCTCCATGGCCCGCGCGGGGCGCCCCGCGATCATGATCGTCGACGACCTCCACGGGTGCGACGCGCGCACCATCCACGCGCTCGGCGACGTGCTTTGCGAGCTCTACGATCGCCCTCTCTTCGTCCTCGCGCTCGCGCGGCCGGAGCTCTTCGACGAGCTCGGCCACACGGCCGGCGTGACGTTCACGCAGGTGATGCCGCTCGCGCCGCTGCCGCGCAAGGCCGCGGTCGAGCTCGCGCGCGGCTGGCTCGGGGATCGTGCCGAAGCCTCGCGCGTGGACCGACTCGTCGATCGCGCGGCGGGTTCGCCCCTCGTCCTCGAAGAGCTCTCGCGCGCCGAGCTCGAAGGGCGCGGCGACGAGCTGCCGACCTCGGCGCGCTCGCTCCTGGAGACGCAGATCGGCGCGCTCGACGCCGAGGCGCGGCGCACCCTGCGCGCGGCGAGCATCTTCGGCGACGTCTTCTGGTCGGGCGGACTCTCGGCGCTGCTCGGCCACACGCGCACGACGACCGAGAGCGGCAGGCTCCGCGTGCTCGTCGATCGGGGCTTCGTCGTGCCTCACGCCGACAGCCGTTTCCCCGGGGAGCAGGAGCTCGCCTTCCGCCACACGCTCGTGCGGGAGGCGGCGTACGGCATGCTCACCGAGGCCGATCGCGCGCTCGGGCACGCGCTCGCCGCCGCGTGGCTCGAGCAGAAGGGCGAGCGGGATGTCGTCCTCGCCGAGCACTTTTCCCGTGCCGGGGACCACGCCCGCGCCGCGCTCCACGCCGAGCGGGCTGCGCGGGCCGGGGACGGACACTTTCGTCCCAAGCCTGTCCGCTGGTAGCATCGATCGCGATGACGGACGCGCACGGCAAGCGGCAAGCCCTCCTCGTCGCCGTCGCGGGGAAGCCGGAGTCGGCGCCTCGGATCGTCTCGCCCCTCTCGCGCCTCGCGCGCGCCGCGCGCATCGTGCCCACGACCGCGACGGAGGCCCTTCGCCGCGCGCCCGATCTTGCGGCGAAGCTCGCGGGTGAAGGCGGTTGCCTCGTCCTCGGCGAGGACGTGCCTGTGGACGACGCGCGCGCCCTCGTCGCGGCGACGTCCGGCGTTCGTATCGTCGTCCCTTCGGCGCTCGCGCATGCGCTCCGGGACATGGCATCTCCCGACGTGATCGACGCGGGCGCGCGCGTGCTCGAACCGATGTTCCTCGCGCTCGTCGAGGAGGCGCGGCGTGCATCGATGGGCGCGCTCGTGGGTTTGTCCGTACGATCGCCGGCGGGCCGACGTGTCCTGCGCGCGGCCTCCACGCGCACGCCGTTCGTCGACGGCGCGCGGATCCCGTTCGACCTCTCCGCCGACGCTGCGGCGCGGATCGCCCGCCTCGCTGCGGGCCCGTTCGCGCTCGCGGACGCGGTCGTCCCGGGCGCGGCGCCGGCGCTCGACGTCACGGAGGTCGTCGCGCTCGCGGGCGCCGATCGGATCGTCTGCCACGCGCGCATCGGCGACGTCGTCGTCGAGGTCGACCTCGACGAGGAAATGCAGGGCGAGGGCCCGCTCGAGGTCGAGGCCGTCATGCGGCGCGGCGCGCTGGTTTGTCGCTGGAGCAAGCAGGGCGCATCTCTCACGCGAAAGGCGCTCCTCCGGGACGGCCCTGTGCGGCTCGAGGTCGTCCCGAGCCCCTTCGAGGTCGCGACGCGCCACGCATTGGCTGCGCCTCGCGTCGCGGACGCGCCCTCGCCGGCCTCGCTCGCCGGCGCCGCGGCGTCGGTCGAAATCGCGCGGGCGAGCCTCGACCGGTATGCGACGCGCGCGAAAAACCGACCGATCGAAATGGTCCTCGTGCACGTCCCGCGGTATCGCAACAGCTACGACGAGCTCGAATTGCCCTCGCTTGCGGCTGCGCGGCTCGCGGCGTTCGTCCGCGGTCACGGTTTTTTCACGCGCATTCACGATCTCCAGATCACGCACGCCGACGATCGGCTCGATGCCTTCGCCGACGACGCGGCCGTCGACGGCTGGCTCGCTGGAACAGAAAGCCCCGCGGTCGCGGCGGCGGCCGAGCACATGTGGAATTCGTTCGGCCCGGAGCTCGTCCACGCCGCTGCATCGGGCCGCCGGGCGCTGGTCGGGTTTTCCATCGTCGATTACTTCGGCCATTTCCAGATGAACATCGCGGCGTGCCTCGCGCGCCTCGTGAAGGAGCGGACGGGTTTTCCCACGGTGCTCGGCGGCGAGCGGGATCAGGTCGACGGCGACCGCGCGCTCGGCACCGGAAAAACCTTCGATTACGTGGTCGACGGCGACGGCGAGATCCCGCTCCTCGGCCTCTTGCACCTCGAAGCCTACCGGGATCGGCGCGCGGCCGACATTCCGGGCGTCTGGTCCCGCGAGGGCGAGAGTGTCACGAAAAACAAGCTCGTCCGCTCGCACCTCAACGCCATGCCGCGCCCCGATTTCGACGACGTCCCGTTCGAGCTGTACCGCGGCAAACCCACCGAGCGCCTCCTCGCCGCCCTCGCGCGGGACGGCCTCTACCACGGCGATTCCGTCGAGCCATTCGCATATCTGCCTTACGGATTCGTGAAGGGCTGCACCGCGAAATGCGAGTTTTGCAGCGCCAAGGAGTGGCTCGACGTCCAGTCGCCGGAGAAGACCGCGGACGAGCTCATCGCGCTCTCCGAGCGATACGGGGTCCGGGACTTCATGTTCCTGAACAACCTCGTCAACGTGAGCCCGCGCCTGCTCGAGCGCCTCTGCCGGCGCCTCGTCGATTCCAAGGCTGGCTTGCAATGGACCGACTCCTGCCGCCCCACCGACATCTCCGCCGAGCTCGCCGCGCTCATGCGCGCGTCGGGCTGCCTCCTGCTCAATTACGGCGCCGAGAGCGGCAGCGACAAGATCCTCGAATTGATGAAGAAGGGCCTGCTCTCGCGGGACATCGTCGAGACGCTCCGGAACACGCACGGCGCCGGCATCATCAACCGCGTCAATTTCATCGCCGGGTATTTCCACGAGACCGAGGAGGACGTCGACGCCACGGTGCACCTCGTCGAGACGCTCGCCGAGGAGATCGACATCGTCGGCTGCTTCCAGGGGTTTTACCTGTTCCCCGGCATGGGCGTCGTCCCCGAGGACGCGGGCATCGTGCTGCGCCCCGACTTCGACCGATTGAAGACGGGGCAGGTCACGCTCGCGTACGACGAGATCGGCGGATTGAAATGGGAGGACAAACGCGACGTGATCGACGCGTCGCGCAATCGAATCCTCTCCCGCATGGGCGAGCTCGGCATCCGCACGCTCGACAAGATCAATGAGTACGATCTCTTCTGGATGTCGCGGCGCTACGACAAGGCGACCGTGACGAAGTATCTGCTCGAAATTCCGCCGCGGCCTGTGGGGCGGCGCAACCAGGCCGCGATGGCCCCGGGCGGGCAGCGAGGGCGCGTGGACGCGATCCCCGGCGGATCGGGATATCTCGGCTGAAGGTTATCCGGACGAACCGCCGAACGGTAAAAGCACCCCGAGCCGGGGCGAGGTTCGTCCGAGGCGCCGCGTGAACGAGGCGCCGCGCACCTCGAAGAAATCGTCCGTGCAGACGAGCGTGCCGCCGCCTTCGAACAAGGCGCCAAACAGCTTTCGCGCGAAAAGCTCGCCGGCGGGGTCGAGGGGGGCCGGGGCGGGCAGGAATCGCGCGGATTCGAAGGTGATCGCGGCGCCTTCGATGCGGGCGTTTTCGAGCGCGACGGCCCGCGCCTCGTCGAGATAGAGCACCGGCCTCGCGAGCGCGGCTGTGAGCGCCTCGGCCTGCGCGCGCGGGAGCGAGGCGACGACGCGCGTGGCCAGGGAGGCGGCGCGCGCGCAGCCGAACGAGCACGGCGTGAAGGGGACGACGCGTCGCACGGCCACGTCGAGCAGCGAATGAAACGAGGCGCCGAGCGCGCGGGTGCGCGCGGCCGTGACGTACACGAGCGCCGCGTTGTTCCGGCGATCGGCGAGCGCCACGAACGCGGCCGTGCAGCAGGCCGGATAGCCGAGCAGCTCGCCGATCGCGGCCGCGTTCCGGGACGAACCCTGCTCCCAGAGCGAGGCCGCCCGTGCGGCGAGATCCGGGTTGGTCGAGAAAAACGCATGTACGCTCGCCTCGCCCGACGCGCCTTCGATGCGCCGCCCCGTCGCGCCCTCGACCGCGAGCGGCGCGGCCTCGGCGCGCGCGAGGGCCATCGCCGCGCCCGGGTGCCGCGCGCGCGCCGCGTCGAGCGAGCGGGTGGGCACCACCAGATAAAGCACGGGTTTGTCCCCGTTCGCGAACGCGACCTCCTCCAGGTTCTCGGACAAACCCGGCACGGGCGCGTCCATCGGCAGCGGCGCCGCGGCCTCGGCGGCTTTTTCCCAGGCGGCATCCACGTCGAGCCCGATCGCGGCCGCTTGCCTGCTTTGCCCGGAGGCCGCGCGCACGGCCATTTCCCACGCGGCGACCTCGGGCGCGCCCACTTGAACGCGCTCTCCCCCCGCGCGCACGCGCTCGTATCCGCGCGTATCGTCGTGCACGAAGAGATCACGCCCGAAGCTCCGCGCCCGCGCGGCGAGCTCCCATTCGCGCGCCTGTTCGAGCGCGCCGCGGCGCAGGACCACCGCCTTCACGCCCCGTTCGAGGCACAGGCTCGCGCGGAAAAAACCTTCGTCTCCGCCCGAAGTCACGACGGCCGCGCGCGGGTCCTTCGCGAGCAGCGCCTCGATGCCTTCGAGGCCAGCGCCTTCGGGCTCGACGTGCACGTCCCCGTCCGCCGCCGCGAGCGAGACTTCGCCTTTGCCGAGGAGGATGACGGGCTGCCGCACCCGGTGTAGCCTACGGGCTTCCGGGCCCCAATGCGATCTTTGCCGCTCGTTCGCGAGGCGGGTGTGCCGCCGCTCTCCTTGCCTGCCCCCGACGCGCGCGGCGAAGGCGTGCTCCCGGCGGCCGTGCTCAGCCTGCACAGCCACCGGGATCGGTCGTTCCTGGACGACGTGGGCCTGCACCACATCGCGGGCGCGATGCGCGCCGCGGGCCTTGCGGGCGATCTCGTCGTGGCGCACCTGCCGCGTGGTGCCGAGACCGACGCGAGCGACGCGTGGGACGCGCTCGTCCGTGCGCTCCGCCCGTATCCGACGATCCTTTACGAGCGGCTCTGGAGCGCGGCGATCGTCACGCGCCTCGCCCGCGAATTGCCCGACGCCACGTTCGTCCGCCTCGTCGGCGAGCACGACCTCTCGGACGCGCCGGCGAGCCACGTTTGTCCGGCAGAACCACAGGCGGTGGTCGCGCTCCTTTGCGCGCTCGCGGGCCGCGCCGTGCCGACGGAGCCGCTGCCGCGGTATGCGCCGCTTCTCCGGCCCGTGGTTGCGACCGAGGATGCGCGCCCGCGGTTTCCGTCGTTTCCGATCACGGGAAACACGGGCTGCCCGTACCAGGCCGACGCGCGGGAAAACCCCCTGTATGCGGGCACGACGATCCCCGAGGGCGCGGGCCGCGGCTGCGGGTTCTGCACCACGGGCAACCATTACGAGCACAAGTCGCGCGACGAGGCGCTCGCCTGGGCGCTCGTGCAGCTCCGATATCTGCGCGCGAACGCACCGGAGATCGAGGCGCTCGTCCTGCGCGACCAGAACCCGTTTTATTACCTGACCGAGCTCGTCGAGGCGGCCGAGGCGGAAAAGCTCGGGCCCTTCACGCTGCTCATCGAGTCGCGCGCCGACTGGTGGCTCCAGAACACGGCCCGCTTCACGCGCGCGCTCGCGTCCGCGCGGCGCTCGTCGATCCGCCTCGCGCCTTTCCTCGTCGGCGTGGAGAACTTCTCCCAGCCCGAGCTCGATCGCTTCAACAAAGGCGCGACGCAGGAGACGCTCGTCCGCTTCCTCGAGGCGCTCCGCCGCTGGAACACCGAATACGCGCCCGCGATGGACCTCTCGCACGCGGCGTTCGGCTTCATCCTGTTCACGCCGTGGACCACGATGGAGGACCTCCGGACGAACCTCGCGTGCATCCGAAAGACCGGCATGCACGAGCTCCGCGGCCACCTCTTGCTCTCGCGCGTGCGGCTCTATCCCGACACGGCGCTCTACTGGCTCGCCGAGCGGGATGGCCTGCTCGCCGATGCCTACGAGAGCCCCGAGGACGACGCGAGCGCGCGATATGGGTATCTGCCCGCGCGACCATGGCGGTTCCAGGACAAACGTGTCCGCCACCTCGCCGAGCTCGCGGCCGCGGCCATCCGGCGAAGCGGGGGCCGCGACGAGCTCACGCTTTTCGAGACGCTGCTCGCGCTCGTCTCGTCCGCGGCCGATCCGGCGCTCTTGACGGTGGACGACGTCGAGCGCGCCATGGCCGCGAAGGGCCAGCCGCGCGGCCGTGACGTGGCCGGATCGAGCGGCGTCGTCTTTCGGGATCCGCCGAGCGTCGAGCATGAGGCGGCCGAAAAGAAACGCGCGCTCGCCCGGGCGCTCGTGAACGCGCCGTCGCTGCCCGTGGACCTGCCCGCGTTCGGGCTCGCGCTGCTCGACGTGAATGCGGACAAACATCACGTCGAGCTCGTGCTCGGCAAACGGGATCCGATCGCGCGCCTGCGCCTCGGCTGGGACAAGGCCGCTGGCATTGCCACGGTGGAGGTTTGTCCGAGCGTATCCGAGGCCGCGCGATGGACGAAGGCGTTCGAGGCGATGGCGGCGCGGCTCGTCGTGGCGACGACGAAAGAGCGATGGGAGCGCGCCTCGGGGATCGCAAAGGAGCTCGCGCGGCTGCCTCTGGGCGTGCCGCTCGGCTTCTTTCGCCAGATCGTGGCGGGCGTCGAGCCGCTCGAAGCCATCGTGCGGACGGGCTTCGGCTGCAACCAGGATTGCGGCATGTGCTGGCAAGGCCGCGATTGGGGGCGTTACGGGCCCGAGCAGGTCGTTCGATGGATCGAGGACCTGTGGGCGGCCGGCGCGCGTTCGCTCATCGTCTCGGGCGGCGAGCCCATGCTCGACCCGGAGCTCATTCGTTATGTGGAGCGAGCGCGCGCGCTCGGTTTTACCGGCGTGACGCTCGAGACGAACGCCATCCAGGCGAGCAAGCCGGGGTATGCCGTGCGCCTCGCGAAGGCGGGCGTGACGCAGGCGTTCGTCTCGCTCCATAGCGGCGACGCGGCGGTCTCGGACGCCATCACGCGAGCGCCCGGCACGCACGAGCGGACCGTGCGGGGCATCCATGCGCTGCTCGACGCGGGCATCCCGGTCGCGCTGAACGCCGTGACGACGGCGGAGGGCATCGACGAGCTCGGGGCGTTGCCCGATTTCATCCACGACACGTTCGGCCGCCATCCGAAGCTCCTGCATCTCATGATCTCGTACCCGACGATGCCGTTCGATCGTTCGCTCGTGGGGACGATCGTGCCGGATCCCGCGCGCCTGCGGGCCGCGCTCCGGAAGGCGCTCGATCGCGCGTTTGTCCTGGGGATCATGGTGCGCGGGCTCGAGGGGCCGTGTGGCCCGCCGCTCTGCGCTTTCGACGCCGACGAACGGTTCATCTCGGGCAAACCCATCCCCGGTCCGGTCGAGTTTCGTCGGAAGGTCCCCGCGTGCGAGCGCTGCGCCGTGAAATCGGCGTGCTTCGGCGTCCGGCACATCGACGTGGAGCGCTACGGAGAAGCGTGGGTCCAGCCGATCGAGCGGCGTTCGTCGGGGCCTTCTTGAAAAAAAATCGGGGCCGCTTTTCAGGGCGGTCCCGATTTCGGGATCGGTGAGATACGTGCGCCGGGATCAGCGTTTACGGAGACCGAGCTGCACCTGGAGCTGACGGCGGAGCTTGCGGACCTGATCCGTGGGGAGCTTGCGGACGAGCTCCGCGGCGTGCGCGCGCTCGTCTTCCCCGGGGAAGGTCAGCAAGTAGAGGGGCGGCAGCGAGAGCCCGTGGGCGAGCCGGGAGATGGTCTGGATCGTGATGGCTGCGAGCCCGTGTTCGACGCTGGAAAGGTGTCCTTTCGACAGCTCGCTCGCGTCCGCGAGCTCAGCCAGGGACATGCCTCGTTCCAGACGAAGCTCACGGATGCGGCCACCCACCTGCGTTGCGAAAGGATCCGGTACGGTTCGTCGCGGCATGGCGTTTCTTTCGGGACGTCCTCACGGACGACCCCGCCGGCCCTCCTCGTGCCGGATCAAGGAAGTGGTTGATTGCTGGTCCTGTTGCCTGGTTTGTCGTCGGGCGGGCGCAGGCCCCACGTCCACCCTGTTATGCTTTTGGGCGAGCACGACCCTACTATGCACTGTTCCGACGAACCTTGGCAGTGGAAAATACGGTTTCATTGATGGAACTGCCCCCGAGCCCCGTTTGTCGTAGGAGCTCATCGTTGTAAGTTGAATTACGTATCGATGCACGCGCGCACGCTCCCCTCCCGAGGCGATCGGAACCGCCTCGGCGACCGGTAGACACGCGTAAAACGCGAGCGAACACGCGCGTCTTCCCAAAGATCTCGATGATGCGGCGCGTGCAAACGATGACGCGCCGGCGGCCTTTGATGTGATCGTTATGATCGGTTCGGCCGAACCATCACCCTCGACGCGAAGCGGGTTTCGTTCGAGACGCGAGGGGTGCGAAAAGAACGTAGCAGTCGGCCCGGCGTTCGGAGCTTGTCCGGGCTCGCGAATGGCAAGCGGCTCAGCCGGTAGGGCCGGACGAGGTGCGCGGCAAGATGCGGCGGAGCCGCGTCGCAATCTCCATGACGGCCGCCTCGCCCTTGACCGAGCCCTCGATGCGCCGATCCGAGGCGGTGCCGTCATCGTTTGGCGCGACAAATAAGGGGATGAGCCGCGACGTGTAACCAGCGACGGCGAGCCGCTCGGCGTCGCGATCGAGGTCGAACTCCAGGATCCGCAGGCGAGGAAAGATGTCGTCGAGCTCCCCCTTCTCGGCCGCGTGATGGAACCTCTGGCAGGGCTCGCACCACGTCGCGCCCACATAGACGAGCAGATCCCGTCCGTCCTTGCGAGCACGCTCGATCTCGCGCCGCACGGTCGTCGCGACGTCCTCCCCCTCGGTCGCCCGGACCCACTCGACACGTCCTTTCGACGCGGCGGATGCAGCCGGCTTGGGCTCGGGCGTGGGGGTTTGGTCGTTCGAACATCCAGCGGCGCCCACGATCGCGGCCACGGAGAACAATAACGCCAAAGATTTCCACTTCGATGCGGCCTTCATCTCGCGCAATGTACCACGCGAAAAACGAACGAAGACGCGGGTATTCAACGCAGGAGCGAGACCGTGACCGGGGATTTTCGGATCCCCGCGAGCGCGAGGGTGGCGTTCCGGAGGAGGCGCTCGTTCGGCTCGAAGCGGAAGTGGAGGACGGCAGAGCCGCCACGCACGTCGAGATCAGGGATGTCGTAGGCCGCGACGCCGAGGAGCGCCTTGCGCACCGAGGGGCCGAGCAGGCGCTTTGCGACGTCAGGCTCGGCCTCGATGAGGAACGAATCATCAAAACGTTCGTCCCCGAGCTCCACGTCGCGCACGAGGCCGATCGCCTTGCCGAGTCCATGCAAAAGCGTCTGGGGTCGAATCCGCAATGGCGGTGTTCCAGCGGCGACGGAGGTCGCGACGAAGACGTGGACCTCGGCCGGCTGCTCGTTCGGAGCGAAGGCGATCTGGGTGAGGACCGAGAAGGGCGCGTCGTGCGCGCGGAAGCGAGCGCGGAAGGCGTATGCGGCCTGCTTTTCGACCTCGGCGTGCTTGTCGAGAGCGAGCGCGGCCTGGTGGAGCCCACGCTCGGCGGCGTCGAAGGTCTCGATGACGATGTCGCCGATGAAGAGGTCGATCAGGGGGCGGAGCCGGCCCGAGAGCTGCGGATCGGGCGCGTCGTCGGGGAGCGCGCGTTGTTCGTCCTCGAGGTCGGGCGCGAGCTCGATCGCGCGGTCGAGGGCGTCGCGATACGCGAGGAGCCTGGCCTCGGCGGCGAGGAGCTCGGCCTCGGTGCTGGCCGGCAAGCGCGCGTGGGCGCGGCCCTCGAGGAGCGCTTCGGCGAGCGGGCGAGGGAGGTGATCGACGAGCGCGTCGGTGAGCGTGGCCTCGCGCTCTTCGACTTCGCGCGCGAGGTCCTGCACACGGGCGCGCAAGCCCTGCAGCGGATCCCGATAAGCGCCGTCGTTGCCGCGCACGTCGACCCGCGAGCGTAGCCTTGCCACGAGGCCTTGGGGAGGGGCATCCTTTCGGCCCATGGGCCGCGGCGACGACGTCAAATTCACGGCAAAGCTCGGCGATCGGGAGCATTTCCCGGATCTCGAGCCGCTCGTCTATTGCAACCACGCGGCGATCTCGCCGCCGTCCTGGCCCGTGCGCCGCGCGATGCAAAACGCGATCGCGGACTGGGGGCGGCGCGGGGCGCAGGCCTTCGGGACCTACGGGGCACAAAGGGGACAGCTGCGCGAGAAGCTCGCGCGGCTCGTGGGCGCGTCGGCCGAGGAGATCGCGTTCGTGCCGAACACGTCGGCGGGCGTGACGGCGATCGCGCTGTCGTTTCCGTGGAAGCGCGGCGATCGGGTGATCCTGTTCGACGGGGAGTTCCCGGCGAACGTGACGCCGTGGATGCGCGCGGCGGAGCTGTTCGACGTCACGCCGGTGTTCCTGCCGCTGTCGGATTTCCAGGAGAGCGACGAGCGAGGGCTCGGTCGGCTGGCGGAGGAGCTCGCGAAGGGCGCGCGGCTCGTGGCGGTGAGCGCTGTGCAGTTCCGGTCGGGGCTGCGGATGCCGCTCGGGGAGATGGCGCGGCTCTGCCACGCGCACGGGGCGGAGCTCTTCGTCGACGGGATCCAGGCGACGGGCGCGGTGCCGGTGGACGTGCGCGCGCTCGAGATCGATTACTGGGCCTCGGGCGGGCACAAGTGGCTGATGGGCCCCGAAGGGACGGGGATGCTCTACGTGCGGAAGGAGCGCGTGGAGGCGCTGCGACCACACGTCGCCGGATGGTTGAGCCACGAGGACGCGGTGCGCTTCCTGATCGAAGGGCCGGGGCACATGCGGTACGACCGGCCGCTCAAGAAGCGCGCGGACGTGTTCGAGGTCGGATGCATCAACGCGATCGGGCTCGTGGGGCTCGAAGCCGCCGTGGACCTCGTGGCCGAGCTCGGCGTGGAGACGATCCACGCGCACGTGGTGCGCTGGGGCGACGCGGTGGAGGCGGGCCTCGTGGAGCGAGGTTTTACGAGCCTACGCGCGGCCGAGGCGAGCCGGCGGAGCGGGATCCTCGCGGTGCTGCCGCCAAAGGACATCGACGTGGTGGCGCTCCACCGCGCGCTGCTCGGCCGCGGGATCAGCACGGCGATCCCGGACGGCGTCCTGCGGTTCAGCCCGCACTGGCCGAACAACGTGGACGAGGCGGAGCAGGTGCTCCTGTCGATGGAGGACGCGCTCGCCGAGCTGCGAGGCGCGCCGCGGCAGCGCTCGGATGATTGGTAGTCGAACGATCGTCGGGAGCTAGGGCCAGCCGATCGTCATGAACCGGACGCGGCCGGTGCCGCCGATGGCGTCGTCGCCAAAGAAGAGCGAGGTGCCCTCGCGACCGGCGAACGAGGGAGAGACGTCCGCGTTGGCGCCACCCGTGAGCGTGGCGAGGGCCTTGAGCGGCCCGGGGGGCGCGCCGGGCGAGAGCTCGAACGCGTCGAGGAACATGCCCTCGAGGCGCGCGGACGTGAGGACACCGCGGCACTTCGAGGGGCCGCACGCGAGGGCGACGGAGGTGACGGCGCTCTGCTCCTCGCCATGGACCGTGCGCAGGGGGCCGGCCAGGGCGCCGCGTTCGTCGAGGATCGCGATGCGCGCGCTCGCCGCCGATTCCTCGCCCTTGTCGGAGGCGGCTTCCTCGATCCAGGTGACGATCACACGATCGCCGGCGAGCGTCACCGAGGGCGAGCGCGAGTGCGCGGGAGACGCGTAGAGGCGCGTCTCGGGGCCGACCTTCTGGAGCGTGCGCGTGTCGAGGCGGACGACGTGGATGTCGCCGGCGCCCTCGTCGGGGTTGCTCCGCGCGTCGGACCACACGAGGAACGTCTCCTTGCCGCGCACCGCGATCTGCACCTCGGTCGAGTCGCCGGGCGCCTCGGTGATGCGTCGGTCCTGGACGACCTTGCGCAGCGTGCGATCGACGCGCGCGGCGTAGACCTCGGCGTTGCCGTCGCGCGTGTCGACCCACGCGACGATGAAGCCGTCGTCGGTGCTCTTGCCCGGATCGGAGGGAGGCGCGTACGCGACGGCGACATCCGAGACCTCGCTCGGGACGCCGTCCTTGCTCGGCTTGCGCGCGATCGTCGTGAGCGGCTTTTGCGCGATCTTTTCGCCCTCGGGCCCGAGCTTGGCGATCTGGACCTGGGCCTCGTTCTTGTCTCGCGAGGCCCAGACGAGCGCGCTCTCCTCGGTCTTGCCGCCCGGCGCGGAGGCGATCGCGACGCCGCCGATCGAGAGCGCGCGGCGGGAGAGGATCTGGGTTTTTCCGGGAACGCCGGCCGCGGAGACGGGGCGCACGCCCACCGTGGCGAGCTGCTCGTCTTTGCGCGCAGGTTTGCCGCCGTCGCGGTCGCCAGAGCCTTCGAGGTAGTAGGTGACCCACGCGGCGAGCGCGCCGCCGGAGGGGCGCTCGGTCGCGGCCACGCGGGCGAGGTGCTCGCCGTCGTAGAGGGCCGTGACGCTGAGCGGGCGCGGCGGGGTCTCCTCGGGATCCCGCGAGGCCGGCGCGCGCCAAGGGCTCTGCCGCACGGGCAAGCCGACCGCCGCGAGCGTCGCGGGCGAGCCCTCGCTCGCCGCGAGCGTGGTGCAAGCGCCTGCCTGGCAGGACAAACTTCGCGTGAGGTAGGGGATGCCCTCGGTGGTCGCGAAGGCCTCGGCGCGCACGGGCTCCGCGGCGCGGACCTGGAGGTCGGGGCCGAAGCGCACGAACGTGGGCCAGATCGGCGCGTCCTTGGGCAGAGGGCCCGCGCCGTTCGACATGGGCGCGAGCGTGAGCGCGGCGAAGCCGTCGCCGTCGGCGGTGATGTCGGGCGGGCCGTTCGCGCTGAAGACGAGCGTCGCGCGCTCGGCGCCGAGCTTGCCGTCGGCATCCATCGTCGCGAGGCGGATGAGGCGCCCTTCGCGCGGCGATCGCAGGAGATCTTCCCACGCGAGCAGGGCGCGTTTGCCCGCGCCCGCGCCCGAGACGATCGAGACGAGGGCTTGTTCGCCGATGGGCACGGTCGCGCGCTTCGGGGGCGTGACGATGGTGCCGCCGGGCTCGACCGCGGCGATGTACACGCTGGAGTCGATGTTGCGCACGTCGGTCCAGCCGATGAGCGTGCGCCCGCCCGCGCGGCCCGCGACGATGTCGGTCTGCGCCGTCGCCTCCGGGTTCACGACGACGGGCGTCGAGACCTTCCCCGCGAGATCGACGTCGGCGTAGAGCACGCGGCCGACCCAGCCTTGTTTGGTCTCGTTTTGCGCGCCGCCCGCGGGCGCGACCACGGTGACGATCGCGGCGCCGCGCTCGGTCGCGACGAGATCCCAGCCGAGGACCTCGTGCGCGAGCGTGACCGCGGGGGAAGGGGTTTTTCCTGGCGTCACCGGCGCCGCCAGAACGTCGAAGTGATCGTCGCGAGGCATCTCCCAGACGACGAGCGCCGAGGTCGGGCCCGGGACGATCTGGACCCAGCTCACCTCGTCGGCCGACTGCGCGAGCGTGATGGGCGCGCCGCGCGCGGCCCCCGTCGCGTCGAGGGACAGGACCTTCACCGCGGCGTTGTTCTTGATGCCCTCGACCCACGCCGCGAGGTAGCCATCGCCCACGGCCTCGACCGTGGCGACGGGCATCTCGGCCGCGGCGGGACCGACGTCGATGGGCTCGGCCGTCCTGGGCTTCCCTTCCGGACCGCAGAGGCGCGTGTAGAGCCGGCCGCGCGCGTCGTAGAAGACGAGCATGTCCTCGCCGCGCCGCGCGACGTACGGCGCCGCGTTCTCGCTGTCGAGCCGCGCGATGACGTACGAGGGCAAGAGCGCCGGGCCCGCGACCGTGGCGGCGGGCTTGGGGTTTGCCGAGGGACGGAGCGTGGGCTTCGGGCGCGACGTGCGCGGCTGTTTCGGAGGCGCGCCGCCGCAACCCGGCGCGAGCGACGAGAGAGCCACGAGCGAGAGGGCGAACGCAACGCGTGCCGTCGAACTTCGCATGGCCGGACCATGCCAGAGGCGATCGACGCTCGCCAGCGCAGAGGCCCCTCGAGCGCCGAACCGCTCGGCGCTCTGCGAGAGGACGAAGCGATCGCGCCTCGGGGGGAATCGTTGGGGCTTTGTCCGGGTTCTAGGCGCCTTTGTCCGGCCCGCGGAGCGTGGTGTCGACGGCCGGCGGTTTGTCGAGCAGGGGCGGGCCGGACACGGGCAGCCAGAATTCGAACACCGCGCCGCCCTTCTTCGCCTCGCGATACGCGATTTCTCCGCCGTGCTCGAACACGATGCGCTGGACGATCGCCAGGCCGAGGCCGGTGCCTTTCTCCTTGGTCGTCGCGTACGCCTCGAACAGCCGCGGCACCATCTCGGCAGGTACGCCCGGGCCGTTGTCGCGCACGACGATGCGGACCTTGTTGTCCGGCAGCGGCCCGAGCGTCACGAGCACACGCGGGTCGGGACGCACGGCGCTCGCTGCGTCGAGGCCGTTCTGGATCAGGTTCGTCAGCACCTGCACCATCTGATCGCGATCGGCCATCACCTTCGGGATCGGCTCGGACGAGAGCTCGACCCGACGCGTGCCCGTGCGCTCGACGCCTTCGCCCGCCGAGACGTGCAGCGTGACCACGCCCTTCGCCACGGAGACGAGATCGAGCGGCTCGGGGTTCGGCGGCGGGAGGCGCGCGAAGCGCGTGAACTCGGTGACGATGTTCGCGATCCGGTGGACCTCTTGCAGCACCGTGACCGTCGCCTCCTCGAAGTACTCGTCGAAGGCGGGATCTTCACGGGCGCGGAGCCTTCGAAGCGTCTCGACGGCGGCGCGGATCGGGGCGAGCGGGTTCTTGATCTCGTGCGCGATCTGCCGCGCGACCTCGCGCTGCGCGGCGATCCTCTCCGTCGCGGCGAGGCGCCTGCGGATCGCGGCGAGCTCGGCGATCGTGCGGTTCCACGCGTCGGCGAGATCGGAGAGCTCGCGGCCGCCGCGCCCCTTCACCGTGCGCGGCGCGCCGGCCACGACCTCGCGCGTCTCGCGGGCGAGCTCGACGAGCGGGCGCGAGAGGCTCCGCGCGAGGACAAACGCGATGGCGAGGCCGAGCACGAGCGCGACCGAGCCGGCGAAGAGCATCGCGCGATCGAGCTTCGCGAGCGCGGCGTGGAGCTTGTCGCGCGTGGCGATCGCCACGACGCGCAGGCCCGGGACCTCGGCGACGTCGATCGGCCGGACGACCGCGCTGCCTGCCATCTTCGCGCGATCGGGCCCCTCGACGCGGAGCTCGACGCCGTGCGAGGCGCCGATGCGCTCGAGGATCTTGCCGACGCGGCGCGCGCCGACGAGGCCGACCTCGACGCCGCCGCCCGAGCGCGCGCAGTGCACTTCGAGGGAAGCCTCGCCGCCCTTCGGATCGGGCCGCAGCCGCGGCGCGCCGCCCGTCGGCGATCGCAAGAGCTTCGCGAGCTCGGGGGCCTTCGTGCCCGTGAGCGCGACGTCCGAGGCGGCCAGGATCAAGCCCTTGTCGGTGACGAGCACGAGGTCGTCGAGCCCGAGCGCGCGCGCCTGATCGGGGACGAAGTGTCGCATCGAGATGCGCGCGCCCGACTCGATCGCGGCCTCGTCGCCGCGCGCCTTTTCGAGCAAGAGGTGCGCTTTGTCCACGAACGTATCGTGCGCGCAGAGCGGACCGAGCAGGCCTTCGAGCGCGCGCGCCTCCCGCGCGAGCTCGCGACGAACGCCCACCGCGGCGGCCTCGATCCGGTCCTCGAAGTCGCTCTCGATGATCTGACGCGAGGCGTCGCGCAGCGACAGACCCACGAGCGCCGCGGCAAAGATGGCGACGAGGCCGAAGGCGAGGAGCAACCGGGCAGCGAGGGTCACGGGCGAAGAAGCCTCGAAGGGCCCGCATCATAGGCGCACGCGCGCCTCCGCGCCGCAACGTCCCTCGATGAGGCGCGCCGCCCGCGCCACTGAAAAATTCTCCGCCGGTGTCGTAGGGTGGCCCGGCCCGCCGTCGTCCACGCTGTTCGGGGTTCCGAACATCAGCGCATGGAGGCTCTTCCATGAGGGGATTCGTCGGCTTGCTGGTTCTTTCGGGGATGCTTGTGGGGTGCGGCACGTTCGTCGGCTCGAACGACGGTGTTCCTACCCGCAGAGCTCCGCATCATCGGGGCTACGACAAGCCCTTCGGGACGTCGCCGGACTACAGCTCGCCCCCGAGAAAGGCCGCGGGGGAGGGGGAATCTCGGCGGACGGGGGCCGAGGGGGCCGCGCAGCCGGGCGGGTCCTAGGCCTCGATCGCGAGGAAATGATCCCTCTCCTTGCACCCGAGGCCCTGGCGCTCTTAACCTCGGCGAGCGTTCGCGTGTCGGCTCGCGCCTGCCCCTCGGCCGGAGCGTCGCCCGACGCGCGCCACCCGCAAGCCGCGTCAGACCATGAACTCAAGGCAGCTCGGCCCCCCCGCCGTCGTCCTCGTCGCCGCCGTCCTCTTCGGCATCGGATCCAAGTCCTTCCTCAAGGACTTCACGTCCGAGCTCTTCTACCTGATAGGCCTCAGCGCCGCGGTCGCGATGTTCATCGCAAGCGCGTCCCAGGGCGCGAACGTCAAGCTCGGCGGGCTCGTCGACGCGCTGAAAGCCGCGGCCCGCGGCAAGAAGCCAGCGTTGCCCGAAGGCGTGACGGGCGAGCTCGCGGACGTCTACGAGGAGATCCAGCGGCTCTCGAAGAAGACCGCGGACCTCAACGAAGAAGTCGCGAAGCTCGAGCAGAACGCAGGCACGAGCAGCGTGAACGTCGACGAGGTGATCGACGCCCTCGGTCGCGCCTCCTCCGGCGAGCGCGTGCGCGCGCCGGCAGGCACGAAGCCCGACATGGCGCGCATCTACGCGGAGCTTTCGGGCGTCGCCGAGGTGGTCCGCGACGCGACGAAGGACGCGGACAAGAAGGTCCAGCTCGCCGAGGAGCGCGCGAGCGCCGCCGAGCAACGCGCAGGCAGCGCCGAGCAGCGGCTCCAGTCGCTCGAGGCGCGGATCTCGGGCGCCGAGCAGCGCGCGATCGTCGCCGAACAAGGGCTCGCCGGCGCCGAGCAGCGCGCGCAGACCGCGGAGCAACGCGAGGCCCAGCGCAAGGGTGAGCTCGCCGAGACGCTCGCGAACGTCGAGGCCGACGTCATCGATGCGGTCCAGCGCGTCGCCGAGGGCGAGCGTGTCCGTCCGCCGCCCGGCGCGAAGCCGGAGGTGGCCCGCATCTTCATGGAGCTCTCCTCGATCGGCGAGCGCCTCACGCAGGCCGAGCAGCGCGAGCAGAAGCGCCGCGCCGAGCTCGCCGAGGCGATGCAGATCCTCGAAGGCGAGATCGTCAACGCCGTGCAGCGCGCCGGCGAGGGCGAGCGTGTCCGCGCGCCCGTGGGCGCGAAGCCCGAGGTCGCGCGGATCTACATGGAGCTCGCGTCGATCGGCGAGCGCCTCAGCGGCTCGGAGCAACGCGAGCAGAAGCGGCGCGCGGAGCTCGGCGAGGCGCTCGGCGTCATCGACGAGTACCTGCCCCGGCTCGGCGACGGCCTCGGCACCGTGCTCACCTCGGCCGAGCAGGCGACGGCGCACGCGCGCGACATCAACGCCTCGCTGTCGACCTTCTCGCAGTCGATCGAGATGCTCGCGACGAGCGCAGAGGAGTCCTCTTCGAGCATCCTGGAGATGACGGCGACGAGCGACGAGGTCGCCGAGAACGTCGGTGAGCTCGCGGCGAGTGTGCGCGAGACGGTCTCCTCGATCGAGGAGATGGCCTACTCGATCCGCGAGGTCGCGAAGAACGTCGACGGCCTCTCGCTGACCGCGGAAGAGACGAGCTCCTCGATGAACCAGATGGACGTGTCCATCGATCAGGTTCAGTCGAACGCGAACGAGACGGCGCGTCTGTCCGAGGAGGTCGCCATGGACGCCGAGAAGGGCGCCGAGGCGATCCTGAAGACGATCAGCGAGATCTACCGCATCAAGGAGTCGAGCCAGGAGGCCGTGAGCGTCATCTCGAACCTCGGCTTCCGCATCGAGGCGATCGGCCAGATCCTCGCGGTCATCGACGACGTCGCCGAGCAGACGAACCTGCTCGCGCTGAACGCCGCAATCCTCTCCGCCCAGGCCGGCGAGCACGGCAAAGGCTTCGCCGTCGTCGCCGACGAGATCAAAGAGCTCGCCGATCGCGCGGGCGGCAGCACGAAGGAGATCGCGGACCTCATCAAGACGATCCAGGCCGAGTCGAAGAACGCGATCGCCGCCGTCGAGCGCGGCGCGCACAACGTCGACCGCGGCGTCGAGGTCTCGAACGAAGCCGAGCGCGCGCTGAAGAAGATTCTCGACAGCTCGCAGAAGAGCACGAACATGGTGCGCGCCATCGCGCGCGCCACGGTCGAGCAGGCCAAGGGCTCGAAGCAGGTCACCGACGCGATCGGCCGCATCGCCGAGACCGTGCAGCAGATCGCCGCGGCCACGGCCGAGCAGGCGCGTGGCTCGGAGCTCATCATGAAGAGCGCCGAGAAGATGCGCACGATCACGCAACACGTGGAGCGCTCGAGCCAGGAGCAGGCCCGCGGCGGCCGGCAGATGACGAGCTCGATCGAGCAGATCTCCGCGATGGTGAACAACCTGAACGCGTCGCAGCGCAACCAGAACCGCGGCTTCGAACAGCTGCTCGACGCCTCCAAGAAGATCGAGGAGGCGGCGCGTATCCAGGAGCAGACGATGCGCCAGCTCGGCAACGCCGTGGAGCGCGTGCGCCGGAGCATCGGCGCCTGAAGGCGCGCGCGGCGAAGCATCTCGCCGCGCGTTCGCCCGAGGTTTCATGGCACTCACGATCACGGTGCGGGCGGAGGCAACGGGCGACGAGCTCTCGCTCACCTTCGACATGCCGCGCGTGTTCATCGGCCGCGGCGAAGGCTCCGATCTCCGCCTCCCCGACCCCAGCGTCAGCCTCCGTCACGCCTCGATCCGCCAGCGCGGCCACGAGTACGTGATCATCGACGAAGGCAGCACGAACGGCACGGCCCTCGGCTCCGTGCTCTTGCCGCCGCAATCGCCGCGCGTCCTCCGATCCGGAGAGCTCTTTCGCCTCGGCCGCGTGTGGCTCGAAGTGAAGATCGATCCGCTCGCGACCGCGCGCGCGACACCCGCGACGACCAAAGCCCTCGCGCTCGACCTCGTCACGCGTGGGCTCGCCACGCAGGGCGAGGACGCAGGTCCAAAGCTCGTCGTCGTGTCGGGGCCCGACGAAGGCAAGACGCTCGCGCTCACCGACGCGGCGAGGCGTTACGTGCTCGGACGCGCGCGCGAGGTGGACCTCCCGCTCGACGATCCGGAGACCGCGTTCCGGCACGTGGAGATCGGCCTCAAGGGCGAGCACCTGCTCGTGCGGGACCTCGGCTCGAAGGCCGCGCTGCTCGAAGGCGCGGCGCTCGGCCCGACCGACGTCGCCTGGCGTAGCGGACAAACCCTCGCCATGGGCCGCAACACGCTGGTGTTCGAGTATCCCGCGGCCGAAGCGCTGGCGGAGCTGTCGCGGTGCGCGGACGAGCCGATGCGCCCCGAGGACGCGCCCCCGCCGCCCGTCGCCGAGGACGAGACGCCCTCCACGACGGCTGCGCCGGAGCCGACGCCCGTGGAGGACGACGCCTCGCGCCCGCTTCGGCCTCAGCGAGCGGCCACGCCGGCTCCCGAGTCTGGTTGGAGCCTCACCGATGGTCTGGTGTTCGTCTTTGGGGCCTTTGTGCTCGTCCTCAGCGTCGTCGGCTTCTTCTGGTTGATCCGGCGTTAGGTCCTTGACGCCGCGCCTCCGTCCGGGCGGGATCAAAATCGAGAGAGACCGTACGGAACGGAGGTTTTGATGCGAGCGGTTTGGATGAGCCCGAGTGAGCGGGTTTGCAGCCCCGAGGAGCTCCGGGCCGAGGGGATCATCACCGAGGCATTTGATCCGCGGTCGATGCAGCCGCTCCTCGATCGCATTCGCGCCGACCGTGGTTTCACCAAGCACGACGACGTCCGGCTCAGCGTGGCGAACCCGCGCGACGAGGCGACGATTGCCCGCGAGATCGACGAGCATTTGCACCTGATCGCCGAGGTGCGGCTCTTTCTCGAAGGCGAGGGCGTGTATGACGTCCGCGCGGCCGACGAGCGCTGGATGCGGATCTGGGTCGCCCCGGGCGACGCGCTCGTGATCCCGGAGAAGCGTTATCACCGCTTCCTGCCGAGCGCGAACGTGCTGCTTCGTTATGTGCAGCCGTACGCGGAGCGCGGCGGCCTCACGCCGCTCTATCGAGCCTCAAGCGAGGATACCCGCGCCGGCTAGTGCCGCGTCTTCTTCGTCTTCTTCACGACCTTTTTCGTCTTGGTCTTTTTTGATCCGTCCGTGCCCCCGCGCGTGGCGCGACCTTTCGTCGACACCTTCGCCGCCTGACCTCCAGCACGTTTGTCCGGGCCCATCGTGGACGCTTTGCGACGGACCTTGCGCCGCCTCTCCTCGGGCACGCCCTCTTCGTCCACCGCGATCACGCGCCTGCCGTAGATCGAGCGGCGCAGCACGGCGACGTCCTCGATTTGCACGAGCATCGTGTCGCCGAGCTTGATCTGCTCGCCGCTGCGCACGCCCGTCACGTAAAGGCCGGTCTCGTCGACCTCGTAGCCGTCGGGGCCGAGGGCATCGAGGCGCACGAGCACGTCCACGAACGGATTGTCGATCGCCACGAAGAGGCCCGTGCCCACGACGGCCGTCACCGTGCCCTCGAAGATCTCGCCGATGTGCGAGCGCATGTAGAGCGCCCGATAGAGATCGACGACCTCGCGCTCGATGTCCATCCCGCGGCGCTCGCAGTCGGACGCCGTCGTCGCGGCGAGGCGTAGTTTCTCCTCGGCCTCGGGGCTCGTGTCGATGCGCTCTTTGCGCAGCAGCGCGCGCACCATGCGGTGCACGACGAGGTCCGGGTAGCGACGGATCGGCGAGGTGAAGTGCAGGTACGCGGTCGACGCGAGGCCGAAGTGGCCTCCGTTGTTCACGTCGTACACCGCTTGCTTCATCGCGCGGAGCAAGAGCGAGTGCAGCACTTGCTTCTGCGGGTGGTTCGCGATGCGCTTCAGGAACGTCGAGAGCTTCTTCGGATCCGAGGCGTCTTCGAGCTCGAAGCCCACGTCGAGCGTCTCGCACATCGTGATGAATCGCTCGAGCCGCTCGGGGTTCGGCGGCGCGTGGACGCGGAAGATCCCCGGCGTCATCCGCGTCACGATCTCTCGCGCGACCGTCTCGTTCGCGAGCAGCATGAGCTCCTCGATGAGCTCGTACGCCTTCTTCACGCCCGGATCGTGGGCGCGCTTCTCCACGTCGAGCGGCGCGCCCGTCTCCACGTCGAGCACGACCTTCGCCTCGGGCAAATCGAAGTCGAGCGCGCCGCGCCGCATGCGCCGCGCGCGGAGCTGCCGCGAGAGCTCCCACATCACGGCGAGGTCGTCGCGCATCGCCTCCGCGTCGGGGTTCGCCACCGCGTGCTTTGCGAGCCCGAGAGCGCGCGCCACGGCCGGATACGTGAGCGCCGCGCGTGAGCGCATGAAGCCTTCGAAGATGCGCGCGCCCGTCACGGCGCCCGTCGCGTCGAGATCGACCTCCACGCACAAGCAGAGGCGCGTGACGTTCGGCAGGAGCGAGCACAGGTTCGAGGAGAGCGCGCGCGGTAGCATCGGGATCGCCCGATCGGGCAGGTAGATCGAGTTGCCGCGCGTCATCGCGCTCTCGTCGAGCGCCGTCCCGGGCCGCACGTAATGCGACACGTCGGCGATCGCGATCCACGCCCGGTACGAGCCGTCCTCGTTCCGCACGACCCAGACCGCGTCGTCGTGATCACGCGCGTCCTCCGGATCGATCGTCGGCAGCGGCAGGTGCGTCAGATCCTCGCGGCCGGCGAGCGCCTCGTGCGGCACCTCGTCGCCGTACGCTTCGGCTTCCGCGATCGCCTCCGCAGGATGCGCTTCCTCGATCGCCTCGCGCACGAGCACCTTGGCGACTTCCACGTTCGGATCGCCGGGCACGCCGAGCACGGCTTCGAGCACGCCCTCCGGGTTCTCGTCGGGCATCTCGGGGAACCGCGTGATCGTGGCGACCGCGGCGAGGCCGTCTTCGAGCTTCATGCGAGGCTCGGATTTCAGGACGATCGGGCCACGCAGCCGCGAGTCGTCGGGCTCGATCCACGCGCTCCGCCCGCGCTTGCGCAGGACGCCCGCGACGCGCGTCGTCTTGCGTTTCACGACGCGCGCCACCGCGCCCTCGATGCCCCGGCGTGACGTCGTCACCACGCGGATCGCCACCGTGTCGCCGTGCAGCGCGCCGGCCATCGCCTCTTGCGGCACGAAGACGTCGTCGGGCAGGTCGAGCACCGTGACGAACCCGAAGCCGCGCGGGTTCACGTTCAGCGAACCCTCGTACTCCTTGTTCGTGCGCCGCTCCTCGCGAGCACGCGCGAGGCGGAACCGTTGGCCTGGCAAGGCGACGACGCTTCCGTCCCAGCAGAGATCGTCGAGCACGCGGCGGAGCGGCTCGTAGGCGCCCTCCGTGAGCCCGAGCCGGCTGGCGATCTCGTGGATGTGCAGCGGGCGACTGTGCTCGGCGAGCACCTCGGCGATGGTTACGCGGCCGATCGACGTCATGGTCGTTGTGCCCGGAGCCCGGACATTCCTTTCAACGCTTGGGGCTACGCTCGGACAAGCCGAGCTACGCCCCGAACCCCGCCTGTTCGCGTTTTGGGGCACGCGTTGGGCGGTTTCCTAGCATGTCCCGAACCAAGCCGGCTGCGAAAGGACGGCGCTTGTGCGAAACATGAGCCGATGCGCACGCTCCCGGTCCTCTTGCTCCGTTTGCCCCTGCTCGTCGCGATCGCCGCTTCTGCCGCGCTCGTCGTCGAGTACACGAACGCGGGCGATCCCGCGTTCTGCGGCGTGACGTCGGGCTGCTTCGCGGTGCGCATGTCCCCCTGGTCGCGCCTCTTCGGCCTCGCCCCGCTGCCGAGCCTCGGGCTCGCCGCCTACGCGCTCCTCTTCGGGCTCACCCTCGTCGCCCGCCGCAAATCCCAGCACGTGCTCGTCGCCTCGCTCGCCGTGCCCGGGGGCCTCTTCGCGGCCTTCCTCCTCTGGCTGCAAAAGACCGAGATCGGCGCGTTCTGCGCGTGGTGCGTCGCGGTCGATCTCTCCGCGATCGTCATCGCGTGTGCCTCGGTGTGGGTCGCGCTCCGCGCGTGGAAAAACGAGGGCAGCGTCCTCTTGCCGCAACGCAGGTCCGTCGTGGGCTCCTGGGTCGCGGCCGCGATGCTCGCCGTGCTCGTGCCCTTCATCTGGGGCCGGTATCCCGTCGAGCCGCCGCTTCCCGCGGCCGTCCAGGCCGAGGGCACGCCGGGCAAGATCACGATCGTCGGATTCACCGACTTCGAGTGCCCCTTCTGCCGGCGGATGCACCCCGTGCTGCACGGCGTCGCAGAGCAGTACGGCGACCGCGTGAAGCTCGTGCGCAAGATGATGCCGCTCTCGGGCCACCCGGGCGCGGAGCCCGCGGCGCTCGCCTACCTCTGCACGCCCGCGCCGAAGCGCGAGACCGTCGCGGATCAGCTCTACACGGCCGAGCCCGAGCAACTCACGCGCGAAAAACTCCCCGCGCTCGTCGCGCCGAAGGCGGGCCTCGACGTCGATGCCCTCGCGAGCTGCATGAAGGCGCCGGAGACGATGGCCGAGCTCGAGCGCGACAAAAAGCTCTTCGAGGAGCTCGGGGGTCGAGGGTTACCGTTCACGTTCGTCGGCAAGCGTGTGGTGCTCGGGTACAACCCCGAGCGCGTCGACATGGCCATGACGCAGGAGCTCGGAGGCGCGCGCCCTTCGCTGCCGCTCTGGAGCATGTTCGTCGTGCTCGGCGTGGCGTTTTTGCTCGCGGCGCTCGTGACGCTGATGACGCCGGTGGGCGACCTGGACGGAGATGCGCCGGACAAGGAGCGCTCGCCCTCCGCGTGACCCTCGCCCGGCCGGGCGGATCGGCCTCCCCTCGAGGCGCCGTCCGTGTAAGAGTTCACCATGGAGACCGATACAGCGACGGGCGGCGTAGGTACGCTGCCGCTCGAGTTCTTCCAGCAGCTTCCGAAGACGGATCTTCACGTCCATCTCGACGGCTCGCTGCGGCTCGAGACCATCATTGACCTCGCGAAAAAGCACGGCATCGAGATGCCGTCGTACGACCCGGCCGAGCTTCGGCGCGCGATGCGGCTCGGGCAAAACACGGGCTCGCTCGTCGAGTACCTGAAGGCATTCGACGTCACGCTGCGCGTCCTTCAGACCGAGGACGCGCTCTTCCGTGTCGCCTACGAGCTCGCCGAGGACGCGGCGCGCGAGAACGTCCGTTACATGGAGGTTCGTTACGCGCCGATGCTCCACACGCGGCTCGGGCTCAAGCTCACGAGCGTCGTCGAGGCGGTGCTCGCGGGCCTGCGCGCCGCCCACGACAACCTCGGCATCGAGAGCGCGGTCATCGTGTGCGGCATCCGCAACATCTCGCCGCACTCCTCGCTGGAGATGGCCGAGCTCGCGGTGGCCTACAAGAACCGCGGCGTCGTCGGCTTCGACCTCGCCGGCGCCGAGTACGACAACCCCGCCAAGCACCACAAGGCCGCCTTCCAGCTCGTCCGCGACAACAACATCAACTGCACGATCCACGCGGGCGAGGCGTACGGCCCCGAGTCGATCGCGCAGGCGATCCACGTCTGCGGCGCGCATCGCATCGGCCACGGCTGCCGCCTGCGCGAGAACGGCGACCTCCTGCATTACGTGAACGACCACCGCATCCCGCTCGAGGCCTGCCCGTCGTCGAACGTGCAGACCGGCGCGGTGCGTGATCTCGCGTCGCACCCGCTGAAGCTCTATTACAACCTCGGGCTCCGCGTCACGGTGAACACGGACAACCGGCTCGTGACGGATACGACGGTGTCGAACGAGCTTTGGCTTTGCCACACGAAGATGGGCATGTCGCTCCGGGACATCAAGACGATCCTCGTCTCGGGGTTCAAGAGCGCGTTCATGCCGTTCCACATCAAGCAGTCGTATCTGCGGCGCGTGACGGAGGAGCTCGAGCGGTTCCAGCCCGACGGCCGCATCCTGCCGGCGCGCAAGCCCGATTCGTCGCGCCACGAGCAGGAGACGTGGCTGCCGCGCGGCGTGGTGCCGCCGGTGAGCTTCGACGTCACGAAGCCCGCGACGGACGTTTCTCCGGTGCACGCCGCCGTCGAGCGCGCCATCGAGGACGGAGCGAACTAGTATCGCGTCCGTGTCCGGCCCGCCGAACCCTCCTCGCCCAGCCCCCCTCATCAAGACACGAAAGATCGAGCGCCGCGTCGTCCTCGCGGTGCTCGTGACCGCCGTCATCCCGCTCGTCGCCGCGCTGCTCATGGCGCGGGCCATGGTCTCGCGCGTCAGCGCGACCGCGTTTCAGCCGGAGTTTGGCGCGCACCTCGACCGCGCGCTCGGGGTCTATGCGGACCTCGCGAAGACCATCAAGCAAGGCATGCGATACGAGGCCGACGCCATTGCGATGCGGCCGGAGCTCTCGCGCGTCGCGAAGGAAGGGGAAGGGGAGCGGGTCTCCGCCGAGCTCGCGCGGGAATTCGCGGCGCATCCCTCGCTCGTCTCGCTGAAGATCGAGGATGCGTCCGGGAGCGTTCTCGGCAAACACGAAAGGGACAAACCCGTGGATCCGGCCGCCGAGCGCACGCTGCTCGTGCGCAGGCCGCTCGGCGAGGCCTCCGAGGACGACGGCCCCTTCCTCGTCGCCACGTTCGCCGCGCCAAACGCGCGGTTCGCCGAGATGGAGTCCGCGCAGGAGTTTGTTCAAGCATATCATCAGCTCGAACGACATCACCGCGAGGAGTACGTCGATCGGACGTACACGCGCGCGTTCGGCCTCCTGTTCGGGCTCTTGATCTTGCTCGCGGCGCTCACCGGGATCGTCGTCGCGCGGCCGGTGACGCGGCGGATCGCCGAGCTCGCGGCGGCGACGCGGCCCGTGGCGGCGGGTGATCTGACGGTGCGGGTCTCCGTGACGGGGGACGACGAGGTCGGCGACCTCGGGCGGGCGTTCAATCGAATGCTGGAGGAGCTCGACGAGAGCCGCGCGCGCATCGAGTTTTTGCGGCGCATGGGCGAGTGGCAGAAGATGGCGCGGCACCTGGCGCACGAAATCAAGAATCCGCTCACGCCGATCCAGCTCGCCGTGCAGGAGTGCCATCGCCGGTATGCCGGTGACGACCCCGATTACCGGCGCATCGTGCAGACCACGCTGGAGGTCGTCGAGGAGGAGGTCGGCACGCTCCGCCGGCTCGTCGGCGAGTTCTCGAGCTTCGCGCGGCTGCCGCGGGCGGACCTCGCGCCGGTCGACCTCGGTTCCTTCCTGCGCGAGCAGCGCGACCATTTCTCGGCCCGGACGGAGGGCGGGAGGGCCGAAGGCGAGGAGGCGCTCCTTTCGAAGATCGATCTGCGCTTCGAAGTGTCCGACGACTCGATGCCCGCGGTCCTCGATCGGGAAATGCTCCACCGTGTGCTCACGAACGTCGTGCAGAATGCGGCACAGGCGCTCCGGGACGCGCGCAAGCGCGCTGGAAAGGGCGAGGGGAGCTGGGGCCGGGTCGTGGTCTCGGCGCGGCCCGTGGGCGGCTCGTACGTCGTCGACGTGGACGACGACGGGCCGGGCATTTCGGCCGAGGTGCGCGACGTGCTCTTCGATCCTTATGTGACGACGAAGCGCGACGGGACGGGCCTCGGGCTCACCATCGTGAAGAAGATCGTCGTCGATCATGGCGGGACCATCGAGGCCACGGGCTCGCCGCTCGGGGGCGCGCGTTTTCGGATCCGGCTGCCCCGCGCGGACAGCGCCGAGGCGCGCGCGGCCGTCGAGCGGTCTCTCGCCGAGGACGAGGACGGGGCGCGATCCTCCTCCGGCGGTGCGTAGCGTCGTGCACGACGGCGACACCCTGCGTGGCACGGCCGCTGCAATGGACACCCGTTCATGGCGCCCTGGCTCCGCATCGTTCTCTGGGTGGTGGCGATCGTGGCCCCGGGGGGATTCGCGCTCTTGCCTTTGCTTGCAGGGGAACAGTTGAAGCGAAGGCGCGACGAGCGATCACGCGCCCTCGCCGCCTCTTCGGTGAAGGCTGGGCCATAGCGCGAAGTCCGACGGGGACGGCCTCCGGGCGAGCTCGACTTTTGGCGTCATGGCTGCGGTCGAGTTTGGCGGGCCGAGCATCGAAAGAATGGGCGTCGGGCCATTGCTCATTGCTTGACGAAGAGGACCGATGAACAACGAGGCAGGGACGAAGACGCGTTCGCCGCTCCGGACGTTGCGCCTGGGCACGGTGACGGCCGCATCGAGCGAGACGGCGCCGCCCGTGTCCGAACGGTATGGGCCTCGATCCGCGATGCGCCCCATGGCGCCGGATTATTTCTCGATTCCGCCCGAGCCGGCCGGCGTGGTGCACGCGCTCTCCGCGGAGCCGCGCTCGGGACCGTCGAGCCGGAAGCTCCGGACGCCCCTCGACGAGATGAACGAAATTCTCCGGAAGATGGAAATTCGCGAACTCGGCGATGTCCTCCTTCATGCGCAACGATTGCTCGCTGCGCGTGGGAAGGCACCCGACCCGGACGTGATTTCCTCCATCCTCGCGGCGATGGGGCGTCTCTACGGCGCGTATCGCAATGCACCCGGCGTGCCGCTGCCGATTCTGCGCGGGGCGCTCTCGGACGTCCCGCGCAAGACGCTCGACGACGCGCTGCTCGAAGCCGAGGCGCGGCGCATGCTCCGGCTCGTCGTGGTCTCGCCGCTGACGCCGTTCGTCGAGCGTGCGGCGGGCCTTCACGATCCGCGGCGCGGGTTGCTTTATTTCGTCGCGGCGCCCGACGGGACCGCGCGCGAGCCCGAGCCCATGCGGAGGCGCTGAATTCGGAGAACCACGCTCAACCGAGGGCGGCGAGCACCTCGTCGGAAGCGCGTTCGCCGGCTTCGACGGCGCCTTCCATGTAGCCCGTCCACACGCGCGCCGTCTCCGTCCCGGCCCAGTGCACGCGGCCCACGGGCGCGCGCAGCGCCGCGGCGTGCGCGGTGAGCACGCCTGGGCCGAGGACCATCGAATAACAGCCGCGCGACCATCGCTCGGCGGGCCAGTCCTGATCGACGTAATCGATCGGAGCGGACGCGCTCGGGCCGAAGAAACGCGTGAAGGAATCGACGGCGGCTTTTTTCCGTTCCTCGGGATTCTTTCCGCTCATGGCGCGCGCGTCCTTGCCCATGAAGAACCCGACGAGCGCGCCGTGCGAGCCGTCCTCGGGAGAATCGTCGAAGACGAGTTTTACGGCGCCGACGTCGGAGAGCGCTTCTCCCGAGTATCCGGCTTGCCGCCAGAACGGCGACGTGTACGTCGCGACGCATTTGATCACGCTGCCCATCGGCGACCGCTGCGTGAGCTGATCTCGGCCCGCGGGCAGCGCCGGCTCGTAATCGATGCGCCCCGCGAGCGTCGGCGGGACCGCCACGATCACCTGCTTGCACCGCCACGCGCCCGCGTCCGAGGTCACGGTCACGCCCCCCGCGTCCTGCGCGATGCGCCGCACGGGCGCGCCGAGGACCACCCGCTCCTCGCCGAGCCCGCGCGCGAGCCGCTTCGAGACCTCCTGAAAACCCTCCGCGAGCCGCGTCTCCTGCGCGCCATTCTCGATTTCCGTCAAGCGCATGAACCCACCGCCCTGGCGCAGGTAATACAGGAAAAACAGGAGCGACAGCTCGGACGGCTCCGCCGCGAAGACCGCCCGCACGGCCGTGTCGAGCATTGCTTTGGCGCCGCGCGTCTTCACGTTCTTGCGTTTCCACGCCTCGACCGTGGTCCCGTCCCATTCGAATGCCTTCGCCGCGGAGAGCGGATCCTCGATCGGCACCTCCTTCACGAGCGTCTCGATGCGCTGGATCGTGATCCCGAGGTCGACGGCGCCGATGAGCGACAGGCTCGGGATCGAGGTCTTGTACGTCGTCAGCGTCCCGCCGAGCGACAGCACCTTCTTGCCGTCGCGCCATTGCTTGAACGTCGAAAGCCCGAGCTCCGAGACGAGCTTCGCCATTCGGTCCTGCGTGGGGCCGATCCATTGCGCGCCGAGGTCCACGCGGTCGCCTCGCGCCGTCGTGTGGCTCAAGGTCCGGCCGCCGACGCGGTCCCGCGCCTCCAGCACCACGACCGAGACGCCCGCGGCCGCGAGCCGCCGCGCCGCCACGAGGCCGCTGAGCCCCGCGCCGACGACCACCACGGATGCCTCGCGCGGCGCTCCTTGCCCGGATCCTTCCATGCGACCTGACTCCATGGCCCTCGCAGCGAACGGGCGAGGCCGGGCGCAGGATACCGCTCTTCGGGCCGCGCGTGTGCGCCGATTACGTGCGAGGCGCGAGCAGGGTCCGCACCTTCGACAAGATCGCGACGTCCGCCGGGGGAAAGAGCTCGTCCTTCAGGTCGCCCGGCCCGGCCCACTTCACGTCCGCGACGTCGAGCGGACGCGGATCGGGCGAGCCCGCCGCGCGCGTCACCGCAAAGAACAGGAGCAGCACGGATTTTTCCGGGTATCGGTGGAACGTCACCTCGACGGGATCGCCGACCGAGACCTCCATGCCGATCTCCTCGCGCAGCTCGCGGACGAGGGCCGCGCGCGGATCCTCGTCGGGCTCGACCTTGCCGCCGGGGAACTCCCAGGCGCCGGCGAGGTGCGTGCCGCGCTTGCGCTGGGTGAGCAGGACGCGCCCCTCCTCGACGAGGACGGCGGCGGCGACGAGGACGGGCGGACGCGGCGTATCGGTCATGGCGGCGACGAACCCTAGCACCTCGCCCCAAGCTGTGACATTCCGCCGGCATGCCCATCACCTACAGCCAGGCAGGCGTGGACATCGACCGGGGGGACGCCCTCGTCGAGCGCATCAAGAAGCTCGCGCGCCCGACGCGCATCCCCGAGGTCGTCGCCGACGTCGGCGGCTTCGCGGGCCTCTGCGCCCTGCCGAGCGGGCTCGTCGACCCGATCCTCGTGAGCGGAACGGACGGCGTCGGCACGAAGCTCAAGGTCGCCTTCGCGGCGAACGTGCACGACACCGTGGGCCAGGACCTCGTGGCGATGTGCGTGAACGACGTCATCACCGTCGGCGCGCGCCCCCTGTTTTTCCTGGACTATTTCGCGACCGGGACGCTCGAGCTCGACGTGGGCGAGGCCGTCGTGCGGGGCATCGCCGAGGGCTGCAAGCTCGCCGGCTGCGCGCTGCTCGGCGGCGAGACGGCGGAGCTGCCGGGCATGTACGCGCCGGGCGAGTACGACCTCGCGGGCTTCGCGGTGGGCGTGGTCGAGCGGGCGAAGATGCTCGACGGCACGAAGGCGCGGCCGGGCGACGCCGTGCTCGGCGTCGCGTCGAGTGGTTTGCACTCGAACGGTTATTCGCTCGCGCGCAAGGTGCTGTTCGAGCGGATGGGGCTCGGCATCCACGACGAGGTCCCCGGGCTCGGACGCACCGCGGCCGAGGCGCTCCTCGTGCCGACGCGCATTTACGCCCGCGCGGTGCGCGAGCTCTTCGCGGCCGTGCCCGACGCC
Source organism: Polyangium sp. 6x1 (assembly GCF_029946515.1). Taxonomy (GTDB): domain Bacteria; phylum Myxococcota_A; class Polyangia; order Polyangiales; family Polyangiaceae; genus Polyangium. The sequence continues at coordinate 247,813 of NZ_JARZHH010000004.1, forward strand.
GTGCGCGGACTCTCGCACATCACGGGCGGGGGCTTGCCGGGCAACCTCCCGCGCGTGCTGCCGGAGGGCCTCGGCGCGCGGCTCGACCTGTCCGCGTACGAGCGGCCGGCAATCTTCCGGGTGATCGCCGAGCAAGGGCCGGTCGAGGAGGCCGAGATGCGACGCACGTTCAACCTCGGCGTGGGGCTCGTCGTGGTGGTCGCGCCCGAGGCCGAGGCCGCTGCGCTCGACGTGCTGCGCGGGGCCGGCGAGCAGGCCTTCCGGCTCGGCGAGGTCATCGAGGTCGGGGCCGACGTTCCGTTCGAGGATCGCGTGCGATTCGATCGATAGACCGTGGTGGACGCGGATTCGCCGGTTACATTGGCGCGACCATGGATCCGCTCCTCCTCGTGCTCGGGTTTCTCCTCCTGGCGTACCTCCTCGCGGGCATCCGGCAGATCAACCAGTGGGAGGTCGCGCTGCGCTTCACGTTGGGCAAGCTCTCCGGAAGGGTGCAGCCTGGCGTGACGTTGTTCCTTCCCGGCTTCCAGTCGCTCCGCAAGATCGATACGCGCACGAAAAACCGCGACCTCTTGCGGCAAATGGTGATCACGCGGGACAACGTGACGACCATGGTCGACACCGTGCTCTATTACCGCGTCGTCGACCCGGAGAAGGCCACGCTGGCGGTGGAGAACTACGAGGCGGCGGTGAAGGATCGGGCGAAGGTCGTGCTGCGCGACGTCGTCGGCGAGACGCGCCTCGACGAGCTGCTCGCGCACCGCGAGGAGGTCGCGGCCAAGGTGCGCGCGCAGGTCGAGACCACGGTCTCGCAGTGGGGCCTGCACGTCGAGCTCATCGGCCTCCAGGACGTGCAGCTCCCGCCGCAGATGCAGGAGGTCCTGGCGAAGGTCGCGATCGCCGAGCGGGACCGCAAGTACGTGGTCATCAAGAGCGAGGCCGACGTGGAGAGCGCGAAGAACTTCGCCGAGGCGGCCTCGATCCTCTCGAAGTCGCCGGGCGCGATGGAGCTGCGGCGCTTCGAGGCCCTCGCGAACCTGAGCCAGGGCAACACGAAGGTCATCTTCGACCTCGCCAAGCCCTACGACGACGTCCGGCACACGGCGGCCGCGATGGCCGAGGCGGCCACGGCCGGCGAGCAGCCGCGCGTGCGCGTCGACAACCCCGGCGCGGGCGCGCTCCGCACGGCCTCGCAGCACGAGGCCGAGGCCATCGCCGAGGCCGAGGCGGAGCTGCAGGCCCGCAAGTTCATGGCGGCGGGTCGGAAGATCTAGCCGCGATGATCCCCGAAGGCAGCGCGCTCGCCGCGGGCGCGAGGAGCCTGCTCGACGCGGGGGGCGAGGCCGAGCTCGCGGCGCTCGTCGAGCGCAGCGCGGTCGAGCTCGTGGGCGAGGCCGATCGCTGGTCGATGGGCTCGCGCGAGGTGCGCGCCTATCGCGTCGTGCTCACGGTCTCCGCGCAGGATCACGTCCTCCTCAGCGCGCAACCGAGCCGGCTCTCGACCCTGCGCGACGCGTTCGCCGCGGCCGCGCGCACGCCCGAGACCGAGCTCGAGAGCCTCTCGCTCGTGCTCGCGCTCCCGCCCACGGGCGCGGGGTTTCATCGCCACGCCTACCGCGACGCGCCTGCCCCGCGCGCCGAGCCGCCGCCCCCGCCTGCGGCCGTGCTCGGCGGCGCGGCCGATCTCTGCAAGGCCCGGAAGAACCGCGACGCGGAGGGCATCCTGCGGCGGGCCTCGATGGAGCAGTCGTTCGTGCATGCCGCGGCTCGCTCGATGCGCCGCTTCCTCTTGCGCCTCGACCCGGCCGATTTTGCCCGGATCGAGCGGGACCCGCCGCTCGCCGAGAGCCTCACGTCGGCCGTGCGGGACGCGGCCGCGACCGCGGACGACCCTGCGTCGGCCGTGCATTTCGGCCTGCGCCTCGACGGACCCCCGCCGGCGCTCCCGGAGCCCGAGGCCCGGCTCTCCCTTTCGCTCGCGGAGAAGGGCGTCGCTTGCGTGCCCGTGGCGCGGCCCGAGGGCAAGGCCGTGCTCGCGGCGATCGGCTCTTCGGGGGTCGTGCTCGTGGAGGTTGCGTCGGGCGCCCAGGGCGCCGTTTCCCGCGGCGGTGAGGTGAAGGTCTCGCGCCTGCGCGTGCCCGAGGGCGCACTCACGACCGCGGAGGGGGCGGACGTCGTGAGCGCGCAGATCGTGGCCGCGCTCGGGGCTGCGAAAATCCGTTAAGGCGTCCCGAAATCCTGCGTCCAGTACTTCTTGTAGCCGATCGTCCCCACGTAATACCCGATGCCGATCTGCTTCAGCTTGGCATTCATGATGTTCTTGCAATGCCCCGTGCTCGACATCCAGCCGCTCACCACGGCGCTGGGCGTGGAATACCCGGCGGCGATGTTCTCGGCCGCATTCGTGTACGTGTAGCCAGCGCTCTTGATGCGCTGCCACGGCGTCGAGCCATTCGAGCCGGTGTGGCTGAAGAAATTCTTCACGCCCATGTCCTTCGAATGCTTGCGCGCCGCGCACCGCAGCCGCTCGTCGAGCGTGAGCGCGGGCGCGGGCGGATACGCCACGCCGCCACAGCTCGCGCCGGCCGCGCGCTTCTGGTTCACCAGCGTCAGCACCTGCGCCTCGTAATCGGACCAGCCCTGATCCCAGGTCACGACGTCGTCGCACCACGCCACGAGATCCGCCGTGTCCGCCTCGGGGGCGAACGCGTCCGCGTCCTCGTCCGCGGTGGTCTCCAGGCCCTCGCCCAGGGCCTCGCCGATTTCATCGGTCGTCTCGTCCGCGTATTGGTCCTCTGCCTCGATCGAGCCGCCGCAGCCGAACAGCGTGAGCGACCCCATCACGAGGAGCAGGGACAATGTGATGTTTTTCATGAACGAGGACATTACCAGTGAATCCTCGTTTCACGAATACCTCAATGGCGCCGCATTCGTGCTTCCATCACAGGTAATGGTTCGTCGTGCGCGCCACTCGTTTGACGTAGAACAATCAGCGGCGATCGACGTATCCCCGCGCCACCCGGAGCGCGTACGCCACGCCGTCTCGCAATGTCCCCTTCGTCACGATCGTTCCGAGCTCTACCCCATTTTCCACAAATGCCCGCGCGAGCTCCGGCCCCGTCCCCGTCGTGACCACCTCCGCGCCGAGCAGCCGCGCCGCCTGCGCGGCTCGCACGAGCGCGTCGGCCGCCTCCGTGTTCGCCTCTTTCACGCCCGTCAGGTCGAGGATCACGACCTTCGCGTTTTGCCGCCCGATCCCTTCGAGCAGCACGCCGAGCATCCGTTCGGCTCGCGCAGGCTCGATCTCCCCGACGAGCGGCATCACGAGCACGCCCTCCGCGATCGGCACGAGCGGCGTCCCGAGCTCTTCGAGCGCCGCTCGTTGCGCCGCGATCACCTCGGCCGCGAGCCTGCGCCGCTCCTCCTCCGCGCGCCGCGACCCCGTCAGATCACGGACGATCGCGCAGCGCGCGATGCCCCGACCTTGCTCGTCGCGCACGAGGAACGCCGTCACCTGTGCCTCGAACGTGGTGCCATCGCCGCGCTGGTACGGAAGCACCCCGCTCCACGAGCCTTGCTCGAGCACCGCGGTCAGCACCTGCCCGCGGTGCACCGTCTCGGCCTGCGGCGCGAGCGTTTCGTGGACCGAGCGGCCCACGAGATCGTCGCGCCCGAGCAGCCGCTCGAACGCCGGGTTCACGTAGCGCAGGGTCCCGTCCGGAGACGCGACGCCCACCCCGTCCGGCGCGTTGTGGATCAGCGCCTCGAAGATCTGCGTCTTGCGGTGCAGGAGCTCCACCCGCGCGCGGAGCTCCTTGTCGATGAGGTACAGCGCCTCGCTCGACGAGCGGATGAACGCGCGGATCTTCGACGTCGCGTCCGGTACGCCCGCCGCGCGGAGCTCGAGCCCCACGTCGACGAACACCTGCCGCATCGCGCCGAGGACGCCCTGCAGCGTCGACGCCGTCCAGCCGCGCTGCACCGAGCTGTCGATCCAGCGCCTCCAGCTCTCGCTCGCGAACGACATGCTGCCCTCGCGGATCGCCGCGATGGCCGCGTCGACCTCCACGGCGCGATCGGCGCGGAAGGCCTCGATCGACGCCCCGAGCGTCCCGCCGAGCGCCGCGCGCGCCTCCTCGGTCAGCCGATCGACGAGACTCTCCCGGCGCGCGGCGAACACCTCCGCGAACGTTCCTCCCGGCGTACCCACGGGCTCGCTCATCGCCTCGAACCCGCCCCCCGGCGCGCCTGCCGCTTCTGCCGCTCGTGCCCGATCGCGTGCGCCACGCCCGCGCGCAGCGTGCTCCACGTCTCCATGCCGCCGAGGTCCACGTCGAGATCGACCAGCGTCTTCGCCACCGCGCCCCGCACGCCCGTCAGCACCACCTCCGCGCCGACGAGCTCGGCGGCCCTCGCCGCGCGCACGATCGACGCGGCCACCTCCGCGTCCACCACCGGCACGCCCGTGATGTCCACGATCACGTGCCCCGCGCCCGTCCGCGTGATCGCGGCCAGCATCACCTCGATGATCCGCGGCGTCCGCGCGGCGTCGAGCGCGCCGACGAGCGGCATCGCGAGCACCCCTTCCGCGAGCGGCAAAAGCGGCGCCGCGAGCTCCCGCAGCGCCGCGGCCTGCGCCCGTTGCATCTCCTCTTCGAGCGCGCGCCGCTCCTCCTCGGCTCGCTCCTCGGGCGTCGCGTCGCGCACGAGCACGCACCGCGCGATCGTCTCGCCCGCCTCCGACTTCACGCGGAACGCCTTGAGCCGCGCGTTGAACGACGACCCGTCCGCGCGCCGGTACTTGAGGCTTCCCTCCCAGCTCCCCGTGTGCTCCGAGGCCTCGGCCATGTGCGCGAGCTTCGATTGCTCGTCCGGGTGAACGAAGTCCGTGAAGTGCCCGCGGCTGGCTTCTTCCGAGCCCATCATCGCGCAGAACGCCGGGTTCGCGTAGATCACCGTCCCGTCGGGTTTGGCGATACCGATCCCGTCGGGCGCGTTCTCTGTGACCGCGCGCAGCACCATCGCGCGCTGCGCCGCTTCCTCGGCCTTCGTCCGGAACGCACGATTGAATGCGGCGGCTGCCGTGTTCATCGCGCCGACGATGCGCCGCGCGCCCGCTTCCGCGCCCGGCACGCCCTCGTCGACGGCTTCGAGCGCGGCTTCGAGCAGCCCTTGGCCTGTGTGTTCGAGCCAAGCGAGCGCCTTGCGCGTCTCGAAGCCTCGCGCCCGGGCTGCCTCGCCGAGGCGGTGCACCCACGCCTCGAGCTCGCCCGTCTCGGGGTTTTCCGCGGCGTCGAGCCACGCCTCGAAGCTCGCGTCGAGCTTCGCGCGGAGCTCGTCTGGCATGTCGAAGGCCTCGGCCGACCCGGGATTCGGGCTCGTTTCCACGAGGCGCGCGAGGACCTCGGGGCGCCTTTGCAACATCGCTCGCCGGAACGCGGAAACTTCGGCCCCCGACATGTACGCCTCAGCGTAAGAGCATCCTGGGCGCGCTCGCAAGCGCCCGAGCGACGCCACCCGCGCCCGAACCGTGCCCGCGACGACGCGGGGCGGCATACGTGGTCGCCGTGCGGCGGTTCGCCCTTGGGCCTTGTCGCGGAGAGAAAATCACGGTTGATTGTGCTCGGCGCGTCTCGCTCGGCCCCTGTCGGGGCCGCGGAGGCGCGCGCTCGGGGGGGAAGGGCGAAGCGCCCACGTCAGGAGGAGGATCGTCTTTTTATGCGCGTGCTCGAGAACTTCATCAACGGCGCCTGGGTTGCTTCTGCGGGCACCACCTTGCTCGACGTGAAGAACCCCGCGACCGGGGAGCTGCTCGCCAAGGTCCCGCTCTCGACCTCGGGCGACGTCGACGCCGCGGTGCAAGCGGCCAAGGCTGCGTTCCCTGCGTGGCGCGCCGTCCCGCCGGTCCAGCGCGCGCGCTACCTCTTCAAGCTGAAGGGCCTCTTCGAGCAGCACCGCGAGGAGATCGCGGGCATCTGCACGAGCGAGCACGGCAAGACGTTCGCCGAGTCGTACAACGATTTCGGCCGCGGCATCGAGAACGTCGAGCACGCGTGTGGCATCCCGGCGCTGCTCATGGGGCAGAACCTCGAGGACGTCGCCTCGGGCATCGACTCGCGCGTCCTTCGCCAGCCGCTCGGCGTCTTCGCGGCGATCACGCCGTTCAACTTTCCGCCGATGGTGCCCCTCTGGTTCCTCCCGTACGCGATCGCCACGGGCAACACCTTCGTGCTGAAGCCGAGCGAGCAGGTGCCGCTCTCGCAGCGCCGCATCTTCGAGCTCATCCAGCAGATCGGCCTGCCGAACGGCGTCGTGAACCTCGTGAACGGCGGCCGTGAGGTCGTCGAGTCGATCTGCGAGCACCCGGACGTGAAGGGCGTCTCCTTCGTCGGCTCCTCGCACGTCGCGAAGATCGTCTACCGGAAGTGCGGCGAGACCGGCAAGCGCGTCCAGGCGCTCGGCGGCGCGAAGAATTTCATCGTGATCATGCCCGACGCCGACATGGAGCGCGCGGTGCAGAACGCGGTCGAGTCCTGCTACGGCTGCGCAGGCCAGCGTTGCCTCGCGGGCAGCGTGATCGTCCCTGTCGGCGACGCGTACGAGCGCGTGCGGGACCTCTTCGTCGAGTACGCGAAGAAGCTCGTGCTCGGCGACGGCAAGGCGCCGGGCACCACGCTCGGGCCTGTCGTCTCGCGGGCGCACAAGGACCGCGTGCTTTCGTACATCGAGAAGGGCATCCAGGAGGGCGCGAAGCTCGTGCTCGACGGCCGCCACGCGACCGTGGACGGCCTGCCGGACGGCAACTGGATCGGGCCGACGATCTTCGAGGACGTGCGTCCCGACATGGTGATCGGGCGCGAGGAGATCTTCGGGCCAGTCGCGTCGTTCATGCGCGCGAAGGACCTCGACGAGGCGATCCGGCTCGCGAATGCGAGCGAATACGGCAACGCCGCGAGCATCTACACGACGAACGGCAAGGCCGCGCGCGACTTCGGGGCCCGCATCGAGGCGGGCATGGTCGGCGTGAACATCGGCGTCGCCGCGCCCATGTCCTTCTTCCCGTTCGGCGGCCAGAAGGCGAGCCTCTATGGCGACACGAAGGCCCACGGCTCGGCCGGCGTCGACTTCTACACCGAGCGCAAGATCGTCATCGAGAGGTGGTTCTAATGGCCAGGAAAGTCATCGGCGGGCTCATCCAGTGTAGCAATCCGCTCAATGATCCGAGCGCCTCGGTGCTCCAGATCCGCGACGCGATGTACGAGAAGCACCTCCCGTTCATCGAGGAGGCGGGCAAGAAGGGCGTGCAGATCCTCTGCTTGCAGGAGGTCTTCAACACCCCGTATTTCTGCCCCTCGCAGGACGCGAAATGGTGCGACACGGCCGAGGCGGTCCCGAACGGCCCCACGGTCCAGCGGCTCGCCGAGTACGCGAAGAAGTACCAGATGGCGATGATCGTCCCCGTCTACGAGCGGGAGCAGGCCGGCGTGTATTACAACACGGCCGCCGTCATCGACGCGGACGGGACGTACCTCGGCAAGTACCGGAAAAACCACATCCCGCAGACGAACGGCTTCTGGGAGAAGTATTTCTTCAAGCCGGGCAACCTCGGGTATCCCACGTTCCAGACGCGCTACGCGAAGATCGGCGTCTACATCTGCTACGACCGCCATTTCCCCGAGGGCGCGCGCCTTCTCGGCCTGAATGGTGCCGAGATCGTCTTCAACCCCTCGGCGACCGTGGCCGGTTTGTCCCAGTACCTCTGGAAGCTCGAGCAGCCCGCGCACGCCGTGGCGAACGGGTATTACATCGCGGCGAGTAACCGCGTCGGCACCGAGGCGCCGTGGAACATCGGCAAGTTCTACGGCACGAGCTATTTCTGCGATCCGCGGGGCAATTTCCTCGCCGTCGGCAGCGAGGACCGTGACGAGCTCGTCGTCGCGGAGATGGACCTCGACGTGATCGAGGAGGTGCGGCGCACCTGGCAGTTCTACCGCGACCGCAGGCCCGAGACGTACGAGGACATGGTCAAGCTCTTGCCCTGATCGAGGGGCGTTCGGGAGGACGAGATGGGCATCCTGATCAAGAATGGCGAGATCGTCACCGCCTCCGACAAGTTTGTCGGTGACGTTTATTGCGATGGCGACAAGATCGTGGCGGTCGGGTCCGGGCTCGTGAAGCAGGGCGCGGACGACGTCGTCATCGACGCCTCGGGCCAGCTCGTCTTCCCGGGCGGCATCGACGCGCACGTGCACATGGAGCTGCCGTTCATGGGCACGGAGAGCTCCGACGATTTCGAGACGGGCACCGCGGCGGGCGTCGCCGGCGGCACCACGTCGATCATCGATTTCGTCATCCCTGCGCGCGGCCAGCATTTGCTCGACGGCCTCGCCATGTGGAAGGAGAAGGCGAAGAAGTCGGTCGCCGATTACGCCTTCCACATGGCGGTCACCTGGTGGGGCGACCGCACGAAATCCGAGATGGAGCAGTGCGTCCGCGAGGAGGGCATCCCCTCCTTCAAGACGTTCATGGCCTATCGCGGCGCGATCGGCGTCGACGACGTCGAGCTCATCCAGGTCATGCAGACGGCGAAGGACCTCGGCGCGCTCGTCACGGTGCACGCCGAGCACGGCGACGTCGTCGTCGCGCTCCAGAAGAAGCTCGTCGCCGAGGGCAAGCTCGAACCGAAATACCACGCCCTCTCCCGCCCGGCGCCCGTCGAGGGCGAGGCGACGAACCGCGCGATCATGATGGCGCGCATGATCGGCGAGCCCATTTACATCGTCCATCTCACGTGTCGCGAGGCGCTCGACGCCGTCACCGACGCGCGCCGCCGCGGCCAGCTCGTCCTCGCCGAGACGTGCCCGCAATATTTGATCCTCGACGACTCGGTCTACGACAAACCCGATTTCGAGGGCGCGGCGTACGTCATGAGCCCGCCGATCCGGCCGAAGGGCCACCAGGAGGCGCTCTGGGCGGGCATCGCCTCGGGGCTCATTCAAGTGGTCGCGACGGACCATTGCCCCTTCAATCAGGTCGGCCAGAAGGACATGGGCCGGGAGAATTTCACGAAGATCCCGAACGGCGCGGCGGGTATCGAGAACCGCCTCGGCCTCCTCTGGACCTACGGCGTCCTCGGCGGCCACATCGACGTGAACCGCTTCGTGGATCTCTTCTCCACGCAGCCCGCGAAGATCTTCGGCCTCTATCCGCGCAAGGGCGCGATCGTGCCGGGCGCCGACGCCGATCTCGTGATCTTCGATCCGAAGGGGTCCAGCGTCATCTCGGCGAAGACGCACCACCACCGTTGCGATCGCAACATCTTCGAGGGATTCGAGGTCAAGGGCAAGGTGAGCCACACCATCGTCCACGGCCGCGTCCAATACAAGGACGGCAAGCTCGATGTCGTGCGCGGCGCGGGGCGTTATCTCCCGCGCAAGCTCGAGACGTCGGCTGCCGCGAGGGAGGTCCGATGACGCATCATTCGCCGCACATCCCGGACGTCGAGGGGGACCGGCTCGAGGTCCTTTACGAGGACAAGAAGCCGCCGTACGGGGACGCCGAGGCCATCGCCGAGGCGAACCGGTGCCTGTATTGCGTGGACGCGCCGTGCATCAAGGCGTGCCCGACCGCGATCGACATCCCCACGTTCATCCGGAAGATCGGCACGGGCAACGTCAAGGGTGCGGCGCGCACCATTCTCTCGCAGAACCTGCTCGGCAAATCGTGCGGCCAGGTTTGTCCGGTGGAGGTCCTCTGCGCCGGCGCCTGCGTGTACAACGACTGGAACCGCGATCCGATCAAGATCGGCCGCCTCCAGCGTCATGCCGTGGAGACGGCGCTCGCCGAGGATCCGCAGCTCTTCAAGCCCAAGGCCCCGACGGGCAAGCGCATCGCGCTCGTCGGCGCGGGCCCGGCGTCCGTCGCGGCGGCCGGCTGGCTCGCGCTCGAAGGGCACGAGGTGGCCATTTACGAGAAGAAGCTCCTGCCGGGCGGCCTCAATACGCTGGGCATTGCCCCGTACAAGATGAAGGTCGAGGAGGCGCTCCAGGAGATCACCTGGGTGCTCTCGCTCGGCAACATCGAGCTCTATCAGGGCGTCGAGATCGTCCCCGTCTCGGGCTCGCCCGAGGAGGTCTCGGCGAGCGCGCTGCTCCAGCAATACGACGCGGTCTTCCTCGGCCTCGGCCTCGGCCCGGATTCGCGGCTCAAGATCCCCGGCGAGGACGGCGGCGGCGTGGTGGGCGCGACGCACCTCATCGAGCGGCTCAAGGCCGACCCGACGCTGCGCTTCAAGGGCGTCGATCGCGTGATCGTCGTCGGCGGCGGCAACACGGCCGTCGACATCGCGCACGAGCTCGCTCTGCTCGGCATCGAGACGACCATGGTGTATCGCGGCGGCGATCACGAAATGTCGGCCTACGAGCACGAGCTCGCGAGCGGCCGCGTCGACGGCATGAGGGTCCTCTGCGAGCGCTCGCCGGTCGCGGTTTTACGGGACAACATGGGCAAGGTCACGGGCGTCCGCGTGATCCGGACCGAGGACAAGAAGCCCGTCGCCGGCACCGAAGAGGACCTCCGGGCCGACCTCGTGGTCGTCGCGGTCGGCCAGAGCCGCATGACCGAGGTCGCGCGCTCGTTCGAGGGCGTCGAGCTCGACACGCGCGGCCGGGTCATCGTCGATCCGAAGACCTACCGCACCGGAAACCCCAAGGTCTGGAGCGCCGGCGATTGCGTCAACGGCGGCAAGGAGGTCGTGAACGCGGTCGCCGAGGCGAAGATCGCGGTCACGAGCATGCACGCGTTCCTCATGGGCACGGAGAAGGGCGTGGGAGCCTGAGACATGGCAGATCTATCGATTGATTTCGCGGGTATCAAGAGCCCGAACCCGTTCTGGCTCGCCTCGGCGCCGCCCACGAACACGGGCGACCAGGTCATGCGCGCGTTCGACGCCGGCTGGGGCGGCGCCGTGTGGAAGACGCTCGGAAACCCGATCGTCAACGTGTCGAGCCGGTTCGGCGGCATCGATTACGGCAATACGCGCATGATGGGGCTCAACAACATCGAGCTCATCACGGATCGGCCGCTCGAGGTGAACCTTCGCGAGATTCGCGAGGTCAAGCGCCGGTATCCGAACCACGCCGTGATCACTTCGCTCATGGTCGAGACGAAGGAGGAGTGGAAGGAGATCATCCAGCGCGCCGAGGAGGCGGGCGCGGACGGCCACGAGCTCAATTTCGGCTGCCCGCATGGCATGTGCGAGCGCGGGATGGGCTCGGCCGTGAGCTCGGAGCCGAAGGTCCTCCGCGAGATCGCGAGCTGGGCCGTCGAATTCGCGACGAAGCCGGTCATCGTCAAGCTGAGCCCGAACGTGACGGACATCGTCGAGCCGGGTGAGGCGGTGCTCGAATCGAGGGCGCACGGGATCAGCTTGATCAACACGATCAAGTCGATCATGGCCATCGACCTCGACCGGATGGTGCCGCTGCCGCGCGTCGGCAACGCCTCGACGAACGGCGGTTATTGCGGCCCGGCGGTCAAGCCCGTCGCGCTGCACATGGTCGGCGAGTTGACGCGGCATCCGTACATCGCGAAGCTGCCGATCTCGGGCATCGGCGGCATCTCGAACTGGCGCGACGCGGCCGAGTTCATCGCGCTCGGGTGCACGAGCGTGCAGGTGTGCACGGCGGTCATGCATTACGGCTACCGCATCGTCGAGGACATGATCGAGGGCCTGAGCGATTTCCTCGATTCGAAGGGCATGAAATCGGTCCTGGAGCTCCGGGGCCGGGCCGCGCCGCAATACAAGAACTGGGGCGAGCTCGACCTTGGCTATCGCGTCGTGGCGGACATCTCGACCGACAAATGCATTGGTTGCCAGCTCTGCTATGTCGCCTGCATGGACGGCGCGCACCAGTGCATCCACCTGCCTGGCCGCACCGAGGAGCAGGCGCGCAAGGCCGGGCATACGCACATCCCGAAGATCATCCCGGACCGCGCGGTCACGGCGAAGGGTGGGACGCCCGGCGGGCGCGTGCCGTTCGTCGACGAGGAGGAGTGCATCGGCTGCAATCTCTGCCAGCTCGTTTGCCCCGTCTCGGGCTGCATCACGATGAAGGAAGTGCCCTCGGGCAAACCGAGCGAGACCTGGAACGACCGCGTCCAGCGGGGCGCCGATTTCGTCCCCGGAGGCCTGCACGCCACGGAGATCGAGCGAGCCAAGCGAAGCAGCTGAGCCTACCATTTCGGGGGTCCCACCATGACAAGCGACGCACGCCTCGCCGTTCGCGTCTCGGGTGACATTCACGAGCTCGAGGGCGAGATCGTCTCGCCCTACGTCAATCACGACCTCGAACCGACACGGATCAAGGATCGCAAGTGGGCGATGAAGGACATCGCCGCGTTGTGGATCTCCATGTCGGCCTGCGTGCCCACGTACATGCTCGCCTCCTCGCTCATCGCCGAAGGAATGAGCTGGTGGCAGGCCGTGGTGACGATCTTCCTCGGCAACACGATCGTGCTTCTGCCGATGATCCTGAATGCGCACGCGGGCACCAAGTACGGCATTCCCTTCCCGGTGTATTGCCGCCCGTCGTTCGGCATCCTCGGCGCGAACATCCCGGCGATCCTGCGCGCGCTCGTCGCGTGCGGCTGGTTCGGGATCCAGGCGTGGATCGGGGGCTGGGCGATTTACAAGATCATCGCCGTCTTCGTCCCGTCGTTCGAGAGCGCACCCGCGAACATCCTCGGCATCAGCCTCCCCCAGCTCCTCTGCTTCCTGTTTTTCTGGGGGATCAACATGTGGGTCATCCACAAGGGGATCGATTCGATCCGGGTCCTCTTGAACATCAAGGCCCCGCTGCTCATCGCGCTCGGGCTCGCGCTGCTTGCGTGGGCGTATGGCAAGGCCGGCGGGTTCGGCCCGATGCTCGACACGCCCTCGGCGTTCGCGGCGGGCGGGAAAAAGGAGGGCCAGTTCTGGTCGTTCTTCTTCCCCGCGCTCACGGGCATGATTGGCTTCTGGGCGACGCTCTCGCTGAACATCCCCGATTTCACGCGGTATGCGTACTCGCAGCGGGATCAGGTCGTCGGGCAGGCGCTCGGGCTGCCCACCACGATGGGGCTTTATTCGTTCATCGGCGTGGCGGTCACCTCGGCGACGGCGGTGATCTACGGCGAGACGATATGGGATCCGGTCGTGCTCATCACGAAGTTCAAGAACCCGGTCCTTCTCGTGGTCGCGCTCTTCTCGCTCTGCATCGCGACGCTCGCGACGAACATCGCGGCGAACGTGGTGAGCCCGGCGAACGATTTCGCGAACCTCTGGCCGAAGGGCATCTCGTTCCGGACCGGCGGCTTCATCACGGGCGTGATCGGCATTTTGATCCAGCCCTGGCGCCTCGTCTCGGACCCTTCGGGATACATCTTCACGTGGCTCGTCGGGTATTCGGCGCTGCTCGGCGCGATCGGCGGGATCCTCATCGCGGATTATTTCGTCGTCCGTAAAACGAAGCTCGACCTCGTGCAGCTCTACGTGCGCGAAGGCGCCTACTGGTATCAAGGCGGCTTCCATCCGGCGGCGATCATCGCGCTCTGCGCCGGCATCCTGCCGAATCTGCCGGGGTTCCTCGGGACGATCAAGGTCATGACCGTCGATCCGATGTGGATGAAGCTCTACAACTATGCCTGGTTCGTGGGTTTCTTCGTGTCGGGTGGCCTCTACGTCGTCCTCGTGCGCCTCTTCGGCAAGACCGAGGCGACAACCGTGAAGGTCGAGGGCTGACGAAACGACCGTTTCCGCGGCCGGCGCGCGCTTTCCTGCCTTCGTACATCGACAAAAGCATTGAACTTTCCGGTGGTCTCGGGATAATCGTGACTGGGGTCGCGGTGTTCCCCCACGGAGGCGTCCGATGCGGTTCGGTTTCTTGTCTGCCCTCATGGCCCTTGCCCTCGCGGGCCTGGGCGTCGCGAGCTGTACCCAGGATTTCGACCAGTTCGAACCGACGGGGGGCAGCGGCGGCAATGGCGCGTCCGCGTGTCCGACCGGCCAGGTGCGTTGCAATGACGCCTGCGTCTCTGCCGACGATCCGGCCTTCGGCTGCGGCGCGGGGTGCAGCCCCTGCAACGTCCCGAATGCGACGGCCGCCTGCATGAACGGCGCTTGCGCGGTGGGCACGTGCGACACGGGGTTCTCCGATTGCGACGGCCTCGCGGCGAGCGGATGCGAGTCGAACACGGCCACCGATCCGAACAACTGCGGCGCGTGCAACACGGTCTGCACGGCGGCGAACGCGACGGCGACGTGCGAGGCGGGCCTGTGCGGGCTCGGTCCGTGTACGCCGGGGTTCGCCGATTGCGACATGATGGCGCAGACCGGCTGCGAGACGAACACGGAGTCGGACCCGCAGAACTGCGGCGCATGCAATTCGGCCTGCACGGCCTTCGAGGCCTGCATCGACGGTAAGTGCGAGCCGAGCCCCTGCGAGCCGGGCACGGCCGACTGCAACATGGACAACAGCGACGGCTGCGAGACCATGCTCGGTACGCTGCTCGATTGCAAGTTTTGCGGCGACACGTGCGACTTCGCGAACGCGGCCGAGACGTGCGACATGGGCACGTGCACGTTCGGCGCGTGTGACGCCGGGTTCGATGATTGTGACATGATGGACGCCACGGGCTGCGAGGTGAATCTCCAGACCGACCCGAACAACTGCGGATCGTGCAACAACGTCTGTCCGGGTGGCGCGCTGGCGGCCTGCACGAACGGGATGTGCACGCTGAATTGCCCGGCGGGGACGGGCGATTGCAATAACGATCCCTCGGACGGCTGCGAGACGGACACGGCGACGAACATCGACAACTGCGGCGCCTGCGGCCGCGCGTGCTCCGGGACGAACGTCGCCTCGAAGAGCTGCAATGCGGGCGTCTGCGACTCGTCGTGTGATCTCGGCTTCGCGAACTGCGCCATGCCCGCGATGGGCAACGACAACGGCTGCGAGCTGAACGTCCAGCAGAACGACACGAATTGCGGCGGCTGCGGCAACGATTGCAGCGGCGGCCTCGACTGTGATCGCGGCGCCCTCACGCAGAAGGTCTGTGGTTGCAGCAACAACAACGAATGCGGCGGGGGCGGCTCGTGCAACGGCGGCACGGGCATCTGCACCTGCGGCGGCACGGCCTGCGCCACGGGCGAGATCTGCATGGCGAACGCGTGCTCCTGCAATGGCGGCGCCGCGTGCGGCGCGAACATGCTTTGCTGCCAGAACCCGGCGGGCTGCGTCGACCCCTACACGGACGTCAACAACTGCGGCGCTTGTGGCCGTGAATGCCCGGCCGGCTTCGTCTGCGGAGGCATGGCTCCGCAGGCGCCCACGTGCCGCTGCGACGCGGACGCCGATTGTAATGCAGGAACGGCGGGCACGTGCAACGTCGGCACGGGCGTCTGCTCCTGCGGCGCCACGCAATGCGCCGTCGGCGAGCGGTGCTTGCCGAACGGGATGTGCGGCTGATCAGGGACGACGGCCGCGCCGCCGCGCGACGAGGGCCATGCACGCGCCGGCGAGCGCGAGGAGCGACCCGGCGCTCGCCCCGCGGCGAGCCGGCGCGGCCGTGCAGCCGTCGTCGTCCTCCGGGACGGGATTGACGTTCGTCGGCGGAGGCGGCTCCTCCTCCTCCGGCGGCATGTCGTCGGGCCGCATCGAATAGGTCGCGTCGAGCTTCGGGCAAGCCGAGGCTGGCGGCGGCCCTACCGGCGCCGCGCAATCGCCGCCCGGCGATGCCGGCGTGCAGGTCGTGAACGACAAAACAAAATCCTCGGTCGGAGAGGCGCCGGTGAGCGTCTTGATCGATTTGTGCAAGGTGGCCGTGTATTTCGTGGCTGCTTTCCAGGGCTCTTGCGCCGTGACGAGCAGGACGTTCGCCCACTTGTCTCCGCGATACACGCTGACCGTCGCGGGAACCACGGTCCCCGCGCCGTCGCGCAAGGTCACGACCGTGTCGTCGATCGTGGCCCGGTCCATTCCCTCGCCGAAGAACAGCACGATTCTTCCATCGGGCCGCGTATTGTCGAGCGTGACGAGCGGGTAGGTATCGTCCGGATATTGACCGATGACCACGCCGTCGGCCGACGGGTTGCCGTCGAGGCGGCGCAGGATCTCACGGTAATAGCCCATCGTGACGTGCGCGCCGAACGGATATCCACCGGGCGTCCGCGGATCGCGCAGGCTTTGCCGGGCCCAGGGGAATTTCTTCCCGTAATCGTCGGCGCCGAGGTAGAGGTATTTCGCGACGACCGAGATTCCCGACCAGGCCGTCGACATGGCCTTCTCGATGGCCTCGGGCGTGACGGGGTGGACGATCTTCTGCTCGAAGATCTCGCTCTGCGTCTCCGCGTCGACGGCGATCTCGGGCAGGTAATACCGCGGATGGTCGTGGACGAGGAAGATGTCCATCGCCATGTCGAAGGTATCCATGTCCCCCGGGTCGACCTGGTCCGCGCGCTCGTAGAGCAGCGAATCGAACGTCGAATCGGTGATCCCGTGCGCCGCGAGCCCCATCAAGAACGCCACGTGGGTCGCCGCCTCCGGGTTGTCGAGCGGTTTGTCCCCGTACCGCGCGCGGAGGAGCTCGACGTACCCCTCGACGTACTGCTCCCAGTGCGGGATTTCGCCCTGATCGTGGTCGTCCGCGGTGTAGCCGGAGTCGGGGAAGAAGGCCCCGTTCGAGAGGTCGTTCAGGTGCGCGTCGAAGAGCGCGCGGAGCCGCGGATCCGTGACCTGCTCGGCGGCGCACTGGGCCATGTAGATATGGCCCTGCATGCCTGTGGCCGAGGCGGTCCCCGCGGCGCCGAGCGTCGGGAGGAGAAAGGCGAGGGCGACGAAAAATCTCTTTTTCGAGGAACAGCGGGGGGCGTGCATCATCACCTCCAGGGAGGGATGATACACGGAAATCGAGGGGAGGGCGTCAGTTCGGCACGGCGCCGCACTCGACGCCGGTATAAAGCGCGTCGTTGTTCTTCTCGTGGCACTCGAGCGTCTGCGTCTGCGGGTCGACGCGGACGTAGATGTCGAGCTTCTTGCCCCCGAGATCCGCCTGGCAGTTCACGATCGTGCACTCCGAGACGCCGAGCGCGATCGGAATTTGCGCCGTGCAAAGCGCGGGCCCTTCGGCCGAGCCGTCATAAAACGTGACCTCGGTGCCGCTGACCATCGGGAGCGTGCCGCGGTTGCATACCCGGGCCTCGATCGTCGCCAGGGTCCCGACGCATTTCACGGCGCCCACGTCGCCGCCCGCCGTGAGATCGGGCTGCCCGAGCGCTTCGAGGTCGCCTTGCACGTTCTGGCGGAAATTGTTGAGCGCGGGATCTTTCCAGTTGATCGCCACACTCGAGGTCTTGGGGATCTCGCCATGATTGCCGACGTGCGTGACGGCATAGGCATGTTGATTCCACACGGGCCGCGACGCCGCCCAGCGCTCCTGCTCGTCGCGCAGGATCAGGATGCCGTGGTTCGGCTGGAACGTCGCGGCGGGGAAGAGCGGGTCCGTCGCCGCACAGCCATTGACGCCCGCGTAGTCGTTCACGGCCGAAACGATCTCGGTGTGATAGTCGCCGTCCACGTCGACGATCACCGGGTTCTCGTAGGTCGTGCCCGACGAGCGCGCGACGCTGTAGATGACCGTGCCCGTCGTGCCGTCATAGACCCGAAGGAAACACTCGTCGGCGTAGACCGCCTCGGCTTTGCCGTCGTAATCGAAATCGAAGACGCTCGACCCCGTCACGTTGGAGCTCGCGTCCTTCGAGGGCTGGCTCCAGAGGATGCCCGTCCCCGGGGATTGCCCGCCGCATTTCGCGGGATCGCCGCCGTCGAGGCAGTCGAAATCGAACACGACGTACCGCGTCCCGCCCGCGCTCGCGAATTCGCGGCGACCATCCCCGTCGAAATCGGCGATCGTGGGGGGACCACCGGTGCCGCCGCCGGGAATCGTGACCGGCCCGAAGACCACGGTGCCGGCGAGCGTCTGCACGCGGATGTTTCCGCCCGATACGACCACGATCTCGGCGCGGTCCTGTCCGCCGAACGCGTCGAGCGGGTAGTTTCCGAGCTCCGCGACGGCCACCTGGCCCGCGGCGAGGCCGCCCGGCGTGAAATACGCCTCCGCGACCCAGTCGCCGGCCGCGGTATCCCATTGATGGATGCCATTGCCGGACACGAGCTCCATCTTCCCGTCCTCGTCGACGTCGGCGACGACGGGCACGACGCCCTTGCTATACGCGAAGAAGCCGAGGCTGTTCGAGGCGATGCAGCCGTCGGCGCGGTAGACCGTGGCGCCGTAGATGATCTCCGGTTTGCCGTCGTCGTCGAGGTCGTGAATCGAAGGACCGCTCCACTTGTCGCCGCCGCCGGTCGTATCGAACGTGGCCGGCGGGCCCGAGCCCCCCGGGCAGGTGCCGGAGCGCCAGAGCTGGGAGAACTTGTTCGCCGCGGGATCGAACTTGAAGGCGATCACGCCGCCGCCGTGGCGGGCCGCGACGATCTCGGCGCGCCCGTCGCCGTCGATGTCGCCGGCGGCCACCGACGCGGGCGACATCGTCGCGTCGGCCGCGTCGCCGAAGCTCCATTGTTGCGAGCAATCCTTCCCGCTGATGACGCGCAGGACGCCGGGGTTCGTGTAGCTGCCCGCCGTGGGGAACGAGGTGAAGACGACGGAGGGCGAGAGGGTATTGGGATCGTTGTCGAAGTCGAAATCGACGACGATCGGCGTGGCCATCACCTGGAAGCTGTTCGGATGCGCGTCCCCGTCGGGCGGGCCCGTCCAGCGGCATTGCTCCGAGGGGACGATGGCCCCAATCTCGACGGGGCTCGTGCAGGCCGGGTCGTTCTCCTGCGCCCCCGGAATGCCGTAAGGGATGCACTTCCCATCCTGGCAGTAGCTATCGAACAAGCAATCGTCGTTCGTGGCGCAGGGCGCTTGCTCGCGGGCGCACGTGGTCCCGAGCGCGCACGTCTCCCCCGCGGCGCAGCACGCGTCGCCGCAGATCTGCGCCGGCGGGCATCCGGCGTCCGTGAATACAATGCCGCCCGACCCTGCATCTCCGCCCGTCCCGCCGCCGCCGGGATTGCCGCCGCCCGCGCCCCCGGTGCCTCCCGCGTTCGTGCCCGTGGCGTCCGTGCTGCCGCCGCCTCCGCAGGCGAACACCATTCCGCCTGCGAGCAGGCCGAGCGCCGCGAAGCGCATCGTTCCGCGAATGTTCATGATGGATCCCTCGCTTTCGCCGGAATCGTAGGCCGGCAACGAGAGCGAGGTCAACGCCGGATCAGGCGGGCGCGCCCTCTGCCACGGCCCTGCCGATCGCCTCGCAAAGCGGCCGGATCTCCGCCGCGCGGAGCTTGTACGCCGCGCGGTTCGCGATGAGCATCGTGCTCACCTCGGCGACCGTCTCGAGGACCTCGAGGTCGTTCTCTTCGAGCGTTTTTCCCGTCTCGACCACGTCGACGATGAGGTCCGACAAACCCACGAGCGGCGCGAGCTCCACCGAGCCGGAGACGGCGATCACCTCGGCCTGAATCCCCTTTTTCGCGAAAAACTCCGCCGCGATGCGCGGGTATTTCGTGGCCACGCGCGGCAGGTCCGGCGCCTTCTTGCCCCGCGGTCCCGCGACGGCGAGGCGGCAGCGGCCGATTCCGAGGTCGAGCGGCGTGTAGAGGTCCGCCTTCTTTTCGAGCAGCGTGTCCCGCCCGGCGATGCCGAGGTCGACCGCGCCGTACTCCACGTACGTCGGCACGTCGTCGGGCTTGAGGAACACGTACCGAAGGCGGCCCGCCGCGTCGTCGCGCACGAGCCGCCGGTCATCGGCGACGAGCGGGCTCACGTCGAGGCCCGCGCGGGAAAACAGGGGCGCGAGCGCCTTGAGGATGCGGCCTTTCGGGACGGCGATCGCGAGCGGCCCCTCGTTCACCCCGCCTGCCCCTTGATCCGCACCGTATCCGCGCCGAGCTGCGCGAGCTTGCGCTCCATGTACTCGTAGCCGCGATCGAGGTGATAGACGCGCAGGACCTCGGTCTCGCCCTCCGTCGCGAGCAGCCCCGCGATGACGAGCGACGCGCTCGCGCGAAGATCCGTGGCCATCACCTTCGCGCCCGACAGCGGCCGGCCGCCGTGCACGTGCGCCGTGTGCCCGTCGGTGTCGATCTCCGCGCCCATGCGGCGCAGCTCCGGCACGTGCATGAACCGGTTCTCGAAGATCGTCTCGACGATCCGCGACGTCCCGCGCGCCAGGCACATGAGCACCATGAACTGCGCCTGCATGTCCGTCGGGAAGCCGGGGTGCGGCGCGGTCATCACGTCCACGGGGCGCAGCGGCCTGTCGGGGTCGCGGCGGATGCGCACGCAGTCGCCCTCGCGCCCGACCTCCACGCCCGTGGCGCGGAGCTTCGCCACCACCGCTTCGAGGTCCTCGAGCGGCGCGTTCTCGAGCAGCACGTCGCCGCCTGCCGCCGCCGCCGCGACCATGTACGTCCCGGTCTCGATGCGGTCCGAGATGATCGCGTGGTCGAACGGGTCGAGCTCGTCGCGGCCCTCGATGTGGATGACGTCGGTGCCCGCGCCGTCGACGCGCGCGCCCATCTTGTTGAGCACGCGGCCGAGCTCCTCGACCTCCGGCTCGCGGGCGCAGTTGACGAGCGTGGTGCGGCCTTTCGCGAGCGCGGCGGCCATCATGATGTTCTCGGTGCCCGTCACGGTGGGCATGTCGAAGACGACCTCGGCGCCCTTCAGCCGCTTGCACTCGGCGTGGATGTAGCCGTTCGAGAGGCGGATCGTCGCGCCGAGCGCTTCGAGGCCCTTCAGGTGCTGGTCGACCGGGCGCGAGCCGATCTGACATCCGCCGGGGAGGCTCACCTTGGCGCGGCCGTAACGCGCGACGAGGGGCCCGAGCACGAGCACGCTGGCGCGCATCTGCTTGACGAGCTCGTAGGGGGCCTCGACGTTCGCCTCGGGGCCGCCGGCGACGCGCACGAGGGGCGGGTCGACCATCACGTTGCGCCCGAGCACCCGGAGCAGCTCCCCGGTGGTCTCGATGTCCCTGAGGGCCGGCACGTTGCGCACGATGCTCTCGCCGTCCGAGAGGAGCGTCGCGCACAGGATCGGCAGCGCCGCGTTCTTCGCGCCGCTCACGCGGATCTTGCCCTGAAGCTGCTTTCCACCGCGAATCCGGATGGCGTCCATGGATCCGTCTCTTCGCATGATTCGGCGGGAAAGGCGAACCTTTGGCGAGCGTTCGCCGGGGCCGTGCATGTAGGCGTGGGTAGGATCCGCGTGTCAGCTTGCAGGACGCAAGGTACGATGGGCACCGGAGAGCGCATGAATTCCGCGGAACACGAACGCGACGAGGCGCCCGAGGCGCCGACCGAAGGCGCTGCACCAGAGGTCGCGATGGCCCCCTTCGCGGCCCCCGAGGCCCCGCTCGCGGAGCCTGCGGAGACGCCCTCCACGCACAGCCGCATCGCGGACGCCGCGCTCGCGACGTTGCTCGTCATCGGGTTCATCTCGCCGGCCGCAGCGGCTCTCATCGCGGCCGCCACGGGGGCCCACGGCGTCGCGTTCGTCCTCGTTTCGCTGCTCGCCGTCGGCGGGGGGATCTGGGCCGTCGTCAAGCTTTACCGCCACATCCGAACGCACGGGCGCGGGACGACCCTGGGGTGGGTGGACGTGCTCGTCCTCGGCATCCTCCCCGCGTGGGGGCTCTTCTACAACCACATCGTCAACGCGACGTGCCAGGTGCTGGAGTGTGAGGCGAACGGCGAGATCTTCCGCCCGCTCGCCGAGCCCGAGGTCTTCGGCCTGCTCGCGTTTCACCTCGTGACGGTGCTCGCGTACGTGGTCTCGCGGCGGAGGCGCGCGGCGCTGCGCCCTGCGATGGCCGAGCTCCTCGTGCATGCGGGTTTGATCGCGGGAATGGTCATCCACGTGCTTCTCGCGGTGCATTTCGGCAAATGGGTACTCTTCGGCGCGGCGTTCCCGCCGGCCTTCTTGCCCGGTTTGTCCCCGGTCCTGACCGTGATCCTCTACGGCGCGGAGCTCCGCCACCGGCTGCGCCTGCGGGGCGCGGACGCGCGTTCGCTCGCGCTGTCCCCGTCGCTCTCGGTGTATCGCGAAGGCCCGGAGCAATCGTTCCTCCCCGACAAGATCCACCGCCCGACGCTCCTCCGCGCCCTCGCCCTGTCGCCGGTCGTGCTCGGCGCGCACGCGGTGATCCAGGCGGTTTGGCTGGGCAAGGCGGCCGGCGCGCTCCAGGTCTTCACGCGGACGTGCGACTACACGCTCTCGCGGCTCCCGATCGAGATCATCCCCGGCGATTGCCATTATCTCTGCACGGTGGCGGCGCGCGGCCACGCCTGGCTCGTGCGCCCGCTCCGCATGGGCAAGCGCGGCGGCGTGCCGATCGTGGTGAACCGGCAGCTCGCGGTGGCGAACGCGTTCGAGGACCTGCTGCACGAGCGCTGGCCCCGCTTCGGTCGTTTGGCGCGACGAACGTACGATCGCCTCGCGCGGCCCGTGTGCAACCACCTGCGCCCGGCGTGGGTGTCGGACGTGGTGTACCTCCTGATGAAGCCCGCGGAGTGGGTGTTCTACCTGGTGCTCGTGCTGCTCGATCCGCGGTCGCCGGAGACGCGGATCGATCGGATGTATCGGTGATCCGTTTGGGGCGAAGAACCCCGGGGACCAACACCGCCCCCTTTTCCCCGAGGTTTCACCTGGGCTAACCTACGCCCGCGTCATGCCTTTCTTCTCTTCGCGTCTTGCCACGGGCCTTGCGCTCGCCGCGTCCCTCGTGGCGCGCTCGGCCGCGGCTGTCGAGCCTGATCCCGTGCCCTCGCTCGATCTGCGTGGGTACCGTCCTTCCACCGATCCTGCGGCGGGCCTCTTCCTCGAGCCCGTCTCCACGCCGGCGCATGGCGACTGGAACATCGCCGTCTACGGATCGTATGCGTACCAACCAATAACGCTCCGCGATCCCGCGACGGGCGAGCACGCCTTCGACGTCCTCACCCATCAACTCACCGGCGACCTCGTCGCCAACATCGGCGCCCTCGGTCGCCTCTCCTTCGGCGCCGACCTGCCGTTCGCCCTGTACCAGAAGGGCGACCCCCCCGACTTCGACTCCGCCGCCACGCTCGGACCGACGAACATCCCCCAGCAGGCGCTCGGCGACCTCGCCTTCACTGGCAAGCTCGTCCTCGTCAAACCCACCGGCGGCGAGCACGGCGGGTTTGCCCTGGGCCTCCACGAGCGGTTCACCGTTCCCACCGGCGATCGGGCCTCCTTCCTTGGCGAAGGCGCCGTCACCAGCACCACGCGCCTGCTCGCCGAGTACCGCCTCCTCGTGCTCGGCGTCCACCTCGCGACGGGCGTCAAGCTCCGCGCCGAGACCGAGCGCTTCGCCTGCGCGCACATCCCCGTCACCGACCCCTACGCCTGCCGCCAGCGCATCGGGCACGAGCTCCCGTTCTCTTTCGGCCTCTCCTTCCGGCCGCAGGCCCTCGGCATCGATGAAGCCGGGCGCTTCACCCTGTTCGTCGAGACGAACGGGCACGTGCCGATCTACCCCATGAAGCCTTTCCAGAACCGCACCCTCACCGCGTTCGAGGCGGGCCTCGGGGCGCGCGCGCAGCTCGGGGATTTTTCCATCGTCGCCGGCGTGTCGCGGGGGTTTTTCGGGGGGCTCGGCACGGGCCCCTTGCGCGTGATGCTCGGCATCGGCTGGGCTCCGCGCGTGCGCGACGCGGACAACGACGGCGTGCCGGACGAGGCCGATCAGTGCCGCGAGCTCCCCGAGGACAAGGACGGCTTCGAGGACCAAGACGGCTGCCCCGACGGCGACAACGACGACGACGGCGTGCCCGACAACGAAGACAAGTGCCCCAAGACCAAGGAAGACGAGGACGGCAAGGACGACGACGACGGCTGCCCCGAGCCCGAGTGAGTGTAAGTGTCCTCGGGACGGAAGAATCCTTGATGGATGGAATCCGTTCCGATCGATGACGTGCGCTGGTCGACGCGCGAGGAGTTGCGTAGGATGGAAGGTGGTCTGCCTCGATGGCACAACACCGCTTCCACTTCACGACGACTCCGCCGGATCGGGTGACGATCGAGATCGGCGGTGCGCTCGGGGACCTGATCGCGGAGGAGCTCACCACCCGGACGGTGGACACGCTCGCGAATCAGGCCGGCACGAGGCTCGTGCTCATCGACATCCGCGGGCTCACCGATTTCACGGTGATGGCGCGCGTGGGCCTCGGGACGTGCCAGAAGCTGCTCCGGCGGCGGCAGATCCGCACGGCGTGGCTCGTCTCGACGCCGCGGCAGCACGGGCTCGCGACGCTCGTCGCGCACAACGCTGCTGATGACGGCGCCGGCGTGTTTCAGACGCTGGCGCAGGCCGAAGCGTGGTTCGCCTCGAGCGAGGGTCGCCTCGAAGGCATCATGGCCCGCGCGAAGAGGCTCACGTGAATGACGAGCTCGCGCTCGTCCCACGACCACTCACCTGGCCCGAGCGGCTCTTCCTCCGGCTCTTGCGCTGGATGGAGCTGAAGACGTTCGGCTTCAAGCACCCGTTCTCCGAGGAGCTCGTGCGTTCGAGCGGGTTTGTCGGGGCGCTCAACTTCGGCAAGGCCGTGGGCAAAGCGATGGGCGGGCTCGAGAAGCGTTATGGGCTGCTCGTCTCCAATCTGATCATGGGTTTCGCCGGGTTATGGAACGGGTGCCGGTATTGCGGCGTCGGGCATCTCTATGCCGCGAACCTGCTCCATTTCAAGGCCACGGGCCGGCTCTATCCGATCGCCGAATCCGACGTGCCTTGGTTGCAGGAGCTCTCGTACGACGAGTCGATGGTGCGCGTGCGGGGGATGCTCGCGGACGAGGAGTTCGACGAGCACCTCCGGATCATCGAGCGGCTTTACGGGCTTCGCGGCGGCGCGGAGGCACAGAACGAGGAGGACCGCCTCCTCCAGCTCGCGCTCGCCTCCTGGGCGTGGCTGAACGAGTGCTCCGCGCCGATCACGTTCGACATGCAGGTGCAGGACGTGCCCGCGATCCTTGAAAAGACGGAGCGCGGGCGGATCCTCGAGCGATATCGGGCGGCGCGGGACGCGCGGTCGCGAAAGGTCGCGGCGCGGGCCACGTCTCTCGATTAGGACGGCACGATCGGCAGGCGGACGGCCTTCTTCCGCTCCTGCTTGGCGAGCTCGTGTTCCTTGACGGTGATGGGGTTCTCGAAGTCGGGCAGGGACAGGTCCTTGTTTTTCGCGTAGATCGGGTGCCTGCCGTATTTGCGGTACCACTCGGCGACCGTGGCGTTCGCCTTGATCTTTTCGAGCACGTTGCGCCAGCCGACGCCCGTGTTGTAGGCGCAGAAGCTGATCTCGCCCATCTGCGTGCCGTAGGGGATGATGCACATCTCCGTCCGGCGGAAATCGTAATTGAAGAGATCCTGGAACCACATGCCGGCCACGAAGAGCACGCGCCATTCGTACTCCTTCGCGTCGTTCTCGCCCGCGTGCGCGGCGCCCGTCTGGCTCATGAATTGCTTCACGAGCGTCTTCACGTCGAACCCGGGCGGCGCCTTCTCGGGCTTGTAATGGCGGAGGATGCTCGTGAGCACCTGCGCCTTCGTCCATTTCGACCCCTTGCCCGCTTCGAAGATCGTCCGGAAATCTCGCAGGATGCCGTCCATGTCGAGGAACTCGAGCAATGGGACCATTTGCTTCGTCTTCTTGTTGACGAAGAGCACGGTGCCGATGCCGCAGTTCGGGTGACATCCGCAGTTGAGCTGGCCGAAGTCCTTGTCCGGGCCGTCGAGCAGGTCGACGACGTCGCCGAACGGCGAGAGCGCCGAGAGCGGGAACCAATCTCGCAAGGGATCGGTGACGCCGGTCTGCGTGGCCACGTCGTGCGCGAGGTGGCTCAGCGTGTACCTCTGCTGTTCGCGTAGCTCGTCGGAGATGTCCTCGTCGCGGCCGGTGAAGCTCACGGGCTGGAAGCTCACGACCGTGACCTTGTCGGCGTTTTCGATCGCGAACTGGATGATCGGGCCGATCATGTCGTTGTTCACGCCATTGACGACGGTCACGACCAGGATGACGTCGATGCCCACCGCCGCGAGCTCCTCGATCGCCCGGAGCTTCACGTCGTAGAGGTTCGCGATCTTGCGGTGGCTGTTCGCCTCGTTCGTGACCCCGTCGAACTGGAGGTAGGCCATCCGCAGCCCCGCCTCCTTGCATTGCTGCGCGAAGCCCGGCTCCTGGGCGAAGCGGAGGCCATTCGTCGCGCATTGCACGGCGAAATACCCCTTCTTGCGGGCGTAGCGGATCGCGTCGAGGAAATGGGGTGAGAGCGTGGGCTCGCCGCCGGAGAACTGGATCGACATCTGCCGCTTCGGTCGCACCTCGGCGGCGTCGTCGAGGATTTGCTGGATCTCCTCCCAGGAGAGCTCGTGCACGTAGCCGACCTGATTCGCGTCCATGAAGCACGGGTCGCACATCATGTTGCAGCGATTCGTGAGATCGACCGTGAGCACCGCGCCGCGGCCGTACTGGATCGAGCTCGAGCCGTGCTGGTGGATACGATCGGGCGTCATCTCGACGTCGCGGCCCTGGAAGAGGCTCTCGATCCGCGCAAGGAATTTCGCATCGATCGACAGGACGTCGCTCACGGCCCCGTGCTTCGGGCACTCCTTCTCCATCCGGATCTGGCCGTCCCGCTCGACGATGTGCGCCTTGATCTCGCCGGGCTTGTCCGTGAGGAGCTTCGTCCAATCCGCGTCGCCGCGCAGGATCTCCGCCCGCGCTTCCTTGACGCAGGTGGGACACAGGCTGTCGGTCACCCGCGGCCAGCCGAGCGGCGGCTTCGTCCGCTGCTTGCCGCGCGGGATGGGGCGATCACTCCATCGAGGCTTGAACGGCAAAGGCTTGGGGCCGAGCGCGTTCAGCGTTTGCATCACCGGCCACACCCGGTTCGCGGAGGCCGTGACGAATTTCTCCAGATGGCGCACGGACAACATCGGTGCTGCTTACCTCCTCGGCCCCCCGACGGGTGACGTAACGTAGTTGCCGCTCGCCGGCCCGACCAGCAATTTCGTTCCGTTCTGACGATACGGAATATTGCGGTCTCGGTGAGGATGTGGGCCGGCTGTCGCGTCGACACGGGCAAGATGGGTCTTGACAGGAAGAGGGACCTCGGGAGGCGGGCCCGAGGCCTCGCGGCGCCCCGGCGTCGGTCCCGTGGAACGGTTCGGCGTGACGCGCGGGGCGGGCGGGAGCGGAGGCCCTCGCGGCCGTGGACGCGGGTGCGTCGCTGCGCGCAGAGCGGCCACGGATCGCAGCCGAAACGGCCGTGCCGTGTGCCCAGGACGGGGCGCGGCTCCGTGTTTGTGATCTGGTGGGTGGATCGGAGGCGATCCAGGGGGGCGCCGCGAGGGGGTACGTCCGGGCGCGAGGGCGGATCGAATCCGCGGCGAAACGTGGCCTCGCGCGACCCGCCGATATCGTTGGTCCATCCGCACGCGTCGATCACCTCCGTTTCACGCGAACGAAAATGGGACCATTCTCGCTGGAAAATGCGCCCTGTCGCGTTGTCAAACGATGCCGTTCGGCGGGCCTGAGTCGTACGAATTCGTAACAATCGCGTGATCGGGCGGAAATCTGTTGCTCCCGAGGATCGACCGGCCGTATCTGTAGAACACCGGCGGGCGGCCGATAGCCGTAGCCGGGGCTCGCGACTCCTGGTCTTCGAGGGCCGGGTTTTTGCTTATTTGCCCGATGGGCGGGGGATGGTTCTTCGCGCGATGGTTATGGCCGTCGTCGCGCGGGCCGTGATCCCATCTTCGCGGCACGTGGGCGGAGCTCGGCCTGCGAGCCACGCGTCGTCGCGGCGCCTCGGCGGTGGCCTCCGCTTTCGGCGCCAGGCGGCAATACAAGGAGAGCGAAGATGGCTAACGAGCCTAAATTCCCGAATGTTTTCATGAGTGGCGACCCCTCGAACTCCGGACAAGACCAGTCCCAGGCGACGCAGCTCCTGAGCCAGATCCCGTTCGGCGCGATCATCGGCGGTCCGCTGGTGGCCGGCGTCGAAGCGCAGACCTTGGCGGCGAACGCGACGCTCCGGTACATCATGACCGTCCTCTTTGGTCAGGATGGCCACGGCAACCCCCAGGCCCAGGGCACGAGCCCGGTCATGTCCGTCACGTTCACGTTCAACCGTGGCGTCGACTCGGCGTCGCTCACGGTCCCGCTTTTGACCCTCGTCCCGATCCCGTACCTCCTGATCGAGACGATGGACATCAGCTTCAAGGCCGCGATCAATGCGAGCTCGAGCTGGCAGGCGAGCAACGACAGCCACAGCTCGGCGGATGCGAACGTCAATGGCTCCGCGGGCTTCTTGTTCGACAAGGTGAACTTCAGCGCCGGGTATTCGAGCAAGACGGACTCGAGCTCGACGAGGAATTCGAAGTACTCCGTGGAGTACACGATCGACGTCGAGGTGCACGCCTCGGGCCACGACATGCCGGCCGGCACCTCGAAGGTGCTCAACATGCTGAACGACGCGATCATCGCGGTGCCGTCGCACCACCACTGATCGCAAAGGGCGGCCGCGCGACGAACGAAGGCGCGCGGTGGTCCCGGGTGCCTCCACCTGCTGCGCCATGAGGTGAGCCGTGATGGAACGTAGAATCGAACGAATCGTCACCGCGGTGGTGGGCGAAATCGAGCGAGGGCTCGCGATCGCTCTCCAGCGCGGCGGCGAGCCTCACGCAGGGCAGCAGGTGGAGTCTTTCGAAGAAGAGAGCGATGCGTCCCTGTCGCGCCTGTGGCCGACGCATTTCGAGTGCATGATCGACATGCCTCGAAACCGCGCGGCGCCGGCGGAGCGGGTCACGCTGAAGGTATGGGGAGAGTTCGAACGTTCCGGCGCGCCACGCCTCGAGGGCGTTGCGTTCGTCGAGCCGGGTTTCGCTGGATAGGAGTTTTTCATGTCGGAGCAAGTCCTTTCGTCCATTTCCTTGAGTGAGCTCGTCGGGAGCCTCGTCCGCGACGTCGTCGACGCGGATGGAATGGCCGCCAAGGCCACGGCGGAGTTCCTCGAGAACGTCTGCTTCGACAAGGGCGAGCTGCGTATGCTGCGGTTCAGCTACGAGCAGCCCGCTCCCGGTGGGGGGACGAAGAAATACACCGTCTCGGTGCCGCTCTTGACCGTCATCCCGATCCCGATGCTCGGGGTCGAGGCGGCGGAGATCTCGTTCACGGCGACGATCGTGGAGATGGAGAAGGACGAGGCGGACACGCCCAGGTTGCAAGCGAAGATCGCGCCGAACACGGCGCTCAGCGAGGTCTCGGGGAGCGAACAAGCGAACGTCAAATTCACGCTGAAGATGGGGCGAAGCGACATGACCGCGGGGCTCTCCGGCATCTTCGGCCTGCTCGGCAACAAAATTCAGGTCGCCCAGCAGTGAGGACGGTGAGCGGCGCAATCACGAGAGAACGAACCTAAAACGAGGAGAGGACCGTCATGCTCCAGGGATTGAAAGCGAAGTCCGAGAACCATGGGTTTCCGTGCCCGCAGTGCAACTTCAAGATCAAGACGTCGATCGAGCAGATCCTCACGGGCTCGTCCATTTTCTGCTCCGGCTGCGGGCTGCAGCTCCACATCGACAAGCAGACCTCGGCGCCTGCGCTCGACGCGCTGAAGCAGCTCAACGAGGTGATGGAAAAAGCCTCCGACGACTTGGCGAAGGCGAAGAAGCCCGGCGCGCGTTGATCCGGAGCGAAGGAGCGGAGGCCCATGGAGCGCGAAATGGCGACCATCGAGATCCCCGAGGACGCCCCCCTCGTGAGTTGCGTCATGCCGACCCGGAACCGGCGCGACTTCCTGCTCCAGGCGATCCGCCTCTTCCAGCGCCAGGATTATCCGCGGAAGGAGCTCATCGTCCTCGAGGACGGCGCATCCTCCGCGGACCTCATCCCGGACGATCCCGCCATTCGTTACGTTCAGTTGTCCCGACGAACCACGATCGGCCGGAAGCGCAACATCGGCTGCGAGATGGCGGCGGGCCGCATCATCGCGCAGTGGGACGACGACGACTGGTACGCGGATCATCGATTGAGCTACCAGGTGGCGCCCTTGCTCTCCGGCGAGACGCACATGACGGCCGTCGAGGGGAGCCTCTACCTCGACCTCGGCGGCGGAGAGCTGTGGCATTGCGACGAGGCCGTGGCGAAGGCGCTTTTCCCGCTGGGCTGCTTCCCCTCGTCGCTCGTCTACTGGCGGGTCGTCTGGGAGAAGCTGTATCGTTATCCCAACAAATCGCTCGGCGAGGTCGGGTCGTTCGTCAGCGTCCCGTCGCGCCGGGGCGCGATGATCTCCGTGCTGCCGAACGAGCGGACGTACGTGTACGTCCGGCACCGTGGCAATACTTGGCGCGAATTCTCGAATCTCGCGCGGAAGACACGCGTAGGCTGGTCGGTCCGGGAGGCGTCGGAGGTCTTTTCGGAGCAAGACATTGCGTTTTATCGGCGCTTCGCCGCGCTGCCTGCGGCCGCCGCCGCGGCGCCGGAGGCCGCCACGGCGCCCACCACGGCCGCGGGGGACGAGGGGCAGGGGCAAACCTCGTCCACGAGCGAAGATATGCCGCTCGTGACGTGCATCCTGCCCGTACGCGGCGAGCACCACCTCGTCGCGCGCGCGATGGATTGTTTCCTGCGGCAGGATTACCCCAATGCCGAGCTCGTCATCGTCGATGACGGCGAGCCCGCGCTCGACCTCCCGCCGGAGGACGATCGCATTCGCGTGGTGAAGCTCGACCGGCGCGCGTCGCTGGGGGAAAAACGCAATCGAGGCTGCGCGGTCGCGCGGGGCAAGATCATCGCGCATTTCGATCCGGGCGCCGTCCACGCGCCGGGCCGCCTGAGCCGGCAAGTAGGCGCATTGCTCGATGGGAACGTCCACATGACGGCGTTCGCGGAGAACGGACCGCTCGCCGGGACGCTCGTGTACTGGCGCGCCGTCTGGGAGCAATTGACCGCGCATCCCCGCGTGACCGAGCACGCCGACGAGATCTTCGTCAAAGTCGCGCGTTGCCTCACGGCGAAGTTCGAGGCGCAGCCGGATGAGGGCCTCGTCGTTCACGACCGGACGAGCAGCGACATCGACCCGCCCTCCGTCGCGCCTTCCGATGCGCGTTCCCCCGACGCGCCGCGAAGGCCGATGATCACCTGCACCATGCCCACGCACGGTCGCGCGGTGTTCGTTCCGCAATCGGTACACTATTTCCAGCGTCAGGATTACCCGAACAAGGAGCTCGTGATCCTCGACGACAGCAAAGCCGAGCTCGATATCGAGCTCCCGGAGGCCGAGAACGTCGTCTACGTCCACCTGCGCCAGCGGCTCGCCCTCGGCGCGAAGCGTAACATCTGCTGCGAGATCGCGCGCGGCGACATCATCGCGCAATGGGACGACGACGACTGGTTCGCGCCCACGCGCCTCAGCGTGCAGGCGGCTCCGCTTCTGTCCGGAAAAGCCGACATCACGACCCTCCGCCTGACCAGGATGCTGGTGCTCGAGCGAGGGGAGGCCCTCGCCGGAGGGCGTCGCACCGCGGATGGATATCTGGTCTTCTGGAGAGCGGTCTGGCAGGAGCTGGCGAAGTACGGCAACGGGAATCTCCACGAGTGCACGCAGTTCTTCGAGCGCGCCCGAGGGAAAGGGGCGCGGATGGTCGTCCTGCCCGACGCGGATCAAATCGTGTGCTTGCGGCACCGTGGCAATACATGGCGCACCGACGCCGCTTTCCGTCGTGGCATGCACCGCGTCGGACTCGAGGTGCTCATCCCGCCTGAAGACCGCGGGTTTTACCTGGGACTGATGGGGAAGGCGAGCGCGACGGAGACCTCCGAATCGAGCTCGAAAACGGTTTGCGCGCCCTCCGCGCCCCCCGTGACGATCGCGCTCCTCGTCCCGGTGACGAGCCGCGGGAGGCAACTCTCGTCCGTCGTGGACACGGATCTCGTCCGTAGGCTGCTCCGGACCTTCGTCGAGACGGCCACGTGGGACGAGCGGACCCGTTATCGCGTCTATGTCGGGTACGACAAGGGCGACCCATTCTACGACGATGCGCTGAACCGCGACGCCCTCGCCAATGT
The DNA here is from genome assembly GCF_029946515.1 of Polyangium sp. 6x1. Taxonomy (GTDB): domain Bacteria; phylum Myxococcota_A; class Polyangia; order Polyangiales; family Polyangiaceae; genus Polyangium. Next base: position 280,002 of record NZ_JARZHH010000004.1, read on the forward strand.
CTTCGATCGTATGGTCGGCGAGCGGGCGGCCGAGCTCGTGATGCACGGGTGCGAAGGCACCGCGCACGCGCCGATGTGGGTCTGGAACGAGCTCTTCCGCCTCGCATACGAGGACGGTTGCGATTGGTTCTATCAAATCGGGGACGACATCGAGATCATGAGCGCGGGCTGGGCCGACGCATTCCAGCGAGCGCTGACCGGAAATGAAAGCGCGCCGGGCGTCGGCGTCGCGGGGCCGCTCGACGTGAACAACAAGAGCCTGCTCACGCAGTCGTTCGTCTCGCGTCGCCACATGGAGATCTTCGGCACCTACTATCCGAGGGCCTTCAAGAACTGGTGGGGCGACAACTGGATCGGCGCGGTCTACGCGCCCCGGCACGTCTTCTGGTGCCAGAGCTATCTGGTCAGGAACGCGGGGGGACCGGAGCGGTATAAAATCGATCGTAACGCCGAGAAGATCCTCGGCGAGGAGGTCTCGCGCGAACGCGAAAAGCTCGAGGCGTGGATCGCGCAGAGCGCGTCGAGCGGGCGCGAGGAGGGGCGGCGCATCATCGCGTTCAGCCTCTGGGGCACGCAGCCTCGGTACACGGTGGGCGCGATCCGGAATGCCGAGCTGGCGCAGGAGATCTATCCGGGCTGGACGTGCCGCTTTTACGTCGCGACCTCGGTGCCGGAGGAGATCCTCGCGGCGCTCGCGGCGCTTCCCAATACCGAGATCGTGCGCACGGGATTGCCGGGCGACTGGACGGGAATGTTCTGGCGATTCTTGGCGGCCGCGGACAGCGACGTCGACGTGGTGCTCTCGCGCGACACGGATTCGAGGCTGTCGTGGCGCGAGCGCGCGGCGGTCGACGAATGGCTCCGGAGTACGGGCGATTTTCATATCATGCGCGATCACCCGAGTCACAACGTCCATATCCTGGGCGGCATGTGGGGCGCGCGGAATGGGCTGCTCCGCGACATGGTGGAGCGCGTTCGCGCATACAGAAAATCCAATCGCTACGGCGTGGACCAGGATTTCCTGCGCGCGCAGGTCTATCCGCTCGTCCAGGGGCGGGCCTGCGTCCATGACGAGTTCTTCGAGCGCCGTCCATTCCCCACGCCGAGAAACGGATTCGAGTTCGTGGGCGAGCCTTTCGATGAGGCGGATCGGCCGCTCGACGAGCGGCACACCCGTAACATTGCGGCAGCCCTGTCGGTCGTCGACCGGGTCCGCGCTTGACGTTTCGAGGAGCAAGCCATGACGACTCTCGTGCAATTGATCCGGCAGCAGGACGATCTTGTGAAGAGCGTCTTCACCGAGCAATTCCAGACCGCGGACGGATGGACCAGATACCTGACGGATGCCTTCTGGGCATCGGGGCAGCCCGTCACCGATCTCCTGAACGCGGGCGGAATGCAGGTCCGTGACTTCCAGGCCCTCTACGTCGCCTGCTGGATCTTTCAACCGGTCGAGAAGGGATCGTACATGATCGATCTCTCCCCATCGCAGCGGGCGAATGCGAAGCGCGGATACAAGGAGCTCAGCCCCCGGTGGAGCAGCCATCTCCACGAGCACGGCAGGAGCGCGGGGAAGAACTGGAGCTTCCTGCAGGGATACGACGAGCTTCTCGTGCAGCTCGAAGGGGGCGGTAAACGCGACAAGAAATCGTTCCCGCCGACCCTGTTCTTGAAGTGCGAGGGGCACGGGGCCTTTTCGCGCGCGCACCTCGCGAGTTACATCAACAAGCTGAAGACGGGGCAGGGGAAGACGGCCAGTCAGGCCTTGAACGAGGCGGGGAAGAGCGGCGCCATCGATGGCCTGAAGCCGCGCGCGGCCGAGAACTACAGCAAGGCGTACGCGAAGGTCCTGCAGGCGCTCGGCCTGAAGGGGATCACGCAATCGATCCGGGCCGTCGCCAGCGCGATGTGGTCGTACCTCGACAACAAAGGCCAGGGGCAACGCCTCGCGAGCCTCGCGCGCCAATGCGGCTTCCGGTCCGATTTTCAGATCGCGCAGCTCGAAGCCAAGAAGCTCGCGAAGTGCCTGGAGGGTGTGCTCCTCCCGACCGTGGACGGGCTGGACAGGGATCCGCTGCGGGGGCTCGTGCAGGACGCGAAGTCCGATTTCGACACCATCATCGAGAATCTGAAGCAAGACGCCTGGGACAGCGAGCGGTTCTTCGCCGAAGTCAAGGTGACTCCCAGGCAGCTCGACCAGGCGCTCGTGGACTTCATGGCGCAGTTGAAGCAGCCGCAGCGGCGCATGTATTCAGAGACGAGCGTGTGACCGGGAGGGAGGCGGGACATGCGCGTACTCAGGCAAACCTTGCAGCAGATTCCATTGCTCTCCGGGGGGCAGACGCATGACTTCGTCAGCGTGGCCGAGCAGGCAGGGACCTCGATCTATACGCTGACCTATGCCGGCAATCTCTCGTTCCGGCTCACGTACACGGCACGAGCGCTCACGAACGCCGAGTTCTCCACGTCCGGCCCCACCGGGTTCGCCCAGGTCCCCACGCCGAACCTCGGCGCGACGGTCGCCGCGATGTGCAAGTGGGTGACGGACAACGTCCTCGATGATTACCGAGCGTGCCTCTCGAACAAGAACTGGCAGGCATACGTCGGCGCCCATCCGATGGACCTCATGCGGGCCGACTGGGACTCGATACCACCGAAGCTGGTGCCCGGCGGCAGCCACCTGAGCATCCCATGTTATTACTGCGGTTACGTGCTTCCGTGGTGGACGATGCAAATCGACCACAGAGCGCCACAATCGCGCTCCGCTCCCTCCATATGCAAGGTTCTGCGGGCCGCCGAGTACAAGGTCGGCGTGCAGACGACGACGCGGAGCAATCGCATGGCGACGAACACCTTCTTCCCGAAGCGCGTCAAGTCCGACCACCCGAAGGAGCCCGGGGAAGGCCGGAAAACGGTCACCTGGGGGGCGCGTGTACCCGGTCCGAGCTCGACGGCGCTCTCGCTCGAATCCATCTGCGCGTTGATCCTGCTTATCGACGTCACGTCGGACATGGCGCCGGATACGTTCGCGCACCACATGTTCAACCTCGTCCCGAGCTGCCAGCCGTGCAACGTTTCGAAGGGTGACCGGAGATTGTGACGCGCGTTCGCCGCGTTGGGTGGTCTCGGAGGTCGGTACCATGAACATCGTCATCGTCCAGGAGCGCAGCAGGCACCAGGCGAACTGGCAATTCCGCGAATCCATGTGCATGGCGCGGGCGCTCGGAAAGCTCGGCCACCAAGCCTTTGTTTGGGGCCGCGGGTACTCGGACCTCCGGGGCTCCTTCCAGGCCGTGCTCGAGGAGACGAAGGCGGACGCCGTGCTTCTGCTCGAGAATTACGATAACGGCTGGGTCCCCGACCTGTCCGCTTGCAAGGTGCTGAAGGTGATGTGGTCGATCGACTCCCATTGCGCATTGAAGGAGCACATGCGCGCGGCCGATCGTCACCGCATCGACATCCTGCTGAACGCGACGGAGGTCTACCTCCCGCACTTCGAGCGCCCGGGGAGGAAGTGCCACTGGTTCCCGAATTGCTACGACGACGAGCTTCTCCGCCCGATGCCGGACGTGCCCAAGACCGTCGCGCTCGGGTTCTGCGGCAACTACGTGAATCGGAAGGATTGGATACAATTTTTGCAGCGCGCGAAGGGCCTCCAGGCGGACGTCGGCGTGCTCGGGGACGACATGGTGCGGGCCATCAACGGATATCGAATCCATTTCAACCGGAACATGGCGGACGACATCAACTACCGCACCTTCGAGACGCTCGGCTGCAGGACCATGCTCCTCACGAATGCGACGCCGAACCTGGAACGATTGTTCGATGTCGGAGTCGACCTGGCGACGTACACGAGCCCGGAGGACCTCCTGGAGAAGGTCGACCATTACCTCACGCACGACGCCGAGCGCGAGGCCATGGCCGCCCGGGGATACGAGACCGTGAAGGCCAAGCACACCTATCTGGAGCGAGCGAAGCTGCTCGTCGAGCTGCTCGGGGGTGATTCCTCGATGCCGGGGGGCTCATGAAACGCGCTGTCGTGCTGGGCGTCAACCAGAACCCAGACTATCTGTTTTGCCTTCCACTCGTCGCGGCGAGTTACGCCGCGCTGGGGTATCGGGTCCTCGTGAACGTCGTCGCAGGCCACCATGGGATCTCGGAGTTCTGGCGTATCGCGCTCGATGCGAGCCGCGAGTTCGCGGGTCCCCTCTTCCTGCCGGAGCGAGAGTTGCGCGGTGAATGGTCCGATGCCGCCACTGTGTCCGTGGCCCAGCTCGTGCGGCTGGACATTCCGGGCATGAAGAAGCTCCTCGGCGACACGGAGCACCTCACGCTCGGTGACGCCGACATGATGGTCTTCGATCAAGGCGTCCTGGAGGTCGAGGACACGTCCGGGTTCCTCACGTGGGGTCACGACCTCTGCGGGGGAGACGCCGCGCAATGGCCCATGTGTTATGTGATCGCGCCCGTGCACGTGTGGGAGGAGGCGTGCTCGGTCGTCGGGATCACGGAAAGCATCCCGCCCTGGGAGCACCCGCTCGTGCAGCAATGCTTGGCCAGCGAGAGGCCGTTGCTCCGCTGGATCGCCGACCAGGAGCTCCTCACGCACCTGCTGCGGACGGCGCGCACGCGCGGCACCGCCGTTGTCGACATTCCGAGGGGCACGAGCCGCCCCTACGGACTGGCCACGGGGCGTTACGACCGGGTGAAGTGGATGGCAAGCCCTGGCGACGGGCGCCGCATTGATTGCCACTTGCCCAAGGGGCTATGGCGCGAGACGGCTTGGCGAAGGCTCCAGCAGATCATCCCGGCGGGCATCGGCGGCGCCACCTGGACGGCATTGGAGCGATACCGTGAGGTGTTCGTGACTGCGGGTATGCAATGAGCCGAGGGGGATGTCTGATTCGTGAAGCGTGACGACCTGCCCCATTCTTGCGGGCTCTGCCGCCAGACGGACCGGACATCCGCATCGTCGCCTCCCGAAGACCACGCGTGACAACCCGCCCGCGCTCGCGCGATAGTTGCGCCCCATGCGCCGCTCGTTTGGCCTGTTCGCAACGCTCACGTTCGCCGCGCTCTCGCTCGCGCCCGCCGCGGCGAGCGCGCAAGGGCTCGCCGTGGGCGTGGCGCGTAACACCCTCGTCAGCGAGGCCGAGGACGGTGAGGCCGAGGCCCCGAGCCGAGGGACGCTGCGTGGCCTGTTCGGCGTGCCCGTGGCCGAACGGCTGCTCGTGGCGGGCTCGGTCGAGGAGCGGCTGCGCGGCGTGCGGCGGCTCGGCGCGATCGGGACGCCCGAGGCGATCGACGCCCTGACGAACGCGTTCGAGCAGTCGTCGCTCCTGACGCGCGACGGGCGCACGCGGCTCGAAGGCGTGAGGATCTTCGCGGCGCACGCCGATCGCGAGGCCGTACGGCCGCTGCTCATCCGGGAGCTCACGGAGGGCGGGCCCGAGGCACGCGCGGCTTCCCACGGAGGGCTCGCGCGCGGGGCCGCGGCGCTCGCGCTCGCGAGGAGCCGCGACAAGAAGGCCACGTCGGCGCTCGTGGGCGCGGTGCTTCAAGGCGGGCCGGGCGGAGAGGCCGCGTCGGCGGCGCTCGTGGTGTACCCGCCCGCGTCGATCGCGCCGCTGCTCGAAGGGCGTCGCCGGATCGATCCACCCCTCGCCGTGCTGCTCGGAGACCTCGGCGACGTGCGGGCGATCCCGCGGCTCCGGCAAGCGCTCGAAGACACGGATCCGGCCTACCGCGCGGCCGCGGCGCTCGCGCTCGCGCGGCTCGGCGACACGAGCGCGCAAGCCGCGGCGCGCACGTGGGTGAAGAGCGACGACGTGAAGCAGAAGCGCGCGGGCGCCGAGGTGCTCGCGCGGCTCGGCGTGGAAGGTGCGGCGGAGGCGATCGCGGCTCTCCTCGCAGCAGGCCCGACGCGCGTCGACGGCGTGCGCCTCGCGCTCGTCGCGCCCTCGCCGGCGCTGGTGAAGCCGCTCGTCGCGTCGCTCGAAGCGCTCGACGGCGACGAACGAGAGCAAGCCATCGCGGCGATCGGGCGCGCAGGCGGGCCGGAGGCGGCGACGGCGCTGCTCGCCGAGCTCGGCAAGCCCGAGCACGCGACGGCAGCTGCGTTCGCGCTGGCGAGGAGGCCGGGCAAGGCGGCGCGCGCGGCGCTCGAGCGGGCGCTCGGGAGCACGTCCGCGAAGAAGGGCGCGCCGCGCCGGCTGATCACGCGCGCGGCGCTCGTGCGCGTGCTCGTGCTGGGGGACGAACCGAACGGCCTCGAGGGCGCGCTCTCGGCGATGGCGAACGAGAAAGACGCGGCCGACCGCGCGGTGAGCGTCTTCGGTCGGGTCGCGACGGGACGCACGAGCGTGCGCGCCGCGCTCGACGCGGCTTGCCCCGAGAAACGCCCGTGCGACGTGGCGATCGTGGCCGCGACGGCGCGCGCCTCGCTCGCGCGCGCGGCGATCGGCAAGGACGACGCCCCGGCGGAGCTCGGGCGCGTGCTCGGCGCGAAGGCGGCGGGGCGGGGGTTTGGGGCGCAGGGCGCCGAAGGCGACCCGAAGCCCCAAGCGTCGAAGGGGGACGCACCTTCGGCGCTCGAGGTCGCGGCGGGCGTCGCGCTCCTCGCCGATCCGAGCGGCGCGGGCCTGCCGACGGCGCTGCTCGCGCGCTGGGCCGAAGGGGAGAGCCCGCTCGCCCCGCTCGCCGCGCGCGCCTTGCCGAGCCGCGACGACGAGGCGATCCGTGGCCGCATCAAGCGCCTGCTCGCGGGCACCGATCCAGTCATCCGCGCGCATACCGCGCTCGGTCTCGCGCTCGATCCGGAGCCGGACGCGACGTCGCTGCTCGCGAACGCCTACCGCTTCGAGGAGGATCCGACCGTGCGTCGCGCGATCGTGCGAGCCCTCTCCGTGCGTCGCGAGCCCTTGCGCGCGGCGACGCTCGCGCTCGCGCGCGACCTCGATCCGGACGACCAGGTCCGCGCCCTCGCGCGCGCGGCCTTGTCCGGCCGAACGCTTCTCCCGACGCTCGCCGTGCCTCGCGGCCCGGTCGCGTGGGTCTCGCTCGTGGCGAACGCGCCTTCGGCGCTCCCGTCGATCCAAGGGCGCGCGGCGCGGCTCGTCCGCTCGGATGGCGTGGCCGTGCCGATCGTGGCGGATCCGGACGGCGTGGTCCTCGTCCCGGCCCTGCCGGACGGCCCTGCCGCGCTCACGCTTGCGCCCGAGGCCATCCCGGGGGACGCTGGGTCGCCATGAGCCAAGAGACGGCCTCGATGACCAAGCCTGCTGGAGCCGAGCAGGCGTCCGCGCTCTCCTTCGAGGAGTCGACGCGGAGGCTCTCCGCAATCGTGGAGGAGCTCGAAGGCGGGGAGCTGCCGCTCGAGCGCTCGCTCGCGCTCTTCGAGGAGGGCGTGCGCCTCGCGCGTGCGGCGAAGGAACGGCTCGACCGGGCCGAGCGTCGCGTCGAGGAGCTGCTCGGCATCGACGCGCAGGGCAAGCCCATCGTGCGCGAGTTCGAGAGCTAGGAGCATTTCCGTGCGAACGGCGGCGGCGCTCATCATCGGCAACGAGCTGCTCAGCGGCAAGATCCCGGACGCGAACGTCGTCGTGCTCGCGCGGGCGTTGCGCTCGCTTGGCGTGGTCTTCCGGCGCGTGGTGATGGTGCTCGACGAGATCGACGTCATCGCCGAGGAAGTGCGGACGCTGTCGAAGACGCACGACTGGCTCTTCACGTCGGGCGGCGTGGGTCCGACGCACGACGACGTGACGATCGACGGGGTGGCGCGTGCGTTCGGCACGCACGTCGTGAGCGAGCCGTCGATGGAGGCGATGCTGCGGACCTACTACGGCGAGAAGCTGACGGAGGGTCACCTCTTGATGGCGCGCATGCCGCACGGGGCGCGCCTCGCGTCGACGAAGGCGATGCCGTGGCCGACGGTGGTGATGAACAACGTATGGATCCTGCCGGGCGTCCCGGAGATCTTCCAGGCGAAGATCCCGCTGATCCGGGAGGAGCTCGGCGCTGACGTGCCGTTCGTGACGCACGCGGTGTTCACGACGCTCGACGAGGGCACGATCAAGCCGATGCTGGACCGCGTGGTCGCGGCGCACCCGGACGTGGAGATCGGCTCGTACCCGCGGTGGAGCGGGCTCGAATACCGGACGAAGCTGACGTTCGACGGGCTCGACGCGGAGAAGGTGCGGACGGCGCGGGACGCGTTCGCGGCGAGTTTGCCGGAAGAGGCGGTTGTTCGGGTGGAGTAAGCGACCGCCGTTTGCATTGCCTGTCTCCTTCGTGCGTGTGGCCGGGCGCGGGCAAACTTCGTTGTAATGCTCCTGCGTCAGGGAATGGCGAGCGATCGTCCTCGGCTCGGTAGAAACCGCAAAGCCGTGGATCACGACCAGGTAGGATGGCGGATCAAACCGTCCGCTCGCCCTGTCCTGCACACGCATGGCACCTGCTCGCACCGAGGACGCATCATCGGAGATCCGGATCGGCGCGCATCGGTTCCGCTGGGAGCCCCCGGACCTCGTGCACCTCGTTTATTTCGGTGACCTCGACGGCCCGACCTCGGTGGCCCTGAGCGAGGCGTCGCGCCGGTTCACCCTCGGCAAACCGCGGGTCTTTCTCCTCGTCGACATGTCGAAGATCGGGCGCGTTTCGCGCGAGGCTCGCAGCGCTTCGGCCGAGGGGGGCAAGGACCTCGCCCTGCGCGGGACGGCCGTCGTCGGCGCCTCCGCGCACCTGCGGATCCTCGCGAGCCTCGTGAGCCGCGCCATCTCGCTCCTGTACGGCGCCGCCGACAATCCCACGCAGTTCTTCGAAACCGAGGCCGAGGCACGGGCGTGGATCGCGGAGCGAAGGCGCGAGCTCGACGCGCGCTGACGAGCATCGTGCTTCCCTGGCGCCCGCCAGGCGGTTTTTCGCTTCGCCACCCCCCGAGCCCCCGATGGCCCCGAAAAACCGCGCGGCCCGGATCCTGCTCCCGCCGGGGCATGGACGCGATGCTCGACGTGGCTCCGGCCCACGAAAACATCCTCGAAACGATGACGCTCGGGCCCCGCGGGCCCCGCGAGCGCGCCCTCGAAGAGGGGATCTTGATGCTCTCGGACGCTGATCTGCTCGCCATCGTCCTCGGCACCGGGCTCGTCGGTTGCTCCGTCTTCCGGCTCGCGAACGAGTTGCTCGAGAGGGTCGGCGGGCTCGAAGGGCTTGGGCGGCTCGGGCCCTCGGCGATCGCCGAGATCCCCGGCGTGGGCACCGCCAAGGCCCTGCGCCTCCTCGCCGGGCTCGAAATTGGCCGGCGCTCGCTCATGCGCTCGATCCGCCCGCGGCCCGGCGTCTGCAACTCCGCCGCCGTTGCCGCCTGGTTCACGACGCGCCTCTCCTGGCGCGAGTACGAGGAGCTCTGGGTGCTCTCCCTCGACGGCCGCAACGGCCTGCGTAGCGCGCGGCGCGTGGCCCAGGGCGGCGTGCACGGCCTCGGCGTCACGCCGCGCGACGTCCTGCGTGTCGCGCTCCAGGACACGGCGGCCGCCATGATCCTCGTGCACAACCACCCGAGCGGCGACCCTACGCCCTCGGACGCCGACGTCGCCATGACCCGCAAGGTCGCCGAGGCCAGCCGCGTCGTGGGCGTGCCCCTGCTCGATCACGTGATCGTCTCGAGCACGGGCGAGTACTGCTCGCTCCTGGACCTCGGGATCCTGCCTTCCGTGTGAGCCGCCGTCCTCGCGCGGCGCGCCCGCAAAGGCCGTGGGAGCACCAAGCTTCGCCGAGATCTTCCCTTTCGTCCCTGGATCATCCGACACTCGCGCAGGGCGGCCACGCGCCGCTCGCCCCGGAGCTCCCTCATGCACGAATTGCTCTCCCGGCTCGGTCTCGCTCCCGACGAGAATTTCGGCGGCTTCGACGGCGAGCACTGGCTCGGCGCAGGCCCGCCCCTCGACGTGATCACCCCGATCGACGGCTCGCGGATCGCCCGTGTGCGCCCGATCGGCCGCGCCGAGTACGAGCACATCGCCCAGCGCGCCGAGGCCGCCTTCCGGACGTGGCGCGAGGTGCCGGCACCGAAACGCGGCGAGGTCGTGCGCAGGCTCGGCGACGCCCTGCGCGCCCACAGGAAGGACCTCGGCGCCCTCGTGACCCTGGAGATGGGCAAAATCACGGCCGAGGGCGAGGGCGAGGTGCAGGAGATGATCGACGTCTGCGATTTCGCCTGCGGCCTCTCGCGCCAGCTCCATGGCCTCACGATGCACAGCGAGCGGCCGCGCCATCGCATGTACGAGCAATGGCACCCGCTCGGCGTCATCGGGGTGATCACCGCCTTCAATTTCCCGGTCGCCGTGTGGAGCTGGAATGCGGCGATCGCGGCCGTCTGCGGCGACACCACGGTCTGGAAGCCCTCGCCGAAGACCCCGCTCACGGCCATCGCCACCACGAACATCGCGTCTCGGGTCTGCCGCGAGAGCGGCGTCGACCCGGCCCTCTTCTCGCTCGCGTTCGGCAGCGTCGAGGACGTGGGAGAGCCCATGCTCGCCGATTCACGTTTGCCGCTCGTCTCGGCCACGGGCAGCACCCGCATGGGCCGGCGCGTCGCCGAGGTCGTCGGCCGGCGCCTCGGCCGCACCTTGCTGGAGCTCGGCGGCAACAATGCGCTCATCGTCACGAGCCACGCCGACCTCGACCTCGCCACGCGGGCCATTCTCTTCGGCGCGGTCGGCACGGCCGGACAACGCTGCACGTCGACCCGGCGCATTCTCGTCCACCGCTCGGTCCGCGACGAGCTCGTCCGCCGCCTCGTCCATGCGTATCGCACCGTCCGGATCGGCGATCCACGCGAGCCGGGCACGCTCATGGGTCCGCTCGCCAGCCACGACGCCGTCGCCGCCATGCAATCGGCCCTCGCGCGGCTGAAAGACGAGGGCGGCGAGGTGCTTTGCGGCGGCGCGCCGCTCGAGGGCCCCCAGTTCCCCGGCGGTCATTACGTCGAGCCTTGCATCGCCGCGGCGCGCAACGAGTATCGCATCGTGCAGGAGGAGACGTTCGCGCCGATCCTCTACGTCATCGAATACGGCGGCGCCTCGCGGCCGCCGGATCACGCCACGCTCATGCGCGAGATGCGTGAGGTGATCGATCTTCACAACGCCGTCCCGCAGGGCCTCTCCGGCTCGATTTTCACCCACCACCTCGTCGAGGCCGAGGCCTTCCTCGCCCACGCCGGCAGCGATTGCGGGATCGCGAACGTCAACATCGGCACGAGCGGCGCGGAGATCGGCGGCGCATTCGGCGGCGAGAAAGACACGGGCGGCGGACGCGAGAGCGGCTCCGACGCCTGGAAAGCCTACATGCGGCGGCAAACGAACACCCTCAACTGGGGAATGGACCTGCCTCTGTCGCAGGGCATCACCTTCGGAGAGCCCTGAGCATGCCTCGTCTGCCCCTCACCGCGCCCGAGCTCCTCTTTTCGAGCCAGGCCCCGCGCCCGTGGTCGGGGTTTCTGGAGCGGCCCGTCGTCGCCGAGCAGGGCGTGTTGCTCGCGGGCGACGACGCCTCCGCCGTATGCATGGACGCCGCGACCGGGCGCGCGATCTACACGGTCCACGTACCGCTCGAAGCCACCGACGCCTACACCGGACTCCCGATCCCCTGGAGCGACGGCCGGGCGCTCGTGCCGGTCTACCAGAAAGACGCCTCCCTCAAGGTCTACGACGTGAGCCCCGCGGGGGCCATCGCCCTCGTCGATTCGCCCGGCGCCGAGGAGGAGGCGCGCGGCAACGACATGCGCATCGTCGCGAACGACGGCAGCTGCAAGCTCTTCCTGATGCCCCTCGCCCGCGCGGCCGACGACCATTACATCGTTTCCTGGCTCTACCGCCAGGTCAGGTTTTACCGGACCGAATGCCGCTCCTTCGCGCGTGGCCTTCGCTGGGGCAGCGAGGAGGCCCTGCTCGCCACGACCGCGGACGTCGCGCTCGGCGTGACCGCGCCCGTGCGCGGGACCGACGATCGGGGGACGCTCGTGGCCCGGTCGATCACGGATGGAAAGGTCCTCTGGTCGCTCGGCGCGCGCAGCCGCACCGTCGCCGGGGCCGGCGCGGGCATGTTTTTCCTCCTCGATCGATCGGCCCGCGTCTCCGAGGACGCCGCGCGCAAGATCGCGCGCGACGAGGAGCTGCTCGAAGCGCTCGCCGAGGAGCCGGCGCTCATGGGAGAGGCCCTCGACTCGCTCCTGCGCAGCTTGCTCGCGCAGCGCCCCGTCCGCGCGCCCTCGCGGATCGCCGCGATCGACGCCGCGACGGGGATCGTCCGCTGGGAGGCGCAGGTGCCCGGCGACGTCGTCTCGATTGGGGGACCGGGCGGCGGCGTGCTCGCGGTCGTGGGCGTGGAGGGCACGGCCGCGCATCTCTATCGTTTCGACGCCGAGACGGGGGAGGCGCGGGGCGCCTCGTCGCTCGGCGCTGGCTGGCCCGGCTCGCCCCTCGATCCGTGGAGCGGCCGCCTCTCGTTCGAGCTCTGGTCGACTGAAATGCCGGCGATCGTCGCGGTGGACGAGCACGCCATTGCCTGGTCGAGCCCCGAGGCTCTTTTCGTCGAGCGCCTCGAAGAGCCGTTCACGCGCCTCTGGCGCTGGACCTTGCCGGCCCCTTGCCGCGCCTTTCGCCCGCGGGTCCTCGACCGCGTCCTCAACGAGCCGGCCATCAGCGTCGGCGATGGCCGCATCTACCTCCGCGACGGCTGGAGCCTCTGGGGCATCGGCGAGCGTCGGTAGCGCCGCCGACGTTCTTGTGCGATTCGGAGGCAATCGCCGCGCCGGAGGCCGGAAAATCCGCCAACGCTCCCATTTATCCGCGGGCAAACGCGCGTTCCAGCTTGATCGGGCTGCACGCTCGAATCACGTTCGTTTTCATCCGGGGGGGAACTTCAAACCGGGTGATGAAACACATGATTGCACGCCGTGAATGGTCTTACTTCGTCGTCATGGCCCTCGCCGCCATGACGCACGGTTGTCAGGGAGAACAGGGCGAGACCGGAATGGACGACGCGGCCGACTCCACCGCGTCCGAGGCCGATACGTCGGCCGATTCCGAGGACACCGAGCCTGCCGACGTGAGCGACGAGGCCGCGCTCCCCGCTGCGGGGAGCCTGCCCGAGGCGCTCGGCTCTGCGTGGCCCGGCGCCTCCAGCCTCGAGCCGAACGAAGCGAGCGTGACCGCCAAGGACGCGCCGCTCGGCGTCACGAACAACCTCTCCATCACCAAGGGCGATGAAGATTGGTACCGTGTCGTCGTGCCCGCGCGCACCGTCGCGCGCGTCGGCATCGAGATGAACCACGCCGCCGGGGACCTGGATCTCGTGGCGTATGATGCGCAGGGACGCCTGCTCGGCTCCCGCAACGGCGCCGAGTACCCCTACACGTTCCGCGGCCAGGAGACGAACACCGAATATTATGGCTTTTATTCCGAAGACGGCGGCGCGGTGTATTACGTGCGCGTCCTCGGTCACGCTGGCGCGACGAACAAGTACAGCCTGCGCGTCGACCATTATTCTTACGTCGACGGCCAGACCTGCACGGGCGCCGGTTTTTCCCTCGCCGATTGCGATGGGCGCGGCAGCAGCGGCAGCGGCCTGATTCCGTTCCCGTTCCCGGATCCTTCCGACTCCCTCGGGAACGCTTACAACTTCGCCTCGTACTCCAATTATCGCTTCGCGCGGCGCGAGCTCGTCATGCTCGTGCGCCACGCCCTCGCCGAGACGCGCGAGGCCTTCCCGGGCACGAAGCCGCTCTCGCTCATCGACATCTGCCAGATGGACGGCGTCACGCCGGGGTATGACATCGGCGATCCGCGCCATCCGCAGAGCACGCATGATCAGGGCGGCAACATCGACATCGCGTACTTCCAGACCGACGGGGCGAACGATGCCGAGATCGTCTGCAACGACGGCGCGAGCCACGCCGACGGGTATTGCACGTCCGCCGCGGCGAAGAAGCACATCGTCGACCTGCCCCGCCAGGCCTTCTTCATGGCCAAGCTCTTCGCTTCGTCGCGCACGCGTGTCATCGGCACGGACACCGTCCTCGCGCCCCTCATCCGCGGCGCCGCGCAAGCGCTCGCGGCCTTGCCCGCCGGGGATCGCCGCAAGATCAGCCAGTCCGAGCTCAGCGCGTTCTCGAACCGCCTCGCGTATGGTTCGGGCTGGCCGTACCACCACCACCACATTCACCTCAGCCTGCAATGGCTGAACCAGGGGAATGCGCGTGCGGGTGAGGCCACGGCGCTCTCGGCGCCCGCGCCGTTCCTGGGGCCTGGGGCGCAGGACGCCGAAGGCGATCCGAAGCCCCAGATGTCGAACAGCATGCAGGCGCCTGGCGAGGCCGTCGATTCGCTCGACATGGCCTGGCCGCCGCGCCCCTGAGGCGCGCCGGGTCGCAGAGGCGCGGCGGGGGCTTTTCTTTCGCCCGCGCCTCTGCGATCCTCCTTTCGTGCCCGATGCCCGCATTCCCCTCACCGCCGAGGATCGCCTCCTCGTCTCGACCCAGCTCGCGAGCCGCCGCTCCGTGGCGAACCGGTTCGCGACGATCGCGGCGATCGCGACCACCCTTTTCCTCCTGAAATTGGCCCTGAGCGCGCGCGGCGACAAGGGACCCGCCCTCGTCGGCCTCGGGATCGCCATGGTGATCGCGATCGGCCTGCTCGTCTGGTATTTCGGCTATCGCCTCGTCTTCCTCATCGCCGCGGACCTCGCCGCGGGGGAGAAGCAGACGATCACGGGCAAGATCGACGACATTTCGAGTGTCGGCAATGCGTACGGCGAGACGATCACGTACGTCACGGTGGGCGGCGAGAAATTCATGACGCGCGGCCGTTTCTTCGACACCTGCCGCGGCGGCGAGCCCGTCGCGCTGGAGATCCTGCCGCGCTCGCGCGTGGCCATCCGCGGTCGCGTGCTCGACGCCGCTCGCGCGCCGGCCTGATTCAGCTTTTTTCCTGGTCGTCGTCGCCGAGCGCGCGCCAGCGGGCGAGATCACGCGCGCCGACGATGTTCTTGTAGCCGAGGAAGCAGAGCACGCCCGAGAGCAGGAGCGTGCCGAGCGCGCCGACGTGGAAGTGCTCCACGATCGAGAACAGCCCGGGCAGGCCCGTCAGCGCGCCGAGCGCCACCGACGTCGCGCCCCAGCCGAGGCTCGGCTTGCCGCGCCCGAGGTGCACGAGGTTCTTCACGATGACGAGCACCATCGCGCCCCAGACGATGAGGTGCACGACGACGAGGACGATGGCGAGGACGAGGAGCGCCTCGAAGAAGCGCTCGAGCTCCCGCCCGTTGCACCCCGGCAAGAGGGCCATCGAGGCCACGAGGGCGGCGAGGGCGGCGGCGCGGCGGGGGTACGAGGAGCCTTCGTGCTTGGTACTTGGGACCATGTTCGTTTGCGGCTCCCACTGAGCAAGAACCGCTCCCGCGACGAACCGGCCCTTTTCCGCGGGAAATTCGCGTTTCCGCGGCGCGCAAAGCGCAAACGCTTGCGCGATCGCCGCGACACGCGGTTCGCACGCGGCGCGTCGTTTCCCTCGACAGACCTGCGTCTAGCGCAATGCGCGACGGAGTGCCCTGGCGTACAATCTCGACGCAAAGGCAAAAAAAGAGCGCCTACTCGACGGCGGGGGGGGGGACCGGAGCAGGCGCTCGCGTAGAGATAGAGCAACCTCTGGGCCAGGCACTTCCTGACCTGAATTCGCGGGGTTGACGCCGCTCGCCTTGCCCGGCCCTTCACCCCTGCAACCACGAGCCGACAACCATGCAGGACCGGAGCTGCGTGCGGGCGCACGCGAGCACGTCGCGAGGGTCTGCCCGACCCGCGCCTCGGGACGTTCCGGCAGATCGGCGGCTGCGGCGCGGACGGATGCGCGAGCGGACGGCGGACGAACGCGTCCACGGGCTCACGCTGCGTCGCCTCGGCTGGCAGCGGACAAAAAAAGAGCGCCTACTCGACGGCGGGGGGGGGGACCGGAGCAGGCGCTCGCGTAGAGATAGAGCAAGCCCTGGGCCAGGCACTTCTCGACCTGAAATCGAGAGGTTGGCGTTCAGGCGGCCCCCTCGGCATCGCATCGGTGAAATTCCCGACGACGAACCTGCATGGGGTGTAGGTGGTCACGCCTACGAACACCGGTTCAGTCGACCTTGGGCGCCGCGCGGTGGAAGCGCATCACGACGTTCGGATCGGGGAGGAGCGAGATGCCCGCGTCTTGTTTGCCCCGGTACTCGAGGATCGACAGCACGTAACGGATGCTCTCGAGCCGCGCCTTCCGCTTGTTGTTGGCCTGCACGATGATCCACGGGCTGAAGCTCGTGTGCGTCCGGCCAAACATCATCTCCTTGTACCGCGTGTAGCCGTCCCAGAGCGCCTCGGCCTTGCCGTCGAGAGGCGAGAGCTTCCATTGCTTGAGCGGGTTCTTGCGCCGCGCCTCGATCCGCGCGCTCTGGATCCCCTTCGAGATCGAGAACCAGAACTTCACGAGCACGACGCCGTCCTCGACGAGCATGTGCTCGAACTCGGGCACCTGGCGCATGAAGCGTTCGTATTGCTCCTGCGTGCAGAACCCGTTCACGGGCTCGACGACGGCGCGGTTGTACCAGCTCCGATCGAAGAACACGATCTCGCCGCGGTTCGGGAGCTGGCGCATGTAGCGCTGGAAATACCATTGCCCCGTCTCCTCGTCCGTCGGCTTCGGCAGCGCCACCACGCGCATCGCCCGCGGGTTCAGGTATTCGGTGAATCGCCGGATCGTGCCACCCTTGCCCGCCGCGTCGCGCCCCTCGAACACGATCGCGATCCGCCTGCCCTCCTCCTGCACCCAGCGCTGCATCTTCACGAGCTCGACCTGCAGCTTCTCCAGCTCGTTCTCGTAATCGACGGCCGCCTTGATGCGCCGGGCGTCCACGCTCTTCGAGCGCAAGAGCTGGATGAATTCGCGCGACGAGTGCAAATCGGAGAGCTCTTCGAGCGAGAGGACGGACTCCGGCATGCTCGCGGTCGGCAGGTCGTGGAGCGCCTGCGTCACGGGATCCACTTCGCATGACACCCCGGGCGGATGAGTCCGTCCGCCGCCCTGCGATTCGCGCGCCTCTCGCTCGCTTCGTTTGCCTCTGCCGGTGGATTCCAAGGACATGCGCACCTCGCCTCGCCTTGGTGGTCCTGGGGGCAAATGCTACCCATCGAAAGGTGAGCTGGCGCGTCGTGTTGTTCAATTTCGACGGTCACCCGCCGCCCGACGAGCTCCGCCTGGGCTTGCGGCCGCGGCCCATGGGTCCGCCCGCGTATGTGCGCGACTCGATCTCGTCGCTGCTCTGCGACGTCGACTGGTCCGATCCGTCCCGGGCTATCTTCGACGAAGGCGAATACACGATGTGGTTCGCTTTGCCCGCCGGCGACGTCGTCGATCGGGTCGAGGTCGAGGTCGCCGGTGGAGGGAACCCCGTGCCCGTGCTCTCGCACCTGTGCCAGGTGAACGGCTGGTTCGCCTACGACGTGGGCGAGCGCGTCTTTCTCGATCCGGAAGAGCCGCGCGCGAGCGGATGGGAAGCGCGCCTCTGCATGCCAAAGGACTGACGCGCTCGTTCGCACGAAAACGCCGCGTCAATCGTCGCCGTCGTGCGCCTGCTTGACGCCGCGTCGAAATGCAATGACCCTGAGGGCGGCCGCCATGCCGGATGAGGACCCGGAAGCCCCGCTCGAATCGCTGGAGCGCGAGATCGAGCATCTGCGACGGGAAACCCCGCGTTTGCTCGGCGCGCACCCCGACGGTTCCTCCGTTTCGGACGGAGGCGAGCCACCGAGCGCGGCGAGCCTGCTCCCGATCGCCGAGGCGTTGCCGCACCTCGTGTGGATATGGGGCGCGGACGGACCTGAATATTACAATCGTCGATTCATGGAATATACCGGCCGGACCATCGAGACCGGACGGAAGGTGAGCTGGCTCGAGCACGTTCATCCCGACGATCGCGAGAGGGCGGCGTGCGCGTTCGCGCGGTGCCAGCAGACGGGCGACATTTACGAGTGCGAGGAGCGGGTGCGCGGGGTGAACGGCCAGTATCGCTGGTTCCTCTCGCGCGCCTGGCCCCTGCTCGCCACGACCGGGCGGCCCGAGCAATGGTTCGGCACGCTCACGGACATCGACGAGCACAAGCGCCACGAGGCGGCCCTCGCGAGCCTCTATGAAGCGGCGGAGCGCGAACGGAGGCGTATCGAGCGGCTCCAGGCGTTCACTGCGAAGCTCTCGGCCGCGCGCACGATCCGCGAGGTGATCGGCGCCATCGTGACCGAGGGGCGCGCGGCGTTCGGGGCCGCGCGCGGCGTGTTCGCGAAGGTCGTGGCCGAAGAGGAGGCCCTCGAAATCGTGCAAATGGACGGCTGGCCCGAGCCGATGCGCGCGCACTGGCTCGGCCGGCGTTTGCCGCTCGCGTCGCCGCTGCCGCTGACCGACGCCGTGCGCATCGACATGCCGATCTGGTTCGACGATCGGGCGGCCCTCGAATTGCGTTATCCCGGATTCGCGCGGCGCGTCTTCGACGCGGAGGCCCTGCTCGTCTTGCCGATCCGGGCGTGCGGAGGCCACGCCGGGGCGCTCGGGCTCCTGTACGACGCGCCGGTGCGGTTCACGGACGACGACGATCGCCGCGAAATGCAGACCTTCGCGCGCCTCGCGGGGCAGGCGCTCGAGCGGGGCCAGCTCTTCGATACGGCCAAGGCCGAAATGCGGCGCGCCGAGGAGGCGAACCACGCGAAGGATCTTTTCCTGGGCATGATGAGCCACGAATTGCGCACGCCGCTCACCGCCATCCTCGGCTGGGCGACGATCCTGCGCGGGAGATTGCCGCCGCCGGAGACGCTGGCAAAGGCGCTGCAGGTGATCGAGCGCAATGCGCGGGCCCAGGCGCAGCTCATCGACGATCTGCTCGACGTGACGAGGATCCTCGCGGGATCGATGCGAATCGAGGTGGAGGACGTCGACCCGATCGCCGTGATGGACGCGGCGATCGACGTCGTACGGCCCGCGGCGATGGCGAAAGGCGTGGACATCGTCCGGGCCCTCGACGCGAGCGTCGCGCCGCTGCGCGCCGATCCGGCGCGATTGCAGCAGGTCGTGTGGAACTTGCTCTCGAATGCGGTGAAATTCACGCCCGCGGGCGGGCAGGTGTTCGTCTCGCTCCTCGGCGACGACAACCACGTCGAGCTCGCCGTGGAGGACACGGGCAAAGGCATCCCGGCCGCGTTCTTGCCGCACGTCTTCGAGCCGTTTCGCCAGGCGGACATGGGAACGACGCGCGCGTTCGGCGGCCTCGGGCTCGGGCTCGCGATCGTGCGCCACCTCGTCGAATTGCACGGGGGCGTGATCGAGGTGACGAGCCATGGCGAAGGCAAGGGCGCGCGTTTCGTGGTCCGCTTGCCGCGAAAGCAGGATTCGTTCGTCGCGTCGCCGGACGGGTCGTCCGCATTTCAGGGCCTCGGTCCGGTCAGGGGTCCGAGCCTCGACGGCCACCGCATCCTGGTGATCGACGACGAGGCGGATGTGCTCGAAATGCTCGCGGCGTACCTGTCGAGCCGCGGCGCCACGGTTTTGGTGGCCGGCAGCGCCGCCGAGGGGCTCGGCAAAATCAAGGAATCGCGGCCCGACGTGGTCGTGTGCGACATCGGCATGCCGGGGCAGGACGGGTACCATTTCATCGAGGAGCTGCGCAGCTCGTCGCCCGCGGAGGGGAGCACGACGCCGGTCGTCGCGCTCACGGCGTACGCGCGTCCGGAGGACCGGACGCGCGCGCTCTTGCATGGATTCGACACGCACGTGGCGAAGCCGCTCGATCCGGTCGAGCTCGCGGCCGTGATCGAGCGGCTCTCTACTTCAAAGGTGGCTGCGCGATCTCGCGCAGGTTGAGCCCGCCGGGGTACTGATAACTCGTGTACGTCCCGTATCCCATGACCTGAATGCCCACGGGCAGGCTCGCCTCGAGCACGTGCGCGCCTCCGCCGGCGTTCGAGAGCGGCAAGCGTATGATGCCGAAGCCGGAGCTCAGGGGCTTCGGATTGACGGACAGCGTCATCCCGTCGAGCGTGAGCGTCGCCGTGAGGGGCATGATCACGTCGGCGTAGCTCGCATCGTAATCGGCGGGCGCGAGGAACACGTATTTCTTGCGGAACTGCTCGACCGTGGTGGCGAAGCTCATCGCCGGGTCGCCTTTTTGCTGGTCGACGGGCAGGTTCGGGTAGATGAGCGACGCGCCGATCTGGAACGAGACGACGCCGAATTCGTGGTCACCGACGACCTCGAAATCCTGCGAGACCATGTCGAGCTCGACCATCTCACCGGCCGCGAGCGTGCTCGGCGCGCCGGGCGGGGCGCCGCCGGGGTAGGTGAGGGTCGTGCCGTCGACGTTGCCATAGAGACGCACGACGTGGGCGACGGGCGTGGACGTCGGGGCCGTCGGGACGGTGACGAAATAATGTTTGCCCAGCGTCTCGGCGGGGAAGACGCTCTCTTCGAGGTGATCACACGCCACCGCGTCGTGGGGCATGTTCGTGCAGGAAATGCCGGAGATCACCTGCACGGGGGCCGACGTGGTGACGAGCGTGCCGCTGAAATCGGAGCCCGCGCCGCCGACGACCTGCACGACGTCGCCGCGGTTCAATGCGAGCGTCGCCGTCCCCCCGGGCGGCGTGCTCGGCACGCCCGCGCCGCCGGCGATCGAGGCCGTCGCCGAGAGCTTGATCGTCACGGCGGTATTGTCCGCCAAACCCGTCACGGCGAAATAGGGCGGGAACTCGAAATTGTTCTCCGGGTTGAGCCATGCCGGCGGGCCCATGATGCGATAAGCGCGGGTCTGCGCGGTGCTCGGCAGGAGCAGGGAGGCGTCGTTCGAGTAGGAAAAACACTTCGTGTTGGGGCAGGCGTACGCGGGGCACATCGACCAGTCCTTGCCCGGGGGGCCGCCCTTCGCCGCGTATTCGAGGGCGTTGAACTGGTAGACCGTCACGGGGCGCGTCGAGACGAGGTGATAGGCGCCGCCGTTCACGCGGACGGTCTGGGTCTTGATCGACGGCGTCGCGCAGAGGAACGGCGTGACCGTCGATTTCAGCTCCTCCACCCAGGGCAGATAGATCGTCGACAGGCCGCTCGGCGCGACGTCCGCCGTCGCGATGACCTCGCTGCCCCGGCTCACCGTGACCGAGGCGGGCTCGTCGCCGGCGTTCGCCACGACGACCGCGTAATCGAAGATCCCCCACACGAGGTTGTCGACGACCGTCGGATAGAAATCGCAACCGACGTAGCTCCGCGCCTCGGCGGCCTCGGCACACGTCTTCGGATCCGTGGGCGTTTCGGGCCCGCCGCCCGCTCCGGCCGGATCGAAGCCGGCGGCGCCCCCGCCGCCGCCGCCGCTGCCGCCTGCGCCCCGCGTCGAGGCCGAGGGGCCCGTGGCGGAGCAAGCCGCGCCGAGGATCGTGAGGCCGAGGGCGAGACCCGCGAAGGCGCGCCCGGGGTGGAAATCGAAAGGACCAGGGTGTTTCACGGCCGTGCCCACCATTCCGTGCCCGCGGGGCCTCTCGCGGCCTCGAGCGGCGCACGAGGGCGATCGTATCACGACAGGCCCTTCCCGGGAGGCCGGTTTCCCGGGTAGACTGCCCGTGATGCGCGTTCGTCGTTTCGCACGGATCGGCGTGTTCCTCGGGCTCGTGGGCTGCGGCGCGGCCGACCCGCAGCGCCTTGGCGGCGCCACGAACCATCCTTCCGGTTCGGCGGCCGCGAAGGCACGCGCGGACGTGGATTACATCGCGATAGGTCCTCGCGCGCTGCTCGAAGGGATCGAGCCGCTGCTCGCGCATCGCGAGGGCCGCGGGCTCCGGGTCGCGCGGGTTTTCATCGAGGACCTCGCTCCGAAGGGCGGCAAGCCGCTGTCGCCCGAGCAGATCGCCGGGGTGATCCGGGAGACGGCGTCCCGCGCGGGCAAACGCCTGCGGTTCGTCCTGCTCGTCGGCGACGCGCCGGGTTATGGAGAGTCGCTCGCGGGGGCCACGTTCGTGCCCACGTTTTACCGGCCGAAGCTCGGCTACGAGAATCATGATCACGAGGAGCACGCGTTTTTCACGTCGCACATGAGCGACGAGGACCGCGGCTTCTATCATTACATGGAGGAGATCTACCCGACGGATCACCCGTACGCCCTCGCGCACGTCAATGCGCCCGGACAACCGGACCTGGCAGCCGAACGCTCGCCCACGCCGCTCGCCGTGGGGCGGGTACCGGCGCGGACGCCCTCGGACGCGCTCGGCTTCGCGAAAAAGGTCGTCGAGTACGAGACGGCGCGCCCGCAAGGCGCGTGGCGCCGCAGCATCGCGCTCTTCAGCGGCCCGGCGAATTTCGGCGCCGTGGCCGATTTTCTGATCGAACGAACGATGACGCGGATCCTGGACGACGACGTCCCCTACGACTGGGACGTGGACCTCGTCGTCCCGCAGGCGGGCTCGCCGTATGCATATCCTTTCCCGATGCTCCGGGACCGGCTCGTCGAGCGGCTCGACGCGGGCGCGCTCATCGCCGGCTACGTGGGCCACGGGGCGCCGATGTTCCTCGACGACGCGCGCTTCAACGGCCGCCGGTACAACATCGGCAACATGGCGGATTTCAAGCGCCTGCGCATCGGCGAGGGCAAACCCTTTTTCGTGTCGATCACCTGCAACACGGGGTTTTTCGATCTCCGCAATGACCACCGCTCCGTCGCGGAGGCGCTCGTCATGAATCCGGAGGGCGCGATCGCCGCGTTCGCGTCGAGCCGCGAGAGCCACCCGTACCCGAACGCGCTTTATGGCGAGGCGATCGTCGAGACGTTCGTCGAGGAGCGCGCGCCGACGATCGGAGAGGGCGTGGTGAAGGTGAAACGGAGGATGCGCGAGGGGGAGGTCCCGCTCGCGCCGCTGCTCTTTCAATCGGACCCCGAGGCGCTCGCGGAGGAGCACATGGGCCTCTACAACCTGCTCGGTGATCCGGCGACGGTGCTGCAATACCCGGCAAGCGCCAAGGTGCTACTCGCCTCCGGCCCGGAGCCGCGCGCGCCGGGCGCCGAGGTGGCCATTGCGGTGGAGGCGCCCGGGATCCCGACGGGGACGGCGCTCCTCACGGTCGAGACGAAGCGCAGCGTGGTGCGGACGAAGGTCCTGGGCGAAGCGGAGCTCCGGGCGATGCCGGAGGACGAAGCGTGGGACGTGCTCCGAAAGACCTACGCCGCGGCTTCGGACAAGGTGATCTCGCGCATGGAAGAGGCCGTCACCGGAGGGCGCGCGGCGTTTCGCGTGAAGCTGCCGGCCGAGGCGGGGGAGTATGTGCTCAAGGTGTTCGCCGCGGGCAGCGGGCAGGCGGCCACAGGGCACGCGCGGGTGAAGGTCGCCGCGCCGCCGCGCTGATCGACGTTCACTCCACCTTCACCGTCACCGCCACATCGCGGTTGTCGATCACGCATTGCTCGGACGTGCAGACCGAGAAGTAAAACTTGCCGGCCACGTTCGCGTCGCCGGCGTTTTGCGGGACGAACGGCACGCGCATCACGGCGCGGCTCGCCGACACGCTCACGCCCTCGGCCCGCACGATCGGCGTCGGATACGTGACGCCCGCGGGCGGCGCGCCGAGCTTCATCTTGTACGGATATTCTTGATTGCAGTGGAAATCGCCCTTCGGGACGAGCACCACCTCGACGAAGCCTTGTTGCCCAGCCTTGTACCTGCCCGAGGATTGCATCCACAGGCTGAAGCTCTGCTCGCCGACCTTCGGCGAGACGACCGGCGGCGGCGGAGGCGGCTCGGGCGTGGGCGCAGGGGCCGCGGCGACGGTGGGCGGAGGCTCGGGCGCGGCGGCCGGCGGGGGCGCCGGCGGAGGCTCGGGCGCGGCGCCGGGGGCCTCCGATTTCTTCACGTCCGCATGGGCCTGGCCGGCTGCCTGTGCTTTGGCCGCCTCGGGAGCTTTGGCCGCGCCGGCTTTCGCCTCGCTTTCGGGCGCCTTCGCAGCCGGAGCCTCGGGCGTGGGGGCGGGCTTTTCGGCCGCGGGCGGCGCTGCCTGCGCCTCGGCCTTGGATTCCGGCTGGCTCGTCGGGCGGTCGGGCTCGGCCGTGGGCTCGGCGCCGCCTTCCTTGCAGCCCGCGACGAGGAGACAAGCCGCCGCGACGAGCGCCCCCCGCAAAAGGAAGCCACGCGCGCGCGCCGTCGGTATCGAGCCGTCCGAGAGACCCATACCATTCGAGGTATCCGATCTCCCCGTCCAGGTAAAGCCTCGGGCTCGGATACGGCTCGCACGATTACGACATCCGTCGCCGCTCGCCGCTTTCGCGCCGCATTGCGTTGGACAGCGCCGCTACGCGTCCGCTTTTTCGACCGCTCGCGCCGGAAGTTTCTTCCACGCGGCGATCGCCATTCCAACGGCGACGGCCGCGGCCACGAGCGCCACCACGCCCCGCGCGCGCGGCCCGTCTCCGAGCAGCCCGCTCTTCCACGTCACGTCGACGATCCCGCCGCGCAGCCCCACGCCCGCGAGGAGGATGAAGCCCGCGTGCGCCGCGACCGACGTCCACGCGACCCCGGTGCGCGTCCAGAGCACTGCGAAGAGCGCTCCGAGCGCGGCCGCGAGCACGAGCGCCTCCCACGACGCACCCGGCACGAGCGCGAGCGCCGCGACGCCGGCGAGCACGCCGTACCCGATGCCGAAGCGCGGCCCGAGCCCGGCGCGCGCCGCGACCACGAGCGGCAAACCCCGGTAGAGCAGCTCGTCCCGCGTCGCCACGGCCGCCGCGCGGAGCAGGGCAAACCCGAGCGAGCTCGATGGGCTGCCCACGCTCACCGCGGCAAACCCGAGGACCACGGCCACGAGGAGCGGCACGGCCACGAGCACGAGCGCGACGCCGAGCCCGAGCCCGATCCCACGGAGCGCGCGCGTTCGTGGCTCCTTGCCGGTGCTCGGGTCCGGGTCCCATCGCACGCCGGCGCGGTACGTGCCGAGGTCCACGATGATCGCGCCGACGAGCGCGGCGACGAGCGGATTGCGACCGACGAGGACCTCGGCGAGGCGCACGGCCGCCGCGGTGCCGAGCAGCCACGCGGAGCCCTTGGCGATCTCACGCAAGGCAGAGCGAGGTGCGTCGAGCCGTACGGTCGCGGAAGGCACGGGCCGCATGGTGGCATGTTTCCGCGAGGGACGCTTCGCTTGCCGCGGCGCGCGTGGCCCCGACAGACAGGCGTTGCGGGCCGGATCGCCTTGGAGTAGCTTGCGCGCGCTTTCCGCCCCGCGCGTGTTTCGCCGTGGCGGACGCGAACGTGGAGAAGAGGTCCATGGTCCGAGCGCCGGCGATGCAAGAGAACGATCTCGATACGAGCGGCTCCGTGCTCGGGCGCGGCACGCGCGTGCGTGGACGCGTCGTGGGCGAAGGAGATCTGCGCGTGGAGGGCCAGATCGAGGGCGGCGTGAGCCTCACGGGCGAGCTCTTGATCGACGAGGGCGCCGAGATCAACGGCGACGTCGAGGCCGGGGTCGTGACGATCGCCGGCACCCTGACCGGAGACGTCTCGGCGCGTGGTCCCGTGGCGATCCGCGCGACGGCGAAGGTCTCGGGCAACCTCGGCGGCACCGAGGTGAGCCTCGACGAGGGCGCCGAGTTCTCCGGGCGGATCGAGGCGGATTTCGAGCTGCCGGCCGAGCTTCTGGATGGCCGCGCCGGCGGTCGGTGAAAGTTTTTCCGAGGAACACGAACGTGCTGCGGCGCGCGCGGCGAGGGAGCGTGGAAGGTGGCGGGTACGATCATCGGCAGCGGCATCACGATCGAGGGTGAGATCACCTCCGACGAGGAGGTGGTCGTGGCCGGGACGGTTCGCGGCAAGCTGAGCGTCGACGGCGGCGTGACCGTCGAGGGAGGCGCGGTCGTCGAGGCGGACATCGCGGCCGCCTCGCTCTCGGTCGGCGGAAACGTCACGGGCAACGTGAGCGCCTCGGATCGCGTCGATCTGCTCACCGGCGGGCGCCTCGTCGGCGACGTCAAAGCGGCGCGGTTGACCATCGCAGACGGTGCCTCGTTCAAGGGCAACGTCGACATGGACGTGTAAGCCGATGACGACCCCCTCGACCATCGGCCGCGGGACCACGATCCGCGGCTCCATCCGCGGCGACGGGGACCTCGACCTCCACGGCTTCGTGGAGGGAAGCGTCACCGTCCAGGGAGAGCTCCTCATCGGCGAGACGGCGCTCGTCAAGAGCGACGTCTCCGGCCGCCGCATCATCGTGCGCGGCGCCGTCGCGGGCAACGTGTCGGCGACCGAGCTCGTCGTGCTCGAGCCCGGCGCGCGCGTCGTCGGCGACATCGGCGCGCCGCAGATCGGCATCCGGCCCGGCGCGCTCGTGCGAGGCAACGTCTCGACCGGCGCCCCGCTGCCGGCCCGCGCCCCCCAGCCCGCCGCGGCCGCGCCTGCGCAGGCGGCCCCGCGTGGCCGTGCGGCCGTCCCGGCTCCTGCCGCGGCGCCTGCGCGCCCTGCGCCCGCCCCGGCCCGCGCGCCTGCACCTGCGGCCCGCCCGGCGCCTGCGCCTGCCCCTGCGCGTCCTGCGCCTCGCCCGGCCCCGGCCC
>NZ_JARZHH010000050.1 GCF_029946515.1 Polyangium sp. 6x1
GCCGACGCCGCCGACGCCGCCCGCGCCGCCGACGCCGCCCGCGCCGTCGCCGCCGGTGCCGCCCGAGCCGCCGACGCCGCCGGTGCCGCCCACGCTCGAGGAAGCGGAGCCCGAAGAGGGCGAGCTCCCTCCGCCGCCGCAATGCAAGCAGAATCCACCGAGAACCAAGGAAAGAAGGATAGAATGTCGACGCATGTGACCTCCGCGCGGGAGGTCACATTGTCATGTTCACAGCGCGTCCACCAACGGAAGCACCTTTACGCGCGTCGACACGAGC
Source organism: Polyangium sp. 6x1 (assembly GCF_029946515.1). Classification (GTDB taxonomy): domain Bacteria; phylum Myxococcota_A; class Polyangia; order Polyangiales; family Polyangiaceae; genus Polyangium. The sequence continues at coordinate 278 of NZ_JARZHH010000050.1, forward strand.
GCGGGCTGCCCCCTCGGGCATTACGGCGCGAGCCGCACGAGCCCGAAATCCGTCCCGCTCTTCGGGTTGAACCCGCGACCGGCGAGGACGACCTTTCCATCCGGCTGGAGCAGCCCGTCGTACGCGCCCCACGGCCCCGGCGCCGCGACGAGCGCGCGCCCCGCATTGCCGAAGCTCAGGTCGGGTTTGCCGTCGGGCAAATACTTGAAGACCACCATCGTCTCGCGGTCGAGCACTTGCGTGGTCGCGAGGTAGAACGAGCCGTCCGGCAGCGGCACGACCGCGGGGGGGTCGGACGTGATGACGCTCGCGACGTTCTGCCGGACGAAACCATTCTCGCCGAACGTCATGTCTCGCACGCCTTTGTCGTCGAAGCGCGTGATGCCGACCTCGAAGTTGCTGATGTTTCCCGGCGACAAGAACACGCCCGCCGCGAGAAATCCTCCGTTCGCTTCGCGCGCAATGCGGTTGAGCAAGGCGCTGTTCGGCACCGTCGCCACGCCCGCATTGCCGAAGGACGCGTCGAGCGCGCCGCTCGGGAGCACGCGGAGCACGAACGAAGCAGTTTGATCTTTGTAGCCCGTGGCGACGATCGAGCCGTCGTCGAGCACCACGAGGTCGAAGACCTGCCCGAGAACCTCGGGAAACGTCACCGCCCCATCGCCGTCGAAGCTCGTATCGAGCGCGCCCGTCGCGAGGAGCCTCGCAAAATAGGCGGTCCCGTAGATCGAACCATTCCCGACCCCGCCCATCACCACGCGCCCGTCGCCGTCGATGCCCAGCGCGGTCGGCCTGCCATGCGTCGCCTCCGGCAGGTTGACCACGCCATTCGCGCCGAAGCTCGCATCGGGCAGGCCCGCCGCGTCGAGACGCACGACCCGGCGGTTGGTCGAGCCGACGGGCATGCCCGCGACGACCGTCTTGCCGTCCGCTTGCAGCACGACGTCCACGGCTTTCCCCAGGGTGTCGAGCACGACGACGCCGCCCGCGCCGAAGCCCGCGTCGGGCGCGCCGTCCGGCAGGTGCCGCGTGATCATGGCATTCGTGATGTCCGTGAAGCCGCCCGTCGTGCCGGCCGAGACGATCTTGCCGTCCGCGCCGAGCTTCATCGAAAAGGCGATGTCCCGCGTCGCGCCCGATTGCAGCGTGCCGACGCCTCCCGGGCCGCCATACGTGGTGTCCTGCACGCCGAGCGGCGCGAGCCGCGTGACCGTGGCGCCGAGGGTCGAAAAAGTCTGGCGGCCGGCGGCGACGACGCTTCCATCCGGGGCCACGGTGATATCGCGGACCGCGCCCTGCTTGGGGAGCTGCGCGAGGCCTGCCGTGCCGTAATTCGCGTCGAGGGTCCCGTCGGCGGCGAAATGCGCGACGGCGTAGGAGGTCTTCGAGCGGAAGACGACGAACACCGAGCCATCCGGCTTGAGGCTCAGCGACTCCGCGGAGGCCGAGCCGCCGGCGGCGTCGCTGACCGTGGCCAGGCCATCGCCTTCGCCGTACGTCGTGTCGGCCTTGCCGCTCGCGTCGAGGCGCAAGACCGCGCTGGAGTCCACGACGGCGCCGGCCACGAGGATCTTGCCGTCCGGCGCGACGGCGCAGATCGAGCCGGCATAGGCGGTCGTCCAGTCCGCATACTTCGACAGGTTGAGGAGCGGCGTCACGAGGATGCCGTCGTCGTCGAAGCTCGGATCGAGCGCCCCATTCGGCAGGAGGCGCACGAGGGTCGTGCCGCTGTCATTGCCGTTTCTCCCGCAGAGGACGATCTTGCCCTCGCTCGTGAGGGCCACGGCCGAGGCGAACGACCCGTTGTCGAATGGGGTCTCGACGACGCCCGCCTCCCCGAACGTCGTATCCACGCTCCCGTCGGCGTTGAAGCGCTGCACGAGGTGTCGGTACGGCGCGTACCACCCGCCCTGGCCGGCGACGACGATCTTGCCGTCGGGCTGGAGCGCGATCGCGAACGCCGTCCCTTTTTCGCCGAGCACGAGGCCTCCCTCGCCGAAGGAGGCGACAGGCTTGCCGGTCGCGTCGAAGCGCGCGACGAGCACGTGGTCCATGCCGAACTGCGACGAGGCCAGGCCCGCGGCGAGGATGTCGCCGTTCGGCGCGACGATCACGCCGTGGAACGAGGCGCGGCTCCGGGTCGTCGCGAGCACCTTGCCGCCCTCGCCGAACGAGGGGTCGAGCGTGCCGTCGGCGTTGGCGCGGAAGAGAAAGCCCTCGCCATAATGATAGTCCGACGTGCCGCCGGCGATGAGGACCTTGCCGTCGGGCTGGCGCGCGGAGGCGTGGATGAGATCCGGGTTCGCCCGGGTCCCGGCGGCCGTGGCGACGCCCTCCACGCCGAAGCTCGGATCGAGCGGCACGAAGGCCTCGGGGACGCCGCCGCCACCGCCCGCGCCGCCGACGCCGCCGGAGCCGCCGGAGCCGCCGACGCCGCCCGAGCCGCCCGCGCCCCCGGACGCGCCCGCGCCGCCGCCCCCCGACGCGCCCGCGCCGCCGGAGCCGCCGACGCCGCCCGAACCGCCGGCGTTCGATGTATTGGAGCTTGAAGAGGAACCGTCTCCGCCGCCGCAATGCAGGCAGAAACCGCCGAGGACCAATGAAAGAAGGAAGAAATGTCGACGCATGTGACCTCCGCGAAGGAGGTCACGTTGTCATGCTCACGGCTCTTCCACCATCGGGAACACTTCCACGCCGAGCGACTTCAGCGCGACGGCGCCTTCCGGCGGCTTCGCCTCTTTGAAAGCATTCATCTGATCGCGCGTCTCCCAGAGGCTGATGGTCATTCCTTTTCCGGTCGCCGGATCCGTCACGAAATAACTTGCTTTGCATCCGGGCTGCTTTCGCATCCAGGCCCGGTGGGCGCGCGCCTTCTCCAGGTCCGCCTCGCTCGCCTTCTCGTGCGTCACCACCCGGCAAAAGCCTTTCGTGGGCACCGACGACGCCGACTTCTCGTTCGCCTTCCACAGGTTCGCCGCGGCCCACAGCTTGCCGATCTGCAGCACGGGGTGCGCGCCCTCGACGCCGTAGTCCTCCGGCGTCACCACGCGGCCGCGTACCGAGAAGTAGCCGGTTCGAAGGCCGAACTCGTCGGTCACGGCGTACTGACCGCCCGCGGCGGTCACATGGTACAGGCTGTCGTCGATCGTCACCTTGTTGCCGTCGACGTGGGTCTTGCTCGCCATGGGCGTACACTACCAGAGCTCGGCGGCTCTTCCGCCTTTGAAGCTCACGGGTTCGTCCCTTCTTTGCTACCCTCCGCCCGGCGTCATGACCGCACGTGAAGACAGGGCAGGGGGCGAAGGACTCGGGCGTAGGGTGCGTCTCGTCCCCGGGGGCATCGAGATCGCCGGCAACGTCGTCCCGCTGCGCGCGGGCTCCGTCCACTACTGGCGCCTCGATCCGAACGAGTGGCGCGCTTGCCTCGAAGCCGTCAAGGCCATGGGCCTCGGCCTCGTCGACACCTACATCCCCTGGGGCGTCCACGAGGTCGCGCCCGGCAAACTCGAGCTCGGCGCGACCGACCCGCAGCGCGACATCACGCGCTTCTGCCGCATCGCCGAGGAGCTCGGGCTCTACGTCATCGCCCGCCCCGGCCCCCACATCAACGCCGAGCTCACGTACTTCGGCCTCCCCGAGCGCATCGTCTGGGACCCGGCCTGCCAGGCGCGTTCACCCGACCAGAACCCGGTCATGCTCCCGATGCTCCCGTTCGCGTTCCCGGTCCCGAGCTACGCGAGCGACGCCTTCCACGACGAGGCCGCGCGGTACTTCCAGGCCCTCGGCCCCGTCCTCGCGCCGCTGCTCTACCCGAACGGGCCGATCGTCCTCTTCCAGATCGACAACGAAGGCGCCCTCTACTTCCGCGACGGCGCCTACGACCAGGACTACCACCCCGACGCGATCCGCCTGTACCGCGAGTTTCTCCGGGAGAAATACGGCACCATCGACGCCCTGCGCGCCTCCTACGGCACCGAGCTCGCCGAGGGCGAGGTCCCGTCGAGCCGCCGCGGCGAGGTCAAACGCTTCTCCTCGATCGACCCTCCGCGCAAGCTCGACGCCGAGCGCCCGCGCGACCTCGCGCGCCACCTCGACTGGTCCGAGTTCCACGAGCACCTGCTCGCCACGGCGTTTCAGCGCCTCGGCCGCGCGCTCGTCGCCGCCGGCATGGACGGGCTGCCCACGACGCACAACCTCCCGCCGGGCCAGGACGCGACGCCCCTCAACGCCGCGCGCGTGACCAAGGTCGTCGACCTCGTCGGCCTCGACTACTACCACACGGCCGATCCCACGAGCCGCGCCATCATCGCGCGCCGCACGAGCGAGCTCGCCACGCGCTCGGAGGCCCTCGCCGTTCCCGCGTTTGCCTGCGAGATGGGCGCGGGCTTTCCGCCGTTCTTCCCGCCGCTCGACGAGCGTGATGGCGCCTTCACCGTCCTCTGCGCCCTCGCGTACGGCCTGCGCGGCTTCAACGTGTACATGGCCGTCGAGCGCGACCGCTGGATCGGCGCGCCCATCGATCGCCACGGCCGCGCGCGCCCGTACGCCGTCTTCTGGCGGAAGCTCAGCGCCGCCCTCGATCAGACGAGCTTTCACGAGCTGCGCCGAAAGACGCCCGTCCGCATCCTCATCCCTCGCACCGAGCGCAGGCTCGCGCGCGTCATGCACGCGTTCGGCCCGCTCTCCGGCGCGTTTTTCTCGATCGTCGGGGCTGGCGCGCGTGAGCGTTGCGTCGAGGACGACCTCGGCCTCGGTTATCCGGTCGCCATCGAGGCCGACAACTTCGCCCGCGCCTTCGAGGAGGCCCTCGAAGCGCGCGGCGTGCCCTTCGCCGTCGTCGGCGGCGAGGACCGGGACATCGCGCTCGGCGACGCGCGCTGGCTCATCTGCGCGACCTCCGGCGCCTTGAAGCCCGAGCTCTTCGAGCGGCTCGCCGAGGCCCATGCGCGCGGCGCGCGCGTCACGATCGGCCCGCGGGAGCCTCGCTTCGACGGCGCGTTCCGGCCGCTCGACGTCCCCTTCGACCTCGGCCGCCTCGGCGAGGGCGGCCCCCTCACCGGCGACGTCCCCGCCGCGGCCGACGCGGCCGTCTCGCACGCGATCGAGACGCTCAGCCTGCCGGCGTACGCCTGCGATCCCGGCGGCGTCTACGTCACCGTGCACGAGGATGCCTCGGGGGCGCCGCGTGTCCTCTTCATCGTCAATCCTTCCGAGCGGGACATCGTCACGCGCGTGAGCGCAGGCGCGGCGCGCACGAAGGCGACCGACCTCATCGACGATTCCACGTTCGAGGCCCGCGCGGGCACGCTCGAGGTGCGCATGAAGCCGCGCACGGTGCGCATGCTGGCATTGCGATGACCACGGAGGGGCATATCCGTTGCTAGGCGCCTTGCCGCGCCCTTGCTTCGGAGGTGCTCGATGAAGAACGTCATTCTCGTGGGATCGGCGGCCCTCTCCCTGGTCGTCGCCGTCGGCCTGGCCGCGTGTAGCGGAAGCGAGCTCAGTGGAGCTTACCAAGGGGCTCCGGAGCCGCCCGGTGGCGACGTCGTGGCGCCGCCGCCCCCGCCGCCTCCGCCCTCGGAGGGCAGCGACGCGGGCACCGACGCCGCTGCACCTTTTGCGTGCGAGGGCCTCGACAAGGACAGCCCTGTCATCCTGTACCTCTCGGCGGACGATTCGAACTCGATGGGCTCTCCGGTGCAGATCCGCGAGCTCTTGAACAAGGGCATCACGCCCTCGGCGAACCTCGTCCGCACCTACGAATTCCTCAATTACTACCGCATCCAGTACCCCGCGCCGCCCACGGGCGACCTCTCGATCTTCGCGCACCTCGGCGAGACCCAGGTCGCGGGGGAGCTCGACCTCCAGCTCGGCGTCCGCTCCTTCGATGCCGTCAAGCCGCGCCGCCCCATGACGATCACGTTCGTCCTCGACACCTCCGGCTCCATGGACGGCGAGCCCATCGACCGCGAGCGCGCCACCGTCGAGGCCATCGCGAAGAGCCTCGCCGAGGGCGACATCGTCAACGCCGTCACCTGGAACACGAGCAACAACATCGTCCTCTCCGGCCACAAGGTCACGGGCCCGAACGATCCCGCGGTGCTCGCGATGGCTCAATCCATCCAGGCGAGCGGCGGCACCGATCTTTCGAATGGCCTCAAAACGGGCTATGAGCTCGCGGGCCAGCATTACGGAACGGGCCGCATCAACCGCGTGATCCTCATCAGCGACGGCGGCGCCAACGTCGGCGTCACGGACGAGGACCTCATCGGCCTGCAATCGAAGGACGCCGACAAGGAGGGCATCTACCTCGTCGGCGTCGGCGCCGGCCCCGGCGAGAACTACAACGACCTGCTCATGGATACCGTCACGGACAAAGGCCGCGGCGCGTACGTGTATCTCGACAGCCCGGCCGAGGCGGAGCGTATGTTCGTCGACCGATTCGACGAGACGATGGAGGTCGCCGCGCGCGGCGTGCGGGTCGAGATCACGCTGCCCTGGTACATGCGCATGTACAAGTTCTACGGCGAGGAGTACTCGACGAACCCCGAGGAGATCGAGCCGCAGCACCTCGCCCCGAGCGACGCGATGATCTTCAACCAGGTCGTCAAAGCGTGCGACGCGTCGGTCGTCGATCCGAACGACAGCATCACGGTCGTCGCGCGCTGGAAGACCCCGCTCACGTATCTCGACCGCGAGGTGAAGGTCACGATGACGCTCGCCGAGCTGCTCGCTGCCCCGAAGCCCCAGCTCGCCAAGGGCAAGGCCATCGTCGCTTATGCCGAGGCCCTCAAGAACCCGAGCCAGGAGGCCTTCGCGAGCGCGCTCGCGCTCATCGAGGAAGCGAAGGCCGGCGCCGCCGATCCGGAGCTCGACGAAATCGCCGCGCTCCTCGTCAAGCATCCGGCCTTCGTCCAGCCCTGAGCCGGGCGGGACGAACGGCGCTGTTGCTTCTGCGCCGGAGCTCTTTTAAAAGGGGCCGTGCGAACGATTGCGAAGATTCTCGGAGGCCTGCTCACGTGGAGCCTCCTCTGGGCCGGCTGCAGCGACGATTCCCAGCAAACGACCGACGATCCGCTCGCCGGCCTCCCCGCGACCTATGCCCGCGTCCAGTGCGGCCGCGTCTTCGCCTGCTGCGACGCGGCCGAGCGCGACGACGTGCTCCTCTTCGACCCGGTCCCGGCGACCCAGGCCGAATGCGAGAGCCGGTACGAGAGCTTCTTCGGCGCCGTCGTCGTCGATCTCCGCAAGGGCATCGAGGCCGGCCGCATCGTGTACGACGCGGCGCGCGCCGACGCTTGCTTCACGAAGGCCGAGTCCGCGACCTGCGGCGATTTCTTCGGCTCCGATTTCCTCGACGAGGACCCCGATTGCGAGGCCGCGTTCCAGGGCACCGTCGCGCTCGGCGGCGCCTGTCTCGGCGACGACGAATGCAAGGACCCCGGCGCCTCCTGCGCGGGCGCCTCGGGCGCGGACCTCGGCACCTGCAAGGCCCCGCCCGGCGAGGGCGAGGCTTGCCAGGACGGCCTCTGCGGCCCGGGCCTCACGTGCCGGCTCGACGAGGGCATGCTGAAATGCGTCGCCCCCACGGCCGACGGCGCCGCGTGCGACCTCGACATCGATTGCAAGAGCGGCTATTGCGATTTCCAGGCCGGCGTCTGCGCCGAGCCCGCGCCCGAAGGCGGCGCGTGCGCCGTGAACGCGGGCTGCGCGAGTGGGTATTGCGACGTCGGGGCGGGGATGTGCGCCGCGAAGAAGGCCGACGGCGCGGCTTGCGTCACGAGCGTCGAATGCGCGAGCGGCTTCTGCGACGACGCCGCGGGCGCGGGCGCATGCGCTCCCACGAAGCCGGACGGCGCGGCCTGCATGGTCTCCGCCGAATGCGCGAGCGGCCTCTGTGACGCCGGCGCTTGCAGCCCGGGCACCGGCACCCCTGTCTGCGACGGCGTCTGACCGGACGAGAACCACGCCCCGCGGCGCACCTGCCATTCCGGTTGACGCGGCGCCTTTTTCATCCCACGTCCCCCTTCAGCGAGGCGTGCTGCCCATGGACCGAGACCGCTGGCTCTCCGTTGTGCTGAGGACGGCGCTGCTCGTCCTGTTTTTCTGGATGATCCGGACGATCGTCGTCCCGATTGTCCTGGGCGGCCTCTTCGCGCTGCTCCTGAGCCCCCTCGCCGAGAAGGTGAAGCCGCGGCTCGGCCGCGCCGCGCGCTACACGCCGGTCCTTTTCACGTTCGGCACGATCATCCTCGTCGTGATCCCGTTCGTCTTTTTCACGATCGAGGCCATCCAGTCGATCAGCGAGTTTTTGGCCCGCGACTGGACGCCGACGATCGAGCGCTTCCAGTCGTTCCTGACGGAGGGCATCGACATTCGGGGCCGGAGCATCCACATCGGCGGCCCTCAGCTCCAGACGGCCATCCAGAACATCGGTCAGCGCGCGGCGGCCATCGCGGCCTCGGCGGCCGGCGGCATGGCCGCGGCGCTCCCGGTGCTCATCCTGAACCTCTTCCTGTTCGGCGTCTCGCTTTATTATTTGCTGCGCGACGGCGGCAAGCTCGTCGGCTGGATGCACCGCCTCTCGCCGTTCCCGCCGAACCAGACGCGCGAGCTCTTTGCCTCCGTCCGCGAGACCGTCAATGGCGCCATCCTCGGCATCCTCGCGACGGCCGTGGTCCAGGGCAGCCTCACGCTGCTCGCCCTCAACGTGTTCGGCGTGCCAAACGCGTTTTTGCTCGGTGTCCTCGCCGCGCTGCTCTCGTTCATCCCGCTCGTCGGCACGACGCCGGTCACGGTGGGCTCGACGATCTACCTCTTCGTCACGGGGCACATCGGCGGCGCCATTGGAATGGCCGTCTCGGCTGTGATCATCGGCCTCTCCGACAACGTCGTGCGTCCGTGGGTGCAGAGCTCGTCGACCCGCATGCATCCGCTCATCGCGCTGCTCGGCATCTTCGGCGGCCTCGAGCTCTTCGGCCCGGTCGGCGTCTTCCTCGGCCCCGTCATCGCGGCCATGGCCGTCTGGACCGTCGACACCTACGCGAAGCTGCACCCGCCGCGCCGCGAGGCCAAAGCGCCGCCCACGGACGCGAGCGTGCCCCCGCCGAGCTCCGCGCCCCCGGCGGAAACCCCGCCGTCGTGAGCCCTCACAACCACCCCTGTTCCCGGTAAAACCTCGCCGCGTCCGCGAGCGACACGTCGAGCGGCCGCGAGCCATACCCGAGCTCCCGCGCCGCCCGCTCCGACGACATCCGCACCCGGAGCGTGCTCTGCAAGGCCATTTCGTGCGTCAGCATGGGCGGCCGTCCGGTGAGCCGCGACGCGCTTTCCATCAAGAACGACAGACCCATCACCGCGCGATCCGGCAGCGTGAAGCGCGGCGCCTTCCCACCTGCCGCGGCCGCGATCCGCGTGAGCAGCGCGCGCACCGAGAGCGCCTCGCCGCCGAGGATGTAATGCCGCCCCGAGGTCCCCCGCTCGGCGGCCGCGAGGTGCGCCGTCGCCACGTCCCGCACGTCGCACGTCGTCCGGATCCCGTTTGGCGCGGCGATCGTCGTGCCCTTCCGCGTCGCTGAAAAGAGCGGCAGCACGTTGCGTTTCCAGTCGCCCGGACCGAACACCGCCACGGGGTGCGTGATCACCACGAAGAGCCCCTCGCGCCCCGCCCGCTCCACCTCCTGCTCCGCCAGCCATTTCGTGTGCGGATAGACCATCTGGAGCGGCGCGAAATTGTACGCGCTCGACTCGTCGACCGTGACGATCGCCTCGGTCGAGGGATACGGCTTTCCGATCGTCGAGCCCGTCGACGTGAACACGAATCGATCGATGCCCGCGCGCCGCGCCGCGGAGAGCATGTTCCGCGTGCCCGTCACGTTCGTCCGCTCGATCTCCGCCCACTTCGCGCGCCACATCCGCACGTCGGCGGCGACGTGATACACGACGGACGCGCCGCGCATGGCCTCGGCCAGCGTCTCCACGTCGTCGAGATCCCCGCGCACGATTTCGAGCTCGGCCCGCGGCAAATCGCCCGGAAGCGCGTTGCTCCGCGACAGCGCGATCACGTGGTGCCCCGACGCGAGGAGCTGCCGCGTGATCTCCCAGCCGAGGAAGCCCGTCCCGCCCGTCACGAATGCGGTTTTTCGCCGCGGGATCGTGTTCATGCGCGTTTCCCTCGCCTGGGCGGCCGCGGGTGGGCGATGTAGGCGCGCGCCTCTGCTTCGGTCGCGAAGAACAGGACCTCCATGTCGGGCGGCGACGTCCCGAGGAACCGCGCCGCACGCACGACCATTTCGGCGAAGATCCGGGTCGCGAATTTCGCGCCGAAACAGACGTGGGTCATCGGGGTCGTGTGGCGTATGTCCTGGAGCACGCGCCGCGCCTCGACCGTCGCCCCGGTGACCGCGGAGAGGTCGCACAGCACGAAGGCATGGTCTTTCCCGGAAGCCCAGGACACTTGATAGGCGATGAGCGCGTCGATCGACGGCCCGTCGACCTCCCCCTCGAGGCGCATGGCGAAGATGTTCGGCTCCTCGGTCCACGCGACTTGCGCTCCGAAATGCCGCCGCTCTCCCGGCGTCGATTCCGCCATCGTCATTCCCCTCCGCGCTTCACCGGAGGAGGCTGCGCAGGCGCCCGCGCTCCTCGGCGAGCCACGCCCGCGCCTCGGCCTCCGAATGGAAGAAATCGAAGCGCATGTGCCGCTTCGAGAGCACCCGGACCGCGCTCAGCACCATTTTCGCGAGCGTCATCCCCGAGAACGACGCGCCGAACATGGCGATCGAGCCGGGCGCCGTCCGCTCGCGGGCCCATACGACCATGGCCTTTCGGGCGTCGGGGGTGACCGTTCCGAGCTTTCGCCCGTCGAGGAGGATGAGCCGGTAGCCATGGGCGGCTTCGAGCGCCTCGCGGGCGCGCTGCACGGAGAGCTCGACCTCGAGGTCGTAATTGCCGTCGAGCCGCGCCACGAGCAGATCTTCCTCGAAGGTCAGGTCGACGCGCGAGGGTTTCTCGGGTGGATTCATGGGACACCGTCACCACCTTTCGATCGGCCATCCGCGCTGCCGGGCGAGCCGTTCGAGCCGCGGATCGGGGTTCACGGCGATCGGCTCGGCCACCCGTTCGAGCAGCGGCACGTCGGTCACGCTGTCCGAATAAAACGTCGCTTCTTCGAGGGCAAACCCGAGCTTTTCAGCGAGCGTCTGCGCGCGCCGCACCTTGCCCGCGCCGAGGCAGAGCGGCCTCTCCGCCCGGCCCGTGAAATGGCCACGCCCGTCGACTTCGAGCTCCGTCCCCACGACGTGCTCGATCCCGAGACGCTGCGCCAGCGGCCGCGCCGCGTACTTCGTCGCGCCGGTCACGATCGCGCAGACGTCCCCCGCCGCCATGTGCCTCTTCACCGCGCGCCGCCCGGCGTCCGCGACGTGCGGCTCCACGTATTTGCCGAACCAGTCCTCGCAGCGCGTGACGAGCGTGCTCTCGGGCGTGCCCGAGAGCGGCGCGAGCGCCCTCTCCGCCATGCCCTCCGCGTCGAGAATGCCGAGCGTGTATTGCCCGACCCAGTAGAACGTCTTCAGGAGATCGAACGTCGATGCCTCGCCGATGTCGCGCAAATACCGCACGTACAGGCTCGCGGTCTCCTTGCGCACGAGCGTGCGATCCATGTCGAAGAGCGCCGCGCGGGGCTTCGGCGCGCTCATCGCGAAAACCCGTAGCCGCGCTGGAGCGTCGCCGAGAAGATGTTGCAGAGCGCGTGGAACACGACGCCCGCGCCGACGCCGCCCGTCCGCGCGCGGAGCCAGCCGAACACGAGCGACGGGAAAAACACCGCGAGCCTGTCCGGGCTCGGCACCGTCAAGAAGTGCCCGATCGCGAAGATGGCCGACGAGACCACGACACCCGGGCCGAGATCGGCGCCGAACACGCGCCACCGGGGCGCCCACGCGGCGTCGAGCTGGGTCTGGAGGTATCCCCGGAAAAACGCCTCCTCGGGGAGCGCCACGGCCAGGAAATGCCCGGAAATCTCGTTCCAGGGCGATTCGAAGCCCCGGAAGACGAAGGGCATCTTCACGCGCCAGAACAGCTTGAAGCCGAACCAGAACGGCGGAAAGATGATCGCCGCGAGCAAGAGCACCCAGAGCGAGGCCGTGGCCGCGTCGCGCATCAGCCTGCGCCGATCGAGCGGCAGCGGTTCGAGCAAACCGCCGAGCGAGAGCCCGTGCGCGCGGATCACGTGCTCGTCCGCGCGCAGGACGAGCCACCACGTGACCGCGAGGAACGCGAGCCCGACGGCCGTCCCCGCGTGATCCTTGGGCACGAGGTACGAGAGCGCGGTCACGAGGAGCGTCGTGGCGAGCACGGCGAGGAGCGGGCGGCGCGCGCTCGGCGCCTCGGGGACGGACGCGAGGGGCGCGGCGGGCGCGGGGCTCTCGGCGCCGAGGCCCGGTGCGGGCGGCGGCTCAGGGCTTTCGAGGGGGGCGGGAGGATCCGGGAGCACGCGCCGGCGAGGATAGCTTCGTCTGGTCGGCGATGCGAGTCCGTGGTCAAGGGGTCGTCCGGAAAGAACTTCGATTTTCTGGCCTTCCTGGGGACGGCAGGTAGAGTCGGCTCGTGGTGCTCGGTTCGCTTCTCCGCTCCCTGGCCCCGTCCTTCCTCGCGGCGCTCACGTTCGGCGCGGGCATGCTCTGCGCCGGCCCGGCGAGCGCGGTCTCGCCGTTCCTGGTGACGCCCGAGGCCTCGGTGGTCGAGGCGAGCCCGGCGTATCGATACGCGAACATGACGGACGACGAGGCGTTCGCCGAGCTCGATCGCCGGAGCCTGCCGTACGTGCGCGTCGAGCCCGTGCCCGGCGTGCGCGCGCCGATCCGGCTCACGGGTCGGCTGCACGGCGTATCCATCCATTCGGCGCTGCCGGAGGAGCAGCGGCCGACGTCGATGTTCGAGATCCTCGACGCGCGCCTGGCGCTCGCGCTCGACGATTTCACCGCGGTGCTCGAGCGTCACGAGATTGACGAGCTCGTGCACTACACGATGTACCGGCCGAACGTGCCCCGCGAGGTGCCCGTGACGGCGAAGAAGGAAACGCCGAAGAAGGCGGCGCCGAAGAAGGAAACGGCGAAACAAGAGGCGCCCAAAAAGGAAACGCCGAAAGCGGCAGCGCCGAAAGCGGAGGCGCCGAAAGCGGAAGCGCCGAAGACGAGCTCGAAGCTTGTTGCGGGGAATGCGGCGAAGGCGCCGGACCTCGGCAAGGGCTCGCTCGGGGCCAAGCCTTCGCACGAGGGCGCGGCGAAGGGCACGAAACACAAGGCGCCGGCCGTGGCCCAGGAGAAGCCGCGCGAGGTGGTGACGGCGAGCGAAAAGCCGAAATCCGCGCCGCGGCACGCCCCGAAGGCTGCCCCGCAGCACGCGCCGGCGAAGGCCGAGGCGAAGGCGGCGCCGGCGAAGCCCGAGGCGCAGGCGACGCCGGCAAAGGCCGAGGCGCAAGCGGCGCCGGCCAAGACCGAAGCGCAGGCGACGCCGGCAAAGGCCGAGGCGCAAGCGGCGCCGGCCAAGACCGTGCATCACCCGCGTTGGGCCCCGCCGGGCACGCGTCACCCCGCGGGGCTCGCGATCGACGTCGGCCGATTGCGAAAGAAGGACGGGACCTGGATCAGCGTCCTCGACCATTTCCACGGCAAGATCGGCGAAAAGACCTGCGGCGACGGCGTCCGGAAGCCCGAGCAGCCCGTCGCGCAGGAGCTCCGCGCCATCGTGTGCGAATCCCAGGACGCGGGCATCTTCACGTACGTGTTATCGCCGAATTACAACACCGACCACGCCGACCATTTCCACATGGAGATCAAGCCCGGCGTGCGGTGGTTCCTCGTGCACTGAGCGGCGCTAGCGGCAACCCATCGGGCGCACCGCGTTGGGAGGGCCGACCGTCCAGGCGCAGAGGAGCATGGCTCCAATGTAATTGTCGCTCGGGACCAGGGGCCGGACGTCGATCGACGCGGACGCGCCGCCCATGGCGACGCCCTGACTCTGTTCCAGCGAGGCGATGAACGCGCGCGTCGCGGCCTCGTGGCGGCCGGGCACGACATGGTGGTAGACGCCTCCGCCTCCCGGGGGCGGCTTCACGCCGGCGGGCGGCGCCGGAATGCCCGCGGGCCAGGGCAAAGGCGGCTTTCGTGCGCTGGAAAAATCCGAAAGCATGATCTCGATGGTCTCGGGCTTCCAGGGCGTCGCGCCCGGCGCGTCGAAGCTCGTGAGGCGCTGGTATGCCCGGACGAACACGGCCGGCGCCTCGCCCGTCTTCGCGGCGGTGGCCTTTCCATCCCGCCCGAGGCCCTCGACGGAAGCGTATTTCCATTGCGAGTCCTGGCGAAGCGCGATCCCCACCGTCGTCTGATCCTCCGCGGTCGTGACCGACATCTCCCGTGGCAGGGCCATGAAATCAGCCGTCGCGAGCTCCTCGACGAGTTTCCTCGCCGCCTCCGCGCCCACGTTCACGGTGAGCGCTTCGGCCTTGTTTCCCACGATTTTATGATAAACGACGAGCCCGTCTTCATACACGACGATCGTGGGCACGTCCGAGCCGAGGACCAGGAGCCAGGTATTCCTCTCGCGCAGCACCGCCAGCGGCTTGTGGTCGAGCTTGTCGAGGCCCTCGACCTCGAAGAGCGGCGAGGCATTGCGGGGAGGTTCTTTCGCGGTCGACGTCGGCGCGGCCGAAGCCGACGGCGTGAGAGGCGCGGACGGCCCGCGCTCGTCCGGGGGCGTGGCGTCGCGACAGCCGTAGGCCAGGGAGAGCAGCGCAAGGAGCGCCGTGACGCGGTGAGGGGGGAGGAGCATGCCTTTTCCTTCTACCGTCGCGGCCAGCGTTTTCGCAAGTGTGACTCACCATTGCAGCAGCACCCCGTGTTCGAGGTCGATGGGCAGCTTGAGGGTGCCGGCGAGGACGAGCTCGACGCGAGGGAGCGGGCCGTCCGAGAGCGTCGCAAACGGGAGATCGAGCTGGAGCGTGAGCGAAGCGAATCCGACCGACACGAAGGGCGCGAGATGCGCGCCGACGAATGCGGCCCGGTCCTTCGTCGCGCTTTCGAACGTGGCACCGACCTCGGCGCCGAAGATCGAGGTATTGATCTGCGGGCCGAACGAGACCCGCGCGCGCTCGAAGCCCACGGCGCTCGCCTGGACGAAGCCACCGAATCCCGCTCCCCGGCCGGACGCGTTCCCGTAATGCACGAACGTGACCTCGCCGCCGAGGAGACCCGCTGCGGTCTGCTCGGGGCCGAACACGATGCCGCCCATCGGCCCGACCGTGAAAACGTTCCACCCCTCGGCGCGGCTCGGGTTCGCGGAGACAAGGAGCGCGACGGCGACGGCGAGCGAGGTGATCCGGCGGCGCATGAACGGGGGAGCGTGGGGGGGCGCCTGCGCCCTGTCAATGGCAGAATATGCTCGCGTCCTCCCTCTTTCGAGGGATATGCTACGCGGCTGGCGCCGGAAGGAGAAAGGACTCTTCCGGGCCGTTCGGAGCAGCGTGGGACAGGTGACGGACACGAAGAGGTTTCGCCGGCGGCGGGCGTGGCGCCGCCTGGGAGCGCTAGGTCTGTGCGGGCTCCTCGTGTGTGGCGTGGTCCGGTCCGCGCGGGCGAGCAGCCGGGACCGTAGCATCGCTCAATTTTATCACTCGCGCTGGACGGTCAAGGACGGCGCGCCCGGCCAGATCTCCGCGCTCGCGCAGACCCGGGACGGCTTCCTGTGGCTCGCCGCCGCGGCGACGCTCTACAGATTCGACGGCGTCCGCTTCGAGCACGTGGAACCGCTGGACGGTGAACCCTTCACGGTCGGCATCCAGACGCTGCATGCATCGCCCGACGGTGGCTTGTGGCTGGGATTTCAGCAAGGCGGCGCGGCCTATTTCAAGGACGGGCACGTCACGCGTCATGGCGAGGCGCAAGGTCTGTCGCCGCATCAACTTTCGTCGTTCGCCATCGACGCAGACGGAGTCGTCTGGACGGGCGGCAGGTCCGCCGGGCTGCTCCGACTCGAGGGCGGGCGCTGGCATTCCGTGGGCGACGACTGGGGCTTCCCGAGCAGGCAGGCCACCTATGTGTTCGTCGACCGCGATGGCACGTTGTGGGTCGCCACGGAGAACACGCTCGTCTTTCTCCCCAAGGGCAGCCGCACGTTTCGCAAGACGGGCGCGCGCGTGAAATGGGTGGGCCGTATCGCGCAGGCGTCGGATGGCTCGATCTGGATCACGGAGCTCGATGGCAATGTGCGGCCCGTGGCACGCGCGAATGGAGAGCTCCTCGACGCACCGGCGAGCATCGACGTGCTGTCGGCCGGCATGGTCTTCGATCCCGAAGGCAGCCTATGGATGAGCACGCTCGGCGAGGGCATGCGCCGGCTGCCTCATCCCGAGCTTTTGGGGGATCGACAGATCGGCCGGCTCGATCCGGCCGCGGAGATTTTCACCGAGAAGGAAGGGCTCAGCGCGGATTACGCCTGGCCGCTCCTCCAGGATCGCGAAGGCAACATCTGGGTCGGCACGAGCGGCGGGCTCGACCGCTTTCGTCACAGCTCGCTGGTGCTCGCGGAGTTTCCTCGCGGCGCGCACGACTTCGCTCTGGCTGCGGGCGACGACGGGGCGATCTGGGCGGGCACGACCAATCGTCCCTTGATGCGGCTGCACGACAGGCAGGTCGAGCTCACCGAGCTCGATGCGGACGTCCGCTGCGCCTATCGCGATCCAGACGGCACCGTGTGGCTCGGGACCTCGAAAGACCTCTGGCGCATCGAGGGCAACCGGCCCGTGCGTGTCGCCGCGCTCCCCGAGACGGCGGTGTCCCAGCAGGTCCAGGCCATGACGAAGGACGCGTCGGGGGCGTTGTGGGTCGCCCAGGCGGCCGCAGGGCTCTTGCGCTGGAAGGACGGCGTCTGGACGCGGATGGAAGAACCGCTCGGCCTCGCGCCGGAGATACGGGTCTTTTCAGCGACGACCGACGCGGAGGATCGCGTCTGGCTCGGATCGCGTGACAATACGATCATCGCCATCGACCACGGGGTCGCGCGCCATTATGGCGCCGCGGATGGGCTCCACCTGGGGACGGTGATCTCGCTGCGAGCTGGAAAGCGGCTCTGGGCGGGTGGAGAGCACGGCCTCGCCCATTTCGACGGCCACCGCTTTCACCCCTTCGGCGTGGCGGACAAGGAGTCCTTTCGCGGCGTCGCGGGCATTCTGGAGATGCCCGACGGTGGTTTGTGGCTCCACGCAGTCCCGGGCATTTTCCACATCCCTGCGGACGAGGTGGCGCGCGCCGTCGCCGATTCGACCTACCTCGCGCGCGGCGAGCGCTTCGATTTCCTCGATGGTTTGCCTGCCCGACCCACCTTGTTGCGACCCTTGCCCACCGCGGTGCAGGGCACCGACGGCCGGCTGTGGTTCGCGACGAGCAATGGTGTGGTGTGGATCGATCCGGCGCGGATCTTCCGCAATCCCGTACCTCCCCCGGTGGCGATTCGGTCGGTGCACGTGAATGGGCGGCGGCTCGCGCCGAGCTCCTCACTCACCCTACCGGAGCGGGCGACGAGCATCGAAATCGATTACACGGCCCTGAGCTTCACCATTCCCGAGCGCGTACGTTTTCGTTATCGCCTCGAAGGCGTGGACGAGGCATGGCAGGACGTCGGCGCGCGGCGAGAGGCTTACTATACAACTCTCGACCCTGGACACTATCGCTTCCGGGTCATCGCCGCGAACAACGACGGCGTCTGGAACGAGACCGGCGCGACGCTCGACCTCACCTTGCCGCCGGCCTTCTTCCAGACGTGGTGGTTTCGCGCGCTCTCTGCCGCCGCGGTCCTTTTGGGGCTCTGGGCGGCGTACCTCTTGCGATTGCGAAAGGTGCGGGCGCACATGCGCAGCTTGCTGGAGGAACGCCACCGCGAGCGCGAGCGCATCGCGCGCGAGCTGCACGACACGCTGCTGCAGGGCTTCCAGGGCTTGATTCTCCGCTTTCAGGCCGCGGTGGAGAAGCTGCCGGCGAGCGAGCCGGCGCGGGCGGCGATGGAGAAGGCGCTCGACCGAGCCGACGAAGTCCAGGGCGAGGCGCGTGCCCGGGTGAAGGATTTGCGCGCGGCTTCGGAGCGCGTCGGCGAGCTATCGAGCGCCTTCACGAGGGTAGGGGAGGAGCTCGCGCAGGATGGGCCTGTGGAGTTTCACGTCTCGGTCGAGGGGCAGCCGCCGTCGCTGGATGCAATCGTACGCGACGAGGTCTTTCGTATTGGTCGCGAGGCGCTGCTGAACGCATTCCATCACGCCGGCGCGCAGCGGATCGAGGTGGAGCTCGTTTATGACGACGGTGAGCTCTGCCTGCGCGTCCGCGACGACGGATGTGGTGTCGACGCGGAGCTCCTCGAGGCCGGAGGGCGCCCCGGGCATTGGGGGCTGCCCGGCATGCGCGAGCGGGCGCGAAGAATAGGAGCGCAGCTCGAAATCGGGGGCCGCGGCGATGCGGGGACGGTGGTCGAATTGCGCGTGCCGGCCGCGGTGGCGTATCGCGGCGACCCGAAGCGCGCCTTTCGACATCGGCTGTGGCGTGTCGTCCGGGGAGGCCGCTGACCACGCTCGACCGTCGACGTCAGATATCGATGATGCCGCGCTTCAGCGCGACCACCACGGCGTGTGTCCTGTCCTTGGCGCCGAGCTTGGTCAGCACGTTCTTCATGTGCGTCTTGACCGTCTCCTCGGAGATGCCGAGCCGCGCGGCGACTTCCTTGTTCGCGTTGCCGGCGGCGACCTGGGAAAGGACGTCGCGCTCGCGCGCCGTCAGCTCGTCGTCCGCCATGTGTTCGGCCATCTCGGAGGCGATGTCGGCGGAAATGCGACGGCGCCCCGCGTGCACGCTGCGTATCGTCTCGACCAGCTCCTTTCGGAGCATGTTCTTGAGCAGATACCCCGACGCGCCGGCCTTGATGGCGCGCAGCGCCTGCGCGTCGCCCTCGTAGGTCGTGAGGACGATGATTCGTGCTGCGGGGAACTCCGCGCGTATCGCGGTGATCGCATCGATCCCGCCCATCGTGGGCATCCGGACGTCCATCAACGTGATGTCGGGCCGGTGCTCGCGGAAGGCTTGCAGGGCGTGCTCGCCGTCCTCGGCCTCGGCGATCAGCGTCATGTCCGTCTGCCCGTCGATCATGGCGCGGAGCCCTTCGCGCAGCAGCGGATGATCGTCGACGACCAGGATGCGAATGGGCGAGCCGGTGGAGCTCATCGTTACGTTGGATGCCCTACGTTCCCAGCTTCGGACTCCCCCAAAAGGGGGAGCGTAGAGTCCCTTATCCCAGGTTCCGTCGTGTCGCGCCAGTGGGAAATTTCGTGGATTCGACGCTTCGTCTCCCATTCGGCGAGCGTCGAGGCGCCGCGCGCCGCGGGAGCGTGCGTTCCCTCGACCGGGGGAGCGATGGCATGCCCTTCCGAGTGTTTCGCGACCGAACGTGACGCCCTACCGTGACATCGAGGAAGGGGCGCTGCGGCGCCCAGACGTCCTGATCCACGAGGGAATTCGACGATGACGATCGGAATTATCGGCGCCGGAGACATTGGCCTCGCCATCGCCAAGCGGCTCGCCCGCGCGGGCGTGCATGCGGTGATCAGCAATCGTCGGGGGCCGGATTCCCTGACCCACGTCGCGTGGGAGCTCGGCCCCACGATCACGGTCGCTTCGCGCGAGGTCGCCGCGCAGGCCGACATCGTGTTCCTGGCCGTGAACTGGGAGCACCATGTCGAAGCGTTGTCCGGTCTGCCGCCGTGGAGAGGTCGGATCGTCGTCGACGCCATGAACCCGATCATTGCCCCGGGCCTCACCGTCGCGAATCTCCGCGGGCGAACGTCGAGTGAGGTCGTGGCCGAGCGTGTCCCGGGCGCGCGCGTCGTGAAGGCTTTCAACACGCTGACGCCGGCGGCTCTCGAGGCCGATCCTCATGTGCGCGGCGGGCGGCGCGTGGTCGTCATGTCCGGCGACGACGCGGCGGCAAAAGCCGAAATCGCGAGGTTGATCCACCGACTGGGATTCATGCCCGTCGACCTGGGCGGCCTCGTCGACGGCGGTCGACTGCAGGAGTTTCCGGGTGGGACGTTCCCCGCCCTGAATCTCATCGAGCTCGGGTGACGAGCGCGGAGCCGCAACGCTGCAAGGCCCCGCTCCAGACCCCGCTTACAATTTCTCGGACAGCGCGCTGTGGTGGTATCGTGCGATCCTACCATGTCTCAGGTCGAGGGCCGAGATGCCGACGCTGGTCTACAATCCTGGTGAGCCGGACGAGCGCTGCTTCCCCATCGGGGAGGCCTCCGTGACCATCGGTCGCGCGGAGGACCAGGGCATCTACATCCCGCACAAGAGCCTGTCGCGGAGCCACGCGCGCATCGAGCCTTCCGAGGGGCGATTCGTCGTCGTCGATCTGGAGAGCAAGAACGGCACGCTCGTCAACGGCGTACGGGTCAAGCGCAAGGAGATCAGGCACGGCGACACGCTCACGCTCGGCGATCTCGATCTGCTCTTCCGCAACGAGGACACGCGCGACAGCGAGAACCCGGTGAGCCGGACGCACGACACGCAGCCCCAGGCGACACGCGCGCTCTTGCGCAGCCCCATCGCGCGGCTCGTCGGCGATCCGGACCTGGCAGGGAGCCAGGATCCCGGGACGCGGGCGCACGGACGGCTGCGAATTCTGATGGAGGTCGCGAAGCTGCTCCCCGTCTCGGACGACGTCGATTCGCTCCTCCAAAAGACCCTCGACCTCGTCTTCCAGATCCTCGACGTCGATCGGGGCGTGATCCTCCTGATCGACGAGCAGACGGGCGAGCTCACGCCGCGCGTGGTGAAGCCCGCGCAGCCGGCGCATGGTGACCTGCCGATTTACAGCGAAAACATCGTCGAGTACGTCCTCCGCAAGAGCGTCGCGGCGCTCTTCGCCGACGCGGTCAGCGATGCGCGCCTCGGCTCGGCCCGGTCTGTCGTCGTGCAGTCGATCCGCGCGTCGATGTGCGTGCCGCTCAAGCCGAGAGACGACGTGATCGGCGTGCTTTACGTCGACAACCTGCGCGCGGCGCACCGCTTTTCCGAGGACGATCTCGATTTCCTCGTCGCCTTCGCCAGCCAGGTGGCCGTCGCCATCGAAAACGCGCGGCTCTACCGGCGTGTCGAGCTGGAGACGGTCGCGCGCATGCAGCTCATCATGGAAGCGAAGCTCGCTTCGCTCGGCGCGATGGTCTCGGGCATTGCGCACGAGCTCAGAAACCCGCTGCACTTCATGATGAACTTCGCCGAGGTCTCCACGGGCCTGACGGCGGATCTGACAGAGGCGCTGCGCGCGCAAGGTCCTCGGCTCCCTGCCGACGCGCGCGCAGATCTGGACGAGATGCTGGTCGACCTGGGCGAGAACACGCGCCGGATCAACGAGCACGGTCGGCGTGCGAGCACGATCATCCAGAACATGACCCAGCATGCGCGCCGGACGGCAGGCGTGCGCGAGGCCGCCGATCTGAACACCGTGCTGGCGGAGAGCGTGCACCTCGCCCGCAAGGGGCCGCATGGGGCCGGGCTCGAGGTGACCGTCGTGGCGGACTACGATCCGGCGATCGGGCCCGTGGAAATGGTGACCCACGACATGGGCCGGGTTTTCCTCAACGTGATCGAGAATGCGATCGATGCGATGCGGGAGAAGAAGCGCGATCAGGGCCCGGGCTACGTGCCTGAGCTCCGCGTCCGTACGATCGGGCGTGGAGGTCAGGTCGAGGTGCGCATCCGCGACAATGGTACGGGTATCTCGAAGCGAATCGAGGAGCGGATCTTCGAGCCGTTCTTCACGACGAAGCCCTCCGGGCAAGGGACGGGGCTCGGGCTCTCGCTGAGCCACGAGATTGTCGTGCTCGGACATCAGGGGTCGATGCGGGTGGAGACGATCCCGGGGGAGTTTGCGGAGTTCGTGATCACGTTGCCAAAGGGGGCGGGCGTGGGATCGAGGCGGTGAGGAATGCGGAGCGGAAAGGCGCTGCCTTCATCGCGGGCGCGCCTCGCGCAGCGCCGTGCCTGCCGATCTGGGCGGGCCAACGATGGCCTTGACAGACCCCGCCAGGGCTGGTGTGGTACTTCTCTGCGGGGAGACACAAACCTCGTGATCAGCGGAACTGACGAGGCGGGCTAGCGATCATGGGGAACGAGGGCTCTCTGCTCGTGGTCGGCACGGGCATCCAGTGGGGCGGGCAAACGACGCTCGCCGCGCGACACGCGATCGAGAAGGCAGAACGGGTGCTGTTCGTCGTCGCCGATCCCTGGGCCTCGCAGTGGGTGCTCAGCCTGAATCCGCGCGCCGAGCAGCTCCCGTATCCGCTGGATGGACGTCCTCGCAGGCAGATCTATCTCGACATGGTCGAGCGCATCCTGAGCGAGGTACGGCTGGGCCGACAGGTTTGCGCGGTCTTCTATGGCCATCCGGGCTTTCTCACCGCTCCCGGGCACGAGGCCGTCCGCCGCGCGCGGAGCGAAGGTTTTTTCGCGCGGATGCTGCCCGGTGTGTCGTCGCTTGACTGCCTGATCGCGGACCTCGGGCTCGAGCCTGGGCACGATGGCTGGCAGGTCTTCGAAGCGACGAACTTCCTCACGCGTCCGCGTTCCTTTGACGTCCACACGGCGCTGATTCTCTGCCAGATTGGCGGGATCGGGAACCTCGGTCCCTTCGATCCATCGGAGCGGGAGCGGATCCGGCGTGGGCTCTCCGCTCTCGGCGAGCTGCTCCGCAGCCGATTTCCCGCGACCCATGAGGCCGTGATCTACGAGGCGTCCGTTCATCCGGTCGATCCACCCAGGATCGACCGGGTCACGCTCGGCAATCTCGAGGAGGCGTCCGTTTCGGAGCTCTCGACGCTTTACGTGCCGCCGATCGAGCGGGCCCCGCTCGACGCCCGGATGGCCACGCGGCTGGGGCTTGACGGGGGGGACCCGTCCCGTACCTGAGCATCTTGCCGTCGCATAAGGAGGCATTGCCCATGAATGAAATGATGGAGAAGGAAGCTCCCTCGCCGCAGCAGGCCGAGATGCTCCGCACGAGCGGTCTCTACTCGAATGCGGTCGACTGCTTCACGGCGTGGCTCGAGAACAACAAGAACGATGCGTGGAGCATCGCCCATCGTGGCGCTGCGCGGGCCGCGCTCGGGGATCACCAAGGCGCCATCGCCGATCTCGATCTGGCGCTGGAGATGCGAAAAGGGTATTATCCCTGGGCGCATGCGCAGAAGGGGGAGGCTCACCGTATCTATGTGCGGGATATCATCCCCTGGGTCGAGGAGAACCTGTCGAGGCTCGAGGGAGAGATCAACAAGTCGCTCGCGTCGTTCGCGGAGGCCATCAAGCAGTCGAGCGGCTATGCATGGGCTTATGCGCACAAGGGGGCCATGCATGCGGTCGCCAGCTTCATCTACAAGAGATTTCCCGCTGCCACCGGAGACTGGGAAAACCACTTCAACGAGGGCTCCAGGTGCTTCCGGAGGGCGACGGAGCTGAATGGCGCGTACGCCTGGGCCATTGCATTTCACGCCCTTCTGCACGCGACCAATCAGGATTTCGATAAGGCGCAGGAGCTGATGGGGCTGGCCGTGCAGCGCAACGTGAACCACGATCTGCATCACCACCGGGCGATGGCCGAGTTGCTGTATTATGGGGGCCGATACCAGGAGTCTTTGGTGCAGGGGTGGCTGACGCGCCAGCTCGACCCCGAGGACATCCTTGTGCTGTATTTCGTCGCGCAGAGCCTCTTCCAATCAAAGAGCCCGAACGCAAAGGCCGCCAGCGACCTCGCGCTCGACCGGCTCTGGACGCTGCTCAACATCAACGTGCTCATGATTTCCGGACTTTACTACGCGAGGGGCGAGAGCAAGGAGGCCGCGGATATGATCAGGCTCCTCCTCGGAAAACAGAACATGGAGACGCTCTTCATCGCTCATAGCGATCCGGTGTGGGAGGACGTACGAAACGGGCGCGTGAAGGACGAAGAGCTTTTGCCTGTCTACCAGGCTCTCATATCGGGCAAGAGCCGTTATAAGAAAGAGACATGAAGGAGGCGGCGAATGAATGAAATGATAGAGGCAAGGTCAGAGCATCTCTTCCATTGGCTCGCGGAGCTGAGCGTCGATCCCTTCAAGCTCGAGGCGCTGGTCCGAGATCCTGCGCGGGTGATGGCGGAGGCTGGGCTTTCGCCCGCCGAGCAGGCGCTCGTCGAGCGCCGCCTGAAGGGGGAGGGTAGCGTGGCAGCTCCACCTGTGCGGGGGGCGTTCGTCTTCGATCCTGGTGATGATCCCGACCCGAACCCGGACCCCATGCCTGAGAGGCCTGCGGAGCCTTCCTCCTAGGACTGCCGATCGCGTTCCCGCTCAGCGTACGACCGGACGTCCCTGTTGCCCTCGGGAAGTGCGTACCGCCGGAGCGGACACGCGCTGCCTTTATCTCGGGCGCGCCTCGCGCAGCGCCTCGAGCAGTTCCCTGTCGCGTTCCTACGATTTCTACTCTCTTTTCGTCGTCGGGCTCAACGAGAAGCGCTGGATCCGTGTACGCGCCGTCGGGGTGGGGTGCACGGACGAGGGGTGGGCGCGTGCCGTACGCAGGCACGACCCTGCTCGCCGGGCCGTGCCTGCCGTTTCAACGACTATCCGTACAACTTTTTCAGCGCCTTCAGGAGGTTCCTTCCCATGGGTGAGCCGAGCCCCGTGCAAGGATTCCACACCTGCCCCGGGCGCGCGTCGTAGCCGCCGTTGCTCCCCTTTTCTGTGGTGCGAAACAGATTCTTCTTTTCGCGCTGCAGCTCGTAGAGGAAGGGGTGGATGAATCCCAGCCTGCGGCCCAGCATCTGGTTCAGCCGGATGATGAGGCCCGCCAGCACCGGCGAAGCGGCGCTCGTGGCCCCGCCGGAGCCCCATTGGCCGTCGAAATAGATGTCGTACCCATGGAGAAGATCCGCGCTCGCGGCGATGTCCGGGATTCCGCGCCCGCGATAGCGCTCGAGCGGCTGCACCACCGTGCCCCGAGCCGTCATCGTCACGGCTTCGGGCACGTCCAGGCCTTCCTGATAAACGGGGAGCGAATTCAGAACACTGACGCCACCGCCGCTCGCGCCGCCGGGCCCGCTGTAGATGATATGGCCCCTCTCGTCTTCGATGCTCCAGCGCTGTGCTAGCTGGTTCCAGACCACCTCTTCGCGGATCCGATTGCCCTCGGCGATGAGCTTGGTGCCACCACAGGCGAGTACGAGGGGGCTCGCGGCCGGATAGCAGGTGACCGAGCCCATCACCAGGAGCGGCACTCCCTGCCTCTCCGATACATGGACCGGATTCATCGAGCCGAAATCACCGGAGGGTGCGCAGATGGTGATACCCAGGAGCGTGGCCTTGACCAGCAGCTCGTTCAGCGCTGCCTCCTCGGCTTGGCTGATACTGGCATCCGCGCCTTCCGGCGCACACCAGGCCACGGACAGCACCGACGGCTGGTTCTGCGTGTCGAAGATGGCCGTCGCCATGACACGATAAAGATCGTGAACGGAGAAGTCTTGCGAGTGGTGATTGTAAAGGACGATCTTCGCGCCTGGACAGACGGTCCCCGCGAGCTCGACGCCCATGGTGACTTCCACGTCGAACGTGTAGCTCGGCTCCGCTCCTTCCCCCCCGGCGGGAACATGCGCGATGACGGGCATCGGGGCGAATGTTTCGAAGTAGCGCGCGATATCCCGAGCGTCGTACGTGCCGGCCATCTCGATGAGCCCCAGGCATTGCCCTTCGCCGGGGAGGCCGTGTGCAGGCGCTGGATACTCGTAGAGCTCTGCGATCTGCCGCGCGGAGTAGTTCGACGCAGCGGGAGCTCCGCCGCGGGCTTCCTTCTGACGTTGATATGCGGGGGTGTGCAGCGCGGGGGGAACACGCGCGCTCCGGAGAACGTGGATCACGCCATCGAGGCGCTCGACGCCTTCGAACGAGCGCGTCGGGCCTTCCAGCGTCAGAGCGGCCATGAGCTTCACCGCGCCCGAGAGCTTTTCCCCCGCCATGAAGCTGCCAGGATCGACGACGCGCAGCCCCCTTTGCACCACGAAGCTTTCGACCGCCTCGAGGGCGCTCTCTGTCGCGCCATAACGTTCCTCGAACTGGGCGTAGTCGAGGTGCCCTGGGGAGGGGAAAGCATCGGGGGCCCTGTTCGTCGGCCTTGACGGCGGGTATTTGCAGATCTGCTGGACCGACGGGAGCTCACTCCGGGTGCGGAGCACCAGAGTGCAGCGGCTCACGTCGTCGCGCGGGGGCTCGCGGGTCGCGAGGTCCACGCGGGCGTCGGTCGCTTTCTCAGGCAAGTTCGTCCTCCTTCCGATGGCTCGTCATGGTACCGAATCTCCTTCCAGATGGAAGGCGCACGGCCCCGCTCTGCATCTGGAAAACGCGGCCGGTCGCATGTATTGTGAGCCGAACGCTCACCGATGAACCGAGTCCTGCGCTTCAAGCACCATCTCCGCATCGAGCCGCTGGACGGCGAGCGCGTCTTCCTCGTCTCCGAGCAGGACAGGTTCATGCTCCACGGGCGTGTATACGCGCAGATCGCGCCGCTCCTCGACGGGCGGCATTCGGAGCGGGAGGTGGTCGCCGCGCTCCGCGGGCAGGCCTCCCTGCCCGAGATCTACTATGCGCTGGTGACGTTGGAGCAGCGAGGCTACATCGCCGAGGAGATGGCGTCGCTCCCGGGGGAGGTCACGGGTTTCTGGCAATCGCTCGGCGCGGATACCCGGCAGGTGACGGAGCGACTCGCAGCGGCGCCGGTCTCGGTATGCGCGCTGGGCGGCGCGGATTCGGGGCCGCTCGTCGAGGCCTTGATGGGCGCGGGTGTGGTGGTGGGGGACGAGGCAGAGAATCGCGTCATTCTCACCGGTGATTACCTGGATCCAGAGCTCTCCGCGTGGAACCGCGAGGCGCGGCGTCGGGGTATCACGTGGATGCCCGTCAAACCGTCAGGCCCTGCGCCGTGGTTCGGGCCCGTCTTCCAGCCGCGCGGGGCCTGCTGGGAGTGCCTCGCCCAGCGGCTCCGGGCGAATCGGCCGGTGGAGAGTTATCTCGAGCAACGTCGCGGGGACGGCTCCGCGATCGGCGCACCCCGGGTGGCGCTTGCGACGAGCGCGCGCGCCGCAATGGATCTCGCGGCCGTGGCGCTGGCTCGGTGGATCGGCGAGGGGGGCGGCCCGGTCCGCGACAAACTGCTGGTCGTCGACCTCGCGCGCTTCGTGATCGCAGAGCACGCCGTGACGAAGCGACCGCAATGCGCGGCGTGTGGAGATTCGGAGCTCTTGCGCACGCGCGCTCTTTTGCCCGTGGTGCTGGAGAGCCGCCCGCGGCGCTTCACCGAGGATGGTGGGTATCGCGCCGTCTCGCCGGAGGAGACCTGTGCGCGCCACGAGCACCTGATCAGCCCGATCACTGGTGTGATCAGCAGCCTCGGGCCCGTGCCCGGGCACGAGTATCCGCGCGGGACGGCCTATCGCGCCTCGTTCCGGGTGAGGCCCATCGAGAATGCGCCCTCCTTTGACGATTTCCACCGGGCGAGCGCGGGCAAGGGTCGAACGCCCGCGCAGGCCCGCGCCAGCGCGCTGTGCGAGGGCCTGGAGCGATACAGCGCCATTTTCCAGGGAGACGAGCCCCGCCTCCGCGCGACGCTCGCCGAGCTCGGCGGCGAGGGCATTCCCCCGCGCGAGCTGGACCATTTCAGTGACATGCAGTACGCGTCCCGCGTCGCGACGAATGCTGCGGCCCGCGACAGGCGGCTCGCGGTTCCACCGCCCTTCGATGAACGGAAGCCCATCGACTGGACGCCGGTCTGGTCGCTGACCCACGAGCGGCGCCGGTATGTCCCGACAACCTATTGCTACATCAACGTGCCGTCGCCCCCGGACGAGCAGGTCTGCCCGTTCAGCTCCAACGGCAACGCCGCGGGCAATTGCCTGGAGGAGGCCGTCCTGCAGGGTTTTCTGGAGCTTGCGGAGCGCGACGCCATCGCCGTGTGGTGGTACAACCGCCTCCGCCGGCCCAGGGTCGATCTGAAGAGCTTCGAGGATCCCGTTTTCGTCGGGTTCGAGGAGCATTATCGAGCCCAGGGTTTTCCCCTCTGGGTCCTGGACCTCACGCACGACCTCGGCATCTTCTCCTTCGTCGCGCTCGCTCGGTCCGCGGACGGGCGCTTCTGCGTCGGCTTCGGCAGCCATTTCGACGCACGGATCGGCATTTCCAGGGCGCTCACGGAGCTCAATCAGACCTTCGATCCCTCGCTCGGCGCGCCCATGCTCTGGGACGCGGCGGCGGTGCGCGATCCTGGCTATTTGTACCCGGACGAGGCCGCGCCTCCGCGCCGCCGCAGCGATTATCCCGCGCAAGGCGGCGATGACCTCTCTGCGGACATCCGCCTTTGCGTGGACCGCGCCGCGCGCGCAGGCATGGAGACGCTGGTGCTCGACCAGACCCGACCCGATATCGGCCTCTCGGTGGTCAAGGTGATTGTCCCGGGAATGCGCCATTACTGGCCGCGGCTCGGGCCGGGGCGGCTCTACGACGTTCCGGTCCGCATGGGCTGGCTGGCTCGTCCGCTCACGGAGAACGAGATCAACCCGGTGCACCTCCTCGGGTGACCGCGCGGAGGCAGACGGCCATGCGTGATGGTTTCAGGATCCTCGACGCAGATCGCCACGTGATCGAGCCGATCGATCTGTGGAGGAAATACCTCCCGGCCGAGTTCGCGGCCTCGGCCCCGTACATGGTTGAAATGCCCACGACGGAGTCGCTGCCCGCGCGGATTCGCCGGCTGGGCGAAAAAGGCCTCCTCCCGCCCCTGCCGGTGCCCATGTTCGCCGGAGAGCCGGTATGGCACAAGCTCACGGAGCGAGCGCGTGTCGAGCTCGCCTGGACGAGCTCTCGTCGAGCAGGGCAGATGGCCGCGGGCGCGAGCCCGGAGGCGCAGCTCGAGGCCATGAATCGAACGGGGATCGACGTGGCGCTCCTGTATCCCACCTTCGCCATGTATTTGGTGGGCATCGACGGCCTCGAGCCTCGGCTCGCCGCGGAGCTCGCCGGTGCCTACAATGCCTGGCTTCACGATTTCTGCAGCCGGGATAGCGCGCGCCTTCGCGGGGTGGGGCTCATCAGCCCCCATGATCCCGCCGGGATGGTGGCGCAGCTCGAGCGCGTCGCGGCGTACGGCTGGAACGTGGTGGTGCTCCGGCCAAACCCTATCCAGGGCAGAACGCTCGGGCACGCAGCTTATGAGCCTTTCTGGGCGGAGTGCGAGAGGCGTTCGATCGCCGTCGCCATTCACGAGGGGACGCACGCGCGCTCGCCCGCCGCCGGCGCCGATCGTTTCGAGACGCGCTTCGCCCTGCACGCGTGCTCGCACCCGATGGAGCAGATGATGGCGCTCCTCGCGTTCATCGAGGGCGGCGTCCTCGAGCGCCATCCGGGCCTGCGCGTCTCGTTCCTGGAATCCGGCTGCGGCTGGCTCCCCTACTGGCTATGGCGCCTGGACGAGATCGAATTCAAGAGCCTCTCGGGCGAGGTCGCGGAGCACGTGCGCCGGCCGCCTTCCGAATACTTTCGCCGGCAGGGGCTCGTGGCCTTCGAGCCCGAGGAGCCCTATCTCCCGGAGGTCCTGCGGCAGGTCGGAGAAGATCACCTGATCTTCGGGACCGACTTCCCGCACCTCGATCACGACGATGGCATCGTCCAGCGCGCGCTCGCGCTGCGGGCCCGGATTCCGGAGGGAGCGCTCCGGAAGATGTTATGGGACAACGCGGCCCGGTTTTGCGGGCTCGATGGATGAGTCCGCACGGGGACGGCGCAATGCTTCCACGCGAACGAGGGTGTCCGCCGTGGTCTCGTTCTCCATGGCCACCTGGAGCTCGGCGCCCGGGCCATAGGCTTGCTCGAATTCGGCAATCAAATCTGGGTGAGCGGTCGCCAGGGGCACGTGCCAGCCGTCGAGCTCCACCGCGTAGCTTCCCGCGCGAGCCCAGACCATTTCATCCGTGAGCAGCCCGGAGTTTTCGCGTGGACGGCCCACGAGTACGGCAGCCGCTTGCCGGCGCGTGAGCGGCTGCTCCGCGACGGCCCCGGGGAGGTCGCGCGTGTCGGTGAGGTGATATGTGTCGGGGGCCGTGCGGCTCACCGAGAGGATCGGCAGTTTGCCCCTGCCGGGGAGCCAGCGCGCATTCCAGGCACGCACCTCCCGGTCGATGGCGGCGATGAGCTCGGGA
Organism: Polyangium sp. 6x1; assembly: GCF_029946515.1. Taxonomy (GTDB): domain Bacteria; phylum Myxococcota_A; class Polyangia; order Polyangiales; family Polyangiaceae; genus Polyangium. The sequence goes on from NZ_JARZHH010000050.1 coordinate 30,581, forward strand.
TGCTCGCCCGCCACGCTCGAGAAATCGCCATCGAAATAGTATGCGACGAGCCGTGCGTCGGCGCCTTCGGGCAGGATGTCGCCGTAGACCTCCGCCGGCCTCAGGTTCTGAATGCCATAACGCTCCGGATACTTCCAGTACGGGCTGAACCGGAAGAGGCAAAGAGGCATGAAAATCTTGGGTGGCTCGAGGTGATGGAGCAGGGGCAGGAGCGTGAGGTAATGCTCGTAGTCCTCCGCGCGATCGCCCGGGAATCCGAAGAGCAGGCCCCAGATCAGGCTCAGGTAGCTCGCGCGCGCGTAGCGGAGGAGCGCGACGTTGTGGCGCGCGAGGGTACCTTTGTCCATGCGCCGGAGGAGCGGGCTCGAGAGGGCCTCGATCCCCGGCTGCGCGATGTCCACGCCGGCCTTCCGGAGCAAAACGACCTTTTCGAGCGTGAGATTCGCCTTCTCCTCGTAGAACATCCGCACGCCCGGCAGCTCCTCGGGCAGTCGCGGCAGGACGCTCTTGAAATAGGAATGTGGCATGATGTCGTCCACGTTGTGGACGCGCCGGGACGGGTGCTTGGCGAGGAGCTCTCTGAGCTCGCCGATGACGCGATCGGGCGCCTTTTCGCGATAGCGCATCGAGGCCACGCCGCAGAAGGTGCAATGGTGCTTTTGCCCCCACCAGCAGCCGCGGCTGCTCTCGTACGAGAGCGCGACCATCTGTCGGGCGAGAGCGTCGTCCTCGAAGCAGGCGCGGCGCTGTCGATAATATTCATCGTAATCAGGCGTGGGCAAAGCGTCGAGGTCCATGCAGACCTCCCCCTCGACGACGCGCCCCTCCGGACGCGCGCCGGCGAGAAAGGCGGGGAAGGCCTTCTCGCATTCACCGGAGAAGGCAAAGTCGATCGCGTCGCTCAGCGAGGCGATCCCCTCCGCCATGCCTCCCGTGCAATTGGCTCCGCCGATGAGGGTCGTGGTCCCGGGCGCGCGCTGCTTGATCCGCCGCAGGATCGCGATACTCGACGCGGTTTGCTCGAAGACGGTCGTGCAACCGACGACAGGGCAGCCGAGCTCCGCGACGGCCTGCGCGAAGCGCTCCACCCAGTCCTCGACGTGCGCCGAGAGCTCGACGAGCCGAGGGAAATCAATGACGCACCGCTTGCGCCCGAAGCCCGCCTCCAGGCGTATCGACGCGAGCTTCGCCTCGGCTTGCCGCCCGAGGAGGGGCACGCCATAGGCAGCGCGGGCGAAAACGCGCTCTCCGAGCATGTTGCTGAAGACCCGACCCCCGGACCAGTGGAGGGTCACGGCGTCGCTCAGCGCGTGATAAACGGGCTGCGTGATCTCCCGGGCCAGGAGCATGCCGGCGTAGATCACCGCGACCTCGAAGCCGGCCGCCTTCGCGCAGCCCTGGAGGAGATGGACGCCCAGGTGAGGAAAATCGAGAGCCGCGAAGGGGGGGACGATCAGGATGGCGTCCGGGCGTCGCGGCAAGTCGGGGAGCGTCATGGGCTCGGCGCGGAAGCTCGAAGCGGTCGGCTGGTCCTGGGTGATATCCATCGTCGTCCTCCTCTTCGATTTCGATGAGGCGAGCGGCCCCTCGTCCTTTCTCGAGGATCGACGGGCCGCTCCTCGGGGGCGCAGGATCAGCAGCAGAAGCAGGGATAGCTGCGACCGCGCATGTATTCGACGAGCGCGAGCGGGGCGTCCTGGATGTTGCTCGGGCGCCTCGGGAGCCACAGGGTCACATGGGCCCCCGGGAGGGGGACCGCATCGGGATCCTCGCTCTTCGCCTCGCTGTCCTGGCTCGATGAGCCCTTCACCACCAGACTTGCAGATTGGTGCAGATGATAATCACAATGCTGCGCCAGGAATGCACGAGGGTCGTCCTTCAGCGCAGTTTCATATTTTTCCGGGTCGCTCCACACCAGCGCCACCGCCTTGGTCCAGGCGATTTGCCATTCCTCCAGCGTGCGCAACGCCTCGATCGTGACGGCCTTCGAGGGTTGCTGCGACCCATCGCCGGCGCTTTTGTTCCCGTCCGCCATGTCATCACCTCCCGGCGCAGTGTCGAATGGGCTCGACGTCACTGCGCCACGGCAACGAAGTGTACCACAGCCAGGTTGCCTTTGCGGTTCGGTTCTGGCATCTCCGCGACCGGAAAATTTCGATGTCCTCAACCTTTTGCGATATCCTTGACAGGCATCGCCGACGATGATGTCGTCCCTCTTTTGAACGGCCATGCGTAACGAGCTCCGCATCTTCGACGCCGATCGCCACGTGATCGAACCCGAGGAGCTCTGGCCTCGATACCTCGAGTCTGCGTGGGCTGGCCACGCTCCCTATGCTGTTCAGCAAGCCCCGCGTGAGCAACTCGGCGCACGCATCGCGCGGCTTGGCGCGCGCGCGCTTCTCCCGCCGTCATCCGAGCTTTACGTCGATGGCGAGCCGATTGCGGCGCCGCGCCTCGAACGGACCGCGCTCGAGCTCACCGCATCCGCGCTCGCGCGGCTCTCCGACATCAACGCCGCGGGCCGAGCGGACGCACAGCTACGGTCCATGGATGCGGCGGGGATCGACGTCGCCGTCCTGTACCCGACGCACGCGCTTTACCTGACGGCGATCGATGGAATGGCAGCGGACCTCGCGGCCGCGTTCGCGCGCGCCTACAATGACTGGCTGCGCGACCTTTGTCGCGAAGAGCCCAGGCGGCTGCGCGGCGCAGGCCTGATCAACAGGCACGATCCGGGTGCCATGGTGGCGGAGCTCGAGCGTATCGTGGGTTTCGGGTGGCGAGCGGTGGTGCTCCGGCCAAACCCCATTGCCGGCCGCACGCTCGGCGATCCGTCCTACGAGCCATTCTGGACTGCGTGCGAGTCCCTCGGGGTCGCGGTGGCAATGCACGAGGGCACGCACGCGCGCGTCCCCACGGCGGGCGCAGATCGTTTCCGCACGCGTTTTGCGCAGCACGCCTGTTCGCATCCGATGGAGCAGATGATGGCCTTTCTGGCGCTGCTCGAAGCCGGCGTCCTCGAACGGCACCCGCTGCTCAAGGTCGCGTTCCTCGAGGCAGGCGCGGGGTGGTTGCCCTACTGGCTGTGGCGGCTCGACGAGGTGGAATACAGCGCCCTCGCGGGCGAGGTGGCCGAAAACGTCCGGCAGAAGCCGTCGACTTACTTCCGGAGGCAGTGCTTCGTCACCGCTGAGCCCGGCGAACCTGGTTTGACCGAGGTTTTGCGCTGGGTCGGCGAGGACCGCGTGCTTTTTGGCACGGACTTCCCGCACCTCGATCACGCGGGCGATATCATCGACAGCGTTTTTCGGACATGGAGCGATTTTCCGCGCAGCACGCTGCAGAAGATCCTCTGGGAGAACCCGGCGCGGTTTTACAATATCGAACGGTAGCCAGGAAGCGCCGGGGAGCTCATCGCGCCTCGCGTGAGCGCGTGCGAGGAGGATCCGGCCTGCTCAACAGAAAATTTGCTTGATCGGGCGATCGGCGCCCCACTGCGCGAGTGCGACGGCGCCGTCGTTCATATCGGCGGGTTTCGGCGGGAGCACCAGCGTGATCGACGTCGAATCCGAACCTGCTTCGACGAACCGGAGCTGGACGTTCTCCGGCATGTTGCACCCAATCGAGCCCAGCGCCGCGTGCGCATCTTTGAGCAGTAGTGCCCGGAAACGTTCGTCCTCCCATGCCCGCGCGATGGCGAGGAGCACACCTTGGTAGAAGTCAATCTCTCTGGAATCGGCGCTCATGAGGGTTCGTCTCCTTGGGGTGCGTTTGCCTGGCCGCGCCCCCTTGATCTGGAGGGACGAGGCGTTTAGCCTCAACTGTCCCAAAAAGAGGGTATCACATGGTCATGCTAGGTGAGAAGGACGTCGTGGAAGATGTTGACGTCGCCATCGTCGGCGGAGGGCCAGCGGGATGCTACGTAGCGTTTCGTTTGGCCAGCGCGGACCTCTCCGGTACGAGGCTTGCGGAGTGGGCGCGCGCGCGTTCGGATGGGAAGCTCAAGGTTCGTCTCTACGAGCGCAGCGATCGCGTCGGCGGGCGCGTCCACTCCATCTTTCGCAAGGACCTGATGCCGGACGTGGCCATCGAGTTGGGCGCCGAGGGGTTCTATGAACCGCCGGCTCCGAACGGTTCGACCCCGCCCCCGTACCCTGGCCATGTGCATGTCGCGGCGCTCGTGGAGCTCTTCAAGCTTGCGACGACGCCGTTCGAGCCCGGGAGCGTGCTCAATCCCTACTACACCCGAGGCAAGCGATTCACCGCCAGCGCCGTGATGCCTCCAACAAATACGGATCCGTCGGCCGTGCCATACGACGTGACGTGGTCGGAGGGCCTCAGCCTCGGAAACATCCTGGGGTATGCGTTCAACCGTATCTATCCCGGCGCGACCACGAAATCCGCCAGCGAGTGGCGAGAGCTGCGAAAAACGGCGACCTTCAAGGGGGATCCGCGCGGAGAACTGCTCTACAAGCTGCGTATCGGTGATCTTCTCCCGAAGGTGCTCAGCCCCGAGGCGTTCGCATTCCTCTGGGATACGACACCGCTACGCGGGCGGATCACCATCGCCAACGCAGCAGACACCATGGCGGAGCTGATCTGTAACGACTTCACGACGCTCACGCCCGTATGCATGCCAAAGGAAGGTTATCAGGCGATCGAGAACGGCCTCGCCGAGCGGTTCGGGCTCCAGAACATCGCTTTCCGTAGCTGCCTCCAGGAGATTTGGCCAAACGACGACGGCTCTCTCGACTTGCGTTTCGAGGGACGGCCCGGGGTGGTGCGGGCCAGGAGCGTTGTCCTGGCCCTTCCCCGAACCGCGCTCGAAGCGCTCTCTGGCAGCCCTGTTTTTCAGGGTGAGCGCGCGCAGCAATTTCGTGACGACCTGCCCGCGGTCCAACCGGTGCCGGCGCTCGTTCAATGGGGAATCTACCCCTACCCGTGGTGGCGCGCCGCCGGGGTCACGGCAGGGCCGAGCTTCACCGATCTCCGCATCCGTGAGACCTGGCCCCGGCAAACGCAAGGGGAGCAGCCGGGCGCGAAAGACCAGAACGATCTGTCGTCGATGCTTCTGATGGCCTTCCGTGACGGCGAACAGATCCGCCAGTATTTGGCAGCGCAATCGTTCCGCCCATCCGAGGCGTCCTGCGACGAACCGAGCTGCCTCCTCGGAGACGCCGTGAACGCCGCCTTTGCCACGGACCGGGGCGACCTTATGAAGCTCTATGGCGTGTCGTACATTCCACCGGCCGAGGCGTACATCAGCAAGATCTGGCAGGCGCCGCCGTTCGGCGGAGCGTACCACGTCTGGCTCCCGGAGTGCGAATCAGGGGCGATCGGCAAGCGGATGCTCAATCCAGTGCGTGGCGTCTCGCTCCACGTCGTCGGCGAGGCTTACTCTCAAAATCAAGGTTGGGTCGAAGGCGCGCTGGAGACGGCCGAAGCGCTCCTCGAGACGCATTTCGCGCTGCAGCCGCCTCCCTGGCTGAATCGTACCCAGGCCACGGTCGGGCGATAACAAGCGCTTCAGCGATTCACGAGCGCGTGCGCCTGAAGGTACTCCGGCACGCGCTCGCCTCCCGGGAACGTGCGAACCAAGGATTCGAGGATTGCAAGAGACTCCGGGTGGGGACGCAGCCGGGCAAGGGCGAGGGCTGTGCGTAGCGCCGGCATGTGCGCTCCCTGATCCCGAGCGAGCCCGGCAGCACGCTCGAGGCACGACACGGCCTGCTCGACGGCGGCTGGATCTCTTGCGAGCAGCCATTCGGCCTTCCAGCGGAGGAGCTCGGGGACGTAGTACACCTCCCCGTTATCATGGGCGAGCTTGAGGGCCGATTCCAGGCGCGTGAGCGCCGCGTCGAATTCGCCTCGTCGTGCTTCCGCTTCCGCTGCCAGGGAGGTCAGGTAGGGCAAGATCTGCCCCATGCCCATTGCGCCGAAGGACGCAAGGATGTGCGAGGGTCCCGTCGGATCGTTGTCGAGCCAGCCGCGATACAGGCCCCCGATGGCGCCCATGAGCTGCTGGCCATTCTTTTCGGCGAGGGTGAGCATCTCCTCGCAGAGCGCCCGAACCTGGTCGCGCTCCTGCCTCAGATGATGCAGGCTCGCTTGGAAATAGAGCGAGAGGGCGAGACTGTTCGTGTGGCGTAACTCGCGAGCCCACGCCACGGCCGCGGCGGCCTGCTCGATCGCCTCGTCGGGACGGCCCAAGAACCAGAGGGTCAGGCCGAGGAAGCTGCGGGCGTGCGACAAGCTGTCCTGCCCAGAGAGCATGGCGTGATGCGCGTGCGCGGCAGGGTCGTAAAGGTCGACCGCGCGCTGCAGATGCTGCCGCGCTTCCTCGAAATGGCCACTGAAAAACGTGTGATGACCGAATTGAAGGGCCACAGCAATGCGCCGGTCGTTGTCGGCCTGACGCTCGGCGACCGCATGGCAACGGTCCGCGAGGGTCCGGGCGGTGGGATAGTTGCCCCGCACGAGATGATACTGCCAGAGGCCCCATAGCGTGGGGAACGTGTCCTGCTCCTCGCCGAGCTGGTCGAGCAGCTCCTGCGAGCGGTGAATCGTCGCCTCTACCTGCGGCACACCATAGCCTTGCGTGAGCATCAACGCCGGCGTGAGGATGCCGTTCAACCCGAGCTCCATCTCCGCCCGCTCGCGCGTATCCTCGATGGCTTCCAGCCAGCCCAGCGCTTGCCGCACCTGCGTGATCGCCTCCGCATACGCCGACCGCATCAGCGCCCCCATCCCCGCCTTCTGCGCGTACCCGACGGCCTCCCGCTTCTGCTCCGCCGCCGCGTGGTGATGCGCGAGCAAATCCGGCCGCTCGTTCACCACGTCCGGGAACTTCTCCTCCAGCGCCTTTGCGATGCGCGTGTGCACCTGCTGCCGCGATCGCTTGAGCATCGAGTCGTATGCCGCGTCGCGCACGAGCGCGTGCTTGAACAGGTACGCCGGGTTCTTGAGCCGCCGCTTGCGGTACACGAGCTCCGCCGCGACGAGCTTGTCCAGGTGCTCCTGCGCCTCCGCCGGCTCGAGCAGGCTCACCTCGCGCAGGACCTCGAACGTAAACTCCCGGCCGATCGCGGCGGCGACCTGCGCCGTCTCCTTGGCGCGGCCGATCCGGTCGAGGCGCGCCATCAAGGAGTCGCGCAGCGTGCTCGGGATCGACAGCTCCGTCAGAGGTCGTGTGAGCACATAACGATCTGCGCGCTCGACCAGCGTGCCGGCCTCGATCATCGCCAGGATCAGCTCCTCGACGAAGAGCGGCACGCCGTCGGTGCGGTTTGCGATCTGCTCGAGCACCTCCGCGGGCAGCGCGCGGCCGCCCGTCACCTTCGACGCCATCTGCTCGATCTCCGCCTTGCCCAGGCGGCCGAGCTGGATCTGGAGCGCGGCATTCGAGGGCCACGGCGGCGTGAACTCGGGCCGCGCCGTGAAGATCGCGAGCACGCGCGCCGAGCCCACCTCGGCGACGAGCTGGCCGAGAAGCTCCACGGTGCTCGGATCGGCCCAGTGCAGGTCCTCGATCACGAGCACGACGGGCTCCTTCTCGGCCATCTCGAAGAGCAGCGAGAGCACCGCGTTGCGCGTGAGCTCGCGCTGCTTCTGCGGCGAGACGTCGAGCGGCGCCCACTTGCTCGGCAGCGACATCGACAGGAGCGGCGCGAAGAGCGGCATGGCCTCGGAGAGGTCGAAGCCGTGCAGCGAAAGCAACGCCTCGAGCTTGGTGATCCTGGCCTCCGAGCCGCCCTCGCGCTGCGGGTCGAGCAGGCGATCGAGGAGATCGATGATCGGGTAAAAGGCGCTGTTGACGCTGTCCGGCGTGCAGCGGCACTCGAGCCAGGTGCGCGCCTCGTCGCCGAGCCGCTCGTCGAGCTCGCGGGCGAGGCGCGACTTGCCGATGCCCGGCTCGCCGCTCACCAGCGCCGCTTGCCCGGCTCCGCCGCGGGTCCGCGTGAAGCGATCGAGCAGCGTCTCGACCTCGCGCTCGCGACCGACGAGCGGCACGTCGCGGATGCCCGACGACGGATCGCCTTCGCGAAGCACGAACGTCTCCACCGGCGCGGTGCTGTCGTCGACGGCGCGCACGCCGAAGTCCTCGAGGAGGAACTGCTTACGGAGCAGGCGATGCGTGCTGCCGCTGACGAGGATGTTTCCGACCTTCGCGAGGCCGGAGAGGCGCGTGGCGAGCTTGGGCGTCGTGCCCATCACGTAGCCGAGCCCGGTGCTGGCGGGCTCGCGCAGCTCGCGCGCGACCACCAGGCCCGTATGGATCCCGATGCGCAGGTCGACGCGCGCCTTGCGCTCGGCGAGCAGCGCGGGGCTGCGCCTTCGGATCTCCACGGCCATTGCGAGGGCCGCGCGGGCCGCGCGCCGGGCGTCGTCCTCGCGTGCCGCGGGGTAGCCGAAGTAGAAGAGCACCGCGTCGCCCAGCGCGCCCGCCACGTGGCCCTCGAAGCGGCGCGCGATCTCCGTGCACGCCTCCTGGTGCACGCCGAGGATCTGGTCGAGCTCCTCCTCGTCGGCCGCCCTCGGTCCCACGCCCGCTGCGCTGAGGCTGCAGCACAGCGCGGTGATCTGCCGGCGCTCGCCCTCGACGAGCCGCTGCGACGGGGGCGCGGGTTTGTACGGTGCGCGTGGCATGTTGATCGTCGCCGTCGCCGCGTCCGGGGGCGCCGGCGCGATCTGCACGGGCGCGGTTCGCTGGCGCAGCCCGCTCATGTCGCACGTCTCGAGCTCGCGCATGAGCGGCTCGGCCGCGGCGTCGCGCGCGTCGTGGTTCTTGGAGGTCACGCGCCGCAGGATCTTCCCGAGCCGGTGATCGGCGATGTGGTCGGGGATGGGGATGGGATCGGGCGAGAGCTGCTTGAACACGACCTCGGCGAGCGTCGCTCCATCGATGACGCGCTTGCCCGTGAGGCACTCGAGGAAGACCAGGCCCCAGGCGTAGAGGTCGGACTGCGGCGTCGGCGGCTGTCCGAGGAGCTGCTCCGGCGCCGCGTAGGAGGGCGTGCCGATCGACTCGTTGGTCACCGTGAGGCGATCTTTGTCCTCGCGCCGCGACTCCTGCGTGAGCGCGCCGATGCCGAAGTCGAGCACGACCGCGTTTCGTCGCGCGCCGGTCGGGATGATCATGATGTTGGCGGGCTTGAGGTCGCGGTGGACCACGCCCTGGGCGTGCGAGCACGCGAGCGCGTCGAGGATCTGCATCATGAAGTGCCGGGTCTCGAAGGGATCGAGGCGGCCTTCCTCGGCGATCACCTCCGCGAGGTTCTTTCCGGGCACGAAGGCGAAGACGGAGTAGACGATGCCATCGCCGGCTTGCCCCGAGTCCATGAGGCGGACGATGTTGGGGTGATGCATCTGCGCGCAGATCTGCATCTCGCGCTGGAAGCGCGCGATCCGCTTGGCCTGCGCCTGCGATCCGTCGCCGTCCGGCAGGCGCAGCACCTTGATGGCCACGGGCTGCCCCGTCGCGAGCTGCCGCGCCTTGTACACCGTGCCGAACCCGCCCTCACCAAGCTGAGCGAGCAGCTCGTACCGGTCGCGAAGCACCGCCTTGATGGTCTCGGCTGTATCCTGCATCGTTACATCACATCCCCCGCCCAGGATACATCACAACCCCTCCAGGGTTTACCGCATCTGTGCAGGGCGTCCTCGAAGACCTCGCCGCGACGAACGGGCATGGAGGTCGCGCCGCCACTGCGTCTTCGTCCAGTACCCGCCTTCTGCGTTCTGAACATTCGTCCTCCCATAACGATTTTTACGTCCAACGACGCAACTGCGGCCCCGCTCCGGTCGACATGAGCGCGTGGGGGTGATGCTTGGACGAACCCCCGGGAGGACGAACTCATGCTCATCGACGTCGCAGCGCTTCCAACCGATCCGCTCGTGGGGACCCGTTATCGTGCCGTTCGTTTGATCGGCGGCGGCTCGTCCGCCGACGTGTACGAGGCCTCGGGCCCTTCCGGCGAGCTTTATGCCATCAAGGTGCTCCGTCTCGACATGCGGGACTCGCAGGAGGCCGCCGCGCGCCTCCTCCAGGAGGGGCGCCTGCTCGCGTCGATCCACCACCCGAACCTCGTCCCTTTGCGCGAAATGGGAATGACCCGGGACGGCCGTCCTTTTCTCGCCATGCCCCGCCTCTCCGGCGAGACGCTCCGCGAGATTCGCCTCCGGAAGGGCGCCCTCGCGCCCGCGTTCGCCGCGTCCCTCGCCGCCGGCGCGCTCGATGGATTGCACGCCGCCCATCGACACGGCGTCGTGCACCGCGACGTCAAACCCGGCAACATCTTCCTCGTCGCCGCGAATGCCGGGCCCCCGCGCCCCGCGATGATCGATTTCGGCATTGCCAAGGTCTCCGGCGTCGCGTCCTTTTGCACCACCGACCCGCAGTTCGTCCTCGGCACGCCCCGTTACCTCACCCCCGAGCAGATCCTCGGCGGGCGTGTCGACGCCCGCACCGACGTGTATGCCATGGGCCTCGTCCTCTTCGAATGCATCGCCGCGCGTGGCCCGTTCGATCTTCTCGCCGGATCCGATGGCCTCACCGTCATGCGCGCCCACCTCGGCCTCGCCCCCCGCCGCCTCGACGACGTCGCGGACGCCCCACCCGCCCTCGCCCGCGCCGTCGCGCGTGCCCTCGAAAAGAAGCCCGCGCGCCGTTATCCCACGGCCGCCGCTTTCGCCGCCGCGATTCGCGGCGCCGTCGCGCCCGAGGCCTTCTCCGGCGCCGAGCGGAGGGCGTCATGACGAACGCTGCCCTTTGCGCGAACCTCCACGAGCGGCCCACGCTGCCCGACGAGGACGCCGCCCGGAGCGCCCTCTCTCCTCGGTCCTCCGCGCGCTCCACGCCGCTCCGCCGCGGCGAGCGCGCGCCGGGCACCCCGTGGATCGTCGTCCGCCCCCTCGGAAAGGGCGGCGTCGGCGAGGTCTTCGAGGTCGAGCACGCCCTGCTCGGGCGCCGCGCCGCGCTGAAGGCCCTCCTCCCCGCGAATACCGAGCGCCGCGGGCTCGCCGAGCGGATCGCCGACGAGGGGCGGATCCTCGCAAGGGTACGTCATGACAACCTCGTCGACGTCCTCGACCTCGGCCTGCTCTCGGACGACGGCCGCCCCTACCTCGTCCTCGAGCTGCTCGAAGGCCGTGATCTCCGGGCCGAGCTCGGCCGCATCGGCGTCCTCTCCGTGCCGAGCACCCTCGCCATTGCGTCGCAGATCCTCCGCGGCCTCGCGGCATTGCACCGCGCGGGCTTCGTGCACCGCGACATCAAGCTCGAAAACCTCTTCCTTTGCGACGACGGCCGCGCCAAGATCCTCGACCTCGGCGCCGCCGAGCCTGCCTCGGGCTCGGAGGGGCCGGGCGCGCGCGGCGCCTCGCTCGGGACGCCGCGCACCATGGCGCCCGAGCAATTCGAGGGAAAACCCGTCGACGCGCGCGCCGATCTGTATGCCCTCGGCCTCGTCCTTTACGAGCTCGTCGCCGGTCGTGGCCCTTTCGACGACATCAAGGACCTCGACGCGCTGCGATTCGCTCACCTCGATCGGACCCCCGCGCCCCCGTCGTGGTTCGCCCCGCAGCCCATCCCCGCCGCGCTCGACGCCTGGATCCTCCGCGCCCTCGAAAAAGACCCGGACGACCGCTTCGCCTCGGCCGAGGCCATGGCCGCCGAGATCCCCGCGCTCGTCGCGCCCCTGTACACCCCCACCCCCCGCGAAGCCGAGGACACGACGCCGTCCGCTTTTTCCCCGGACGTTCCCCGTCCGCGAGAGCGCGGCGTGGACACCACGCGCCGCGCGGTGGTCTCTGCCCTTGCCATCGCTTCGCTCGCCGCCGGGCTCGCCGCGGGCAGGCTCCTCGGGCTCCCCTCTTCGTTCGGGCGCCCCGTGAACGATCCGATCGCCTCGCGATCGGTGTAAGGTCTTCTTGCACGCCTCCGTTTCCACCGGCGAACGGCGCGAGCCGTGGGGAGAACGACGATGGACCTCATCCGACGTGGGTTTTTGGCTGTTTCGTTGACGACGTTGGTTTCCTCCGCGATCGGCTGCGGAGGGAGCTCCTACACGGGTGGCGGCTCGACGACGCCGAGTGAGGCGAAGGGCGCCGAGGTCCAGACGACGGGCGCGAGCCAGGCGCCAGGCGATTTCGGCCGCGATTCGGACGGGTTCCCCACCACGGACGAGGCTGCACCTGCCGCGCCTCCGCCGGCGTCCGTCAGCACGCAAGGGACCGCCGCGCCGCGCGGCGTGTGGGAGGCCGAGAAGAAGGCCGAGGTCATCCAGCCCGAGCCCCAGAACCGCCCGGGCCTCGGCACCGAGTGGGGCGAGACGCGCTCGTCGTCGATCACGACCGTGGCGTTCCAGCGCGCCGAACCCACGAGCCCGTTCTCGATGGCGAGCATGTTCTACAACGACGAGGAAGGCGCGCGCGCCATGGCGAACGCCGCCGGCTTCCGTCGCACCTCGGGCGGCGTCACCCCCGTCGCGGGCGGCGCGCTGCTCATCGGCCTGCGCGACGAGAACGGCGCGTTCCTGAACGGGTTCGTCGCGAGCGACAAGACCTACACCGTCGGCGAGGCGGGCCGCCGCTACACGATCGTCATCCGCAACCGCACGCCGAACCGCATCGAGTGCGTCGTCTCCGTCGACGGCCTCGACGTCATCGACGGCCGCGCCGCGAGCTTCTCGAAGCGCGGCTACCTCGTGCAGCCGCACGGCGAGCTCGAGATCGACGGCTTCCGCCAGAGCGTCGACGCCGTCGCCGCCTTCCGCTTCGGATCGGTGCGCGGCTCGTACGCGGCCAAGAAGTCCGGCGGCGATTCGCGCAACGTCGGCGTCATCGGCTTCGCCTTCTTCCACGAGCGCGGGACGAACCCGTTCCCCTGGACGAACGACGAGGTCAACAAGCGCCACGACGCGAATCCGTTCCCCGGCCAGTTCGCCACGCCTCCCTGATCCGGCAATCCGCCGCGGTCCCGGAATCCGGCCTGATCCTGGGCCCCGACGCACCGCAAAATTTCCGACTACCCAACCCGCCACGGCCGCGCTACCCCCCGGCCGTGGCGATCGATCTCAACCCCTCCCAGAAGCAGGCGGTCGAGCACGATCTCGGGCCGATGCTCGTGCTCGCCGGGGCAGGCTCGGGCAAGACGCGCGTCGTCACCGAGCGCATCGGGCGGCTGCTCGGCAAGGGCGTCCCCGCGACCAGCATCCTCGCGATGACCTTCACCAACAAGGCCGCCGCCGAGATGCACGAGCGCGTCGCGAAGCTCGTCGGCCCGAAGGTCGCGAAGGACCTCAAGGTCTGCACGTTCCACCGCTTCGGCCTCGACACGCTCGGCCAGGAGACACGCGCGCTCGGCTTCCGCGGCTCGAAGTTCGCGATCCTCGATCAGGCGGACCAGACGAGCGCGATCCGCGAGATCCTGCGCGAGCTCCGCACCACGAAGAACTACGACATCGGCGCGATCCTGGCGCGCATCTCGGCCGCGAAGAACGACTTCATCACGCCCGAGGAGTGGCTGGAGAAGCAGCGCAAGGGCCGCGGCGTGGACGAGTACGACGAGATCAGCATGCTCGTCTACCCGAAGTACCTGGCGGCGCTGCGCACCTTCCAGGCGTTCGACTTCGACGACCTCATCTGCGAGCTCGTCCGGCTCTGGAGAAAACGCGCCGACGTGCTCCAGAAGTACCAGATGCGCTACCGGTACCTGATCGTCGACGAGTACCAGGACACGAACCACGCGCAGCTCGAGCTCGTGCTGCAGCTCGCGGGCGCGCACCGGAACGTGGTCGTCGTCGGCGACGACGATCAGTCGATCTACGCGTGGCGCGGCGCCGACGTGAAGAACATCCTCTCGTTCGAGGACCATTTCCCGGGCGCGAAGGTCGTCAAGCTCGAGCACAACTATCGCTCGAAGAAGCCGATCCTCGACGTGGCGAACGCGATCCTCGCGAAGCAGGCGGGCAAGCGTCATCGCAAGGTCCTCGTGCCCACGCAGGGCGACGGGCCGATCGTGCAGGTCGTCGTCTGCGCCGATCCCGAGGTCGAGGCGAGCTTCGTGGCCTCCGAGGCGCAAGAGCTCATCGAGAAGCAGGGCGTGCGCCCCAAGGACATCGCGGTGCTCTACCGCTCGAACCTCCAGGCCCAGCCGATCGAGCAGGCCTTGAAGGAGCGCAGCATTCCGCTCCGCATGATCGGCGGCCAGCAGTTCTTCGAGCGCAAAGAGGTGAAGGACCTCATCGCGTACCTCAAGGTCGTGCTCTCGCCGGACGACGAGATGTCGCTGCGGCGCGTCGTGAATTATCCGGCGCGCGGCATCGGCGAGGTCGCGTTCCACAAGATCACGGCGCACGCGACCGCGCAGGACATGAGCCTCTGGGCCGTCGTGCAGCGCGCGCACGCCGTGAAGGAGCTGCCGCCGGGGGCGCTCGAGGGGTGCCGGCAGTTCGTCCGGATCATCGAGGGCGGGCGGCTCTTGTTCGAGCAAAAGCTGCCGAGCGCGGAGATCGCGTCGAAGCTCTGCGAGGCGATCGGCCTCAAGGCCGACATCATGGCGGCCTCGGCGAACCCGCAGGTCGCGGCGCGCCGCTGGGGCAACGTCGAGGGATTGCTCAAGGTCTTCGCGCGCCGCGACGAGGCCGGAAAGGGCGATCGGGAGCATTTCGCCGAATTTTTGCGCCTGCTCGCGCTCCGCCTGGACGGGCAGGATGAAGAGGCCACGGACCGCGTCACGCTCACGACGATGCACGGCTCGAAGGGCCTGGAGTTCCCGTACGTCTTCGTGATCGGCGTCGAGGAGGGCTTTTGCCCGCATTCGCGCACGACGACCGAGCGCGCGACCGATTTCGTGCCCGGCGATCAAGATGGGGCGGTGAGCCTGGAGGAGGAGCGTCGCCTTTTCTACGTGGCCGTGACGCGCGCCCGGGAAAAACTCTTCATGTCGCGCTGCATGGCGCGTGGGCAACGCGGCAAGCTCGTGCCGCGCACGCCGAGCCGATTCTTGCTGGAGCTGCCGCGTGAGCTCTACGAGGAGCGTGAGGAGACGGCGCCGATCGCGCCGGGCATCGAGAAGACGAAGGCCGGCGCCGCGGGCCTCCTGGCGGCGCTGCAGGCGCTGCCGCCGGGCGAGCTGCCCATGATCCCGCGGCGTCCGCGGTTTTGAAAGACGAACCTCCCCCCATTCCCTCTCCGCCGCGCCGCCCCGGGTAAGACCATTCCGGGAGCCGGGCTGCTGAGCGCGATCGCTCCCCACGAACGGCGCCTCCCCGAGGAAGGATGGTTTTTCCGGACAGCTTCCAAAAAATGCATTCCTCGTGACGTACGACCTGCGCAGATCATAGTAGGGGTCTGTACGTAACGATCCGTGACGTCGCGGAACCGAATGCAGACGCAACGAAAACAACGGTCCACGTCGCTCGGGCTCTTCCTGGCCGTGCTGTCGACCACCACGGCGATCGCCGTGCATGCGTCGCTCGAACGGTGGCTCGGAGAGCGCCCACCGCTCTCCCTCTTTTCCATCGCTGTCGCATTGCCCGCCGTGTTCGGCGGCATCGGGCCCGGCCTGCTCGCCACGCTCCTCTGTGGCCTGGTCGTGCTCGCCCGCGGGGCGATGTCCGGCGATGCGCTGCGCGTCGTGCCGTTCCTCGTGCTCGGCCTCGCCATCACCTGGGTCGGCGAGCGCATGCGCCGGTCCGACCGCCAGTTCGGCGATTGCACGAGCCTGCTCGAGCGATTGCGGGCGCGCCAGGTGCAAACGCTGGTCGAGGTCGAGGTCCTGCGCGAGAGTGAGGAGCGATTTCGTGCCCTGGCGCAAGCCTCCTTCGATCCGCTGGTCCTCCATAGTGAGGGCGTGATCCTCGACGTCAACCAGGCCTTCACCGAGGTCTTCGGCTACCGCCGCGAGGAGGTCGTTGGGAACCGCAAGGAAATGCTCGCGCCCGAGGATTTCCGTTCCCTCGTCGAGGGGCACAGCAAGAGCGGCGTCGAGACTGCGTACGAGGCTGTGCTCCAGCGCAAGGACGGCAGCCGATTCGTGGCCGAGCTCCGTGGCGGCAACGCCCGCCTCAAGGGCCGGCCGGCGCGCGCAACGGTCATCCGCGACCTCACGTCGCGCCGCACGAGCGAGAGCGTGACGCGCTGGACCGACGAGCTGTTCCGGCAGCTCTACGATTGGATTCCCCTCGGGATGGCGCAGGCGGACGTCAGGGACGGGCGCTTGCTCCGGGTCAACGCCTATTATTGCGACATCACCGGATATTCGGCGGCCGAGATCCTCGG
This sequence comes from Polyangium sp. 6x1, assembly GCF_029946515.1. Taxonomy (GTDB): domain Bacteria; phylum Myxococcota_A; class Polyangia; order Polyangiales; family Polyangiaceae; genus Polyangium. Next base: position 46,862 of record NZ_JARZHH010000050.1, read on the forward strand.
CAAGAGCTTCAGCGACCTCACGCACCCCGACGATCGTGACAAGGACGCAGCCGGGTACCGAGAGGCCGCGCGGGACGGGCAGGTGTATCGCACCGAAAAGCGGTACATCCGCAAGGACGGCAGCATCGCATGGGTACGCGTGCACTCCTTTTTCTTGCGGGACGTCCACGGGGCGATCTCCACGTCGACCGCGGTGATCGAAGACATCACGCAAAGGAAGCGCAGCGAGGAGATGCTCCACGAGATGCAGCGCGCGACCGAGGAGGAGCTCGGCCTGCTCGACAACCTCTTCGCGTATGCGCCCGTCGGCATTGCCTTGCTCGATCGGGAATACCGGTTCGTTCGGATCAACGAGTCCCTGGCGGCGACGAACGGTTGTTCCGTGGCCGAGCACATCGGGCGCCGGGTCGTCGACGTCATCCCCGACCTCTGGCCGCAGCTCGAGGACGCATACGCCCGCGTGCTCGCGGGCGAGCGGCTCCTCGACGTCGCGGTCACCGGCGAGACGCGCGCGTGCCCGGGCGAGATCCGGCAATGGATCGTCAATTTTTATCCGATCCGCGGCCCGTGGACCGGCGACATCGTGGGCATCGGCATCCTGCTCTTGGACATCACCGATCAGAAACGCGCCGAGGAGGCCCTGCGCGAGGCCGATCGGCGCAAAGACGAATTCTTGGCCATGCTGGCGCACGAGCTCCGCAATCCGCTCGCGCCCATCAAGACGTCCGTGGAGATTCAGAAGCGGCTCGCGCTCGGCGAGCCGAGGCTCTCGCGATCCCGCGACGTGATCGAGCGGCAGGTCGGCCACCTCGGGCGCCTCCTCGACGATTTGCTCGACGTTTCGCGCATTTCGCGCGGGCGGATCGCCTTGCAAAAAGAGACGCACGAGCTCTGCGAGATCGTCGGGCAGGCGGTCGAATCGACGCGGCCGCTCATCGACGCGCGCAAGCACGATCTCGTCCTCGCGCCTTGCCCCGAGCCGCTGCACGTGAAGGTCGACGCGGCGCGCCTCACGCAGGTCGTGGCCAACCTGCTCAACAATGCGGCCAAATACACCGACGACGGAGGCTCCATTCACCTCGGCATCGAAAGGGGACCCCGAAACGAAGTGCTCATCCGGATCAAGGACAACGGCCGTGGGATCGACCCGAAGGACCTACCGCATGTATTCGACACCTTCTTTCAATCGACGCGCACCCTCGACCGTTCGGAAGGTGGGCTCGGAATCGGACTCTCCCTCGTGCGCCGCCTCGTCGAGCTGCACGGCGGGAAGGTCGAAGCCCATAGCGATGGGCTCGGGAAAGGCAGCGAGTTCGTCGTCCGTCTCGCACGGGAGGCAGCCCCGATGACGACCCCGCAACAAAGCCACGTCCCTTCGGCCGGGCAGAGCCGCCGCGTCCTCGTCGTGGACGACAACGTCGACGCGGCCGAGACCATGGCCGCGCTCCTCGAGACGCTCGGACACGAGGTCTCCGTCGCGCACGACGGCGAGGCGGCCCTCGAGGCCGTGTCGAATGGCCACCCCGAGATCGTGCTGCTCGACATCGGCCTGCCGCGCATGGACGGCTACGAGGTCTGCAAGCGCCTGCGCGACGACGGCACCCCGCGCCCCTTCATCGTGGCCGTCACCGGATACGGCCAGGCCGAGGACCGCGAGCGCGCCCTCAAAGCCGGCTTCGACGCCCACCTCGTCAAGCCCGCGAGCTTCGACGCCATCCAGGCCGTGCTCCGCGCGGCCTGAGCCCTCCCGAAATCAGCCTGGATCCAGCCTCGGACAATATTCGTCCGAGCCTGTCCAAGTTCTCCACACCTGAACGCTTTCCGCGTGGTAGACGGACGAGCAGGCTCCTTTTTGGGAGCCACCCTTCCGAATGTCCAGCGGCAAGCGCCACACTCCTCCCGCGGATCCCGCCTTTGGCCCCGCCAAACGTGTATCGGAGCTCGTCTCGGGCGCCGATCCGGAGGCGCAGAAGGCGCTCGCCGACCGGCACCTCGCGCGGGCGCGGCGGCCTCGATCGGTGAAGGCCATGCCCGCCGTGCAGCCGAACGAACGGGGCTCCGGGACGTACTTGCGCCTCGCCCCGACGCGCTCGCGGGTCCTCAATGCCTTCCTGCACGAGGCCGACGTGGCGGGGCTGCTCACGCCGGATGTCATCGTGCTCGACGAGCAGGCGCTCGCCCCGCGCCTCGTCGAGCTCGCCCGCAAGTACTTCGCGCCCATGCTCGCCGCGGCCGGCAATGTCGAGGGCGCGCTGCGGATCGCCGCGGAGCTGCCGCCCGTCACGGGCGAACGGGGCGCGCGGCTGGTCGTGCGTCGCGCCTTGTCCGCGCCGGGCCCGCTCGGCGCCTGCGCACGAGATTACGAGGAGCACCGGCGCAAGACGGGCGCCCCCGATCAGGACGATCTCGAGGGTCAGGCGATCCTCGCCGCGTTCGCCGGCCGTATCGTGGCTCAGGCCGAGCGGCTCCTCGGCCCGCACGTGCGGGAGGAGGTGCAGGCGACGCTCCGCCTCCTCGCGCCTCCTCGCGCCGAGGGCAGGCCTGCGCGCAAGCCTTCGGTGCGTATGCCGGCGGCCGCGGGGCAGGGCGCGCCGGCCGACAAGAAGCGCAACCTCGGCTGAGGTCCGGCCCCGTGGTACAAGGGGGCTTCATGGATCAGCGCGAGATCAGGTTTCCTTGCGACGACGGCTTCTCGATGCGGGGCATCCTCACGCTGCCGGATCGGCCGGAGCCGCGGCCCGGGCTCTTGCTCATCTACGAGGTGTTCGGCCTCAACGAGGAGATGAAGCGCGTCGCGCGGGAGTTCGCGGAGGCGGGGTACGTCGTGCTCATCCCGGACCTCTTTCACCGCGGCCCGAAGATTCTCTGCGTGGCGCGCGCCATTCGCTCGATCATGAAGCAAAGCGGCCAGCCGCTCGACGATCTCGAAGCGGCGAGGCGGTATCTCGCGACGCGCCCCGAGGTCACTGCGTCGCAGCTCGGGGTGGTCGGGTTTTGCATGGGCGGCGGCTTCGCGGTCGTGCTCGCGATGCGGGGCCATTACAAGGTCGCTGCACCTTTTTACGGCGAGGTCCCCGAGGATCTGCCGAGCGCCTGCCCGACGGTGGCGAGCTTTGGCGGGCTCGACAAGCCTTTGCGTGACGCGCCCGCGCGCTTGCGGCGGAACCTCGACAAGCTCGGCGTCCCCTCGGACGTCAAGGTCTACGAGGACGCGGGGCATTCGTTTTATACGCGCACCGAGGGCGCAATTCTCCAGAAGATCGGCCCGCTCCTTCCGATGCACGCCGGCTACCACGAGCCGTCGGCGCTCGACGCGAAGGAGCGCGTCCTCGCGTTCTTCCAGGAGCACCTCGACGGCGCGTCCTAGCGCGTCGAACCGATCGAGGGTCCATGGTCGAGGCCGAGCGGTTCGCGATAGCGGACCCGCGCTCGGCCGACGCCCGGCGCGATTGCGACGTCACGTTGCGTGAGGCATTGGGCGTGCTCTACGCCCCCGGCGGATTTTCAAACGCAGAAGAATTCTCGACCCCGCGGAGCCGCGTGAGCGCTCGTGCCTTGCTCTGGCAAAGACGCGGGTGCTCCGTTTTCCAGGCACACGGTGACGATTGCGTGGAAGCGGTGTCAGATCGTTGTCGCTCATGCATGGCGCTCGGCTATCGCTGGGTCCTTTTATTTTGCTGGCAGGATTTCGACGCCCGCGATACGGTCGATTGTTGTTGCGAGGTGGGTCCGGAAGATGGGCGACAAGTTCCGTATTGGGGGGATCGACGTCGAGTGGGACGCCGAGAAGGGCGTGTGCACCTGGGCCGGCGCTCCCGCGGTGGCAATGTGGACCAAGACGTCCGTCGCAGGGCTCCTTTCCGGGTTTCACCGGATGGTCGGCACCGAGCGATTCAAGCTCGCGCTCCACGGTGGTGGGCGCGACAGCACCGACGGAGATTGGGCGCTCATTTCCTCGAAGCCCGCGTTCGAGGAGGGCTTCGCGGCGCTCGCGGAGGTCGCCTCGTCGGCGGGCTGGGGGCGCTGGGAGATCGTCTCCATCGACGCGAAACGCAAAGAAGCGCGGCTCCGTGTCCACAATGGCTGGGAGGCCGTCGCGCAGGGCGCGATCGAGGCCGATTGGGGCTCCGCCTACGTGGGCGGCAAGTTCGCCGGCATTTTTCAGCGCCATTTCGGGGTCGCGGACTGCTGGGCCGAGCAGACGGCGTTCGCCGTCCGGGGCGACGCGTACGACGAGTTCGTCGTGAGGACCTCCGACAAGAGCCTCGAAGATCGGCTCGACGTGCTCTTTCAATCGGACCAGGCCACGAAGGCGGACCTCGCGGTGGCGCTCGAGCGCGTGCGCAAGGAGGTCGAGGAGCGCGCCGCGGCCGAGCGCGAGCTGCGCGAAAAGCTCGAGCTCATCGCGCGGCAGGAGGAGGCGATCCGGGCGCTCTCGACCCCGATCATCGAGGTCTGGGACGGCGTGCTTTCGCTGCCGCTCTTCGGCGTCGTCGACAGCCAGCGCGCGGCCGAGATGATGGAGCGGCTGCTCGACGCGATCACGCAGAAAGCCGCGACGTACGCGATCATCGACCTGACGGGCGTCGACGTCGTCGATACCACGACGGCCGATCACATCGGCAAGCTCGTGCGCGCGGCCGAGCTGCTCGGCGCGAAGTGCATCATCACGGGCATCCGCCCGGCCGTCGCGCAGACGATGGTGCAGATCGGGATCGATCTCACGAAGATCGTCACGCTCGCGACGCTGCGCGAGGCGCTCCGGCGCTGCATGCGTTCGACCGAGGCAGGCCGCAAGTAATGGCCGACGCTCGGGCGAGCCGAGCTACGCCCCAAACCCCATCGCGCGTTCGCCCATCCTCCCGCATACTCACCGCCGAGGAGTGCCCGCGATGACCACGTTCGACTTCGATCTGTTCACCATCGGCGCAGGCTCGGGCGGCGTGGCGGGGAGCCGCAGGTCGGCCTCGTACGGCGCGCGCGTGGCGATCTGCGAGGCGCGGCGCGTGGGCGGCACCTGCGTGCTGCGCGGCTGCGTGCCGAAGAAGCTGCTCGTGTACGGCGCGCACGTGGCCGAGGAGCTCGAAGACGCGCATGGCTTCGGCTGGACGTTCGGCGAGGCGAAGCTCGACTGGGCAAAGCTCATCGCGGCGAAGGATCGTGAGCTCGATCGGCTGAACGGCATCTACGTGCGCATGCTGCGCGACGCGGGCGTCACGACGATCGAGGGGGCCGCGAAGGTCCTGGATCCCCACACGGTCGAGGTCGCGGGCAAGCGGTACACGGCGCGGCACCTGCTCATCGCGACGGGCAGCCGGCCTGTGCGGCCCGACATCCCGGGCAAGGAGCTCGGCATCTCCTCGGACGAGGCGCTCGATCTGCCGTACGTGCCGCGCCGCGTGCTCGTCGTGGGCGGTGGCTACATCGGCGTGGAGCTCGCCGGTGTCTGGCGCGCCGCGGGCGCAGAGGTGACGCTCGCGCTCCGCGGGGACAACGTGCTGCGCGGCTTCGATCAGGACGTGCGCGAGTCCGTGGCCGAGGGCATGCAGAAGCGCGGCATCCAGATCCTGCGCGAGACGATCCTCAGGAGCGTGGCGAAGGAAGCCGACGGCCTGTCCGTGCGCCTCGCGGGCGGCGAGATCCTGGACACGGACGTGGTTTTGTTCGCGACGGGGCGCGCGCCGAACACGGAGGGGCTCGGGCTCGAAGCGGTCGGCGTGGCCCTCGACGACGTGCGGGCGATCAAGGTCGATTCGTACTCGCGAACGAGCGTGCCGAGCATTTTCGCGGTCGGCGACGTGACCGATCGGATCAACCTGACGCCGGTGGCCATCGCGGAGGCGCGGGCCGTGGCGGAGACGCTCTTCCGCGACCGCCCGACCGTGATGGACCACGAGAACGTGCCGAGCGCGGTCTTCTCGCAGCCGCCGGTGGGCACGGTGGGCCTGCCGGAGCACGAGGCGCGGCGGCGGTACGGCAAGGTCGACGTCTACCGCGCGCGCTTCCGGCCGATGAAGCACACGCTCTCGGGGCGGGACGAGCGCACGATGATGAAGCTCGTCGTGGATCGGGCGACGCAGAAGGTGGTCGGCGCGCACATGGTCGGCGCGGACGCGCCGGAGATCATCCAGGGCGTGGCCATTGCGGTCAAATGCGGCGCGACGAAGGCGCAATTCGACGCGACGGTCGGCATTCACCCGACGGCCGCGGAGGAGTTCGTCACGATGCGCGACCCGATCCCGGATCCGGGGCCGACGACGGGCGATTGAAGGGTTTTCAGCGCGACGCGAAGAACGCCGCGGCAGCCACGGCCACGATCGCGATGACGGCGAGCGTGTAATTGATGGTGCTCGGCTTTTTCTCGGGGGCGCGCTTCGCGGAGGTCGCGAGCTCGTCGCCCTTCGCCTTTTTCTTTTTCTTGCGCGCCGCGCTCGGCGACGCCGGTTCGGACGCCTTTGCCGGCTCCGGGGCCGCGCTCGGTTCTTCCGGGGGGCGCACCGTGATCGGGGGCGGCGGCGGCGTGATCTTCCTCGAACGCGCGGCCGCTTCCTCGACGGGCTCGCTCGAAATGGCGAGCGCGTCGAGCGCCTCGATCACCGCGCCAGCGTTCTGGAATCGCTCGTAGGGGTCCTTTTCGAGCAGCTTCTTCACGAGCGGCTCGAGCTCGGCGGGAATCTTCACGTCCGGCGCGCGCACCGAAAATGGCGGCGGCGGCGTCGTGCGGTGGTGCGAGAACATCTCGACCGGATCGGTCGAGTCGAACGGGTGTTGGCCCGTCAGCATCTCGTACATCATCACGCCGAGCGCATAGAGGTCCGCGCGCTCGTCGACCGCGTCCATGCCGTGCGCCGCCTCGGGCGCGAGGTAGTTGATCGTCCCGAAGATCACGCCGACGCCGGTGAGGCGCGACGGCGGCCGGCCCTCCTTGGGCACCGTGAGCGGGAGCTTGCCGACCGAGACCTTCGCGAAGCCGAAGTCGATGAGCTTCGCCACGAAGCCCGCTTCGAGCATCACGTTTCGCGGCTTCAGATCGCGGTGCACGATGCCGAGGTCGTGCGCGGCTTGCAGCCCGAGGAGGATCTGCCGCGCGACGTGCACGACGGTGCGCGGCTTCATCGGCCCCTCGCGGATCACCTCGGCGAGGTTCTTCCCGTCGACGTACTCGAGGATCAGGAAGTACGAGCCGTCGTCGAGCTTCCCGAAGTCGGTCGCGTGGGCGATGTTCGGGTTGTCGATGTGCGCGCCGACGAGGGCTTCACGCTCGAAGCGCGCCACGATCTCGGGGTTGTCGTCGCTCTCGGGGTGCAGGATCTTCACGGCGACGCGCTTGTGCATGAGCGCGTGCTCGCCGAGATAGACCGCGCCCATGCCGCCCATCGCGAGGAGGTCGATGATCCGGTAGCGCCCCGAGATCGTCTGGCCGATGAAGTCCCGCGCGCGCTCGAGGGCCTTCTGGTGGGCCTCGGCGTTCGCCTGGTCGACGTCGACCGGCGCGTCGGCCGCGGCCTCGGACTCGTCGATCTCGATGGACTGCGCGCTCTCTTCGGTAGGCGACATGCGGGGCTAGCCGGGTAGACGGAAGGTTTGTCGCACCCGATCGGCGCTCGGGCCTTTGCCGTTCATCATCACGCGGATGAGGTCGTTCCACAACGTGGGGATGTACGGGTAACGCTGGTTTGGATCGGCCGCGAGCGCGCGCTGTGCCCACGCGTCGATCTCGGGGGCGAGGTCGGGGCGCAGCGGCGAGAGCTCGGGCCTTTGTGCGGTCGTCACGGCGAGCGAGAGGTCCGCGACGGAGTCGCCCTGGAACGGCGCCCGGCCGGCGAGCGCGCGGAAGACGAGGGCGCCGAACGAGTAGACGTCGGCGCGATGATCGAGCGGCTCGCCGCGCCACGCCTCGGGCGCGACGTAGCTCGGCGAGCCGTCGGGCTGGTTTTCGGCCGTGAGGGCCTCGAAGCCGAGGACCTCGGCGAGGCCGAAGTCGAGGACGCGCACGCCGCCGCCGTGCTCGGGCGAGACGAGGAAGAGGTTGGCCGGTTTGACGTCGCGGTGGACGACGCCGAGCGCGTGCGCGGCGTGGAGCGCGCGCGCGATCGGATCGAGGAGCGTGAGCAGGTTGTACGAGCTCAAACGATCGCCGAAGAGCTCCAGATCCGCGAGGTGCGCGCCGAAGGTCTCGCCTTCGAAGAGCTCCGTGACCATGTACAAGGCGCCGTCGGGGGCGGCGCCGAAGGCGTGGACGCGCGCGACGCTCGTGCCCCAGAGCGACGCGAGGGACTGGGCCTCGCGGAAGAGCTGCGCAGCGAGCTCGGAGGCGCCCTCGACCTGTTTGCGCAGGAGCTTCAGGGCGACGTCCGTGCCGGTTTGCAGGTCGTTCGCCCTGTAGACGACGCCATGACGCCCGCGGCCGAGCTCCTCCCCGAGCTTGTAGCGGCCCTCGAGCGTCTCGCCTTCCATAGGTTCCCCGAGGAGCAATCTACCTGTTCCCTTCCACGGAGGGCATCTTTTCGCGGAGCTCTCCGGTCCGGTCCGGTCGATCGACGCGAGCGCCCTCGGTCGCCGCTCTCTTTGCCCGGGGGCGGGGGGCGATGCTACGGGAAGGGCCGTGAAGAGCGCGGTCCCGGAGAACGCCGCGAAGGGCGCGGGCCTCGAGGAGGCCGTGGCGCGTTTCGTGCGCCACCTCGGTGAGGAGCGTCGAGCATCGCCGCACACCGTGGCCGCCTACCGCCGAGACCTCGCCCAGCTCGTCGCCCACGTGCAAGAGCGACGCGGGCGCGTGCGAGGGCCCGCAGATCTCGACGTGTTCGTGCTTCGAGGTTTCCTCGGGCAGCTCGCCCGGACGCACGCGCCGCCGTCGATCGGCAGGAAGATCGCCGCGGTGCGAGCTTTCCTGCGCTGGCTCGAGCGGCGCGGCGAGATCGAGAAGAACCCCGCGGCCGAGCTCGAACTGCCGAAGGTGCGTCGGCCGATGCCCACGTTCGTCAACGCGGACGCCGCCGCGGAGGTCGTCGAGGCGCCCGACGAGGCGACGGCGGAAGGGCAGCGGGATCGAGCGATCCTGGAGATGCTCTACGGCTCGGGGCTCCGCGTGTCGGAGCTCGCGGGGCTCGACGTCGGCGACGTGGAGATCGAGGCGGACGGGGGACGCGCGCGCGTGCTCGGCAAGGGGAGCAAGGAGCGGATCGTGCCGTTCGGCTCGCACGCGCGAGCTGCGCTCACGCGCTGGCTCGGGCGGCGCGCGGAGCTTCGCAACGCGAAGACGGGCGCGCTCGACGAGCGAGCGCTCTTCGTGTCGCGGCTCGGTCGGCGCATCAGCGTGCGGCAAGTGCAGCACCTCGTGCATCGGTACGGCGCGCTCGGCGCGGGCCGCGCGGACCTGCACCCGCACGCGCTGCGGCACACGTTCGCGACGCACCTGCTCGACGGCGGCGCGGATCTGCGCGCGATCCAGAAGATGCTCGGGCACGCGAGCCTGTCGACGACGCAGCGGTACGCGCACGTCTCGATCGATCACCTGACGAAGGTGTACGACGCGGCGCACCCGCTGGCGCGAAGAAGCCCCACGAAGGCGGCCGCACCGGATGCGGCGCCACCCCGCGCGCCGCGCGCGCGAAGCAAGGGATGAAGACCGCGCTCTACGTTCGAGCATGGGCGAGCCGGATCGCCCGCGGGGCGATGGGCGCGTCCATCGCGGGCCTCGTCACGGCCGCGCTCGACGCCGCGTATGCGCGCGGCGGCGAGGAGGAGCGGATCGCCGGAAAGGCGCTCGCGATCTTCGTGGCGGACGCCGGGCTCGTCGCGCCCGTCGCGCTCGTCGTGGGGCTCGTCGTGGCGACCTCGCTCGTGGTCCTCTTCCCGGACGCGGCGCCGACGCCCGCGTCCGCCGTGGCGTCGCTCCGCGCGCGCGCCAAAGGCCGGCCCGCCGACGTGGCCGCGTTCGTGCCGCTCGCGATCGTGGCGGCGTTCCTGTGGATGACGCTGTCCGCGCAGCTCGCGCGGGCGCTGCTCGCGCTCGACGTCGCGGCGCCGCTCGCGGGCCTCGCCATCGCGACGGGCACGCTCGTCGTCGGCCTGCTCGCGGCGCTGCTCTCGCTCGCGCTCACGCCGGCCCTCCGGCAAGCGCTGGCGACGGCGAGCGAGGGCCGGCCTGCGTTCGTCGACCCTGCGAAGACGGCCTTCGCCGCGCTCGTGCTCGTCGGCCTGCTCTTCGGCCTCGGCGTCGCGACGGGCGGGCCGAGCGGCGAGGGCGGGCTCTTCGGGATCTACGGCGTGCTCAAGCGCCCCGAGCTCGATCTGCGCGCCGTCGGGATGCTCTCGCTCATCGCGTTCGCCGCGTTCCTCTCGTCGGCGCTCTCCTCGCCGCGCAGGTCGTTCGTCGCGGCGCTGCTCGCGGTCGCGCCGCTCGTCCTCACGCCGCGGACGGCCGTCTCGCTCGGGGGCGAGGGCGCGCCCGTGGCGCAGGCGATCGAGCGCGACGCGCCGCTCGGCAAGCTCTCGCTCGCGGTGATGCGCAAGCTCGCGGATCGGGATCACGACGGCGCGAGCGCGCTCTTCGGCGGCGGCGATTGCCGCGAGGGCGACGCGTCGGTCGGGCCGCTCGGCGTGGAGATCCCCGACAACGGCGTCGACGAGGACTGCTCGGGCACCGATCTCCGCGCCGAGGTCCTCGCCGCGCTCGCGCCGGCCGCAGCGCCCGCGCCCACGCCGAAGAGCGCCGACGTCCCGGCCGATCTCAACGTCGTGCTCATCACGGTGGACACGCTGCGCGCCGACCTCGGCTATGCCGGTTATCCGCAGCCCGTTTCGCCGAACCTCGACAAACTCGCCGCCGAGAGCGCGGTGTTCCTCCGGGCCTACTCGCTCGCCTCGTACACGGGCAAGAGCGTCGGCCCGATGCTGATCGGCAAGTACGGCAGCGAGACGCAGCGCAACTGGGGGCACTTCAACAAGTTCGACGACAGCGAGACCTTCCTCGCCGAGCGCCTTTCGGCCGCGGGCGTCCGTACGATGGGCGTGCACGCGCACCGCTACTTCGGCAAGTTCGGCGGCCTCGACTCCGGCTTCGACGTGGTCGATCTCTCGGCCGCGCCGCCCGAGAACGCGCCCTGGGACGTGGCGGACATGAAGTCGAGCGACGCGCTCACGGACGCCGCGCTCGCGCAGCTCGCGAAGCCCGAGAACACCCAGGGCCGCTTCTTCCTGTGGGTGCATTACCTCGACCCGCACGCCGACTACCTGCGCCACGACGACGTGCCGAGCTTCGGCGCGGGCCAGCGCGGGCTCTACGACGGCGAGGTCGCGTTCACGGACAAACACATCGGCCGGCTCATCGACGGCATCCGCGCCGCGCCCTGGGGCAAGCGCACGGCGATCGTCGTGACGAGCGACCACGGCGAGGCGTTCGGCGAGCACAAGATGTTCCGCCACGGCTTCGAGCTCTGGGAGCCGCTCGTGCGCGTGCCGCTCGTCGTGCACGTCCCGGGCGCGAAGCCCGCGCGCATCGAGGCGCGTCGAAGCACCATCGACCTCGCGCCCACGGTGCTCGACCTCTTCCGCATCGAGCCCCCGAAGCCTTCCGCCGAGGGCCCGGACTTCCTCTCGGGCACCTCGCTCCTGCCCGACGCGCTTTTGCCGGCGGGGCAGACGCCGGCCGAGCGTGACGTCGTCATCGACATGCCGGCCGGCCCCTACAACGACGCGCGCCGCGCGCTCATCCACGGCGACCTCAAGCTGATCGTCTCGAACAACGCTGGCTACGAGCTCTACGATCTCGGCCAGGATCCCGAGGAAAAGAAAGACCTCTGGCGTTCGCCCGACACGCGCAGCGGCATGGAGGAGCGCTACGCGGCCCTGCGCGCGCGCCTCCGGGAGATCCGTGTGACGGGCCCGCGGAAGTGAGTTCGTCGTTCTGGGCCTTCCAGATCCGGGCGGCGATCGCCTAGGATGAGCGCGTGCTTCCCCCCACTGCGGTCGTGTTCGATCTCGACGGGACGCTGCTCGACAGCCGCGGCGACATCGTGGCCGCGCTCAACCACGCGCTCCTCACGACGGGGCGTAACCCGCAGCCCGCGCAGGTGATCGTGCGCCTGGTCGGCGACGGCACGCGCACGCTCTGCGCGAGGGCGGCGAAGATCCCGGAAGACGCGCCGGAGACCGACGAGCTCATCCGTCTGTTCCTCGACTACTACAAGGAACACCCGCTCGATTTCACCCGCTGGGCGAAGGGCGCGCTCGAGGCGATCGAGGCCCTCTCCGCGATGGAGAACATGGCGCTCGGCATCTGCACGAACAAGCATCGCTCGACGACCGACGTGGTGCTGCGCGCGCTCGGGATCGAGGACCGGTTCGGCGTGATCGTGGCCGGCGGCGACACGAAGGAGCGCAAGCCCGACGCGGCGCCGCTCCTGCTCGCGGCCAAGCAGCTCGGGGCGATGCCGGCGGCGGTCGTGATGGTCGGCGACGGCCCGCAGGACATCCTTTGTGCACGAAACGCCGGGACCTGGGCCGTGGGCGTCGAGTCCGGCTTCTCCACGGTCGAGACGCTCGTGCAGGCGGGGCCGGACGTGACCGTGCGCGATCTCTCGATGCTGCCGGGCATCGTGCAGCGTTGGCGCGAGCCGACGACGAAGATCAAGCTGCGCTAGCGCATTGCCCTCGATCCTCCACCAAGACGCGCGGTTCGTCGTCGTCGACAAACCTTCCGGCCTCGCCGTCCACCCCGGCTGGGCCGACGACGAGCGGACCGCGCTCCACGAGGTCCGCGACAAGCTCGGCCAGAAGGTGTTTCCCGTGCACCGGCTCGACCGCGCCACGAGCGGCGTGCTCGTCTTCGCGCTCGATTCCGAGAGCGCCCGCGTCTTTTGCGAGATGTTCGAGGAGGGCCGGATCGAAAAGCACTACCTCGCGCTCGTCCGCGGCGTCACGCCCGAGGCCGGCACGATCGACCACCCCATCCCTCGCCGCGAGGGGGGCCCGCGCGTGCCCGCCTCGACGTCGTACCGCCGGGTTTGGCGTGGCGAACACCTCTCGCTCGTCGACGCGGAGCCGCATTCGGGCCGGCTCCACCAGGTGCGCCGGCACATGAAGCACATCAGCCACCCGCTGATCGGGGACGCGAATTACGGCAAGGGCGCGCTGAACCGTGATTATCGGGAGCGCTTCGGCCTTTCGCGGCTCGCGCTGCACGCGCGGTCGCTCGGCTTCGTGCATCCGTGGGAGGGCCAATCGATCACGTTCGAGGCGGCGCTGCCGGAGGACCTCCGAGCGCCGTTCGAGCGGATCGGCGTGGTCATTTGAGGATCGACGTGCAGCCGAAGAGGACCTCGATTTTCCCGGTCTTGTCCGCGCCGACCATGGACTGCGCCTGGTCGCACGAGCTCTCGCAGAGGAGCACCTTTTTCGGCGCCACGGGATCGTCGTAATACCAGCCGCCGCCGCCGTTGCAGGCCGCGGCGCCGTTCACGCGGGGCAGGTAGGTGGGCTCGCCGCCGTTCGAGAGCGCCACGTTCACGAGCTCCGGATCGAGGTCCTCGCCCGAGGGGGGCTTCGGGATCACGAGCTCGCACGAGAGTTTTGCGGTCTGATCGACGGCCTGCGCCACCGCGTCGAAGAACGGCTGCCAGGCGGCGCTGCCGTCGCAGAGCTGCGCCCGGACGCCGCCCGTCTTTTTCACGAGCGTCGTGTACGTCGGGCCCGAGCTCGGCGGCTCGGTGCTGTCCGGATACTTGCACACCGTGTCCGGGTTCGACGTCGAGCCCCAGCCGTAGAGGCCGCTGAACACGTAATCGGTGAAGAGCCCGTTCCAGCTCGGGTCCAGGATGCCGGGCGGCAACGTGAGCGAATTGAACGGGTTCTTCCCGCCCGCAAACGTCTCGAACTGGGTCGCCGAGAGGCGCGCGTTGTCGTCCGTGACCACGACGAACGTCTTCGTCGCCTGCGGCCGAAGCTCCTGCTTCCACGCCTCGCCGCCCTTGTCTTCGCCGACCTTGTAGCCGTCCGTTTGTCCGAGCGTGCCGAGGACCTGCTCGAGCGGCTGCGTGCTCCGGATGTCCACGCTCGAGTGGAAGAAGCGCGCGCCATTGCCGCAATTGTCGTCGCCCGCGAGCGGCGCCGGAATGCAGATCGGATACCGCGTGCTGCCGCCGACCTGCACCGGGCTCGTCTTGTTCCGGAGCGAGAGCATGATCACCTTGTAGTCGAGGTTCTTCGCGGCGATCAGCGCGGCGAACGCATTGAGGCCCTTCTTGATTTCGGCGATCGCGGGCTGCATGCTCGACGAGTTGTCGACGACCCAGATGATGTCGACGGGGAGCTTCTCGACGGTCGCCTCGGACGACGTCGAGGCACACGCGGCGTCCTGCGAGAGGGGCGCATCCGTGCCCGTGCCCCCGTCGTCCTGAAAGAGCCCGCCGTCACCCGCCCCGTTGCCCGCGCCCGCGCTGCCGCCGGCTCCCCCAGTCCCCCCGCCCGCGCCGCTGCCGGCTTGTCCCGAAGGTTCCCACGAGGAGGAGCCTCCGTTCGACGTGGCACACGCAATGACCGAGGTGGCGATGGTGGTGGCGAGGAGCGAAAGCAAGACGCAAGGGCGCATGGTCGGACCTTACCACCGAATTCCATCTCGGACAGGGCGCATGGATGGCAAATCGGTGTCAGGCGGCGGGGGGTTCGGGACGACGCACGCGCGCGGGTATGACGCGGTGTCACCCGGCTGTCGTTCCCCGACGTTCGACCGGGCCGAGCCCCGCCTGGAGCTCCCGGCCATAAGGTGTCGCGTTGAGGATCGCGCGCAGGCGCAAGCGCGCGCGGTGCAGCCGTGAACGGACCGCGCTCTCGCTGACCATGAGCTTCTGGGCGATCTCCTGCAGCCCGAGGTCCTCGTGGTAATGCGCCATGACCACGTCGCGATAGTCGTTCGGCAACTCGCCCAGGGCGAGCCGGACGAACCGCTCGCGCTCGGCCACGCTCGCCGCGTCGTCTTCGAGCGCCGGGGCGCGCATCGTGGGCAGAACGCTGAGGTCCTCGAGGTCGAGGCCGCCGACGAACCGCGCCCGCTGACGCCTCTGGGAGCGCATCAGCATCAGAGCTTCGTTCGCCGTGACCCGGAAGAGCCACGTGGTGAAGCTCGAATCGCCGCGGAAGGAGCGAATTCGTCGGATGACCTGGAGGAGCGTCGATTGAACGAGATCGAGTCTGTCTTCGTCCGAGACGGGATACCGGGCGAGCTGCCGCTCGACGTGCGGCCGGATCGCACGCGTGAGCGCGTCGAGCGCCACGGTGTCTCCGTTCTTGACGCGCTCGATGAGCTCGCTGAGCCGGGCCTCGGCCCCGGCAGGCGCGGGCAGAGCCGCGGAGGTACGCGTCGTCGTGACGGCCTGGACGGCCATGAGAGCCTCCATCGCCAGCGCTTTCCCGGCACTTCGTGGGCGCGGCTGGCAGGTGGTCGGGGTTAGCAAGTCATCTGCCAGGCATGGCAGGTCGGGATCCGCGCGAATGGCTGGCGCCGCTGGCACGTCGGGGCGTGAGGGATGTGCCTCCGCGCCTCGCGAGGCGCGTGAGCCATCGCAGCGAGGGCACAAACGATGCGCACGGATTGCCCAGCCGCGGTATAAGCCCGATGTGGACCGCTCTGGCACTCCGCCCAAGGCGCTATCGCATCCGCTCCCCGCCGGGATGCGCGATCTCTTACCGGAGGAGACGAGAAGGAGGCGCGCGCTCGCCCGGACGATCCTCGACCATTTCGCCCTGCACGGGTACGACCTGGTCACGCCGCCGGCGTTCGAGCTGGCCGAGGTGCTCGAAAAGGGGCTCGGCGCCCTCGATCCCGGCGACGTGCTGCGCTTCGTGGAGCCGGAGAGCGGCGAGGTGTGCGCGCTCCGTCCCGACATGACGCCGCAGATCGCGCGGATGGTGGCCACGCGGCTCGCCGCGGAGCCCACGCCGATCCGGCTTTGCTACGAAGGGACGATCGTCCGGCGTCGCCAAGGTCGCGCCAAAAAACACCGGCAAATCCCGCAGGCTGGCGTGGAGCTTTATGGCGCGCCTTCGCCCGAGGGCGACCTCGAAGCGCTCCGGCTCCTCGCGTCGGTGACGCGCGCGGTGGGCCTCGGATCGTTCGTGATCGACCTCGGCCACGCGCTCATCGCGCGCGCCCTGATCGACGCGGTGCCGTCGCCGCTCGACGTGGAGGTGACGGACGCGCTCGCGCAAAAGGACGCGTCGCGGCTCGTCGCGCTGCTCGCGGGCGGCGAGGCATCGGGGGTGCCGAAGCGCGTCGTGGAGGCGCTCGTGGCGCTGCCGGAGCTCGCGGGTGGGGCGGAGGACCGGCCGGGCGAGGAGATTCTTTCACGCGCGGAACAACTCTTCGCGGGGACGGGGGCCGAGGGGCCGCTCGGCGAGCTTCGGGCGCTCTGGGAGACGGCGCGCGGGTCGGGAGAGAGCGGGCTCGGCGACGTCTTGCGGCTCGATCTCGGCGAGGTGCGGGGCTTTGCGTATTACACGGGGCCGATCTTCCACGTGCTCGCGCCGGGGCCGGGGGAGCCCGTCGGCGCGGGGGGTCGATACGACGATTTGCTCGGACGTTTTGGTTTGCCCATGCAGGCCGTGGGGTTTGGCCTGCACCTCGACGCGATTGCGCGGGCGCGGGAGGCCGCGGGCCTTGGGGACGAAAGGCCGCGGCGGGTGCTCGTTTCGGCGGATCCGCCGGGCGAGGCGCTCGCGGCGTCGCTCCGGGCGCGGGGCATCGCGACGGCGTGGCGCGCGCCGGGGGCGGATACGCTCCGTTATGCGGCGGCGCATCGGTTCTCGCACGTCGTGACCGGAGGGAGCGAGGGGGCCGTGCAAATCATCCGGACGGACAAACCCGAGGTCGCGGTGGAGATCGCGGCGGATGCGGACGCGATCGTGCGGGCTCTAGGCGAACAGCCGCCACTCGTCTTCGAGCAGCCCTAACGCCTCGTCGAGGCTGCCCGCGAGGTCCGGCGCCAGCCATTCCGACGACGAGGCGCTCTTCGCGACCGCCTCGAACGACGGCACCGGCACCTTGCCCGCGAGCTTCTCCAGCCGTTTGCCCGTCCGCGAGAGCCGCGACACCCAGTCCGTGCTGCGGTAGGCGTATTCGGCCTCGTGCAGGAGCGCGCTGCCCACGCGGGCGAGCCGCTCGCGCACGACGACGGCGGGCTCGGCGCCCGAGCGGATCGCCCTGCGGCTCGCCTCGATCTCCAGGAGCACGAGGCCCGCGGGCGAGCCCGGCGTGAACGAGGGGCTGATCGGCTGGAACGAGAGGTCCGAGAGCGCCAGGAAGTACCACGAGTGCGGCGCGGCCACGCGGTAGATCCATTCGGCGCCGGAGGCCTCGGCCGCGGCGATCGCCACGTTCCAGGCGCCTTCCTCGTCGACGTCGTCCTGCTCCGTGGGCATCCGCTCGATCGGGCGCACGGAGGCCGCGCGCAGGAGCGGATCGGCCCAGGCCATCGTCAGCGAGGACGTCGTGGGCGCGTAGCTCAGGAGGGCGCGCGCGCGGGCCTCGGCCGAGACGCGCCCGCGCGGGTCGAGCCACACGAAACGTCCGTCCTTCAGGTCCACGCGATACTCGTGGTCCTCGGCGCCGTGTGCGGCGAGCTCGCGGAGCAGCGCGGCGCCGCGCTCGGCCCACTTCGTGACGAGCGACTCGTCCGCGGCGGGCGGGGGCTCGGTGCGCGCGGCCCGGATCTCGGGCGTCCGGGGCGGCGGGGGCACGAGGGCGGGCCCATCCCCATCCATGGGCCTTTTCGCGGCGGCCTTCGGGGTCGTCTTCCGGGCGACCTTCGTCGGCTTTGCGGCGGCCTTTTTCGTGGGCTTCGGCTTCGATCCTGCGCGCGCCTTGCTCATCGTGCCTCGAAGGCAGCGCGGAGCTTGCCGCGCCTAGCGACCATTTTCAACGGTTCCACACGTTTGTCACGCGCTCGTTTTTGCTCACCCGTTGAACGCCCGGGTCGAGGTGCGCCAGACTGCCCTCGGCGTGCGGGTCGTCCCGCCCATGGCGGAGACGCCGCGAGATCCCGGGTTCGGCCCGGGCGCCTCGGATCCTTGTTGCGTCGCGCACGTGTCTTGGCGATGCTTCCAATACGATAGGCCCATGGTCACCCCTCCAATCGCTTCTGCTTCGCCGCTCCCGTTCGATGCGGCTTCCTTTTTCGCGCAGTCGAGGGATATTTGCGTGGTCTACGACACGGCCCGTCGGTTCGTTTATGCGAACCCGGCGGCGTGTGGGCTGCTCGGCTGGGACGCGGCGGGGCTCGCGGGCAAGCTTCCGCGCGATCTTTATGGGGACCGGGCTTCGAGCTTCGAGCAGTGCGTGGAGCGCGCATTTTCGAGCGGCGAGGTCGTGCAGGTGGTGCACAAGATTCGCGGCGGAGCGGGGGCGGTCGTCTACCTCGACACGAGTTACACGCCGGTGCGCGGGGCGGACGGCGGCGTCTCGTTCGTCGTGTCGCTCGGCCGCGACATGACCGACACGTCGGCGCGCTGGCGCGAGCTCGAGGACACCGTGGCTCGCAGAACGCGGGATCTCACGGCCATGGAGTCGCGCTTCGACGTGCTGCTCCGCAACCTCCAGATCGGCCTCGTCATCCGCGGGCCGCGCGGGGAAATGCGCTTCGTGAACCGCCGCGCGCTCGAGCTGCTCGGCGTGACGGAGGCGCAGATGCACGGCCGCGCGCCGAACGATCCGGGCTGGGTCATGCTCGGCGAGGACGGCAAACCCCTGCCCGCCGAGCAATCTCCCATGGCGCGCGCGCTCGCGACGGGGGGGCTCGTCCCGGCCATGATCATCGGCGTGGATCGGCCGAAGAGCGCCGATCGCGTGTGGATCCTGGTCAACGTGATGGCGCAGCGCGACGCGGCGGGCACGATCGAGCAGTACGTCGCGACGCTCAGCGACGTGACCGAGGCCCAGAATGCCACGCGCGCGCTCGCCGAGCGGGAGGAGACGTTCCGCCTCCTCGCCGAGACGATCAGCGACGTCTTCTGGATGACGGACGCGCGAGGAAAGGCGGTCGTCTACGTGAGCCCGGGCTACGAAAACGTATGGGGCCGGTCGAGGGCGGCGCTCTACGAAAAACGAGCCGATTTCCTCGACGCGATTCACCCCGACGATCGCGCGGTCGTCCTGGAAGCGCTGCCGCTGCAGGAGCTCGGGCAATACGACATCGAATATCGCGTGATGCGGCCGGATGGGGCGATTCGCTGGGTGCGGGATCGGGCGTATCCGGTGAAGGACGCGTCGGGCGAGGTCGTGCGGATGGTGGGGCTCGCGTCGGACATCACGGAGCCGCGGGCGGCCTCCGACCTCATCCGGCGGCAAGCGGACGCGCTGCGGGAGCTCTCGACGCCGCTCGTGCCGATCGGACACGGCGTGCTCGCGATGCCGATCGTGGGCGTGCTCGATTCGGCGCGGGCGCGGCAAGTCCTGGAGACGTTGCTCGAAGGGATCGTGCGGCACGCGGCGGAGGTGGTGATCCTCGACGTGACAGGCGTCGGTGTGGTGGACGCGCAGGTGGCGAGCGCGCTCGTCTCGGCGACGCAGGCGGCGCGGCTGCTCGGGGCGGAGGTGCTGCTCACGGGCCTGCGCCCCGACGTCGCACACACGATCGTCGGGCTCGGGCTCGATCTCGGCACGCTCGTGACCCGCTCGACGCTGGAGATGGGCATCCGCTGGGCGCTCTCCGAGCGAAAACGCGGGAAAAACGCTCCTTTGAAGAAATGAAGCGGCGGGTGGCGCGTGCGCATGCGAATTGTCTTAGAATCTTCTCTCGATGGATGATCGAAGGCCCCTCTCCGTTCGCCTCGCGACGTGGAACTGCTTCGGCGCGCCGCAGAGCCTCGAAGATTTCCTGGAGGGACGGCCTTTCTGGCCCGAGCGCCTCGCGGCGCCGGCGGTGATCGAGGCGCTCTCGCGCTTCGACATCGTGTGCATCCAGGAGAATTTCGTGGGCGGGGTGCACGAGCGGATGGAGGCGCTGCGCGTGGCGGGAGGTTTCTCCGAGCTCTGGCACGATCCGCCGGGGCCCGACGGGGTCGACAAGACGCTCGTCGGCGCGGGGCTCGTGATCCTGTCGCGTTTCCCCGTGAAAGCGCGCTTTTTGCGATTGCCGCGCGGCGTGGGCGCGGACGGATTCGCGCGGAAGGGCGCCGCGCTCGCGGAGGTGCGTTTGCCCGGGGGGCGCGAGCTTTTCCTGGTGAATACGCATTTGCAGGCCGACGACGGGCGTGTCTCGCCGGACGAGTGCCTCGCCGTGCGAACGGCCCAGGTCGAGGTGCTCGCGGAGGCGCTGCGGGAGCCGCTCGCGAGCGGCGTGCCCACGGTCCTTTGCGGGGATCTGAACGTGCCTTGCGGAACCCGCGAATACGAGGGGCTCGCGCGGCGGCTCGGCGAGAGCTTGACGGATCACACGGCGCGCGCGGGCCTTCTGACGTACGACACGGAGCAGAACGACGTGGCCCGGGCATTTCACGAGGGCGGGCCGGAGCGGGCGCTGATCGATTACGTGTGGACGTCGCGGCGCGCCGCACCGGAGCAGATCGCGACGGAGCTCGTCGCGCCGCTCGACGAGCTCTCGGGCTGCCCGCCGCGGTACGAGGGCCGGGCGTTTGCCTCGGACCATTTCGGCGTGGGCGTGACGATCACGATCGATTGAGGCGGAGCCGCGCGATCGTCGCGCCCCAGCCGCCGCGCGTGGCCGGCGCGTCGCGGAACGACGCGACGAGCGGGTGGCGCGCGAGGATCGATTGCACGACGCGCCGCTGCACGCCTTTGCCGCGGCCGTGAATGAGCCGCACCTCGGGAAAACCGCGCGCGTGGGCCTCGTGCAGGTATTCCTCGACGACACTGGGAATGTCGCGGGGCGAAAAGCCATGCAGGTCGATCGCGTCCTCGATCGGCAGGACGGCGATTGCGTCGGGGTCGGGCAAAGGCGCTTCGTCGTCGGCCTCCTCGGGCGCGGGCGGCTCTTTCGGTTTCGCCGGGGCAAAGAGGCGCGCGAGGTGTTCGAAGAGGGCGCGGAGCATGGCCGGAGGGCAGGGTACCACGTGGGCCTGTCATTGCCTCTTCCGCCCGTGTATCTTCCGGGCTGATGTCGACGGAGCGCGGACGCGATCTGGCCCCGACGGAGCCGGGTCCCCCCGCGTCCGGCGGCGTCGTGCAGGTGGATCTCGGCGTGGCCTCGACGCTGCCGCTCCTGGCGCCGGGGCCGCCGAGCAAGCGCCGCCGCGTGCCGCGATCCCTCGCGGAGCGGTACGAGGACATCCGGTTCCTCGGCGAAGGCGGGATGGGCACGGTCTATCGCGCCATGGACCCGCACCTCGGCCGGATCGTGGCGCTGAAGCTCCTGAAAGGCGACGATCCGGAGCTCTGGCGTCGATTCCTCGGCGAGGCGCGCGCGCAGGCGCGCATCCAGCACGAGCACGTTTGCCGCGTGTACGAGGCCGGGCAGGCCGACGGCGAGCCGTACATCGCGATGCAATACATCGACGGCGAGCCGCTTTCGAAAATCGCAGAAAAGCTGACGCTCGAGCAAAGCGTGAAGCTCATGCGGGAAGTGTCGGCGGCCGTGCACGAGGCGCATCGGCTCGGGGTGATTCATCGGGACATCAAGCCGGGCAACATCCTCGTGGAGGCGCGCGAGGACGGCTCGCTCAAGCCTTACGTGATGGATTTCGGCCTGGCGCGCGAGGTCGAAGGCCGCGGACAAACCCAGACGGGCGCGGTCCTCGGGACGCCCGCGTACATGCCGCCGGAGCAAGCGAAGGGCGACGTGCGGTCGATGGATCGGCGCTCGGACGTGTATTCGCTGGGGGCGACGCTTTATGACGTGATCGCGGGGCGGCCGCCGTTCGTCGAAGAGCACGCGTGGAACCTGCTCATGGCGGTGGCGTACGAGGACGCGCCGTCGCTCGGCACCGTGAAGAAAGGTTTGCCGGCGGAGCTCGAGACGATCGTGATGAAATGCCTCGAGCGGGAGCCGTCGCGCAGGTACGACTCGGCGCGGGCGCTCGCCGAGGATTTGCAGCGGTTCCTCGACGGCGAGCCCATTCTGGCGCGGCGGGCCTCGATCGGGTACGTGCTGCTCAAGAAGGCGCGAAAGCACAAGCTCGCGACGTCGCTGCTCGCGCTCGTCCTCGGCGCGTCGCTCGTGCTCGTGGGCGTGTGGGTGCGGGCCCAGCGGCAAGCGGCGGAGCAGGCGCGGCTCGCGCGCGAGCTCGGCGAGGGCGTGAAGGAGATGGAGCTCTTCCTGCGCGCCGCTTATGAATTGCCGCTGCACGACGTGGAGCGGGAGCGGGACGTGGTGCGCGCGAGGCTCGGGGAGATCGAGGCGCGAATGGTGGCGGCAGGGCGGGCCGGGGAGGGGCCGGGGCATTACGCGAT
The DNA here is from genome assembly GCF_029946515.1 of Polyangium sp. 6x1. Lineage (GTDB taxonomy): Bacteria > Myxococcota_A > Polyangia > Polyangiales > Polyangiaceae > Polyangium. The sequence continues at coordinate 69,261 of NZ_JARZHH010000050.1, forward strand.
CGGCCGGGGGCACCTCGCGCTCGGGGATCCGGACGCGGCGCGGGAGCACCTCGAAAAGGCGCTCGCGGCGGGGTATTCGTCGGCGGATCTGGAGTATGCGCTCGGGCGGGCCCTCGGGGAGCTCTTTCGGCGCGCGCTCGCGGAGACGCGGCGTATCACGAACGAGGAGGAGCGAAAGAAGAAGGTCGAGGAGCTCGATCGGGCGCTGCGGGATCCGGCGCTCGGGCATTTGCGGGCGGCCCTGGCGGCGAAGATCGAGGTGCCAGCGTACGCGGAGGGGCTCATCGCGCTCTACGAGGGCAAACACGAGGAGGCGATCCAGAAGGCGAAAGAGGCGTTCGGAAAGGCGCCGTGGATGTACGAGGCGAAGAAGCTCGAAGCCGACGCGCTCTTCGCGGAGGGGAGCAAATATCGGCACGACGCGGCGTTCGATCACGAGAAGATGAAATCGTTCTTCGAGCCCGGGGCCGCGGCGTACGAGATCGCCGCGGACATGGGGCGGAGCGATCCGGAGGTGCACCGGGCCGAATGCGAGCTCTGGGAGAAGATGGCGCAAGCCGCCCTGTCGAAGGGTTTGCCCTCGGGTCCGCCGTTCGACCGCGCGGAGGCGGTATGCAGCCGCGCGGTGCAATCGAGCTCGAAGGACGGCCTTTCGCGCGTGCAGCAGGCGCTCGTGCTCACGGCGCGTGTGTATGCGCGGCTCGCCATGGACGACGCCTCGGAGGACACGGTTCGCGCGGCCGAGGACGCCCTCGGCGCCGCGGAGGAGAGCGCCCGGACGAACGCCGAGGACGTCATGGCGCATTACGCGGTCGCATTGGCGAACCGGATGCGGACGGAGGCCCTGTTCGCGGTCGGCAAGCCGGCCTCCATGGCGAAGGCGATCGAAGCGTACGAGCGGGTCCTCGTGCTCGATCCGCGCTTCACGTGGGCGGTGAACGAGCTCGGAATGGCGTACGTCTCGGAGGCAGGGAACGAGATATCGGCGGGGCGCGACGGCTCGACGCTCTTACGGAGCGCGATCCGGCAATTCGATCAGGCCATGGCCATCGATCCGCGGTTCGTCTTGCCCGTGGGGCAGCGGCTGCCCGCCTTCCGCATGCTGCTCGAATCGGAGATCGAGCAGGGACGCCCGACGGACGAGACGCTCGCGGCGCTGTTCGACGCGGTGGCGCTGCTCGAAAAGACCGGGGCGAGCCCTTCGGTCGTCGCTTACTGGAAGGCGCGGGCCGAGCGGCTTCGTGGCCTGCGGGATTTCGTCCTCGGGCGTGATCCGAGGGCCGCCCTCGGGGAGGCCGCCGCCACGATTCGTTCGTTCGCGGGGCCCGCGCCCAAGGAATACTGGCTCCTCGAAGAGATCGCCGAGTGCCGATTGCTGGAGGCGTCGTACGCTTTGCGCGAGGGGCTCGACGCGACGCCTCTCCTCGCCGAGGCCCGAGAGGCCATTCAGATTTCGGGGGGGACGTCCGGCGGGAAGCGGGCCGAGTTTCGCCTCCTGTCGACGCGCATCGAGATTGTGGCGCTCCGCGTCGCGGCGAAGCACGGGAAGCTCGAATCGAAGAGCTTCGAGGTGGCCTTCGAGCAGGTACGTCCCTTGCTTGCGAAAGCGGGGCGAGACAGCCGGCCGTATGTGCTCGGCGCGGAGATCCATGCGCTCCGATCGGAATGGTTGTCGGAGCGGGGCGGCGAGCCCGAGGAGGACATCAAGAAGGGTCTCGCGATGGCCGAGGAGGCGCTCTCCAAAAACCCGCACCTCGCGAAAGCCTTGCTCGTGAAAGGGATGCTTTCCCTCGTGGAAGCGCGGCGCGCGCGCGGCAAGAGCGAGCGCACCGAGGCCGCGCGCAGGGCCAAAGAGGCGTGCAGGGCGGCCTTTCAAAGCAATCCCTCGCTCGAGCGGGACGACGGCCGTCTCCTGAAGGAGGCCGAGACGCTCGCGCCCTGAGGTGACGGTTTTGGGGGGTGATGGCGCGCGCCTGCACCCGCTGCATGCTGCCGTCTGCAGCGCGGGGCGCGAGGGCGCGTCATGGGCGTCGTTTTCGCTGGGATTTGCCCCCGCAGCGTGGTGGCATGAGGTCTGCTAGGCATCTTGTCGAGCCGCTTCGAGCCCCAGGAGAGCCCCCATGAAATCGCCGCACCTGCTTGTCGTCCTCCTCGCCGCCTCCACCGCCCTCCTCAATGGCTGCGCGCTCTCCGACGCGGAAAACCCCTTCGATGCGGAAGATTTCGACGTCGGCCTGGAGACCGCCGGCCCCGGCTTCGAACCGCCGCTCGGCACGAACGGCTACGGTCCGCCCTGCTTCTGGGATCCCGGCTCGCAGCAAGCCCTGCGCGACCTCGGCAAAGTGGCGCTCACCTCGGGCACCGGAGGCACGCTGCCGGCCCTGCCGACGTTGCTCTCGACCTGCCGCGAGGTCGTGAAAAACGCGGTCGAATGCGCCCTCGCCCCGTCCCAGTCCGTGCTCGATCGGGTCAATGGACAGGTCTACCAGGGGCATTGGGGGCTCGCGACCGAGTGGTACGCGGACGCGCTCTCGGCGGACGGCAAGCGCTGGGTGACCGCGTGCATGGTGCAGCGGCTCAACATCCTGAACCAGCACGTCGATATCCTCCTCGAAGCCAACCACACGCGGATCCTCGAAGATGTCGCGAATGACGCGACGTTCGGCTTCGAGGAGTCGGCCGCCTACGGGAACCTGTTCGACTCCCGGACGACGCCGGTCGCCGGCCGGCCGGCCTTCAATGTCTACGTCTGCTCCGAGCTCGAGCAGATCCAGCAGTGTCCGCTCGCGGGCGGATTCCCCTGGATCGATCGCCGGATCTGCGATCAGGCCGGGAACAACTGCGGCCTCGTGTATCTCGGCGCCTGCCAGAGCGCCTGCATCCCGAATGGCCCGGCTGGCGAATATTGGTCGTGCAAGCCGTCGTACGGCCTCGTGTACAACGACTACACGATCCGCGTGCAGCTCGAGAACCCGACCTCCTGCTTCTGAGCCGGCGTCATCGACCGAGCACGAAAAACGCCGCGATCGCGAGGACCACGAGCGCGAGCGCGAGCGTCGCCGCGGCGAGCTTCGCGCGCTCCGCCGCGCGGGCCCGCGCCGTCTTCACCGTCTCCGCGGCTCGATCCGTCTTCCCCCGCGGATGGTCCGCCGGGTATGGCGCGACAACCTTCCGTTCGTCTTCGGTCACGGAGGCGAGCGCCTCCTGCCGCAGGGAAAAACCCTCGGGCACGAGCGCGCGGAGCGCGTCGCGCATCGCCTCCACGCTCGGAAAACGGTCCTCGCGGGCGTGCGACGTCGCCGTCTCCACGAAGCGCGCGATCTCGGACGGCACCCAGGGCGCGGCCTCGGCGAGCGGCGGCGGCGGCTGGGTGGTGATCGCATAAAGCAGCTCGACGAGCGATTTGACGTGGGCGTGCGGCGGCGCCCCCGCGAGCATCGCGTAGAGCGTCACGCCCATCGAATACACGTCACAACGGGCGTCGACCTTCTTCGGAGCCTCGATCTGCTCGGGCGCCATGTAGAGCGGCGTCCCGATGACCTGCCCGCTTTGCGTCATCGAGACGGCCGGCGCCGTGAGCGCGCCGCCCTCGGTCACCGCCTCGGGCGTGCGGCGAATTTTGGCGACCCCGAAATCGAGGAGTTTCACGGTGACCTCGCCGCCCTCGCCCCGCGCGAGGAAGAGGTTCTCGGGCTTGATGTCGCGGTGGATGACGGCCGCCGCGTGCGCCGCCGCGAGCCCCTCGCAAGCCTGACCGAGGATTCGGAGCGCGACGTCGGGGCGGAGCGGGCCCACGCGGCCGAGCAGCGTCCGCACGTCCTCGCCGTCGAGCAGCTCCATCACCTGGAACGGCACGCCGGTCTCGGGATCGTGATCCACCGCGAGGGCCGCGACGACGTGCGGCGAGTCGAGGGAGCCGGCGATACGCGCCTCCTGCTCGAAGCGGAGCAGGTCCGGGTCGTCGCTGGCGAACGGGCGCACGTGCAGCCACTTGATCGCGACGCGCTGGCCGGTCTTCGTGCTCCTCGCCTCGTAGACGGTCCCCATGCCGCCCTGACCCAGCACGCGGACGATCTCGTAGTCGGTGAGGAGAAGCCGACCAATCATCCGGGCGCATGGTACGCGCCGCGAGGCGAAGAGCAACTGCTTCGGCGCGGAGAGGCGCGGCCGTTCGTGATACCGTGCCCGCACCATGAGCAAGGAACCGCACGCGAAGGAGACGGTGGCGCTCGTCGCGCGCCCGAGGGAGTGCGCGATCGGCCGGTTTCGCATTCAGGTCGTGGCGGGGCCCGATCACGGCGCAGAGCGCGTCTCGGACGGCGCCGAGCTCTCGGTGGGCACGGCCGCCGGCAACCACCTCGTCCTGACCGACGGCGCCGTGTCGCGTCACCATTGCGCGATCACCGTCACGGATCGCGGGTTTCTCGTGCGCGACCTCGGCAGCCGCAACGGAACGCGGCTCGCCGGCTTCCGCGTGGAAGGCGCCTACCTCGGGCCCGGCGCGGTGCTCGGCGTGGGCAAATCGACGCTGCGCTTCGATCCGCTGCCGGACGAGATCGTCGAGCCGCTCGCCGATGAGGAGCGTTATGGTCGGATCCTCGGACAGAGCATGGCGATGCGCAGGCTCTTCGCGGCCCTGCCGCGGATCGCCGCGTCGGACTCGACGGTGCTCATCGAGGGCGAGACCGGCACGGGCAAGGGCCTGCTCGCCGAGGTGATTCATCAGAAGAGCCCACGCGCGCAGGGGCCGTTCGTCGTGATCGATTGCAGCGCGATCCCGCCGACGTTGATCGAGGCCGAGCTTTTCGGCTACATGCGCGGCGCGTTCACGACGGCGCTTCAATCGCGGGCGGGCGCGTTCGAGGCGGCCGCGGGCGGGACGGTTTTTCTGGACGAGCTCGGCGAGCTGCCGATCGACATGCAGCCGAAGCTGCTCCGGGCCCTCGAAGAGCGGCTCGTGCGACGGATCGGGAGCCTCGATCCGATCAAGCTCGACGTGCGCGTGATCGCCGCGACGAACCGCGACCTGCGGCAGGAGGTGAACCGCGGGACGTTCCGCTCGGATCTTTATTATCGGCTGAACATCGTGCGGATTCGATTGCCGCCGCTCCGGGAGCGGCGCGAGGACATCCCGCCGCTCGTCGCGCATTTCTACGAGCAATTCGCGCGCTCGGGCGATCCGCTGCCGCCGGCCGAGCTCGTGGCGGCGTTCACGAAGCAGGATTGGCCGGGGAACGTGCGGGAGCTGCGCGCGGGGGTGGAGCGGGCGATCCTGATGGAGGACCAGGCGCTCTGGTTCGAGGCGACGCTCGGCGCGCCGCCCGGATCGGAGCCAAAGGCGGCGGCGCCGGCCTCGCTCGATTACGAGGACGATATCGCGCTCGGCTCGTTCCGCGCGGCGAAGGAACGCGCCGTTGCGCGGTGGGAGCGCGGGTACATCGAGACCTTGGTGCGGCAGAGCGGGGGAAACCTGTCCCGCGCGGCGCGCTCGGCGCACATGGATCGAAACCACCTGCGGGAGCTTTTGCGGCGGCACGGGATTTCGGCTGCGGAGGAGTGATCGGACATGGGGATCAACGTCAACAACGTGCGCGCCACCCCGACGCGGGTCGGGGGGTTCAATGGGTCTGCGTTCGTGCCCGCGATCAACGGCCAGCATCGGAGGTACACCTGGGGCCCTTGCCGGGTGAACCTGACTCCGGCCGTGGCGAACGGCGTGAACAGCCTCAATCCCGCGGTCGCGCTTGCGGGGGACACGATTTTCCTCCCCTATTTGCAGGACGGGATCTGCTCGGTGCGGCTGCCCGACGCGGTGACCGCCACGGCGAACGGGGTCAACTCGTTCCTCACGGCGGACATGTCCGGGTGCAAGGTCTTCATCGACCGCGTCACCGCGAGCAATGATCTCATCGTGTATCACGCGAACAACGTGTCGAACTCGCCGCCTGGCAATGCAGGCGCGCTGAACCCTGTTCTGCAGCTCCCCGGCTGCACGATGACGCTGTCGCAGCTCCACGCCCTGGCCGTGGGCCATTACCAGGCGTTGCCCGCGCCGAACACCGCGGTCCCCGTGGTCGCCACCGAGATCACGAAGCCGATCTACAACATCGGCGCGGCGGCCGAGGTGCAACGCAAGAAGACCCAAGGGCGCACGAACGTGGAGTTCCTCGGCGGGACGGTCGTGTTCGGCGTGGTGAACGGCGCGAACTGGGAGTTTTATTACCAGACCTGGGGGAGCACGAGTTACACGCGCCCGGGGAATGCGCCGCTGCGCCTGTTTTCGGGAGCCCAGCACGATCCGATGCACTCCCACAACTGGAAGGTGCTGGGGTTCGCCAGGTTTTTCTGAGGGTCAACGTTCCAGAAGGAAAAACCGCCCGTCGCTCGGGAAGGGCGATCGGGGGAGATCCTGGCCTTCGAGCGCTTGCTTCGTGGCGACGACCCCTCGCACGGGGCCCGGCGACCACGCGGGGACGTCGAGCAGGCCGCCGGGGAGGAGCGTGCCGGCCTCGCTCGTGTGGAGCGCGTCGACATGCGCCGCGATGTCGAGGTCGATAGGTTGTCCGGACAAGGGGCCCGCGAGGACTCGACGATAGGCCCGGACACACGCTTCGAGCGCGCGCCGGACGAGCGGCCGATCGGGCGGGTGGGGCGAGATGGCGAGCAGGTTTGTCGCGGTCTCCCGGCAGAGCACGAGCCCGGCCGCAGTGAGCTCGGCCGAGACGAGGGGCAAGCTCGTTTCGAGGGCCGTGAGGAAAGCCTCGTCCCCGTCGGCGAGCGCAGCCGGATCGGCGCGGAGCGCGACGGAGACGGCCATCGAGGGGCGGACGGACGCGGCCGCGAGCGTCGGGGATTTGGGGTTTGTCGCGGCGCCGGTCGCGGCCCGGAGCGCACGGACGAGCTCCGGCGCGGAGGAATGACGGCCTGCGGGATCGCGGCAAAGCGCGCGGAGGAGGGGCTCGTCGAGCGCGGGATCGACGGGCGCGCGTTCGCTCGGGCGTGGCGGGCGCGCGTGGAGGTGAATCTGGCGGACGACGGCGGTGGCTTGATCGCCGAACGGCGGTTTTCCCGTGAGCATGGCGAATGTGAGCGCGCCGAGCGCATACACGTCCGCCCGGGTATCGACGGTTTGTCCGAGGACCTGCTCCGGCGCCATGAAGGGCAGCGTGCCGAGCGTCGCGCGCGAGGCGGTGAGCGAAGGGCCGGCATGGTCGAGGAGCTTGGCGACGCCGAAATCGAGGAGGACGACGCGGCCTTCGGCGCGGCCCTCGGCGAGGTAGACGTTCGAGGGCTTGATGTCGCGGTGGACGATCCCGCGCGCATGGGCGGCGGCGAGCGCATCCGCGAGCGGCCCGAGGATGCCGAGGACCTCGTCGATCGGGAGCCTGCCCGCGGCGGCGAGGCGTGCGTCGAGGCTCTGGCCGGTGAGCAGCTCCATGGCGAAATAGGGGCGGCCGTCGGCGAGGCGGCCGATTTCGTGGACGCGGACGACGTTCGGGTGGGGGAGATCGACGACGATCGCGGCCTCGCGCTCGAAGCGCGGGATCGCCGTGGGGTCGGCGAAGAGCTCGGCGTGCATGACCTTCACGGCGGCGGCGCGGCCGGTGGGCGCGTGCGTCGCGCGGGTGACGAATCCGAAGCCGCCGCGGGCGATCACCGCGTCGAGCCGATAGGAGCCGGCCCAGAACTCGCCGGCAATACCCGTCGAATCCAATTTACTTCGCACGGTACATCCTAGATTCCGTTCGAGCCGTCGTCGGGCACGGCGACGTCGACGCGCTCCATCGAGACGCCGAGCGATTCGGCCTTTTTCGTCTCGCTCTTGCGCTTCGCCTCGAAGAGCTTGAGGCCTTTCTCCGTGACCATGCCGACGGGCGGCGCGTCCGGAGGGCGCATTTCCTCGACGGATGCGCGCGGGGCGTCCTCGCCCCTCCGCGCGGCGGCCAGGCGCTCTTCGAAATCTTTTTTCCACGCGGGAAGCGTGCGCAGCGGATAACTCGGGTCGCTCGGGTCGGTGATGATCGTCTCGACGACCGCGTCGAGGGAGACGAAAACGGGGTAGAGCTCCTCCGGGTCGTACGCCGCGCCGCGGTCGAAGAGGCCGCCGCAGATCGGGCGGAGCGTGCAATGGGCGCAAGCAGGCGCGTAGATGTGCTCCCAGTCGGTCTGGCGGACGGTCTGCTTGTTGTCGAGGAAATGCACGATGCGCTCCTCGCCCTTCACGATCTTGCGGGTCTCGGTGCTCGCCCAGGCGAACTCGGTCATGTAGCAGAGCGGGACCTTTTCCACGCGGAACGTGCGGCCCGAGGCGTGGAGCTTGCGCATCGCGCGCTGGAGCGAGACCTCGAAATCGGAGAGGCGCGGCGTGAACTGCGCCTGGTTCACCTCGGCACGGCCCATCGAAGGGTCGAGGTTGTTCCACACGAAATGGCGCACGTAGGGGTGATGCTCGATCCAGTGGTCGATGTTCTCGTCGAGGTGGTCTGCGTTCAGCTTGTTGATGACGCAGTTGATGTTGACCTCGATCCCATTGTCGTGCGCATTGCGGACGGCGGCGAACGCCTTTTCCAGCGTCCCCTCCGCGCCGCGCAGGATCGCCTCGACGTCGGGACGCACCGAATACACCGAGACGTGCACGAGCCGGACGCCCGCCTCGCCGAGGCTCCGCGCGAATTCAGGGTCCGCGAGGCGCGAGCCGTTCGTGATCATACGAACGTGGAGGCCCTGCGCGGAGGCATACGCCGCGATGCGCGGGAGCTCGGGGTGCAGCGTGGGCTCGCCGCCCGTGAGGATGACCCCGAAATAACCGCGTTTGACCAGATCGTCGACGAGCACCTTCATCGTGTCGAAGGTGTGCACGTAGGGCGTCGTGGGGTTCGAGCAGAACCCGCAAAAATGGTTGCAATGCCGGACGACCTGGATGTAGCCGATGTTCGCCAAGCGAGATCTCCCGGATGTCGGGATGCGGAAGCTTCGAGGGTGCCGGCGCGTCGCGAGGACGAGGGCCGGAGCGCATCGTACGGGAGGCGCTCGGGGGCGGCAACGGAGGGGAGAAGCGACAGGCCTCCGGTCTGCTACGTTCTCCCGCCGTGGAGCACGACGTCCCGGTTGCCTTGCTCGCCCAGCTTCGTTCCACCTGGGAAGCCGAGATCCGTCCCTCCGCGCGTCGCGCGCTCTCGGCGCTCGCCGCAGCCCTGGTGATCGGTCTCGCTCACCTCGCCCGCCGAGGGACCCCCGCCGTGCGAGCGACCGTGGCCGCGCTGCTCGCCGCGTTTTGCGTGTTCCTCGTGGCACGCGCGATCGTGCTGCATCGGCGCCGGCAAGATCCGAGGCGCACGATCCTGGAGACGATCGGCCCGACGGACCCGGAGCTCGCCGCCGCGACGGTGCGAGGCCTCGGGCTCGTGGAGCAGACGACGAAGGACGCGACGCGGGGTTCGCCGTCGCTCGCGCGTCTGCACCTCGCGCGCTTGCTCAGCCGCGCGTCGATCGAGCGCATCGCAGAGCGCGCGTCCGTGGCGGCGCGGCGATGGTCCGTGGCGGGCCTCGTGTTCGCGCTCGTCGCCGTGTTCGGCGCGGCGATCGAGCAACGCGTGGTCGAGGGGCTCGATGTGCTCGTGGCGCGAAACGGCGAGGCGCCGCTGCCGCTCGCGTACCTCGAGGACGTGAACATCGTCGCGAAGCCGCCCGAGTACCTGCACCAGCACGGCCGGGTGATCGATACGTTCGAGGCGACGTCGCTGCCGCGCGGGACGATGATCACGGTGCACGGGCGCCCGACGTTTCCGAGCCGCACGCTCGTGCTGACGGACGGCAAGGTCGAGGTGCCGTTCGCGCTCGACGGCGTGGGCGGCGTGGTGGCGCGGTGGGAGCTCGGCGAGACGGCGACGCTCCGGATCGCGGCGCGCTTCGGCGACGTGCGGATCCCGCAAGCCGACGTGCAAGAGGTGACGTCGATCCCGGACCTCGCGCCGAAGGTGCTCGTCGAGGACGCGCCGCGCACGGTGCGGATGCTCGACGAGCCGGAGATCGTCGTGTCGTACGAGGCGACAGACGATCACGGCCTCCGCGAGGTGGATCTCGTGTACCGCTCGGGCGGGCGAGAGGCGCGGCGCGTGCTGTCGCGGCCGCAGGGAGATCCCACGTCGGATCGAGGGTCGCACCGGATCGTCTTCGGCGGCGACGCGTTCTTCAAGCGCAACTTCCTGCCCGTGGAGATCACGGTGGAGGCGCGCGACAACGATCCGATCGTCGGGCCGAAATGGGGCAAGAGCGCGGCGATCGTGGTGGTCCCGCCGCAGGTCGGCGAGCCGGAGGCGATCCGGTACGAGGCGCTCGTGCGGGCGCGCGACGCGCTGACGGATCTCGTCGCGATGCGGCTCGTGGAGGAGGCGCCGAAGGGCACGCAGAGCGCCGATCACGTGAAGAAGGAGCGCGAGGCGCAAGAGAAGGCGCTCGGCGTCGTCGAGGAGGCGCTCGCCGGGACGTACGGCGGTCTGAGGTTCCCGCGCCGCGCGCTCGCGCTCGCTCGCGGGCAACTGCGCAGGCTGGAGGTCGCGCTCGCGGAGGAGCAGAAGGCGCCGTCGGCCGCGACGCACCAGAAGCTCGTCGAGGAGAGCGAGGCGGTGCTGCTCGCGATCGACGCGGCCGCGCACTCGCTCGGGACGTCGGATACACGCCGCGTGGCGAAGCGGCTCGCGACGGTCGCGGACGAGGCCGCCGAGGCGACGGCCGTCGCCGCAGGGCAACGCGGGAGCGAGACGGCGAACGGCGTGGCGCGGCTCGACGCGGCGGTGAGCGTGCTCGACGGGGGAGGAAAGCAGCTCCTCAGGCTTGGGCAGCTCGGGCTGGATCTCGGGGAGATCGTGGCGAACGGGCTGCGGCGGATCGATCGGGCGCGCAAGGCGAACGATCTGTTCCACGCCGAGCTCGCGGCGCGGGACCTCGCAGCGCGGCTGCGAAATCCCGATCCGTCGTTCGCGGGCGGAGGCGGGAGCGGCAGCGGTACGGAGTCGGGCGCGGGCGGGAGCGGGACGGGCGACGGCGATCCTTCGAGCGCGGACGATGCGGCGGAGGCGGGCGAGCAGGAGCTCGAAGACCTGATCCGCGAGCACGGAGACGAGCTCGAAGACGTGGAGCAGGCGCTCGAGCGAGCGTTCTCGCAGGACGAGCTCGACGAGCTGAAGGACGAGGCGAAGAAGCACGCCGAGGCGATCCGCGAGGCGATCAAGAACCTGCCGAGGCGCGCGGGCGAGCCGGGGTCGGCGACGGCCGCGGGCAAACAGGCGCGCGACCTCGCGGAGTCGATGGCGGACGCGCTGGAGCAAGGCAGGCCGCGCGACGCGGTGCAGAGCGGCAAGGAGGCGATGCGCGCGCTCGAAGACGCGAAGAAGCGCGGGGCATCGGCCGAGACGTGGGACCTCGGCGAGCAGAGCGCCGGTCGCGAGGCGGAGCGCGCACGGCCGGGCCTCGGCGAGGAGCTCGCGTGGGCGGAAGAGGCGCTCGAAAAGCTGCGGAAATCGGCCGCGGAGCGCGCGAAGGGCGATCTGGAGAAGAGCGGCAAGCGCGAGGCGCAGATGGCCGAGCGCGCGCGCAAGCTCGGGGAGAAGGGCGCGCAGGGCGACGGCAGCCTGCCCGAGGAGACGCTCGATCTGCTCGACCGCGCCGAGAAGAGCATGCGCGACGCCGAGCGCGCGCTCGCCGAGGGCGACGGCGAGGCGGGGCTCGAACATCAGCAGAACGCGCAGCGGCTCCTGGAGATGGCGCGCGGCGAGCGGAACAACGAGGAGAACGAGAATAGCCAGGAGCGGCCCGAGTCGAGCGACGGGCGCTCGATGGCGAAGAAGGCGGACATCCCGGGCAAAGATGGCCACAAGGGCCCCGACGCGTTCCGCAAGCGCGTGCTCGAAGGGCTCGGCGGCTCGTCGGATCCGCTGCTGAAGGAAGCCGTGAAGCGCTACGCAGAGGGGCTCTTGCGATGAGGTCTGTCGCGATGCGGAAGGTTCTTCTGGGTGCGCTCGCGGCCGCGACGTCGATGAGCGTCGCGGCGTCGAGCGGGGCGTACGTGCCGCTGCTCGGGGATCTCGATCGGGCGCGGCGCGCGCGGGAAGCGACGCTGGAGCTCGACGTGGCGGCGGCGCGCAAGATCCTCGACGGCGCGGACACGTCGGACACGGCGCTCGCGCTCGAAACGGCGCGTCTCCTGCTCTACGAGGGCGACTGTGACGGGGCCGTGGCCGTGCTCTCGCGGCCGGATCTGACGAACCGGCCGGAGGCGATGGAGCTCGGCGACGTGTCGCGCGGATGCGCGCGCGCGACGGCCGGGACGCTGACGGTGCGCGACGACGAACGCGGGGTCGTCGTGCGGCTGCAAGACGACGAGGATCGCGCGCTCGTGCCGCTGATCGTGGACGTGGCACTGAAGGCACGCGAGAACCTGTCGAAGGATCTCGGCGTGGAGCTGCCGTTGCCGATGCGGATCGATCTCGTGCGGGATCAGTTCACGCTCGCGGCGATGACGGGTTTGCCCGAGGAGGCAGCGCAGACGACGGGCACGGTGGCCGTGGCGAAGTGGGGGCGCGTGACGATGATCTCGCCGCGCGCCACGACGAACGGCTACGCGTGGCTCGACACGCTGGCGCACGAGCTGACGCACCTCGCGCTCACGCGCGGCACGCGCGACAAGGCGCCCCTGTGGCTGCAGGAGGGCGTGGCGAAGCGGCAAGAGGTGCGGTGGCGCGAGAAGGAGCCGCTCGACGATTTCCCGCCGGTCGACGTGGTCGCGCGCGTGGGCCTCGACAAGGGGCTCGGCGTGGAGCTCGACAAGATCGGGCCGTCCATCGCGATGCTGCCGTCGGCGGAGCAAGCGCAGGTGGCGTTCGCCGAGGTGGCGAGCTTCGTGCGGTACTGGGCGCGCGAGGCAGGGGACGAGGCGCTGCCGCAGCTCGTGGTGCGGCTCAAGGCGGCCGAGAGCTCGAAGGACTTCGAGCAGGCGATCGCCGAGGTGAGCGCGGCAGACTTTCAGACGTGGGTGAAGCGCTGGCGCGGGCACATCACGGGCCTGCCGAAGGACTTGCCGGCAGAGCTCGAGCCCGGCGCGATGCCGGCGAACGTGAAGGAAATCGCGCGGCGGATCCGGCTCGGGGAGCTCTTGCAAGGTCGAGGGCACGCGCGCGCGGCGTCGATCGAGCGGGCGCGCGCGCACGCGCTCATCCCGCACGAGGCCTCGGTGCGCTGCCACCTCGCGGAGTCGTTGCTCGCGATGGGCGACACGCAGAACGCCGCGCCGCTCGTGGAGCGCATCGACGACGTGTACAACCGCTTCGGGCGGTGGCACTCGCTGAACGGGCTCTTGCACCCGGACCCGAGCGATCTCGATCGCCCGTTCCGCTTCGGCATCGCGCTCGATCCGTTCGAGCCCGCGGTGGCGTGCGAGGAGAAGGCCGCGCCGGAGCTGCCGAAGGACGCGATCCGCGCGGCGATCTGCGAGGCCGCGCGCCGCATGCCTCGCTAGGAAGTCCGGTCAGTCGTCGTCGCCGCGTCCGTGCGTGCCGCCGAGGAGCGAGTCCGGCCCACGCGAGGTCGGGCCTCCGCCGTGGCGGCGTGAGAGGGCGCGCGCGATCGTGTTTCGACCGACGCCGAGCCTGCGCGCGGCCTCGGTTTTGTTGCCGTCACACACAGCCACGACCGCGCCGACGTACCGCTCGATCGCGTCGTCGAGCGAGAGGTGGAGCGGCATGCGGACCTCTTCTTCGCTCGATCGTCCGTCGGAGATCGTGGTTGGGCGCCTGCGTTGCGGCAGGTGCGCCGGCGTGATGCGGCCGTCGGGCGCGAGGGCGATCGCGCTCTCGATCCAGTGCTCGAGCTCGCGCACGTTGCCCGGCCAGGTGTGACTGCCGATGGCCAGGAGCGCGGCCGGATCGAACGTGGGGCTCGGTCTGCCGTAGCGCTGCGCGTAGACGTCGGCGAAGTGCCGCGTGAGCGCCTCGATCTCCTCGCGACCGCGCGTCCGGAGCGGCGGCAGCTCGATCTCCACGACGCGCACGCGGTAGTAGAGGTCTTCGCGGAAGCGGCCCTCGGCGACGGCGGTCTCGAGGTCGCGGTGCGTCGCGCACACGACGCGGACGTCGCCGCGCATCGTGTTGCGCCCGCCGACCCGCTCGAATGTACGATCCTGAAGGAATCGGAGGAGCTTGCCCTGGATGTCGAGCGGCAGGTCACCGAGCTCGTCGAGGAACAAGGTGCCGCCCTCGGCGAGCTCGACCTTGCCCGGGACGCGCCGATCGGCGCCGGTGAACGCGCCACGCTCGTGGCCGAAGAGCTCGCTCTCGACGAGCTGCGCGGGCAGGGTCGTGCAGTCGACCGTGACGAACGGGCGCGCCTGGCGCCGGGAGTTCACGTGAATCGCGCGGGCGAACAGGCCCTTGCCCGTGCCCGTCTCGCCGCGCAGGAGCACCGTCGCGTCGGTCTGCGCGGCGAGCTGGATCTTCTCGTAGACGGCCGTGATCGGGGCGCTGCGGCCGACGATGCGGTTGAACGGCCCTTGCAGCACGAGGCCGGGGTTGCCCCCGTCGGCCGCGCGCAGCGTGGTCATCGTGAGCGCGCGGGCGAGCTGGCTCGCGAGCGCGACGAGGTACCGCTCGTCCTCCTCGTCGAAGCCGCCCTCGCCCTGCTTGTTCAAGAGCTGCACGACGCCGCGCACCGGCGCGCGCGCCTCCTCGCGGATCGGCGCGACGAGCATCGAGCGCGTCGTGTAGCCCGTGGCCCGGTCCGCCGTCGGATCGAAGCGCGGGTCGGTCGAGGCGTCGCCGACGCGCACGACCTCGCCCGTGCGGGCCACGTACCCCGCGATGCCGCGGCCGAGCGGGAGGCGCAGCGCGGGCAGCTCGGGCAGGAGCGCCACGCGCGTCACGAGGTCGCCTTGCTCGGCGTCGACGAGCCAGATCGTCGCGCGGTCGGCGAACATCGCCTGCGCGAGGCGCTCGCACGCGGTGCCGAGGAGCGCGTCGAGGTCGACCTCGCGCGCGAGGAGCGATGCGAGATCGACGAGGAGGGAGAGGCGCGACATGGAGCCTGGGGCGAGCTCGAGCATAAGGTGCCACGCGGCCGTCGTCACCATCGACGGCTCGTCCCGGACGCGGAGCGCGGGGAGGCCCATCAGGCCGCCCTGGCGACGGAGTCGAGGCCGATGACCATGCCCTCGCGCGCGGCGACGGCGTTCGGGAAGAGCTCGCGCGTGCTCTGCTCGAGGTCGGCGACGCCCGCGTCCGAGCGGCGCGGGTCGTGGTGGAACAGCACGTACTGCCCGACGCCCGCGGCCTTCGCGAGCTCGACACCGGCGACGTACGTCGAGTGACCCCAGCCGACCTTGGAGTTGCCCGGCGCCGTGCCGCGGTACTCGTCGGGCGTGTACTGCGAGTCGTAGATCAGGACGTCAGCGCCTCGCGAGAGCGCGTAGAGCTCGGGGTCGATGCACGCGAAGTGCTCGGTGTCCGTCGCGTAGACGACGCTGCGGCCGTTCCAGTCGAGGCGGTACGCGAACGAGCCGCCCGGGTGGTTCTGCCGCGCCACGCGCACGACGACGTCGTTGATCTGGAAGCGCTCGCCGCTCCGGACCTCGCGCCAGTCGATCTTCGCGCCGAGCTGGTCGAGCCGCACGGGGAAGACCGGCGCCGTCATCTGGTAGGCGAGCGCGTCGCGCAGCGACATCACGCCGTTCGCGCTGCCGATCACCTGGATGTTCGAGCTCGGCACGTACGCCGGGACGAAGAAGGGGATGCCCTGGATGTGGTCCCAGTGGACGTGCGAGAGGAGGAGCGCCGCCTCGACCGACCCCTCGCGCAGGAGCTTGTCGCCGAGCGCGCGGATGCCCGTGCCCGCGTCGAGGATGATCTTCGTCGAGCCGCAGCGGACCTCGACGCAGCTCGTGTTGCCGCCGACGCCGATCGTGTCCGGACCCGGAGAAGCAATGCTGCCGCGAACGCCCCAGAACGTGATGTCCATCTGATTCCTCCTCGTCGTTGCCTTCGACGTCTCCCCTTTGCGAAGGTCGTGCCGTCGCAAAATCCCGGGCTTTTCCCGCGGATCGCGAGGAGGCGCCTCCGGCGCTGCACCAAGACCGAGCGGCGCCGCGCCAAAACGGATCGCCCCCGCGGACAGCGCTCGCCGGCGGGCGCCCATCCACGTTGACGAGGCGGAAAGAGGCCGTCATGTTGGTCCGAACACACGCGCGCCTCACGCCCCAGCCGTCCAAGCGTACCCAGCCGTGCGTCGGGTAGCAGGGTCGTACGAGTGAAACCCCGTGAAAACCGGTCCCGCGGTCGCGCTCCGCCGTTGACCCTAATCCCGCCCGGTGCCTAAGCTCCGCCAGGCCGACTTTTTCCGATCTCTACGATGATCGCCACGTACGCTGCCGCTCAGATCCTGCGTGCGCTCCCGCGCGAGCGCATTACCCGGGCCGTAGGCCGGCTCTGCGACCTCCCGATGCCCCAAGCGGTCACGTCCGCGGTGGTCGGGATCTACGCCCGCGCCTATCAGGTCGACATGGCCGAAGCCGTGACCCCCGACGGGGGCTTCTCGTGCTTCGATGCCTTCTTCACGCGCCCCTTGCGTGACGGAGCCCGCCCCCTCTGCCCCGACGAGGGCGCCCTCGTGAGCCCCGCCGACGGGCGCATCGACTCGTTCGGGATCATCGAGCGAGACGGCGTCTTCCGGGTGAAGGGCAAGGACTACTCCGCCCTCGACCTCGTCGGCGACGCCGACGACGCGCGCCGCTACGAGGGCGGCCAGTTCGGGATCGTCTACCTGAGCCCGCGCGACTACCACCGCGTGCACGCCCCCGCCGGCGGCACGATCTCGCTCGTGCGCTCGTTCCCCGGCGAGTACTTCCCCGTGAACTCGTTCGGCGAGACGCACGTGCCGAAGCTCTTCTCGGTCAACCGTCGCGTCGCGATCTGCATCGACACGGAGGCGCACGGTCGCGTCACCGTCGTGATGGTCGCCGCGATGATCGTCGGTCGAATCACGGTGAGCGGGATCGACGCGCGCGACGTGCCCTACGGCGAGCACCGGCTCGAACCTGGGTACGCCGTCAAGCGCGGGGACGAGATCGGCATGTTCCATCTCGGCTCGACCGCCGTCCTCTTCGTCGAGCCGGGCAAGGCCCGTCCCTGGGGGATCCAGGGCGGCCCGATCCGGATGGGCGAGTCTCTGCACGGAGCAGACAGCCGATGAGCGAGACACCTCCCCGCGGGATTGAAGATTCCACGGCGACGCAAACCTCGAACGGGATCGACGGGCCCCCTCCCGGCGTCTCGGGCGTCGCCGGTGCCGCGGGGAGCGTGGACGGGGCAGCGCCTCGCCCCCTTCCGCCCCGCCCGGGAGGCAGCGTCCCGGCGCCGCCGCGCCCCTCGCGCGTGCCCGTGAGCGGCTCGTCTCCGCCGCCTCGACCGAACACGAACATGCCGCCGCGGGCCTCGAACCCGCCCGCCGCCTCCGTCTCGCCCGCCGTGCCGGCGCCGCCCGCCGTGCCCCAGATCGAGACGCCCACGGAGACGCTGCCTGCCCTCGCCGCGGAGCCCGAGCGCGCCGCGCCTCCGCCGCTGCCGCGTCGTCGCTCGCGCCGCACGGTGAAGACCGAGGACGACACGATGCCCGCGTCCGAGGGGCAGGTCGCGCTGCCGGACGACGCGGCGACGCCGGCGCCGGAGCCGGTGGCCGAAGCCGCGCCGCCGCCCGAGCCGCTCCCTGCGATGGATGCGGGCGACGCCGGCGTCATCCAGCCGATGCGGATCCTCTCGGTCGGCGAAGATCTGCCGCCCGTCAAGGTTTATTCGGAGCCGCCGCCGGCGATGCCCGCGGCGGAGGCGACGTCGAAGCCGAGGCGCTCGACGGTCCCGCCGGCCCGTCCCGCGGAGGACGTGGTCGAGGAGGGCTGGACGCCGCGTCCGCCCGAGGTCGCGGCGATCACCGCGCAGTTCGCGTCCGAGCAGGCGCAGACCGTGGCGTTCGCGCCGCCGCCCGCGGTCCCTCGCCCGCCGATGGATACGCCGGTCACGCCGATCGAGGCGCGCGAGACCGCGCCGCGGACGAAGCCGCTCGAGTCGGCGCCGGAGCTCGTGGTCGAGGTCGCCGAGGAGGAGGCCGACGACGACGTCGTCTCCGCCGTCGCCGAGGAGGCCCGGGCGGACGAGGTCGATGCGTTCGAGGAGATCGAGCCCGAACGTGTCTCCGAGGGTGCCCGGAAGGCGTCAGCGACGACCGACGCGCAGCAGGCGGCCGCGCCCAAGAAGCCGCCGCCGCCGCCTCCGCCGCCGCGGCGTCAGGCGCCGACGGTCCCCGACCCTGGCGTCGTGCCGACCGCGTCGACCTCGCTCCCGCCGCCCAAGGCCCCGCCGCCGCCGCCGGCGTCCGCGCAGGCGACCCCGCCGCCG
>NZ_JARZHH010000051.1 GCF_029946515.1 Polyangium sp. 6x1
GGCAAGTCTTCCGGAGGACCACCGGGCTCCGTCACCATCAGCCGCGGGCTCGAACGACTGGCACCCGCAGCAGAGATGCTACGGGTGCTCAGGGAGGATGGGCTCGCGAGATGAGACCAATGCTCAGGCCCTGGTTCGGGTCGAGGGGCGAACAGCCCCCGCGGGGTCCGGGGCAGCGCCCCGGCGCGACGCCTCCCTGATGCATCACGCGAGGAGATGCGCGAGGACGTACGCGGGGACGAGGACGAAATACGCGATGTCCAGAACGATCTCGGCGATGCGGCGCAGGCCCTTCGCGCGGCGTGGGATCAGGTACGTCGCGCCGAGCGCGAGCACCTCCGCGACGATACGCACGAGGCCTGCGTACACGACGAGCGCGCCGAGCACGCCCAGCCATCGCAGGAAAAAGGCTCCGAGATACGGGCCGAGGCCGAAGAGGTGATATTGCCCGAAGGGCCCGCCATACATGATGTACTGGTGCAGGCGGAAAAGGACGATCGCGAGGCCGAGCGGGATCAGCCCGTATTTCACCACGAAATAAGGCCACCGCCGCCCGAGCGCGCGCCGCGCCTCGGCGAAACGAATGGCGGGGTGATCGAGCGCGGATCGGGCCGCGGGGAGCTTTTCGCCGAGGGCAGAGAGCAGGGCTGCGGCATCCTCGGGCACGAGGCGGCGCTGGAATGAGCGGTTCGAGCCGAGGACGAGCCGGAGGCCCGGGCCGGGGAGCGGGACGCGCCACGGACGGATGGCCTTCATGGAATCGTTGGGAATCTCGAATCGCTCGCGGCGCAGCGTGAGCGTGAGCCTCTCGGGCCCGATTTCGGCTTTGCCGCGATGGTTCCGGTTGAGGAGGAGCGCGAGGACGAGGGGGCCGCCGGAGAAAAAGGCGATGCCGAGCGCGACGGCGAGCGGCGGCGCGGTCCTCGATCCGGTCACGATATCGGTGGCGATGTGCGCGGCCACGTAGAGGACGTTGAGCAGGGCGGCGAGGCGCAGCGCCACGGAGAGGACCCGCGTGGCCGGACCGTAGGCGTGGACGGTGAATTCAGCTGGCCCGGGGGGGCTCGCCTCCGCCGGGGATTCGGGCGCGTCGGCCATGCGTGCAAGATAGCACGTGATTCAGGCGATATCCTCCAGCTCGCGACCGCGCGTCTCCGGCAATGTGAGGAGGATCAGGGCGAGCGCGATCACCGGGAAGACCGCGGTGGAAGAGACGGCCTTGCCCCATCCCACGGATTCGGCGGCGTACCCGACGAGGATGGGCGTGACGACTTGCGCGGTGCGGCCGAAGAGGTGGTTCGACCACCCGAAAGCGTCGCTGCGGAGCTCCGTGGGAAACAGCTCGGCGTTGTAAGCGGCGAGCACGGAGCCCGTCGCGGTGATGCCGCCCATCGCCAGCACGAGCGAGATCAGGACGAGCGCCGGGGAGCCCGCGAGATAACAGCCCGCCGTTCCTGCCACGACTGACAGATAAATCACGACCGAGGCGCCGCGCCGCCCGAGGACGTCGAGCAGCTTCGCGGACAGGAATGCGAACGGCATTCCGGCGACGGCGGCGATCGAGATGTAAAGGCCCACGCGCCCCTCGGTGTACCCGCGTTCTCCCATCGCGTGCTCTTTCCAGAACATGATCGCGTTCGTGGTGCAGGCGTAGGTGAGCATCCAGATGACCGCGAGCAGGAGCATGCGGTCTCGATGCGGCGGGGAGAGGATCCGCGTGAACGACCTCTTTGCGAGGCTCGTGCCCTCGACCTGCTCGGTGAAGCGGCGCGTCTCGCGTAGCGATCGCCGGGCGACGGCGAGCAGGAAAAGCGGCGCCGTCCCGAGCACGTAGACGCCCCGCCAGCCGAGGGGCGATTGAATCACGGCGGGCGTGATCCCGGCGCAGACGATGGCGCCGACGCCGGTCAGCGCATTCAGGACGCCGATGTACAGGCCGCGGCGATCGGCGGGGAACTCCTCGGCGGCGACGACGAGGGAGAGGGCCCACTCGGCGATGAGGAAAAATCGCGCGGCGATCTGCGCGGCGCCGAACGTGAAGGGCCCGCGGGCGAGCGCGGTGAGCGCGGTGCAGACGGCGTAGCCGAGGATCGTGACGGCGAGGACGCCCCGCCTCCCGGCGCGGTCGGCGTACCGGACGAGGCCGTAGGAGAGGATCGAGCCGGCGCAGATGGCCCCGACGAGCCACCCGGCGTCGCTCGGCGAGAGCCCCATTTCGGCGCGGATCGCGGGAAGGAGCTGGGTGAGGGCGAACGTGTCGAACCCCTCGAAGAAGCTCGCCACGCCGAGGAACACGAAGAGGCGGCGGTGGTATCGGTCGTCGCTCATCCGGAGTCCGCTTTCGTGCGTATCAGGGAAACGAGCCTTTCACAACGGCCGAAAAACGGCGATGATGCGCTCCTCGGCATGGTGGACCTTTCGAAGCTCGGCGAGGGCCTCAACCTCCTCGAAGACATGGCGAATACGGGGCTCGTCCTCGTCACGCTCTCGCTCTGGGGCCTGTTCCTCTGGGGCCTCGGGTCGCCCGAGCGCGGGGAGCGATGGTTTCGTGTCGTCGTGTTCTTCCACCTCCTGCCCCTGCCGCTCGCGCTCTTCGAGAGCAACCACCGCGTGGCTCTGCAGTTTTTCCGCTTCACCCTGCTCGGCGGCGTGGCCTTGATCATCGGCTTGCCCCATTACCAGTTCGAGCCCGGCAAGCGGCTCCGGCCGCGCCTGCTCACGGCCCTCGTCGTCGTGGTCGTGTCCGCCGCGCTCTACGCGTGGATCGAGCGCTCCTTCCGGTAAAACCTCCGCCGCGTCCGGTTCCATGGGGCCAAACCTAGGGTTCTAGGTGGCCAAACCTCTTTTGTTTGTCCGCGGCTTGACGAGTCGCGAGATCTCGGCTACTTGCGGCGTAAGGGGTTCCCGAAAGACAAACATGCGATACCACGCGGACCTCCACGTCCATTCGAGGTACTCACGCGCCACGAGCTCGGACTGTGACCTGTTTCACCTCGCCTGGTGGGCGCGGCGGAAGGGGATCTCGGTCGTCGGCACCGGGGATTTCACGCATCCGGCGTGGATGGCGGAGCTCAAGCAGAGGCTCGTGCCGGCCGAGCCGGGGCTCTTTCGGCTGCAAAGCGATCTCGAGCAGGCCGTCGATGCGCGGCTCGAAGGGCCCTGCCGAGGGCCCGTGCGCTTCATGCTCTCGGTCGAGATCTCGACCATTTACAAGAAAGGCGAGCGCGTCCGGAAGGTGCACCACCTCGTGTACGTGCCCGATTTCGAGGCGGCCGAGCGGTTCGTCGCGGCGCTCGCGCGCGTGGGAAACCTGAGCGCCGACGGCCGGCCCATCCTCGGCCTCGACTCGCGGCACCTGCTCGAGATGGTGCTCGCGTCGAGCCCGGGGAGTTACCTCGTGCCCGCGCACATCTGGACGCCCTGGTTCTCCGTGCTCGGCTCGAAGGCCGGCTTCGACGCGGTGGAGGAGTGTTATGGGGATCTCGCGCCGCACGTGTTCGCCCTGGAGACGGGGTTGTCCTCGGATCCTGCGATGAACTGGCGGCTCTCCCGGCTCGACCGCTACCGCCTCGTGTCGAGCTCGGACGCGCACTCGCCGCCGAAGCTCGGGCGCGAGACCACCGTCTTCGACGGTCCGATCGATTATTTCTCGCTGCGCCGCGCCCTGGAGACGGGCGAAGGTTTCGTCGGGACCATGGAGTTTTTCCCCGAAGAAGGAAAATACCACCTCGACGGGCACCGGGCTTGCGGCGTGCGCCTCGAACCCTCGGAGACGCTCGCGCGCGGCGAGGTTTGTCCGACCTGCGGGCGCCCCGTCACGGTGGGCGTCCTGCATCGTGTCGAAAAGCTCGCCGACCGCGACGAGGGATACAGGCCGGAGAATGCCCCCGATTTTCGCAGCGTCGTGCCGCTGCCGGAGGTCCTCGCCGAGCTCTCGAGCGTGGGACCGTCGAGCCAGGTGGTGGAGCAGAGCTATCGGGGGCTGCTCTCGCGGCTCGGGCCGGAGCTCTTTATTTTGGAAGAGGCGCCGCTCGAAGACATCACGCGGGCGGGGTCGTCGCTCCTGTCGGAGGGGATCGCGCGAATGCGCGCGGGGCGTGTGATCCGCGACGCGGGATACGACGGGGAATACGGGACGATCCGGCTGTTCACGCCGGACGAGATCAGGCGTCGCCCCGTGGTCGCGCTCCTCTTCGAGGACGAGCCGAGCCCCACGCCTCCTTCGAAAAAGACCACGCGCGCCGCCGCGGACAAACCCGGCCGCAAGAAAAAAAGCACGGACGAGGAGCCTCCGGTATCGCTGTTCGCGCCGCGGTCCGAGCCGAGCGCGCCGGAGAGCCCGCCCGCGCTGCTCGACGGCCTCGATGCCGAGCAACGCGCGGCGGCCGAGGTCGTGCGGGGGCCGCTCCTCGTGGTCGCGGGGCCGGGCACGGGAAAGACGCGCACGCTCACGCATCGCATCGCGCATCTCGTCCACGAGCAGGGCGTCCCGCCCGAGCGGATCCTGGCGATCACGTTCACGCGGCGCGCGGCCGAGGAAATGCGCGAGCGGCTCGTCTTGCTGCTCGGCGAGGCGGGGGAGCGCGTGCCGGCGATGACGTTCCACGCGCTCGGGCTCCTGATTCTGCGTGAATACGGCGACCACGCGGAGATTGGCATTGCGGGGGAGCGCGAGCGGGTTCAGCTCGTGGCGGCGGCGCTCTCCGTGACGGAACGCAAAGCGACGCAGCTCTGCGCGGCGATCTCGCGGTGGAAGCGGCGCGTGTCGAGGCGCGCGGAGGCCTTGCTGCGTCCTTCCGAGGAATATCTCCCGGGCAGCGAGCTCGATCGTGCCTGGGCCGCCTACGAGGAGGGGCTCGCCGCGCGGAAGCTCGTCGATTTCGACGACCTCGTCACGCTCGCGGTCGAGCTCTTGGAATCGCGCTCCGACGTGCTCGCGGCCTTGCGCGAGCGCTTCGTGCACCTCTCGGTCGACGAGTTCCAGGACGTGGACGAACGGCAATACCGCCTCTTGCTCCTGCTCGCCGGCGAGGCGCAGAATGTCTGCGCGATCGGCGATCCGGACCAGGCCATTTACGGGTTTCGCGGCTCGGACGTCTCGTTCTTCTTTCGATTCCGCGAGGATTACCCCGCCGCGAGCGTGGTGCGCCTCGGCAAGAACTATCGTTCGACGCGCACGATCGTGGACGCGGCCCTCGGCGTCATTGCGCCCTCGCCGACGGTCGGCGAGCGTGTGCTCCGCCCGCTCATCGAGGATCGGAGCCGCATCGTGACGCACGAGGCGCGGACCGAGCGCGCCGAGGCCGAGTGGGTCGTGCACGTGATCGAGCGCCTCGTCGGCGGCACCTCGCTCTTTTCGATGGATACGGGCCGCGTCGGGCCCGAGGAAGGGGAGGGGAGCCACGCGTTCGGCGACGTGGCCATTCTGTATCGGACCGACGCGCAGGCCCACGCGCTCGTCGAGGCGCTGCGCCGCTCGGGCATGCCATTCCAGCGGCGCACGCACGATCGGGTGCTGGAGCGGGCGGCCGCGATGGCGATCGTGCGGTCGTTCGTCGCGACCTACGAGCCTGGCGCGCCGCTCGGCCCTTCGCTCCAGGCCGCCGCGGCGCGCGTGCGCGAGGAGATCGCGGCGCCGCAAGGGCCCGAGGACGCGACGCCGAGCGCGGCGGGGGAGGGGGAGGAGGCGCCGTCGTTCGGGGAAGCCGACGTCGACGCGGCGCTCGTGGTGCTGGTCGCGATTGCGGCGCGATCGGGCGAGGATGCGGAGCGGTTCCGCCTGGAGGTCGCGCTGGAGGTGGAGGTCGACACGTGGGATCCGCGGGCGGATCGGATCGCGCTGCTCACGCTGCACGCCTCGAAGGGCCTCGAATTTCGGGTGGTGTTGATCGTGGGCTGCGAGGACGGCCTCTTGCCATTACGATTCAAAGGCCGCGAGGACGAGGCCGACGTGGCCGAGGAGCGCAGGCTCTTCTACGTGGGAATGACGCGCGCGAGAGAGCGCCTGTTCCTCTCCTATGCGCGGGAACGGGTGCGTCACGGCAAACCGGTTGCGACGGAGGCCTCGCCGTTCCTGCGCGAGATCGAGGAGCGGCTCGTCACGGAGGAGACGGCCGATTTGCCGAAGAAGGGGCCGGATCCGCGGAGGAAGCAGCTCACGTTGTTTTGACGTGGCGCGCGGGAGAATTCAGGGCGAACCGTCGTTTGCTTTGGCTGATGCGCCTTTGGCCGCCTCCTCGTTCTTGCGGCGGGTGGCTGCGGCCTTCACGCCGACCTGCGCGACGTACTTGAGGAGTTTTTCGAATGCCGCCTCGACGGAAGGGTCCTTCCGGGCCGCGGTGCGCTTGATGGTTTCGGCGAGCTGCGAGAATTCGGCTTCGCGCTGATCCTCGTGGTAAGCAATGCTCTCTTCGAGGACCTCGACCAGCTTGCGTGCGTCCCCGAGCAGCTCCTCGAGCAGCTCGAGGTTCGCGGTGGAGGTCGCGATGCGTGTGACGATGTCGACCGAGATGCCGAGCGTCGCGGCGTGCTTGGGCAGGGCGCTGGGCAGCTCGGCGAGGACGTCCTTGAGCCCCTCCTGCGCGTGCTTGAGCATCCGGCCGGCCCCCGGCGCCAGGTCGAAGAGGATGTCCTTCGCCGCGGTGGCATCAATGAGAAGTTTCCCTGTAAAAAGTGATGCGGGAACGTGCGCCACGATTCCTCCTTGGGTGGTGGTACCTCGGGTGTGTACGTCGGCACTGTACGTATCCGTGCGGGCCATGGCAACAGGAAGTGGAGAGGCGGGGCCGATGGGGGAGCGGCGACCTGCTGCCGAGCGTTGGTGATCTTCGCGTGGAGGCGGGCGATGTCCGTTTGGGGATCCACGATCTCTTGCCGTAGGCAGGCGAGGACCTGGCGGAAGCGGGGGAGTTCCTCTCGGAGATGAAGGAACTTCCGGCGGAGGTGGGCGATTTCCTCCGGGGGTTGAATCATCCACAGGCGGAGGTGGACGACCTCGGGGCGGAAGCGGGCGATTTCCGGGCAGAGGTAAACGCGCTCCTGGCGGAGGTGGATGGCTCCCTGCCGGAGGTCGAGGGACCTCCTACCGAAGGTCGAACACGTCCTGTCGGAGGTCGAGGGACCTCCGGTAGGAGGTGATTCGTTCGACATCCTCGAAGGGTCGCCCCGGGGCGTGCTCGGTCCTGCTTTGCGTGTGCGCGGGGCGGGGTGGCCTCGGCTTTGGTTTGGTTCGCATTCCTTTGGGTCGCAATGGCGTTCGCCGTGGGTTGTACGCCGCCGCGATCCTCGTATCGGGAGATCCACGTCTGCGCGCGCCCGCCGGTCATGCCGCGGAGCGTCGCTACCTGGTCCATTTCAGGCTCCGGCACGCTCCTGTGGGAGCCGCGGGAGCTCGCCATGGGGAGGGCCCATGACAGCCCCCTGTATGTCTACGATCCGGATGCGCCCGCGGACAGCGTGAAGCTGTTGCCCATTCCCTACAACAACCTGAAGTGCGCCCGGAGGCTTTCGCCGCCCCGGCCTCCGGCGCCGAAGAAAATCGCGGCGGCGCGCGCGGTCGAGGCGAAGGAGGCCAAGAAGTCAACCGTGACGGTGAAGGCGCGGCCGGAGCCGATTCGAAGGGCGCCTGAATCGGAGGAGCCGCATCGGACGCGGACGCGGGTCGTGGTGCGACAAACGCGGACGGGGGAGGCTCCGGCGACGGTCTCTGTGGTGGCGCGCCGTGAGGCGAGGTGTCCAAACGATCCGGGGCAGGTCCGGCGGACGCGGAGCACAGGGGAGGCGTGTCGTGGTGCGGAGAAGTCGACGTCGGTTCGGCCGCGGCCGGCGGTGCGTGCGGCGCGCGTCGTGGGTGGCGAGGGGACGGACGAGCCAGCGCCGATCGAGCCGCCTCGCCCTGCCGGTGAGCAGCTCCAGGATTGGAACGTGCGGGAGCCGGAGGTCACGGGGCTGCCGGTGGAGCGGGCGAAGGAGTGTCTTGCCAATCTGTGTCACGCACGGCACCCTAACTTCGTCCCGAAGGAGAAGGAGGGAAGCGGAAAGGCGGCGGGGCCGCGGGAGGGGCAGGCGTGGTCGAAAGGGGGGAAGGCTGGGGCCGGAGGGAGCGAGCCGCCGAAGCCGAAGAGCCCGGGGGATGGAGGGGTTGGTCCGAAGCCGGAGCGCGCCTTGCCCAGCGCGGGCCCGACGACGCGGGCTGAAGCGCTCGCCCGAAAACTGAAGTTGAACGCGGACAGCCCGACGACCCAGCAGGTATTGAACAGTCTCGACGCCAAGGTCGGTGATTTCGTAGCGAAATATCGGCGCGGAAGTATTCAACGAGAGCTGCCTTGGGACGAGATCAAAGACATGACGCTCGAAAAGGCGTTGCAACACAGTCATAAGGTTCGGAAGCTATTGACGGACGGAAGGTTCGCCAAATGATGAGCAAAGACGCCTCGATTCTCGATCTCATCGCGCGGTTGGACCTTCCGCGACGCGGCTGGGTCGTGGTGGACCACTGGGATGCGGATTGCATGGCCATCGGAATCGCGATGCCGGCTAACCCTCGGCGGCTCGTATACGTGTCCACGTACGACGAGGAGCCCAATCGGTACTACTACGAGTGTGAGATCCCGGCGGGCGTGGCCAGAGATGAGTATGTTACGGCTGAACGTGGTCAATCCGTAGATTTTGAGGAACTGGAGCGGGTCATCGAGCGCCACCTGGAGCCTGCGGTCGTAGAATGATGGAGGGGACCTGGTTCCTTCCGAACACGTGCGACCGCCTCGGCTGAACATGCTCGATGCTATTGCGGCCCCTCGACAGGCCTCAGGATGGTCTGCGTGGAGCCGGCGGCGCTTGCGGCGCTCCCGCTTCCACCCCCTCGCCCTCCTGATCCAGGATGCGCGCCCCCCCTGACGACCGAAGGGTGATAGACTGCGGCGTGACCTGCCATTGTCCCTGGCGTATCGCCGTTCCCCTCGTCCTTGTGGCCGCTTGCGGGACGCCCCCTGCTCCGACGGCGCCCCTCCCGGTCGACGCTCCACGCACGGCGACCACGGCCGATGCGGCGCCACCCGATGCCTCGCAGGAGCGCGAGCCTGAGGACCGCCCGTTGCCCGAGCCCGCGCCGCCCGAGCCCGCGCCCATCCTCACCGAGGAGCGTGTGAAGGCATGCGAACAGGAATGCTCGCAGGAAAGCACGCGATGCGACGCCGGCTGTGGGCACGGAAAGGAAAGCCGGGGATGCCTGCGCCGATGTGGTTGCGCGAGGATCACTTGCCAGAGCGCATGCGCTTCCCGGGGCGAGGCGGATTTTCGCTGTCATTGACCCGTCGTGCCGTGCTCGCTGTTTGCCGGCGGCGTGCCCCCGATGCAATGACCGAAAAAGCACGCCGCCCCGGGCATCCGAAGCCCGTCGCCCGACGACGCGCGGCGCCGGTTACACGAGCGCGAGCGTTCCGAGGTGCCGTCGTGCGAGGTGCAGGCGGGCGTGGACGGTCTTCGTCTTGAGTCCGAGCGATTCGGCGATCTCCCGGATCGAACGGCCTTCCAGGTAAGGCATCACCACGGCCCGGATGCGCGGGCCGATCTTTCCCAAGAAGCGCTTGAGCCGGAACAGGCCGTACGTCGCGTGCACCAGCTCGTCCGGCGACGATGGGTCTTCCTGCTCGGCGAAGTCCTCCGCGAGTCCCGTGAAGACCTCTCGTGCGTGGCGCAAGAGCTTTCGATAATTGCAAGCACGGTTGAGCCCGATCACCAGGAGCCACGGGCGAGCCTGCTCCGGCGTGATGAGGCATTCGAGGCGCCGCCAGGCCGTGAGGAAGACCTCCTGCACGAGGTCGTCCACGTCGCGGGATGGGATGGCCTGACCGAGGAGGAGGCGGCGCAGGAAATCGCGGTGTTCGAGGTAAAGGCGCCCGAGGAGGGCGTGCGCCGCCGTAAAGTTTGCCGGCGGCGGATGGAGCGGTATCGTTGCCATACTCATGACTCCGGGTGTTGCACGGGGTTGTGGGGAGACGCCGGTCGGTGTTGCTAGCGCCGGCTGGCGTCGCTTGTTTTGTCTCATGAATTGCGGTCGAAGGCAATTGTAAAAGATCGGATTGGTTTGGCGCGGGAAAGCCCACGATCCGGCCTGAATGGTGCGAGGGTGTTGGAATGGGAGCCGTGATCCTGCGCGCGCTGAAACACCCTCACCCCCGACCCCTCTCCCGTCCCGGGAGAGGGGCCGGGAGGCTTGTCCCTACGATGCGCGGCGGTAGACGAGGCGTCCCAGGGTGGCGATGACGTGGTCCATGCGGTCCAGCGCCCGGGCATCGACCGTGCCGATGTAGCGCATGGCCTGGGCGACGTGGACGCAGGCCAGGACCTCCCGTGCCGAGCCGAGGGCGGAGGCGTAGCGCTGGCGTTTGTGTCCGGCGTGGTTGCCCATGCCCTCGGCCAGATTCAGCGCGACGCTATGCATTGCCCTGCGCAGTTGCCGAGCCAGGTCCGAGTCTCTCCGTTCGATTTGCTCCGCAATGCCTGCCGCGTCCCCAGCCATGGTCAAAACGACCTCATAGATCCTCAGCATGACGAAACCCTCCGCCCGACGACCCTTTCGCCGGGACCCTCGTCCCGGACCGTCGCGCGGAGTGCTCTTCAAGGCTGCGCAGCACCGCGCGGACCCGCGCGGAGCAGCACGCAGTGCTGCGAGCACGGGGAGCACGGCATGGCCTTGAAGAGCACGAGCACGACGGTACGATCGCCGTCCCCGAGCGGGATCTTCTGCACCCCCGTTCCGCACGCGCTTCCGCTTCCGCTTCCGCTCCCGCTCCCGCTTCCGCTCCCGCTTCCGCTCCCGCTTCCGCTTCCGCTTCCGTGTCTGGTCGCCTCAGTGATTCCGCGGGGTTGCGAGCGCTTCGGAACAGAACCCGGCGCAGAATCCTGGAAAAGTGAGGCGGGCAACGGCGGGAAGACGTCCCCCACGTGCGCGCCGAGGAGCTGCGCGTCGTCGACATAGCGATCCGTGGTCGCCTGATTGCCATGGCCGAGGACGCGGCGAAGGTGGTGCGGGTTATCCCCTCGCCGTGCTCTCCACGTCGCAAACGTCGCGCGGAGCCCGTGCGCCGTCAAAGCGATATGCGTCGGGGAATCGTTCCGAAGCTCGTATCGCGTGAGCCCTGCACGGTCGAGGTACTTCGAGAATTGACGCCGGAACGTGTAGGCGTCCACCTCGAAGACGAACCCCTTCCCGCCCGCCTTGTCGCGGAGGTACCGCAAAAGCGGCATGATGTTGTCCGCCTCGGCGAATACGAGCGCCCGCTGCGTCCCGTTCTTCGGCGCTTTCTCACGCTTCCGCGCAGCGTCCCACCCTCGCCGGATCGTCACGACGTTATGCTCGAGGTCGCAGTCTTCCCAGCGCAACCGATACGCCTCGCCGAGGCGCAGCCCCAGGTACACGAAAAGCGCGATCGTGCGGCGCGCGCGGGCGGGGATCCTCTCGCACGTAATGAGGGCGAGGAATTCGGACGGGTACAAACAAGCCCGGCTCTTTTTCTTGATCTTCGCAGGCGCCTTTACGACCTTCGCGGGATTGTCCGGCCGGACGTAGAGATCGGGGAGGTCCGGATCGCTCGCGTCCCTCAACATCGATTGCAGGACCCCCCAATATCGGACGGCCGTGGTCTCGGCGAGCGTTTTCGCGCGGACCTTCTCGCGGAGGTAGTGCGAGAACGCGCGGACATCCTCGACCGTCAGAGCAACGATCGGTTTCTCCCCAAGCTGGGGGATGATGTACCGGGTAACGGCCGTCGTGTACGCGTCGATCCCGCTGTATTCGCGCTTGTCGATGTCGTCGAGCCACCTCGCGGCGTAGTTCTCGACCGTCTCGACAAGGGAGCCGGGCGCGAGCGCCGCCGCTGGATTGGCTTGCGCGCCCTTCTGCAGGGCTTCACGGGGGACAAGCTCGATCGGCACCCACGGGGGGAGCTTCCCCAATTCGGCGAGCCGCTTGATCGCCTCGCCGGGGTTTTGCGTGTAATGCGTAGCGATCCGATCGAGCTCGGCCTCGGTCACTTTGCGCCCGCCGATCGTGGCGGGGACGGGGATCCCAGGGAGGCGCCGATCGGCGCGGCCTGGAACCATCGAGGCCGGGAGGGTGACGTATATTTGGAAACCTTGGCCCGAGGTTTTCCACGTACCAGTGCGAGCGCGTCCCATTACCGGACCTCCGCGCTGGCGTGGATGGAATCCGGCTTGGATCGCGAACAAAAAGGCGCTACAAGGCCCATAGGCTTAACCTCGTCGATAGCGGGGTTTTGCTCAGGGCCCCCGTGCATGTTGGCTTCATGCATGGAGGCCCGCTTTTTTGTGCTGCGCGGGAAGCGGATCACGGATCCCGCCCGCGGTCAAGGGACGTGCTCGGCCGCCCGGATCGCTCGTGGTGGCGCGCAGCGGGCCCGGGAAGCGATCGGCGAGGGGGGAGCGGTCCGGCGTCGCATCGCGCACGCTGCGCCCGTCCTCGCGCCCGTGGGGGTGCGTGGCAGAGCAGCGCCGGTCGGTCTCGGCGCGGAGGGACCTCGGCGAGCTCGCGGGGTCTCTCGAGGTCCGCCTCGTGCTCGCGTTCGGCCTCGGCCTCGGCGCGCCGGTCCGATCGGCTCGCGGCGGCGCGTAGGCGCCTCGTGCTCGCGCCCGCGTCGCGGTAGCGGCCGAAGCCTGCTTCTCCCCCCTCGCCGATCTTCTCGCGCCCGCTGCGCGCCCGCGTCGGGGTGCTCTCGAGGTTCGGCCGGTCGGGCGATCGTCTCCAGCGTGATCGCGGCGGCGCTCGTGCTCCTTGCGCGGGGTGTCCTGGGAGGGCGCATGTCCGGCCGGCGCAGCAACGGCGCGGCGGCGCGGCGGCACGCTCGAAAGCACGGCGAGCTCGGGGCCGTCCTCGGCCTCGATGGCTCGCCGGGCGAAGGGCGGATCGGTCCGTTCGGGCGGCGCGCATCGAGGTGCCGCTCGTGTGTGGTTCGTCATGGCGTATCAGCGGCGGCGCTCGCGTGCGCCTCGCCGCTCCGTTCGAGTGTTGAGCCCAGCGCCCGCCCCCCACGGGCGCACACAATGGCCGAGGACGCGCGAGCACGAGGCCGATCGATGTCTCGACCGTCCGGAACTCGCGCTAGGCGCCTCGGCGGTATCAGCGACGGCGCGGGCGCGGCGCGGGTTTCCCCTGCTCTGCTTCCTCGCGGCGCTCTATCTCGAGTAGTTCCTCGGCGCTCCGTTCCGTTGCGGGTGCGGCATCTTCACGGCCGGCCGGCGCACGTGTTGCCGTGGCATGCTGCGCGCGCCATTCATCGAAGCTCGCTCGCGGCACGTGCCAGGATCGTCCGATGATCTTGGCCCCCTTCAACGTTCCATCCCGGCAGAGACGTCGGAATGTCGTGGGAGGGATGCCGCACGTTTCCGCGGTGTAATATGCGGGCGCTCCGTTGTCGTTCGTCGCGACCTTCGCCGCCTCGTTCCGAACGATGCTCACGAAGTAGCCGAGCAGCGTCAACGCGGCGGCGCGTACGTCAGGCGGGATATCATCGGGACTCATGCTCCACGCCTCCCGTCTGCGCGCGCCGGGGGTGACACCTTCGGACCGGGGAATCTTTGAACGTTTCGCGTGCATGACCCTTCTCGTAGTCATGCAAGATGAATTTGTCTGTAGAGTCCAACTGTTAGCGTCCCGCTAACAGTTCGCGACCCGCTAACGCGCTCGGGGCGGCTTGTGTCGACCCGCAGACGTGTCGGGGTGCTCTGATGCCGCGGAGCTGAATCTGCGGGCCATCGTTTTTGCCTTTGCGGCCGGATCGCCCGCGACTTTTTCACTGCTAAACGCTCCCACGTGTACGGCCAGCCAAGCGGCAGCCATAGGTACGCCCTCCTTCGCTGTACCGCCTTTGCCGGTAAGGTCGACGTCGCGGAGCTGCCCGATCAGCATAGGCAGCGCGAGTCGGGCGAATGCGGCATCGTGCCACTGCATGAGAATCGCGCGCAGACTCGCCGCCCACTGCATGCGACCTGCTTCGGGCGTCTTTCGCAGACGTTCCGCACCGCGCCGAATTTGGTGGACATACCGCGCGTAGCGCTCCACGTCCCGCTTGGGACGGCCTGTAATGGCATCGAGGGCATCGCGAAGCCGGGCGCGATCCCAAAACGTGCCACCCTCTAATCTCATGCCGACGTGTAGGAGAAGCATGTACGCATTCGCTAAGTCCTCCTCGGCAATCGTCGGCCGAATGCGACTGCGGAGCTCGTCCCAGCGACGCTCAAGAACCATCGCGACGCGTTGCTTGGTCGCGGTGTGATGGATTTCGTAGGGGTCATCTAGGAACGGGTGGGTCTGCTTCGGCTGGCTCGTGGCTCGCGCCTGTTGGCTAGCGGCGTGAGGGACCGGAGGGCTACTGCGCGGTTTCTCGTTTGCGGCGATGCTCTCGATGTCCGTCTCGGCGGGCGCGGGCGGCGCGCTCGCTTGAGGCTCGACGCGCGCCTTGGCTGGCGCAGCGGGCGGCGTGCTCGCTTGGGGCTCGACGCGCGCCTTGGCTGGCGCAGCGGGCGGCGTGCTCGCTTGGGGCTCGACGCGCGCCTTGGCTGGCGCAGCGGGCGGCGTGCTCGCTTGGGGCTCGACGCGCGCCTTGGCTGGCGCAGCGGGCGGCGTGCTCGCTTGGGGCTCGACGCGCGCCTCGACGCGCTTGCGCTGCGCCTTGGAAGGCTTGCGAGGCGCCTCGGTCCGCGCAGCCGGCCGATGGCGCTTGCTCGCCTGCCTCTTGCTCGTCTTCGTGGCCGTGCGGTTCGCGGGGCTCTTCGTCGCGTGGTTCTTCTTCGCTGCGGCGCTCTTCTTCGCTGCCGTGCGGCTCGTGCTCGTCCTCGCGTTGCCCTTGCTCGCCTTCCTCGTGCTCGCCTTCCGCTGCGCCATGCGCGGGATCGTGCGATCCGTCCTCGAGATGCCCAAATTTCCGGCGACGGGGCCGAGGCCCGGCCGGGCGTAGCTTCCTCGCGGCCCCGGCGGGCGCATGCGTGCGGCTCGACGTGCACGAGCTCGCGCGGAGGGGATCGCGACGCACGCGGGCGCGGGCGAGCTGGCCAGCGGGCCGCGAGGACGAGCGCCGCCTCGGCGGGCGCATGCGTGCGGCTCGACGTGCACGAGCTCGCGCGGAGGGGATCGCGACGCACGCGGGCGCGGGCGAGCTGGCCAGCGGGCCGCGAGGACGAGCGCCGCCTCGGCGGGCGCATGCGTGCGGCTCGACGTGCACGAGCTCGCCGCGAGGCGCGCGGTAGCGGTCTGTTTTGAGGATCCGACCTGTACCAGGCGCGCCGATCGGCTCGCGCCGAGGCCGAGAAGCGCGAAGCGGGCTCGATGCTCTCACCCTCGATCGGCGGGCGGGCGGCCCGCTCGGGCAAGGCTCGACGTGCAAGGCCGGGCGGACCTTCCTCGGCGGGCGCGTCGAGCTCGCGGCCTCCTGCTTCCGACGGTACCCCGGGCGGCCGTGCTGCGCGGGGGTAGCTCGGTATCGACGGGAATCGAGCGGTATCCGTGCGGTCTGCCGTCACGAATACCGGGCCAAACCCGCCGATATTTCGATATGCAGCGCGTGCACGAAATGCCTTGCACGAGGCGCGTCCGTCGTGGATAGATTGCCGAGCTATGGCAGACCTCGATAGACTGAACGATAGACAGCGCGTTCTGCTCGTCGCGGGCGCGGCGGATCTTCACCCGATCACCGCAGGGCACGTGCTCGGCGGAAAACCCGTCTCGAGGAAAACGCGGATCGCTCTCGAGCGCGCACGGGCGAACCTGGACGCGATCCGGGAAGAGCTCGGCGCGGCGCTCGATCGGCTCGCGGCGAACGACACCGCGAACACGGCCGGCGCAGCGTCGTCGGCGGGCGCGGCGGCGCTCGCCTGAACGAACGCGAGGCGCGCGCGTCCTCGGCCTCGATGCCGGGCGATGCTCGCGGCCTCGCAACCACAATGCAGGGGGGCGCGTCGAAAGGAGGGCGGCGCGGCGAGACAGGTGCGCGCTGCGA
This sequence comes from Polyangium sp. 6x1, assembly GCF_029946515.1. GTDB lineage: Bacteria > Myxococcota_A > Polyangia > Polyangiales > Polyangiaceae > Polyangium. The sequence goes on from NZ_JARZHH010000051.1 coordinate 16,011, forward strand.
TGGCTCGCGCGAGCGGCGATCGTGCGCGCTGGGATTGTGTACCAAGAAAAACGGCCGCCCCGGGGGGGACACCCGGACGGCCGCGGATGGTCGAGAGAACATGAAGCTAGCAAAATCAGGGCTCGAATGCAATGGGCGGCGCGAGGACGAGCATTCCCTCGATGCTCTCGAGGTCCGGACGGCCGACGCTGGGGAGCTTTCGCGCGAGGCCGAGGCGGGCGCGCCGATCGGGACGGCCGAGGCTCGCGGCGAGCCGTGCGAGGCCGAGGCGCGCGAGGAGGGGGGCGCGCCGAGCGGGAAGGCCGAGGACAACCCGCACGAGCCGAACGAGGCGCACGTCGAGCCGGGCGGGATCCAGCCCCGCGAGGCCGAGGGGCACGCGGAACAATTCGCGCAGAACGAGCCGCGCGAGGCCGAGGCGGGCGCGCCGAGCGGGAAGGCCGAGGACACCACGCGCCACCCGAACGAGGCGCCCCCCAAGCCAAACGAGGCGCGCGGGCGCGGAGCGCGCAGACCGCAGCACAAGCCCGACCGGGGGCGGCGCGGGCGCGGCCGTCGGCACGACGTCCCCCCACCGTTGGAGCCTCACGAAGCCGAGGCCGAGGCCGTAGCGGCAGAAGGGCGCGGCGAGCTAGGCACGATGACCCCTGAATTGACGATCGGAAGCCACGCGGAGCTGGCAAAAGCGCTGCTCGCAATGCTCATGCCCGTGGGGCCCGTGCCGCTCTTCGATGAAGGCACGATCCACTGCTATGTGGACACGCGCGGCACATGGGAAAGTGTAACGCAGGAACGAGCGAGCCGTGAGCTACAGCGGCTCGACGGCACGGAATACGGGAAAAATGAAACGCTGCGCCTTCGGGCGTCCGACGTGACCGGGGCGATCAAGCTCGCGCAGGATCGCGTTGCCCGTCCGGGCTGGTTCGTCAATCGCGATCCGGACGGCCGACCGTATGGGCCCGATCCCCCTCGCGGCATTGCATTTTCTGATGGGTTCGTGGTTGTCGGTGTCAACGAATGCCGCCTCGTTCGTCACGATCCAGCGCACCGCGCCCGTCATGGCTACGCGTTCCCATACCAGGCCGAGGCGTGCGCGCCGAGATGGCTTGCCTTTCTGGCCGACATCTGGCGAGACGATGAGGATCGGGAGGCGAAGATCCGATTTCTACAAGAATTCATGGGCGCGTGTCTGCTCGGCCTCGCGACCCAGTTTCGGACCGCGCTTTTCCTGCTGGGGGACGGAAAGAACGGGAAAAGCACGCTGCTTCGGATCATCGAAGCGATGATGCCGCCGCGCTCGCTCTCGACCGTCGCGCCGCACCTTTGGGGCCATGAGTATTATCGGGCCAACCTTGCGGGCAAGCGGCTGAACGTCGTCGCAGAGTTGCCAGAGCGGGAGTTGGTGTCGAGTGAGGCATTTAAGGCGATCATCGCAGGTGACCCTATCGCTGCACGTCACCCGACGTGCCGACCGTTTACCTTGAACCCTGCCGCGGGGCATATCTTCGCGGCAAACACGTTGCCGCCCGTCAACGATATGACCGATGGGTTTTGGGATCGCGTGGTCCTCGTCGAATTCAACCGGCGGTTTCAACCGGACGAGGCGATTCCAGACTTTCACCGGGGGATCATCGAGGCTGAGTTGCCTGGCATCGTGTCGTGGGCCATCGAGGGAGCGCGCCGTCTGCTCGCGCGAGGGCGCTACGAGGTCCCCCCGAGCGCCGACAAGTGCCGCGCTCGCTGGCGCATCGATGCAGATCCCGTCGCGCTCTTTCTCGAGGAGCGTACGCGTCCGGCCAAGGACGGCGAAAAGGGCACGGCTGCGGCGCAGCTATTCGACGAATTCGACGCTTGGCGGAAGCGCAATCAGTATCAACCGATGTCGTCGAGAAAGTTCTACAGGCGCACGGGCATGAGGTCCGCCTCGAACGGGACGGCTCGCATGTACCCGGTCACGGTGATGCGTACCGTCCCCGGGCCCTATGGCGCGAGCGATTACGACCACGAGGGGGGCGACGAATGACGCGCTACAGCTACCCCCTGCGCCGCCCGTCGTCGCCGTGGGGCTCGACGTCCGGGAGACGGCCGGCCGGGCGTTCGTCGCCTGCTTCCGCCTCGCCGCGCGTGCGCCTCGATGATGCTCCCTTCGCTCGCGTGCTGGATACCCTCGCGCGGCTCGGATCCCTCAAGAGCGACCACGCTGCGCCCGTTGCGCGCGCTCTCGACCGTGCTCGATTGCTCGACCATGCGCGCCGCGAGGGGTGGACGGCGCTTCCTGCCTTCGATGTCCTCGCGCGGGCGCTCCCCACGGCCGAGCTCGTCGGCGCTGGGCTCGCGCGTCTCGACGCGGGCGGCATGCGCCCGCAATGGCCCGCGCATCGCCTGCTGATCCCCTGGACGGCCGAGGCCGGCGCGGAGCATGAGCACGGGCGCACCTTCGCCCGGCGCTCGCTCCTCCCCCCGGACGAACGCTTCCCGGTCACGATATGGCCCCCCGGGCGGCGCGCCCGTGGCCTGCTTCGGATCGGCGCGGAGGGCGCGACGAACGAGGCGCGGCGCGTGCTCGTGCCCGATGCTCTCGACGGGATCGCCCTGCTCGCGTACGCCGAGGCGCGCGGGCGGGCGGTCGTCGCATACGTCGTGCCGTGGCTCGAATGGCTCCCCCTCGATGATCCGCCCTTCGCCGCGGGCGAGCGTGTGTACGTGTCGATCCCGCGCCCGCACGGGTACGAGCTCGCGCGCCGCCTCGCCGCTCGCGGGGTCAAGGTGCACGAGCTCGCGCCGCCCGTGGGCGGATCGTGGGCGGAAACGTGGGAAGCGTACCGGGCGGAGCACGAGGCCGAGGCGGGCGGTGAGGGCGGCGAGCACGAGGACGATCTCGGCGCTCCCGCGTGACGTCGGGCACGTGCCGTAGCGAGTTTATCTCGATATGTCAATGCGAGCTCGTCGCTATGCACCGCCGCGTGCCTCTTCGGAATTTTAAAAGTCTAACGCAACACAAGGAGTTTGCACAATCGCTCGGCGACAGTTCGAACGACAATGGTGTCCAGCCCGGCTCGCGGCCATACGGTAGTTCCTGAAGGGTTAGTAAGCTGCTCACGCTCCAACAAACCGAATAGGCGTAGTGGATCCGATAAGATGTTATGAAAGAGTCTGGTTCCTCCACCGTCCCCGTTAACGCTGAGCATATAGCGGTCGCCTGAACCGGCCAAGTCCGGCAGATTCGCTCGGATTATGATTTGAGGGCGTTGCGACGTCTCCAGTGCGCAATTCAGCATTGTGGCCAACTCTTCCATTTCCAGTCGGTCCAGCTCCTGGAGCAATCGAACGGTGCCTCGAAAAAACGCATCGGGCCTCTTCTCTTGACGCAAGTAGTCTTGTGCGAGAACCGCAAGGGGCATTGTGGCCGCCTCGTCGGCCGCTTCCATTAGGCTACGAATCGAGCGCCATATCGTCTCGTTGATGTGTGGCTCGTCCTTTCTTGCCTCTAAGAGGCCGGCGATTTCTTCGGGCGTCTTATCCTCGCTCTCTGCCCACTTCTTCGTTATTGTGTCCCAGAACTTTTGTGCGGACCTGCGTTTTCGTGTTACGAATGCTTCGCTCGATGCCGCAAGGACGCCAGGCATCAGCGCAACAAACCCGGCAATCAGTGCGACCTGCCACGGCGCCATCGTTGGGTTGGTCCCCAAAGCGGCGCCTACGGCACCCACTGTACCCGTGAGCGCCGCAGTGGTGTCCTTGGCATTTATGATGCTGGAGTCTTCGGCTTTTTCACTCATCGCACGGTCTCCTCGGAGCCCTCGGGCTTCTCGAGGCGCACGAATCCCACAAGATCGCGGGCGGATCAAGGGCGTTGCTCTGGCCCCTCGTTCCGGCCGTGGGGGATCGTGGGGCGCGACGTGGGAGCCCCACCGCGCCGAGAACGAGGACAAGAAGCGCGGCGGGCGCGGTGCAAATGAGGACGATCCCAGCGCTCGCGCGTGACGAACCGGAGGACGAGCGGGTCCCGAGGGGGGCGCGCCGAGGCTGGCGGGCGCGATGGGTTCACGTCCGGCCGTGGTTCGTCGCGACGAACAAGGCGGGAACGATGGGCAAGGCCGAGGAGCGGCGGCGCGCGCGGGGTTGTAGCTGCTCGCGCGGGATGCTCTCGAGGTCCGCGCTCGCGTCGTGTAGCTTCTCGACCGGCGCACATGGGGAGCGACGTGCGGACGGCAGACGGACCGGCGCGTCCCGATTGGGATATGGTCCGCAGCTTCGGGAGGCTTGCTACAGATCTTTTATCGCTTTCTTGATGTCGCTCAGCTCGCTTTCGATGTTCAGCGGTGATGCGCCAATAGTCGCGCCGCAGGCGCTGCAATAGATCACCTCGATCGACCGCCAGGGTTGCGGGTCTTTGGGGGCGTCGGAGTGAATCACCGCCTTGATACGCTTGAGCTTAAATTCGGTGCTTTTACAGCGGGGACAATTCGGTTCGATCATGCCTTAAGCATCGCGCTTCTCGGCGCAGCGGTGAAGTTTTTGGCATGCATCCGTGTTGGGGTGCGCGCCGTGCGATGTCCGGCGCAGCGGGCCCGGCTCGACGTTCTCGAGCTCGTCCGCGCTCGTTCCACTCGCGGCCGTGCACGAGCGTGAGGCCGCCCACGGGTACGCGCAGCGGGGGCAAGGCGACGTCGTGACCGGGCGGGCGCGGTAGAGGCGCCTCGGCCTCGCGGGGCGGGCGCTGGGGGCCGCCCGTGGCGATCCGTGCCCATGGCGTCGACGCCAGCCTCGTGCTCGTGCTCGCGGCGGCGCGGGGTGTCCTCGGCGCGGGATGCGACGGGCGGCGCTCGCCGATCGGCTCACGGTCGCCTGCTACCGGGCCGAGGACGCATCGACGGGGGACGGGGGACCTCGCGCCCGCGTCGAGCCGCTGTAGCTCGTCCTGGGGACCGCTCCGCGCCGCCGCCGCTGGCGTTCGGGGTGCTCGTGCTCGTCGGGGGGACCTCGCGCCCGTGGGGAGCTGCTACCGGGCGTCCTCGCGGCGCTGGGGGCCCGCTGGCGTTCGGCGAGGTACGGGCGCGCTGGGGGGGGACCATGCACGCGCCGAGGCGCCGCTCGTGCTCCGCGCCGCCGCTCCGCGGACGGGGGAGAGCGGCGAAGGGGGTGCGTTCGGCAGGGTGCTCGCTGTGCTCGTGCTCGTCCCCCTCGATGCTCTCCGGCTCCTATGTGGCGCCGCTCGTGCTGACGGTTCTGACGGATCGCTGACGCATCGACCCCCCTATCCGTCAGTCTTTTTGCCAAGCGTTCCGCGCCCTTGGCGGACACCCTGACGGAACTGACACATCTTTGCAGGGGGGGACCTATACGCGTGCGCGCACGCGCGCCTATGGCGCCATAGGGGCCGTTATCCGTCAGATCCGTCAGCACGGCCGCAAGCATGCGAAACCGCTGCAAAAAATGCTGACGGTTCCTCCCCGCGATGCGTCAGTGATCCGTCAAGGATGCGTCAGGGCGCGCCATTCCCGCGCCACCGCTCGCGCTCCTCGCGCGACGGCCGAGGAGCTTTGCACAGATTGGCGAGGCTGTGCATTCTGTCCGCATACCCCATGAAACAGTGTACGGGGATGTGCAGGCAAGTGGGAGGCGACTTTCCCGCGAGCCTCCCTACGCGTCGAAATCGTTGGTGACGCTGGGAACACGGCGAACCCTGCGATCTCGTGCGTATCGTGCACGTGAATGTCGCTGCCGGTTCCCCTTGCCGCTCGCGTTTCGTGCACGCTATTCGCGAAAAACTCGCCTCGATGCTCCTCGCCCCTGGCCGCAATGGCGCCGCGTTGCTATGCTCCGCGTGCACAATGGGCCGCCCCCGACGATGTTTCAGTGAGCCGGCCTCCGAATTCGTGTCCTTTCGGCTCACGCGGGCCGAGGCCGAGGCGCTGCAATCAGCGGCCGAGGAGGCCGGGATCGCGAGGAACGAATACGCCCGGCGCACGATGCTCGGCCATCTGTCCAGCCGAGGCTACGCGCCGCCCGCGACGCCTCGCGCCCTTCGCCGCGTCTCTCCCGTCGATGCCGGTCCGCGCGAGCCAGTCCCGCTGCGCGCATCCTCCGCGCCCGCGCTCGCCGAGGCGCCTGCGGGCCGCAACGTCGTGAGCCTCGATGCGCGCCCCCCTCCGCGCTCGCCGAGGCGCCCGTCCTCGGCCGCTGCGCGCCGATCGAACGGGACGAGCGCACCCCATGCCGCTCCTCTCGCCGATCCGCCTCTCGACGCCGCGCCCGTGCTCGCCGAGGCGCGCCCGCTGCGCCCGTCTGTCGAGACGAACGGAGCCGCGCCGCCCGCCGCTCCCGTCGATGCCGGTCCGGCCGATCGTCCCCCGTCCGCGCCCGCCGAGGCCGATGAAGCTCTCGACGCCCGGCCGGCGCTGCCGACGCTCGCCGCGAGCGCGACGCGCGAGGCTCACGAGGCCGGCCTCGATGCGCCCGCCGAGGCCGAACCCGATCACGCTCTCGACGCGCCGCCCGCGTCCGTGCACGAGCTCGCCGAGGTCCCTGCGAACGAGGCGCGCCTCGATGATGCCCCGGAGCTCTCCGAAGCAGGGGCGGCCGTCCTCGCGGCGGCGCGGTCCCTCGCGACGCTCGATCCCTCCGCGCCGATCCCCGCGCCTGTGCTCGTCCTCGAGGCGCACGTCGGCGGGATGTCCCTCGAGGAAGCGCGGGCGGCCGTGCTCGTGCTCGTCACGCGCGGCGAGCTCGCGGCCGAGGCGGGCGACGACGCAAGCGGCCTCGCGCCCGTCGATGCGTCCGGACGAACCATCGCAGCGGTCCGCCTCGTGACCGGAAGGCAGGGTTGACCGTGCTCCCGAACCTCGCGGCCGAGGTGGCATTCTGGCAAAAGGCGTTCGGCCTCGATGATTGGACGATCGACGCGCGCCACGTCGAGGATCTTCGCTATCCGTGCAATGACGCGGGCGCGGGATACCCGGCGAAGGGCACGCGCATGGCGGGATTGTGCGACGCCGATCGCGTTGCGCGGACCGCACGGATCCGGATCTGCACGCCGCGCACGTTTCGCCAGCTACGGCAATGGCCCGAGGCCGTCTGTCACGAGGTCATGCACGTCCTCGGCGCGGCGTACCGCACGCCCGGATGGACCATTCAAAAGGAGCATCAGACGATCAACGTCGTTGCCCCTATGCTGGTCAAGGCGAGGCGCAAGGATCCAGCGCTCGCCGCTCGCGCGGCCGGGGTTTTCGCGGAAGCATGCCGCCGCTGCGCCGCGGCTCTTTCTCCGCCCACGAAATCGCCGATCATCGCGGAAGCCGAACGAGCCGCCGCAATGAGTGTTTCGCCGCCCGCGTGCGGCGCTCGATGAAAGGAAGCGTTCACCATGAAAAACCCTCTCGGCCGTCTGTTCTCCGCTCTCGGGGGGACCTCCGCGCCCGCGCCCGCTGCGCCCCCGTCTCGCCCGGCATTGCCGCCCGCTCCCCTCTCATCGCCGTCTGTCGAGGTCCAGCGCGCCGAGGCGGCCGTCCTCGAATGCGAGCGCGCCGAGGCCGACGCGCAAGCGGCGCTCACGGCGGCGCGTCTGCCCTACGAGGACGCGCAGCGTGCGCATCAAGCGGCCCGTCGAGCGTTGCACGAGGCCGAGGACGCGGCGGCCTCGGCTCCCGACGACGGTCATGCAGCGTCCACCCTCGCGGCGGCGCAGCAAGCCGAGGCGCGCGCCGCTGGGATCCTCGCGTCCTTTTCGCGGCGGCATGACGCGGCCGGCGCGTCCCTCGAAAAGGCCCGCGCGGCACTCGCGGCGGCGCGGACGCGTCTCGAGGGGGCTCGCGCGGACGCCGATCGGACCGAGGCCGAGGCGCGCATCGTGCGGGCCGGAGAGGACGCGCAAAAGGCAAGCGCAGCCTACGTCGCGACGCACCCCGGGCCGAAGCTCGCGGCGATCCTCGACATGTCGCGTAAGGCGTTCGGCGAGGCGCGGGCCCGCGCCGGCGCGCTGCGCGCCGAGGTATTCGCCGCTCTCGACGCGGGGGAGGCGGGCGATCGGCGAGCGCTCGCGGCGGAGCCGCATCGGGCCCGGGAGATCAAGGCCGAGGCCGAGGAGCGCCGCGCCGCCGCTCGCGCCGTCCTGGAATCCCTCGCCGATGTCGAGCGCTGGTATGCGCACGCTGCGCCGGCCGTTGCCATGCTCGCGCTTGCGGGCGAGCTCGAACGCGAGGCGCGCGGGATGCTCGCCGAGCTCGCGGCCGAGGCGCACGAGGCCGGCGTCGATGCGCGCAAGCTGGGAAGCGAATTCGAGCCGGTGACTCCGAAGCTCGCCGAGGCGGCCGTGATGCTCGGTCGGTTCCTGGGAAGACCCGCCGAGGAGCGGACCGAAGCCGAGCGGCAATCGTACACGATCGATGTCGCGATCATGCGAGCACTCTCGACGCAATGGAGCCTGTCGGATCGATTGCACGAGGGAAACTTCGGGCAGGCCCTTTCGAGCGAGGAGCGGGCGCGCCTGCTTCTACGCGATCCGGCCGGGAAGCCGCGGGCCATGCTGCGCGCCGATCATGCGCGGCTGGTCGAGCAGGGCGATCAGAAGGCGCTCGAATACGAGGAGAAGCAGGGTCGGGGGACGGATCCGAGGCTCACGGCAATGCGGGCCGAGGACGAACGCCAGGCGACCGAGGCGCGCGCCCGCGTGCAAGGTCGAGGCGGGCGCGGGACGTTCGTCACGAATTGAGCGCCGCATTACTGGGCCTGGATCAGGGGTCTATCTCTATCGTGCCAGCCACGAAAGCCGAGGGGGGGACCTCTGCGCCAAGGCTGTAATAGTCATACTGCGGGCTGGCGGGTGAACCCACGCATGTTCCGTTAGCTCCTTTCGCATACACGGTATCGATTTGCAACTTTGACACCACGGGGTAAAGCACGTATTGTAATCCCGTGTTGCAATCAATCAGCGTTGTCGTTACGGCGTATTTGGGAGTGGCGCATCCTGCCACGGCATAGACTGATCCGATAAGCGTAGCGCATGCTGCGTCGCTGTAGTAGTTTGCTGTCATGCCACCCCCAATCGGCATACACCGCCGCGTTCCGTCGCTAGCTAGCTGAAAGTAGCAGTCTTCTTGCCGCTGAGAGTCATACCACGTCCCAATGATTGGAGCTCTCGCCCCATCGGTAGCCTTCCAATACTTCGCCTTCAGGCGCGATCCGCTCGTAGGCTCCGCGGCTGCATCGGGGACGGGATCGGTCAGGGCATCGAAGATTCCGCCGTCATCATCGACGCCGCCCATCCCGCTCGCGCCGCCCATCCCGCTCGCGCCGCCCATCCCGCTCGCGCCTCCCATACCACTCGTGCCGCCCGCGCCCGTTGTCGTGACACCGCTGCTCGACAACTCGAGACGATCGGACGCGGAGCATGCAGCCATTGCGACGTAAACCACGCACGTGCCGAAAAGCATTCCTGATACGCTCTTAATCCTCATAACTACGCCTCCCATGTCGGCTGTGATCGCCGGGTGATCGAGCGTACAGAAGGGAACCTCCGAAGGAAAAGGAAAGGGCGCGGTCCCGACACGCGAGGACGGCCGCGAGCGCCGCGAGGACGGCCGCGAGCTCGTGCTCGTGCTCTTCACCCGGGCGGCGCGGCTCGACGCGCGAGGACAGCCGCGAGCGCGCAGCACGAGGCGCCCTGGTCCTCGGCCTCGTTCGGCTCGACCATGACCTCGGCGAGCGCCGCGAGCGCAGCGAGGACGGCCGCGAGCTCGTGCTCGTGCTCTTCACCCGGGCGGCGCGGCTCGCCGCGCGAGTGACGGCCGCGAGCGCCCGAATATGCGGGCACGACGAACGCGATACCGTTCGGGCGCGGCACGCTATTCGCCCGCCGCCCTTGTCGATCGACGCTTGATCTCGGCCTCGTGTATTACGCTTCCGCTTCACTTCTCGCATACCGGAATCGTGGAAAAGCCGCTCGTCGTGCTCTATCCGTGAACTCGGGCCGCCCGATGCGGCCCGGGAGCGATGCACAATGCAGCGCAAGGGACCCGAGCGCCCGAGAGGCGCGAGCGGGGCGGGATACCTCTACGCCGAACAGCGGGAACGCGTAATCGCGCTTCTGCTCCGCCTCGGCGTGCACGAGGACGACGCGCCCGACGTGCTGCACGAGGTTTTTGCGACGTACGCGCGGCGGGAGGCCGAGGGCGCGTCTATCAAGAGCCCCGCCGATTATCTGCGGCAGATCGCCCGTAGGCACGCCGCGAATTATCGCAGGCTCCACCGCTGGCGGATCGAGGTGGCTACGAGCCCCGGGCGCATCGAGGAAGCCCCGGATCCGTCTCCTTCGCCAGAGGCGCGCGCCGCGCTTGCGCAATGGTGTGACCGAGCCGAACGGCTGCCGCCCGTCGAGCGGGCCGCGTTGCGGCTCCACCTCGAAGGCTATTCGATCGACGAGATAGCGCGGAGGCTCGAAACCTCGCGCGCTACCGCTTGGAAACGATTGACCAGCGCCCGCAAGGCGCTTGCATCGAGGAAGGTGCGACATGAAAACCCAAGAAAGCCCCACCGCTAGACTTCATTACTACCCCGACGGCCGGATCATGGTCGAGGTTCCGCACGAGATCGACGGGCAAACCGCATTCCTCGTGTTTTTGCAGGAGCGGCCGGAACTGCAATTCGCGGGAGTCTTCCGCGACGTTCCGACCGACCGACCGAGCCTCTTTCGACGCGAGAAGATCCCGCCCGGTGATGTCCCCAGCTACGACAACGTGCGAAGCCGGGCGCGGACGATTGCGGGCCGCGCGATTGCACAAGGCCCGTTACAGCGGCTCATTCGTGCCGTGGTCCGATGCTTCTACGGGGGCGCGGACTACTGGCATTGCCTGAACGACTGCCACGAGTTGCGCGACGTAGAGATCAAGGCCGACGATCCGCCGCCGCCGTCGTCGGGGCCCGCTTCTGCTCGCCCCTCGTCCCGGGTAGTCCCCTCGTCCACACGCCGCCCGCCGCGGTGATCGAGCTGCCCCCACCTTCACCTGCTACACGTGCCCCGCGCGGCGCTACTCGTGCCGCTGCTACGCCCTGAACTCGTGCCGCTCGGCATGGGGCTCGCGTGGTTCGGTCTGCCGATCGGGAAGGGGTGAGACCCCGGGCGACCTCTCGACGGGCCGCCCGGGGGCATGGGACCGGCCTATGCGCGGCGCTTGCGCGATGCCTTCACCTTGGACGCGGGCGCGCTCCTCGGCGAGCTCTCGACGGTCGGGGCGGGCGCACCCTTGACGCCGGCCGGCGCATCCTGGAGAAGCGCCGCGAGCGCACGCGCGAGGCGCGCCGCGTCCTCGTATCGGCCCGCTCGCCGCGCCTCGCTCATGTCCCCCTCGATGCGCGCCGCGAGCTCGTCCAGGGTGCTCGGCGCGTGCGCATTGCGGGGCGCCTCGATGCTGGGCGCGGGCGCGCTCGTGCTTTCTGCGCCGCCCGCCCGGACCGTGCTCGGCGCGCCGCCCGGAAGTGTGCCGGAATCGTGCCGAACCCCCTCGCGAAGGGGGGTGTCAGGGGGCATCGCGGGGGGGGTCGGGACCGGGGGAGCCTGGAAAACCACGGGATTTAGCGCTAGAGGCGCGCTTGCCATTCTGCTTCCGCTTCCGCTCCCGCTCCCGCTTCCGCTCCCGCTTCCGCTCCCGCTTCCGCTCCCGCTTCCGCTCCCGCTTCCGCTCCCGCTTCCGCTCCCGCTTCCGCTCCCGCTTCCGCTCCCGCACCCGCTTCCTTTAACGAGGTCGACCCAAGGGGCGACGGCCTGCGCAAGCTCGCACGGACGCGGCGCAGAGGAGGCTCGACCGCGTCTTGACGATCAACCTCATCAATCTGCGAAAAAGGCCTCTCCAAGGGGGAGCTCGCCAGCGTCGCGCGCGCCGTGGGCGGGCGGCTCGACTTTGCCGTCCCGGCCGGCTATCTCTTGCCGATGCGATCGTTGTCTCCCCTCATGTTCGTCGGGCTCGCCGTGCTTACGCCCCTCGTTTGGGTTGCCTGCGCCGAGCCGCCTTCGGGAAACGCCCCCGTGACGCCGTCCGCCGACACAAGGGCAGGCTCCTCGCCGCCGTCCGCTGCGCCGCCCTCCACCGCAGCATGCGATACGCTTCGTGCCGAAGTTCGCGACGCTTTGGGCAAAGCGCAAGCCAAATCCGCCGCTTGCACGACCGAAGCCGATTGCGAGATGCTTTCGGATGGCATTTGCATGGCCGCGAGCTGCGGCGTCAGCATTGCCAAAGCCGCGCGGGCCACGTACGAGGCGGACCGAAAACGTATCACGGAGCCGGCTTGTGAGGCTTGGACCAAGAGCGGCTGCGACAAGCTCGTACCCATCCCGGTCCCCTCGTGCCCTGTGCTCGTGCCCATTTGTAAAGACGGAGTCTGCACTTCGCGGTATTGAGCTCGATTTCGAAAGGAGCTTCGCAGCGGCGAGCGCGCCATGCGCGGGGTGCAGCTCTGCATCCGGCGCATGGCGGCAAACGCCTGAAGGACGCTCGAGAGCAGCGGAGGAGCTCCTCGACCTCGCGCACGACGAATCGCGGCAACCTCCCGATCGCCTCCACGCGCTCCCACCCGCGCTCCCACCCGCGCTCCCGCCCGCGCTCCCGCTCCTGCTCCCGCTCCTGCTTCTGCTTCCGCTCCCGCTCCCGCTCCCGCTTCCGCTTCCGCTCCCGCTTCCGCTTCCGCTCCCGCTTCCGCTTCCGCTTCCGCTCCCGCTTCCGCTCCCGCTACGGGTTCGGCGTAACCCGCTGGATCCGCATCCTACTGACGCCGGATCGGCCCCGCTGGCGCGGGTCGGTGCCACTTCGGACCCCGTGGCCGCCCTTTGGGTCGTCCCCGGCGCCGATCCCCGGACGATGCTGCTTGCCGTGCTCGTGCAAGGCGAGGTCACGGCGGCGGCGGCTGGCGACATCGACGTCGCGACCATCGCGCATGGTGCAGCGGAGAAGCTCCATCGCGTTCCCGGCAGACGACGAGCGGGATCTCATCGCGCACCTGATTTGCAAGCTTCCGGAGGACGAGCGCCACAAGGTGCGGAAAGGTATCGAGGAGTGCATCGCGCAATCGCTGCACGTGCTCTCGGAAGAGCTCACGAGCTTCAACGAAGGCCCGCAGCAGTAGGCTATTCGGAGGGATGCGCCAGCGAAAGCAGACGCGTGGGGCCGACGGGCTCCTCGGTCATCCAAGGGACGATGGCGAGCCTCTGCGCGTGCTGTTCGCGCACCACGTGTATCTGCTCGAGCTCGGCCGCGATGCGCTGCGCGAGGCAGGGGTCCGTCGAGCCGGCGGCTGCGAGGCTGCTGTTGATCACCCAGCCGAAGGGCTCGATCCCGGCGCGCCTGAGATCCGCCTGCAATCGCGCCGCTTCGGAGACGGGCGTCGTCTCCGCGAGCGTCACGACCAGGACCTTCGTGTACTGCGGATCGCGCAGCCTCATGAGGGGGGTCACGATGCGGGACGCATGCTGCGCGTCGACGTCTCCGACGACTGTCTGCCGGTGATACGAGCCCGTGGCGTCGAGCAGGAGCAACGTGTGTCCCGTGGGCGCCGTGTCGAGGACGACGAAGCTCGATCGCGCTTGCGAGACGGTCCTCGTAAAGGCGGCGAAGACGGCGACCTCCTCGTAGCAGGGGGATCGCAGGTCTTCGGCCAGCAATGCTCGTCCCGCTTCGTCGAGCTTGGCCCCGCGCGTCGCCATCACGCGGTCCACATACGCCTTCGTCTCCACGGCGGGATCGATGCGGCTGATCCTTAGGTGCGGAAGTTCGCCCGCGAGCGTCGCGGCGACGTGCGCCGCAGGGTCGGTGGTGCTCAGGTGGACATCGTGACCTCGCGACGCGAGCTCGGCTGCGATCGACGCGGCAATCGTCGTTTTCCCCACGCCGCCTTTGCCCATCACCATCACGAGCCCACGCCCGGGCGCCGCGATCTCGTCGATGAGGGATTGGAGGGGTGGCAACGAAGGCGTCGCGAGCGGAGGGACTGCACGCGCGAGGGCTGCGGACGCGCGATCGTCCAGCAATGCGCGGAGCGCCGGAAGACCGACCATGTTGAAAGCGCGCAAAGGGACGCGCGTCGTGGGCAGTCCTTGCAGCCGAGGAGACATGTCGCGCAGCGCCTCGCGCCCCCGCTCTTCGAGCGCAAGGGCCACCGAATCGGCACGGTTTGTCGCCTCGAATACGGCGTTGACGACGAGTCGCTGGTTCTTCAGGCCCAGCGCTTCGAGCTCGCCTGACGTCCGATCCGCTTCCCGCAGGGCTGCGTGGTCCGCCCGCGTGACGAGCACGATGGTCGTGCGCGCGGCGTCGGCCAGAGCATCCACCGCGGCGACGAAGCGCGCCTCCTGCATTTTCAGCCCTGAATGGGGGCCCAGACACGAGGCCCCGGACGGGGTCGATTGGAGGAAGCCCGACCATGCGCGCGGCAAGCTGAGGAGCCGCAACGTGTGCCCTGTGGGCGCCGTGTCGAAGAGCACGTGATCGAACGGCACGCTCTGTTCGTCCCCGGCGAGGAGCTCGGCGAACTCGTCGAACGCGGCGATCTCCACGGTGCATGCTCCGGCGAGCTGCTCGCGTAGCTCGGCGATTTGCGTCTCCGACCAGATCGCGAGATAGGGCGCGACCACGCGCTTTCGGTAATCATCGGCCGCCTTCTCCGGGTCGATGTTGAGCGCGAAGAGCCGGTCGACGCCGGGGATCGGCGTGGGCCGTTGCGACAGCGGCACGCCGAGCATCTCGTCCAGGTTCGACGCCGGATCGGTGCTGACGAGGAGGATACGTTTCCCGGCGTCCGCGAGTCGGATCGCAGTCGCACACGCGAGCGCGGTCTTGCCGACGCCGCCCTTCCCCGTGAAGAACAGAAAACGGCTCGGCTGTTCCAGGAAGCTCGTCAAGACTCCGTCTCCTTCCGACTTCTCTCGTCGTACGTCTCGGCTGGCCTCGGATACGTGCAGGATGCCGGCTGCTCCGTCAACTGCTTCCAGCCACTCCCGCGCATCTGCGTCAATCCGCTCGCCAGACACGGCAGCGGGATCCCCGACCCGTGGAAATCCAGCCCAGATCCACGGGGTTGGCGACCCCGGGTCAGAAGGACCGGAACCCTATCCCGCTCCCGCTCCCGCCTCCCCCCGAGGAAATCAATCCTCCGACACTTCGATCTCGACCTTCGCCTCCGGACTCGTCGGGAGCTTGATCTCGGGGCCGACCTTTGCGGGCTCGGCGAGAGGCGGCGCGAGCACCACGAGACTTGCCGGCCTGCATTCGATCGCGACGGGGGTCGTGCCTGCTGCCTCGCCGTCGACGAGCAACTGCTGCGCTGGGTCGGCGAGGATGCGCAAGCGGCGACACGAGAAATAACCGACCTCATCGCGCGTCGCGGGCTCCCCGCGCGCGGCTGTGAGAAAAAGGTGAATGCCCGTGGCCACGGCCGAGTTGAGCGTGGTGGCCGCGACGACCGTCACGTCGAGCATCCCATCGTCGCCTACGAGCGCCGAAGGGCCTTGAGCAAGTACCGTGCGGAGCGGCGCCATGTTCGCCACGGTCACGGCCACGGCGCGGCACCGGACGATTTGCTCGTCGGTCTCCAGCTCGACCTCGAACGGCGAGAGCGTGCTGAGCTTGCGCACTGCCGTCGCGACATAGGCGAGCACGCCCCAGCGCTGTTTGTCCTCCCTCGACGTCTCAGCCACCGTGTCGGCGTGGAGACCGACCGACGTGTGCAACACCATGCAGCGATTGTCGACGAGGGCCGTATCGATCACTCGGCGGTGGTCTGCGAGCAGCGTCTCGCATGCGGCGATCGGGTCCCCTGGAATGCCGAGGGCAGCGGCCAGCGAATTCGACGTGCCACATGGCAGGATCCCGAGCGGCACCTGGCTCTGTGCGAGCACACCCGCCACGGACGACACCGTACCGTCGCCCCCCGCCGCGATCAGCAACTCCGCGCCCGCGTCGAGCGCTTCCCGCGCGCATGCGGACGGGTCTCGGTCGGGGCCCGTCCTGAGCACGTTCAGTTCGAAACGGGGCGCGAGAATCGCGTGCACGCGGTCGAGGACGTCATCGGCGGCGCTGCCGGCGGCGGCGTTGTAGATGAGGCAGGCTTTCATTGTCACCGGCTTACCATCTCTCCTCCCTGCTTTGAAAGTGGTGCGCAAAAAGGTGCGCGAAGCACGAGGCCGTCGAGCACGGCATGGCCTTGAAGAGCACGAGCACGACGGTACGATCGCCGTCCCCGAGCGGGATCTTCTGCACCCCCGTCCCGCATGCGCTTCCGCACGCGCTTCCGCTCCCGCTCCCGCTCCCGCTCCCGCCCCCGCTCCCGCTCCCGCTCCCGCTTCCGCTCCCGTCCCCTGGTGGTATCCTCTCCCCCGCCCATGATCCTCGAATGCCGCCACTGCGGTGCGCCGCTCGACGTGAAGCCCGACGTCGCGCTCACGAAGTGCCGCTACTGCGGGACCACCAGCGAACGCCACCTCCTCCGGACCGTCTCCGCCGAGACCCCCCGTGATTTCCGCCCGCCGAAGCAATGGGTCCCGCCCCCGCACCTCCCGGCCCCCTCGAACCTGCCGCTCACGTATCACCCCGCCCCGCCTCGGGCCTCCGTGCTCGTCGCCCTCTCGGCCGGGGCCATGATGCTTGCCCTCGGCGTTGCTGCCGCGGTGAGCCTCCGCGCGCCTGGCTCCTCGAAGAAGGGGGGTGGCCTCTCGGCGGCCGTGCTGCCGGGCAGGACGCCCCAGGAGCTTGCGGCCGTTCGAATCGACCAGCCCCGAGAAAACCTCGCGAAGGCGCTTGGCGGGACCCCCATGGGCTCCATGCTCAGCGTGTTCGTCTCCCACCCGCGCTACCAGAGCATCTCGTTCATGTACGACGACAAGGAGCCTGCGTTTCCCCAGAGCTTCACGCTCGTGCAGCGCTCCGGAACGACCGCGGATCCCAAGGGGATCGAGGCCCTCGGGAGCCGCCTGCACGGTGGGCTCGTGGATGGGAGTTGGAACTGGGCGGGCGGCCTGGCCGTGCACACCGACGCGAAGACCGGCCTCGTCTCCGCCTCCGTGCTGGGGGGACGCGTGGGCGGCACGAGCGCGCAAGCCAAGACGCAGCTCGTCGCCGCGTGGAAGCTCGTCCTCCATGCCGTCTTCGGCGCGGGAAGCGGCCCGACTCCGGAGGAAGCCCGCTGGATCGGCGCGCCGCACCCCTTTGCCGCGCTCGAGACGATCGACCTCGCGACGACCGTCGACAAGGCCGCTGCGACCCTGACCCAGAAGTTTCCCGGCGCAGCCTTGTCCACGTTCATCGAGCTCGGCGTCACCGTCTCCGTGGATCACCCGCTCCTGCGTGACGCCGAGCTCTCCTACCCCAACGAGAAGGGGGGCACGCTCCGGACCGCGGCCCTGCATGGAACCAAGGCGTTTCCGGAGCGCCGCGAGGCCCTCGTCGGCTGCCTCGAGGGCAAGCTCGGGAAGGCCAAGGCCCAGGATCGCGATTACTTGAACAAGAAACGCGATTACGAGTTCACCGTGGGCAAGATCTGGCTCGACATCGGGGAGAAGGACGCCCGCGTGCACTGGTTCCCCGGACGGCTCAATGCGCCGGATTGGAAGCGAATCGTGGGCGCCTTGAACACCTGCCACTGATCTCGGCGCGACGCCCTCGCCGGGCCAACGTCTCCGGAGCGTCCCTTGCAATCGATCGTCAAGGTCTTCGAAAACAACCACATCGACCCGCCTTGGGCGCACCTCCTCGTCTTCGCGCTCGACGCCGTCATGTTCCTCGTGATCGCGTTTTGCGTGCGCGAGATCCGTCGCGCGCGCCGCGCGGCCGTCGAGGCGGATGCCGTGATCAAGCCGAAGGCGCCGCTCTTCGAAGGGGCGCGGTTCGTCGCCGGCACGGTCGAGCTTGCGCAGGGCGAGTCCGAGGCCGTCCGGGTGACGATCACGCAGGACGGCAGCGAGCAGAGCGACAAGAACAACCGCAAGACGCACGCTTGGCAGGAGATCGAGCGCGAGACCCGCGCGCGGCCGTTTTACCTGCGTCACGACACCGGCGCGCGCGTCCGCGTCGAGCCGCCCGACGACGTGCTGCTCGTCGACACGCTCGATCAAAAAGAATGGCTCCATTCGTCGCGCCGAAAGCTGCGCGCCGAGCTCTTGCCAGGCGAGCGCGTCATCGTGGAGGGGCGGCTCCACAAGGCGCCGGATCCCGAGGGGAACGGGGAGACCGCGGGGTATCGCGAGGCCGCCGCGATGGGCTGGACGATGAAGCCCTCGCCGCAGAAAGGCATGCACGTGTCGACGGAGAGCCTCTCCCGACGGCACGAGCTGCGCGCGCGGGCCTTCTACTGGACGAGCGTGTGGGTGGTGTTCCTCGGGTTTGTCATGAATGCCCCGCTCGCCACGTACCGGGCGCGCGTCTTCCTCGGCGAGAGCGTCGTCGCGTCCTACCTCGGCCGGCGGACGTACGAGACGAACAACGGAAAAGGGCACAAGACCCAGCACCGCGCCGTCGACGTTCGTTACGAATCGCCGCCGGGCACCGTGCGTTTCGGCGGGCTCATCGAGGTCGACGAGGACGATTTCATGGAGCTGCCGCTCGAGAAGGGGCAGATCTGGGTCCGCCGTGTCCCGAGCTTTCCCATCGCCTCGGCGATCGGACAAGGAAGCTCGGTGTGGTTCCACCTCTGGTGCGCCGCCGCGGTGATCGCAGGCCTCGCGGTGTACCGCGCTTACCGCACGCACACGTATCGGCGCTGGTACGAAGGTCGCCTCGTGGAGAAAGGCAAAGGGCCGCTGCCCCCGCAGACGAACGAGCGATTCCTCGCGGACGACCCGACCGCGCTGGAAGCGCGGCGAACGCGCGCTCTCCGGCGAGAGAGCGCGGCCAAGCGCATGGAGCCGATTCCGTTCGATTGAAGCTCAGGCTTCGGCCTTGGGCCGCAGCATCACGAGCAGGACGTCCGCGTCGGGGACCTCTTCCGTCGGCACGAGGCGCTTGCCGCGATCGAGCCGCACCTCGATCCATCGCGACGAGAGCTTCGCACGGCGGACCACCTCACGAGGCACGAAGTCGCCTTCGCCGAGGGAGAGACGCAGCCCGTCGAGCTTGCAGCGCCCGAACGACGCGCGCCCTCCCTCCTGGATGCGCCGCTCGGCCTTTTCCAGCCGATGCTCGAACGTGCGCGTCGAGAGCTCGCGGCCGAGCCCGTACGGATCACGGACGGGCGTGGGCAGCCGGATGCGGTCGCCGGCGTGATCGTCGATCCAGAGCGCCGAGACCTCGGGCGGCCTGTCGCCGAGCGTCTCCCAGAACAGGCCGCCGACGGACGTGATGTCGTGGAAGCGCACGTCCCTCGTCTCCTTGCCGCGCCCGATGCGCAGCCCTTCCTCGTGCACCTCCACGCGTTGCCCGCGGGCCCGGACGAAATGGGAGAACGCCCAGAACCCCATGGCGCCGAAGACGAGCGCCGCCCCGCCGAACACGACGAGGCCCGCGAGCTCGGTCCCCTCGGGGTACGGCGAGAAGAACAGCGGCAGGGCCACGCAGTCGAGCGCGATGAGCCAGCAGAAGAGCCCCACGCCGATGCGAATGCCCTGCTGGACGATCGAGACGGGGTGCTCCGAGACGAGCGCGCCCAGCGGATCTGCATCACGATAGGGAGTCTGGGCGCGCACGGTGCTCCTATTTCGCGACGTCGAGCCGCTTGCCTTTCGGCCCGTCGATGTCCGCGAAGAAATCGTTGCCTTTGTCGTCGACCACGATGAACGCCGGGAAATCGACGACCTCGATCTTCCAGACCGCCTCCATCCCGAGCTCGGGGTATTCGAGCACCTCGACCTTCTTGATGCAATCCTTCGCGAGCCGCGCCGCCGGGCCGCCGATCGAGCCGAGATAAAACCCGCCGTGCTTCTTGCACGCCTCGGTCACCGCGCGCGACCGGTTGCCTTTCGCCAGCATGACGTACGAGCCGCCGCTCGCCTGGAAGAGGTCGACGTACGCGTCCATGCGCCCCGCCGTCGTCGGCCCGAACGAGCCCGAGGCGTATCCCTCCGGCGTCTTCGCGGGGCCGGCGTAATACACCATGAAATCCTTCATGTACCCGGGCATGCCGTCGCCGCGATCGAGGCGCTCCTTGATCTTCGCGTGCGCGATGTCCCGCGCGACGACCATCGGCCCCGAGAGCGAGAGGCGCGTCTTGATCGGATAACGCGAGAGCTCGGCCCGGATCTCGCTCATCGGGCGGTTCAGATCGATCTGCACGACCTCGCCGGAGAGCTCCGCGGCCGTCGTCTCGGGCAGGTACTTCGCCGGATCACGCTCCAGCGCCTCCAGGAAGATGCCGTCCTGCGTGATCTTCGCGAGCGCTTGCCGGTCGGCCGAGCACGAGACCGCGATGCCCACGGGGCACGAGGCGCCGTGGCGCGGCAAGCGGATCACGCGGACGTCGTGGCAGAAGTACTTTCCGCCGAACTGCGCGCCGATCCCCGTGCGCTGCGTGATCGCGAGGATCTGCCGCTCGAGCTCCACGTCGCGGAAGCCGCGGCCGAGCTCGTTGCCCTCCGTCGGCAAGCTGTCGAGGTAGCGCGCCGACGCGAGCTTCGCGACCTTGAGCGTCTGCTCCGCGCTCGTGCCGCCCACGACCACGGCGAGGTGGTACGGCGGGCACGCGGCGGTGCCGAGCGCGCGGATCTTCTGCTCGACGAACGCGAGCAGGCTGTCCGGGTTCAGGAGCGCCTTCGTCTCCTGGTAAAGGTAGCTTTTGTTCGCCGAGCCCCCGCCCTTGGCCATGAAGAGGAACTTGTAGGCGTTGCCCTCGGTCGCGAAGATCTCGATCTGCGCCGGCAGGTTCGTCTTCGTGTTGACCTCGCGGTACATGTCGAGCGGCGCGAGCTGCGAGTAGCGCAGGTTCGTCGTGCGGTACGTATCGGCGACGCCGCGCGCGATCGCGGCCTCGTCGTTGCCTTCGGTCAGCACGTACTGGCCCTTCTTGCCCATCACGATCGCGGTGCCCGTGTCCTGGCAGGAGGGCAGGACGAAGCCGGCGGCGATGTTCGCGTTTCGGAGGAGCTCCAGCGCGACGAAGCGGTCGTTCGCCGAGGCCTCCGGATCGTCGAGGATCCGCGTGAGCTGCGCGAGGTGCCCCGGCCGGAGCAGGTGCGCGATGTCGCGCATGGCCTCGCGCGCGAGGAGCGAGAGCCCCTCCGGCTCGACCTTCAAGAACGTCCTGCCCGCCGCCTCGATCGTCGAGACGTGGTCCTTCGTGACGAGCCGGTAGGGCGTCTCGTCCTTGCCGAGGGGGAGCATGTCCTGGAACTGGAAATCGCTCATCGGGCGAAGGTGTACCCGAGGCGGTAGGCGCGTGCCAAGGGCGCCTTCGCGGGCGCCGCGTCGATGGGCAGGGAGCGCCAGCCTGGTTCGGCCCTGTCGCGGAGCGGATTGCCGCGCCGGGCGTCAATGCGCCCACGCTGCAAAGAGACCAGGTGCCTCGAAGGCATCGGAAAGCTGCCTCGCGCGAGACAACGAGCGGTGGGGCACGGTAGCATCGCAGCATGCGCGCTTGGATCTCGGCTTGGAGCCTGCTCGTGGCCTCGTGCGGGGGCGGGAGCGGAAGCGCGTGCGGGAGCGGGAGCGGGAGCGGAAGCGCGTGCGGGAGCGGAAGCGGGAGCGGGAGCGGGAGCGGCTCCGCGGCGTGCGCATTTGGCCGGTATACCAAGCCGATCGACGACTTCGCGCCCCTCATGCATTGCGCCGGGGCCGTGGGCGCAGACGGGTCCAAGCACGATCGAAGGCTGGACCGCCCGGAATGGTTGCAACGCGGAGACCCTCACGACCTACGCGCAGGGCAAGGCGCGTTGCGAGCGCCAAACCGGTGGCGACGCGGGCGCCAACGTCACGCTCTGCACGATCGAAGGCGGGAGCGACAAATGGCCGGCGGACGGCTCCGCCACGGGAATGGGCGGCCTCGCTGCGACGGACTACATCCTCGATTTCTTGGAGGCTCATCCGATGCCTTGACCCCTCGCCCCTTGACGGGGGCGGTCTTGGCTGGATAAAGGAACACGATGCTCCAGGTCCTCGACGCAGACGAAGAGTATCTCGTCGCCACAAGGGGCCACGTCCTCGTGACGGTCTGGGGCAGGATCCACCTCGACCGCGTGCGCCGCGCGTTCGCCGTGCAGCGCTGGCTGATCGAGGCGTCCGATCACGAGGCGAAGTCGTTCGGCGTCATGGCCGTCATCGTCCCGCAGCGGCTCGCCATCCCCGACAGCCTCGACGCCGAGCTCCGCAAGCTCGACGACTTCATGTCGCCGCACACCCTCGCGAGCGCCGTCGTCATCGAGGGCGAAGGCATGCGGTCGAGCCTGCTTCGCGGCTCGGCCAAGACGACGAGCCTGCTCAAGCCCCGAGGCTACCCCGAGAAGCACTTCGGCGACATCGGCGAGGCGACGCGGTGGCTCGTGCCGCAGATCGCGCAGAAGACCGGCGAGAAGCTCAAGGCCGAGGATCTCGCCTGGGACATCGCCGAGGCGCGGGCGCTGCACCATCACCTCGGCTGAGCCGCGAACGATCACTCGACGTCGAGCGGCACGACCTCGACCGAGGGTCTGTCGCCGGAGCGCTTCACGTACACGAGGTGCTGGAGCGGCACCGCGTGCCACGTGTGGTGGTCCCGCGTGAGCGGCTCGGAGGCGACGATGCACGAGCTCGCGTCCTCGTCCGCCGCGAGCATGCGCCATTCGCCATCGTAGTGGCCGTACGATTTTCCGATCGTGTACCAGATCCGGAGCACGCGCTCCTCCGGCGGGTGGAAATTGTCCCCGAGCCCGTCGTATTGCCCGAGGCCATAGGTATAACAGACGGCGACGAGGTCGTTTCCGTCCGAGAGAAAGAGGTTCATCGGGGAAAACGTGCGGATCCCGAGCTCGCGCCGGATCCCCGCCACGATCCGCAGCGCGGAGGTGACCCCGCGGGCGATGTCGAGCGCGCCGAGGTCCGCGTGCGGATCGGGGAGCTGCGACAGGAGGAGCGCGTAGAACCACTCGCTGTCGGTCGTCCCTTTGATCGCGCGCGAGAGCTCGGGCCGGATCTTCGGCAAGAGCGCGAACTTCATCTCGTCGAACCGCGCGAGCTGCCCATTGTGGGCGAGGGCGAGCCTCGCGCCCTCGAACAGGAACGGGTGCAGGTTCTGCTCGTGGATGATGGCGCGTGTGTCGTACGGCACGCCGCGCAGGTGCGCGAGCAGCGCCGTCGCGCCCACCTTCGCCGCGAGCGCGCGCAGGTTCCGATCGTAGATGGCGAGCTGCGTGCTGCGATAGGCGAAGGGCAGCTCCGGGCGCTCCGAGCGCGCGTCCCACGCGAGCAGCCCCGAGCCCGCGAGGTTCAGGCGCGTGTAAAACGCGGCCTGGTGGGTCTGGTTCACGAACGAGACATCGGGCTTGTAGAGCAGATCCTCGAGGGGGATCGGCTCGCCGAGGTAGGCGAGGACGCGGCACATGGGAGCGCTGATGTCGCCCGGGACGCGCGCGCTTGCAAGCGCCAAGCGCGAGGGTTCGCGAGCCCGCATCGCCGGGAAGTGGTATCGTCCCGACGAAGGGGCGAGGCGTGCACGAGGGACGACGATTCATCGGTGGGGCCGCGGGCGCGCTCGCGCTCGTCTGCATTCTCACGGGCACGGAGGACGCGCGGGCCGGGGATCCTTCCCACGTCGCGTTGTGGCGCCTCGAGGTGCACGGCGCCTATCTCCAGGGCGATCAGCGGCTCGGGGCGGGCACGCTCGCGCCTTATAACGGCTGGGGGTTCTGGGGTCGGGTCGGCATCTCGGAGTTTCCCTGGAAATGGCTCGGGTACGACGTGCTCGCGCAAATTGGCATGGTCGGCACGCCGCAGAGCACGTTCGACGTCGTGACCGAGGGCGCGGTCGCGTTCGCGCCGGCGCGGTGGAAGGGGAGCGTGGATGGCTCGATCGTCCTCGGCGTGGGCGGCGGCTTCGGATTCGAGCGCCCCGTGTGGCTCGGCCGCGGGGCCACGGGGTATCCGCTCGTGCTCGCGCGCTTGACGCTCCTGCCGAAAAAGTCGATCCGCTTCTTTGCGTCGTTTCGATTCACGCCCATCACCCCGGAGGACGGCTGGGGGCGCGCGTATGATCTGGAGGTCACGGGAGGGTACAAGTGGTGGTATCTCGGCCTTCGTGGGCGCATCGACGATGTGACGCAAGGCGATCCCGAGCGTTTGTACCGCACGTACTGGCTCGGCCCGACGGCGGGATTGGTGATTCGATGAGACGCACGAGGACCCACGTTTTCCTCCTCGGCGCGCTCATGCTCGCCGGCTGTGGCATCGACCCGGTGCGTGTCTCGGATCGGGTCTCCACGCGGGACATGTTGCTCGGCGTGCAGGCGCTCGACGACGGCGTGGCGGCGGCGATCGACGTGCGGGTCAACAGTCCCATCGGCACCGTGGAGCTCACCGGCGGCGACGCGCTGTTCGTCACGGTGGACGGGTCGCGCCGCCCGATGGTGGAAGGCCAGAGCAATGGCGCGCCGATCTATTCGGTAAAGCTCGACGCGCTGCCGGGTGATTTCCTCCTCGATCTCGAACGCCAGGCCGATCGCGACGTGCACGGCGTCGTCGTCGAGGTCTCGAGCCCGTTTGCCCTCGCCGGAGGCGGCCTCACGCAGGATCTCCCGCTCTCGCTCTCCTGGGACGCCGATCCCGAAGGCGGCGAGGTCGTGATATCGGTCCAGGGCGATTGCGTCGCCCCGCTCACGCGCTCGCTCGACGAGGACACGGGCGCGCTCGTGATCACGCAGGCCGAGCTCCGCCCGCCGCCGGCGGGCCCGCCGAGCGCTCCTTGTGCGCTCGAGGTGTCGGTCTCCCGGACGATCACCACCCGGGACAAACTTCTCTCGACGAACCCCGGTGGTAACGTCACCACGAGCGCCGAGCAACGCCGGACGATCGCGGTCACCTGGACGCCTTGAATCCCTCCGTCTTCAGGGATCGACACCCGCATGCGTATTCGTTCGCATCTGCTCCTCCTCGCATTCGGCGTCATCTTGCCGGTCGCGGCGTTCTCCGGGTACCTGACGGCGCGGCTCGTCGAGCGTGAGCAACTCACCATCGCGCAAGGCTCGATCGAGCGGCTTCGCTCGACGATGGGCGCCATCGACGCGCAGGTGCAAGGTCAGATCATGGTGCTTCGTGCGCTCGCTTCCGCGCGCGCGCTGGAGAGCGGCGACATCGAGGCATTCCAGGCGGAAGCCGCCCGTGTCCTCTCGTCGCAGCCGGCTTGGCGGAACGTCCTTCTCGCCGAGCCCGATGGAAAGGTGGTCGCGAACGTGGCGGCCCCGTGGGCCGTGAAAGCGTTCCCGTATCTGCAGGAACCCGAAGCTGCGGCGCGCGCCGCCCGGACGCGCGCGCCGGCGGTGGGATCGATGATGACGGCCCCGGCCCTGCAGCAGCGGGGCGTCGATGTGGCCGTGCCCGTGCTCCACGACGGCCAGGTCCGGTACGTCCTGCTCGCGTTCATCAAGCCCGATCTCTTTCTCACGTCGATCGAAAAACAGCGAATCGGTCAGGGCTGGGTGAGCGGGCTCGTCGATGCCCGCGGGGCGTTCATCGCGCGCGTCCCGGCCATTCCCGCGGAGAAAGCGGGCGCGCCGTTCCTCGCGGCGATCGCGCGCGGGCCCGAGGGATGGTATCGCGGCAAGACCACGGAGGGGTACGACGCGTACACGGCCCATATCACGTCGGCGTTCACGAACTGGAGCATCGGGCTCGGCATTCCGGCCGAAGAAGTGCTAGCCGGCGCGAGGCGCACGGGGTGGGCGATGGGCGGGGGCATTGCGAGCTCGCTCGGGATCGCGTTCCTGCTCGCGTTGTGGCTCGGCCGGCGCGTCTCGCGGCCCGTCGTCGCGCTCGCCGAGGCGGCGCCTGCCATTGCGACGGGCACGACCATGAACACGCGGGGCCTCGAGCACGTCGCCGAGGTACGAACCGTCGCCCACGCGCTGAACGAGGCGGCGGCGGCCGTGCGCGATCGACAGGAGCTTCTCGAGCGCGAGAAACGCGCGCTCCAGGAGGGCGACCGCGCCAAGGACGAGTTCATCGCGATGATGAGCCACGAGCTCCGAAACCCGCTCGCCGCGCTCACCTCGGCCAGCCAGCTCCTCGATATGGTGGATCCGCAGCACCCCGCGGCGAAGCACGCCCGCGAGGTGATCAAGCGCCAGACCAAGCACACGGCGCGGCTCGTCGAGGATCTGCTCGACGTGAGCCGCATCGTCATGGGCAAGGCCCACTTCCATCCGGAGATCATGAACCTCGCCGACGCGGCGTCCGCGGTCCTTCAAACGTGGCGCGCCTCGGGGCGACTCGAGCATCACGACGTTACGTTGCATTCGACGGCCGTGTGGATCCGGGCCGACCGCGCCCGCGTCGAGCAGATCCTCTCGAACCTCCTCGACAACGCGCTCAAGTTCAGCCCGAAAGGCTCGGCCATCGAGGTGCGGGCGCAAAGCGACGACGGCGGCGCCGTGCTCTCCGTGGCCGACCAGGGACCGGGTCTGCCGGCCGAGATGATGGAGCACGTCTTCGACCTCTTCGTGCAGGGCGAGCAGGGGCTCGCCCGCAAGTCCGGGGGGATGGGGATTGGCCTCGCGCTCGTGAAGAAGCTCGCGGAGCTGCAAGGCGGCAGCGTCTCCGTCGTGAGCGCGGGAGAGGAGCGCGGCGCCGTCTTCACCGTGCGATTCCCCGAGGTCTCGGCGCCTGCGTCGACGGCCGCGCCGCCGCGCGCGCTCCAATCGATCACGCCTCGACGCATTCTCCTGATCGACGACAACGACGACATGCGAAAGACGCTCGCCGCGTCGCTGTCGCTCCAGGGCCACGAGGTGCGCGAGGCGTCGGATGGCCGGGCCGGCGTCGAGCTCGCCGAAAGCGCCGCGTTCGACGTCGCGGTGGTCGACCTCGGTCTCCCCGAGATGGACGGATACGAGGTCGCGAGGCGGCTCCGAGCCAATCCTTTGACGCGCCACATCGGCCTCGTGGCGCTCACCGGTTATGGCCAGCTCGAGGACAAGCGTAAATCGTTCGAGGCGGGGTTCGACGAACACCTGACGAAGCCCGTCGACCCGGAGGCGCTGGAGGAGGCGATTGCGTTTGCGGCCTCGCGCGACGGATCGGAGCCCGCCGAGCGCGGCTGAGCCCGCGGCGCCCGTGCGTCCATGTCGCCATGCGCTGGTCACGTGCGTGACCTGGGCGCGCGCGAGGTCTGGTCAATGGTCCGACCAGGTTCGCATACATTATTTTCGAAATGGAATCGCTTGCAATGCTGCCCGAAGCAGAATAAGTTTCCTGTCACGCGGGCGGCTCCGGTTCCCGAAGGGGTCTCGTCGGATCTGCGTCACAGCCCACCTTGGTGAGCCACTCGCGCGTTGACCCAACCACGGCGTGACGCTGCAATACAGAGTGTCGAGGCGCGCGATGGATACGCGTGGCGCACGGATGCGCGCGCGTGTGGCGCTGCTCGACGCAAGGGTCTTGTCGCCGTCGTATTTCGATCGGCGACGCCCATCATTTCATATCCCGGAAGGAACCGACATGACGCACCATCTTCGTTCTTCCCTCGCGCTCGTGATTGCTTCGCTCGGCCTCGCGGCTTGCGCCATCGGCGCGGACGAAGGCGGGGAGGACGTGGGCGCCGCTCCGGCCGCCCTCTCGGCGGAGGGCCGCTACATCATCAAGTTCAAGGATTACTCGCGGCGTGGCGCGGCGATCGCGGCCGCGGGCGGCAAGGTCGCGCGGGAGCTGCCCGAGCAGGCGGCGAGCGCCGTGTACCTGCCCGACGCGGCGGCCCTGGCCATGGCGAACAACCCGAACGTCGAGTACGTCGAGGTCGATCAGCCCCGCGAGCTCTACGGCCAGACGACGCCGTACGGCATTTCGATGGTGCAGGCGACCGACGCCGCCTTCGCGGGTGCGAGCGGCAGCACCAAGGTCTGCATCATCGATTCGGGCTTCTACGCCGGCCACGCCGATCTCCAGGGCCTGCCCGTCACGGGCCAGAGCGGCACCTCGTGGAACTCGGACTCCTGCGGTCACGGCACGCACGTCGCCGGCACGATCGCCGCGGTGAACAATGCGCAGGGCGTCGTCGGCGTCGCGCCGAACAACGTCTCGCTCCACATCGTGAAGGTCTTCGACGGCGCCGATTGCGCCTGGTCGTACTCCTCGGACCTCGTCGCCGCGCTGAACGAATGCCGGAGCGCGGGCGCGAAGGTCGTGAGCATGAGCCTCGGCGGCAGCTTCTCCAGCACCACGGAGAAGACCGCGTTCGAAAGCGCCAACGCCGCGGGCGTCCTCAGCATCGCGGCGGCGGGCAACGGCGGCAACAACAGGACCTCGTATCCGGCCGGGTATCCGTCCGTCATGTCCGTCGCGGCCGTCGATTCGGCGAAGGCCAAGGCGGACTTCTCGCAATACAATGCCGACGTCGAGATCGCGGCGCCGGGCGTGGGCGTCCTCTCGACCGTGCCGTGGACGACGCCGACCCTCACCGTGGGCTCGGGCGCGTATGGAGGGTCGATCATCGACGGCGCGGCGGCGAAGTCCGTCTCGGGCGCGCTCGTCGACGGCGGCCTGTGTGATTCGGTCGGCTCGTGGGCGGGCAAGGTCGTGCTTTGCCAGCGCGGCGTGGTCAGCTTCGCCGACAAGGTCAACAACGCGCAGGCCGGCGGCGCCGCGGGCGCGGTCATTTACAACAACGTCTCCGGCGCGTTCGCGGGCACGCTCAATGGCACGAGCGCGATCCCGGCCATCAGCATGAGCATGGAGGACGGCCAGGCCCTCGTCGCCGGCTCGCTCGGCGCGAGCGCCACGCTGAACACGATCCAGACGATCCCGGGCACGGGCTACGAGGCGTGGGACGGCACCTCGATGGCGACGCCGCACGTCTCGGCCGTCGCCGCGCTCATCTGGAGCCAGAAGCCGACGGCGACGAATGCCGACGTCCGCAATGCGCTCACCTCGACGGCGGAGGATCTCGGCGCGGCCGGCCGCGACGTGAACTTCGGTTATGGCCTCGTGCGCGCGAAGAACGCGCTCGACGCCCTGCTCAGCGACAGTGGCGGCGGCGGGCCCACCTGCGGCGCGTCCGGCGCGACCTGCTCGACCGGCTCGGAGTGCTGCTCGGGCACCTGCGGCGTCAAGGGCAAGAAGATCTGCAAGTGAGCCTCTGAACAGCGGGGATCCGGCAGGCTTGGATCCCCGCTCGTCCCCTGCCATTTCCCGCCTCTCCTCCCATTTCACAATCCTGCGACCTGGTGCCATTCCCTGGTACATGGTGCTTCCACATGATTTGAATATTTACAAAGGCCGAGCTCTTTGGATAGGGTTTGGCCATGACTTTCGCAAAATCAGGACGTCGAGCTTTTCCTTGGTTGATCCTCGTCTCGTTCGCGGCGTCCGCGGCCGCGTTCGCCTCGGCTTGCTCCGGGACGGGCACGCAGCCCACGTCCGGAACCACGTGCACGCCGGACCTGGCATCCATTCAGGAGACCGTCTTTGCGCGGTCCTGTTCACAACAGGGATGTCATGCCTCCGTCGAGCCCGCGGCCTTCCTCGACCTCGCGTCGCCGGGAGTCGAGACGCGGCTCGTCGGCGTGCCCTCGGGCACGTGCGAAAACAAGGTCCTCGTGGCGCCGGGCAACCCCGAGCAATCGTTCCTGATCGAGAAAATGAAGCTGGCGATGCCCCGCTGCGGTCTCCGCATGCCGCCCACCGGCGCCCTGCCGGCCGAGGAGATCGCGTGCATCGAGTCCTGGATCGCCGGGCTCCCCGAGGGCAGCGAGCCCGACGGCGGCACCGACGCGCCGTCGTGCGAGACGTGCGGCGGCGCGAGCTGCGTCGATCTCGCCGCCGATCCCTCGAACTGCGGGGCCTGCGGGAAGGTTTGTCCGCCCGGGGCCGCGTGCGCCACGGGCGCGTGCGCGTGCAGCGGGGCGCTCACGGCGTGCGGGGACGCCTGCGTGGACACGTCCGTCGACGTTGCGAACTGCGGCGGCTGCGACAAACCCTGTCCGCAAGGCTCGCTCTGCGCGGGAGGGCAATGCGCTTGCCCGGGCGGGCTCGAAGCATGCAATGGGCAATGCGTGGACACGACGTCGGACCCGATGAACTGCGGTACGTGCGGCAATGTCTGCGGCGCGGGGAAGGTCTGCAATGGCGGCGCGTGCCTCGCGAGTTGCGGGATGCTCGAGACGTGCGGCGCATCCTGCGTGGATACGAGCACGAGCGTGACGAACTGCGGCGCGTGCGGGAACGCCTGCGCGGCCGGCGCCTCGTGCGTCGCCGGCATGTGCACGTGCCCGGCAGGGACCTCGGCTTGCAATGGCACCTGCATCAACACGACCACGGATCCGGCGAATTGCGGGGCGTGCGGCAAGGTATGCGCGGCGGGCACGACGTGCCTCGACGGCGCGTGCGCTTGCCCCGGCGGAGGCGCCTCTTGCGGCGGCGTGTGCGTCGATACGCAGACCGATCCGAACAACTGCGGCGCCTGCGGCAACACGTGCGCGGCCGGGCAAACGTGCGCGGGCGGGACCTGCACGTGCGGCAGCGGGAGCGTCTCGTTCGCCGCCGACGTCCAGCCCATCTTCACCGCGAACTGCGCTTCCGCCGGCTGCCACAAGGGGGTGAACGCGCAGGAAGGGCTCGATCTGAGCGTCGGAAAGGCGTATGCCGGGCTCGTCGGCGTCACCGCGACGCAATGCAATGACGGACGCAAGCTCGTCCAGCCCAGCGACCCTGCGCAGAGCTACCTCATCGACAAGATGATGAACGTCGATCTTTGCTCGGGGACGAAGATGCCCAAGCTTGGGATGCTGCCTTCGCCGCAGATCACCACGGTGGCGAACTGGATCTGCGCCGGGGCGCCGAACAACTAGAGCATCGAACAGTTCGATGCTCTGGAAGATCGCGAAGCGATCTTCCCTCGGGGGGTGAATCGGCCGGGCTTCGCCTGGCCGAGAGGGGGACGCGAGGCGTCCCCCTCGGGACGAACGAGCCACGAACATCGAGCGGTTGTCGAACCGATCGATGTTCGTGGCGGCTCAGGTCCCCGCGACCTGCATGCCTTCGAAGACGAGCGTCGGGGCGCGGCCCGACGAATGGACGAAGGGATCATTGCCGACGGCGACGAGGCGCTTCCACACGTCGATGTGGCGGCCGGCGATGTTCATCTCGGCGATCGGCTCGGCGATCTTTCCTCCGCGGATCACGAAGCCCTGCACGCCGAGCGAGAAATCGCCGGTCGCGTCGTTCGAGTTTCCGCCGAGGAACGACGTGACGAGCAAACCCTCTTTCACGTCGAGCGCGAGCGCGGCCTGCGTCTTGCTCCCGAGCTTCCAGGTGAGGTTCGTCGAGCTGCCCGTGGTCGGCGCCATGCCGAGCTTCTTGCCGTAATACGTGTCGATGTAAGGGTTCTTGAGGACGCCCTTTTCAAAAATGGGCATCCGCCGCGCGGCCAGGCCCTCGTTATCGAACGGCCGCGTGCCGAGCCCCTTCGGCAGGAGCGGCTCGTCCGCGAAATCGAGTTTGTCGCTGCCGAACGGTTTGCCCACGAGCCCTTCGAGGAACGAGCGCTTCTGCTGCAGCGCGGCCCCGGTGAGCGGGCGGAGCAAGTAACTCACGAAGCGCCCCGCGGCGCGGTTGTCGATGAGCACCGTCATCACGGCCGACGGGGCCTTCTTGGCGCCCCGCCGTCCGAGCGCCCGCTCCGTCGCGCGGCGCCCCACGGCGGCCGCGTCGGGCAGGTCCGCGTACATCCGTACATAGCCGTAGTCGCCCTCCTCGGGCCGACGCCCGTCGTCGTCCTTGATGCTCACGTCGGCCGAGATCGAGAACTCCGTGCCCGCGAAGCTCGCTTCGAGCCCATTCGAATGCACCTGCGTCGTCTGGTTCCACGAATGGTAGCCGTTCGTGCTGACGCTCAGGATCGCCTCGCTCCCCTTGACGGACCGCGCCGCCTCCTCCGTGGCCTGCGCCGTGCGGCGCAGGTCGAGCGCGGTGATGCTCTCGACCCGCGGATCGGCGATCGAGAGGTCTTCCGGCGCCGTCTTCGCATACAGCGCAGGGTCCGGCAGGCTCCGGTTCGGATCCTTCGCCAGCGTCCGCGTGAGGCCGATGGCGTTGTCCAGGAACGACGCGAGCCCCTCGGGGCGCAGATCACTCGTCGAGCAGACCGAGTACCGCCCGTCGACGAAGAGCCGCACGTCGAGCCCGCGGCTCGTCGCCTCCGTGATCTTCTCCAGCTTGCCGTCGCGCCACGTCACGTCGACCTCGCGCTTCACGCGCGCGAGGGCCGCGACCTCCGCCGCGCCTTTCTGTTTGGCGAGAGAAACGGCGTTCCTGGCAATTTCCAGCATGGCTTCGTTCGTCATGACGCTCCCTCAGCCCTTCGCGCTCGCCTTGTCGCCCTGGCCCTTGGTCGGCGCAGAGGGGGTTCCCCCCTGGCCCCCGACCGTGATCGAGGAGACGCGCACCGTGGGAATGCCCTGCGAAACGGGCACGCTCTGCACGTCCTTGCCGCAGGTCCAGCCGCCCTCGTCGATGACGAGGTCCTTGCCGACCATGTCGATGCGCTCGAGCACCTTGGGGCCGTTGCCGATGATGTTCACGTCCTTGATCGGCCGCGTGAGCTTGCCGTCCTCGATGAGGAAGCCGTTCTTCACGTAAAACGTGAAATCGCCGGCGCCGATCTGCACCTGGCCGTTGGAGAAACTCTGGCAGTAGATGCCGCGCTTGACCGAGGCCACGATCTCGTCGTGCTCGTGCGGCCCGGGCAGCATGTACGTCGCCCGCATGCGCGGCATCGGCGGGTGCTGGTAGCTCTGCCGCCGGCCGTTGCCCGTGGGCTTCAGGCCGTAGTGTTTCGCCGAGATGGAGTCGTGCATGTACGTCGCGAGGACGCCCCGATCGACGAGCGTCGTCGTGCCCGCGGGGTTGCCCTCGTCGTCGACGTTGATCGCGCCGCGCGCATAGGGCTGCGCCGCGTCGTCGACGATGTTCACGAACGG
The DNA here is from genome assembly GCF_029946515.1 of Polyangium sp. 6x1. GTDB lineage: Bacteria > Myxococcota_A > Polyangia > Polyangiales > Polyangiaceae > Polyangium. The sequence goes on from NZ_JARZHH010000051.1 coordinate 49,069, forward strand.
TTTGGCGATGGGCTTGCCGATCTTGTCCGCGTAGATCGAGACGCCCTTGCGATTGAAATCGGCCTCCATGCCGTGGCCGATCGCCTCGTGCAGCAGGATGCCCGACGAGCCGGCCCCGAGCACGACGGGCATCTCCCCGGCAGGCGCGGGGACCGCGTCGAAGAGCACGGTCGTCCGCGCGACCGCCTCGCGCACCACGCGGCCCACGGTCTCGGCCGAATAAAAATCGAACCCCCGCCGGCCCGCCACGTTGTAGCCGTTCGTCTCCTTGCGGCCGCCTTGCTCGGCGACACACGAGACGTAGAGCGTCGTCATCGGCTGGAAATCCTCGACGAGCCTGCCCTGGCTGTCGGCGATGAGGATCGCCCCCGCCTCGTCCATGAACGAGACGCTCACCTTCTTGATGCGGCCATCCGCCTTGAAGACCGCCGCGTTCACGCCGTCGAGGATCGGGAGCTTCTGCGCGGGCTTGATGCCGTCCCAGGGCACGTCGAGCGCGTACCTCTGCGGCAGGGCCGCCCCGACCGCGAGCACCGTCGGCCCGGGCCGCGCCGGCCCGTCCGCGACCGCCGCCGCCGTCTGCGCCGCGCGCTTGATCGCCTCGCGCGTGAGCTCCTCCGTATACGCGTAGCCCGTCTGATCGCCGCGCACCACGCGCACGCCCACGCCGAGCTCGACGCGCGTGTACGCGCGGTTCACCTCGCCGTCCTCGAGCTGCAATCCATTGGTGACGCGGTGCTGGAAGAAGAGGTCCGCGTGATCGGCGCCGCGCGACAGCGCCTCCGCGAGCGCGTCCCGGATCATCCCCTCGTCCACGCCGAACCGGCTGAAATACGAGACCCGCGGCGCGTCGGCCGAGGGCACGACTGCGGCCGTGGTGGGTTTTTCGAGCGCCTGCCCCGCGCAGCCGAGCAAGAACCCGCTCGCCGAGGCGGCCGCGATGCTCGATGCCCCCATCTCGATGAATTGCCGCCGGTTGATGCGAAGATCGTGGCCCATCGTCCGAGCTCCAGGTGAAAGTACGGTCACGACGATACACCCACGTCCACAGCCGAGCACGCGGATTCAACAGGCAGCCGGGTTTCGACGGCTCCGTCCGGGTGGTTCGTCCGGGAACTTCGATTCATGACTTCATGCCGCAGCGCGGCACGGCCTGCCGCTTGCAACCAATGGGTCGCCGTGCTCTACAGCCTCGTACCGTCTAACGAGGTAGACGCTCCGGGACGACGCGTGTGAAGGCCGAGCGCGGATTCATCCTGACCCCGACCTACCGGATCCACGACGATCGGACCGAGGTGCACCTTTATGCCGTCCTCGCGTGCGGCGAGCCCGCGCTGCTCGTGCACGATCAGGAGCGACCGTATTTCTTCGTGCGCGCCCGGGACGAGGCCGTGGCGCGCCGCGTCGCGGGCGAGCGCCTCTCCGAAACGCCCTTCGTCTCGTTCGCCGGAGATCCCGTCTTGCGAATCGACGCCCCGAACCCCGAGCGCCTCGCCTCGCTGCGCGCTTCGCTCGGCGCGAGCGGCGTGATCCCGCTCGAAGCGGACGTGCGCTTCGTGCAGCGTTTCCTCGTCGATCACGGCATCCGCGGCGCCTTCTCCGTCGAGGGCCCCTTCGAGCGCCGCCGCGGCGTGGGGCGCGTCTACGTGAACCCGCGCATCGAGCCGGCCTCGTTCGTCCCGCGCCTCTCCGTGCTCTCGTTCGACATCGAGACGAGCTTCGACGGCGCGCGCCTCTTCTCCATCGCGTCCGCGGGCCAAGGCGGCGAGCGTGTCTTCCTCGTGCACGATCGCGCCACGACGAACTTCGCCACATACGTAGATATTTTCCCCGACGAACGCTCCATGCTCGCCGCGTTTTTCGAGCACGTCCAAAAGGCCGACCCCGACGTGCTCACGGGTTGGAGCTTACCCGATTTCGACCTCCCCCAGCTCGTCACGTTCGCCCGCCGCGCGCGCCTCGCGTGCTCGCTCGGCCGCGCCGCGGGCAACCCCACGATCCGCCGTGATCCCGGCTTCACCCGCGAGGCGCGCGCGTTCGTCCCCGGCCGTGTCGTGCTCGACGGGCTCGCGCTCGTGCGCGGCGCGTTCGTGCGGCTCGACGACTATCGCCTGGAGACCGCGGCGCGCGCGATCCTCGGCCGCGGAAAACTGTTTGGCCCCGAAGGACGTGGCGACGCCATCGAGACGGCCTTTCGCGACGACCCCGCCGCGCTCGCGGCCTACAACCTCGAAGACGCCCGGCTCGTTCTGGAGATCGTGCAAAAGCTCGGCCTCGTCGAGCTCGCCGTCGAGCGCAGCCTGCTCACGGGCATGCCGCCCGATCGGGTCGGCTCGCAGATCGCCGCCGTGGACTCGCTCTACCTCGGCGAGGTCCGGAGCCGCGGCCGCGTCGCGCCCTCGGTCGTCCGTGGCGACGATCTCGAAGCGACCCCACTCGCCGGCGGCCTCGTCCTCGATGGGAAACCCGGGTTTTTCCGGAACGTCCTCGTCTACGACTTCAAGAGCCTGTATCCGAGCCTCATCCGCACCTTCAACATCGACCCGATGACCTTCGCGGGCGAGGGCAACCTCGGGGATCCGAGCGTCATCCAGGTCCCCGGCGGCGCGACGTTCCGGCGGGACGAGCCGGGCATCCTGCCCGATCTCGTGGCGCGGCTCGGCGCGGAGCGACAGGAGGCGCGGCGGAGCGGCGACGAGCGGCGCGCGCAGGCCATCAAGATCCTCATGAACTCGCTCTACGGCGTGCTCGGATCCCCCGCGTCGCGCCTGTTCTCGCCGCCCGTCGCGAGCGCGATCCCGCTCGCGGGGCAATGGGTGATCCGCGTCGCGGCCCGCGCCGCCTCGTCGCGCCCGGGACATCGCGTGCTTTATGGCGACACCGACTCGCTCTTCGTCGACGTGGGCGAGCCCGATCCGGAGAAAGCCGCGGCGTATGCGGACGTGCTCCGCGCGCACATCGCCGCCGAGGTCGATCAGGCGATCGAGCGCTCGTTCTCCGTGCAGAGTCACCTCGACCTCGCATTCGCGAAGATGTACGCGCGGTTTTTCCTGCCCGAGATGCGCGGCCGCGCCGAGGGCAGCAAGAAACGGTACGCGGGGCTCGTGTATCGCCCGAGCGGAGACGGCGAGGTCGAGATCGTCGGCCTCGAAGCGGTCCGTCGCGACACGAGCGCCATCGCGCGCAGGTTCCAGCGCGAGCTTTTGGATCGCGTCTTTCACGATCGCCCCGTGGAGCCGTTCGTCCTCGCGTTCGTCGAGGACCTCCGGGCGGGCCGTTTCGACGCCGAGCTCGTCTACCGCAAAGCGCTGCGCAAGCCGCTCGAAGCGTACACGAAGACCACGCCGCCTCACGTAAAGGCGGCGCGCAGGCTCGGCGCGGACGCCGGCCGCGTCGTCTCCTACGTGGTCACGAAAAACGGCCCCGAGCCCACGAGCGCACGTTCGTCCCCATTGGATCACGAGCATTACGTGGAGCACCAGATCAAGCCGATCGCCGACGCGGTGCTGCGCCTCTCGGGCGGGCGCGATTTCGACGACGTCACGGGCGCTCGCCGCCAGCTCTCTCTCTTCTGAATCGCGCCGGGTGACAGGCGCGGGCGCGGAGAGTATCGTGCCGCGCCATGCAATACACTCGACTCGGCCGCACGGCCCTCAAGGTCAGCCGACTTTGCCTCGGCACGATGAATTTCGGCCCCCAGACGAGCGAGGAGGACTCGTTCCGCATCATGGATCGCGCCCTCGAGCTCGGGATCAACTTCTTCGACACGGCCAACGTGTACGGCTGGAAGAAGGGCGAGGGCTGGACGGAGCAGATCATTGGCCGCTGGTTCGCCCAGGGAGGCGGGCGCCGCGAGAAGACCGTGATCGCGACGAAGGTCTACGGCGGCATGGGCGACTGGCCGAATACGTCGCGCCTCTCGGCGCTGCACATCCGGCAGGCGTGCGAGGAGTCGCTCCAGCGGTTGAAGACCGATCACATCGACCTCTACCAGATGCACCACGTCGATCGCGACGCGCCGTGGGACGAGATCTGGCAAGCGATGGACGTCCTCGTCCAGCAGGGCAAGGTGGTCTACGTGGGCTCGTCGAACTTCGCGGGCTGGCACATCGCGCAGGCGAACGAGGCCGCGAAACGCCGCCATTTCCTGGGGCTCGTCTCCGAGCAGAGCCTCTACAACCTGATCGATCGCACGATCGAGCTCGAAGTGATCCCGGCCTGCCAGAATTACGGCCTCGGCCTCATCCCGTGGAGCCCGCTCAAGGGCGGCATCCTCGGCGGCGCCCTCAAGAAGGAAAAAGAAGGGCGGCTCGCCACCGATTTCGCGCAGAAGAACCTCGCCAAATACCGCGAAAAACTCGAGCGGTTCGAGGCGCTCGCGGCCGATCTCGGCAAGCCCGCTGCCGACGTCGGGCTCGCCTGGCTGCTCGCGCAGCCCGTCGTGACCGGGCCGATCATTGGTCCACGTACGATCGAGCAGCTCGACGGCACGGTGCGCGCGCTCGATCTGAAGCTCGACGAGGCGACCCTGAAGAAGCTCGACGAGATCTTCCCCGGCCCCGGCGGCGCCGCGCCGGAAGCTTATGCGTGGTGACTGACGCTACGGCGGAGCCGGGATCGAGTACGCTCGCCCCGTGACGCTCCGCCGAGCCCTGTCCTTCCTGCTGTTCGTCCTCGCGCTCGTCGTGTGGGCGCCGCGCGCCTTCGCGCACCCATACATGCTCCCCGGCGGGCGCGAGAAGGATGTGCTCGCGCTCTTCGCCCCGTTCACCCTCGGCAAGGAGATCGACGCGGGGTTTGCGCTCTGGAACGTCTCCATCGAGCAGCAACGGATCGTCGTCGGCCTGCGCGAGCCAAAGGGGCGTGAGGCGCGGCTCTCCCTCGTTCATCCGGAAGACACGGCCGCGCGCGCCGAGGCCCCGCGCTCGTCGAGCTTCGTGGCCTTGCGGGATCCCACGGGTGATCCCGCGGCCGAAAAGGCGGTCACGACGCTGCTCGAAGCCCTCGCGCGAAATGATCACGGCGGCCTCTGGATCGAGCCGACCCCGAGCTCGAGCAAGTCCGTACGCCCGACCCAGCGGATCGCCACGGCGTTCGCGTCGGGCCAATGGGGGGATCTCGACGGGATCGCCGTGCTCGCCGCGTTCGTCGTCCTCGCCGCGGTGATCGCGGCGCGGCTCACGCGGGGCGAGCCTCCTTGGATACGCGCGGCGCTCGTCTGCATCATCGTGCTCGGCGCGGCGACGAGGCTCTGGCTCTCGCCGGTCTCGTTCCTCGGCGCCTGGCCCTGGAGTCGTTTGTGGCCCAACGTGCGCGCGGTGGCCGAGGGGCCTCTCCTCGAAGCGGCCGCGGCGCGCGCCGGCGGCCCGTTTTACCTGACCGACGTCATCTCCTGGACGAACTTCGGATACGCCGCCGCGATGCCGCTCGTGCTCTTCGGGCACGCGACGTACCTCCTGCGTGATCCACGCGCCGGCCTCTTCGCCGCGTTCGCCATCGCGTTTTTGCCGCAGCACATCCGCTTTTCGCGCTGCGAGGACGCATTCGTCCCCTCGCTCGTGATCACCTCGCTCTCGTTCGCGCTCATCCACGCGTGGCTCCGCGACTCGTCGCGCGTCTTCCGGATGGTCGCGATCGCTTGCCTGCCGGCCGCGCTGTACACGGGCTACCTGCTCCGGCCGCTGAACATCCTGTTCATCGTCGTCTACATGGCCGCCGTCGTCTCGCTGCACCCGGAGACCGCGCCGAGGTCGCGGCGCGTGATCGGGGGCCTCGCGATCCTTGGCATGGGCATCGTCGTGTTTCCGACGTTCCTTCGAACGAACGACGCTCCCGTGCGCGCGGCCCTCCTCGAGCCTCGCTGGCTCCTCGACGTGGGACAGGCGATCCTCGTGCCGCACCTCTTCGTGCTCACCGACCCGCGCGTGACGCCGCCTTTGCTCTTGGTGCTCGCCGTCGCGGGGGCGATCCTCGGCTATCGGGCGGGCGAACGCAGGCTCGTCGTGTTCCTCCTCGGCTGGCTCGCGATCTTCACGATCGCCCATGCCTTCGTCATGGAGCCGACGATGCGCCCGCGATATCACATGCACCTCGTCGTGCCGTTTCTCCTCCTCGGCGCGATCGCGGTGCCGTGGCTCTGGGAGCGGAGGCGCGCGGGGGTTTTCGTCGCGTGCGGGGCGCTCCTCGCGGCGCCGCTCCTGCATCGCGGTTGGATCGAGGATGTCGGTTTCACCGAAATGCGGGAGCACGCGTTCGTGCAGAACGCCCGCGAGATCGTGCCCGAGGGCTGCACGGTGATCGAGTACGTCGGCGCGGACGCGCAGGCGAAGGACCTCCGGTTCGCCCGCATGGGCGAGCGCGCGGGCGGGCGGGATCGCGGCCAGGATCGTTATCGTGTCGTCCCCGCGTTCGCCCCGGGGGTGAGCCCCGAAGGGAAGGTCGATCGGACGCTCGAAGAGGTGCTGCGTGATCCGCCCGCCTGCCTGTACCTCTACGAGGGCCTGCCGTGTTGGTCCGGAAAAGCAGAGGAGGAGGCTTATGCGGGGACGTGCAGCGATCTCCGGCAAAAGCTCGGCGCGGAGGTCGTGATGCAGGGGGAGGTGCCGCTCGTGATCTACGACCGGCAAAACATGCCGCCCGGTCGCCGCGACAGCCCGAACGTCACGTTCTGGCTATCGCGAGCGCGCGTGGGGGCGAAGGCGAAAGCGCCGTGAGCAATCAGGCCGCGTTCTTGTTTCCCGTGAGGAGCACGGGGTTCGCGGGTGCGGGGAAGCCGAGCTTGCCGATTTCGTCGTTGATGATCTCGTTCGTCGCGAAGTACACGCCCCAGTAATGGTTCGTGTGGCAATACGGCCGCACGGCGAGCACGGGGCCGGCGAGCGTGAACGTGAGCAGCTCGACGTCCGGCGCCGGCGTCTTCGCGACGTTCGGGATCGTCTTGAGCTTCTCCTTCAGCACCGCGATGGCCTTGTGCACGTCGGCCTGGCCCGAGAGCTGCGCGACGAGCTCCACACGGCGGTAGGGGTTCTCCGAGAAGTTCTTGATCGTGTCGCCGAAGATCTTGCCGTTGCCCACGAAGGTCCGGACGTTGTCGGGCGTGTCGATCGCCGTGACGAAGAGGCCAATCGAATGCACCGTGCCCTCGACGCCGCCCGCGATCACGTAATCGCCGACCTTGAAGGGACGGAGCACGATCATGAAGACGCCCGACGCGAGGTTCGAGAGCAGGCCCGACCACGCGACGCCGATCGCGACGCCCGCCGCCGCGAGCAGGCCGGCGAACGTCGTCGTCTCGATGCCGAAGACGCTGAGCACCGAGAGAATGAGCAGGATGTTGAGCAGGACGCCCGCCACCGAGCCCATGTACTTGGTGACCGTGTCGTCGATCTTCCGCGCCCGGAGGCTGCGGTCGAGGATGCCGAGCACCGCGCGGACCACGATCCGGCCGACGATCCAGAGGACGATCGCCCCGAGGATCTTCAAGCCCACGTTCATGCCGATCTGAACGGCCAGATCGATGTACTTTTGAATCGTTTCGTTCATGATGGTTCTCCCCGCCAGCAATCCTTGTGCCGGGAACGTATCCGGGGCGACTTGCCTTCACAAGCGCTCGATTTGGATTTGCGAGTGGCCTCGATCCGAGGCGGCGAGGCATCACCTCGCAACCCGAGGTGATGGCACCTGTCCTCAGGGAACGTCGGCGCGGCTGTCACGTGGTTGGAGCTTGCGCCAAGGGGTTGGAATCTGCTCTGCTTCCGGCCCATGGATGGGGATCGGGATCTCGCGGGCAGGCTCGCGAAGAACGTCAAGCAGCTCCGCGAGGCGCGGGGGCTCACGCAGCAGCAGATGGCCAAGCTCGGCGGGGTGCCGCGCGCGACGTGGGCGCACCTCGAGTCGGGCGAGGCGAACCCGACGCTCGCGGTCCTGAACCGCGCCGCGTCCGCGCTCCAGGTGTCGATCGAAGAGCTTTTGAGCGCTCCGCGCAGCGCCGCACGCCATTACGCCCGCGGGACCTTGCCCGTGCGCACGCCGGGGCAAGCCCTGGTTCGGAAGCTCTTGCCGGACGCCATTCCCGGCATGGAGATCGATCGCATCGAGATCGCCCCCTCGGGCCGGATGACGGGCGTCCCGCACACGCCGGGCACGCGCGAATACCTCACGGTCGAGGCGGGCGAGATGCAGCTCGTCGTCGCGGGCGAGCGGTTCCAGGTCGCCGAGGGCGACGTCGTGGTGTTCCGCGGCGATCAGCGGCACTCGTACCACAACCCGGGCCGTGTCCCGGCGGTCGGCTACTCGGTCGTGGTGCTGGCGCGGGGCGATTGACGTTCGGTTTACCGGCCAAACCTCGTCATTGACAGGCATCCCCCGCGACGCGCCCGCCACCGTCGACCGGCATGCCCATCACGGCCCGGCCTTTGAGCGCGGCCACGACGAATTCCATGCGCCGGTTTTGCCTGCGCCCCTCCTCGGTGCGGTTGTCGGCGATGGGCTTCACCTCGCCGAACCCGACGGCGAGGAGCCGCCTGCAATCGACGCCGCGCGCGGCGAGCGCACGAGCGAGGGAGAGCGCGCGGCGGCCCGAGAGCTCGAGGTTCAGGGGCGCGCTGCCGAGGCTGTCGGAGTGCCCCTCGATGCGGAGGAGCGTGACGTCGGGTTTGGCCTGAAGGAACGCGGTCACGAAATCGAGGGCCGGTCCGCTCGTGGGCTTGAGGCTGTCCTTGCCCGTGTCGAACTCGATGGGCTCCTTGACGACGAGCCGGCCGCCTTCGAGCGCGAACGATCCGGGGCTCGTGGGCCCGGCGAGCCATGGCGAGGGGCCGGGGTTTTCCGCGGGATGGCGGGGCTCGGGCGCGGGTTCGGGTTCGGGCTCGGGCTCGGGCTCGGGCGGATCCTCGGCCGCAGCGACCGCGGAGGGCGCAGGCGACGCCTTCGGGGGGGCCGTGAGGTCCACGGGCGGCGGCTCGGGTGGCGGGGTCGTCCCGCCGCACCCGGATCCGAGCGCGGCGAAGACGAGGAGGAAGGCGAGAAAACGAGGCGAGCGCACGGATGGAACGATGCGCTTGGGAGGGCGGGGCGGGAAAGGAAAATCGTCAGCGGGTGAGGTTCACGGCGTATTCGCCGTAATCGCTCGTCGCTTTCCCGGTGATCTTCGTCGTCCCCGGCTTGCGCTCGATTTTCATCGGATCGGCCATCGTGGGCTGGAGCTCGCCGTTGATCGTGAGGTTCAGCGTCACGCTGCCTTCGAGCGCGCCCGACATGGTGAACGAGCCGTTGAGCGTGCCTTTGATCGTGCCGTCGGGAATGCCTTCGAGCTTCAGGTCGAGGACCGGCCCCGTGCCGGAGGTGTTGTACGTAACCTCGCCGTCGTCGGAGTAATCCTTCAAGGTCTCGTTCAGGGTCATGGTTTTGTTGGTCGACGAGCCCTGATCCACCTTACCGCCGATGGTGATGGTGCCCGTCCTGTCACCATTGCTCGTCTGCGGATCGATGTTCGCGCTCGACGCGGCATTGAAGCCCTGGAAGCCGAGCTGCATGGCCTTGTCGATCGACTTGTCGAGGCTTTCGTAGGCGCGGCGCGCGTCTTCCTCGGAGGCCACATCGTCGCCGCAACCGGCGAGCCCGAGGGCCAGGACGAAGAGCGGCAAGAACATTCGTCGTTTCAAGTCGTCACCTCCGGGAGCAGAATACACGGCCTCGTCTCGAAAAGATCATGATTCTCTCGCATTCGAGCGATAAGATCACTTACCAGGATCTCCTACCGTCATCAACGCAGCGAATGTCGGGAAGAGCCGCACCATTTCGACGAGGAAATCGGATGCGGTCCTCACCTTTGCCCCGAGGGGACGGGAGTTCCCGAGCGCCACGTGGACCACGACACGATTCGCGAGAGGCGCGATCGGCTCGATCCGCGCCGGTCGATCTTCCAACACACCCCCCGTTCGTGGTACGCGCCTCCGCATGACGAACCTCGTGGAGTTCGGGACGCCTGCCGCGATGCCGCCCTCGGAGCGGCGCCTGCTCCTCGTGTTCGATGGCGGAAACGCGCCGGGATACGCGTCGGTCGCCGTCGCGCTCACCGAGGAGGCTTCACGCCGCGGCTACGAGGTCTGGGCCGCGACGGAGGGCTTCCGCTCGCTCACGGCCGACGCGACGAACGAGCCGCGCTTCGAGCGGCTCATCGTGAGCCGTCGCGAGCGCTACGCCCTGCTCGCCAAGGGCATCCCAGCCCGCAGCATGGGCCGCCGCGTCCTCGACGCCGGGAGCGACTTCCGCAGCGAGCGGTACCTCGGCTTCCACGACGCGCAGAACCGCCGCGCCGCCGCAGACACGCTGCGAACCCAGGGATTTACCCACCTCGTCGGCGTGGGCGGCAATGGCACGTTCGAGGGCCTGCGCGCGCTACTCGCCGAGATGAACCCGCGGATGCCCACGGGGTTCATGAACGTCTCGATCGACAACGATCTCGCGGGCGATCGCGCGATCGGCTTCCTCTCGGGCGTCGAGGCAGGCGCGACGATCGCGCGCGGGCTCTACGAGGACGCCTACACGCACAAGCGGATCTACCTGCTCGAGATGATGGGCAACCGGAGCGGCCGGCACGCGCTGCACTGCGGCGTGGCGGCGCGCGCGCACCTCATCGTGCTGCCGTTCTTCCAGTTCCCGGACGCCGTGCTGCGCGAGACCGCCGCAGCGCTGTCGCGCGCCGACTACGCGCTCGTCGTGGTGGCCGAGGGCTACGAGCGCGAGCGGCGCGCGCGGGAGATGCCGGGCGCGAGCGCGAGCGAGTTTTTGCGGCGGCAGCTCGAGGCGGCGGGGCTCGTCGACTCGGCGCAGAAGCGCGTGATCGCCGAGCCGTTCAGCCGTTACCTGCGCGGCGTGCGGCCCGCGTTCCTGGAGATCTCGGCGGCCTACGTCAAGGCGTCACTGCTCTTCGACGCGTTCGAGGAGGGCCAGACGGAGGTCATGCCGTTCGTGCTCGCATCGAACGACGTCGGCGTGCGCCCGTTCCACCTCGTCGCGCGGGAAGACCGCGTGGAGCGAGCCTTCCTGCCGCTGCTCGCGCGGCTCCAGATCCCCGGCTTCTCCACGTGGATCCGGGACAACTTCACGAGCGAGAAGACCAGTCTCTGAGCGGAGGTTTTTGCGTGGCAACGAAATGCATCGTCCTCGATTTCGACGGGACGTTCACCGACGTCGAGCGTGAAGCCGCGCCCTTCGTGGAGGTGTACCGGGACGCGGTCTTCGATCTCCTCGGTCGAGAAGATGTCGCCGCCTGGGAAGAGCGCGCCGCCGAGATCACGCGAAATCCCGGCCGTTACGGCTGGATCCACGACGGGCGTATCGTCGCGCCCGCCGGGGCTGATCCGTACATCCGCTCGACGACCATCGCGCAGCTCCTCTTCGAGAAGTACGGCGTCCTGCGCGGCGAAGCGACCCGCACGGCCGTGTTGACGGTCCTGTATCACCTCGCCTACGAGCGCACGCTGACCGCGTTCCGGCCGCGCGCGAAGGAGGTCCTCGAGGCGCTCGCGGCGTCGGGGCTGCCGACATTCGTCGTGACGAACGCGCGCGCGGACGCGGCGCTGAGGAAGCTCCGGACGCTGGGGCCCGAGGGGCTCTCGAAGATCGAGGTGCACGGCGACGCGCGCAAATACGTGGTAGCCGAGCCCGAGACCGAGGACGCGCGCTTCTCCCGGGTGCCCGCGGAGGTCCGCCTTCCAGGCCTCGAACGCCCCGTGTATTCACGGCGCGGCCGCTACTGGGAGACGCTCGCGAAGATCCTGCAAAAGACGAACGTCGCGCCCGAGGAGGTTCTCGTCTGCGGGGACATCTACGAGCTCGACCTCGCGCTGCCGATCGCACTCGGAATGCAGGTGCACATGGTCACAGGCCCGCGCGTGCCCGCAGCGCACGAGGTCGCGCTGCTCGAATCGCTCGGCGCACGCGCGAGCCACGGGGACGAGCTCGGGCGGATCCTCGCGCGGGTCGGGATCGCAGGCTGACGGCGCCGCGCCAGGGCTCTGCCCCGGACCCCGCGGGGGCTGTTCGCCCCTCGACCCGAACCAGGGCCAGCCCTGGACCATTTGGGGAAGAACTGCGCGATGCGCAGTTCTTCCCACAGGCCGCCGCTGGTACCGCATCGCCGGCTGAACCAGCAGCGCTGCTGTCTTCGTTGGCAGCACCGTCGCTGGTCTTGACCCGGCTGTTCGATGAACTGCGCATTGCGCAGTTCATCGACCCCGAGTCCAGCGCTTGCGCTGGTCCGGGGTGGAGGGGGCGGATAGCCCCCCCTGGGGCCTGGGGCAAAGCCCCAGCGCAGCGCCTCCCCCGATGAAACCAATGCTCCGCCTGCCTTCAGCCCTGCGTGGGCACGTCCGTCTCGCGCTTCCGGCTCGAAACGAACATCCTCCGCGTGGCGATGGGCGTGAGCCTCGGGATCGACGGGTCCCGTTCGTGCGCGCGATTGAATACCTTCATCACGCGATCCATCAGGGAGAGGCACATGCCGTCTTGCAGGTCGAGATCGGCCTGCGTGATCTGACCCTTGGTTCGCGCGCCGGACGCGAGCTCGCCGGTGGATTTCACCTTCGCGGCCGTGTCCTCGAACGTCATGATCTGCGTGGCGTCGAGCCCGCCGTCCTCGAGCTGCTTTGCCGCCTTCGACATGGGGTTCTGCCGGATGTCCTTCGCGACCTTGACGAGGGATGTGAGGGATTGGGCGAGCGTCGCGAAATCGGTGACGCGGCCGGTCGCTCTCGTGATGCGCTCGTCGAGCCCCGGTTCGAGGTGTGAAACGCCGTCGAGCGCGGTGACGAGGCGCTCGCGCTCGTCCATTCCCTCTCGATAGGCCTGGTCGGCGACGGCAATGGCGGCGGCGCGGCTCGCCTCGCGAGCGTCCGCGGCTCCGTCGAATTGGGCCACCATGTCGGCGAGCTTCTTTCCTTCATGCACGAAGACCTTGAGGAGCGGCTCGGAGAACCCGAGGAGGTGTCGCTTGTGCGCGGGCGTGGCCTTGGGCCAGAACTCGCCGAGGAGGCCGCCGAACCTGACGAGGTCGGTGAGGATCTTTTCGCTGCGGATTTGCGAGCCCCGCTCCATCAAGTCGGCATTCGGATGCTCACTGACATAACGGTCCGCCTCTTCCTGGGTAGGCGCGGGCACCATCGCGAGGACGGAGGCCCAGGTGTAGGTGGGGGTGGATGTGGTCATGCTTGCCAACGTATCCGCGGGGGATCCTGAAGGAAAGCGTGAAAAACGCTGAGGGGGTGGGGGAGGTAGGTGTTTCCGATCACCAAAAACGGGATCGCGGTGGCTCGAGACGGGGTCGCGAGGGTGGGCGACGGGATCGCGGCGGGTGTTGATGGGGTCGCGGTGGGCAGGGGGGTTTTGGGCGCGGGGGTCACGATATCCGGCGGGCGTGAGGCGAGGCTGGGATTGACGGGTCTGTCCGTCGGCTCTGGCGGTGGAGCCAGCTCCTGCGACGTTGAAGACACCGGCATTGAACAGCTATCGCTGTTCGGGCAGATGACATCGAGCCCAAGACGGAGAACGGGGAGCCCCAGGGCAGCAAGCGGGTCTCCGAATGGTTCATGAGCATATCGTTGGCCGCCGCACGGGAAGCATGCTACGCGCCGAGGAGGCGGAAATCCTGGTTTATTCGTCTTATGCGCACGGAGCAATGAAGGCCCCCACGACCCCTCTGCCCGCTTCCACCGCCCCGTGGAAGCCCGACCTGAAGATCGCCGTGCTGCTCGGCGTGGTTTCGGCGCTGGCCGTGGCCGCGCTGGTCCCGTACCTGGTGCAGCTGATGCCGGACAAGTTCGCAAAGCTGCCGGTGCCGATCCCGGTGTTGATCGTCGCACAGTCGCTGCAGGCGTTGATCCTGATGGGACTGACGTCGCTGGCCGGCCTGCGCATGGGCCGTCGCGTCGGCCTCGGCGCGCCGCTGCTGCAACGCTGGATCAACCGCGAGCCGCTGGTCATCGCGCAGCGGCCGCTGCAGGCGATCCTGCTCGGCGTTGCCGCCGCGCTTGCGGTCGTCGCCCTGTCCGTGGTGATCGATCCGTTCCTGCCGCCGATGCTGCACCCGCCGGCGAAATCCGGTGCCGGACAATCGGCGCTGAACGGTTTCCTCGCTTCGTTTTACGGCGGCATCGCCGAGGAACTGCAACTGCGCCTGTTCCTGATGACGCTGATGGTGTGGTTGGTCGCGGTGCTGCGCAAGGCCATGCCGTCGCCGCGCGTCTACTGGATCGCGATAGCCATTGCAGCGCTGCTGTTCGGCGCGGGCCACCTGCCCGCCGCGCACCAGGTCTGGGGGCTCGACGCGGTTGTCGTCGCACGCACCGTGCTGCTCAACTCCATCGCCGGACTGGCGTTCGGCTGGCTGTACTGGAAGCGCGGGCTGGAGATGGCGATCCTCGCCCACTTCAGCGCCGACATCGTGTTGCACGTACTGGCTCCACTGATGGCGAAAGGAGCCTGACGTGACGAAAGAAGATTTCCCGCTCGCGCCGCTGCGGTGCAGTATCTGTAGTACGGATACGAGCGTCATTGCGGAAGGGTCATTGCGGTTTACGCCGCATGGCAAACGTGGCGGGCCCGCCGCGGGAGACGCCGCGCGCATCCTCTTGGTGCGACCTTCCGACCCACACCGTGGCGAGGACGGGGCCAACGGTCGTAGGAACACGTCGGCGGAGTCGTGCTAGCCTGCGCCGTGCCCGAGGATCGCCCGCTCCCCCCCCGACCGTCCGCCGCTTCTCTTCTCTTCGCGCTCCTTCTCTCCACCGCTGCCTGCGATCGCGTCGGCTCCCGCGCCCTCGAACCACGCCCGAACGCTGGCCTCCACATGCGCGGCGGCGGCGTCTCGGCCCGCGTCGAGCGTATTCATGCCCCGTACTGGCGACGGGGCGCGAATATGCGTGTCGACGTGCGCGTGGTCAACGAGGGAACGGCGCGCCTCCACGTCGAGCCCGAGACAATCGAGCTCGGCTTCCTCGGCCCCGACGGCAAAACGCCCCTCTCGCGGCCGAGGATCGCCCTCGAGGGCGCCTCCGTCGTCGAGGGCGAAGAGGACCTCGGGCCCGGCGAGGGCGCCACCTACCGCCTCACGCTCCCGAATGCGCCGATCGAATCGGGCGCTCCTTATGCGCTCCTCCTTCCTCCCCTCGGCCAGGCCCCCGCCGAGGCGATCGACCCGCTGCCCCTCGTCAATCCGGCGAAGCCGCACCTCGGGTATGGCCCTCCGGCCGATTCCACGTGGGTCTTCGTCGCCCGCATCAGCGCCGGCGCCATTCGCCGCGCGCCCGTCACGGCCGGGCTCGGCGGGTTCGAGATCTTCACCGGGCCGCAGTTCGGTCGATTCTCCTTTGGCCTCAGCGCGATGATCGGCGCGGGCTCGATCGGCGGCGAGGTTCGTTATCGCTTCGATCCGGCCAAGATTCTCTCGATCGTCCCGTTCGCCGGGTACGGGTATTATCCCATCGCGGGCATCGTCGGCCTGAATGCGGGGCACGGGGGCCGCGTCGGCGCCGAGCTCCAGTTCTCGCTCGGCGAGGTCACGCGCTTCGGCTGGGCCCGGAGCGGCGGACGTTTGGGCCTCTTCGCCCACGCCGGGCCCGTCTACATGCGTGTCCTCGATTCCGTGGGCCTCGCCGCGCAGGGCGGGCTCACGTTCGGTTTTTTCTAACGTCGTCCCAATCGGAATCGCCCCGGACATCTGGTAACATCACCGATCCAGGTGGCTTCGGAGGTTCCTTCATGACGCGTGACAGGCTCTGGTTTCTTTTCCTCGCGACCGCGGTCTCCTCTGCGTGCGCGATCGCCGCGTGCGGCGGTGGCGGCGATACGAGCGGCGGCGCCGCGGGCAGCGGCGCACAGGCCCCGGACGGCGGCTCGTCGTCCGGCGGCGGCGGCTCGGGCGGCGACGGGGGTGGTTTCATCAATTTCGACGGCGGCGAACAGTCGCTCGTGATCGAGCCCCTGGACCCGATCCTCGACGTGGCCGGCGTCCCCGGCTCGCTCCCCTTCAGCGCGAAGCTCACCGACGGGTCGATCCCCGGCGCCGTCGATTGGTTCCTCGACGATGTCACCGTAGGAACCATTGGCGCCGACGGTGTCTTTGCTTCCGGTGGCTTCGTGGCCGGCAAGGCGAAGGTCACGGCGAAGGCCGGACAGCTCGAGGCGAGCACGACCGTCACCGTGCGCGTGAAGATCGCCGAGAATGCCGGCAGTCTCTCGCCCGACGATCAGACGAAGCTCGACACCGGCGGCAATGCGGACCCAACCTTCCGGTGGCTTTATCCGTACGACAAGACCGTCTTTCCCCGTGGCCTCACGGCGCCCACGCTCCAGCTCGCCGGCAATGCGGATGCCGTGCTCGTGAAGATCAACGTCGGCGACTTCGAATACAAGGGGTACTTCGGCGCCTCGGCCCCCGCGCGGGTGGAGCTGCCGCAGGCCGTGTGGAAGGGCGTCACGCAGAGCGCCGGCCCGAGCGACATGGTCACGGTCACCGCCACGAGGCTCGCAGGCGGCGTCGCGACCGGGCCCGTCACGCAATCGTGGCGCATCGCGCAGGGGAGCCTGAGCGGCATCGTTTATTACAACACCTACGTCTCGAAACTCGCGAATGGCGGCGCGGTGATGCGCATCAAGCCGGGCTCGAATGCGGAGGTCTTGCTCGGCGGCTGCAATGTTTGCCATTCCGTCAGTGCGAACGGGAACGTGCTCGCGGCGGGCGTCAACTGGACCGTCGACAACCCGCTCGACAGCGCGACTTACGATCTCACGCAGGACGGCACCGCGTCGCAGCGGTACCTCGACAACGACGGCCGCAAGTTCTCGTTTGGTGGCCTCACGCCCGACGGGACGTGGATGGTCACGAACGGCATCCCGGCGGGCGGCTCGCCCGTGCGTGGTTTGGCCGGGGATTACCCCTCGCGGCTCCTCGATACGAAGACGGGCGCCGACGTGGGGGCCTCGTCGTTCACGAATGCCGTCAAATACGCGCTCACGCCGACGTTCTCGCCCGATGGCAAACACCTCGCGTTCTCCTGGTACGACGTCACGCCCGGACGAACCCTCGCCATGATGGACGTCGACCTCGCGCAGTCGCCGCCGTCGTTTTCGGCCATCACGGAGCTCGTCACGGTCCCCTCGGGCATCGTCGGCTGGCCGAGCTTCACGCCCGACGGCGGCGCGGTGCTCTACCACGCGGGCGATCGCTTCGACACGGCGGGCTACGGGGCGACGCCTTCGTTTGGCGAGGTCCTCCTGGTCGAGACGGCCTCGAAGGCGGTGAACAAGCTCGCGGCGCTGAACGGCTATGACGAGAATGGGCAGTTCTATCTGCCGTTCGGCGAGGCCGAGGAGGCGCGGCTGAACTACGAGCCCACCATTTTGCCCGTCCCGGTCGGCGGGTATTACTGGGTCTTCTTCACGAGCCGCCGCGTCTATGGCAACACGATCGGCCCCGGCGGCACGGTGCCGGACGGCGACAAGAAGTGGGGCCGGTTCGAGAATGGCGCCGAGACCCCGAGCCCGCGCAAGAAGCTCTGGGTGGCCGCGATCGACATCGATTCCCAGGGCAAACCCGATCCGAGCCACCCCGCGTTTTACCTGCCCGGTCAGGAGCTCGAGGCCGGCAACATGCGCGCGTTCGCGGCGCTCGAGCCCTGCAAGGACCTCAACCAGCCTTGCGAGTCGGCCGCCTCCTGCTGCAATGGCAACGTCTGCCGCCCGGCCGACGTCGACGGCGACGGCACGAAGGAGCTCGTCTGCGTGCCGCCGCCCGCGAACGAATGCGCGCAGGAGGGCGAGAGCTGCGAGACCGCGGCGAACTGCTGCGCGCCCGGCTCTTTGTGCATCAACAACCGGTGCGCGGCCCCCACGCCGAAGTGAGGCCCGCGCTCCTTTCCGCCTGCTGAATCAGCCCCGGAACCAGGGCGGCTCCCGGCGCACCGGGACGCCGCCCGACAAACCCATCTGCATGCCGGGCTGGAAGAACACGTAAGGGAAGACGAGCTCCGGGCGGCTCACCTCTTCGAGCCTGCTCCGCAGCTCCCCGGGGATCTCGAATTCGAGCGCGGCGAGGTTGTCCTCGAGCTGCGTCACCTTCGTCGCGCCGAGAATCGTCGACGTCACGCCCGGCCGCTTCGTCACCCAGTTGACCGCGACCTGCGCGGGGCTCTTGCCGAGCTCCTTCGCGACCGAGAGGAGCTCGTCGACGATACGGAAGTTTCGCTCGGTGAACCGTTGAAACAGCGGGTTCGCGCTGTTCTTCACGGTCGCGAGCCGCCCTTCGCCCTCGGCGCCTCCGACTTCGTTTCGCTTGTATTTGCCCGTGAGAAGGCCGCTCGACAGCGGGCTCCACGGGCAGACGCCCATGCCGAGCTCCAGCGCCACGGGGATGTGCTCGCGCTCGATGTTGCGCTCGATGAGCGAGTATTCGAGCTGAAGCGCCGCGACGTGCTCGAAGCCGCGGAGCTCGGCGATCGTCTGCATGCGCGCCGCGTACCACGCGGGCGTGTCCGAGAGGCCGATGTACCGGACTTTGCCCGAGCGCACGAGCGCGTCGAAGGTGCGGAGGACCTCTTCGATCGGCGTCATCGTATCCCACGCATGCAGCCAGTAGAGATCGATGTAATCCGTCTGCAGGCGGCGGAGCGAGCCTTCGAGCGCGCGCAGGATGTTCTTCCGACCATTGCCGCCGGCGTTCGGATCGCCGGGGAAGGCGTTGAACGTGAATTTCGTCGCGACGACGAGGCGATCACGGTTGCCTGCTTCCTTCATGAACTGCCCGAGCAGCTCTTCGCTGTGGCCGTTCGTGTAGAGATCGGCCGTGTCGATGAAGTTGCCGCCGGCTTCGAGGTAGCGGCGGAAGACGGCGTGGGAGGTCTCGTGATCGGCGCCCCAGCCCCACTGGTTGCCGAAGGTCATGGTGCCGAGGCAGAGCGGCGAGACACGCAAACCGCTCCGGCCGAGGAGCGAATAATCAGCGAGGCTCTTGATCGGTGACGTCATGCAGGCCTGTCCTTTCGTGCGCGGGCACGCTCCCGCCTTCCGGGCTGCCCGTCAAGTCGCGCGCACGGAAGCACCACGGCCCAGCATATTTCACGGGCAGCCATGAAGGGTCACGGGTTCTCCAGAAGTCCATCCGCTCGAGCGGATGAAACGTCGGAAGAAACGGACACCTCCTCCATGGCACGCGAGGTGCTCATCGGCATTGCATGTCGTCCCTGAGAAGACGCTTGGTGCCGTATTGCGCCTTCGTTTTGGGAGCGGCGCTCGGGCTGCCCGGGAGCGCCGCCGGGGCGGAACCGAAACCTCCGGTGGAGATCTCCGGCTCCCCCGGCAATGGGGTGACGGTGAAGGTCGGGGACGTGTTCTCGTTCAATGCCCGGAGCCGGATCCAGCTCCGCTACCAGATCAACGTGCCTCCTGCGGATGATCTGGGCGAGCGGGATTTCCAGCAGATCGTCAACATCGGGACGGCGCGCCTCTGGTTCTCCGGCCACGTCTATCGGCCCGAGCTGACCTACATGATTCAGCTCGCCATTGCTGGACGTGACTTTCGCGACGGCGCGACGTCTCCGATCTTCGACGCTTATATCGACTGGAAGATCCACCGTGATTTCAATGTACGAGCCGGGCAGTTTTTCGTTCCCTTCGATCGATTGCGGACGGTCCGCGAGTTCGCGCTGCAGATGGCCGACCGGCCGGTGCCCGTCGGCGAGCTGACGCTCGATCGCGACGCGGGCATCACGATTTATTCGGAGAATTTCCTGGGGAAAGAATCCCCGGTCGCGTGGCGGCTCAGCGCATTCGGCGGAGGCGGGACGAACCTCACCACGTCGCGGGAGCCCGGCGCGCTCTTCGTGGGGCGGCTCGAGCTCCGTCCGCTCGGCAAGATCGACGATGATTCCGAGGGCGATCTCGAACGCAGGAAGAAGCCGGGCCTGGCCTTCGGCGGCGCGTTCGCGGCGAACTACAACACGAACCGATTGCGGAGCACGACGGGCGCGACGTTCCTCGGCGGGACGACGGATTACCTGCACGCGGCGGCGGATCTCGTGTTCAAATGGCGCGGATTCGCGCTCCAGGGCGAGTACCTGTGGAAGCGCGCGAGCGCGGACAGGATCGAGTCGACGGACGAGGACGGCAATCCCCGCACCGAGTACACGCGCTCGGGCCAGGGCACGGTGTTTCAGGCGTCGTACGTGTTCGAGCCGCCGATCGAGGTCGTGGCGCGGTTCTCTCGATTGTACGCGTTCGGAGGGACCGACCCGAAGCTCGTCTCCGAGGTCGAGAGCCGCGGGCAGGAAGTGGGCGTCGGGCTCAACTATTACTTCAACAAGCACAAGCTGAAGCTACAAGCCGACTGGATCGCCCGGATGCCGCACGACTTCGATTTCGAGAAGGCGAACCACGTGGCTCACCTCCAGCTCGACGCGACGTTCTGAACGATGCGGAGCCTAGCGGCTCGGTTGCATCGGAGGCTCGCGGAAGTGCGACCATTCGATGCCGAGCTTGCGCATGCGCGCGCGGAGCGTGTGCGGGTTGATCCCGAGCAAGCGCGCCGCGCCGAAGGGGCCCTCGATGCGGCCGCCCCGCGCGGCGAGGGCGCGGCGAATGTGCGCGGCCGTCGCCTCGTCGAGGGTCACGATTTCCTCCGCGTCGTGGACCACCGCTGGCGGGCGCGAGGGCGGCTTCACGGTCACGCCCCCGAGCGCGGCCGCGAGCTCGAGTCGCTTGCCATTGCCGAGGATCGCGCCGCGCTCGATCACGGCCGCGAGCTCGCGCACGTTGCCCGGCCACGCATAACGACGGAGCAGGTCGAGGTCCGCGGCCGTCGGCGAGAGCCCCGGTCCGCCGAGGCGTTTGCCCGCGCTCTCGGCGAAATGCGCCGCGAGGGCCGGGAGGTCTTCCAGGCGGTCGCGCAGCGCGGGCAATCGAATGGGGAAGACGCTCAGGCGATACCAGAGATCTTCCCGGAACGTCCCATCGGCCACCATGCTTTCGAGGTGACGATGCGTGGCCGCGACGATGCGCACGTCCACGTGGATCGTCTCGTTCCCGCCGACGCGCTCGATCGTGCCCTCCTGGAGCACGCGCAGGAGGCGAACCTGCGCCGCGCGCGGCAATTCGCCGACCTCGTCGAGGAAGAGCGTGCCGCCGTCCGCGCGCTCGAACCAGCCTTTGCGCGTGCCCACCGCGCCGGTGAACGCCCCGCGCTCGTGGCCGAAGAGCTCCGAATCGACGAGCTCCGAGGGGATGGCGCCGCAATTGACGCGCACCACGGGCCCGTGTGCGCGCCGCGAGCGCGCGTGGATGGCCCGCGCGATGACCTCTTTGCCGGAGCCAGTCTCGCCCAGCACGAGCACCGGCGCGTCCGTGGGCGCTACCTGAAGGACGCGCTCCATCACCGGTTTGAGCCCGGCGGATGCTCCGATCACGAACTCGCTCATGTCCATCGTTTCCTCGGATGAGGCTCAGATCTCGTAATCGGGCACGAACACGCGCACCCTGCGCGGCGAGACGTGGACCGTCTCGCCCGATTTCAGCCCGAGCTCGGCGAAGCGCTCGGGCGTGAGCTCCACATTGATCAATTGATTCGAGTCGAGCGCGCGGAGCTCCACCTTGGTCCGCGATCCGGTCGGGTTCACGTGCAGGATCTTCGCGGCGAGGCCGCCGGCCTCGGTGCGATTGCGCTCGACGTCGAGCTCGTGCGGACGCACGTACACGGCGGCGTCGCGCGCCTCGGGGTGCGGATAATCGGGGTAGGCCACCGTGAGGCCCGAGACGACGGCCCGGCCGCGCTCGACGCGGCCGTGGAACACGTTGACGTTGCCGAGGAAGTCCATGACGAACGCATTCGCGGGGCGCTCGAACACCTCGACCGGCGTGCCCACTTGCTCGATTCTGCCTTCGTTCATGATCACGACGTGATCGGCGACCTCGAAGGCCTCTTCCTGATCGTGCGTGACGAAGACGCTCGTGACCTGGATCTCCTCGTGGAGCTTGCGAAGCCATTGCCGTAGCTCCGTCCGCACCCGCGCGTCGAGCGCGCCGAACGGCTCGTCGAGCAAGAGGACGTTCGGCCGCGCCGCGAGCGCGCGGGCGAGGGCGACGCGCTGCCGTTGCCCGCCGGAGAGCTGCGCCGGATACCGGGATCCGAGGCCGTCGAGGCGGATCAACTTGAGGAGCTCGTCGACCCGCGTTTGCCTCTCCTGCTTCGGCACGCCGCGCACGCGGAGCCCGTATCCGATGTTCTCGGCGATCGTCATGTGCCGGAACAGGGCATAATGCTGGAAGACGAAGCCTACCTTGCGATCCCGGGCCTCGTATTCGGTGATGTTCTCGTCGTGGTGCAGGACGGTGCCGCGGTCGGCGACCTCCAATCCCGCGATGATCCGGAGGAGCGTGGTTTTCCCCGAGCCGGACGGGCCGAGCAGGGCGAGGAGCGAGCCGCTCGGGACGTCGAGGCTCACGTCGTCGAGGGCCCGGAAGCTGCCGAAGTTCTTGGATACCCCCTGGATCCGGATGCTCATGGATGTGCTCCCGTGCGGCGGCCCTCTTCGGATTGCGGGATGCGATCTTCGAGCTTCCGCTTGACGATGAGCGTCAAGATGGCGAGCAGCGTCAGCACGGACGCGACCGCGAACGATCCCGGCATGTTGTACTCCTGGAACAGCTTCTCGATCCGGAGCGGCATGGTGTCGGTCTCCCCGGCGATGTGCCCGGACACGACGTACACCGCGCCAAACTCTCCCATCGCGCGGGCATTGCACAAAATGATGCCGTACACGAGCCCCCATTTCACGTTCGGCACCGTGACGTGCCAGAACATCTGCCAGCCGCTCGCTCCGAGGCTCAGCGCCGCGAGCTCCTCGTCCGCGCCGACGGCGTTCATCACGGGGATGAGCTCGCGCGCCACGAAGGGGAACGTCACGAATGCGGTGGCGAGGACGAGCCCCGGCGTGGCGAAGATGATCTTGAGGCTCTTATTCGCGGGCCACACCTCGAACGCCTGCTGTCCGAGGACGAGGAGCGCGAACACCGTGGCGCCGGCGACGGCCAGGGCGAGGGGAGGCGTTTTCCAGAGGCCACGTCGCGCGCGCGGGTGGCTCGGCCGAAACACGAAATAAGCGACGGCGAGAAGGAGGACGAGGACGGCCGCGACGAGGTACGGCATGATCGCGTATCCGTCGCGGCGCAGGAAGGCCCCGAAATACCCCTGGAGGCCGAAGATCAGCACGAACATGAGCCCGGCGACCACGGGGGAGACCGAGAACGGCAGGTCGATGAGGGCCGTGAGGAAGGTTCGTCCCGGAAACGAGAACCGCGCGATCGCCCAGGCCGCCGCGACGCCGAAGATGACGTTCGCCGTCACCGCGATGGGCACGACGGTGAGCGTCAGGCCGACCGCGTGGAGCGTGTCGGGATCGTCGACGAGGTTTTTCCAGTAAACCCCCGCGCCCTCGGCGAGCGCCCCGGCGAATACGTTGAGCACGGGAATGACGATCAGCACGCCCACGACGAAGGCCGCGAGCCCGGTGAGACTCCACCGCAGCCACGCGGGATCCTGCTGCGCTCGCCGGATCTTCATCGTCGCGGCCCGCGTGCGAGGCGCGTCGCGGACCTCCGCCGTCTCAACGGTCATGGCGCCGGCTCCAGCTCTCCAGGAGGTTGACCACGAGCAGCATCGAGAACGAAATGGCGAGCAGCACGACGGCGATGGCCGTCGCCTCGCCATAAGCGAACTCCTCCAGGCGCGCGACGATCAGGATCGGGGCGATCTCGGTCTTGAATGGCATGTTTCCCGAGATGAAGACGACCGATCCGTATTCGCCGATGGAGCGTGCGAACGCGAGGGCAAACCCCGTGATGAGCGCGGGATACAGCGTCGGGAGGATCACGTGGGTGAACGTCTGCCAGCGCGTCGCGCCGAGCGAGGACGAGGCCTCCTCGGCCTCCGGATCGAGGTCTTCGAGGACCGGCTGCACGGTCCGCACCACGAAAGGCAGGCCGACGAAGATGAGGACGAGCACGATCCCGAGCCTCGTATAGGCGCCGCGGATCCCCAAGGGGACGAGATACCTCCCGATCCAGCCGTTTTCCACGTACAGGCTGGCATAGATGAGGCCGCCGACCGCGGTCGGGAGCGCCAGCGGCAGGTCGACGAGCGAGTCGAGGATGCGTTTGCCCGGGAACGTGTACCGCGTGAGCACCCAGGCGATGAGCCCGCCGAGGACGACGTTCGCGACCGCGGCGAGGAACGAGGTGCCGAAGGTCAGGAGATAGGCGGCGCGCGCGCGCTCGGTCCATACCGCGCCGAGGAATTCGTGCAGCGAGAGCGAGCTCGCTTTGATGAAGACGGCCGTGATCGGCAGGAGCACGAGGACGCCGAGGTAAAAGACCGTATACCCCAGGGTCAGGGAGAAACCCGGGAGCACTCTTCGGTTCACGCTCGCCATGCGCGGCTACTTCTTCGGGCTGTAGATGGTGTCGAAGACGCCGCCCTCGCCGATGAACTGCTTGTGCGCGTCGGGGAAATCCTTCGCGATCTCGGTGATGGCGAAGAGGCGGAGCTCCGGGAAGGTCGCGGCGTGTTTCTTCAGGATGGCCTCGTTCGACGGCCGATAGAAATGTTTCGCGGCGATCTCCTGGCCCTCGTCGGTATACGCAAATTTGAGGTACGCCTCCGCGGCTTTGCGGGTGTCCTTGCGGTCGACGTTGCCGTCGACGATGGCGACGTGGGGCTCGGCGCGGATGCTGATGGGCGGATACACGAGCTCGAGCTCGCCCTTCGCCTCGCGCACTTCGAGGTGGGCTTCGTTCTCCCAGGCGAGGTGGACGTCGCCGATCTTTTTCTGGACGAACGTGGTCGTCGCGCCGCGCGCGCCCG
This sequence comes from Polyangium sp. 6x1, assembly GCF_029946515.1. GTDB lineage: Bacteria > Myxococcota_A > Polyangia > Polyangiales > Polyangiaceae > Polyangium. The sequence goes on from NZ_JARZHH010000051.1 coordinate 73,976, forward strand.
AGTCGAGGACCGGGACCTGTTTGTAGAGCTGGGTCACGTACGTGATCGCGTCGTCGCGGGAGCCGCCGCGCAGGACGACGGAGCCCCACGCGCTGAAGAACGAGAGATAGCCGTTGCCCGAGGTCTTCGGGTTCGGCGTGATCACCTCGACGCCGGGCTTGATGAGGTCCGGCCAATCCTTGATGGCTTTCGGATTGCCTTTGCGCACCACGAAGATGACCGTGGACGTGTACGGCAAAGAGCGAGACGGGAGCTTGTCGATCCAATTCGGCTGGATGAGGCCCTTTTTGCTGATGGCTTCGGTATCGAGGTAGGAGGCGAGCGTGACGACGTCCGCTTCGAGTCCGTCGATGACGGCGCGGGCCTGCGTGCTGGAGCCGCCGTGCGATTGCTTGATGGTGACCTTCGTGCCCGATTCTTTCTCGTAGGCAGCGATGAACTTTTCGTTCAGGTCGCGCCAGAGCTCCCGGGTCGGGTCGTACGAGACGTTCAGGAGCTCGACGTCCTTGGCCGCGCCCCCGGATTTCGATTTGCCGCAGGCGACGAGCCCGAGCGCGCCCACGATCAAGGCGGTGATCGCCGCGCGTCGGCCCGCCCTCCCACCTGTCGGAATGTACGCCACGATGAGGAAGGTATGTCCGCTATAACGGACATGTCCAGGTAAATTTGCAGGATGTCCGTCATGGCGGATGATGTTGTGTGGTGTAGGACACTGCGCGTGTCACGACGACACGACATCGCCGCGAGCGAAGTACGCCTCGTGATCCAGGGGAGAGCACTGGATCTCCCACCAGTTCTGGTCGAGATCCTGGAGATAGAAGGAGTAGGCTCCGTGCTGCGTGACGGGTTTCATGATCGCGCGGATGCCGTATTCGTCTTTGTGTTCGAGGGCGCTCTGATACGCGTCGTCGACTTCCTTTTCCGTGCCGACATCGATTCCCCAGTGATGGAGCACGTGCATCCCCCACAGCTTGCTCGGCCCGCACTCGACGCAGACGACGTGTATGCCGGTGCTCAGGCGGAACATCATCGCGGAGGGGGCATGGCGCACGACCTCGAGCCCGAGGAACTCCTCGTAGAAACGGCGCGTTCTCTGCATGTCGGCGCAGATGAGCGTGCCGTGCGACAACCTGTGGGGCTTGACGATCGAGTCCTGCTTCGACTTCTCGCCCGTCGTGGCGCTGTGGGTCATGAGCTGTTCTCCTGCGTGATGTCCGCGTGGAAGGAAGGATGCGCTGGCGTGGCCAGTCGAATGGAAATCTAGCTGGATACGCGGAGGCTTCCATGCCCCGGCGACCGCGCCACGTCGCCGAAGGAGAAGGGGATCGGCGTGGACGAACGAGCGGGCCGTCGCGGGCGATGTCGTGCAATTCGGGCGGGCGAAGCGAGCGGGCCCGCCGAGCCCCTCAGCGCCGCGGACGGCGTGACGAGCCCGGCGAACCCGTAGGAATCCGGATCAGGGCAGCGCCTTGAACTGGTTGATCATCTTCGTCCAGACGGCAGGCGTCACGCCGACCTCGAGGTGGCCGTAGGGCACGCCCTCCTGCTTCGACTTGTTCGTCTTGTTCGTCGCGGTCCAGCCCTGTGTGAGCTGATCCCGGGCCGCGACGCTCACGTCGAAGAGCACGCCGTCGCCCTTGGGAGCGCAGGTCGGGCAGGTCATGCCGTCGATCTCGAAGACCTGTCCGCTCGCGCCGCCCGAGGTGCCGTGCAGCACGTAGAGGTAATCGAGGCTCGTGCTGAGGCCACGCGCCCGCAGCCTCTCGATGAGATTGCCGCCCATTTCCATGACGGCCTTGATGCCGATGCCGTCCATCAGCTTGTACTGCGCATAGCCGAGCGAATACGACTCCGCCGTGAGGCTGTCGTAATAGAGGTGCTTCGCGCGGCAAGCCGTCGCGGGGTCGAACGCGGTCGCGCGGCAGGTCGTGTGCCCGGAATCGTCCATGATCCAGCCGGCGCCGCCGAAGACGTTCGCCGGGTTGTAGTTCGTCTTGATGGCGATCCAGTCGCGCCACTTCGTCTCGTCCGTGTCGAGCGTGGACCAGTCGTAGCTGACCGGATCGTCCTGCCGGTTCGGCAGCGGGTAGTACGGGCGCAGATCGTAGGTGACCTGCATCTGGCCGAGGTACGCCGAGACGAGCTTGCCCTTGTCGTCGACCGAGCCCCACATGGCCAGGTTGTACTTGTCGAACGTGTAGCCCGTGGACGAGGCGCCTTGCTCGGTGTTGAGCGTCTTCAGCGACTTCGGCGCGAGCGGCAGGCCCGTCGCGTCGAGGCCCGTGATGTTCGACGTGTAAATGCGGCGCCAGTAATCGAGCCACGTGCCGCCGCGGTTCTCGCAGACCGAATAAGCATAGGGGTTCGGGAAGATGTCGTTCGGCGAATCCGCATACCCCCAGGTCACGCATTGCACGGCGGACATGTAGCTCCAGGTCACGGGGCCCTGGCCGAGCGGCGCGTTCTCCGCCGTGCTGTAGATGAGCAGCGGGTTGAACGGGTGGCGGAAGTTCAGGTCGATGCCGAGGTGCGGGCCGGAGAGCGCGACGTAGGTGCGCACGTCCTTGCGGAAGTTCGGCACGCCGAGCGACTGGAGCGCCGCGAGCTGCTCGAAATACTTCGGGCCCCAGTCGGTCCAGGTCGCGGGGCTCGACATGTAGAGGTCCGCCGCGACGACGCCCTTGCTCCAGGCGACGAGGTTCACCTTCGGCCGCCCCGTGAGCGTGCGGATGCGCGAGAGCGCGTTCGCGATGTGAATGGCCTGGTTGAAGTTGTCGCCGTGGAAGTTGCCGAAGGTCGTGGCGTAGGTGCAGAAACCCTCGGCCTCGAGGGCCTGCACGAAGCCCGTCGCCTGTGTCATGCCGGGGTAGAGCTTGCCTGTGCCGTCGTCGCCGCTCGGCCGGAGCCACACGTTCGCGTTCTGCATGGCGCCGTGCACGAGCAGCACCGGGGCCTTCGTCTTGTCACACTGGTCGAGCGCGGTCTTCGGGCCGTGATGGAGGAGCACGAAGCGCGCCTCGGGGCGCGTGGGCCCCTTGTCCGGACAAGCGGCGGCCGCGGTCGAGCCGACGGAGCCGGCGCAGGCGTTCTTGTATTGGAGGTTGAACCCGTCGACGAGGTGCTGGTTCAGGGCGCCGAAGTAGGTGCGCAGCGGATAGGTGGAGTCCTCGAACGTGTCCTGCCAGCGCCCCTTCGCCGTGCGCAGGTTGTACCCCTCGGTGCGGAACTTCTGCCGCCCTTCGAGCAGCTCGATCTTGCCCCAGGAGAAGCTCGGCGGCGTGATGGCGCCGACGACCTTGTAGCTCTGCGAGAACGTCGTGGTCGCGGGGGGATCGAAATAGGCTTCGGGATCGGAGATGAACGTGATGGCGGAGGCGGCTTCGGCGGTCTCGTCGTCGCCCGGCGCGAGGTCGGCGTCGTCGGTCGACACGACGCAGCCCATGGCGGAGAGCGCCGCGAAGAGCGCCGTGAGCGCGAGAGAAGGACGGGGAATCGCGGATTTAAGCATGGAAACCTCCTGGGCAGCGCCCGCCGGGGGGCCCGGGTTGTGCAACCGCAGCAAGTGCGGGCCGTCCATGCCTATCGATGATGCGAGGCGTTTTCAAGCATCGTTCGAACCAGGAGGTTCGTTTGATGCTGCGGGTGCGAAGAGGTGTGATGGGGGAAGAATTGCTGCACCGCGCACGGACGTCGGATGTGCGTGCTGCGGTGCAGCATGGAGCGGCGCGTCAGGCGCGGAGCTTCTTCGCCATTTCGGCGACGCGCTTGCCGAGATATTTCGCGTGGGCGATGTCGTGCTCGGTGGGCGCGCCGTTCGCCGTGACGGAGGGGCCGTAGGGGTTGCCGCCGGACGCGAACACGAGCGCGTCGGTGTAGCCCGGCGTCACGATGAGGCCGCCCCAGTGGTAGAACGTGTTGTAAAGCGCGAGCAGCGTCGACTCCTGCCCGCCGTTCGCGTTCTGCGCGGACGTGAAGCCCGAATACACCTTGTTCGCGAGTTTGCCCTGGAACCAGAGGCCGCCCGCCGTGTCGATGAACGACTTCATCTGCGCGGCCACGTTGCCGAAGCGCGTGGGTGTGCCGATGACGACGGCGTCAGCCCAGTCGAGGTCGTCGAGCGAGGCCTTCGGCTCGTCCTTCGTCTTGTCGACGAACGCGCGCCACGCCGGGTTTCGATCGATGGCCGCGTCCGGCGCGGTCTCGGCGACGAGGCGGAGGCGCACCTCGGCCCCCACTGCGCTCGCGCCTTCGCCGACGGCGTTCGCCATCGCGTGGTTGGTCCCCGTCGACGAATAATAGATGATCGCTACGTTGGGCATGGTGGCTGTCTACTCCGTCCAGATGGAAAGATCGGGGCTACGCTATCACGCGAGATCGAAGAGGAGCACCTCTCCTTTTCCGTGACCGCTGAAGACGAGCTCCTTTTCGCCGCTGATCGCCGCGCCGTCGCCCGCGTGGAGCACGGTTTCGCCGAGCTTCACTTCGCCCTTCGCGACGTGCACGTAGGCGTGCCTGCCGTCCGCGAGCACGTGGCGCGCCTCTTCGCCGTCGACGAGGATCGCGGCGAACAAGCTCGCGTCCTGGTGGATCGTGACGCTGCCGTCGCGGCCGTCCCGCGAGGCGATGAGGCGAAGCCGGCCCTGTTTGTCCGCGTCCGAGAAGTTCTTCTGCTCGTAGCTGGGCGCGATTCCGCGCTCCTCGGGCACGATCCAGATCTGCAGGAAATGCACGCGATCCTTGCGCGACCCGTTGAACTCGCTGTGTGTGACGCCCGTGCCCGCGCTCATGCGCTGCACGTCGCCCGGCCGAATGACCGAGCCGGTGCCCATCGAGTCCTTGTGCTCCAGGGCGCCGTCGAGCACGTACGAGACGATCTCCATGTCCCGGTGCGGGTGCGTGCCGAAGCCCTGGGCCGGCAAGACGCGGTCCTCGTTGATGACCCGGAGCGACCGGAAGCCCATGTGGGCCGGATCGTAATAGTTGGCGAACGAGAACGTGTGGTACGAGTCGAGCCAGCCGTGATTGGCGTGTCCGCGGTCGTCCGAGCGTCGCAGCTTGATCATCGTGGTCTCCTAGGTCCCCGGCTTCGTGCGGGGCGCTGTCCGTTCGCCCTTCACTAGAGCACGCGCTGTGCCAAGCCCGGACAGGCGCTTTTTCGCGAGGAACGCGAGGTTCGCCTTCGAAACGTCTATCAAAATGATAGACTCGGGGCTCTCAAGATGAAAACCACGGGCATGCGGGCTGCCGATCTGCGGCTCTCGGATCTGTTCTCGTTCAACCCGAAGGGCGGGGTGATGCGCTTCGCGGGCGAGCGCGTGCTGCTCTTCGACGCGGTCGCGCTCGGGCTCCTGCGCAAGCAGCTCATCGAGAGCTTCGGCTACCACGCGGCGCGCGCGGTGCTGACGCGCTTCGGCTACGGTCACGGCTGGCGGACGGCGGAGGCGCTGCGCGAGGGGATCCCCTGGGCAGACGAGCGAGAATGGCGCATCGCGGGCGGGCGGCTGCACCGGCTCTGGGGGCTCGTGACGTTCGAGCCGGTCGAGCCCGCCGGGCGCCCCGGGCCCGAGCCCTTCGCCGACGCGATATGGCACGACTCGTACGAGGCGGAGCAGCACCTCCTGCACCTCGGGCAGGCGACGGAGCCGGTGTGCTGGACGCTCGCCGGATTCGCGAGCGGTTATCTGAGCCGCGTCAATGGCCGGCCCATCTTCGCCCTGGAGGAGTCGTGCCGCGGGAAAGGCGATGCCGTTTGCCGGATGATCGGGCGGAGCCGCGAGGAGTGGGGCGAGGCGATCGAGCCGCAGCTCTCGTTTTACGAGACAGACTGCCTCGACGCGTCGCTCCGGCACGTGCAGCGGGCGTTGCGGCGCGCCGAGACGCGGCTGCTCCGCGCCGAGCGGCTGCTCTCGGCGGGCGACGACGAGGCCGAGGTGCCGGGGCTCGTGGCGCGGAGCGAGGCCATGCGGGGCGTGGTCGCGATGGCGCGGCGGGTCGCCCGGACAAACGCGACGGTGCTGATCCTCGGCGAAAGCGGGGTGGGCAAGGAGCGGATCGCGCGGCTCGTGCACGACGCGTCGCCGCGGGTGGGCGGGCCGATGGTGGCGATCAACTGCGCGGCCGTGCCGGAGAGCCTGCTCGAAAGCGAGCTCTTCGGGCACGCGAAGGGCGCATTCAGCGGGGCCGTGACGGAGCGGGCGGGGCTCTTCGAGGCGGCGCGGGGCGGGACGTTGTTCCTCGACGAGGTGGGCGAGATCCCGCTCGCGATGCAGGCGAAATTGCTGCGGGTGCTCGAAGAGCGCGAGGTGCGGCGGGTGGGCGAGAACCGGACGCGGCCGATCGACGTGCGGATCGTCGCGGCGACGCACCGGGATCTCGCGGCGGCCGTGGCGCAGGGGCGCTTCCGGCAGGATCTTTATTTTCGGCTGCGGGTCGTGGAGATCGCGATCCCGCCGCTGCGCGAGCGGCCGGAGGACATCCTGCCGATCGCGCGGCGGCAGCTCTCGGAGGCGGCGGCGCGGGAAGGGGAGGCGCCGAAGGACCTCGGCAAATCGGCGTGCCGCGCGCTCTACGAGCACGCCTGGCCGGGCAACGTGCGCGAGCTCGTCAATGCCATGGAGCGGGCGCGGATCCTCTCGGAGGGGGCGACGATCGAGGTGGTCGATCTGCCGCCGGAGATCGGGGGCGTGACGGCCGGCGCGCCGCGCGAAACCAAGGCGTTTTCACCACGTCCGCTCGCCGAGGTCGAGCGGGAGCACATCCTCGCGACGCTCGCGGCCGAGGGAGGCAACCGCAAGGAGGCCGCGGCGAAGCTCGGGATCGGCGTGGCGACGCTCTACCGGAAGCTCAAGGAGTACGCCGAGGCGTCGTAGCGAATCGCTCGTGGGCCTCGATAGGCGAGCAGGTTCGGGGGGGCGGGCAAGCCGAACCGGCGGGATGCCTCAGCGGCGCCCGCGAAGCCCCGCGCGCTCCGCCGCGAAGAGCCCCAGCGCCGACCAATCGAGATCACCTCGGCCCTGCGCCGTCGCGGCGAGATAGTTGTCCCGCAGGAGGCTCGCGAGCGGCATCGGCGTCGTGGACGCGTCCGCGGCTGCGAGGACGAGGCGCATGTCCTTGAGCCCGAGCTCGACCTTGAAGCCCGCGGGCTCGTACGCTTCGGAGGCGATGAGCTCCACGTACCGCGCGAGGACCGCCGAGCCGCCGAACAGCTCCATCAACACGGCCTGGAGGTCCGGCGGCGAGACGCCCTGCTTGCGCGCGAATGCATAGGCCTCGCCGAACGCCTCGATCGACGACGCGATCACGAAATTGCCCGCGAGCTTGACCACGTTCGCGGCCGTCGGCTCCTCGCCGACCACGCGGAGCCCGCGCCCGATGGCTTCGAGCAGCGGTCTCACCCGATCCACCTCGGCCCGCGGCCCGGCCGCGACCACCCAGAGCTGCTTGGCCGCGGCCGCCTCGGGGCGCCCGAAGACCGGGGCCGCGACATAGCCCTGCCCCGCCGCCGCGTGCGCCGCCACGAGCCGCTCCGAGAGCGCGACCGAGATCGTGCTCGACGAGATGTGCACCGCCCCGCGCGCGAGCCCCGCGAGCAGGCCGTTCTCGGCGAAGACGACCTTCTCCACGGCGCTGTCCTCCGCGAGCATCGAGAAGACCGCCTCGGCCCCGCGCGCCGCCTCGGCGGGCGTCTCCGCGACGCGCGCGCCGGCGGCGCCGAGGGCTTCGGCCTTCTCCTTCGTACGGTTGTAAATCGAGAGCTCGTGGCCCGCGGCAAGCAGGTTCTTCGCCATCCCTTGCCCCATCGCGCCGAGCCCAATGAAACCCACCTTCATCGAAAAGCCTCCTTTCGCGCCGCGTCCATGGTTCACAGCAGACTTCCTCGCAAGAGGACGTGGGCGACGTTGAAGTAAATGATGAGGCCCGAGACATCGACGAGCGTCGCCACGAAGGGCGCGGACGCGCTGGCCGGATCGAAGCCGAGGCGCCGGATCGCAAACGGCAGCATCGAGCCAGCGATCGTCCCCCAGGTCACGACGCCGACGAGGCTCACCGCGACCGTCCCGGCGACCTTCATGAAATGCTCTCCGTACGTGTGGAAGGCCGCTTGCCACAGGAGAATTCGGACGAGCCCGATCGCAGCGAGGAGGATGCCCAGCGAAACGCCCGCGAGAAGCTCGCGGCGGAGGATGCGCCACCAGTCGTTGACGGTGACCTCGCCGAGCGCCATGGCCCGAATGATGAGCGTCGTCGCCTGCGATCCTGAATTGCCGCCGCTCGAAATGATGAGGGGCACGAAGAGCGCCAGAACGACGGCCCTCGCGATCTCCTCCTCGTAATGGCCCATCGCGCTCGCGGTGAGCATTTCACCGAGGAAGAGGGCGGCCAGCCATCCTGCTCTCTTCTTCACCATGGCGCGCAGGCTCGTCTGCATGTACGGCGTGTCGAGCGCCTCCATGCCGCCGAGCTTCTGGATGTCCTCGGTCGCCTCGCGCTGGACGACGTCGACGATGTCGTCGACCGTGACGATTCCCTTCATGCGGCCTTCGGCATCCACGACGGGGACCGCGTGGAGATCGTGCCGCGCGATGACACGAGCGACGGCTTCCTGGTCCATCGTCTCGGGCACGGAGACGACATCCGTGTGCATGACGTCGCCCATGGGCTTGCCTCCGGGCGCGGTGAACAGGTCACGAAACGACACCACGCCGCGAAGCTTCTGGTCTCTATCGAGGACGTACGCGTAATAAATGGTTTCCAGCTTCTCTTGCGCCTGTCGCTGGAGATACCGGATGGCCTCGTTCACGCTCATCTCCGGCCGGAGGCGCGCGAATCGCGGGCTCATCAGCCCGCCCGCCGCGTCTTCCGCGTACGCCATCAGCGCGGAGACCTCTCGCCGCGTGGGCTCGTCGAGCATGTCGAGAAACTCGCTCCGGTGTTGCTCGGGCACGTGCTGGATCACGTCCGCCGCGTCGTCGGGAGCGAGGAGCCGGAGCCAGAAACGTCGCTCCCCGTTTGCCACGGCGACGAGGAGGGTGGCTTGCTCCTGGACGGACAACCCGAGGAAGAAGTCGTCCGCCTCGCTGCGGTCCATGTGCTGGAACGCCTCGATCCGCTCTTGCGGGTCGAGGGTGGCCCAGACATCACGCACCTCGTCCGCGGTGAGGCGCTCTCTGGACATGGCCCTCCATTGCAGCAGGGATCATGCCATCGCTCGGCACCGTCCGACGGGCCCGTGTTCAGGGGCTTTCGGGCGCTCGCTGCGTTCGCGGTAGCCTGCGATCCGTCACTGGCAAGCGCCGCCGAGGAGGTCCGCGCCGAGGCATTGCCCGCTCGCGCAATCGGCATTGGCGTAACAGTCGACGCCCGGGCCGCCGAGCGCGCATACGTTCGCCACGCACGTGCCACTCAGGCAATCGACGTCCTGCAGGCACGCCTTGCCTTGCCGGCACGGATGGCAGGCGTCGCCGCCGCAATCGACGTCGGTCTCCAGGCTGTTCTTGATGCAATCGCTGCAGCTCGGGCCGTCCTCGCCCTCCGCGCCGCACGTGACGCGCCCGTCCACCGGCGCGCAGAGCTGCCGGACCGAGCAGAACACGCTCACGCAATCCTGGTCCCCCGCGCACGCGGCGCCGTCGGGGCACGCGCCGCACGCCGTGCCGCCGCAATCGACGTCCGTCTCGTCCCCGTCCTGCACGCCATTGCTGCACGGCGCGGCACCCCCTTCGCCGCCCGTGCCGCCCTCGCCGCCCTCGCCGGCGTCACCCTCCTTCGCCCCGGCGCCGTTGTTCCCACTGCCGTCCGCGTTCGCCGGATCCTGCCACGCCTCGATACCGAGGAGATCGGCACAGCCGGTCAGCGACACGAGCAGACCCATCACCGATGCTGTGAAGAATATGGAACGCATGTTCAGTATTTTACCGAGCGAGGGCCCCGCTCCGCAAGGCAACTCGCAGCGGTCGGATCAGAATTTTCCGATGAGAAGCGCTCCGCCCCCGGTCTGGTCGGCGAAGGGCGCGACTTCGTAGTGGAAACCCGTCAGCGTCGCGGGTTTGGGTGCCTCGGCGCGCTCGGGGAGCAAGGCGAGGACGAGCGCCGTCACCGCGCCCGCCGCGCCGATGCCAAAGGCGACGTTCGCCACCGTGGCCGACCGGAGCGCGTCCTCGCGCAGCTCGCGCCCGCGCTCGCACGAGGCCGCCGTCGCGCAGGACTCCTGAATCGAGATCGACGAGGCGTTCCGGCTCCCCGCCGAGAACGCGAAGGCCGCCGCGATCGAAAACCCCGCGAGCCCCACCCCACCCGCGACGATCGCCCCGACCTTGCGCGGCCCGATTTCCTTGGAGGTCGAAAGGTTGGAGGTCCCAGGATCCAGCAGCGCAGGATTTTTCTTGGGTGCCTCTGCGGGCGCTGGGGGATGCAAGTCGGGGATCTCCACCTCGGCGACCTTGCGCGGCTCTGCCGTGACCGTCGTCCGGAACTCGGGCCGGCCCGGGAGGCGCGCGACGATCTCGTACGTGCCCGGATCGATGGGCTGCGCGACCCCGAGCTCGTCCGGCGAGAGGCCCACGCCGTTGCGGAAGACGGCGATCCCCTCGGCGCTCTTCGGCAGCCGCACGAGCAGGCGCGGCAGCTCGGGTTCGAGCGCGCTCGCGCGCTGCCGGGCGAACGCGCCGCGCTCGTCGTTCACGGCCTCCGCGCGCCGGGCCGTCTCGCCGTACTCGCGCCACGCCGTGGCGGTGCGGCCCTCCTGCTCGTGGCAAGCCGCGAGCAGCCCGAGCGTGCCGATCGCCGGATCGAGCGAGTCACTCTGGGCGAGCTTCGTGCAAGCCTCGACGAACGCGCCTTGTTCGAGCAGGCGCTTGCCGTCCTGGAAGAGGGTCTCGGCGAGCGTCGCCGCCTCGCTGGGATCGGCGGGCGACGTGAGCGAGGGCTCCTCGTCGGCGCGAGCGACGGCGGGCGCGAGGGCGAGGAGCGACGCGGCGACGAGGACGAACCTATTTGCGCTTGCCACCAAAAATCCCCACGGTTTGCTTGATCGTTTGTGTTTGCTTCGAGGTCTTCGTCGTCGTCGACGCGGGCTTCGAGGTCTTCGCCGTGGCCGTGGTCGACGTCGCGGGCGAGGCCGCGGAGGGGAGCGGCGCCGCGATCGTCGGCTGCGGCGCGGGCGGCGTCGTCGGCTCGGGCGCGCGCGCCGCGGGCGTGGCCTCGGGCGGCGTCGTCGTGGCCTCGGGGGACGCGCTGGATCGCGTGATGACGACGAGCGAGACGACGAGCGCGGTGGCGACGAGGCCCGAGACCGCGAACAGCGCCGCGCGTTTTTTCCGGCCCCGGCCGTCGCTCCCGAGGTCGACGGAGCTCGTGAGGGCCGCGTGCGTATGGGCGAGCCCGCGCGGGAGCGTGAGCGCCTCGTCCGTGGGCACGCGCGGGAGGCGCGGCGCGGCGGTCTCGACGCTCGCCGTGCCCGCGAGCGTGTGGACGATGCGCGCGGCCCGGGCGCTCGCCTCGGGGCCGCCGAAGGGCGCGATCGCCTCCGCGAATGCGCCGAGGTCCGCGAAGCGCTCGTGCGGCCGCTTCGCCAGTGCACGCAGGATCGCCTCTTCGAGCCGCGCCGGCGCCTCGGGGCGTTTTTCGCGCACGCGCGGCGGCGGCTGCGTGGCGATGACGACGATGAGCTGCGTGATGCTCTCGGCCTGGTAGGGCGGCGCGCCCGCGAGCATCTCGAACAGGATCATCCCGAGCGCGTGCTGATCGCTGCGCGCGTCGACGTTCTTCGTCGACTGGATCTGCTCGGGGGACATGTACTGCGGGGTGCCGAAGACCGCGTCGGTCCCGGTGATCGACGCGCTCTGCCCCGGCGCCTCTTTCGAGAGGCCGAAGTCGAGCACCTTGAGCACGCGCGGGCGAAGCGGGCGCTCGGCGAGGAAGAGGTTCGCCGGCTTGAGATCCCGGTGCACGAGGCCCTGCGCGTGGGCCGCCGCGATGCCCTCGCAGGCCTCCAGCGCGAGGTCGACGGCCTCGGCGACGGGGAGCTTGCCGCGCCGCACGAGCTCGGCTTCGAGGTCGTGCCCGTAGAGCCGCTCCATCACGAGGTACGGCGCGCCCGTCTCGGTCTGCCCGACGTCGCTCACGCGCGCGACGTGCTCGGAGGGCAACGTCGCGGCGATGCGCGCTTCGCGGAGAAACCGCGTCACGACGTCCGAGGAGAGCGTGAGCGACGGGTTCAGGAGCTTGATGGCGACGGTCTGGCCGAGCGCGAGGTGCGTCGCTTCGAGGACCACACCCATCCCGCCGCAGCCGAGCTCTTGCTCGACGCGGTACTTGCCCAGCAGGATGGTCCCGGGCGGCGGCGCCACCATCATATTGACGACGGACGTTATCACCGCCCGTGTCCAGCCGAAATAGCGGTTTTGCCGCGCGCGCCGCGACGGACGTGTCGAATTTTTGTCACCTGTCCCCGGCGTCCGCGGACGAACCGTTCCAATCGGATGCGCGCGGAAGCACCTCCGACGGATCGGCGCGCCGACGAAAAGCGGCGGCGGGTGCTTTCCGAAGCACGCGGAGGACGGGTTGGTTCGTGGACAAAGGACCGAATCCGTGTTTGATGGTTTGACATGCCGAGTCGAGCTTTCCGCACCACGATGGGCCTCCTCTTTTCCTCCGCCTGGCTCAGCCTCGCGGCGTTTCACACGGCCTCGTGCGCGGAAGGAGGCGAGGTCGGGACGAGCGGCACCGCGGGCGCGAGCGGATCGCCGAGCGGGAGCGGCGGCGGCGGCAGCGACGCGGGAGGCGGCGGGACCGGCGGCGAAGGCGGAGCCGCGGGCACGGGAGGCACCGGCGGCGAAGGCGGCGCAGGCGGCGTAGGCGGCGTAGGCGGCCAAGGTGGGGGCGCGGGCACGGGAGGCACGGGCGGCGAAGGCGGCGCAGGCGGCCAAGGGGGTGCCGGCGGCGCAGGGGGCGAAGGCGGCGCGGGCGGCGC
>NZ_JARZHH010000052.1 GCF_029946515.1 Polyangium sp. 6x1
TTTAAAAACTCTCCCCGCATCGACTGCGCTTCGCGCAGTCGATGCCTGGAGGTCCAGGGCTGGCCCTGGTCCGGGTCCAGGGGTGGACAACCCCTGGTCGGGGTCCGGGGTGAAACCCCGGCGCTACGTCTGACAGACTTGCTCTGACGCGCGCATCGCGGTAGTGAGCCTCCCCGCGGCTCGCCTTCCAAGCGGATGGGTTCGTGTCGACGAACGCACGGGCGAATGGCCGCGTAGGCTCCTTCATGACCGAGCTTGCGCTCATTCTCGGCATCAGCCTGCTCGGCATCGGGTTCGCGGGGTACCTCGCGCGCTGGGTGCTTGGTTGCCCTACGGGTGAGGGGGACATGCCTCGCGTGGCTGCTCGTGTTCGTGCGGCTGCGGCGTTCTTCACCAAGCGTTTGCGGGGCACCATCCTTGCGGTCTCGGCGGTGCTTGGTGGTGGCATCTTCCTCGCGTATGGGCTTGCTCGGCAGAAGCCTGAGGCGCAGGCGTTCCCGCCGCTCGAGCTCGGGGCTTGGCTCACGCTCTCCTTTGCTCTCGGGGTTGGCTCGGCTGTGGCGGCTGCGCAGGTTGCTGCTTGGATGGCCACGCGTGCGAACGTCCGGGCGGCGAGTGGGGCCCGCCGATCGCTCGATCATGCGCTGCAGATTGCCATCCGTGGGGGCGCGGTCTCGGGGCTGTTTTCCGTCTCGCTCGGGCTCGTCGGGCTTGTCGGCCTCTTTGCTGCGGTCTTTGCGCAGAAGGGCGGGTTCTCGGCGGAGCCTGGCGCTGCGTTGAAGCTCGCTCCTTCGATTCCGCTCGTCATCGCGGGGTATGCGCTCGGCGGCTCGTTTGCCGCGCTCATCGCTGAGCTTGGCGGCGGCGCTTTTGCGAAGAGCGCGGACATGGGCGCTGATCTTGCTGGCAAGGAGCTCGGGTTGCCCGAGGATGATGCGCGGAATCCCGCTACCATCGCTGACCTGGCCGGGGATTGCGCGGGTGAGGGCGCGGGCAAGGCTGCGGCTGCGTTTGCTTCGACCACGGCGGAGAACCTTGGCGCGATGTTGATCGCGGCCTCTGTGTTTCGCCAGAACGAGGGCATCCCGAGTGTCCTCTCGATCATGCTCTTCCCGGTCGTCACGCGCGCGTTTGGCGTGCTCGCTGCGATGTTCGGGGTGATGGTCGTGCGCACGGATGACCGTGAAGACCCGATGAATGCGCTTGCTCGGGGCCTCTTCGTCACGGCGCTGCTCGGCGCGGTGGGCACGGCGGGGGCGGCCAAGTGGCTGCTCGGCAAGCACTGGCTGCCGCTCTTCGGCGCCGCGGCCGTGGGCATGGCTGCCGGGATCCTCCTGCTCTTCGTGGCGCAGTACTACACGGAGCAGCGCTACCGGCCCGTTCGTGAGATCGCCGAAGCTGCGCGCGTTGGCTCGCCGCTCGCGCTCTTGCGCGGGGCGTCGGTGGGGCTCGACAGCGCGCTTGCTCCGCTCGTGATCCTCGGGACGGCTGTTGCGTCGGCGCACGTGCTCGGCGCGCGCACGGGCCTCGAGGGCGGCGGTGCGCTCGGCATCGCTGTCGCCACGATGGGGCTGCTCGGCACGGCTGCTTACGCGCTCGCGATGGCTGGCTTCGCTCCGATCATCGACAGCGCGGGCGGGATTGTGGAGATGACCATCGGGCGCGAGCGCCCCGACGTGCGCGGCCGGACCGTGGTCCTCGACGCTGTCGGCAACACGGCGAAGGCGTTTGCCAGGGCGCATATGGGCGCGGCCGCGCTGCTCGCGACGTCGATGCTCGTGTCGGTCTGGCTGGACGAGGCCAAGCGGCGGCTGCCTGCGGGCAAACCGGCGGCGGCGACGGCGACGGCGCTCGCGGTGGGCCGGCCGGAGGTGTACCTCGGCGCGGCGGTCGGCATCGTCCTGGTCATCTGGTTTGCGTCGCGGTGCATCGGCGGTGTGTCGCGCGCGGCGCGGCGTGTGCTGGAGGAGGCGCGCCGGCAGGTCAACGCGCCCTCGTCGCTCGGGACGAGCACGGCCTGGACGCCGCCGCACCCGCGGGCTTCGCGGTCGAGGCAGTCTTCGGCGCCTGCTACGCGGGGCGGGCTTGCGGCGCCCGACCTGGACGCCTGTGTGGAGCTCGGCAGCCGCGCCGCGCTCGGCCATGCGATCACGCCGGCCCTGGTCGCCGCCTCGGTGCCGATCGCGGTGGGACTGGGCTTGCGCTTCGCCGGAACGGAAGATAATCCTCTAGCCGTTGCCGACGCGGTCGCTGCCTTGATCCTGGCCGCGACGATCGCAGGCGTCCTGGGCGCGCTCCTGCTCGGCAATGCGGGGGGCGCTTGGGACAACGCGAAGAAGTACATCGTGACCGGGGCGCACGGCGGGCGGTACCTCGTCGACGAGACGGGCGCGCGGGTCGACAACCCGACGTACATCGCGGCGGCCTTCGGTGACACGGTCGGCGATCCGCTGAAGGACGCGGCCGGGCCCGCGATCCACGTGCTCGTGAAAATGCTTCCCGTGGTCACGCTCGTCTTTTTGCCGTTCTTCGTCTAGCCCGCGCCAGAAGGCGCGAACCCCCTGATCGACGCGCCCGCTCGCCGCGGGACAAACCCCCCCCATTCAAACGTGCCGCCTCCGATCACCGACGCACTCTCCACCTTGAGCGACCGCGGGCTGCGCCGTTTGCTCGGCGCCCGCACGTTCCTACGCGGACTCGAATACTTCCGAAGGCGCGTCGTCGAGGACATCGACGTCCAGGAAATGAGCGCGAGCGGCGTCGTCCGCGCGAGCGACTCCGAGCCGTATCCGGTGAAGGTCGAGCTCACGCCGGACGGCATCAAGTCGTACTGCTCGTGCCCGACGTTCTCGAAGGGGGGCCAGCACTGCAAGCACGTCGCTGCGCTGCTCATCACGCTGCGGGATCAGGCCCGCGGCGCGCAGCCGCGGCGCGATCCCGTGCCCGCCCCGATGATGCCGCAGACCGCGCACGCCGGCGGCGATGCGCTGAAGCGCGTGCGCAGGCGCGATCGTCCGCGCGGCTCGCAGCCGCCGCTCGGTAGCCCCGGCCCGGGCGCCCCGATGGGGCACATGGGCGCAAGCGAGAGGACCTCGATGGCCGCGATGGGACCGCCCGGCTCGTCCGTGATCACCGCCCCGCAGCACGACGCGACGGCGAAACAAACCGGCATCGGCGCGTGGCTTCCGCCCGAGGGGCTCGGCGGCTCGCGGCGCGTGGAGTTCCGCCTGCACGTCCGACAGGGCGCGCTCACGGTCACGGTGCTCGACGCCGACGCGCGCGTGCCGATCCTCCCCTCGACGGCGCTCGCCTGGCAGGCGCTTTATCCGACACCCGATCGTGATGCCTTGCGCCTCCTTGCTCGCTTCGAGAGCGGCAATCCGCGCCATCCCGCGGTCGACGTGCGCGGCGAGGATGTCGCCGAGCTCTTGCCCTTGCTCGAAGGCCAGCGCGTCTTGCTCGAGCCTGCGCTCATGCAGCTCCGCTTCGCCGAGGAGCCGCTGCGTCCGCGCTTCGATCTCGAGACCGTCGGCGGCGACACGATCATCGTGAAGGCGAGCTTCGAGCGGCCGACGGACAAGCGCCGCTTCACGCTGCTCCAGGGCGGCTGGTTCGAGGGCTGGCCCGGCTGGCACGTCGACACGCAGGAGGGCATCGCGCGGCGGCTCGACAAGCGCGTCTCGCCGGCCGCGATGCGCAGGCTCTTGCGCTCGCCCACGATCGGCGAGCCGATGCGCGACCTCGTGCGCCTGATCATGCAGGGCTTGCCGAAGGTCGCGCTGGAGGTCGGCGCGGAGCTGCCGGAGCTCTCGCAGATCGCGGACGTCGTGGATTTGCCCCCGACGTTCCGCATGCGCGCGGGCGGCTCGCTCGTCGAGGCGCACGTGCAGCTCTACGCCGCGTATGGCGAGGAGGAAGTGCAGGTCCGCGCCGACGGGATCTCGCCGCCCGTGCTCATC
Organism: Polyangium sp. 6x1; assembly: GCF_029946515.1. Lineage (GTDB taxonomy): Bacteria > Myxococcota_A > Polyangia > Polyangiales > Polyangiaceae > Polyangium. The sequence continues at coordinate 3,960 of NZ_JARZHH010000052.1, forward strand.
CAGCCGCCCGAGGAGGGCATGAAGCGCGCGCGTTGCGTGCGCGTCGACATCGCGTTGCAGCAGGAGGCGGCGGCGCGGCTGCTCGGCCTTGGCCTCAAGCCCGACGAGACGGGCCAGGAGTTCGTGGCGAGCGGCGACGCGGCAATCCGCTTCTGGAGCGAGGGCCTCGCGGAGCTGCCCGAGGACTGGGATCTCTTCGTACCAGAGGACCTCGTCGACACGCAGGTCCGGCACAAGCCGCTCGGCGTCTTCGCCAAGGTCACGAGCGGGATGGACTGGCTCAACGTGCGGCTCTCGTTCGAGAGCGAGGGCATCGCCGTCGATCGCGACGAGCTGCGCCGCTGTCTCACCGAGGGCAAGAAGTACGTGCGCCTTTCGGACGGCTCGTTCGCGCCGCTCGATCCGGACAGCATCCGCGCGATGCTCGACCGCGAGATCGAGCTCATGACGGCGGCCGGCCGCACCGGAAAGCTCCCGCTCGCGCACGCGGGCCGCATCCAGGAGCTGCTCGCGCAGGTGAACGGCTCGAGCGTGGCGCAGGGCGCGCGCGAGCTTTTCCACAAGCTCTCCAGCATCGAGGAGATCGAGAGCACGAAGAAGCCCCGCGCGCTCAAGGCGACCTTGCGTCCGTACCAGGAGGCGGGTCTGTCGTGGCTCAAGTTCATCCACGACATCGGCTCGGGCGGCGTGCTCGCGGACGACATGGGCCTCGGCAAGACGGTGCAGACGATCGCGCTGCTCCTCAGCGTCAAGCAGGAGGAGAAGCACGTCAAAGCGCTGATCGTGGCCCCGACGAGCGTCGTGACGAACTGGGAGCGCGAGCTCGTCCGGTTCGCGCCGACGCTCAAGGTGGCGCTCTGGCACGGCGCGGATCGCAAGGACCAGATCGAGGAGGTCCAGGAGGCCGAGGTCATCATCACGAGCTACGCGCTGCTCCGCCGCGACGAGGAGTTCCTCGCGAAGCTCGACCTCACGTACGCGATCCTCGACGAGGCGCAGCACATCAAGAACCCGCTCTCCGCGACCGCGGCGGCCGCGAAGCGCCTCAAGGCGCGCCGCCGGCTCGCGCTGACGGGCACGCCGATCGAGAACCGCCTCTCCGAGATCTGGTCGATCTTCGACTTCGTCTCGCCGGGCCTGCTCGGCACGCTCGACAAGTTCGAGGCGCGCCTCGCGCGGCCGATCGAGGCCGGCGACTACAAGACCGCGCAGCGCCTGCGGCAGATCATCCACCCGTTCATCCTGCGCCGTACGAAGCAGGAGGTCGCCAAGGACCTGCCCGAGAAGATCGAGACCGATCAGATCTGCGATCTCACGGGCGATCAGCGGTCGATCTACATGCAGGTCGCGCGTGAGGTGCGGGCCCAGGTGCTCGGCGAGGTGGAGCGCGTCGGCATCGCCAAGAGCCAGCTCCAGATCCTCGCGGGCCTCACGCGGCTGCGCCAGGCGGCCTGCGATCCGCGGCTCCTCGGCCTCCCGCGCGAGTTCTCGGACGAGGACTCGGGCAAGCTCGTGGCGCTGCGCGAGCTCATCGCGAACGCGGTCGAGGGCGGCCACAAGGTGCTCGTCTTCAGCCAGTTCGTGATGATGCTGAAGATCATCGAGCGGGCGATGAAGGAGGACGGCGTGCCCTACGAGTACCTCGACGGCGCGACGAAGGATCGCGCGGAGCGCGTGGAGCGCTTCCAGAGCGATCCGACGGTGCCGGTCTTCCTGATCAGCCTGAAGGCCGGCGGCACGGGCCTGAACCTGACGGCGGCGGACACGGTCATCCACTTCGATCCGTGGTGGAACCCGGCCGTGGAGCAGCAGGCGACGGATCGCGCGCACCGCATCGGACAAACGCGCGTCGTGACGGCCTACCGCCTCGTCGCGGAGGGGACGATCGAGGAGAAGATCCTGCAGCTCAAGGCGAAGAAGCGCGAGCTCGTGGCCTCGGTCCTCAGCGAGGATCAGGGCGGCGCCAAGAAGCTCACGAAGGCCGACGTGGAGGAGCTCTTCGCCGTCGATTGACGGGCGAGGGCGAGGGGATGGGGAAGGGCCCGCGCGCCGCGTTCTGCGGCCGCGGGCCTTACTTCTTCCCGCTCAGGATCATCAGGTGGTACTTGCCGAACTCGCTCTGGCCGAGGGTGTAGAGCACCTCGATGAGCAGCCGGTAGGGCGTGGTCTTGTCGGCGACGATGCGCGCCTCGGACGTGGACGGGTCGAGGCCCTTCGCCGCGCGGACGGCCTTGTCGATCTCGCGCGCGTGCTGGAGCGAGTTCGCCAGCGGCACGATGTAGAGGTCGTTCGGGCCGCTGCGCTTGTGCTTGGCGTCGATGCCCGACTGCGCGAGCTGCTCGCGGCTGGGCAACGTGACGACCGGCGTGGACTCTTCGCCGACCAGGATCTGCGTCTTCGAGACGACGACGAGCACGCCCTCGTCGCTCGGCTCGCCGACCATCACGGACTGCGGCAGGCGGAGGTCGTCGGACTGCGGGATCGCGCCGGCGGACGAGGCGAGGCTCTTGAGCAAGAAGACCAGGATGATGGTCATCAGGTCGAGCATCGCCGTGATGTTGAGGAAGTCGATCTCGGGCTCGCGCGCGTTCTTCCGCTTCGCCTTCCGGAGGGCGGCCTTGTACTTGACGATGCTGCCCTTCTGGGCTTGCGCGGGCTTCGGGCGCGGCGGCTGGCGCGGCGCGTTCGGCCCGCTGTCTTGCGGGTCCTGATCGAAGGTCTCTTCGGTGCTCATCGCGCCACCCCGAAGTGCACGTCCTTGAAGAGCTCCTCTTCGCCGTCTTTCCGGAGCGCGTCCATCGTGTCGATGATCGTGCCGTACTCGACGCCCGGGTTCGCGGTGATGGTCACCTGGGTCTCCTCCTTGAACTCGGGGGCCGCGTTCTTGAGCCGCTTCGCGCAGCTCGTGACGGCGGCGAAGTCGTTCACGCCGCCCTCGCGCATCGGGATCGTGATGCCGGCGCCGATGCCCTGACAGCCCGGGGCGATGTTGCCGCTCGAGGTCTTGAGCGAGATCCCCTGCGTCGTGATGAACGCCGAGAGGTTCAGCGCCTTGGTCGCCACGTCGCTCCGACCCTTGCCGCCGATGGCGGGCGGGGTCGTGTCGATCGAGGCGATGAAGGTGACCGAGACGCTGGCGAGCACGAACATCATCACGTTCGTGATGATGTCGAGGAAGGGCACGATGTTGAGCTCACCCGCCTCCTCGCCCGGCTCCGGATCTTTCGGCTGAGAAAGCCGCCGGATGCGCGATTTCTGCGAGGCGCTGAGCGGAGCGTCGGGGGTCTCGGCCATGGGCGACGCTCTAGAAGTTCGGCTTGGCGATCGTCAGCAGGTTGAACACGCGCTCGGTGGTCGACTCGAGATCGTGCTGGATGTTCTTCGACCGCGTGTGGAGAAGGACGTGCGCGATCATGCAGAGCACGGCGATGCCGAGGCCGAACGCCGTGTTGTACATGGCCTCCGCGATGCCGTTCGAGAGCATCTGCTGCTTGACGGCGGCGGAGAGGCCGGGGGCCGAGATCGAGGCGAAGGTCTTGATGAGACCGCTGACGGTGCCGATGAGGCCGATCAGGGTGGCGATGTTCGCGAGGGACCAGAGCAGCCCGACGCGCTTTTCGACGGCGGGCTTGAGCTCGGAGAGCTTCTCGCTGAGGGCCGCGTCGATCTCGTCGGCGCCCTTGCTCGCCTGCGTGAGGCCGGCCTTGACGAGCTGGAGGATCGGGTAGTCGCCTGCGTCGCAGAGCTTGATGGCGCGGTCGATGTTGCCTGCGACCACGAGCTTCTTGATCTGGGCGAAGAACTCCTTGGAGTTCACGCGGTAGCGATCGAGCTGGAAGTACGCGCGCTCGATGATGACGGTCACCACGATCGCCGAGACGACGAGGTTCATCACGAGGAAGGTGGGGTTCTCCTTGATGGCCCCCCACATCCCGACCTCTCCTCCTTCGGACGCCAACATGAACAGGTGACGCATCCTCGCAGTCCCTTTCTCCCTACCAAGTCACCAGAGCGCCACGAACCGTGGTTATGCCCTACGCGCAAAAGTCGCGTTCGGGCGCGACTATAGCCGTCGCTCGATCTCCCAGGCAAGCGACAGAGGAGCGTGTGAGCGGAGCCCCTCCCGCATCGTGACGTGGGCTGCTTGGGCTTCGTCCGATGAGGCTGGATCCTTCCAAGTTCGTGGGGAACGTGCGGTGTTTACCGCATGGCTCGCGCGATCTCGACCAAATGTTGCTTGACGAGAGAGGGTCTGAATCGCGAAGATGCCGGTCGCCTGGGCGATGAAGCTTCAACGTGGGCCGATTCGCGCTGGGTCGACGGAGACGATGATCCACGGATACCGGCCATTTGCCCCGTTCGGATGCGGACGGGTAGACTGGCCCCGGAACATGCGAGCTCGTGAGATGTCACGGGATCTCGTGCTCCATCTGGGATCATCTCGACGAAGACACACGAGACGGAACGAAGCCAAACACCCTACTTGCGTTGGGGCGAGCGGCTCGGCTAGCGTCCTGGTTCGCTTGGATGCCTTGGCCGAAGTCGCACCCTCCCCAGCGATGCAACGAAGCGGAATTCAACGCGGAGAGCAACGAGCGGGGCGCGGGGCGCGAGGCCGCGACGGCCAGCGCGATCGCACGAAGACCGTCGCAGGAAACTGCCGCATTCGATCCGGAATGGCTTTCATGTAGAGTGCGACACCTCGGCCCGAGCGGACGCGAGGCAAGCTGGAGGACCTGACAAATGCACGCAGCGTACGAGCACTTCAAAGAAGGTGGATGGGGCATGTGGCCCATCTTGTTCTGGTCGATCCTCACGATCGGCATCATCGTGGAGCGCTCCATCTATCTGTTCGGCGCGTCGATCAACAAGGACGTCTTCCTCGCCACGATGCAGAAGTGCATCCTCGCGGGTGACGTGGCCAAGGCCGTCAAGATGTGCTCCGCCGCCAACGCGCCGCTCGCCCGCATTGTGCAGGCTGGCCTCGTGAAGGTGAACCGCCCCGACGAGGAGGTTCAGGCTGCGATGGACGAGGCCGCGCTCCGCGAGCTTCCGCGTCTCAGCAAGAACACCCCGTACCTCGCGCTCCTCGCGAACCTCGCGATGCTCTCGGGCCTCCTCGGCACCGTGACGGGCCTCATCATCGCGTTCGGCTCCGTCGGTGGTGAGTCCGTCGATCCGAGCCAGAAGGCGCGCGTGCTCGCGCAGGGCATCTCGGAGGCCATGAACTGCACCGCGTTCGGCCTCGCCGTCGCGATCGTCGGCCTCATCGGCTTCGCCATTCTCAACGGCAAGACGCAGCACCTCGAGGACGACATCAACGAGGCGTCGGTCATGGTGCTGAACCTCGTCGTGGCGAACCGCCAGAAGGTGAACGTCGCGGCCGTGGGCCAGGCGGCTGCCTGATACCACCCTGGGTTCGGGGCTCAGGACGCCGAAGGCGATCCGAGCCCCGAGCATGAGGGAAGGCGGCGCCCACGCCCGCGCCGCTCCCGCCGTGATTTCGGGAGGAACTTTCACCCGAATCCGTTGTCGTACGTAAGGGCTAGGCCCTGTCCCTCGAGGACAGGTGAAGTTGCGTGAACGGGGACGCGTAAAAGCGTCCCCATCGCGATAGGCTCGCGAGGGCGAGCATTGCAGGAGGCACACGATGGGTGGCGTCGACGTCGGCGAAGGTGGGGGCAAAAAGAAGGCGACAAATACGGACATCAACATGGTCCCGTTCATCGACCTGTTGATGTGCACGATCGCGTTTCTCCTGATCACCGCCGTGTGGGTCACGAACTCGCGCATGAACGCGGACGCGCAGGTCCCTGGGCCGCCGAACCCCGACAAAGAGCTCACGCCGCAGACGCCCGAGAAGGTGCTGAATCTGCACATCGGCGAGACCGACTTCGCGCTCGTGTGGAAGCAGGGCGCGACCGTCGTGAGCGAGGTTCGCGTCCCCAAGCCGCCGCCGGGGGACAGCCCCATTATCCGGTATTCGGACCTCGCGAAGAAGATCGAGTCCGAGTGGAACACCAACGGCAGCCATCGTGATCCGAGCGATAAGAAGCTCGATCAGGCGATCATGCACACCGACAACCGCACTCCGTTCAAGGAGATCATCGCGGTGCTCGATGCGCTGTACGCGACGAAGCGCAAGGTGAAGCTCCCCGATGGGGACAAGGACCTGCCGGTCTTCAACATGACGTTCTCCGTCCGCTGATCAAGGGAGACCAGAGATGGGTGCCCACGACCGACCTCCGTCAAAACATCACAACCCGCACGCCCACGTCATCCACCAGCCCGGCCGGCGGTTGCTGTTCAAGATCCCGCTGAAGTTCGTGTGGAACAAGGTGGCGGGACACGGCAAGCGGAGCGGCAATGCTGCGCTGAACCTGGTCAGCTTCATCGACTTCTTGATCACCACCGTCATCTTCCTCCTGATGTCGTTCTCGGCGTCCGGTGAGATCACGGTCGACAAGAACGTCAAGCTGCCGAAGGCCGAGAACGTCGAGGACATCATCGACGCGCCGATGGTCGCCGTGAACGGCAACCAGATCCTCGTCGACGGCACGCTGGCCGGCTCGACGCGCGCGATCGAGGAGCTCGGCCGCATGCAGAAGATCGACGAGCTCTTCAACCTCCTGAAGAACAAGCGCGAGCTCTGGAAGCAGGTGCAGCCGAACAAGCCGTTCCCCGGCGTCTGCATCCTCCAGGTCGATCAAAACGTGCCCGCGCTCGTCGTGAAGAGCGTCTTCCAGACCGCTGCGTTCGCCGGTTACCCGAACGTCAGCTTCATGGTCGGCAAGCTCCCCAAGTCAGGCTGAAAGAGCGACCCCCATGCCGCCCAGCGCGGATGAACGACCCCGCGGCCTGCCTTCGCTGGTTCAGTCCAAGCAGGACCGCGGGGCAGGCCGTATCCGGTGGCCCGCCCCCAAAATCTGGGCCTGGATCGGCCTCGTGATGGCCGTCACGGTCATCGTCCAGTGGAAATGGGCCCAAGGCCGCCTCGAGAGTGAACGAAGCGGCGTCCTCGCCAAACAACGCGCCGTCGTCGCCGAGCTCGGTCCACGCTGGTTCCCCCTGCGCGACCGGATCGAGCGCTGGACGATCGAGCTCGCGAAGGACCCGTTCACGGACGTCGTCGAGACGGAGATCCTCAAGGGGTGGAGCTTCCGGGACAAACCCGGCATCTACCTTCGCCTCGACGCCGACCAAGCCACGAGCGCCGAGGCCATCCGCAAAGCCGCGAACGATTCGCTGCGCGACGGGTTCACCGCCTGCCTGTTCACGGTAGAAAACAAGAACCAGCTCTCCGGCAAGGAGTGCAAGCTCACCCGCGATTGCGCCTTCGGCGAGATCTGCAACGAGCTCGATCGCTGCGCGCCGCCCGCGCAACCCTACAACTTGCGCGTCGCGTATCGCTCGCTCCGCATCCTGTCCGAGGACTGGGTGAGGGAAGTGCAGGACGCGTCGGGCGAGCTGCGGCTCCGCGCGTTCACGAGCTTCTTCGAGGATGCCGTCCGCGACGACATCCCCATCGCGGTCGATCTGCTCGCGCGCGCGCAGTACTTCGCCGTGGTCCTCGACGAGACGCCGCCGAACTTCCAGGTCCCCGCGGGTACTTCGAAGTCCGAGGCCCTGCGCGCCGTGCCCCACGCGTCGCGCGTCGGCATCTGGCGGCTCTCGGACAACAAGCTGGTCCTGCGCATCCGCCGCGCGCCCGAGGTGGAGCTCAAGATGGCCGGGGCGCAGCTCGATGAGCGCGTCGTGAACGCCCAGAAGCGTCAGGCCTTGAGCTGCGCACTCGCGAACGCCGTGCGTGACGCGATGGGTGATACCCAGGCCGGCGTCGTCCCGATCGCGCCGTAAAGCTCCCGCCTCAGCTCTCCGGAAACACCCGCGCCAGGATGTGCAGATCCGTGAGGTTCTGCCCCGTCGGGCCCGTGTCGATCGCCGTGCCGAGGGCGCGGTGGATCGCGGCATCGTCGTAGCTGACGAGGGCCGCGTCGATGCGCGCAGCATCGAAGTCGCCCGCAGCGTCGAGGCTCACGACCGCGCCCGCAGCGGAGGAGCTTCCGTCGGTGCCGTCCGAGGCGCCGCAGAGGAGCGCGATGCCCGGAGGAAGCCGTTTCATGGCGGCCAGCGCGACCCAGCCAGCGCGTCCGCCGCGTCCGCGGGTGGGCGGTAGCGCGAGCGTGGGCTCGCAGGCGACGACGATCGCATGGCCTGGCGCGAGCGCCGCGGCCTGCACGACGCGTGTCTCCACCACGGCGCGCGCGTCGCCACCTTCGGGGGGCTCGATCCTGACGGAAAAACCACGCGCGGCGAGGTTTGCGGCAGCGGTGCGGGCGAAGTCCTCGGGGCCGGCGAGCAGGCGGGCCTCGGTGCGCGTGGGGAAGGGTTTTTCCGTCGTGTCGTCGAGGTGGGGCGCGAGGCGCGCGGCGAGCTCTGGCGGTGCGTACTGGGTGAGCGCGACGTGGGCTTCGGCGGCGGTCGTGGGGTCGGGGACCGTGGGGCCGGAGCCGATGTCGTAGAGCGCGCCGCCGACGACGTCGGAGAGCGCGAGCGTCTCCACGAACGCGGGCGCGGCCGCGGCGGCGAGCCGTCCGCCCTTGATGCGCGAGAGGTGGCGGCGGACGAGGTTCACGTCGTGGATGGGCGCGCCGCCTTCGAGGAGCGCGCGGACGACGCGGCGCTCGTCCTCGAGGTCGAGCCCGGGCGGAGGCAACACGAGCAGCGCGGAGCTGCCACCCGAGATCAACGCGAGGACCCGATCGTCGGGGCCGAGGCCACGTACGTGCGCGAGGGCTGCGTGGGCTGCCGTGATGCTGCGTTCGTCGGGGACAGGGTGCGCGGCGTGGAGGACGACGGGCGCGCTCCGGAGATCGAGCCCGCTCCAATCGATGGGCGCGCCGTCGACCGTCACGACGAGCGTGGCCTCGATGCGATCGCCCCAGCGGGACAGGGCGCCCCGCGCCATCGCGGCGGCCGCTTTGCCGGCGGCAAAGAGTTTTACGCGCACGCCTTCGGGTGGCCGCGGCGGCAAGGCTTCCGCGACGAGGCGCGCCGGGTCGAGCGTGGTGAGGCTCTCTCGAAAGACCTCGCCGAGGACTCGCCGGAGGGCTGCCTCGGCGGCGCTCATCGTTCGAGCCGATCGGCGGGATCCACGAGGTGAACGGGCACGATGTGGCGCCAGGCGAGCGTGACCGAGAGCAGCGCGCCTTCGTCGATCAAGCGGAACGGCCCCGCGCCGGCGAACGTGGTCGGCCGGATCCGCAGCGCGCCGCGCACGCCGAGGACCGGCCCAGTCGCGCGCGCGAAGAGCGGGAAGCCGAGGCCGATCGAGAACTCGAATCCCGGCTCTGTGCTGAACGTGCCGCCGCGCGGGGCTTCCCAGAAGGCGCCCATGCCGAGCGCGAACGAGTCGAGGCCGAGGTCGAGGCGCGCGGGCCCGCGCTCGAGGTTCGTCGCGAAGCGGCCGAGGAAGAGCGGCTCGATCACGACGCCGGTCGCGATCGAGCGCGTGACCGCTGGTCCGTCGGTGCCGAGGGCGTCGGTGTAGTGCACGAACAGGCCCGCGGACGACAGGTACAAAAGGGACGCGTGCGCCGCGAGCGCGGGGCCTCCGCGGGCGAACGCGGCGCCTGCGCCGACGCGCACGTCGAGGTCGCCGTCGAGGCGCCCGTACACGCCGTCGGGCCCGTCGTCCTCGGCGTGCGCCGCCGCTACCGAGCTTGCGAGCGCGAGCAGCACGGCGAGGCCCGCGCCGCGCGCCCTCGAGACGCGCGCGCGGCTCAACGGACGAACGCCTCCCGCATCGCGTCGCGCAGCTCCGGGGCGAAGATCAGCCGGCAGCGGGTGAGCGTCTCGTTGCGCAGACGATCGAGCAAGAACGAAACCTCCGAGGGCGGACGGGGCCTGCCCTTGGGGAAGACCACGTGCAGCGAGTCGTCCTCGGCATACGGCGTGTCCGTCGCGACGTCGAGGCCCACGTAGAGGTCGGGATCGAGCCCCCGCTCCTCGGCGATCGTGCGCGCGGCGGCGAGCACTTTCTCGCGGGCCCCGTCGTCGAGCGCGCCGAACGCGCTCGTCGCGCCGCCTTCGTCCTCCCCGTGCGCCTCGGGGGAGAGCTCGATCGTCTTGAACAGCGAGCGCGCGCGGAGCCTCCGGCAGAGATCACTCAGCGTTGGGTCCTTTGACTCCTCCCAGGCGTGGATGGCGCCGAGCAGGACCTGGTCGTCGAGCTCGAGGTACTGATCGAGCGAAGGAACGTCGCCCGCGGCGACGGATGCGATCGCGGGTGGCAGGACGGGCAGGCGCGTGCCATCCACGACGAGCGCGAGTGCGCGGCGCAGGATGGCGCCGATCATCCACTCGGCCGCGCGCGTTGCTTTGTGGAAATAGACTTGCTGAAACATGAAGTAGCGCGCGAGCAGGAACGACTCGATCGCGACGATGCCCTTCTGACCGTCGATGGCGAGCGAGGGCGCGTGGTGGCCGGGCGGGCCGCTCGGCTCGCTGAAGCGGAGGCTGCGCAGCAGCCACGGCAGGTCGTAGTCGCCGTAGCGCACGCCCGTCGCGTGCGCGTCGCGCAAGAGGTAGTCGCAGCGATCGACGTCGAAGGTGCCGCTCACCGCGCGGGCGAGGTAGGGCAGCTCGTGCTTGCCTGCGACGAGATCGGCCACGCGGCGCGGCAGGCTCGGATCGTCCTCGGCGAGGATCTGGTGCAGCTCGCATGCCGGGTCGAGCAGGATTCGCGCGGTCCAGGTCTCGTGCTCGACGGCGCCCGGCATCGCAGCTTCGAAGAGGTGCGAGAGCGGCCCGTGCCCGACGTCGTGGAGCAGCGCGGCCGCGATGGCGTCGCGCGCGCGCTCGCTGGTGACGCGTTGCCAGAACGGCAAGTCGCGATCGATCTGCCTGAGCCGCACGAGCAGGAGCTTCATCACGTGCGCGGCGCCGATCGCGTGCGAGAAGCGCGTGTGCTCGGCGCCCGGGTACGCGAGCGAGGTGAGCCCGAGCTGGCGGATCCGCCGCAGGCGTTGCATCTCTCTCGCGCCGAGGAGGCGCGGCACGATCGAGTCTTCTTCACTTTCGAACGCGACGAGCCCATGCACCGGGTCACGCAGGATCACTCATGTCCTCCAGGGATCCATCGTAGTCCTACGTCGCCCATCCGGCATCTCCTCGTGCGCATCGGGAGTTCCCCGACAGCGTCGATCATGCTCGAAAAATTCCCGGTAAAACCCCTGTCGAATTCCAGTCGTGGTAGCAGCGGAGCCCATGCGGCTCTCCCACGCGTGCGACCCGAGGCGATCGAGATGCGCACGAAAGTGGCGCGAAGACGCGCCGAAATGCGCCGATTGGGGGGTGTCGGTGCACCCTTCGTCGTGTAGTGTCGTTCGTTGGACGTGAAGCGAGTCGACAACCTTCCTCCCATGTCGGTGATGTCATGACCTCCATCGGCGGACGACACGGCGAAGCCGCTCTGGAACCTGCGCACGGTGCCTCGAAGGGCCAACGCGCTTCGCGCGCCTCGGACCCCGAGCCCGCGTCCGACGAGACCGGAAGCGGATCGCCCCGCCGGCTCGATCACATCCTCCGCGTGCTGCCCGACTCCGAGCTCGCGGCGCTCATCCGCCGCCTCGGCATACGCATCGATACGCAGAAGCGCATCGACGCTCCATCGCAGGTCGCACGGGCGCTCGTCGGCATCCCCGACGTGCGTGATCCATCGCGCCTCCAGGCGTCGAGCCGGGAGCTGCTCCACCGCATCGCCGAGGTCGGCGGCGCGCTCATCGTGCCCACGTTGCCCGCGGGGCTCGAGCCGCTCGTCGCGCGCGGCGTCGTGTACGGGCGCAAGGTCGACGAAGGCATCGAGCTCGTCCTTCCAACCGCCTTCCTCGTGCAGCTCAAGTCCTGGGAGAGCGAGGACCCGCGCGCCCTCCGCGCGCTCCTCTCGCAGGCCTCGTTCGAGACCGTCAGCGCCGTGGCCGCGCACTACCTCGGCCGCCCGGCCACGCCGCCGATCGCGCTCTCGCTCGAAGCCGCGTGGGAGATCCTCTGCGACACATCGCGCCTCGCGTCCGAGGTCGAGCGGCTCGCTCCGGTCGAGCGTCGCTTGCTCGAAGCCATCGAGGCCGTCGGCGGCGAGGTCGACACGCAGGAGCTGCTCGACCTCGAACGAGAGCCCATGCGCCTGCGGGGCGCCACCGGCATCACTGCCAGCCGGCGGGGCGCGGGCTTCGCGCTCGAGCGCCGGGCCTTCCTGATCCCGATCCACCCGAACCGCCACGTCATCCCGACCGAGATCTCGAACATCGTCGGCGCCGAGCGCCGCAAGGCCCGCGAGGCCCGCCGCGCGCAGATCCGATCGTTCGTCCTCGAAGAAGATCACGCCCCGCGCCGCGCCCGCTTCGCCCCCGACCCGGGCATGCTCGCGCTCGGCTTGGCGTACGCCGTGCGCGAGCCGGGCAGCGACGTTCGTCCCGGCGTGGGCACGCCTCGTTCGCTGCTCGTCCGCCTCGCCCAGCGCTTCGGTCGCGACGTCGAGATGGTCGCTCTCTCGGCCGCGCTCTCGCGCGCCATCGGTTTGTGGGAGCCGTCCGCGGCCTCGGCGGCCACGCCTCCGGGATCGCTCGCCGTGCACGAGCTCGGCCGCGTTCTCTTCGACACGTGGCGCCGCGGCGGCGCCTGGGACGAGGCGCGCCCCGAGCGCGAGGTTTTGCGCGCCGCCTCGGAGGGCCGCGAGTCGAGCCCGATCAGCGCGCTCCGCGAGATGGTCATCGACGCGCTACAAGAGCTCGGCGAGGGCCGCTGGGTGCCCTGGGCCTCGCTGCGCGGCTACCTCGCGGCCGACGATCGCATCGGCGGCGTCGAGCGCCTCCTGCGCCGCTGGGCCGAGCGCACCTCGAACGAGGCCCCGGAGGTCCTCGAGATCACGCGCCGCATCGCGCTCGAATCCTTGCCGGCGCTCGGCATCATCGACCTCGGCGGCGACGACCTCGACGACGGCCCCGCCTTGCGCCTCACGCCGCGCGGCCGGGCCATGCTCGCGGGCACCGCGCCGAGCTTCGATCCGGCGCCGAGCCATTTCGTCGAGACGCAGATCCTCCAGATCGCCCCTGGGGCGCGCGTCGCGCATGTGCTCGCGCTCGTCCCGTTCGCCGAGATCACGCGCATCGGCGACAAGGTCGACCTCCTCCTCGCGCCCTCGTCGATCGCGCGCGCCCTCTCCGCGGGGCTCGAGAGCGACGCGCTGCGCGCTCGGATCGAGGCCGTCGCGAAGCTCCCCGAGGGCATCTCGCAGATGCTCATCCAGGCGAGCGTGGTGATCGGCCGCGCGAGCTTCGTCCCCGCCGCAGGCTTCTTGTGGGTGGAAGACACGGAGATCCGCGAGCTCTTGCGCACGCGGCGCCCTGCCTCCGAGCTCTTCCTCGATCCGTCTCCGCCGTCCGGGCTGCTCCTCGCGCCCGACGTCGATCTCGAACGCCTCGTTCGACGCTGTCGCGCGCTCGGCGTCGAGGTCGAGTGCGACGGGAACCTGCTGCGCGCCCGCTCCGTCACGCCCATGCCTTCGAGCCAGGAGGCGCCGCCACGCGCGCCTTCGACGAGCCGCGGTCGATCACGCACGCCAGCGCCGCGCACGACGCGCTCCTGACGGAGGATCACGCACGCCCGGAAATGCGTGCGCGGCCGTGAGATCCGGCCCTCGGGCGTGCACGAAGCTGACGTGCTCGGATGCCCTTTCCGCGGGCGAGCCGGCCGATCCTGGCTGATACTGGCCAGGTCATGCATCCCGACCGGCTCAGGATCATCGTCGGCCTCGCGAGCGCGCTCGGGCTGGCCGTGCTCCTCGCGCAGCCGAAGGTGAAGGCGCTCGAGCAGCGCTTCGGCGTGACGGTCCTCATCTCCGCGGGCGTGCCGTTCCTCGCGATGGGCGCGATCTTCTCGCTCGACAGCGTGGGGATCTTGACGCCCGAGGTCCTCATCGATCTCAAGCCTGCGTTCGAGTTCGGCCTCGGCTGGGTCGGGTTTGTCGTGGGCTTGCACTTCGACGTGCGCAAGCTCGACGCGCTGCCAGCGTCGCTCGGCCCCGTCATCGTCCTTGAGTCCGTCGTTCCCATGCTCACGACCGCGGGCCTCTGCGCCATCGCGCTGCTCGCCATGGGCGTGCCCTGGGAGCGGAACGCGTTCGCGCGGGACGCGCTCGTACTCGCGGCCTGCGCGGCGCCGAGCGCGCCGATCAGCATCGAGGCCTGGGAGCGCCGCGTCGGTCGCAAGGCCGCGCGCATGATCGACGAGGTCACGAGCATCGACGAAGTCACGGGCCTCGCGCTCCTCGGCGTCGTCGCGATCCTCTTCCGCCCGGAGAACGTCGCGACGCGCTGGGTCTTGCCCTCGCCCGCGTGGTTGCTCCTGACGCTCGGCCTCGGCGGCGTGCTCGGCATCCTGACGTACGTCCTCTTGCGCGGGGCGCGCAACGCGGCCGAGGAGCTCACGCTCTTGCTCGGCGCGGTGGCGCTCTCGGCGGGCGTTGCCGGCTACCTCGCGCTGAGCGTCCCCGTCGTCTGCGCGATCGCGGGCGCCTTGCTCGCGAACCTCCCGATCCGCGACCTCGAAGGCTTGAAGAAGACGCTGCTCGACGTCGAGCGCCCGATCTACCTGATCTTCCTCCTCGTCGTCGGCGCGACGTGGCGGCCGCTCGAGTGGCAAGGCTGGGTCCTCGCGACGGCGTTCGTCCTCGCGCGTGTCGCGGGCAAGCGCCTCGGCGCGATCTGGTCGAAGCGCGTCGGACCGAAGGAGCTCCCGAGCGCGCGCATGCTGGCGATCGCGCTCGCGCCGCAGAGCCCGAGCTCCATCGTCCTCATGGTCAGCGCGGCGACCCTCTATCACGGCTACGGGCCCGAGCGCGTTCGCTGGGCGATCAACGCGGTCCTCATCGGCGGCGTGCTCACCGAGGTCGTGGTCCGCATCCTCGAATGGCGACGCCGACGCACCGGCGTGGATCTCACGCCGATCCCGCCCACGCGCGTCCACGCGCCGGAGCCGCCGAAGCCCTTGGCCGACGAGGCCCCCGTCATCACGACGACCCCGGAGGGCAACGCGTGATCCGCGCGGCGCTCGTCCTCGCGCTCGTCGCCGGCATCTCCTTCGCCGCGCGCTCCTTCTTGCCTGCGGATGCCACGATCACGGGCTCGGGCGCGGCGCTCGCGTTCGGCTTCCTCTTGATCGCGGCGATGCAGACGGGGCACATCTTCCACGATCTGCGGCTGCCGCACCTCACGGGCTTCATCCTCTGCGGCGCGCTCTTCGGCCCCGAGGTGCTCCGCCTCATCACGCCGTCGATGCTCGGCGACCTCACGCTCGTGAAGAAGGTCGCGGTCGGGCTCATCGCGCTGAACGCCGGATGCGAGCTCAACTTCGCGCGCCTCCGCCCGAAGATCCGCAGCATCGGCCTCGTCTCGATCTTCGGCCTCCTCACCGAGTTCGTCCTGCTCTTCGGGTTCTTCTCGTTCGTCCTCGGGCGCATCGAGTTCACCGCGGGCATGACCTCGGCGCAGCGCCTCACGGTCGCGCTCATCTGCTCCACCGTGCTCTCCGCGCTCTCGCCCGCCGTCGTCATGGGCATCCTCAAGGAGACGCGCGCGGTCGGCCCGCTCAGCGAGATGTGCCTCTCGATCGTGGTGCTCGCGGATCTCGCGGTCGTCGTGGCCTTCTCGTTCACCGAGTCCGTGGCGCGCGCCGTGTTTCCCCCGGATGTCGCGGCGAACGGCGCGGGCCCCTCGATCTTCGGCGCCCTCGCGGTGCACATCTTTGGCTCCATCGCGACCGGCATCGCCGTCGGGCTCGTCTCGGCGCTCTACATCCGCCGCGTCGGCCAGCGCATCGGGCTCTTCGTCTTCGCCGTCCTCTTCGTCGTTGCCGAGATCGGCGGCGCGCTGCACCTCGATCCGCTGCTCGTCGGCCTCTCGGCGGGCCTCTTCCTCGAGAACATCAGCCCCGTCAGCGGCCACGAGGTCATCCACGAGACCGAGGTCGCGGCGATGCCCACATTTGCCGTCTTTTTCGCGGTCGTGGGCGCCGAGGTGCACCTGCACGCCTTCTTCACGGTCGCGCCCTACGCGGCCCTGGCGGCGCTCACCCGCGCGACGGGCATCTTCGCCGGCGCGCGCTTCGGCGCTCGCGTGGCCAAGGTCGATCCCGAGGTCGCGGCCCGCGTCCCGTTCGGCATGTTCCCGCAAGCTGGCGTCGCGATCGGCCTCGCGAACCTCGTCGCGACCTCGTTCAAGCCGTGGGGCGAGGCCGCGTCGACGCTCATCCTCGGCACGATCGTCATCAACGAGATGCTCGGCCCCGTCCTCTTCCGCATGGCCCTCGCGCGCGCCGGCGAGATCGGCAAGAAGCGCGAAGGCAGCCTCCTCGACTTGCCCGCGCACGCGCCCACGCCCGAGGCCGACGTCGAGACGACGTGACGCGTGGTTCGCGCGCGTGGCCTTTGCGGCACGCTTCCCTGTAACATCGGCGCCGGAGGACAATGAGGTGACGAGCGCATTCGATCCGGGGCCTTCGGGCGACACGTTCCCGTGTGGCCAGTGCGGCGCGAAGCTCGGCTACGACGCGGGCACGCAGGCCATGAAGTGCCCTTATTGCGGCTTTCAGCAGGCCATTCCCCAGACGAGCGGGAACCAGGTCCGCGAGATCCCGATCGAGGAGGGCATGCGCCTCGCCACGCGTGGCTACGGCACGCCCGTCGCGCAGGTGAGCTGCCGCGAGTGCGGCGCGACCGTGAACGTCCCGCCGGGCGAGCAGACCGCGACGTGCACGTTCTGCCGATCCCACCAGGTCCTCGCGCAGGAGTCTGCGGGCACGGCGATCCGCCCCGAGTCCGTCGTCCCTTTCAAGAGCGACAAGAACAGCGCGAACCATCGCTTCGACGAGTGGATCGGCTCGCTCTGGTTCCGCCCGAACGACCTCAAGAAGATGGCCAAGGTCGAGGGGTTTGCCGGCGTGTACGTCCCGTACTGGACGTTCGACGCGCGCGTGGACTCGTCGTGGACCGCCGAGGCCGGCTACCATTATTACGAGACCGAATGGTACACGGACGACAAGGGCGAGCGTAAGACGCGGCAGGTGCAGAGGACCCGCTGGGAGCCCGCGCGCGGCCGTCGCAGCGACGCCTTCGACGACGTGATCGTGTGCGCCTCGAAGGGTTTGCCCGAGGGACTCGGCGACAGCTTCCGCTCCTTCAACACGCAGGAGCTCACGCCCTACCGCCCCGAGTTCCTCGCCGGCTGGCGCGCCGAGTCCTACGCGATCGACCTCATGCCGGCGTGGCAATCGGGGCAGGACATCATGGCCACGACCCAGCGCAGCCGTTGCAGGAGCGACGTCCCGGGGGACGATCAGCGCAACCTGCGCGTGGACAACCACTTCTCGCACGTGACCTTCAAGCACGTGCTCTTGCCCGTGTGGATCGCGGCCTATCGGTACCGGGACGAGCCCTACCAGTTCCTCGTGAACGGACAGACCGGCGAGGTGATCGGCAAGGCTCCGTATTCGTTCTGGAAGATCTTCTTCTTCGTGCTCTTCCTGGTCGCCGTCGCGGTGGGCGTCGTCCTCGCCATGAGCGGCGGGAAGGCGAAGGGTTCGTCATCGTCGGACGAGCGCGCGCCCGCGACTTTGCCCGAGAAGGCCCCCTCGCGAAGCCGTCGCTAGGTTCTTCTCTCCGCACCTCGGGTCGCGCTCGCCGCTTGCAATCGTGAGCCGACGCGGCACGCTCTCCGGCCATGCGATCGATCCGTCCTCCCCTTCGAAGGCGCCGCGCGCGGGCCGCGGCGATCCTCGCCTCCGCGCTCGCGTTCGCCGCGCCGCTCGCCTTGCCCTCGTTCGTCGCGACCGCTCGCGCCGAGCAGAAGGCCGAGATCAAGGTCCCGTTCGAGAAGTACAAGCTTCCGAACGGCCTCACCGTGATCCTGCACGAGGATCACGCGCTGCCGCTCGTCACGGTCAACACGATGGTGAAGGTGGGCTCGCGCTTCGAGGAGCCGAAGCGCACGGGCTTCGCGCACCTCTTCGAGCACCTCATGTTCATGGGCACGCGCCGCGCGCCGCCCAAGATGTTCGACACGTGGATGGAGTCCGAGGGCGGCTGGAACAACGCGTGGACGAGCGAGGACCGCACGGACTACTTCGACGTCGGCCCCGCGCACACGCTGAAGCTCTTGCTCTGGCTCGAGGCCGATCGCTTTTCCTCGCTCGCCGACGAGATGACGCAGGAGAAGCTCGACGTGCAGCGCGGGGTCGTTCGCAACGAGCGTCGCCAGCGCACGGAGAACGAGCCTTACGGCAAGGTCGAGCTGCGGCTCCCCGAGCTGCTCTTCCCGGCGGATCATCCGTACCACCACCCGGTGATCGGCTCGCACGAGGACCTGCAAGCCGCGACGGTGGACGACGTGAAGGGCTTCTTCAAGCGCTGGTACGTCCCGAACAACGCCTCGCTCGTGGTCGCGGGCGATTTCTCGCCCGCCGAGATCAAGCCGCTCATCGAGAAGTGGTTCGGATCGATCCCGGCGACGCCCGTGCCCGCGGCGCCGCCGGCGAAGCCCGTGAAGCTCGACAAGGTCGTGCGCGATACGCTCACGGACAAGGTGGAGCTCGGCAAGGTCGTGATGGCCTGGCACAGCCCCGCGCGATACGCGCCCGGCGACGCGGAGCTCGACCTGCTCAGCGTGATCCTCACCGACGGCAAGGCGAGCCGGCTCTACAAGGCGCTCGTCTACGACAAGGCGCTCGCGCAGGAGGTCTCGGCCTACCAGGCGTCCGGGGATCTCGGCTCGTACTTCCTCGTCGAGGCGATCGCGCGTCCGGGCGTCACGCTCGCGCAGCTCGAAGCCGGAATCGACGAGGAGATGAAGAAGATCACGAGCGAGGCCGTGAGCCAGGAAGAGATCAAGCGCGCCAAAAACCAGTTCGAGACGAGCTTCGTCTCGCGCCTGCAATCGGTCACCGCGCGCGCGTCCATGCTGGCCGGGTACGAGACGTACGTCGGGGATCCGGGCTACGCCGAGAAGGATCTCGCCCGGTATCGCGGCGTCACGGCGGAGTCGCTCCAGCGGATCGCGAAGAGCCACCTCGACCCGAACGCCCGCGTGATCATCCACGTGGAGCCCGAAAAGAAGACGAACGGCGCCGGAGGTGCCCCGTGAGGATTGCCAAGACGTCGGCCCTCCTTTCGCTCGTCGCGGTGACGGCGCTCGCCGCGTGCGGCGCCGAGCCGCAGGTGACGCCGCTCGATCCGACGAAGAAGGAAACGACCCCGCCCGTCGCCGAGACCAAGCCCGCGGCGCCCGTGGTGGATCTGCTCGGGCCCAAGCCGGAGCTGCCGCCGAGCCGTCCGTTCACACCTCCCGCCGTCGAGACGTTCACGACCAAGAACGGCCTTTCCGTGTGGCTGGTCGAGAAGCACGGCTTGCCGCTCGTGTCGGCGGTGCTCGTCGTGCGCGGCGGGTCCTCGGCCGATCCGGCGAACCTGCCCGGCCTGATGCACATCACGACCGACATGCTCGACGAGGGCGCCGGCAAGCGCAGCGCCGTCGAGGTGTCGAGCGGCATCAACGATCTCGGCGCGACGCTCTCGCTCGGCACGAGCGCCGACGCGAGCGTCCTCTCGCTGACCGTGCTGAAGAACAACTTCAACGCGGCGTTCGGCATCTTCTCGGACGTCGTCGCGCGGCCGCACTTCGATCCGAAGGAGTGGAAGCGCGTCTCGGAGCTCTGGCAGAACCACCTGAAGAAGCGCTCCGACGAGCCGATGAGCGTCTCGCGTTTGATCAACGCCGCGGTGCTCTTCGGCCCGGACACGCCCTACGGGCACCCCGCCGATGGCTCGCTCGAAGCGGCGGCGAAGCTCGATCTGAAGGCCGTGAAGCGCTTTTACACGGAGAGCTTCCGCCCCGATCGCGCGGTGCTCGTCGTGGCCGGCGACATCTCGCGCAAGGAGGTGACGGACATCGTCGACGCGCAGCTCGGCTCCTGGAAAGCGCCGCCCGCGAAGGCCGCGCCGAAGCAGGCGGAGCTCCCGGGGCCGCGCGCGGCGTCGGCGCGGCCGAAGCTCGTGCTCGTCGATCGGCCAGGCGCGCCGCAGTCCGTCATCGCGGTCGTGCGGGACGGCGTGGCCGCGAGTGATCCCGTGCTCCCACGGCTCGAGCTCATCAACACGGCGCTCGGCGGCTCGTTCACGTCGCGGCTCAACATGAACCTGCGCGAGGAGCACCACTGGGCGTACGGCGCGGGATCGACGTTCCAGGAGAGCCGCAACAAGGGCGGGTTCTGGGCCATCGCGTCGGTCGAGACGCCCGCGACCGGCGTCGCGCTGAAGGAGATGCTGAGCGAGCTCGCGAAGATGGCCGCTTCGGGGCCGTCGGCGGAGGAGCTGGAGAAGGCGAAGGCGCAGGATCGAGCCGACCTCATGCAGACCTACGAGACCGTGAGCGGCACGGCGCGCAGGCTCGCGACGCTGGCGCGGCTCGGGCTTCTGCCGGGTCACGACAGCGAAGCGACCCGCGCGCGGCAGAGCGCGACGCTCGCGGACGTCACCTCGCTCGCGAAGACGCACGTGGATCCGGCGTCGGCGACGGTCGTCGTCGTGGGCCCGCGCGACGCGGTCGGGCCTCAGCTCGCGACGCTCGGCCTCGGCGAGCCCGAGCTCTGGGATCCGGAGGGCAAGCCGGCAAGCGCCGCGGCGAAGCCCGAGGCGAAGGCCGCGGACAAACCGGCGGCGAAGGCCGCGGACAAACCGGCGACGAAGAAGGGCAAGTAGAAGGCGCGGGGCGGGGAAACGAAAGGCCCGGTCGACGTGATGTCGGCCGGGCCTTTTTCGTTCACGGCACGGTCGGGACGAAGTCGACCGGGCTCGTCGGGGCGCCGTTGTGCAGGACGCCGTTGCCGAACCAGTACACGAAGCGCGGCTGCGGCACGCCGTCGATGAGGACCTCGAGGCGGAGGATCGCGCCGGGCGTCGTGCTGATCTCGATCGCGTCGAAGTCCACGCCCGTATCGACGTGCATGTCGACCGTGCCCGCGGCCTCATGGATGTTCACGTGGTCGGCGCCTTCGAGATCGTCCGTCGTGACCGCGTCGATCGTCGAGCTCGTGTCGACCGACGTGAAGATGTCCATCGGGCAAGACAAGCCGGAGAAGTTCGTGTCGCAGGTCGTCCAGATCCGGTACACGCCGCTTGCGTAGTACTCGACGAACACACCGACGCCGTCGCCGGGGACCGCGTCGAGCTGGACGTCGGTCTCGATGCTCATCTGCATCGGCTGCTCCGTGGGCGGCCGCGTGCCGTCGTCGATGATCACCGTGTCGTCATCGTCGTCGTCGACGATGATGCATCCCGTCGTGGCGCTCCCCAGGCCAGCGCAGGCGACGAGACCGAGAACGGCCGGCCACACCGTCAGGGAACCAAGCTTCACGTTGCGTAGAAAAGAAGGCATCGGACGTGCTCCTGTTCGGCGGTTTCGCAAAGGACGGGCCAAGTACCGCGGGCTACCGCCCCCGCCGAGGCGACGGCGAGAACGAGCGCGAGGGCGAGGACGAACGCGAGGGCGAGGACGAACGCGACGGCGAGACCGAAGGCCGCGACGGCGAGGCCGAAGGCCGCGACGGCGAGACCGACGGGCGCGAGTGCGAGACCGAAGGCCGCGACGGCGAGGCCGACGGACGCGATTCGGTGGAGGGGCGCGACTCGGTCGCGGGACGCGAGGGCTTCGGCGTGGAGACGGCCGGCCTCGACGGCGCGACCGCGGGGCGCGACGGCGAGGCGCTCGGCGTGGACACCTCGGCACGGCCGCCGCGCGACTCACGCGGGTTGACGTCGACGCGCGGGTTGCGATCGACGTGCACGCCGCGACCCTCGGCATGCGCGCCCGGGGCCCTGGAGACAGACGGCGCAGCGACGACCCCGCGCGACGGCGCCGGCATCGTCTTCGCTTGCGCCGTCGTGCTGCGACGCGAATAAGCGACCGCGCGCGCGTCGGGCGCCGAGCGTTTTTCCGGGGCGGCCCCGGAGGGGATCTTCGCCTCGGCGAGCGAGGGCGAAGCCGGACGATACGACGAACGCGCGTGCGCGCCGCCGCCGCCTGCCGACGGTTGGGCCGGGCGATACGGGCGCGAATGCGCGCCGATGCGGCGGACGATGTCGCGATCCCGCACGACGTACGTGTGCACGTGGCGATGGAAGACGTAGCTCGACGGGCAGAACACGAACGCGGACGACGGGCTGACCCACACGTTCACCGCGGAGCCGCCGAACCAGTAATAGGACGGCGCCATCGGCGCCCAGCCGACGTAGCCGTAATCCGTCATGCGCCACGTGACCCATGCGGGCGCATACACGCGGCCCGGGATCCAGCCCCAGCCGCGGCCGCCGATCCAGGTCCAGCGACCGTAATGGAACGGGATGTAGCCCCAGTCGTAATCGCTGACCCACATCCAGTTGCCGTCGACGTCGAGCTCCCAGTGGCCCGCGGTCTGATACGGCGCAAAGTCTGCGCCGACGACGGTGGCGCTCGGCACCCAGACCGTGCCGTACGTGGAATCGTCCACCCACGTGCCGTAGGTCGCGAGCGGCTCGCGGAAATCGTTGAGCGCGGCCGGATCCGTGTCGACGTATTCGTCGGCGGACACCGACACGCTGACCTGCGCGTCCACGGCTTGCGTGGGCTGGAAGCGGTCGGTGCTCGGCGCAGCGGCCTCCTCGGACGCGTCGCTCGTCCAGCCCTGGGGCAGGCCCGCGGGTGTATCCGCTTGGACTGCCAGAGGTGTGAACGAAAGTGCAGCCGCGAGGAGCGAGAGCACGACGGAAGTGAAGCGACGCCCTGGCAAGGCGGGCCGGGGCGCGGGGCGATCGGTGCGGGAAGGCGACGTCTCGGCAAAGCGCATGGCGTTCATGATGATGGGACCTCGTCGAAGCAGTTGCCAGAGCGGAAGCGCTCGTCGATACCGTCTTGCAAGCGTCGTTCCGCGTCGTGATCCCTTGGACGAGCCAGGGCCCGGATCGTTTCCGCGCCTCGTGATCTCGATGGGAAGTGGCGTTCCCAGGGTCGGGGCGCGAACCGGATTGCGCGGGATCTTCGATCCGATGCAGGTCCCAGTTCCAACGGGCCCGGCGGTGCATGTAAGGTGGGCCCGTGCGTGCACGGCAAGGATGGGCAGGGCTCTTCGCGTTGGCGATGGGCTTTTCCCTCGCGGGCTCCTCATCGGCCCAGGAAAACAAGGCCCGTCTCGACGAGGGCATCCGCATCGACCAGCTCCAGCCGGCCTCGCCGGAGAGCCCCTTCCTTCGTGCGCTCGGGCCTCACGAGAAGGGCGCGAACACCATCGAGTTCGCGTTCGGCCTGTCGTTCGACTACGGCATGGGGCTGCTCAAGGCCGTCACCATCGACGGGCAGGGCGGCGAGACCGTCGCGGCGACGCCCGTCCAAAACGCGCTGCTCGCGCACGTCGGCGGCTCGATCACGCCGCTGCCCTGGCTCACGGTCGATCTCGCGCTCCCCGTCGGGCTCTTCCTCAACGGCGACCTCGAGGAGCCGTTCGATCGGTATGGCGTCACGATCCGTCAGCCCGAGACGTTCGGCGTCGGAGATTTGCGCGCCGGTCTGCATTTCCGTCCGCTCGACACGAAGGCCTTCACGCTCGTCGCGGGCGCGAGGTTCTGGGCGCCCGTCGGATCGACGGCGTCGTTCCTCTCGGACAAGCGGCTCCGCGCGGAGGTGGATGTCGGCGTCGCGAGCGAGAAGGGCTCGTTCAGGTGGGGTTGCACGGCGTTCGTGTCGCCCCTGTTCTTCATCGACGTCGCTGGCTCCGACGGCGAGCGGATCGCCCTCGCGTGCGCCGCGCAGCTCCGCGCGGCTTCGTTCCTGTGGGTCGGCCTCGAGCCGAGCTTCGCGATGTTCAACCAGACGCACGCGTCCGTGGACGCGGGCAAGGAGCCGCCGAGCTCGATCGATCTGCAGATCGAGCCGCTCGCGTCGGTGCGCATGGCGTTCGGCGGGATGCAGATCGGCGTGAGCGGCGGGCCGGGGTTCGGCGGGGCCGCGGGCGCGCCGGGGTTCCGCGGGGTCCTGAGCCTCGCGTACGTCGGCGGGGGACGGCCCAAGCCGGTCGCGCCGAAGGGGCCGCCGGATCGTGACCTCGACAAGATCCCGGATGCCGAGGACGCCTGCCCTGCCGAGGCCGGGCCCGTGAACGCGGATCCGAAGAAGCACGGCTGTCCGTCGAGCGACAAGGACGGCGACGGCATCGACGACGAAGTGGACGCTTGCCCGCAGAGCCCGGGCGTCAAGCACGCGAGCGCGGAGGCGAACGGTTGTCCGGACGTCGACAACGATCAGCTCCCGGAGCCCGTGGACAAGTGCCCGACCGAGCCCGGTCCCGCGCCCGAGGGCTGCCCGAAGTACGCGCGCCTCAAGGGTGATTCGTTCGAGATCAAACCGCCGATCAAGTTCAGCACGGGCGATCAGCTCACGCCCGAGGGACAGGCGGCGCTCGAGGAGATCGCGGCGACGATGCGCGCGAACCCGAAGATCGAGCAGGTCAGCGTCTCGCTCGGCACGAAGGGCGTGAGCACCGATCTCAGCGATCGGCGGGCGCAGGCGATCATCTTCGTGCTGCGATCGGGCAGCCTCGACTCGAACCGTTACGAGCTCGTCCTGCGCGACGATCTGCGCGCGGGCACCGTCCAGGCGCGCATCATCAAGTAGGCGCATGACCCGAGCGAAGGCCGAGCTGTCCCGCGGCGCGCTCGCGCTCGTCGCGGCGGCTGCCTTCTTCGGGCATGCGCGCGCGCTCGGCGCGGGCTTCGTCTTTGATGATCGCGGAGCGATCCAGGAGAACCCGGTCGTGCAGGGAGGCCTCGATCTCGGGGCGCTCTTCGGCTCGGATTTCTGGGGGCATCCGCTGGGCGAGGGGCCGGGGACGTGGCGGCCGCTCGTGGTGCTCTCGTTCTGGCTGAACAAGCACGTCACGGAAGGGTTTCACGCGACGAACCTCGTGCTGCACGCGGCGACGTCGGTGATGCTCGCGCTCGCGCTCGCGCGGCACACGGGGCGGACGACGTTCGCCGTCGTCGCGGCGATGGTCTTTGGCGTGCTCGGGATCCACACGGAGGCCGTGGTGGGGCTCGTGGGGCGCGCGGACGTGATGGCGGCGGGGTTCGCGTGGCTCGCGTGGTACCTCGCGGGGCGCGCGGACGAGGAAGAGGCGCCTCGAAATACGATCGGCGCGGCGCTCGCGTTCGCGGGCGCGCTCGCGTGCAAGGAGTCGGCGATCGTCTTTCCGCTGTTCCTTTTCCTCGCCGATCGGATCCTCTCGCCGCCGGGGCGCGCGCCGCGGATCCTTTCGGCGCGGTACGGATCGCTCGTCGCCGCGGCGGGCGCGGTGATCGCGCTGCGCACGGTGGCGTTCGCGCCGCCGCTCGCGGCCGTGTCACGCGACGTCCAGGCCAACCCGCTGCTCGCCGAGGGATGGGGGCCGCGCGTCTGGACCTCGCTGCGGCTGTTCGGCATGGCGCTCGGCAAGATCGTCCTGCCCGTGCGTTTGTCGGCGGACTACTCGTATGCCGCGATCCTGCCGGAGCCGAGCCCGTTCGTCGTGCCCGTCCTCGTCGGCGCGCTCGTGCTCGTGGGCCTCGTCGCCCTGGCGATCCGCCTGCGTCGGCGAGAGCCCCTGCTCGCGCTCGCGGCCGTGATGGTGCTCGTGCCGTGGTTCGTCGTCAGTCAGCTCCCCTTCGTGCTCCCGACGATCTTCGCCGAACGGCTGCTTTATCTGCCGGCCGCGGGCTTCGCGCTGGCGATCGCGCGCGTCGGCGAGTGGGTGCTGGAGCGAACGCCCGGTACGCTCGCTTTGCCCGCGGCGCCTTCAGGGAAGGGGAAGAAGCGCGCGGCGCAGAAGCGGCCGAAGGTGGATCCGACCCACGTGCGCGCGTTCGTGCTCGTGCTCGCGCCCGTGATGCTCGGCAACCTGGCGCTCGCGTGGAACCGCGGCGCGGACTGGGCAAACGATCGGACGCTGTTCGCGTCGGCGATCGAGGTCGTGCCGAGGTCGGCGCGGGCGCATCACAACTACGGCTCGGCGCTGCTCAACGAGGGCAAGGCCGCGGCGTCGATCGGGCCGTTCGAGCGAGCGAGCGAGATCCTGCCGACGTGGTCCGAGCCGCACGCGCAGCTCGGCGTGGCGCTGCTCGAGACGGGGCGCGTGCGCGAGTCCGAAGAGCACTTCCGCAAGGCCGTGGAGCTCGATCCGGACGCGGCGAAGGCTGTCTTCAACCTCGCGGTCTTCCTCGCCCGGCAAGGCCGGCTCGAGGAGGCGCGGGCGACCCTCGCGCCCTTCGTCGCGCGTCACCCGAACCGAACCCGCGAGGCTGCGTTGCTCCGTCAGATCGAGGCGGATCTGCGATCCCCGCGTCGCCCCTGACGCCTCACTCGTCGTCCTCCCAGCTCCGGCGCGTCGCCCCCGCGTCGTCCTCGGACGGAGGCTGTTCCCCCTTCGGGCTCGACGTCCTGCGCAGCCGCGCGAGCTCGGCCTCCGCCGACGAGAGCCGGCGATCCGCCTCGCGCAGCCGGCCGCTCACCACCCGGAGCACGCCCATCGCGATCTCGGCCGTGTCGTGCACCGCGGCGCTGAAATCCTCGCCCGACACGCGCAGGAGCTCCACGGGTTCGAGGCTCACGGCCGTCGCCGCGCGTGGCTCGCGATCGATGATCGACGTCTCGCCGAAGACCTCGTTCGCCCCGAGCCGCACGACCTCCTTGCCTTCGACGCGCAGGCTGACCGAGCCCGAGATGATGAAGTAGAGCGCGGCGCCGGCGTCGCCTTGCCGGAAGATCACCTCGCCGCGCGGCAGGCCGAGGACCTCCGAGGTCCGCGCGAGCCCCACGAGCTCCTCGCCCGAGATCTTCGACAGGATCGGGACGCGCTGCAAAAACAGGACTTTTTCGATCGTCGTGTACATGCCGTCTCCCGCGTCGAGCCCGCTCCGCCCCGTCTTCTCCCAGTGTGCAGCCCACCGCGCGACGACCCGATCCGGATCCTTCGCGAGGGCCTTCAGTTTGTCCTCTGCGCCCGCTGCGTGCGTCTCGACCACCGCGATCGCCGCCGCCTCGCGCACGAGCGGATCGGGCGCGTCGAGCGCGAGGATCGCGTCGCTCGCGCACGCCTCGATCCGGTGCACCGCGACCGCTTCGAGCACGAGCGCGGCGCGGTAAGGGTCGTTCGACTGGAGCTCCGATCGCACGAAGGTCACGACGTCGTCCGTGCTCGGGGTCGCGCCGCCGCGCGGCAGCCCCTCGGCGAGCTCGAGGTAGCGCTCGAACAGCGCCACGAGCCGCGCGCCGCGGCGGCGATCGAGCAGCGATTCGAGCACCTCGAAGGCGTTCGCGCGGAGCGATCGATCCTTGCCGAAGACGTGCGTCCGCACCCCGGCCACGACGTCGCGCGGATACACGAGCTCGCAGAGGCGCAGGATCCGGATGAGGCCCTTGCGCAAGCGGCGCTCCACGTGGGCGTCGAGCAGCGGGCGAGCGAGGCGCGGGCGCACGAGGAGGTAGGCGTCACGCTCGCGCTCGTGGGCATGCGCTTCCCGCTCGATGCGCTCGCGGATCGGCTCGAGCGGCGCGGGCGGCGCGCCGAGCGCGAGGCGCAGCCGTGAGGCCGACGCGAGCACCTTCTGCCGCACCCGATCGTCGGGCTCGTCCACCCGATCGAGCAGCGCGGCGAGCGCGGCGCTCGTGCCGATCCGAGACAGGAGCCGGGGGATCGCCAGCCGCACGGTCGCGTCCGCTTGCGGATCCGAGAGCGTCGCCACGAGCCGCGGGATGGCGCGATCGCCGAGCGCCACGATCGCGTTCGACGCGGCCTTCCCGAGCGCGTGATCGGCGAGCGCTTCGCAGAGGAGCGGCAGGAGCTTCGGCGCGGCCACCGTCGCGGAGGCCGAGAGCGCGGCCTTCCGCACGGCCGGATCCGCGTCCGCGAGCAGCCGCGCCACGGCCCGCTCGAGCTGCGGTTGTCCCACCAAACCGAGCACCCGCGCGGCCGTCACGCGCTCGGCGGGATCCTCGCTGTCGAGCAGATCCCTGAGCCGCGGCGCGCCTTCCAGCATGCCGCCGAGCCCGCCGTGCCGCAGCAGCGCTGCGATCGACGCCGCCCGCACGGCCTCGTCGCCGCCTCGCGCGGCGAGCGCGCAGAGTTCCTCGTGCGCGTCCTCGCCGAGCGCGTTCGCGAGCAGCTCCACCGCGATGCCTCGGACCTCGGGATCGGGATCTTCGAGCCGCTCGCGGGCGAGCGCCGCGGCGTCGGGGTGCCCCACCACGCGGGAAGTCCGGAGCGCCGCGGCCCGCACGCGCGAAGAGACGTGCCGCGTGAGCGCCGGCAGCGCCTCGCGGACGCGCGCCGGATCGAGCTGCCGCAGCCGATCGAGGGCGAAGAGCACCTGCGGCGCGTCGAGGCTCGACAGCGCCCCGGCGAGCGCGGCCACGGCCCTGCCGCCGCGCTGGGGCATCTCCGGCGTGAGCTTGCCTCGCAGGAGCGTCCCCTGCATCGCCTCCACGTAGCCGCGCCGCACGACGAGCAGCAGCGGCATGATCAGGAGGCCGAGCGGCAACGTCACGTAGCCGAGCTGCGCCGCCGCCGTGATGAGCGAGGCTCCCGGTTGTGCCTCGCTCGCCGAGGGGCTGAACGCGAGCAGCAGCGCCGCGCCCACGCCGCACCCGAGCGGCTTCATGATCGCGGACGCGAGCGTCCGCACCCGATCCCTGTGCGCCGCGGGGAACGGGAAGAACAGGATCTGCAGCGTCACGTCGAAGATCGAGAACTGCAGCGCGTTGTCGCTCGCCTTGAGCACCGCCGCGAGCGGCATCGAGGGGAACGCGAGGAGCAGCGCCGTGCTCGCGAGGAACGCGACGGGCATCGTCGCCGCGCCTCCGAG
The DNA here is from genome assembly GCF_029946515.1 of Polyangium sp. 6x1. Taxonomy (GTDB): domain Bacteria; phylum Myxococcota_A; class Polyangia; order Polyangiales; family Polyangiaceae; genus Polyangium. The sequence continues at coordinate 32,929 of NZ_JARZHH010000052.1, forward strand.
CACGCCCGCGCGATCGAGCATCCGCGGCGTGACGACGAGCTGGACGAAGAGCCCGACCATCCCGATCGCGCCGTAAAACGTGCCCATGAACCGCGCGAGCGAGTCGCGGTCCGGGTACGACGTGCGGGCGATCGCCTTGAACTGGTAATCGCCGACCGTGAGGATCGTGTAGACGACCAGGATCGTCACGGCGAGGGCCCCGACGTAGCGCGAGCTCCAGAGCGGCGACGGGTCGTGCTGCTGCGCGCCGGGCCGATCGTCGGCGCGGCCCCGGGAGGGCGCGCCGTGCCTTCGCGCGGTGATGCGGCAGAGGAGCGCGACGCCGAGCAGCGCCGCGACGAGCACGAAGATGAGGTTCTCCGCGCCGATGATCGGCGCGATGGCGCCGGCCCCGAGGCCCGAGACGACCGTGCCCGCGATGTGCCCCGCGCCGATGAGCCCGAAGATGCGCCGTGCGCTGCGCGCGTCGTAGAGGTCCTGCGCGATGCTCCAGGCGAGCATGCCGGTCAGGTTCGCGATGACGTCGGCCCAGATCGCGAAGATCAGGTACGCGGCGCCGATGTCCTTGCCGATGAGCAGGCGGAGCAGGACGTAGCTTGCGGCCGCGCCGAGCGCGAACACCGCGCCGAAGCGCGCGCGCGGCAGCTTCCGGAGGCCACGCTCGTAGCCGAAGGCCACGACGGCGGAGACCACGCCGTAGGCCATCCACATCGGCGCGATCCACGTGACGGGGAACCGCGTCAGGAAGAGCGCGTCGCGCGCGGTGCGGCCGACGACGAGCAGCAGGGCCGACAGGAAGAGCAGCGACGACAGGAGCGCGACGCGCTCGATTTCAGCCCGGCTGAGGGCGATGCCGAGCAGCGACGACGCGGCGGCGTGGCGCGCTTTGTCCCGGTTCGTCGCGACGGTCCCGGACCTCGGGCCTTCGTTCGGCAGGGACGTCGATGCGGTCGGGGCAGGGGGTTCAGCCACGTGGCAAGAAAGGGTAGTATACCGTAACGAGACGGTAGCCTTGGTAGGCCATGGTGCGCGCCCGGCTCCGGATGTCGGGAGACGCCCGAGCCCGGCCGCTCGTGTTCAGGACGGGCGGGCGGCCGCGCTGCGCGTGGATACGTTTTTCAGGACGAACGAGCTCGCGCCGCGGCGTCAATAATGCCAGGGGAAGCGCTTGTAATCGGGTTTGCGCTTCTCCAGGAACGCGTCGCGGCCTTCCTGGGCCTCGTCGGTGCCGTAGGCGAGCCGCGTCGCCTCGCCGGCGAAGAGCTGCTGCCCCACGAGGCCCTCGTCGGGGAGGTTGAAGCCGTATTTCAGCATTCGCATCGCGGTCGGGCTCTTGCCGTTGATGAGCGCGCCCCATTCGAGCGCCACCTTCTCCAGGTCCTCGTGCGGCACGACGGCGTTCACCATCCCCATCGCCGCGGCCTGCTCGGCAGTGTAATCGAGGCCGAGGAAGAAGATTTCCCGCGCCTTCTTCTGGCCGATCTGCCGCGCGAGCAGCGCCGATCCGTAGCCGCTGTCGAAGCTCGCCACGTCGGGATCCGTTTGCTTGAACCGCGCGTGCTCCCGGCTCGCGAGCGTCATGTCGCAGACGACGTGCAAGCTGTGCCCGCCGCCGACGGCCCAGCCCGGCACGACCGCGATCACGACCTTCGGCATGAATCGAATGAGCCGCTGCACCTCCAGGATGTGCAGTCGCCCGAGGCGCGCCGCGTCGACTTCGCCGGCTTCGCTCCCCTCGTATTTGTACCCGTCCTTGCCGCGAATTCGCTGATCGCCGCCCGAGCAGAAAGCCCAGCCGCCGTCCTTCGGCGAGGGGCCGTTGCCCGTGATGAGCACGCAGCCCACGTCCGCCGTGGTCCGCGCGTGCTCGAGCGCCGTGTAGAGCTCGTCCACCGTCTTCGGCCGAAACGCGTTTCGCACCTCGGGCCGGTGGAAAGCGATACGCACCGTGCCCTGGTCCACGGCGCGGTGGTACGTGATGTCCGTGAACGAAAAACCCGGCACCTCGCGCCAGCGCGCGGGATCGAAGATCGCTGAGACGGTCATGAAATCGAGCCTCCTCGCGGCCGCGACCCTACACGTCCCCGGCGGCATCCGCCACAGGCGCCGGTGCGCGTTGTCAACTTGTCACGCGCGGCGCATCCGTCCGGTCAATTCGTCACGCGGAGGGCTCCGTCCGGAGGGAATCGCCTTCGCGCCGCAGGATTTGCTCCGTGGCACGAGCTGTGCTCAAACACGCGGGATGGATACAGCTTCGTCGGGTGATCAGGGGGCTTCGTTCGGGAGGCGGCGCGTGTTTCGAGCGGCGTGGGCGGCGCTCTGGGTCGCGGCGGGGTGGCTGACGAGCGGCGACGCGGCGGCGCAGACGGTGGCGTTCCAGTCGCAGCAGCAGGCCGTCCGTGAGCCTACGTCACAGCGCACCACGACCCAGTGGGACATCAACCGAGAGGAGTGCTTGAACCCCGACGAAACCTTCACGTTCAACCTCACGTTCACGGGGTTCACGAGCTCGTATTCGTTCGAGGTCTGGGGGACGACGACGGCGGGGGTCGATTGCACGGATCCGATGCAACGGACGGGCTCGGCGAAGCAATGCTTCCAGATCAATCCGTCGAAGATTCCGCAGGCGAACCCCGTGAACAACTCGGGGCAGGTCGTGATGACGGCGGCGGACATGGTGGCCGTCGATCCCGACCCGGACATCCAGGCCTGCGCAGAGAAGAACATCACGGGGGCGGAGAAGGCGATCACGCTGTTTTTCATGCTCTTCGGCAGCGGAACCGTGGTCAGCAACGTGAAATGGACGAACTCGAAGCTCGACCTCTGGGGGCCCGGCGCGCCCACGGAGGTGTCCGTGAAGCAGGGGGACGCGGGATTCGCCGTCGAGTACAAGCCCCCCTCGGACACCGATTCCGCGGGCATCGCCGTGTATTGCGCCAAGGGAGGTGTCCTCGTCCCGGGCGGTGAGACCGGCAGCGGGGGCGCGGGTGGGAGCGGAGGCGGCGGCGGGAGCGGGGGCGCGGGCGGGAGCGGAGGCGCGACGTGCGCGAGCCCGTTCGTGGCGGGGCAGCGCCCCGATCCCGCGTGGGTGCCTTGCAGCGAGTCGAATACCGTCACCGACCTGGAGAACGGCGTCGAATACGCGGTCGCGGTGGCAGCGAGGGATAACCGCGGCAACGTCGGACCGCTGTCGGAGGTGCAATGCGTGGCGCCCGTCCCGGTCGACGATTTCTTCGAGATCTATAACGAGCTCGGCGGCAAGGGCGGCGGCCTCTGCTCGGTCTCGGCGTCGCCGGCGTCGCGGGCCGCGGGGGTCTTCGGCGGCGCGATCGCCCTCTCCGCGGCCGCGTTCGCGATGCGACGGCGCAGGCGAACGGAGAGACGCGGGCGTGGCGCGGGCGGCGAGGGGGCTTCGTGATGCGGACGAGGATCCTCGTATCGGCGCTCGTCGGGATCGCCGCGCTCTTCGCGTCGAGGGGCGCCGAGGCGCAATCGAGGCGCATCCGCGATTCGAACTGGCGACAGAGCGAGCGCGACAGCACGCAGCAGGGCAGCCCCCAGCGGTTCGCCCTGGAGCTCCGCTTCGGCCTTTATTATCCGCAAGTCGACGAGGAGTTCGGCGGGACCGGCCCGTACCAGAAGTTCTTCGGCGACAAGGGCCGGTTCCACTTCGGCGCCGGGTTCGACTGGCAAGCGCTGCGCATTCCGTGGGTCGGATCGTTCGGCCCCGGGGTCGGGCTCGGATACACCTCCGCGTCGGGCAAAGCGTTCCGCGAGGGGACCTACGACGACGCCACGAATACGTATTCCTACGAAGATCGCCGCGTCGGCGAGACCTCGCTCACGATCCTGCCGATGCACGTCTCGGCCGTGCTCCGCCTCGACGAGCTCTTCCGCCGCACCGGCGTGCCGATCATTCCTTATGGCAAGATCGGCTTCGGCGCGGGCCTCTGGTGGGTCGACGTCGGCGAGGAGACGGCCAAGGTCGGGACCGGCGACGACGAAATCAAGGGCGTTGGATTGAGCTACGGCGTGCACTGGGCGATCGGCGGCATGCTCGCGCTCGATTGGCTCGGCCGGCGCTCCATGGCCTCGCTCGATCAGGAGACGGGCATCAACCACGTGCACCTCTTCGGCGAGTGGACGAACCAGAACCTCGGCCTCGGCAGCAATCAAATGAAGGTCGGCACCTCGACCTGGACCGCGGGCCTCACGTTCGAGATGTGAACCGCGTCAGGGGCCGTCGAAGACCCCTTCCGTGTACACGAACGGCTTTCCGTTCGCGGGATCGACGAGCCCCTCGGTGAATGCCTTGATCTTGGCGTCGCCGAGGAGCTCGCACACATGGCGGAAGCGCGCCCGGGCGTGGATGGTCTCAGGCGTTTCGAGGGCCCAGGCCCTCGCTTGGAGCAAGGCGTCCGCGTAATGGCGGACGAGGGGGCCCTCGACCGCCAGGAGCCAGGTTTCCCGCGCGGATTGGTACATCTCCTCGCGCCTGCGGCGGAGCTCCTGCGACGTGGCGACGAGGTTCGGATTCCCGCTCGCCTCGGCCTTGCCGAGCAATTCTTCTTCCTTGTTGGTGTAGAGTTTTACGCGAGGCGGCTCGGCGCCCGCGAGGCGCTGGCGCACGACGTCGTGGAGCGCGGCTTGCTTGATGCGCGCGTGGATCGAAAGGACACGGGGCTCTTTGCGCGCGGCGAGCTGCTCGAATGCGCGGTTGAGCGTGGAGGCCGCGGCGAAGTCGTCGTCGTAGGCCTTCTTGACCTCCATGATGTTGCCGGCGTAGGGCTCGATGGCCCGCTCGATATCGAGCCGCCGGGGGATCCTCTTCACGATCGCGGCATAGACGCAGGCGGGCTCGTCCTCGGCCTTGTCGGGGGCGCACGCGGCGTCCGGCGCCTCGGGGGCCTCGGGGCCGGGCGCTGGGGCGGCGGGCGCGTTCGTGAGGACCTGCGGCGCCGCGCGGACCTGCGGCGCGCGTGGCTCGGGGGGCGGGGAGGCGCAGGCCGTGGCGGCGGTCGTGATCGCGGCGAGGAGGAAGGAGCGTCGCACGATGGGACGAGTATACAGCTTGACGCCGCGCGTGTGCCGGGTGAACGGATTGGTGTGGGCAGCGATCTCTACGACGTGAGCATTCGATCGTACCGGGAGTGGACGCGCGACGAGGCCGAGCGGCGCGCCCTCGCGCTGGGGCCGAACATCGAGACGGCCGCGCGCTTTTTCGACGAGGCCGGGCCCTACGTCGAGGCGCGATTTCACGTGAAAAGCACCCACCCGGACGCGCCGATCTGCTGGGATCACGGCTTCGTAATCCGGCTCTTCGACGAGGCTGTGATGGAATGCGAGGCGCCCGAGGGCGAGACGTTCGGTTACGAGAACACGCCCCTCGCCCGCGAGAACGAGACGCTCTGGAAGATGCGCTTCGAGCTCGACAAGAAGAAGCTCCCCGTCCTCATCGTGGAGGTGCTCGCGAAGGTGCGCGGCTCCGGGCGCAATCACAATCCGATCGGGGACACGGTGGAGCTCGTCGCGTTCTTGCCGAAGCGGTATGCGCCGAACATCTCGAAGCTCGGCTATTTCGCGTCGCGCGCGTGGTCCGGGCCCACCTGGAGGGAGTGTGAGGACGACACGAGGACGAAGCGCCCGCGGTTTGCGCAGGTATTTCCCGTTCGCCGCTCGTTCGTCCTGGAGCCGTCGCTGGGGTCCGCGATTGGCCTCGCGCCCCGCGCCGAGGGCGGCGTGTACGTGCTCACTCCGCTGCTCCTCGCCGCGGTTTCGCGGAATGGCGAGGTCACGCCGGTGTTCGAGGTCGGCGCGGTGAGCGGGGGCGCCGTCGCGAAATCGATGGCCGTGGACGGCGCAGGGAACGTCTGGATCGGCACGGCCAAGGGATTGGTCTTGCGCGAGCGCTCGGGCGAGGTGACGCGTTTCGGGGCGAAGCAGGGGATCAAGAGCGCAGCCTTCGTGGCGATCGCGCCGGATGGCCGGGTGTTTGCCGGCGGAAAGGACGGGCTTTTCGTTCGCGCGGAGGCGGGAGGGTCCTGGTCGCTCGTCCATCCGGACCTCGAGGGCGAGGAGATTCGATCCGTGCATGCCGGCGAGGACGGCACGATATGGGCGACGGGCCTCCGTTACGTGTGGAGGGTTCGTCCGGATGGAACCCTCGACAAGCTGGGCAGCCGGCAGGGAATCGAGAGCCGCGAGCATGTCATTCCGCTTCCGGACGGCTCTGCCTGGGTCATCCCGGCGCGCGGGGCCGTCCTCCGCGTCGCCCCGACCACCCCGAGCGCGACGCCTTGTCCGATCGCGCAGAACCTGGCCCCCGAGGGGCTGTGGGAGGGGTTTGTCACGAAAGACGGGTCTGGCGTCCTCGTCACGAGGATGGCGCACGTCCTCCGGATCGAGGAGGGCGCGGCGCCGCGCTGCTTCGTTTTCGAGAATACTTGCGATGATTTCCGGAAGGAGACGTTTGGGTGCCCCCGCGTCTGTCTTTCCCCCGAAGGCGACGTGTTCGTCGCGACGGGCGATGGGCTCTCGATCGCGCGGGCCGAGGACCTCGCCGCGGCCGCGCAAACGACGCCCCTCAATGCGGATCTGCCGCATTTCGCGCATATCGAGCCGACCGGGCTCTTGCCGGCCAGCGACGAGGCGTCGGGCAGGGACGTCGTCGATTTCAAGGGGAAGAGCGTCGTGCTCACGGGCACGCTGGCGACGATGATGCGCGCCGAGGCCGAGAAGCTGCTCGTGGCGCACGGCGCGGTGCTCTCGGATTCGGTCGGGAAGAAGACCGATTATCTGATCGCGGGGGCCAAGGCCGGAAGCAAGCTGGCGAAGGCCGAGCAGCTCGGCGTGAAGGTGCTCGGCGAGGACGTGCTCGTCGCTTTGAAAAGCGGCAAGACGGCGGCGCCGGCCGCGAAGGCCGACGTGAAAGCACCAAAGCCCGCGAAGGCGCCGCCGCGAAAGGAGGTCGCCGATCTCGCGCGGCTGTTCCCGCTCTCCGATCAGCCTGGCGCGCCCGCGGGGAAGCTGGAGCATGGCCTCATGCGCAGCCTCGCCGAGTCGAGCGCGCCGATGACGCCGGAGAAATGGAAGAAGCTCGTCGCGAAGCACAAGAAGTTCCTCGATGCCGGCGGCGCGGGCGGCGTGTTCCATTCGCTGGAGGCGAGTGGGCTGGTCATGGCCGTGTATGCCGGCGCGTCCGGGGGCAAGCAGGACGATCAGGCGAGCTTGCAACGCCAGAGGCTCCCGGAGGGCTTCGACGCGAAAAAGGCGCACCTGCCCTGGGCGAGCGGCTGCAGCATGATCGCGGAGAAGGTGGATTTCTCCGGCGCGGACCTCTCCAGCGGCAATTACACCGATTCGTTCATGGCCGGCGCGCGCTTCGACGGCGCGGACCTCAGGCGCTCGGATTTTTCGCGCACGGACTTCACGGGCGCGAGCTTCCGCGACGCGGATCTTTCGGGCGCCGATTTCGAGTGCGCCGATCTGCGCGGCGCGGACTTCACGGGCGCGAAGCTCGTAGGCGCGCGGTTCCCGGGCGCGAAGCTCGACGGCGTGATCGTCTGATTCAGGGCTCGACGAAGAATTTCGGCGCCTCGATGCGCTCGCCTTTGCAGCGGGGGCAGCGACTCGGGCGCGCGAGCGAGCGGCGGTCCTCGAAGACATACCCGCAGCCGAGGCAGGTCGCGGGGCTCACGCCGAGGGCGCTGCCCTGCCTGGCCAGCGAGCGGGCGACGTGTTCGAGGTGAGCGAGCACGTCCTTTTCGCGCAGCCCGAGCGTGACGGAGAGCGCGCGCGCCGTGGATCGCCCGGATCGTAATGCTTCGAGCAGCGCGTGCCGCGTGGTCTCGGCGCGCTCCTTGGGTACGGGCGGCTCCTTTCCTTCATGATACGACAATTCTACAGGAAGAGCGCAAGGAAGGCACGGCCCTCGGCGGCGCGGGCGCCGAGGAAATGGCAGGACGCCACGATTTCCTGATAGGGTAGGGCCAATGAAGCGCTCGCTCTCCCTCCTCGTCCGGGCTGCCGTCGTCGCGAGCCTCGGGCTCGGCTCGGTCGCATGTTCCTCGGGCGCCGAGGAGCCGCTTGTTTGCAAGTCCGTCACGCCGCCCGCGGGCGCGCCGAAGCTGCTCGAGGCCGATTGTGATCCGCTCGTCCCGACGCAATGCGGCTATCCGTTCCCCTCGAACGTGTGGCTCGAGGACGACGCGAGCAAACCGACGGGGAAACGCGTGGCATTCGGCGCGACGACGCTCCCGGTCGCGGCGGGGAACGGGCCGGTGGATCCGGCATGGTGGGCGCCGAGCGACGGGTTTTCCCCGGGGCAGCCGGCGCTGACGCACCTGCCCGGCGCGACGATTACGGGGTTACCGACGCAGGATTCGATCGAGCTTTCGCTCTCGGACACGTCGCCGACCGTGATTCTCGACGCGGAGACGGGCGAGCGGGTGCCGCATTTCTCGGAGCTCGATCGGAGCCTCGTGGCGGAGGCGGACGAGGAGCGCGCCTTCATGGTGCGGCCGGTCGTGCGCCTCGCGGACGCGCGGCGGTACATCGTGGCGATCCGGAACGTGGTGGACGCGAATGGCAAAGCGATCGCGCCGTCGCCCGCGTTTCAGGCGCTGCGGGACGGGACGGCGTCGTGTGAACCATCGGTCGAGGCGCGGCGCGCGCTTTATGACGATATCTTTGCGCGGCTGGAGAAGGCGGGGATCTCGCGAAAGGATTTGCAGCTCGCGTGGGATTACACGACGGCGAGCCGTGAGAACAACACGGCCGCGCTCGTGGCGATGCGGGACGACGCGCTGATGAAGGTGGGCGCGGAGGGGCCGGCGTACACGCTGACGAGCACGGAGGAGTTCACGGAGGCGGAAAACCCGCGGATCTGGAGGCGGCTCGTGGGCCTGATGAAGGTGCCGCTGTATCTGGATGCGCCGGGGCCGGGGTCGTCGCTCGTGCTGGGGGATGATGGTTTGCCGAAGCAAAACGGATTCGCCGAATACGAGTTCGTGGTGCATGTGCCGCACGCGGCGAAGCAGGGGCAGAAGCTCGCGCTCGTGCAGAATGGTCACGGGCTGCTCGGCTCGAAGTTCGAGGGGGGCGACGGATACCTCGGGGAGCTCGCGAATCGGCACGGATACGTGGCCTTCTCGGTGGATCTCGTGGGCATGGCGAGCGAGGACGTCTCGAGCATCACGGACGCGCTCGTGACGGACGCGGGGGCCTTCCGGAAGAGCGTGGACCGGCAGCACCAGGGCATCTTGAACAGCCTGCTCGCAATGCGAATGATGTCGGGCCGCTTCGTGAACGAAGAGCTCCTGCAGGTGAATGGCGAGAGCGTGATCGACCCTACGCAGCGATTCTATCGGGGCGATAGCCAGGGCGGGATCTTCGGGACGACGTACATGGCGCTGTCGACGGACGTGACGCGGGGGCTCGTGAGCGTGCCGGGAATGCCCTACACGATGCTTTTGGATCGGAGCGTCGATTTCGCGCCGTTTTTCCTGTTCCTGAAGGGCGCCTACGGGACGGGGCGGAACATCCAGCTCGTGGAGGGGCTGATGCAGATGTTGTGGGATCGAACGGAGCCGGATGGCTATGCGCCGTACATCCGGGAGAACATGCTGCCGGGGACGCCTGCGCATGACCTTTTGATTCACGTGGCGATCGGGGACCACCAGGTGTCGCCGCTCGGCGCGCACATCCTGGCGCGGACGGTGGGCGCGAAGAATGTGGCGCCGGTGAACCGAACGATCTGGGGCGTGGACGAGGCGCCGGCGCCGCTGTCAGGGGCGGCGATCGTGGAATACGATTTCGGTTTGCCCGAGGCGCCGAAGACGAATACGCCGCCGAAGGGGGACGAGGACCCGCACGGGAAGGTGAGGGCGCTCGACGCGGCTTATTCGCAGAGCGATGCGTTTTTTCGGACAGGGGTGATCAAGGCGTTCTGCGAGGGGGCGTGTGATCCGGAGTGATCAGGGGGCGCAGAGGTCGTTCGAGCACATCTTGTTGTAACACTCGATGTGTTGGACGCAGGGATCGAGCGGGCCTTTCACGCAGGTCTTCTGGCCGTCGCCATCGGGATCTGCGCAGTAAAGACTGGCGCATTGTGACGGCCCCGTACATTGCAGGCCGAGGATTCCTTTGCAACCACCCGAACCGGTGCACGCAAGATTGTCCTTGAGCAGGCACGACTCCGACGCGCCATAACTGGGATCTTCCCCGTACTTCGGCACGTAATTGCATTGGCCGGTCGCCCCGGGAAGTGAGCAAGTCTCGCAGGTCCCATCGCACAGACTGTCGCAGCAGACTCCGTCCACACAGAAGCCGGTCTGGCAGTTGATTGTGTCAACGCATGCTTTCCCTTGCGGACACTTGGGACAAAAACTTCCTCCGCAGTCGACGTCCGTTTCGTCGCCGTTCTTATCGCCGTCGTTGCAGCGAAAGCAGCTCTTTGAATCGGGATCGCAGAAGCTGCCGCTTGGGCTGCAATCGGCATGCGTCAGGCATTGAACGCAGGTTCCTTCTGCATCGCAGAGCTTGCCACCGTTCAGCATGCACGACGTGCCCTGCGTCTCGATGATGGAGACCTCTCCGCCCTTCCCATCGCATTGCGTCTGCTTGCAGTCTCCTTCAGGCTGTGGGGTTACCGGTGTTCCTGCCGCTGCGAGAGTTCGCGTGCATATTCTCGCGGCACACGTCCAGTTCTCGCATGCCGTGGAGGCCCCACAGTCGTCGACGCTGATGCAACCTACACACTCGCCGTCGCCGTCGCAGACGCCGAGCGGACACATCGTGTGCCCGTCGGAAGGTCGCAGCGTGCAGACGTTCGCCTCACAGGTCCAGAAGGAGCAGAGCGGTGCTTCCCCACAGTCGGAAGGCACGACGCAGGACCGGCAATTCGACTCTTCGCAGACCTTCTCGTAGTCGTCGAGGCCGAGGGCGAGGCCACATCCGACGATCGTGCCGGCGAGGAGAAGTGCCAGCGGGATCCGGATGGCGCGCATCGAGTCACCCTTCAGGGTAGGGGGTCACGCCCTCAAGGGCCACACACGCCGTTCGTGCACGTGTTGTTGAAGCATTCAACGGGCTGATTGCACGGGTCCCCGGGCCCCTTGACGCAGGTCTTTTGGCCGTTATTGTCCGGATCAGCGCATCGGAGGCTAGCGCAATCCCCATTGCCGGTGCAGTTGGTATTGAGCGCCTGCAAACAGCTAGCCCCAGCGCTGCAAGCGAGGCCATCGGCGTTCAAGCAGGACATCCCGTTCCCATAGGAGGGATCCTCGCCATACTTCTCGATGGGATTGCACTCGCCGACGAAGCCTGGCAGATCACACGCGAGGCAGGGACCACTGCAAGAGGAACTGCAGCATACCCCGTCGGCGCAATTGGCCGTCGTGCAATCCCCTACCGCGTTGCACGACTTGCCTTGCGTGCACTTGGGGCACCTGTCGCCGCCGCAATCAACATCGCTCTCGTCGCCGCTCTGGATGCCGTCTGTGCAGCTGAAGCACGTATTGGACTTCGTGTCGCAAAAAATTCCGCCCTGTCCACAATCCGCATCCGTATTACACTCGACGCAATTCCCTTCCCCGTCGCAGCTCTTCCCATTCCCCACGCTGCAAGGCGTCCCCTGCGCCGCGGGCGTGCTCATCGGGGTCCCGCCCACGCACGACGAGAGCTGGCACGCCGTCGACGGCACGTCGCTGTCGTCGTTCGCCGTCGTCTCGTCGCCGTTGCCGTCGCACTGGATCTGCTTGCAATCCCCAGGCACCTGCGCAGGCACCGGCGTGCCCGAGGGCGCGAAGGTCAGGTTGCAGACGCCGCTGTTGCACGCGTACGGAGCGCAGTCCGTCGATTCGCCGCATTGCTCCGGACTCGTGCATCCGGTGCATTGGCCGTTCGCGTTGCACTTCAGCGCGTTGTTCGTGCCGCAGGGCAAGCCGGCCACCTTCACGTGCGCGTTCGGTTGGCCCTCGCAGCCCTCCACCGTGCACGGGTCGCCGTCGTCCGCCGCCAGCTTGCACTCGCCCTTCAGCGCCGTGCTCTCGCCGTTGCGATCGATGTCCTCCGCCTCGTTCGAGCAGCCAGGGCCCTGCATCAGGCCGAGCACCGCCACCGGCAAGAGCAAGAGCCACGTCGCGCGATTCGTTCGCCGCATGTTCCGGTTCTCCATGGCCTCAGAACGAGCCGACCACCATGCCGCCCGTCTGGCCTGCGCCGAGGACCGGGACGACGTTCACACCCATCAGCTTCCGGCCGAACGGCGTGCGCGGCAGCAAGAACAATCCCACCGTGCCGATCGCCGCCACGCCGCCAATCACGTACCCGGCCAGCGCGCCGTTCGCATACGCGTCCTGCGACGACAGCGTGTCCTTGAGCTTCGCGCACCCCGCCGCGTTCGGCGCGAACCCGCCCGCGCCGCACAAGCCCGAGGTCGTCGGCGTCGTCTGCCGCAGGAGCGTGAGCTGCTGATCCGCCTCGTCGCTCTTGCCGTTCGCCATCATCGTCAGGCCCACGCCGAGCCCGAGCCCGATCACCGTGAGCCCCGCGCCGCCGATCATCCCGTACGTGCGCCACTTCGGCGAAGGCAGCGGCGGCGGCTTCGGCTCCTCTTTCTTTTTCGGTTCCGGCTCCGCCTTCTCCGGCTCCGACGGCATCGGCGCCAGCGCGAACTCCATCTCGCTCTCGGTCGCAGGCGCCACCGCGAGCAGCTCCTTGCCCGGATCGAAGCCGAACTTCTTCACCTCGATCTCGTGGCTGCCCGGCTCGACGAAGACCGGCGCCGCGAGCGGCGATCGCCCCACCGCGCGGCCGTCGACGAGCACGTCCGCGCCCTCGACGTTCGCCTTGATGATCAAGGTCCCGAGCTTGAGCTTCGCCTCGTCGAGCAGCTTCTGCGCCGCCTGCTTCTCGATCGCCGTCGCCGACTTCGCCTCGCGCACGTAGAGCTCGAGGTGCTCGGCCGCGTCGCGCGGCTTGCCCGTCTGCAGCTCCGACTGGCCGAGGACCAGGCCGTAGGCGGGATCGGGCTTCAGCTTGAACGCGGCGAGCGCCGCGTCCCGCGCCTTGTCCCACAGGAAGTTCTTGTGCGCCTTCTTCGCTTCCTCGAACAGGCGCACCGATTCCTTGTCGGCGTCCGCTGGCGACGGAGCCGGGGTCGGCGTTGCGGCCGGCGCCGGAGTCGCGGGCGCCGCGGCGCCTTTGTCCGGCGTCGCCGGCTTGCCCGGAGCGCCCTGCGCCCACACGGCCGGCGTGCTGGTCCAAACGCCCGTCATGAGCAGGCCTGCTGCCCACCATCGCCCTCGTCGCATCGTCATCGACCCTGCGCTCCTTGCTTCGCGCGCATTGGACCAAACAAGAGGCCTCTCCCTCAAGCGTAAAGTTTCGATCCGGTCGCGTCCCCGCGAAGCCGGCAGGGCAGGGCCCACGCCCCCCGCGGAGGTCCAAGGAGGGGCGCCCCGAAAAGTCGAGATACTCGGGAGCCGGGCCGACATCGTTTGTCCACCAATGAAAAATGGTGCCCGGGCCTCGCGTGCGGCGCCGGGCTTCGTTCTTCCGCCGATCGGACGGGAAACTAGCTCCCTCGGCGGGACCATGTTCCAATCGCCGGATGCGCCGCTCGCTCCCGCTCGCGCTCGCCGGCCTTTTGATCGGCTCGTTCGCCTCGGCCGAGGAGTCGCCCCCGAAGGCACCGCCGCCCGCAGGCGCGTCCGTGCCCGCCGCGCCCAAGGCGCCCGCGAAGAAGATCCGGAAGGCGAAGAAGGCGAGGAAGCGTGATCCAAAGGCGCCCGTCGCGAACTCGCCGGGCTTTCAGATCCTCGCGGGCGGCGTGAGCCGCGTGTGGGTCGAGATCAGCCAGAAGGTGGACATCACCGAGCACAAGGCCGAAGGGCGGATCGCGTACCGCATGAAGGGCGTCTCGGTGCCCACGCGGACGAACCGCTTGCCGCTGGAGACGATGTTCTTCCAGACGCCCGTCGGTCGCGTGCTGCTCGCCGAGCTCGATGACGGCGACGTGGACCTCGTGATCGAGCTGAAGCAGCCGAGCACGCCGAGCTACAAGCTCGTCGAGACGGAGGGCGGCGTGACGCTGCAGGTCGATTTCCCCGCGCCCGCCGCGGGCAGCCAGCCGAAGCCGGCCGCGCCCAAGCAAGCTCGGGCCGAAGGGGCGATGCGCTGAACCGACGGTCCGTCGCAGCGGCGATCGGATGCGCCGCGTGGTTCTCGGGAGCGCCGGCGCGCGGGCAAGACAAACCCGGCGTGCAGGGCGAGGTCCAGTTCCGCGCCGACGAGGCGCGCGCGGATCCCGAGCGCGGCGAGGTCGAGCTCGAAGGCGGCGTCGTCGTGACGTACGACCGCTACCGGCTCACGGGGAGCAAGCTCGCGATCAAGCTCGGCCCGAACGCGGTCGAGATGCGCGGGACGGCGAAGCTCACGCATTGCCCTTGCAAAGATCCGCCCGTCTCGCTGGAGGTCTCGGGCGCGCGCGCGACGGGGCAGGGGGAGATCGAGCTCCGATGGCCGCGACTCTACTTCGGGGCCCTGCCGATTTTCATCTTCCCGTGGCTCCTCGTTCGGCCGCCGGATCGCGTGGGGCTCTTGCCGCCGCGGTTCGCGATGCGCGGCGACGACGGCGCGCTGATCGGCGCGGGCGCGCGGTTTCCCTGGCGAGGCGCAGACGGGCGGCTGCGCGCCGTCGAGCTCTACGCGTCGGGGTACGTGCAGGGGGGCGTGGAGCTCGGCGCGCGGATCGAGGGGCCCACGATGACGGGGAAGTTCACGTGGGATCGGCTGCGGCAAGATCGGTTCGTCGCGGACGCGCACGGGTTCGTCCGGACGGACGCGCGGCCGGACGTGCGGATCGCCTGGGATCTCGACGCGATCCGGGGCGCGCGTGGGCTCGTGGCGACGCCCTCGCTCACCGCGGCGGCGCAGCCGTTCGACGTGGGCGCGGCCGAGGTCGTGATGGAGGTCGCGCCGGGGCGCGGCGTGGGCGCGATCCTCGGGACCGGGCTCACGGCGCGGGCGCGGCGCGGGGAGGGGCCGATCGTTTGGGGTCCAACGGCATTCGCCGGGGCCTCGGGCGCGGTGGGGCGGCGTGGGAGCTGGGAGGCGAACGCGGCGCTGGCGATGCTTTCAGGGCAAACGAATACGCCGTACGGGCGCGCCGAGGCGGGAATCGAGGTCACGCCGCGGCTCGGGCCGCTCTTCACGCGGGCGCGGCTCGGCACGCGGGCGCGGTTCGCAGGGCCCGAGGGCGCGAGGGCGGCCTGGGACGCAGCGGCCGAGGCGCGAGCGGAGGCGTTCGTCACCCTGGAACAATCGTTCGGCGGGGCCAAGGACGCCTTTCCGCTCGTGCACCGCATCTCGCCGCGGATCGAAGCGCGCGGCGTGATCGCGCAGGGCGCGGGGTCGTTTTTCCAGGCGATCCGGCCGGATCTCGGGCCGGCGCTCGGCCTCGCGGCGGTCGGCGCGTCGAGCTCGCTCGGGCAGGCGTTCGGCAGCTCGCTCGAAGCCGAGGTCAAGGCCGGGCTCGTCGTGACGAACACCGGGACGAGCGCGGTCGGCTGGGCGAGCGCGGAGGGCACGCACGGGAACGTGACCGCGCGTGTCGAGGCGATCGCGAGCAAGGGGAGCGTGGAGCTCCCGGAGAACGAGGGTGACGGAATTTCAGCGCTCGCCGAGCTGCGCGTGGGCATGGAGGACGGGACCACGTTCCTGCTCGACATCTACGGGCGCGCGGCGGGGACGGGCGGGCTCGCGCGTCCGCTCGGCGGAAAGCTCTTGCTCGGCGATACGATCGGGCTCGTGGCGGAGCGCGGGCTCCTCCTGGGCCTCGGCGGTTCGAGGCCGCTCTTCGGCGGCCTGACGGGGAACATCCGCGCCGACGCGGATCTGTGGACGAGGGCCCTCGTGGGCTTCGGCGGCGCGGTTTCGTATCGGCATCCGGACGGGTGCGTGGCGTTCGAGGTCGGCGGGAGCCGCCGCGCCGGGCGGCCCGGCACGGACATCTGGGCCTCGGTCGACCTCGTCCCCCCGTTACCTGGTCGACCTGCGCCGCGCTGACTTGCACGCGGCGGATTCGGTTGCGACCATGGCTGCCGACGTGCCGAGCGAGACGACGCAGGGGGCGACCAAGGCGCCGAAGGCGCACGTGATGGTGGTCGACGACGAGCCGGCGCTGCGTCGCAGCCTGGCGCGCGTGCTGCTCGCCGAGGGCTTCGACGTGATGACGGCCGAGGACGGCGCCGCCGCGCTCACGCTGCTCTCGACGGCGCGCGCGGTCGACGTGGTGCTGCTCGACGTGATGATGCCCGGTCCGAGCGGCATGGAGGTGCTCGCGCGGATCAAGGAGCAACACCCCGAGGTCGAGGTCGTCATGATGACGGCGTTCGGCGACATCGACACGGCCGTCGCCGCGGTTCGGCAAGGCGCCTACAACTTCCTGACGAAGCCGTTCGGCCCCACGGAGACCGTGGCGCTCGCGCTCATGCAAGCCGCGGAGCACAAGCGCCTCGTCGATCGGACGCGCCTGCTCGAGCAGCGCCTCGTGGAGCACGAGCGGTTCGGCGAGCTGATCGGCCGTTCGTCGCGGATGCAGGAGGTCTACCGGATCGCGCTCGGCGCGGCGCCGACGACGTCGACGGTCTTGATCCTCGGGGAAAACGGGACCGGCAAGGAGCTCGTCGCGCGCGCGATCCATCAGCACAGCCTGCGGAGCGACAGGCCGCTGCGCGCGATCAACTGCGGCGCGATCCCCGAGACGCTCGTGGAGACCGAGCTCTTCGGCAGCATGCGCGGCGCGTTCACCGGCGCGCAAGATCGGCCGGGGCTCTTCGAGCTCGCCGACAAGGGGACGGTGTTCCTCGACGAGATCGGCGATCTGCCGCTGAGCGCGCAGGCGAAGCTCTTGCGCGCGCTCGCCGAGGGCGAGATCAAGCGCGTGGGCGCGACGGAGCCAAAGACGGTCGACGTGCGCGTGATCGCCGCGACGAACGTGGACCTGAAGGAGCGGATCGCGTCGGGGCGCTTCCGGGAGGATCTTTATTACCGGCTCGCCGTGATCCCCGTGCATTTGCCGCCGCTCAGGCAGCGAAAAGAAGACATCCCGCTACTCGCGTACCATTTCCTGCACAAGTACGCGCGGCGGAGCGGCCGGGACATCAAGCGGATCGGGGTCGAAGCGCTCCGGCTCTTGCGCGAGCAGCCCTGGCCGGGGAACGTGCGGCAGCTCGAGAACGCGATCGAGCACGCGGTGGTGATGACGCGCGGCGACTCGATCCTGCCCTCGGATCTACCCTTCGGGCGAGACGAGGCGCACGCGGGCGAAGACGGGGCGCCCGAGGAGACGCGGGCGTTCTGGAGCGATACGCTGTCGGAGCTGCCGTTCACGCAGGCGAAGGAGAAGGCGGCGATCGCGTTCGAGCGCGCCTACGTGGAGCGGCTGCTCAAGCGCACGAGCAACAACGTGAGCGAGGCGGCGCGGCAGGCGGGGATGGATCGCTCGAATTTCCGGCGGCTCATGAAAAAGGTCCGCGCAGCCTCGGACGACGGCGCCGGCGAGGACGACGAGGGCTGAACGCCGTGAACACGGTTGCAGCGAGCGGGCCCCTGTGAAAAAGACCGCGGACATGGCGCAGCGGTCGATCCGGCGATGGCTCCTCGGGGCGGCCCTTTCCCTGGGCCTCGCGGCCGTGCCAGCGCCCGCCGAGGCCGCGGACAAGGTCGTCTACGATCTGCGGCAGATCCTGGAGATCGCCGAGCGAAACCACCCGAACGTGCTCGCAGCCCGAGCGCGGCTCGCGCAGGTGCGGGCGCAGCTCGACGAGGCCCATCGCGCGCCGTTCAGCCAGTTCCGCATGAGCGGCGGTGTCGGCCTCGCGCCGACCGTGCTCGGCAACAACGTCTTCAGCCCAAACACGGACGTGTCGCTGACGAGCAGCCTCGGGCTCGCCTGGAGGGCCAGCGTCGATGGCGTCGTGCCGCTCTGGACCTTCGGCAAGATCACGAACCTGTGGGACGCGGCCGAGGCGAACGTCACGGTGAACAAGGCAAACGTCGAGAAGGAGCGCGACGCCGTGCGCCTCGACGTGCGCCGCGCCTACTTCGGCCTGCAGCTCGCGCGCGACGGGGCGCTGCTGCTCAAGGACGTGCGCGGCGCGATCGACAAGGCCGTCGGCAAGATGAAAGAGTCGATCGAGAACGACGAGGGCGATCCGATCGAGCTCTTCAAGCTGCAGACGTACACGGCCGAGCTCGAAGTGCGCGAAGCCGAGTCCGCGCGGTACATGACGGTGGCGCTCGCGGGGCTGCGGTTCTTCACGGGGATCAAGGATCTCGACATCCCCGACGCGCCGCTGAAGCCGCCAAAGCACAAGCTCGGGCACGTGTCGCGGTACCTGACGGCAGCGCGGCTCTACCGGCCCGAGCTCGCGATGGCGCGGGCCGGGGTGCAAGCGCGGCGCGCGCAGGTCGAAGTGGCGCGGGCGCAGCTCTTCCCCGATATCGGGCTCGGCCTGAACGCAGGTTATGCGCGCGCGCCCGAGGTGGCGAACCAGATCAACCCGTTCGGCAGCGATACGGCAAACTTCTTCTGGTACGGCGCAGCCGTCGTGTTCCAGTGGAAGCTCGATTTCCTGCCGCAATCATCCCGCATCCAGTTCGCCGAGGCGCAGCTCGAAGAAATGCGCGCGACGGAAAAACTCGCGCTCGGCGGCGCCGGAGTCGAGGTAGAGACAGCCTACGCCGAGGTCATCGACTGGCAAAAGCGCGTGGACGCATACGCGAAGGCCGTGTCCTACGCCAAGAAGTGGCTGGTCACGGTGCAGCAGGGGATCGACGTGGGGACGCGCGAGGAGAAAGACGTCCTCGACCCAGCAAAAGCGTACGCGACAAACCGGTTCAGCCTGATGAACGCGACGATGGAGCTCGATCTCGCGATGAGCCGACTCGCAAAGGCCACCGGCTGGGATGTGATCGCGCCCGACGGGCTCTGAGGGATAACGCCTCGCCGGGGTTTCACCCCGGGCCCGACCAGGGGTTGTCCACCCCTGGACCCGGACCAGGGCCAGCCCTGGACCCTTGGTGCATCGACCGCGATGCGGTCGATGCAAGGGGTCGTTATCGGACGACGATCCAGAGCAGGATGAGCAGGAGCGCGACGAGGCCGCTCGCGCTGCCCACCGCAATGGCGAGCTGCGTGCGCGGCGGGGCGTTTTGCCAGAAGTTCGCG
The DNA here is from genome assembly GCF_029946515.1 of Polyangium sp. 6x1. Lineage (GTDB taxonomy): Bacteria > Myxococcota_A > Polyangia > Polyangiales > Polyangiaceae > Polyangium. The sequence continues at coordinate 52,163 of NZ_JARZHH010000052.1, forward strand.
AGCGCCGCGAGGCCACCACCCGCAGGCTGCTGCGTGGGCGGACCAGGCCGCGCCATCCAAGCAGGAGGCGCGCCAGGGCCCATCGGCAAGGGGCCCGTCGTGCCAGGGATGTTCACCGCCGGCAAGTTGCTCTGCGAAGTCATGAGCTGCCCCGGCATGGGCGGCGGGCGGAACATGCCCGGCGGCATCCCAGGCTGCCCCCCCGGCCCCATCATGCCAGGAGGCGGCGCCGCATACACGCCAGACGCCGTCGGCGTAGGCGCACCGAAGCCGCCCGATCCGCCGGGGTTTGGAGCGCCAAACTGGCCCGGCGGCGGGAGGTTCTGCAGCTCGGGGAACTGGCTCGTGTCGAGCGGCGTCGTCTTCGAGTATTTGTTGCCAGGGCCGAACGCATTCCTCGCCGCCACGAGGTCGCCCGGCTTGACCGGCGCCGTCGGCGGGTCGTCGATGTTCTCCGACGGGATCGCGTACTGGCGCTGCCCGCGGCTCGGCTCGAGCATGCGCGTCTTCTCGCTGTCAGGCGCGCGCTCAGGGGGTTCGGGGGCATAGCGCCGCTCGCGGTGCGGAGCCCCCGACGATTCAGACAGCTCCGGTTTGACGTAGAACGTCGTGGGCGTGTCGCGCCGCTCGGCAGGCGCGTCGTCGTCAGCCGCATGCCCCGGGCTCGACGGCAGCGACGGCGTGAGCTCGTCGAGCGGCGGGACAGGGCCGTCGGGCAGCGGAAAAGCCTGCGTCGCCTCGCTGTTGTGAATCGGTCGAACCCCCGAGGGCGTCGGCGCGCCGCCATGGAAAGGCCCCGCATGCGAGGGGCGCGGCGGCTCGGGCGCGGACGCGCGCGGCGGCTCGTTCATCCACGCAGAGAGAGAACGATCGCCGAACGGCGCAAGCTCGCGGCAGAGCTCGAGCACGCTGCCTTGTCGATCGTCGCGGTCGGGCGCGAGCGCGCGCATGATCGCCTTGCACACGGGCTGCGGCAGGTCGGGCCGCAGCCGCGCGATGTCCGTCGGCGGGCCCGAGCAGAGCGCGAAGACGAGGTCGCCGATGGTGTCCGCGTCGTAGGGCTTGCGGCCCGTCAAGCACTCGTAGAGCACGACGCCGAGCGAGTAGAGATCGCTGCGTCCGTCGACGCCCGAGGGGTTCCGGAGCTGCTCGAGGCTCATGTAGTACGGCGTGCCGACCGTGGAGCCCGTGCGCGTGAGCGAGCCACCGGGGACAGGCGCGTCGCTGGCGATCTTGACGATGCCGAAGTCGAGGAGCTTGACGTCGTACACGCCAGGGCTCGGGCCCGGGCCGAGGTGAATGTTGTCGGGCTTCAGATCGCGGTGGACGATGCCCTGCGTGTGTGCCTCCGCGAGGCACTCGCCGACCTGCAGCGCGACGTTCACCGTGAGCTCGAGCGGGAGCTGCCCGGCGTCGTGCAAAAGCTCGCGAAGGCTCTGGCCGGCGAGCAGCTCCATCACGAGGTACGGGCCCTCGGTCGGGCTCATGCCCATGTCGACGATCTTCACCGCGCGCGGGCTCTTGAGCAGGCTCGTCGCTCGGGCTTCCTGCTCCAGGCGCTGGTACGTCGTCGGATCGAGCAGGGATTTCAGGGCCAGGCGCTGGCCCGTGCGGACGTGCTCGACCTCGTGCACGAGGCCGTTGCCGCCGCCTCCGATGAGCCGGAGGACGCGGTAGCGACCGTCCACGATGGTGCCCGGACGGAAGGCGGGGACGTCGGCCTGTACATCTGCCGGAGCTTGCTCGGGGCGAACGGGGGCCATGGGGATCGCGGCTCGGACGGCGAGTCTAGATCAGCTCGTCGTCGAGGGATACTTTCCAGGAGGGGAACAGCGACGCTGCGGTGTGGGTCCTTGAACACCCGCGACCTTGGCACTACCGTGCCCGCTCACCATGGCGACGAGCGAGGCTCTGACGGCCGGAACGAAAGTGGAAACGTCCGCCTCCCGCTCCCGGGGAGACGTTGGCTTCTACACGGTGCTCGCCCTCTGCGCCGCGGCGTTTCTGATCTCGATCCACGTGATCTTCTTCAAGGCGCCCGTCGAGTCGACGATGGGCATCGTCCAGAAGATCTTCTACTTCCACGTGCCCATCGCGTACTCGATGTACGTCGGAGCCGCGGTGTGTTTCCTGGGTTCGGCGGGTTACCTCGCGCGCGGGACACGCGGCTGGGATGCGCTGGCGCGCGCGGGCGCGGAGTGCGCCGTGGCGATGGGCGTGCTCGTGCTCGTGACCGGAGCGCTCTGGGGCGCGAAGGCGTGGGGCGTGTACTGGACCTGGGATCCGCGGCTCACGACGGCGCTGCTCTCGGTGCTGATTTACGTGGCGTACGTGGTGCTGCGGGCGTTCGCGGGCGACGGGGATTCGGAGCGGAAGTTCGCGGCGGCGCTCGGGGTGCTCGGCGCGGCAAACCTGCCGATCATCCACTACTCGGTGCAGAAGTGGGGCGGCAACCACCCGAAGGTGATCACGTCGGGCGGCGGCGGGCTCAAGCATCCGGACATGAAGCTCGCGCTCATGCTCGGCTTCTTGACGTTCACGTTGCTCGCGGTGGTGTTGATCTGGACGCGCGTGCGGATCGAGCTCGCGGCAGCGCGGCTCGGCGAGGCCGAGGAAGAGGCGCTCGAGCTCGGCGTGGGCGAGGAGTAGACGATGTCGGCGAACCAAGCAGCACAGCAAACGCCCGGCGCGGCGGGGCAGGGGACGGCCGACGATCGCGGGACGACGTTCCGCGCGGTCGAGGGCGGCAATCAGATGCAGAGCGGCGAGAAGCTGCTCGTCGAGGCGTACGCGTTCATCTGGATCGTGGTGCTCGTGTTCGTCGCGTCGATGTTCCGGCGGCAAAGGCGGCTCGATCGGCGCATCGACACGCTGGAGACCGCGCTCCAGAAGGCGCGCGCGAAGAGCGCGGGGGAGTGACGTGCCCGACTTCGGTCAGATCACGCCTCAGCACGTGATCTACATCCCGAGCGTCCTTCTCCTCGGGCTCGTCGTCGGATACACCCTGGGCGCGCGCGCCGTGCGCGCGGAGCTCGAGAAGCGCAAGCGCAGGATGAAGGAGTAGGAGCCCGTGGTCGATTTCTCGCTGTCCGAAGAGCACAAGGGTCTCATCGAGACCGCCCGCCGGTTCACGAAGGAGCGGATCATCCCGATCGCGGCCGCGTGTGATCACGAGTCGCGCTTCCCGATGGAGGTCTTCAAAGAGGCGTGGGAGATCGGCCTCGTGAACCCGACGGTCCCGGCCGCGTACGGCGGCTCGGACATGGGCGAGCTCGAGAACGCGATCATCACGGAAGAGCTCGCGTACGGGTGTACGGGGATCCAGACGAGCCTGCTCGCGAACGGCCTCGCGCTCACGCCGATCAAGCTCGGCGGGAACGAGGAGCAGAAGAAGAAGTACCTCGGCATGCTGACGAGCGAGCCGGTGATGGCGAGCTACGCGACGAGCGAGCCTGACGCGGGCAGCGACGTGGCCGGCATCAAGACGCGCTTCGCGCAGCACGGGGACGACTTCGTGCTGAACGGGCAGAAGTGCTGGATCACGAACGCGAGCTACGCGCGGTTCTACGTGATCTTCGCGACGAAGAACCCCGAACTCCGGCACAAGGGCATCGCGGCGTTCATCGTGGATCGCGACACGCCCGGGCTCCGCGTGGGCAAGAAGGAGGACAAACTCGGGCAGCGCGCGAGCGACACGGCGCAGATCTTCCTCGAGGACGTGGTCGTGCCGAAGGCGAACTTGCTCGCGCCCGAGGGCAAGGGCTTCAAGCTCGCGATGGAGACGTTCAACCAGACGCGCCCCGACATCGGCGCGGGCGCGACGGGCCTGATGCGTCGCTGCCTCGACGAGTGCGTCGCGTACGCGAAGGAGCGCAAGACGTTCGGCACGCCGATCGCGAACCACCAGCTCGTGCAGTGGATGATCGCGGAGATGGCCATCCGCGTGGAGGCGACGCGGCTGCTCTACCAGAAGGCCGCGTGGAACCTCGATCACGGCGTGCGCGATCCGATCGTGTCGAGCTTCGCGAAGGCCTACGGCGCCGACAGCGCGATGCTGACGGCCGTCGACGCGGTGCAGGTCTTCGGCGGCAACGGCTACGTGAAGGAATACCCCGTCGAGAAGCTCATGCGCGACGCGAAGGTCCTCCAGATCTACGAGGGGACGAGCCAGATCCAGCGCATCGTGATCGCCAAGCAGCTCTTCGGGGGCTAGCAGGCTGTCGATAAGCTTGCTGCGCGCCCTGGATCGTCGGTCGTCGTCCTCGGAATACGCCTGTATTCCTGCGTCCTCCTCCCTAGCTCCAGGGCGCTCGCGGCGCTTCTCAACAGCCTGCTAGGCTTCCTCCCGCCTTTTCTGAAGCCCCCTCTACACGCGCGCGCCGACCGTTGATATCAACGGGGGCTAAGCGAAATTTCCTTTCGCAGGAGGAATGGCTTCATGCGGACACGTCGCGCGCACCCTTCGACCCCCAAGGCGTCCTCGGGCGCCGGTAAGCTCCTCGGCACGGGCACCCTGCTCGCCTCGCTCGTCAGCGCAGGAGCCCTCGTGGCGCTCGCGTCGGCGTGTAGCGGAGGGGAGAGTGGAGCGGGGGGCTCCGGCGCCGGCACGGGCGGCGCCGGCGCGACGGGCGGCCAGGGCGGCGACGGGCTCCAGGACTTCGTGACGAGCGCGTCGAGCTCGTCGAGCTCCTCCGGATCGGGCGGTGACCCCGGGCCGACGTGCCCCCCGCCCAGCATGGCGGACGGCAAGACGGCGTTCGCGAACGGCTACGGCGACGCGCAGGGACAGACCGGCCTCGCCGTGTCGGTCGACAAGGCGGGCAACATCCTGCTCGCGGGCGCGTTCCGGGGCTCGATCACGCTCGGCGGGACGACCCTCACGAGCGCGGGCGAGGACGACGCGTTCATCGCGAAGCTCCTGCCCACGGGCCAGGTGGCGTGGGCGCAGAAGTTCGGCGACGCGAGGAACCAGTCCGCGACGGGCATCGGCACCGACGCCGAGGGCAACGTGTTCGTGACCGGCATCTTCGTCGGCAACGTGAACTTCGGCGGCGGCACGCTCGCGAGCAACACGAACTTCTTCCAGGACATCTTCCTCGTGAAGTTCTCGCCGAACGGCACGCACATGTGGAGCCAGCGGTTCGGCGGCTCGGACATCGACTACGCGCGCGCGCTTGGCGTCGACCCGTCGGGCAACGTCGTCATCGGCGGATATTTCCAGCAGCAGGTCGACTTCGGCGGCGGCACGTTGACCTCCGCGGGCCCCAAGTTCGACGCGTTCGTCGCGAAGTTCAACCCCCTCGGGCAACACCTCTTCAGCAAGCAGTTCGGCGACGACGCCGAGCAGATCGCGCGCAGCCTGACCGTCGACGGGACGGGCAACATCTACCTCGCGGGCGACGCGTCGGGCTCCGTCAATTTCGGCGGGGGCGCGATGACGGCGACGGGCGCTCCGAGCGCGTTCGTCGCGAAGCTCGACCCGCAGGGCGGGCAGGTCTGGGCGAAGCTCAGCGGGGGCAGCGGCAAGGCCTCGGCGACCTCGGTCGCGGTGTCGCCGGCGGGCACGGTGGCCGTGGCCGGGCAGTTCCAGGGCACGTTCGATTTCGGCGGCAAGCCGATCACGAACATCGACGTCGACGACGCGTTCGTCACCGTGTTGACCGCGGGCGGCGCGCAGACGTTCACGCGGACGTTCGGCGATCCGACCGCGCAGCACGGCGACGCCGTGGCGTTCGCGCCGAACGGGGACGTGCTCCTCGCGGGCGCCTTCACGGGCAACGTGGATCTCGGCGGCGGGCCGATCGCGAGCGTCGAAGGCTTCGACATGTTCCTCGGCCGGTTCGACGCGCAAGACGGCTGCCTCGTCTGGGGCCGTAGCTACGGCGGGCCCCTCTTGCAGCTCCCGCAATCGCTCGCGTTCGATCCGACGACGGGCAATGTCCTGATGACCGGCAGCTTCGGGGGGACGGTCGACTTCGGTCTCGGCCCGGTGACCGCGGCCGGCGACGACGCTTTCCTCCTCGCTGTCAAGCCCTGAAAGAAGGCCACGCGCGCCCCGGGGCCGATTTCCGGGGCGCGTTCATGTGACACGGCGCGGCAACCCAGGCTTCGTCAACCGTCCAATACACGCGTCGCGCGCAGGGGGCGGCAGGGACGGCAAGGTACGGGCGCCGTGGGGGCGTCTCCGGGGCTTGTGGTGCGTCGAGCCCTCTGAGATCCTGTTCGACAGTGCGCGCCTACGTCGAATCTTCGGCGGGAAGGCGCGTGTGGAACGGGTGCACGTCGGTGCGCCCCTCGGAGCTACCCATGGCTTTGTTCCGGCAGCCCTCGAAAGGGATCCTTACTTCGTTCGCCGCGATCACAGGGGTCGCAGCGTTCGCCGCGTTCGCCGCGCCGGCCGACGCGCAGGAGGCCGCCGCGTGCCTCTCGCAAAACCCCGCGGATTGGCCCGCGCCCTCGCGGCCGTACTTCATGATCATCGCCGACACGTCAGGCTCGATGACGACGTGTACGACGCCGCCCACGGGCACGGCGATCGAGTGCAACTCGGCCGCGATGGGGTACAAACTGAACTCCTGCGGCATGATTCCGAGCCGGCTGAACGACGCCAAGTGCGCGCTCCGGCAAACGGTGCAGGCGTTCGGCGGCGAGGTGAACTTCGGGCTCGCGACGTACGCCGGCGTCATGTCGAACTGCCCCGCCGGTGCGTGCGTGAGCAGTTGCGGCGTGCCGAACGGGGGCGGCTGCAACCCGGACAACTACGGGTGTACGATCTCGAACTACACGGACGCCGGCGATCGCTGCGGGAACAACCCGAACTGCACGAATGGGAACGGGACGGGCCCCGCGGACCCGAACTTCGCCGAGAACTCCTGGCGGAACGGCGGCAACATCGTCGTTCCCTTGCCGCAGGATCCCTGGTGGGGGCCCGCCGCGCCCGCGTCGAACGTGCCGGAGCTGCTCAGCTGGTTCGACGGCCAGTGCGGCGACAACAAGGAGCTCTTCGCGGACGGCGCGACGCCGATCGCGGGCTCGCTCCGCACGGTCGCGCAGTACCTGCGCTCGGGCTGGAACCGGAACTGGAGCGAATCGAACTACTGCCTGTCCAACTTCGCCTTCGGCCCGAACCTCGCCACGCCGATCGACCTGAACGATCGTCTCTGCCGCAGCATCAACGTCATCCTGTTGACCGACGGCGACGAGACGTGTGACACCTCGCCCAACGACACGGCCGAGCCCATCGCGGCGGCGCAGAACCTCTGGCAGACCGGCGTCACGCTCGGGACCGGCGCCAACCAGAAGACCTGGAAGGTCCCGGTCTACGTCGTCAACTTCGCGGGCGGCTCGAAGGCCAAGACCGACGCGGTCGCCGCCGCGGGCGGCACCGTGTCGTCGTACTCGGCGAACGACGAGGTCTCGCTCGCGAAGGCGCTCGCGCAGATCATCGGCTCCGCGGCCAAACCCGAGGTCTGCAACAACGGCGACGACAACTGCAACGGCTGCACCGACGAGGGGTACAAGCACTACTGCAACAAGGGCGCAGGCAAGGCGTGCTGCGCCTGGTCGACCCCCGCGCAGCGCACGACCTGCCTCAACAACTACCTCGGCTCGATCACGGGCGCGGATCCCGACGGCAACGAGGCGCTCCTGCCGTGCACGACCGACCAGCAGCAGACGCAGCCGGCGAGCTGGCTTTGCTACGATCCGAAAGAGATCTGCGACGAGGCGGACAACAACTGCGACGGCAACGGGCCGAGCAAGACGAACCTCGTCGACGAGGGGTTCAACAAGTGCGGCAACCCCGCCAAGTGCCCCACGACCGAGACCTGCGACGGGCAGGACAACGACTGCGACGGACAGACCGACGAGAACGTCTGTCCGAACTGCGTGCCCTCGGTCGAGGTCTGCGACGGCTGCGACAACGACTGTGACGGCATGGCGGACGACAACATCGCCGCGGTCCCGTGCGGCCAGTCGACCCCGACGAACTGCCAGGGCACGCAGGCGTGCAAGCCCGCGCAGCCCGTGCCGCAGCCCGGGCAGTGCGTGTCCGGCGGCGGCCTCGCGAACTGCCAGAACAACCCGATCACCGAGACCTGCGACGGCATCGACAACGACTGCGACGGCATCGTGGACGATCAGGTCGCGCCGACGCCGTGCGTGCCCGCGGGGACGCCGGGCGGCATCGTGTACGGCGGCACGAGCCAGTGCAAGCAGGGCCAGAAGCCGTGCGGAAGCAGCACGTGCACGGGCTTCGTGGGTCCGTCGGCCGAGGTCTGCGACGGCATCGACAACGACTGCGATGGCCAGGTGGACGAGCAAGCAGCGGGCGTGGGCACGTCGTGCGGCCAGGCGCTGCCGCCGTGCACGCCGGGCACGCTCGCGTGCGTGAACGGCGCGCTGGTTTGCCAGGGTGGAACGGGCCCGCAGGCCGAGGTCTGCGACAACGTCGACAACAACTGCAACGGCATCGTGGACGAGGCGCCGCTCGCCGACGGCCCGCTCGCCGGGCAGAACGGCTGCTGGCAGAACGTCGGCAACTGCTGCGTCTTCAAGAACCTTCAGTGGTGCCCGCCCGCCGGCGGCACCTGCAACGGCAACGGCACGCTGGTGTCGCCGTGCAACAAGGGCACGCTCGTCTGCACGAGCGGCGCATGGGCCTGCCAGGGTCCCGTCGGTCCGTCGACCGAGCAGTGCGACAGCGCGGACAACAACTGCGACGGCCTGATCGACAACGTGCCCGGCACGGGCGGGCCCTGCGGCTCGGACGTGGGCGAGTGCGTCGCGGGTGTCCAGCAGTGCGGGCCGAACGGCGTGCAGTGCGTCGGCCAGGTCGGTCCCTCGACCGAGATCTGCGACGGCAAGGACAACGACTGCGACGGCCTCATCGACGACAACGTCGGCGGCCTCGGCAAGCCGTGCGGCATCAACCAGCCGCCCTGCTCGCTCGGACAAACGGCGTGCGTGAACGGCGCGATCGTGTGTCAGGGCGGCATCCAGGCGCAGCCCGAGACCTGCGACGGCGTGGACAACGACTGCGACGGCCAGATCGACGACGCGCCGCTCTTCGACGCGCCGAACCCCGGGCAGAACGGCTGCTGGGACGTGCCGGGCAACTGCTGCCAGCACGAGAACCTGCAGTGGTGCCCGCCGCCCGGCGCGTCCTGCGCCGGCAACGGCACGCTCGCGCCGCCCTGCAACAAGGGCACGCTGAGCTGCCAGCATGCGCTCGGCTGGGTCTGCGTGAACGCGAAGGGCCCGCAGGCCGAGGCATGCGACGGCCTCGACAACAACTGCGACGGCACGATCGACGACGGCACGTTCCCGGGTGAAGGCGTGGCCTGCGGCAGCGGCACGGGCCAGTGCGAGCCGGGCCTCATCGACTGCGCGGGCGGCATCCTCGACTGCGTGGGCGACGTGCCTCCGACGAGCGAGACGTGCAACGGCCTCGACGACGACTGCGACGGCACGGTCGACAACGGCATCGTCGTCGGTGGTTCGTGCACGCCGGCCTACGACACGACGCTCTACCCGGGCCCGCGCGACAAGGGCGCCTGCCAGCCGGGCACCTTGCAGTGCGACGGCATGGGCGGCGAGACGTGCATCAACGGCACCGGCCCGCAGCCCGAGATCTGCGACGGCGTGGACAACGACTGCGACGGCTCGATCGACGAGCCGGGCGCCGCGCCGGACGGCATCGACGGCACGGCGAACCCGCTCGACGCGACGCAGACGATCGGCGGCGCTTGCGGCGTCGACACGGGCGCTTGCCAGCAAGGCCAGTGGGCGTGCCTCAACGGCATCTTCGCTTGCCTCGGCGGTCAGGGTCAGACGGACGAGGCGTGCGACTGCGAGGACAACGACTGCGACGGCGTGACCGACGAGCAGGACCCGAACGCCCCGTCGATCTGCGCGCCGGGCAACTCCTGCGTGAAGAGCGGCAGCGCGTGCACCTGCGCGACGCCCTGCCAGGGCGGCGAGTTCCCGTGCCCGCCGGGCCAGGTCTGCGAGGAGGTCATCTCCAGCCAGACCGGCCAGCCGCTCGGCAACTTCTGCATCGCGAACAACTGCGGCGACTGCGCGACGAAGACGGTGAAGGACGCGGCGGGCAAGGTGCTCTGCGCGCCCGCGGGCGCGCCTGCGGACGCGAACTGCGTCGTGCCTCCGGTCTGCGTGTGCAAGGGCATCGCCGGCTGCAAGGAGCCTTGTGACGGCGTGACCTGCGGCGCGGGCGAGGTCTGCACGAACTACGGCCCGAACGCCGGCAAGTGCGTGCAGAACAACTGCTTCAACGTGCCCTGCGTGGGCTGCGGCAAGGTCTGCAACGGCGGCTCCTGCGTGGACAACCCCTGCAAGCCCGACAGCTGCCCGACGGGGCAGGCTTGCAAGCCGAACGATACGTTCACCGGCTTCACGTGCATCGACTCCTGCGCGGACAAGTCCTGCGGCGCGGGTGAGGTGTGCAAGGACGGCGCGTGCGTCGCGGGCTGCGATCCCGCGTGCGTCGGGACGCAGGTCTGCGATCTGTCGCAGTCGCCTCCGGCGTGCGTGGACAACAAGTGCGCCACGCCGAACTGCCCCGACGGTTCGTACTGCAACCCGGTGACGGGCACCTGCGGCAACGACCCGTGCGAAGGCGTGCTCTGCCCGATGGGCCAGGTCTGCCAGAACGGCGATTGCTTGCAGGGTCAGGGCGGCAGCGGCGGCGCGGGCGGCGCGGGCGGCGCGGGCGGCGCGGGCGGCGCGGGCGGAGGAGTGAACCCGATGTCGACCACGGGCACGGGCACGGGCGGCGCGCCTCCGGACGACAGCGTCTGGGGCCTGCCGACGGGCGGCGGCGGATGCGCGTGCGACGTCGGCGCGCAGGATCGGAACAGTGGCTTCGCGCTGGCGCTCGCTGCGCTCGCGCTTGGCATCGCGCGCAGGCGGTCGTCCGGGCGTCGCGGCGTGACGGAGGTGTCGCGATGAGCTCGCTCGGCAAGTCGTTTCAACGCTTGGGGCGGCGCTCGGGCAAACCGAGCCACGCGCCAAACCTCTTCAAGGTGGTCCTCTCGGCCCTCGTGGTCTCGGCGCTCGCGCTCGGGGCCACGGGGTGCACGACGGACGCGTTCTGCTGGGACAAATGCGCCGGCGAGTCGCCGTCGGGCTCGGGCTCGGGCAGCGGCGGATCGGGTGGTCAGGGCGGCGAAGGAGGCGACAACTGCTTCCCGTTCTGCGGCACCGACGGCGGCGGGGGCCAGGCCGGCGCCGGCGGCGGCGGTCCGTGCGTCCCGACGAACGGCGGCATCGAGATCTGCGACAAGCTCGACAACGACTGCAACGGCGCGGTCGACGACAGCCCGAACATCAACCTCGAGAGCAAGACGACGTGCGGCACGTGTGACAACAACTGCTTCACGAAGCTGCTCAACAACGATCCCGCGAGCATCACCTGCGTGCCGAGCCCGAACCCGGGCACGGTGCCGGGCGAGTGCAAGGGCACGTGCGCGTCGGGCTACTACGACATCGATGGCGACGGTCCCTGCGAGTACTACTGCATCAAGAACACGCCGGACGACGCGTCGTGCAACAACAAGGACGACGACTGCGACGGCGTGAAGGACGAGGACGTCGATCTCTGCACGAGCACGACGGACTGCGGCAAGTGCGGGAACAACTGCGTCGCCATCAACGGCACGTCGGAGTGCAAGACGACGGCGGGCGCCGGCGAGGCGTGCACCCCGGCGAACACGCAGTGCCAGATCAAGCAGTGCGACGTGGGCTGGTACGATCTCGACAACTCCGCCGCGACGGGCTGCGAGTACCAGTGCACCCCGTCGAACGGCGGCGTCGAGAAGTGCGGCGACAGCCTCGACAACGACTGCGACGGCAAGATCGACGAGGCCGACGACCTCTCGATGGATCCGCAGATCGGCAAGAACTGCTTCGGCGATCCGGACGGCATCTGCGGCCTGCTCGCCGCCGCCGGCAAGACGGCGTGCGTCGGGAACAAGGTCGTCTGCGCCGGGCCGAACGTCGTCGTGGAGGGGCAGATCCAGGAGATCTGCAACGGCCTCGACGACGACTGCGACGGCCAGGTCGACGACAGCCCCACGGACGCCGGCAACTCCTGCGGCCAGAGCAACATCTTCCCCTGTCAGTACGGCAAGCAGCAGTGCCAGAACGGCCAGCTCGTTTGCATGGGCGCGGTGAACCCCTCCGCCGAGCTCTGCAACGGCCAGGACGACAACTGCAACGGGGCGATCGACGACATGCCCGTCGACGTGGGCGCGTCGTGCGGTTTGACCGACGTCGGCCCGTGCCAGAAGGGCGTGGAGCAATGCCTGCCCGGCGGCCAGAAGACCTGCGTCGGTGAGATCGCGCCGAAGGCCGAGACGTGCAACGGCCAGGACGACGACTGCAACGGCCTCGTCGACGACGTCGCGGGCACGGGCTCGGCGTGCGGTCAGAGCAGCACGGCGCCTTGCAAGCTCGGCACGCTCCAGTGCGTGGGCCAGTCGCTCACGTGCGTCGGCAACATCGACCCGAAGGCCGAGACCTGCAACACGATCGACGACGACTGCGACGGGCAGGTCGACGAGAGTATCCCGGCCCAGCCCTGCGTGCCGGTCGGCGCGCCGCCGAACCTCGTCTACGGCGGCCTGAGCAAGTGCGTGAAGGGCACGCAGGCGTGCGGCGGCGCGTGCACGGGGTACATCGGGCCGAGCACCGAGACGTGCAACAGCCTCGACGACGACTGCGACGGCATCGTCGACAACAACCTGAACCTCGGCGCTTGCAACGTGCCGCCTGCGCCTCCCGCGGGCGCGACGTCGCCTTGCAAGCCGGGCACGTTCGTCTGCACGGGCGGCGTGCAGACCTGCCAGAACTTCACCGGACCGTCGGCCAGCGTCGATAGCTGCGGCGTGGACTCGAACTGCGACGGCACGCTGACCGGCCAGCCGAACCTGCAGACCGACGTCGCGAACTGCGGCGCGTGCGGCAACAGCTGCTACGCGAACGCGGTCCACGCGATCTGGTCGTGCACGTCGGGCATGTGCGCCTTCCAGGGCTGCGAGAACGGCTACTACGATCTCAACAACGATCAGAAGTGCGAGTACGTCTGCAACTACAAGCAGGCGCAGGAGATCTGCAACGGCGAGGATGACGACTGCGACGGGCAGATCGACGAAGGCGTCGTCGCGCCGACGCCGGTGCAGGTCTGCGGCGTGAGCGTCACGGCCACGCGGCCGGAGTGCACGTCGCAGGTGACGGTCGCTTGCACGCAGGGCGCGTGGAAGTGCACGTTCCCGGCGGGCGTGTGCAACGGTCCGGCCCCGAACTATTGCTCGGGCGCGACCGAGACCTGCGACAACCTCGACAACGACTGCGACGGCATCCTCAACGAGAACGTGCCGAACTACGGCAAGGCCTGCTCGAGCGACGACGGCCTGCCGGCGCCCGGACACGGCGCGTGCCGCACGACCGGCACGTTCGTGTGCAACGGCGGTAGCGCCACGACGTGCAACGCGGTCAAGGCCGACTGCGCGACGTTGCCCGGCGGCTGCACCGAGACCTGCGACGGCGTGGACAACGACTGCGACGGGCTCGTCGACGAGACGTACGTGTCGAAGGGCTCGAACGCGACGTACTACGTCAAACCCGCGGTCACGCGCATCAACACGAACCTCTGGATCTACAGCTACGAGGCGAGCCGGCCGAACGCGGTCTCCGACATCGCCAACAACGTCATCACGCCCGGCAACGGCAACGGCTACCACACGACCGCGCCTGCGGGCACGACGCTCGACAAGACGCTCGCGTGCTCGGTGCCCGGCAAGCTGCCGTGGTTCAACGTGACGCCGGCCGAGGTCGAGCAGACGTGCAGCGCGATGGGCGGGTTCGTCTGCTCGACGGCCGACTGGACGACGTCGTGCCAGGCGACCCTGGGCTGCTCCTACGGCTACAACCCGCGCGGCGCGGCGTGCACGTCGACCTACGACACCACGACGAAGTTCTGCAACATCGGCCCGTCGTTCGACTTCAGCTCGTCGATCGCCGGGGATCAGGACGGCCTGCTCTTCACGGGCTCGACCAGCCTGAAGAACTGCTGGGCGGACTGGTTGAACCTGCAGGGCAACACGGCCGCGACGGGCAAGGTCTTCGACATCACGGGCAACCTCCGTGAGATCACGAAGAGCGCGACGAACACGTACCCGCTCATGGGCGGCGCGTTCAACACCGGCGATCAAGGCGGCGCGACGTGCTCGTTCCAGTTCTACACGGTCGATCAGACCTTCAAGCTCTTCGACCTCGGCTTCCGCTGCTGCTTCTCGGTGAACCCCGGCTGACAAAACGAATCGAGCGGGCGCCTCTCGCGGCGCCCGCTCGATCCTTCGCTCCCCTCGCGGAGGCGCGCCTCACGCGCGCCCCTCGCGGACTCGCTCAATCCCTGCGATCCTGATGATTCGAGAGCGCCGCGCCGTCGGCCGCGGGCAGCGTGAAGTGGATCGTGCTCCCACGACCCACCTCGCTCAGCGCGCCGATGTGCCCGCCGTGCGCCTCGACGATGCCCTTGGCGACGTAGACCCCGAGGCCCATGCCCTGACACGCGCGGCGCCCTTCCGGCGGCCTGCGCGAGAAGAGCATCGGCCGATCGAGCTCGGCGATGCCGGGGCCCGTGTCCGTCACCGAGAAGCGCGCGCCGGAGGACGTAGGCTCGACGCGGAGCGTGATCGACCCGCCTTTTTGCATGAAGCGCGCGGCGTTGCCGACGAGCCGTGAGAGGACCTGCAGCACGCGGGCGCGATCGACGTAGAGCGCAGGCAGGTGCGGCGAGACCTCCTTCACGACCGCGATCGGACGCTGCGCCGTGGCGAGCGCAGCGGCGAGCGCAGCGGCCTCCACGATCGACGCCGCGTCGTGCACCTCTTGCCCGATCGGCAGCCTGCCCGCGTCGATGTTCGCCGCGTCGACGAGATCTTCGACGATCTGGTTCATCTCCAGCGCGGAGCGCTTGATCGTTTGCAGTTGACGATCGTGCGCCGGATCCCCGCCGAGCTCGCGCGCGAGCAGCGTCGTCGTCACCATCACCACGCCGAGCGGGTTGCGCAGGTCGTGCGATACGATGGTGAGCAGCTCCGCGCGCTGCGCTTCGGCGGCTTTGGCGCGCCGTTCGAGCTCTCTGCATCGCCGCTCGAGCTCGGCGACGTAACGCGCGTCTTTGGTTTGCCCGGCCGGCATGCGAGCGCGCGTGGTCGCGGGGCGCGTCGTGCCCCGAGACGGCCCATTCGCCGGCTTGCTTGCTTGTTTGCGTTTCCTCGCTTCGGCCACGATCGCCTCTTTCCTTGCAGGGTACCGTGACCTCGCGTGGCGCATGCAGTCGGAGAACGCCTCACTCGGCCATCCGTGCTGCGATGTCCGGAAGAGCCGCGTCGGGTTTCTCCCGATATGCCGCTCAGGCCCGTCTCCACGGCCCAAGAAGGGCACGAATCGGTGCCTGAGGTTCCTCGCCTGCGGCTATCATCGACCCTTGCTCGCGACGCACGCCGCGGCGCGAGTGAGGAGTCGGCGGCGACGCGCGCGCCCCAACGAAACCGGGGGTTTTACGTCGTGAAGACGACAGACGAAACTGGGCTCGGGCAACAACACGGCGGTCTCTCGCCGCTTGTCCTCGTGGTCGACGACTTCGACGACAACCGCGAGATGTTCACGGAGTTTCTTTCGTTCTCCGGGTTCCGCGTGGCGCAGGCTTCGACCGGGCGGGAGGCGCTGGCGCAAGCGTTCTCCCTCTTGCCCGATCTGATCCTCATGGATCTCTCGTTGCCCGAGCTCGACGGCCTCGAGGCGACGCGGTGCCTGAAGAGCGACGAGCGGACCAAGCGCATCCCGATCGTGGCGCTCACGGGGCACGCGCTCGCGGGTCACTCGAAGGACGCGAAGGAAGCGGGCTGCGACTCGTTCTTGACGAAGCCGTGCCTGCCCGACGCGCTGGTGACCGAGATCAAGCGGGTCCTCGGCGCGCGCGCTCGATAGCGGCACGACGAACCGACGACGACACGGAAGGGGGGGAACATGGGAGCGTCCGAGGGCTCACGGGTGGGCGTGCGCGCGGATGGCGTCACGCAAGAGGCGGGCGGCTTCGTCCCAATCGACGGGCTTGACGAGCACGGCGTCGAACGCGCTGTTCGCGAGCTTGGCGCGCGCGGAGAGATCGCGCCGCCCGGTGCAAGCGAAGAGCGCCATCCGCTGGGTGGCGGGATCGGAGCGGAGCGCTTCGGCCACGACAAACCCGTCGATGCCGGGCATGCGCAGATCACACAGGACGGCGTCCGGTACGTCCTGCGTGGCGAGGAAGACGCCGCGCAGGCCGCCTTTCGCCCGCTCGACCTGGAAGCCGTGCGCTTCGAGCGAGGCCTCGGCGATCGCGAGGAAATCGGGATCGTCGTCGACGATGAGCACCCGCGGGCGAAACGCGCTGGTCTGCTCCATCTCGCCCGCCCCGCCCATCGTCGACGCCATCCCGCCCCCCCCGCCTGCACGCAGATCGCCGCCCGCGCGAGTACGCGCGCGACGAGACGCTTCGCTCCCCCATGTCTTGGACCGCCCTTCGCGATGCGCAATGCGGCGGCGCGGTCTCTGCGATCTTCGTCCTCGCGCGACGCGCGATCCGTCCAGCGGCTCTCTCCGCGATCTCCGCGCAGCTCGGCATCTCCCGCGTGCGACGCAGTGTGCGTCGTGTGCTCGGTCAACGCTTACCGCGCCCGTTCTCGGGCTCTAGAGTGTGCCTCATGAGTGTCGACGAGGTTTTCTTCGACCGCGTGGCCCACGACCTGCGTGGCGAGCTCTCGACGATGCTCGCCGGCGTTCACTACTTGCTCCGGTTCGGCCGTGATCTCGCGCCTCCGACGCGCGAGATGCTCGAGCGGGTGAGCGGGGCCGGCGAGCGGCTCACGCGGATGCTCGCGGAGCTCGACGACGCCGTCTGGCTGCTCGATACCCAGAAGCCGCTCGTGCTCGCGCGGCTCCGCTTTGGCGACCTCATCGACGAGGTGATGGCGCGCGTGGAGCCGACCGTGAAGACGCGCGGCGTGCGGGTCGTCCTCGACTTGACCGAGGCAGACGCCGCGACCGAGATCGTCGGTGACGAGGAGCTGCTCGCCACGGCGCTCACCTCGGTCGTCGATCTCGCGACCCTGCGCGCGCCCGCGGGCACGGTCCACGTCATGGTCGAGGCTCGGGACGGCACGCCGATCGTGCGCGTGCGGGACGAAGGCGACGTCGTGCCCAAGGACGTGCTCGCGCGCCTCTTCGAGCCCTTCGTCGAGCGGGAGATCGTGCCGCGCGAGACGCACGGGCGGCGCAAGCTCAGGCTCGGGATCGGCCTGCCGATCGCGCGGGCGATCTTCGAAGCGCACGGCGGCTCGCTCGTCGTGGAGCCGGGCGACGCAGGGCTCACGCTCCGCGGCGTGATCTCGCTCCGCAAGGCCTCGGAGATCCCCCCCGAGCCCGAGAAGGCGCGCGCCGCGTCCGGCTAGCCCCGCGCTTGCGACGACCGGGCGGGCATGCTCCGCTCGCCTGCATGGCACGCGCTGTGGTCGTCTTCCTGGGTGCTGGAATCACGCTCCTCGCGGGCTGCTCCGAGCCAGCGGGCGCCGCGCGCACGTGCAGCGGCGTCGCGCTCGACGGCGCGCTCTTGATGCTCGCGACGAACCTGCAGGCGAGCGGCCTCGGGCGCATCGACGAGGCCGGCTGCTTGACCGAGATCCCGGACATCGCGCTCGGCGTCGACCCGCTGCTCTCGTCGGGCTTCGGTGGGCCGTTCGTGTGCGTGCGTGATCAGGGGCTCGTGCGTGGCGTCGATCCGGACTCGCTCGCGCTCACGCGCACGTGGGTCGCGTTCGGCGAGTCCGAGACGACGTTCGAGCTCGCGACGGGCGGCAAGGCGGGCGGGCCACACAACCCGCACGACGCCGATCTCGATGCGGAAGGCCGGCTTTGGGTCGCGCGGTACGAGCAACCCGGCGTCGCGGTGATCGAGCCCGACGGGAGCTTCGACGGCGTGGTGGATCTCTCGATGTTCGCCGACGTCGACGGCCTTCCCGAGATCGAGGCGCTGCGTGTCGTCGGCGATCGCGCCTTCGTCGCGGTGCAGCGCCTTGATCGTCGCACGTGGAAGCCCGCGGAGAACGGCGCGCTCGTGGAGATCGACGTGGCCTCGCGCAGCGTCGTCGGCTCCGTCGATCTCGGCGGGAAGAACCCGTTCGGTCGCATGAGGCCGGTGCCGTGGGATCCCGCGGGCCGAACCCTGGTGCTCGCGATGCCGGGCGACTTCTACGCGATCGACGACGGGCACGCGGCTGCGATCGTGGATCTCGACACCCTCTCGGTGACGGGCATCGCCGAGGAGAGCGCGGTCGGCGGTTCCATCGCCGAGGTCGAGCTCGCGGCGCCGGACGAGGCGTATGCGATCGTCGCGGGCACGGGGCTCGAGAACGCGACGCGCCTCGTGCGCTTCGATCCGTCCGGAAAAACCGAGCCGATCGTCCTGGCCGATACGCGGGAGGGGGGGCAGGGCGGTAACTACGACTACTGGGGCCTCGCGGTGGTGGGGCGTCACGTCCTCCTCGGCGACAAGGCCTACGGCGCGCCCGCGATCCACATCTTCGAGCGCGCGTCGGGGCGCGAGGTCGGCGCCCTCGTGCCGGAGCGCCTTCCGCCCGTGTCGCTCTTGCCCTTGCCGTGAACGAGTGCCTTTCGCCCTTGTGCCTCCCGGGCGAACTTCGTTTACCATCGATGGAAATCCCTTGGCTGACCGAGCCCCTTCATCGATGTTGAGCTCTGCGCTCGCCGAGCGTGGCGTGCCGATGCGTTCCCTCGAAGAGGCGATCGCGCGGCAGGTCGTGCATGGCGGTGACCTCGTGACGAACCTGCTCGAGGTCGGCGGCGCCCGCGAGGAGATGCTCGTGCCTCTGCTCGCCGAGGTGCTCGGCCTCGAAGAGGCGCCCTCGGGCAAACTCCCGCTGCCGCCCGCCCCGGTGCTGCGCCTCGTGCCCGGCGATCTCGCGATCAGGCACGGCATCTTCCCGCTCGCGCTCACGCGGCGCGTTCTCACGATCGCCACCGCCGAGCCCCTCTCGCCCGCGGTCGAAGGGGACCTCGCCTTCGCGCTCGCCGTCGAGATCCGGCAGAGCGTCGCGCCGCTCGTGCGGATCCGTCAGGCGATCGCAGAGGCCTACCAAATCCCGCTCGATCGCCGCTTCCTCCGGCTCGTCGCGAGGCTCGAGAGCCGCCCCGATCCGAGCCCGACGGTGATGCCGCCGCCGCGCAACATAGAGCCTCCGCGAGGCTCGTCGCGCCCGCCGCCCGAGCGCGCCGCGGAGCCTCCCGTCGCGACGCCGCAGCCGCCCACGCAGACGCCGGACACGCTCGTCGCAGGCGCGCCTCCGCCGATGGCGCCGACGCGCACGAAGCTCTCGGCCACGCCCGCGACGGCACGCGCCGCGCGCTCGGATCACCCGAAGCCCGTGCCGACCGTCGAGGTCATCGAGCCGAAGCCGGCGCCCGCGCCCGCGGCCGTTCCAGCGCCCGCGCCGCGCCGGCTCACCAGCGACGAGATGCCGGAGACCATCGCCGCGCCGCCGGAGCCCGCATCCATCGCGGACGCGGCCGACGAGGAAGAGGCGCCCGTCTCGCGCCGGCCCGAGCGTCTCGTGCGGCGCGAGTCGACCCGCACGCGCACGGGCACCAGCGTGCTCCGCCGCGCGGTCACGGGCGATCGCAAGACACGCGTCGCCGAGGCGCCCGATCGCCGCGCCGCGCGGCCTCGCCGCAAGGGCCCGTTCACCGCGGCGATGGCCGAGGAGGAGCTCGGCGAGGCGACCACGACCGACGCGGTCCTCGACATCTTCTTCGCGTTCGCCCACCAGTTCTTCGAGTACACGGCGCTCTTCGTCGTGCACGGCGACGTCGCCGACGGGCGTGACGCCTCGGGCCCGGGCGCGGGCGCCGCGCGGCTCATGTCCCTCGCTGTGCCCCTCGGTCGCCCGAGCCTGCTCGCCCTCGCACGCGAGCGCAGGGCGCCCGTGATCATGCCGCCCGCCGTCGGCGATCTCGACGTCGAGATCAGCTCCGAGCTCGGTCGGTCGGGCCGCACCGAAGCAGGCACGCGCGCGGCGGCCGTGCTGGTCCTGCCGATCGTCGTACGAAACCGGACCATCGCGCTGCTCTACGGCGACGACGGCGCCGTCGACGTCGAGCTCTCCGCGCTCGGGGACGTCATCGCCATCGCGGGTCTCACCGCCGAGGCGATCGAGCGCGCCATCCTGCGCAAGAAGCGCGGCGACGCGACGGGCGACGGCGTCCCGGCGAAGCGCGCGCAGAGGCCCGCGCCTCCGCCCCAAGCTCCGGGCGCCGCCCGGCAGGTCGGCCTCGTCGCGCTCGCGCGCGCCTTCGAGCTGCCCGCGCGCCCCGCGGACGCCGCCGCTCCCGTGCCGTCCCCCGCGGCCGAGCCAAAATCCCCGCCGCCGCCAGCCATCTCGTCGATCGCCGTGACCTTGCCGTCCGCCTCGGCGATGGCGCCGGCGATGCTCCAGGCGAACCCGCCGAACGCCCCGCGGCCCGGAGACGAGACCTCCTTCGCGGGCATCGCTTCGAGCCAGCCGAGCCCCGCTCCCGCGCCGTCGCGCGCGGCCGCGGCCCCTCCGCCCCCGGCCGCGACGCCTTCGCCCCCGGCCGCGGCTCCTTCAGCCCCCGCGCTCGTCGAGACGCTCCAGAGCCCCACGCCGGCGCCGGACTCCGTCGTCCCGAAGGTCGAGCCGCTCGCCCTGCGCCCGCCCGACTCCGACACCGCCTGGGACCTCGCCGGCCGCCGCGGCCCCGCGTCCCGTCGCCGCCGCACGCCCCTCGGCGTCGTCGCCACGGGCCGGATGCGCCTCAGCTCCACCACGCCGCCGCCCCCGCCCACCACGGCCGTCTCCCGGCTTCCAGAGGCCGGCCCCGTGCCCGCGCCAGGCCCGCCCCCGCGCGCCGCTCGCCGGGCCGTCGCGCCGGCCTTCGGTGGCCGTAGCAAGGCCTCCCTGGGCCTCGGCGCGCAGCCCTTGCCCCCCGAGCCGCCCCCGAACGCCATCGCCGCGCCGCCCACGCCTCCCGTGCCCCCCGTGCGGCCCGTCGTGGCCACCGCGCCAGCGCCCCCGCCCGACGCCCTGGCACCCCCGCCCGACGTCCCCGCGGCCCCGGCTACACCCGCGCCGCCCGTGCGCGTCCCGCCGCCGGCGGGCGATACGACCACGCCCTCCCCGCCGGAGACACTCCCCGGACCGCCGATCGACGGATGGGGGCTGCGCCCGGACCAGCCAGGCCACGCCGCCAAACCGAAGAAAGAGCCCAGCGCGGCCCCTGCCGTCGACTGGAACGTCGGTCCCGCGGGCAGCACGCTCCCGAACCGCGGACGCGCCCCGGGCCCCGATCCCGTCGCCCTCGTGCATCGGTTCCTCGAGGCGGGCACGGAGGACGGCGACGCCCAGAAGGAGCTCGTCCGTCTCGGCGAGGCCGCCATGCAGGCCATCATGGCCCGCTTCCCCGGCCCCCTGCGCATCGACGCCCGCGTCCTCTCGCGTGGCGCCGATCTCCCGCTCGCCTCCCGCAGCGGCTCTCTGCTCGCCCTGCTCGTCGCGATCGGCCGTCCCGCCGTGCCCTTCCTCGCGGTGCGCAGCACAGCGGGTGATCCCGACGTCCGCTTCTGGGCAACCCACCTGCTCGGCGAGCTCGCATATCCCGAGAGCGCGCAAGCCGTCTTCGCGCGTCTCTTCGACGACGCCGCCCCCGTTCGTCGGGTCGCACGTCGCGCAGCGGCGTCGCTCATCGCCGCGGGCCCCGCGACCGAAGCGCCGCTCCTCCCGATGCTCGAGCGCCTCGTGCGGAGCCCAGGCGAGCGCGTCGGCCGGCGCCTCCTCGCCATCGAGTCCCTCGGCGAGCTCGCCATCCCCAAGTCGGTCCCGGTGCTCATCGCCACGCTCGGCGAGACCACCGCGGAGCTCGTCGACGTCGCACACCGCGCACTCGTGCACGTCACGCGGCACGACTTCCGTCGCGACGCACGCAAGTGGAACGACTGGTGGTCCACGAACGGCACACGCAGCCGCATCGAATGGCTCATCGACGCACTCCTCTCCGAATCACCCACGATCCGTCGCGCCGCCGCAGAGGAGCTCGCACCGCTCGTCGGCCGAGATCTCGGCTACTACGACGATCTCCCCGAGGACGAACGCGAAGCCGCGCAGGTCCGCTACGTCCTCTGGTGGGAACAGGAAGGCCGCCTGAAGAAGCGCGGTTGAGGTGAGCTGAGTTGAGGCGTCGCGCCGGGGCGCTGCCCCGGACCCCGCGGGGGCTGTTCGCCCCTCGACCCGAACCAGGGCCAGCCCTGGACCTCTGGGCATCGACTGCGCGAAGCGCAGTCGATGCGGGGAAAGTTTTTAAGCTGTCCGCCCCCTTTTGGCAGGGCCAGCCCTGGACCTTTGATGGAAGAACTGCGCTCCGCGCAGTTCTTCCACACGCCGGTGGCAAGACCATAGGGGGCGTTGCTGCTCGAACCGTCAGCGCTGCTGACTTGGTTGGCAGGGTCGTGCGTGGGCCGGTGGCAAGACCAAGGGGTCGTTGCTGCTCGAACCGTCAGCGCTGCTGCCTCAGTTGGCAGGGTCTTGCGTGGTCTTGACCTGGCTGTTCGATGAACTGCGCATCGCGCAGTTCATCGACCCCGGGTCCAGCGCTTGCGCTGGTCCGGGTCCAGGGGTGGACAACCCCTGGTGGGGCCTGGGGCAAAGCCCCAGCGAAGCGCCTCGCACAGCACAAAAAGCCGCGAGGGGGCTTGGGGGCCCCCTCGTGGTTTGTTTCATCGATTGATTGTCAGGAACGCGGACCGCTCACTTCTTTGCGGCGCCGGACTCCTTGATGGTCAGATCGATCAGCTTCTTGAACTTCGGGAACGGCTGGGCGCCGCTGATGAAGTAGCCCTCGGCCTTGCCGGGGGCTGCGATGTGGAAGCCGGGCGTGCCGCTGATGCCGGCCTTGTCGGCCACGGCGCTCTCGCTCTCGATGAACTTCTTGTGCGCCTCGGAGTCGAGGGCGGACTTGAACTTCGTGAGGTCGAGGCCTTGCTCCTCGGCGTACTTCTCGAGCGTCGTGCGGGCGAACGCGTCCGGCGTGCCGGCGCCCTTGAAGAGTGCGTCGTGCATCTTCCAGAAGCCCTCGTTGCCCTTCTGCTTCTTGGCCTCCTCGGCCGCGAGAGCTGCGGGCATCGCGCTCTTGTGGAACGGCAGCGGCTTGTGGCGCCACACGATCTTCACCTTGTCGCCGTAGGCCTTCTCGACCTGGGCGACCGTGTCCTCTGCGCGCTTGCAGAAGGGGCACTCGAAGTCGCTGAAGATCTGCATCACGACCTTCGCCTTGTCGCTGCCCTTCCAGGCAGAGTCGGCGGGGGCCGCGTCGACGGTCTTCTTCTCGGGCGGCGGCGGCGTCTTCCCGTCCTTGATGATCTCGTTGTAGAGATCCTTCGCGGCGACGCCCTTCTGGAGAAGGTCCTGCGCCTTCTTGATCTCCTCGTCGATGACGGCCTTGAACTTCTCGATCGGCTGGGCGCCGACGAGGCGGCGACCGTTGATGAAGAAGTGCGGCGTGCCGCTCGCTTGGAGCTCGTCGGCGAGGTCTTGATCGGCCGTGATCTCGGCGCCGTACTTCTTGTCGAGGATCGCGGTCTTCACCTTGTCGACGTTCAGGCCGAGCTCCTTGGCGTAGCCGAGGAGATCGTCGTCGGTGAGCTTCTGCTGGTTCTTCCAGAGCAGATCGTAGGCGGCCCAGAAGCCTGCCTCGCCCTTCTGGGCGCGGGCTTCACGGGCGAGCTCCGCGGCCGGCTCGGCGCGCGGGTGCATCGGCAGCGGGTTGTCCTTCCACACGATGCGGACCTTGTCGCCGTAGGTCTTCACGACCTCGTCGAGCGTGGGCACCACGCGGCTGCAGAAGGGGCACTGGAAATCGGACCACTCGACGATCGTCACGAGCGCCGTCTCGGGGCCCTTCGCGGGCGACGTGCCGACGGGCACCTTCCAGACGGTCTTGTCCTCTTGCTGCGCCTGGTCGCGGTTCGCCGGCGGGGGCGCCTTCGCCTTGTTCTCCTGCGAGAGCTTGGCGTAGACCTTCTCCGGCTTCGTACCGGCCTTGATCGCGGCGTCGGCGGCCTTGAGCTGCTCGTCGATCACCTGCTTGAACTTGTCGATCGGCTGCGCGCCGCTGAGCAGGATGCCGTTGATGAACGACGCCGGCGTACCGGAGACGCCCGCGGCCTTGCCGGCGGCGAGGTCGGCGTCCACCTTCGCGGCGAACTCCTGCTTGTCGAAGGCGGCCTTGAACTTGGCCTTGTCCACGCCGGCCTGCGCGGCCCACTGCTCGAAGTTCTCGGGCGTGAGGGCGCGCTGGTTCTGGAACGCGAGCTCGTGGAACTTCCAGAAGGCCTCGGGGCCCTTCATGCGGAGGACGGTCTCGGCCGCGACGGACGCGGGACGCGCGTTCTTGTGGAAGGGCAGCGGGTTCGACTTCCAGATGATGCGGAGCTTCTGCGGGCCGTACGCCTCACGGAGCTGCGTCAGCGTCGTCTCGACCTTGCTGCAGAAGGGGCACTCGAAGTCGCTGAAGAGCACCAGCGTGACGGGCGCGTTCGGGCTGCCCCACACGGGATCCTTCGACGAGACGGGGATCGCCGCGTCGCTGTGATCCCAGGTCCCCCCGGCGACGTACTCCTGCGTCGCCTCGGCGCTGGCCGTGTGGCCGCCGCCGGCGCCGCGATCGATGCCCCACATCAGCGCCATCCCTGCCATGAAGCAGAGAAGGAAGCCGACGATGGCGGTTCCTTTGTTCATGTTTCTTCTCTTTCTTTCCGAGCACGGTGCTGCCCGCGCGGCGCTCCTCATCGCGCCGTGAGAGCCGAACACCTCGATCGCCCCGACGAATGTCTTCGGGGCGAAAATCCACGATCTCGAGCGTCGTCTTTCGATCGACGCTGCGTGACACGTGCGGACCGGCGACGCCCCCCCGCCTTCAACCAGGAAGGGCGCAAGGCCGATTCGCGAGTTTTTGTTCCTCTTCGCGCTGGATCACTCTTGCGTTCGCGCGTCGCTCACGCGCTCGATCCAGCGCGCGAACGACCACGAACAAGCGTCAGGCGCGCGGAGGACGATCGATCTCTCGGCGAACACCCCGGAGCGGGGCGCCCTCCACCGGCGGGTACGCCGGGAGCTCGACGGCGAACGCCGGTCGGAGATCGAAGGACGCCGAAAGCATGGCGTCCGGTACGGTCGCGAAGAACGACGCGATGGGGTTCTGCTCGCCGTGGGAGGGACCGAGGGCCGGACCGAACTCCGTCCCGTCACACGAGACCCCCGCGTCGATGCGCGCGTCGGTCATCGGGTGGATCCGCCCTGGCGCGACCGTCGTTGCGCCGCGCTCGTCACACATCGCCGCGATCTCCGGATCGATTTCGTCCGTTTGATCCAGCGGCGCCGAGCAATCCTCGGGGGGGTTTGGGGGCACAGCCGCGCTTGTCGCGGCGGAGCCCCCATCGTCACAAGCCGGCACGATCGCTGCGTGAGCGCGGAGCGGCACGAGCCACACCACGGCGAAGATCGCCGCGACGGCCAGCGCACGAAGAACCGCGAACCGCAACATCAGGCCTATCCATAGCCGACCGGAGGGCCTGCGGCAATTGTCTGTGTCCCTCCACGCTCGTCGCGCCTTCCAGATGCCGAATTATTGGCCCACCTTGTCTTACATTTCTAGCGTGTGGGCATGGCGACTGCCCCCCTCGACATGGATCGCGCCGGCGCGGACGGCGCGGCGCAGGCGACGCGTGCTTCGGAGCTCGCCGCTGGGCACGACGACGAGCGCGCCGGCGCGGGGCCCGGCGAGGAGCTCCCGCGGGTCCTCGGCCGATATCTCCTGCTCCGTCGCATCGCGCGCGGCGGCATGGGCGAGGTCTACCTCGCGTCGACCATGGGCATCGAGGGCGCCGAGCGCCCCGTCGTCGTGAAGGTCATTCGCCGCGATCACGCGAGTGATCCGAGCTTCATCGCGCGCTTCCTCGACGAGGCCCGCGTGCAGGCGCAGCTCCAGCACTCCGGCGTCGCGCAGGTCCTCGAGGCCTCGCTCGACGACGAGACTGGCGAGCCGTACGCGGTCGTCGAGCATGTCGAGGGCAAGAGCCTCGGCGACGTGCGCGGCCGCGCGCATGCGCTCGGATATCGGGTCGGCTGGGCCGAGGCCGTCGCGGTCGCCACGATGATCGCCGAGGCCCTCGCGCACGTGCACGAGCGCAAGGATCCCGCGGGCCGCGCGCTCGCGATCGTGCACCGCGACCTCTCCCCGCAGAACGTCATGGTCAGCTATGCGGGCGACGTGAAGATCATCGACTTCGGCACCGCGCGCGGCATGAACCGCCGCTGCCGCACGGTGAGCGGCGTCGTCTTCGCCAAACCCGGCTACGTCGCGCCCGAGGTCGCCAACGGCGACACCGGCGACGCGCGCGTCGACGTCTATGCCCTCGGCGTGATGCTCTGGGAGCTCTGCGCGGGCCGGCGTTTCTTGCAGGGCGATGCGGCCGTGCACATGGCCGCCGTCGCGCGGAACGCGCAGAACCTCCCGCCCATCGCCGCGCAGATCGGCGCGCCGGCCGAGCTCGATACGATCCTCGCGAAGCTCACGGCCTTCGATCGCGAGTCGCGCTACGGCCTCGCGCGTGTCGCCGCGCGGGACCTGGCCAAGCTCCTCGGCGCGGCGCCTCCGCTTCCCGGCGGCGAGCGTGGCGTGCGCGCGCGGACGCAGTACCTCATGCAGTCGCTCTTCCCGAGCGAGCCCGCGAAGAGCCGCCGCGAGTTCGCGCGCCTCGTCGTCGCCGCGCGATCCACCTTCGAGGCCACGATCGAGGACAAGGCCCGCCCCGCGGCGCCGCAGGCTCTTCCTGCCGAGGAAGAGGGCCTCTTGCCGGGCACGCGCCTCCGGCTCGTGCGCGAGATCGGCGGCGGCGCGACGAGCGTCGTGCACGAGGCCGAGCACGTGGATCTCGGCCGCCGTGTCGCCGTGAAGATCCTCGCCCCCGAGCACGGCGCCTCGCCCGAGTTCGCCGCGCGCTTCCGCCGAGAGGCGCGCGCCATGTCGCGCCTCTCGCACGAGGGGCTCGTCGACCTCCACGACTTCGGCCGCGCCGCCGACGGCCGCCTCTTCTGCGTCATGGAGCTCCTCGAAGGCGAGACGCTCGAAGCCTTGATCGCCCGCGAGCGCGAGGTCGACTGGCAGCGCGCCCTTCGCATCGTGATCCGCGCGCTCGGCGCCCTCGAGGTCGCGCACACCGCCGGCATCGTCCATCGCGACGTCAAACCCGCGAACGTCTTCCTCACGCAGAGCGGCTGCGTAAAGGTCCTCGATTTCGGCCTCGCGCACACGCCCGACGACATCGGCGAGGCGGTCCTCGGCGCGCCGGGCGGCGACAACGCGGTCGCGGCCGGCTTCACGCTCTTCGGCACGCCCGAGTACATGGCGCCCGAGCAGGCGGCCGGGGGTCGCGTCGATGGACGCGCCGATCTCTACGCGCTCGGCTGCGTGCTCTACGAGATGCTCACCGGCGCGCTGCCCTTCGCGGGCGCGAGCGCCGCCGCGATCGTCGACGCCAAGATGAAGGGCAGCCCCGAGCGGCTGCGGGATCGCGCGGCGGGCAAGCGTCTGCCCGAGGCCGTCGACGCGCTCGTCATGCGCGCCCTCTCGCGCCACCCCGGCCTGCGCTTCCAGAGCGCCGCCGAGATGCGCGAGGCCGCGATGCTGGCCCTCGGGGCCCCCGTGCGCGCGCGCCGTCGCCGCAGGACC
Organism: Polyangium sp. 6x1; assembly: GCF_029946515.1. Taxonomy (GTDB): domain Bacteria; phylum Myxococcota_A; class Polyangia; order Polyangiales; family Polyangiaceae; genus Polyangium. The sequence goes on from NZ_JARZHH010000052.1 coordinate 80,042, forward strand.
GCGGGGTTCGCCGCACTCGCCGCCGCGATGGCATTCGCGACCGTGCTGCTCGCCGGCAAGGCGAAGGACATCGGCGCGATGATCCCCGTTGCATGGAGGTCCGCGCCTGCGCCCGCGCCCGCGATCGTTGCGGAGCCCGCGCCCGCTGCTGCGCCCGCCGCCGCGCCCGATCCTGCGATCGCAGCCGCCGCCGCACTTGCTGCCGAGCCTGCTGCCGCGCCCGAACCTGCGCCCGAGCCCGCCGCTGCACCCGAGCCACTTCAGCTCGCCGAGGTCCCCATCTCGGCCGACCGTGCGGAGCCGCCTCCGCCCGCGCCTGCTCGTCCTCGCCCGTCGCACCGCGCGAAAAAAGAGGCCGCGTCGAGCAGCGCGATGGTCGCGGCGGTCGCCCACACGGACAAGCCGACCGTCACGCCCGCCTCGGACGACAAGGCTTCCGCCGGGGCGAACAAGACCGTCCGCGCCGACGACGTCGCGCACGCCGAGCCAACCGAACCGGCGCACGTCGAGCCAGCCGCAAAGGACAAGGACGAGCAAGCTCGTTTGAGGCGCAAAAAGAAGACCCGCATGGCGTCCAAGGCGGGTGATGGGGGTATCGGTGGCGCAGCTCGGCCTGGCCGAGCAGAGCCACCGATCGTCAAAGACGGGCAGGGCGCGAAGCCCGCAAACAAGACGAAGTAACCGGCCAAGCTCCCCTGGCCACGCTCATTTTGCTCGATCGGGCGCCGTCACGTTGTATACCGCGCACACTCGATGGCCCAGATTGCTCCGCCCGCCGCGGGTGAAAACGTCGTCACCTCCGGCCCGCCGCACCGAGCCATTCTCAAGCTGGCTCTGCCCACGGTCGGGGCGATGCTCACGCAGAGCGTCGTCAACGAGATCGACATCGTCTTCTTCGCCCGGCTGCCCTGCCCGGAGTCGTCGAACGCGCAGGCCGCGCTGCTCCCCTCGCTGATCGTCCTCTGGCTCTTCGGCGGCTCGCTCTCGTCGATCTCGGTCGGCACGCAAGCCTTCGTCGGCCGCCGCTTCGCCGAGAAGAACCACGAAGACGCAGGCGCCGTCCTCTTCAACGCCGCGCTCTTCGCGCTCGTCGCAGGCGTCATCTTCTCCGCGATCGGCTACCTCGCCACGCCCGCGATCCTCGGCGCCATCATCAAGGTCGAGGGCGCTCGCACGGCCGCAGACGAGTACCTGCGCTGGCGTCTGCTCGGCGTGACCTCGATGGCGACGACGTTCGCCTTCAAGGCCTTCTTCGACGGCATCGGCAAGACGCACATCCATCTCGTTTCAGCCGTCGTGATGAACGCGCTGAACATCGTGCTCTGCTTCCTGCTCATCTTCGGCAACGCCACCCTCGGCATCTCGAAGATGGGCATCGCCGGCGCAGGCATCGCAGGATTCGTCTCCACGTACGTCGGCCTCGCGATCATGGTCGGCTACGCACTCCTGCCGCAGTTCCGGAAGCTCTACGCCCCGTTCCGCTGGAAGAACCTCGACCGCGGGCTCACCTGGTCCATCCTGAAGCTGTCGATCCCGAGCGGCGTGGCCACCATCGCCGTCATGACGGGCTTCGCGCTCTTCGCGATGATCGCGGGCAAACTCGACGAGGTCCACCCGATGGGCGTCGTCTCGGCAATGTGCCCAGGCGGCAAGGCCGAGCCCGTCAACGGCGCCGCGACGACCGTGATCGTCGGCGTCCTCAAGCTGACGTTCACCGCGTGCCTCGCCTTCGGCACGTCCACAGCCACACTCGTCGCGCAGTCCCTCGGCGAGCGCAACAGCGACAAGGCCGAGACATTCGGCTGGACCTCCGTGCGTCTCGGTCTCCTGATCTTCGGCGTCGTAGGCTTCTGCGAGGCCGTCTTCGCCCCGCAGATCCTCTCCTTCGTCTCGCACAGCGAGGTGGTGCGCGACGTCGCACTCGGCCCGATGCGGCTCATGGGCTTCTGCACGCCGATCATCGCGATCGGCATGATCCTCACGCAAGCCCTCTTCGGCGCAGGCAACACGCGCTTCGTGATGGTCGTCGAGCTCGTGCTCCACTTCCTCTGTCTCGTCCCACTCGCATGGCTGCTCGGCATCACGCTCGACTTCGGCCTGATGGGCATCTGGACCGCCGGCGTGGTCTACGCAGTGCTCCTCGCAAGCGTGATGGTCTTCAAGTTCCGAAGCGGCGACTGGAAGAAGATCGCGCTGTGACTGGGGCGTCTCGCCGGGGTTTCACCCCGGGCCCGACCAGGGGTTGTCCACCCCTGGACCCGGACCAGCGCAAGCGCTGGACCCGGGGTCGATGAACTGCGCTCCGCGCAGTTCATCGAACAGGCCAGGATCGGCAACGACACTGCCCACCAAGACCGCAGCGTTGACGGCTCGCTGAGCAACGCCCTGTTGGTCTTGCCAACGGGCCCGTTGGAAGAACTGCGCGGAGCGCAGTTCTTCCACCAAAGGTCCAGGGCTGGCCCTGGTCCGGGTCGAGGGGCGGACAGCCCCCGCGGGGTCCGGGGCAGCGCCCCGGCGCGACGCCTCAGCTCAGCTCAGCTCAGCTCAGCGTCCGAATGCCGATCCGGTCCATCGATACCGGATGGGGCCGAGGTTGCTCCAGGGGAGCAGGAGTGGCTCGATGCCGCCGTTTGCGCTCGTGTCTTGGGTGAAGGGGTAGGTGGCGGCGGTCCATTCGGTGGCTTTGCCGGAGGCGAGCTCGATCTCCACGCCCTTGCCGGACTTCACGAAGCGGTGGGCTCCGCTCACCTTTTTCTTGCCGATGGCGCGGCCGATTTCTGCGGCGAAGACCCGCTTCAGGCCTTCGCCTTCGATTTTGTAGACGAGGAGTACATCGCGATCGACGGTCCCGCCGCCTGCTTCTGGGGATGCGTTTGCGTGCAGCGTGCCTTGCACGATGATCTCGGACTTGCCGTCGCCGGTCAGGTCCATCGCGCTGATCTCGGTGATGTCTGTGCCCTTCGTGAATTGCGAGAGCGTGAGGAACGAGTAGCCCGTTCCGCCTTTGAAGCCCTTGCCGAAGATCACGAGGTCTCGATCGTGGAGCAGGACCGTCTCGGCTTGTTTGTCGCCTGAAACGTCTGCGGCCACGTTGAACCGCGCCTTGCCCGCCACGCTGCGCTCTTTCTTGTAGAGCGCATAGACCTGCTCGAGCAGCTCGCCTGCACTCGGGCCCTTGGGTGCCTCGACCTTCACCGACTCGCCGGCTGGCTTGGACGCTGCGGCGGGCGCGGGCGTCGCGGCTTGGGTTGCCTCGCCGGCTTTTGCGAAGGCCTTGCCGTTCCACTTGTACGTCTGCGAAGCGATCGTCTCCCAGGGCAGCAGCGCGGGATCCATCGTGTTCTCGCGCGGCTCGTTGTAGTTGCCTGCGTGAAACTCCTTCGCCTTGCCGGCCAGGATCGTGATCGCGACCTTCGCGCCGTCGCTGTCGAAGCGCACCTCGTTTTCGACGGCGCCCTTCTCCGTCACGACTGCGATCTCGCGCTGGAAGAGCGTCGTGGGCACGTCCGACTTGCCGAACTGCAAGACTTGCAGGTACTCGCGGTACTTCTTCGGCGCGCCGAGGCGCTTGCGCAGGATGATCTCTGCCTGCCCGTCGCCCGTCAGATCTCGCGCCTCGAACGAGGGCAACATGCCTGCGGAGACGTCCACGCCGAGGTCGTTCCAGTAATACTCGGTGCCCTTGCGGAACGTCGGCCCGAGGACGACGAGGTACCGATCCCAGACGAGCACGCGCTCCTTCAGCGCGTCGCCTGCGACGTCTGCGATCAGGTTGAACTTGGGCGCGCCGCGGACGTTTTTCTCCTTCAGCAGCCCCTCGGCCAGCGCTTGCTCGCTCTCGATGGACACGGGCGGGAGCGACTCGTACTTCGTCGAGGGCGCCGTGCCGACCGAGGACTCGATCGCGCTGCCCGTGTCGGCGTCGTGCACGTGGATTGCGCCGCGCAGGCCGACGCGTGTCGTCGCGGCGGGGGGGAAGGCGGTCCAGGGGATCGTTGCTTCGAGCGTCCAGCCGCCGCTGCGCGGGGCTTCGATGACCTTCGCGCCCTGGATGGCCTTGCCTTCTTTCGTCTTGGCTGCGCCGGGCGACTTGCCCGGGTCGCCGGGGTAGAGCAGCACCTCGTGGACGACGCCGCCGGGGAAGCCGAGCGTGATGGCCACGTGATCGCCGCCGCCGCCGCGCAGGACGTCGTCGGTGACGTCGACGGCGACGAAGAGGCTCGTGCCGTCGTAGGAGAGGGCGGCCTTGGCTTCGAGGTCCGTCTTCGACGGCTTGCCCTTGGCGGCGTACGAGAGGGCCATCAGCGCGGGCCACTCCTTGGGGACGCCGTCGAGCTTGATGGACTTGGTCTCGACGAGCGCGGCGCGCACGGCCGACCCTTCGGCGGCCGCGGGCGAGGTGGCGAAGAGGGCCCCCGCGAGGGCGGCGAGGGCGGTGAGGGCGGAGCCGAGGCGAGCGCGGTGGGGCGTCATGAGCAGGGTATGGACGGCAGCAGGGGACCTTTGTTCACCAGGGTGTGAGGCCCCGGGAAGCCCGTTGTTCCCGCGAAGATATACGGGAGACGCCGCCCCGGGGAGGCGGTCAATCGTGTGCCCAGGGGGTTGGCGCGTGGCGAGGGGCGCGCGTCGGCGTCGCGCGGGCGTGTCGGGCGCGAGGCGAGGGGCGCGCGTCGGCGTCGCGCGGGCGTGTCGGGCGCGAGGCGAGGGCGGCGCGCAACCGTGACGCGAGGGGGTCGGCGC